>NZ_JBDZDP010000001.1:0-1145292 GCF_040044995.1 Xanthobacter pollutisoli
GTGATGGTCCATCTCGGCGTTCAGGGCGCGCTCGGCCAGCGCCTTCTTCAGATCGTCGAGCAGGCCATTGGTGTCGAAGGCCGTCTTGGGATCGGCACCGGCCAGCAACTGGTCCAGCAGTTCGTCAGGAATACGGGGGGCTTTGCGTCGGGCCATCGGGAACCTCCATAGGGTCCATCATGACCGCCCCCACACGAAATTCCTGACACTCCCCGTAGCGAGGGCTTCGAGGTGATCGGTGCGAACCGCGCTCAGATGCTCCTCGCCGCTCGCCAGCCTCTATCGCTGCATCCAGGAGGCCGTCACCAATGCCCTTCGGCACGGTGACGCGCACACCATCCGAGTCGAGGTCGCGGAGACCGGCGCGGGCGAGACGCGCACGCTCGCCCTGACGGTGACCGACGACGGCTCAGGCCCACCCCCTATGGTGGTTGAGGGATTGGGCCTCGGCGGCATCCGCGAACGGGTCCGCGCGCTCGGCGGCACCTGCCGTTTCGACCGCGGCGCGGACATAGGCGCCCGTCTCGCAGTCACCCTTCCCGTCCACCCCCGGCACAGGGAGGCGATCCGAACGCCATGACCCGCGTCCTCATCATCGACGACCACCCCATCGTGCTGCAGGGCTGCCGCATCCTGCTGGAAGACAGCGGCACCTGCGAGCTTGTGAAAGCCCAGAGCGCCATCGCCGGCTATCGCGCGTTCCGCCGCCAGCGGCCGGACATGGTCATCGTCGACCTCGCTTTGAACGGCAGCGGCCTCGCCGGCCTTGCTCTGGTGCGCCGGCTGCGGGCGCAGGCGGCGCGCATGCCCATCCTGGTCTTCAGCATGCATTCCGATCCGGTCATCGCCAGCCGGGCGCTGGAGGCGGGCGCGACGGGCTATCTGGTCAAGGATACGTCGGCGGCCGATCTCATCGACGCCTTCGAGAAGGTGCGTCGCGGCCAGCCCTACATCAGTCCGGACCTCGCCCTGGAGGTGGCCATCCTCGGCACCCGCGGACGCACCGGCGCGCTGGCGGATCTGACGCCGCGCGAGCTGCAGGCCCTGGCCCTTCTGGCCGAAGGCAAGGCCTATGGACAGATCGCCGATGACCTGGGCGTGAGCTACAAGACGGTGGCCAACACCTGCTCGCAGCTCAAGGCCAAGCTCGGCGCCACCAATCTCGCCGAGTTGATCCACCGCGCCATCCAGTATGTGGCTGGCGCGCCGCCGGGCCGCTAGCGTGCCGCGCTCAGCCCGCCGCGGTCTCCAGGATGCGCTCGAAGATGGCGCGCACCTTCGCCTGCGTGTCGGCGAGGTCGGCATCCAGCGTTGCGAAGTCGGGCATCTCTCCGGCGCGGGCGAGCAGCGCCCTGAGGGCCGGGCTCGCGTCCGCCGGCACCACATGGGCGTCGACCGACAGGCGCAGCACCTGGGTCAGGTCCTGGTAGAGCCGGCACGCCCGCAGCAGGATGTGCGCATCCTCCGGCGTCAACAGTCCGAGCCGCTCGGCGCAGACCAGGACGCGGGCGGTGGCGGTGTCGACGATCTCGGGAAAGGCATGGGCGTGCGCCAGCACGAGATACTGGGCGAGAAACTCCACATCCACCTGCCCGCCGGCGGCGTGCTTGAGATTCCAGTGGTCGTCCTCGCCCTTCTCTGCGGCGATGGCGCGACGCATGTCGAGAATGTCGCCGGCGAGCCGCCGCCGATCGCGCGGCTGCGCCATGACCGAGCCGATGACGCCGCGCACCACGCCGCCGAAGCCCGGCTGCGCGGCGATCACCCGCGCCCGGGTCAGCGCCATGTGCTCCCAGGTCCAGGCGTCGGCGCGCTGGTAGGCGGCGAAGGAGGACAGCCGTGTCGCCAGCGGGCCTGAGCGGCCGGACGGGCGCAGCCTCAGGTCCACGTCGTAGAGCTTGCCGGCGTTGGTGAGGGAGGTCAAAGCGGTGACGAGGCGCTGGGTCAGCCGGGCAAAGTATTGCGCGCCGACGAGCGGGCGCGGCCCATCGGACGTGGGATCGGCGTCGGCGTCGAAATCGTACAGCACGATCAGGTCGAGGTCGGAGCCGGCCGTCATCTCCCGCCCGCCCAGCTTGCCCATGGCGAGCACCGCCGTCTGCGCGCCGGCAATGGTGCCGTGGGCGGCGCGGAAGCGGTTTCCCACACGCTTGTGCAGGGCGCGGATGATGACCTCGGCCAGGCGGGCATAGGCCTCTCCCGCCCGCGCCGCCGGCAAGGTGCCCGAGGCGATGCGCACGCCGATGAGAACGTGCTGCTCCTGGCGGAAACGGCGGACGCGATCGAGCTCTTCCTCGTCGGTGGCCGCACTGTCGAGAAGGGCGTCGAGCCGGGTGGTGAGGCTCGCCTCGTCGGGCAGGACATCGAAGAAGGCGGGATCGAGCAGCGCATCGGCGAGGGAGGGGCGGCGCGCCAGCGTCTCCCCGAGGCGCGGCGCGGCAGTGAGGATGGTGGCGAGAAGGCGCACCAGATCGGGATGCCGGCCAAGGGCGGCGAGGAGGTGGGGACCGGGCAGATCGCCGAGGAAGCCGTCGGCAGCGATCAGCGCCCCGTCGGGGTCGCCGCCGCGGGCCAGCGCCTCCAGCATCAGCGGCACGATGCGCGCGAGATGGGCGCGCGCCGTCTCGCCCCTCAGCGCCCGCGGGGTGCCGGCGAGCCAGCGCCGCACGATGGCGCTCGCTGCGGCCGGGTCGCGAAAACCGAGCCGGGCGAGGGCGGCGAGGGTCTGGCGGTCGTTCTCGTCGGGCGGAAACACGAGGGCGGCGTCGAGCACGGCCGGCGGCGGCGCGTCCTCGAAAAGTTGCGCATAATGCCCCTGCACCAGGGTGAGGCGGGCGACCAGCGCGGCGGCGAAGGCATCGCGGTCGGCATAGCCCATAAAGCGGGCGAACGCCTCCATGGCCTCCCGCGTGTCGGGCAGGGCGTGGGTCTGGGCATCCGCCATCATCTGGATGCGGTGCTCCACCCGGCGCAGGAAGTGGTACGCTTCCGCAAGTTCGTCGCGCACCTTGGGCTCGATCCAGCGATGCTCGGTCAGCGCATCGAGGGCGTCGAGCGTGCGCGAGGTGCGAAGGAGCGGATCGCGCCCGCCGGCGATCAGCTGCTGGGTCTGGACGAAGAATTCCACCTCGCGGATGCCGCCGCGCCCGAGCTTCACATTGTGCCCTTCCACCGCCACCACGTCATGGCCGCGGAAGGCGTGGATCTCGCGCTTCATGGCGTGCACGTCGGCGATGGCCTGGAAGTCCAGCACGCGGCGCCACACGAAGGGGGACAGGTCGGCGAGGAACTGCCGCCCCACTTCGAAGTCGCCGGCCACCGTGCGCGCCTTGATGTAGGCGGCTCGCTCCCAGGTGGCGCCCTCCCGCTCGTAATAGGCCAGCGCCGAAGCGGTGGAGAGCGCGACCTGCGTCGAGCCGGGATCAGGCCGCAGCCGCAGATCCACCCGCAGGACATAACCGTCGGCCGTCCGCTCCTGCAGCAGGCGCACAAGCCCCTGGGTGATCTTCACGAAAAAGGGCGAGGCGCTCACGTCGGCGCAGAGCTGGGCCCGGTCGCGGTCGTAGACGACGATGAGATCGATGTCGCTGGAGTAGTTCAGCTCCCGGGCGCCGTGCTTGCCCATGGCGATGATGACGAGGCCGCAGCCGGCCTGCGGATCCGCAGGATCCGGCACGCAGAGCCGCCCGTTCCGCACCGCCTCGCTGAGCAGGTACGCGAGCGCCGTGCGGACCGCAGCATCCGCCACGTCGGTCAGAGCCGCAGTGACCTCCACGAGCGAGAACACGCCGCCGATATCGGCGAGGGCGATGAGCAGCGCCGCCTCCGCCCGCATGCGGCGCAAGGCACGCAACACCTCAGCTTCGCTTGCATGCGCGCAGCCGGTGGCGGCTTCGATCAGCGCGGCGAGATGGGCATGGGGCGGACGAGACAGGACACGCAGCAGGCGCTCTGGCTCGGCGCGCACCACCTCCGTGAGAAAGGGCGAACCCTCCATGACGCCGAGGCAAACATCGCGGGCCCGCGGGGCACGGTCAAACACCGCGGCGAGCGCGGCGCGGTCGTGCGCGGACAGCGCATCCGTCACGTTGGAAAGCTTAATCTTTGCCGTCTCGACATCGGTGAGGACCGGCGCCTCCCGCATCAGCAGGGCAAAAGGGGGCCGTTCGGCCGAATCCGGTTCCAGGGGCCAAAGCATGGTCCAGATTAAAGGCACCAGCGTTTTGCGTCGCGCAAGCCCTCTTTCGTAGGCGCAGCAAAGCTCGGGTGCGCCTGCGGGCGCGCGGTTAACCGCGCGTTGATGCGCCACCCTGCGGGGTTAACGCCGTCGCGCGGGCCCCAACGTCGGCTCGGCTCACGGTCCCCAGTCATTTCGTTGGCAAAACGAGGCGTGCGACGAGGCCGGGCGCGTTATCGGCGAAGGTGAGGCTGCCCCCGTGCAGGCGCGCGACGGCCCCCACCAGCGACAGGCCAAGGCCGGATCCGGGGCGCGTGCGGCTCACCTCCAGCCGCACGAAGCGCTCCACCACACGCTCCCGCTCCGAGGCGGGGATGCCCGGGCCGGTGTCGGCGACGGCGAGCACCGCATCGGGCCCCTCCCGGCGCAGGCTGACGGCGATGCGGCCGCGGCCGCCGCCGGTGGGCCGGCCGTATTTGATGGCATTGTCGATGAGGTTGGAGAGCGCCTGGGCCAGCAGTTCCTTCACGCCGTGCACCGTCACCGGCTGGGTCTCCACCACGAGGTCCAGGCCCTGCTCGTCCGCCAGGGGCTCGTAGAGCTCGGACACCGCCACGGCGATCTCGGCGAGGTCCACGTCGCCCATGGTCGCCCGCCCCTGCCCCGCCTCGGCCCGGGCGATCATCAGCAAGGCGTCGAAGGTGCGGATGAGGCCGTCGCTCTCCTCGATGGTGGTCTCCAGCGCGGCCCTCCAGTCGTCTTCCGTGCGGGCAGAGCGCAGGGCCTCCTCGGCGCGGTTGCGCAGACGGGTGAGCGGGGTCTTCAGATCGTGGGCGATGTTGTCCGATACCTCCTTGAGCCCCTGCATGAGGCCCTCGATCCGATCCAGCATGGCGTTGAGCGAGTGGGCAAGGCGGTCGAATTCGTCCTCCGTGCCCATCATGGCGAGGCGGCCGGAAAGGTTGCCGGCCATGATGGTCTCGGCGGTGGCGGTCATGGAATCGATGCGCTTGAGGACGCGGCGGGTGACGAACACGCCGCCGGCGAGGCCCAGCACGACGATGAGCAGCACAGCCCATTGCGCCGGCCGGGCGACCAGGTCGCGCAGCGTGTCGCGCTCCTCAATGTCGCGGCCCACCAGCAGGCGGTAGCCGCCGGGCAGGATCATGGCCTGCACGAAGGCGACGTGGATGTTGGTGCCCGGATCATCCGGCCGGTTGTAGGTGGTGAAGCGCGTTCCGGGACGGTCCAGCAGTCCGATGGGCAGGTCCGAAACGTTGGTGGCCAGCACCTCGCCCTGGAAATTCGCCAGCATGTAGATGGAGGAGCCCGGCCGCCGTGTGCGCCTGTCGATGACATAGACGAGGCGCTGGATGCCCCCGATGCGGTATTGGTCGGAGAGAAAGCGCACCTCGCGGTCGAGATCGTCCGCCACCTGCCCCTGGATCAGCTCGCGGGTGTGCCAGGCGGTGTAGACGATCACCGACACCGCGAACACCGCGAACACCACCAGATAGGCCGCCAGCAGCTTGAAGGCGGTAGTGCGCACGAGGCGGGCGGCGTGGCCGAGGGGACTCATTGGCCCGCGCCCTCCGCAAAGACCCGTGCCCGCTCGCTCACACCAGCCCCGCCCGCACCATGTAGCCGGCGCCCCGCACGGTGTGGATCAGCGGCACGTCGAAGCCCTTGTCGATCTTGGAGCGCAGGCGGGAAACGTGGACGTCGATCACGTTGGTCTGCGGGTCGAAGTGGTAGTCCCACACATTCTCCAGCAGCATGGTGCGGGTCACCACCTGCCCGGCGTAGCGCATGAGATATTCCAGCAGGCGGAACTCCCGCGGCTGGAGCTGGATCTCCTTGCCCGAGCGGGTCACGCGGTGGGCGAGGCGGTCGAGTTCGAGGTCGGCGACCTTGTAGACCGTTTCGGCGCCCTGGGAGACACCCCGCCGCGACAGCGCCTCGACCCGCGCCAGAAGCTCGGTGAAGGCGTAGGGCTTGGGCAGGTAGTCATCGCCGCCGGCGCGCAGGCCCTGCACCCGGTCGTCCACCTGCCCCAGCGCCGAGAGGATGAGCACCGGCGTCGTATGCCCGCGGCCGCGCAGCTCGGCGACCAGCGAGAGGCCGTCGCGGGCGGGGAGCATGCGGTCCACAACCATCACGTCGTATTTGCCGTCAAGCGCAAGGGCGAGGCCTTCCTCGCCGTCTGCGGCGTGGTCCACGACGTGGCCGGCCTCGCGGAAGGCCTTGCGCAGATAGTCGGCGGCGTCGCGGTCGTCCTCGACGAGGAGGAGGCGCATGGCGGAGAGGGGACCTGGATCGAGAATCGCTGTCATCACTCTAGCTCACCTTGCGGTCAGGGGAAGGCGGCGGCGGGCACCGATGTGGAGCGCGGGACGCCGGCGGAAGAGCCCGCGATGCCAGAGCGTTCCGAAATCCGCCGCGGCGAAGGCACCCGATTGGCCGCCGGCTTCCCCTCGCTGCGATCCGACCGTCCGGAGCGCGAGCGCTCGACCAAAAAAAAGCGGCGCGGGAAGCCCTCTGGAGCTTCCCGCGCCTGCGGAGCCGAAGCGGCGTCAGGGGCGATGGCGAACATCCGCCTCGGGTCCGGTGGTCCGGTGCCGGCGGGGGCCGCCGGCACGATGATTGGCTTCGGGCGCAAGCGCCCCGCCGATCTCGATCGGCGTCAGCCCTTGGCCTTGCCTTCCAGGGAGATGGCGACGAAGCGCACGCCTTCGCCGCTCTTCACCTGGATCAGCACCGCCTTGCGGTTCTCGGCCTTGGCGGCGGCGAGACCGTCACGCACGTCCTTGGGGGTCGCGACGGTCTTGTCGCCCACCTTCAGGATCACGTCGCCGGTCTTGAAGCCGCGCTGGGCCGCGGCGCCGGAGGGGTCAACCCCGGTCACGACCACACCCTCGCCGCCGGCGCCCTGAACGCTCTTGGACGGTGCCAGCTGGAGGCCGAGGCGCGGCAGGTCCTTGCCGCCGGCGCTGTCGTCCTCGCTCTGCGGGGCGTTGGTGCGCGACGCGACCTGATCGTTCGGGATCTGGTCGAGCACCAGCTTAACGTCCACTGGCTTGGTCTCGCGGATGATCGCGAGATTGACCTCGGTGCCGGGCTTCATCATGCCCACCTTGCGCGTCAGCTCGCGAGCCTCCTTGATGGGCTCGTTGTTGACCTTCACGATCACGTCGCCGGCCTTCAGCCCGGCCTTGGCGCCGGGGGTGTTCGGCTGCACCTGCGCCACCAGGGCACCCTCGGCGTCCTTGATGCCGAGGCCGGACGCGAGCTCGTCGGTCACCGGCTGGATCTGCACGCCGATGTAGCCGCGGGCCACGGTGCCCTTGTCGCGCAGCTGGGTCACCACGGTCTTCACCGTCTCGGAAGGAATGGCGAAGGCAATGCCCACGTTGCCGCCCGACGGGGAGACGATGGCGGTGTTCATGCCGATGACTTCGCCGTTGAGCGAGAAGGTCGGGCCGCCCGAATTGCCCCGGTTGATGGGGGCGTCGATCTGGATGAAGTCGTCGTAGGGACCCGAGCCGATGTCGCGGCCGCGGGCCGAGACGATGCCGGCGGTCACGGTGCCGCCGAGGCCGAACGGGTTGCCCACCGCGATCACCCAGTCGCCGACGCGCGGGGCGCCGTCCGCGAGCTTCACCCACGGCAGGTTGGTGACGTTGTTGATCTTGAGCAGGGCCACGTCGGTGCGCGGATCGGTGCCGATGACCTTGGCGACGAACTCCTTGCCGTCGGTGGTCGTCACATCGACCTCGTCGGCGCCGTCCACCACGTGGTTGTTGGTCACCACATAGCCGTCGGCGGAGATGATGAAGCCGGAGCCCTGGCCGACCACCGGACGCTCGCCGCGGGGACCCATGCCGCCGCGCGGGCCCATGCCCGGGCCGCCGGGGCCCATGCCGGGGCCGCGGCCTTCGCCGAAGCCGAAGCGCTTCAGGAATTCCTCGATCTGGGGCGGAACGTTGCCGCCGAAATTGTCGCCGCCGGCCATCTGGTCGCCGCCGTCCTTCTTCACCTTCACCGAGACCACGGCAGGCGAGACCTTCTCGACGATGTCGGCGAAGGAGAAGGTGCCGGCGGGCTGGGCGGTGGTGATCTGGGCGAGGGCGGGACCGCCCACGGGCGGCACGAACTGGCCGGCCACGACGCCGGCGAGCGCGAGGCCGACGACCCCGGCGAGAAGGGTACGGCGATGGCGCTTCGTCACGGAGGAGGTGTTGTCGGAGCGGGTCATGGGCGTTCGCGTCTCTCTGGTTGCTGCTCGAATCTGCCTGTCCCGGCAGGATCGAGGGTCAAGCTAGAAGCTGGCGCGTTACGGCAGTCTGGCTAAGGCATTAAGGTTCGGTAATGTGGCTCACGGCTGCGTGACGGGCGCCTTGCACCCGCCGGGTGGCTCGCGCGGACGCGCCGCCCGCGCTATAGAGGGGGCAGGAGCCACGGACGGGCGACGCGACGCGGGGGGCGGCGCGGCAGGCCATGCCCGCCGGGCCGCAACCGGGCCAGAAGCGTGACCGAGCCGAAGCGTCGTTCCTCCCTCCTTGAGCGCCTGCGCGGCCTCATGCTCGATTTTGACGCGCTGCTGGACAGCACGCTGTTCAGCCTCGGCGCCCGCGCGCGCAGCACGTTCTCCGCCTATTCCGCCTTCACCGAGCGCTTCAACCTCACCGGCGTTTCGCGCTGGGCGGTGGGCGCCGCATCCGAGGGCCTGACGCTGGGCACCGCCGGCGCCATCGCCATGCTTGCGCTCGCCATGCCGGCCTTCCGCGAGACTTCCGACGACTGGCTGAAGCGCACCGAGCTCGCCGTCACCTTCCTCGATCGCTACGGCAATTCCATCGGCGAGCGGGGGGTGAAGCAGAACGATACCATCCCGCTGGAAGACATCCCCGACCACCTGATCAAGGCGACGCTCGCCACCGAGGACCGGCGCTTCTACGACCACTGGGGCATCGACGTCGCCGGCACCTTCCGCGCCGTTGTCACCAATGCGCGGGCGGGCGGCGTGCGGCAGGGCGGCTCGTCGCTCTCACAGCAGCTCGCCAAGAACCTGTTCCTGTCCAACGAACGCACCATCGAGCGCAAGATCAAGGAAGCCTTCCTCGCCATCTGGCTCGAATCCCACCTCACCAAAAGCCAGATCCTGAAGCTCTACCTCGACCGCGCCTATCTCGGCGGCGGCGCCTACGGCGTCGATGCCGCCGCGCGCTATTATTTCGGCAAGTCGGTGAAGGAGGTGAACCTCGCCGAGGCGGCCATGCTCGCCGGACTCTTCAAGGCGCCGTCCAAATACGCGCCGCACATCAACCTGCCCGCCGCCCGCGCCCGCGCCTCCACCGTGCTCGACAATCTGGTGGAAGCCGGCTTCATGACCGAGGGCCAGGTGTTCGGCGCGCGGCGCAGCCCGGCGACGCCGGTGGACCGACGCGACGACGAGGTGCCGGACTATTATCTCGACTACGCCTTCGGCGAGGTGAAAAAGCTGGTGGACCAGCTGCCGCCGTCGGTGATCGAGCGGAATTTCATCGTCCGTACCGGCCTCGACCCCAACATCCAGAAGGTGGCAGACGCCGCGCTGGAGACTTCGCTCGCCGAATTTGGCCGCGACTACAAGGTCAAGCAGGGCGGCATCGTGCTCATGGAGCCCAACGGCACGCTCCGCGCCATGGTGGGCGGACGGGACTATGGCGAGAGCCAGTTCAACCGCGCCACCGACGCCTTACGTCAGCCCGGCTCATCGTTCAAGCCCTTCGTCTACACCGTGGCGCTGATGAACGGCATGAAGCCATCCACCGTCGTGCAGGACGCCCCCATCTGCCTCGGCAACTGGTGCCCCCAGAACTACGGGCGCTCCTACATGGGCTCCATCACGCTCAAGACGGCGCTCCAGCACTCCCTGAACACCGTCGCCGTGCGCCTCGCCGAGCGGTTCGGCCGCAAGCGGATCGTCGACCTCGCCCACCAGATGGGCATCAAGACGCCGCTGCCCATCAGCGCGCCGCTGCCCCTCGGCGCCGCCGAGGTGACGCTGTTCGACATGACCACCGCTTATGCGGTGTTCGCCAACGGCGGCAAGAGCGTTTACCCCCACGCGGTGGTGGAGATGCGCATCGGCAACGGCGACGTGGTCTGGCGGTTCGATCGCGATGCGCCCAAGCCCGTCCAGATCATCCCGCAGCAGCAGCTGTTCGACATCAACGACATGCTGAACAACGTGGTGGAGAACGGCACCGGCCGCAGGGCACGCCTCGTCAACGCCAAGGTGGCGGGCAAGACCGGCACCACCAACGCCTATCGCGATGCGTGGTTCATGGCCTTCACCGGCAATTACGTGTGCGGCGTGTGGTTCGGCAACGACGACTACGCGATGATGAACAAGATGACCGGCGGCTCGCTGCCGGCCATGACGTGGCAGAAAGTGATGGCCTATGCCCACCAGGGCATCGAGATCAAGCCGATCCCCGGCGTGACCTCGCCGATCCCGAAGATCGAGGAGCCGCCGCCCATGGTGAACGTGCCCGGCCTTTCGGAATCCGAGCGGCCGGTGACGCTCTCGCCGCGCGCGGCCGAGCGCCTCGCGGCTCTGGAGCGAATGCTGAAGGAATCCGAGCTGAAGGTGACGGACGCCGGTGCCACCGCCGCTCCCGCCGTTCCGCCCGCCCCGCAGTCCGCCCCGACGCAAGCGCCCTCGCCCGGCGCGCCGACGGCGACGCCCCTGCCCTCGGCGGTGCGCCGGAACTGATCAGTCCTGAGCGCCCGGCGCCTCGGGCGGCATGCGCCAGACCCCGTAGCGCCACGGGCGCCACCAGCGGGCGTCGGCGGGCAGGCGCTCCGGCACCGGGTCGTAGCCGTGGCCGCCCCAGGGATGGCAGCGGCAGATGCGGGCGGTCGCCATCACCGACCCCGCGAGCGCGCCGTGCCGCATCACCGCGTCCTCGGCATATTCCGAACAGGTGGGCAGATAGCGGCACTGCCGGCCCATGATGGACGAGAGCGTGTATCGATAGACCAGGATGAGCCCGCGCAGGGCAAGGCGCGGCCCCCGCCCGAGCGCGGCTCGAACCCGCCCGGCTGGCGTTCGCGAAAGCCCTGTCCCGCTGTCTCCCGCCATATCCGCCTCTTGGAACCTCGCTACGCCCGGGGCATGCGGCGCCTCACAAACGCCACGCTTGGCGCCCCTCATCTGCCTATCCAGCCTTCATGTCGAGGTCGGGGCCGCTGGTCCCGGCGACCCGCGCGCCCTCCTCTCTGGAGGTGGCCCGATGACGCGCGAGGAGTGGCATGACGCCAGACCCGGTCCCCACCGACGACACCGCTGCCCCGCCGCTCGCCCTGGTGGTTCGCGCGCTCGCTTTCGCGACGCTGCGCCACACCGACCAGCGGCGCAAGGGACGGCGCGCCCAGCCCTACGTGAACCATCTGGCCGAGGTCGCTCTGCTGGTCAGCGAGTCAACCGGCGGGACGGACGCGGAGCTGGTGGCGGCGGCTCTGCTCCACGACGTGGTGGAGGACCAGGGCGTGACTGCGGCCGAGATCGAAAGCACGTTTGGCGCAGACGTGGCCGCGCTCGTCATGGAGGTGACCGACGACAAGGCGCTTGAGCCGGCCGAGCGCAAGCGTCTGCAGATCGTCCATGCACCGCACCTTTCGGCGCGGGGCAAGGTGCTCAAGCTCGCGGACAAGACCTGCAACCTACGCTCGCTGGCCGAGGATGCGCCCGAAGACTGGAGTTTCTCTCGCGCCCGCGCCTATGTGGAATGGTCCCGGGCGGTGGTGGCCGGCCTGCGCGGCAGCAACGCCGCGCTGGAAGCCGCCTTCGACGCCGCGGCGGAAGCGGCGATCACCGCTATCGAGGCACGACGTCTGGAGCGCGCGGAGGGCTGAGGGTGGAGTTATTCGGCTGCATCGGTTGCGCGGCCGCGGGCAGCCTCGATCTGGCCGATGGCGTCCACCACCGCATCGAAGGTCAGCATGGTGGAGGCATGGCGCGCCTTGTAGTCGCGCACCGGCTCCAGCACCTTCAGATCGTCCCAGTTGCCGGCGGGGGGCGGGCCGTTCTCGCGCAGCATCTTCCACATGGCCTCGCGCACCGCGCGCAGCTCGTCCGCCGTCGCGCCCACCACATGGCGCGCCATCAGCGAGGATGAGGCCTGCCCGAGGGCGCAGGCGCGCACCTCATGGGCGAAATCCGTTACCGTGTCGCCGTCCATGACCAGATCGATGGTGACGGTCGAGCCGCACAGCCGAGAATGGGCGCGCGCGCTCGCCTGCGGCGCCGCCAGCCGGCCGAGCCGGGGGATCTCCGCGGCGAGGGCCAGGATGCGGGCGTTGTACACGTCGTTGATCATGGGCAGATTCCCGGACCATGGGGCGGGCGCCGCTGCTGCGCACCAGGGCGCGGGCGTATCGGCGCGCCCTTCGCCTTCTTATATAGAGACGGGATCAACGGACGCAAAGACGCGACCCCGCCACGGTCTTGCCGCGCCCGACAGGGTGTCGCAGACAAGGCTCGATATGGGGGCCGGCCTTGCGAAAATGCATCCCCGGCCCCATCATGGAGCTTGGGCCCGGCGTTCGGGCCCGGAGTGAGGAACGGACGGCAAAGCCACCGCCGGCAGGTCCGGCGGGGCGCGGTTTGAGCGACACCGCGCATGCGTAGCCCGACGACCGGTGACACTCCCGCGTTTTATGGATCACAGCGTCCATGGCGCGGGTCGAACGGAGTTGGTGGTCTCATGGACGCGGTGGTCAAATTGTTCAAGGCGCAGGCCGAGAACGAAGAGCGAGAGCGTCTGCGCAAGGCAGGCGAGATCCGGGCGGGCGAGATCCGGGCGGGCGAAATTCGCTCGGGGGATGTGAAGGCCGTGGCGGCGACGCCGGATGGCGCTCCCCCCTTGCCCAAGGTTCATCCCCCCTTGTCCGACGGCACGCCGCGCCCCTCGCGGGCGGAGGCGGAGGCCGCGGTGAAGACGCTGCTCGCCTATCTTGGCGAGGACCCGGCGCGCGAGGGCCTTCTGGACACGCCGAAGCGCGTGGTGAAGGCCTATGACGAGCTCTTCTCCGGCTATGGCGAGGATGCCGACGCCTTGCTGGAGCGCACCTTCGGCGAGATCGGCACCTTCGACGATTTCGTGCTGCTGCGGGACATTCCCTTCCACTCCCATTGCGAGCACCACATGGTGCCCTTCGTGGGCAAGGCGCACATCGCCTATTTCCCGGTGGAGCGCGTGGTCGGCCTCTCCAAGATCGCGCGGGTGGTGGACATCTTCGCCCGCCGCCTGCAGACGCAGGAGCATCTGACCTCGCAGATCGTCAATGCCCTGGACGACGGGCTTAAGCCCCGCGGCGTGGCGGTGATGATCGAGGCCGAGCACATGTGCATGTCCATGCGCGGCATCACCAAGCAGGGCGTCTCCACCCTCACCACCCAGTTCACCGGCGCCTTCCGGGACGACCCGGCGGAGCAGGTGCGCTTCATCACCCTGGTGCGCTCCAAGAGCTGACCGCGCGGCGCCGACACGAAGGCGCTCCTGCGGCGCGGGAGCGCCATTACGTGCGAGCCGATCCATGAGCGCCGACGCCACGTCCTACGCTTTCCCCGCCCCCGGCACCGGTGCGGCGCTGGAGGAGGAGACAGTTCTCTCTCCGCGCTTCGACGCCAGCGGCCTCATCACCTGCGTCGCCGTGGATGCGGCCACCGGCGAGGTGCTCATGCTCGCCCATATGAATGCGGAAGCCCTCGCCCTCACCATGTCCACCGGCGAGGCGCATTACTTCTCCCGCTCCCGCGGCAAGCTCTGGAAAAAGGGCGAGACCTCCGGCCACACCCAGAAGGTCCGCGAGATGCGGATCGACTGCGACCAGGACGCGGTCGTCATCAAGGTGGAGATGGGCGGCACAGGCGCGGCCTGCCACACCGGACGGCGCTCGTGCTTCTACCGCTCGGTGCCGCTCGGCGCGGCGCCCTCCGCCGACACCCGCCTCGCCTTCACCGGCGACACGCCGCGCTTCGATCCGGCCGCCGTCTATGGCAAGGGCGACGCGGACGACCACGGGCACGATCACTGAAAGCGCGCTGGTCGTTTCCCGCCTTCGGCCGCTGAAGCGGCAACCCGGCGCAGCGCCGGGCCCGCTGCTTGCGGGGATAGGGCTGCAGGCACCCGCGCTGCGCCGGCAAGCGGTCGTCTTCGGCCTGACCACCCTGATGGGGCCTCGCAAGGCGGAACCGCCAGCTCTTATCGTCCATTGGCCCTGTGCGTTCTCGGCATTGCGCGCACCGTGTCCGCGCAACGGACGAAATGGCGGAGTATTCCCCCTGAAGAACGGGAGCGGACCACGGCGGCTGCTCACGAAAGTTGACGTTCCGGCGTAGCGCCTGCAATCCTGACGGGGCGGTTCACCGCAGACCCTCCCTTTACGACATGGAGACGAGGAGAAGTCCTTCTCCCGCTCCTCAGGCAAGCGCCGCTCCGATGACGCACGCTGACGTTCTCAGGCCCATGATGTTCAACACCGCCGACGTGCCAGAGGCGGAACGCATGGCCTTTGTTCGCGATTACTACGGACCCATTCTGACCGGGCTCGAACTTGCGCCCGTTCCTGACAATCCGTTCGGCATCGCCGCCAGCTTCCTGCAGCTTCCCGGGGCGATGGTCGCGCACGGGCATTCCGGCGCCATGGTCTCGCAACGAACCAATGCGCTGTTGTCCGATGGCATCGACGACTTCTGCATCTGCCGGCCGGCCAAGGCATATCGCGTCGACACGCCGGCAGGCCGCACGCTCGAGGTCGGGGCCGGTGAAACCGGCATCTGGACGCTGGGTCAACGCTCTGCCACCCACGTTCAGCCGGACACGAAATTCCGCACCGTGCAGTTGTCGCGCGCCCTCCTGCGGTCGCTGGTGCCGAACGTGGACGACATCAACCTCACGCGTCTTCCTGCCGGCAATCCCATGCTGGACCTCATGTTCAGCTATGCGGACCTCGTGGCGGAACAACCCGCCATCTCGTCGGTCACGGGAATTGTGCTCGCCGGGCAGCTCGCCCAACTCGCCGCGCTTGCCATCAATGGAGAAGCCGACAAGAACGGAGCTCCGGCGCGCACCAGCGTCAGGGCCGCCCGCCTTGCGGCGGCGAAGGCGGCGACGCAGGCCGCGTTGCATCAGCCTGGACTTTCCACCACAGCCATCGCCGCGCGGCTCGGGATCAGCCCGCGCTATGTCCAGATCCTGTTCGAGGAAGATGGCGAAACCTTCTCTTCCTACGTCACGCGACTTCGCATGGAGTGGCTGCGCCGGATGCTCGAGGACCCGCTCCACGCCCACCGGCGCATCTCCGACCTCGCGTTCGAGGCCGGCTTCCGCGACCTCTCCACCTTCAACCGCCAGTTCCGCCGTTATTTCGGCAAGGCGCCATCGGCCGCCCGGCGCCGAGAGGTGCCATAGGGTGCCACGCTTCCGACACCAGACTTTAGTACTTGCCCGCTAGCATGTTCGCGCGCCTCGATGGGCGCAGCCTTTGGGGGGGCGATGTGCGATTCGGGGTGTCGCTGCGGCGGCACAACGGGAGGTGTGCATGTTTCAGTCCCTCCACTGGCGAACCGGCCCGGCTGGCGGCCCAAAGCCCGCTCTCCACACCGCGGCCGGTGCCGCCGACACCCTCGCCCCCGATACGGCCCCACCCGATCTCGACACCCCCTCGCGCCCCGCGTCACGAACCGGCAGCGGCGCTCATCCCTCCATCGGTCTTGCCCTGGGCGGCGGCGCCGCGCGCGGCTTCGCCCACATCGGCGTACTCAAGGTGCTGGAGCGGGAAGGCATTCGCCCCAGCGTCATCGCCGGCACCTCCATCGGCGCGGTGGTGGGGGGCATCTGGGCGGCGGGGCGTCTTGACGCCCTCGAGGACTGGGCGATCAGCCTCACCAAGCGCAACGTGCTGGGGCTTTTGGACTTCAACCTCGGTGGCGCCGGCCTCATCGGCGGGCGCCGGCTGGTGGAACTGATGCGCCGCAACGTAGGCGGCGTCTCCATCGAGGATCTCCCGGTGGTGTTCGCCGCCATCGCCACCGAGCTCGGCACCGGCCACGAGATCTGGCTCACCCGCGGCGATTTCGTGGAGGCGATCCGCGCCTCCTACGCCCTCCCGGGCATCTTCACGCCGGTGAAGATCGGCGGGCGCTGGCTGATGGACGGGGCGCTGGTCAATCCCGTCCCGGTCTCCGCCGCCCGCGCCATGGGCGCGCGCATGGTCATCGCGGTGAACCTGAATTCCGACGTGTTCGGCCGCGGCACCGTCATCCAGGACCATGGCGGCGTCGTCGAACGCGTCGCCGAGATGGCGGTGGCGGAGAAGAAGGATGGCCTCGCCGGCATCCTCAGCCCGGAGCGGCTGCGCCGCCAGTTCTTCGCAGGACCGGTCGGCGACGGCCCGCGCGGCCTTTCCACCGTGATGATCGACGCCTTCAACATCACCCAGGACCGCATCGCCCGCTCGCGCCTCGCCGGCGACCCGCCCGACGTGACGCTGTCGCCGAAGCTCGGTCGCATCGGCCTCTTCGAGTTCCAGCGGGCCAAGGAGGCCATAGCCGCCGGCATGGAAGCCACCGAGCGTGCGCTTGAAGACATCAAGGCGGCCATGGTGGCCCTCGGCTGAGCGCGGCGCGGGCGCGAGCCATGCGCGTGAGGCGGTGCACTGCGGGCGCGGGCCGGGCTAAGGTGCGCCGCCTTTTCCAGGAAGATCACAGCCCATGTTCTACGAGCCCTCCAAGCGCAACCACGGCTTGCCCTTCTCCCCCCTCAAGGCGATCGTCGCGCCCCGGCCCATCGGCTGGATTTCGTCGCTGACGCCGGAGGGCGTCGCGAACCTTGCCCCCTATTCCTTCTTCAACCTGATCTGCGAGGCGCCGCCGCTGGTGATGTTCTCCTCCGCCGGCTTCAAGGACAGCGCGGCGAACATCGAGGCCACCGGCGAATTCGTCTGCAATCTCGCCACCCTCGATTTGGTGGACGCGGTGAATCTGACCTCGGCACCGGCCCCGCGCGACGTGAGCGAGTTCGACCTCGTGGGTCTCGAGCGCGCGCCTTCCCAGCTGGTGAAGCCGCCGCGCGTGAAGGCCAGCCCCTGCGCCCTCGAATGCGTCTATGTGGAGACCTTCCGCCCGCGCGGGAAGGACGGCAGCCAGCCGGACCAGCACATGATCATCGGCGAGATCGTGGGGGTCTATGTGGACGATGCCGCCATCGTGGACGGGCGGGTGGACATGCGGGTCATGAAGTCGCTCGCCCGCTGCGGCTATCTCGACTACGCCTGGGTCGAGGAACTGACCGAGCGCGAGCGTCCCCCCGGCGGCGGCATGGACCTGAAGGCACGCGCGCCGGCGTCCTGAGCAGGCCTTGCGCAGCCCGCCCCTCACGCCCTCCCCAGCCGGCGGCCCCTCACTCCGCCGGCGTGCCCCTGCAGGGCATGGCGCGCTCGGTGGGAGCGTAGATCAGGATGTCCGGCCTGAACTTCTCGATGGCGCTCATCTCGAAGCGGCAGTAGCGGTGGTGCATCCAGGCGTAGGCCGAGGCCTGCGACTGGCCGAGGCCCCGCCATGAGCCCTGCGAGAAGCTGTCGCCGATCACCATGATGCGCGGGCCGGCATGGCCCGTGTCGATGGCGTAGGGCGGGAAGGGATCGCTCGGCGGCACCGGCTTGAAGATGCCTTCGATGAACTTGGGGTTCTTCGGCGCCACCATGGGACCCTTGGGCGGGAACGTCACGTCCGGCGGATCCGGCACGCGGGACTGGGTTGCGCGCAGAAGGTCGCCGGTGACGCGCGGCTCCGGCGGGCCGAGCGCATCGTCGGCCTTCACTTCCAGCTCGGGCCGCCCGGCGGCGGCCATGGCGGCGTTGAAGCCGAGTAGTTGGCCGCGCTGGTTCCAGTGGGTGTCGTAGCGCCAGTGCACCGGGCCGGTCTTCTTCGCCTCGGCCAAGATGGGGCGCATGTCCACGAAGGTGATGCCGGCCTGCTTCATCGCATCCGTAACGAGGTCGTATTCGGTAGGCGCCTTCTTCAGCCGCCGGGCGTAGGCGGGCAGATACTCGAAATTGGTGGTGTGACCATTGGGTGGAACGAGCACCACAAAGCGTCCGCCGCGCGCCGTCATGAAGGCGTTCATGCGCTCGGCCAAGGCGACGAGATTCGTCGCTGTTTCCGGCCGCACCAATTGGCCGAGGGACTGCTCCAGCGCGTGCTCGTCCTTCAGGAAGAGGGAGCCGTTCTCGCCCTTCAGTGCGAGGTCGCCCTGGGTGTCGCCGATGAAACGCACGTAGGAGCGGTGCGCCGCCAGGACCGCCCCGCGGAAGCCGAAGGCGTTGTTGATATAGGGGTCGAGGCGGCGCGCCGCCTCCTCCCACCAGCGCGCCTCCGGCGCGGTGACGGTGCGGATGGGGGCCGGTACGTCGGGGGCCACAAGGCCGATGGTGGGCAAGATGAGGATGGCGAAGAAGATCACCGCCCACCAGCGGCGGAAGGACATGAGAAGCGGCATGGCGCGTCCCTCCCCTCAGAACCGGAAATAGAGGAAGGGCGAATAGGTCGCCGCTCCCACCGACAGCACGCAGAGCACGAACAGCCCCCACACCATCAGAGTATCCGTGGCGCCGAACAGCGCCAGCCGCAGCCTCGGCGCCAGGGTCCGCCCGCGCGGCCGCGGCAGGCCGAACATGGCGAGCGGCCAGGCCAGCACCAGGATCGCGAGCGTGACCGGCTTCAGCTCCACCTCCAGCTGGGCGGAGAGATAGCCGGCGCCGTTGAGCCCGGCGAGGCCCTGGAACAGCTCCATGGCTTCCGGCAGACTGTTGGCGCGGAACCAGACCCAGCCCGCCAGCACCACCAGCAGCACATAGGCATGGGAGAGAATGCGCGGGGCGCTCTTCAGCCACGCGCCGAAGCGGGTGCGCTCCAGCACCAGGAAAGTGCCGTGGTGGGCGCCCCAGATCACGAAAGTCCAGCTCGCCCCGTGCCACAGGCCACACAGGAGGAAGACGCTCCACAGATTGACCGCCGTGTGCAGGTGGCCGTGCCGGTTGCCGCCGAGAGGAATGTAGAGATAGTCGCGGAACCAGCTCGACAGGCTCATGTGCCAGCGGCGCCAGAAGTCCGAAATGGAGCGCGCGCCGTAGGGCAGGTTGAAGTTGCGCGGGAACTTCAGCCCCATGGCGATGGCGAGGCCGATGGCCATGTTGGAATAGCCGCCGAAGTCGAAATAGATCTGCAGCGCATAGGCCGTGACGCCGAGCCACGCCTCGCCGAGGTTGGGGGCCTGAGCGCTGTCGAACACCGCCGCCACCACGGGCGCCACCTCGTCGGCAATCAGCACCTTCCACGAGAGGCCGATGACGAAGATGCGCAGCCCCGCCGAGACCCGCCCGAGCGTGGTGCGCCGATCCCGCACCCGCCGGGCGATGGTGGAATAGCGCACGATGGGACCCGCCACGAGCTGCGGAAACATGGTGATGTAGACCGCGATCTCCTCGAACCGTCCGTTGGCCGCGGCTTTGCGGCGGTAGACGTCGACCAGGTAGGAGATGGCGTGGAAGGTGAAGAAGGAGATGCCGAGCGGCAGCGCCGGATGCACCACCGGCAGGGCCAGCCCTGCGGGCGCGAGCAGCACATTGAGATTCTCGGCAAGGAAGCCGGAATATTTGAAGGCGATGAGGCCGGCGAGATTGGCGCCCACCGCGACCGCCAGCACCTTCAGCCGCCATCGTTCGCTGCGGGCGTCTATGGCGAGGGCGAAGAGGTAGTTGGCGACGATGGAGACCGCCAGCACCGCGACATTGGCGAGCCCGCCCCAGGCGTAGAACACCAGCGAGAAGACCAGCAGCACCACGTTCTTCGCGCGCACGCCCGGGGTCGCGAAGTAGCACAGCAGGAAGGCCGGCAGGAAATAGAAGAGGAAGGTGACGGAGGAGAAGACCATGGGGTGCCGGACGCCGGGTCCTCAGTAGACGAACTGCTCGCGCAGGATGCGCTCTTCCAGCCCATGGTCGGGATCGAAGAGCATGTCCACGGAGGAGGAGGAATCGAGCCGGGCGGAGACGGCGATGATGTCGCGCACCTCGAAATGATCGGCCGCCGCGCTCACCGGCCGCTTGTCGGCCTCCATCACGGCGATGTCGATGCGCGCCTTGTCCGGCACCAGCGCACCGCGCCAGCGGCGGGGGCGGAAGGGCGAGATAGGGGTCAGCGCCAGCAGCGCCGTGCCCAGCGGCAGGATCGGGCCATGGGCCGAGAGATTGTAGGCGGTGGAGCCGGCGGGAGTGGCGACGATGACGCCGTCGCAGATCAATTCCTCCAGGCGCACCTTGCCGTCGATGGAGATGCGCAGCTTCGCCGCCTGGTAGGACTGGCGCAGCAGCGAGACCTCGTTGATCGCAGGCGCGCGGTGGCGCACGCCGCTGGCGTCCACCGCCTCCATCAGCAGCGGATGGATGGTGACCGGCTGCGCGGCGGCGAGGCGCTCCACCAGCCCGTCCTCGCGGAAGGTGTTCATCAGGAAGCCCACCGAGCCGCGATGCATGCCGTAGATCTTCAGGCCGCGGTCGCGAAAGCGGTGCAGCGTCTGCAGCATGAGGCCGTCGCCGCCAAGGGCGACGATCACATCCGCATCCTCTTCCGCCACCTCGCCGTAGCGGGCGACGAGGCGCAAACGCGCCGCCTCCGCCTCCGGCGTCTGGCTCGATACGAAGGCGATGCGTTGAAAAGGTGCGCTCATCTCGGCGTGGGTCAGGGTGCGGAACGGGGGTGCGTCGGTCGGCGATGGCCCGGTCGGCGGGCCGGCAGCGCGAGGCGCCACGGACCGGTCTAGCCGTCCGGCCGGCTTCTGTCGAGGCGCGGCACGCCACCCCGCCCTTTCGTCCGGGGCCGCAGGTAAGATGACATCACAGACCGCGACGGAGAGTCCCGTGACCCACGACCCCGCCCAGCCGTGCCTCGTCTACACGACCTTTCCCAGCCTTGACGATGCGGAAACGACGGGCCGGGCGCTGGTGGAGGCGGGGCTTGTGGCCTGCGCCAACATCCTGCCGGGCATGGTCTCGCTCTATCGCTGGGAGGGCCGCACCGAGCGCGGCGACGAAGTGGTGATGCTGCTGAAGACCACCGCGGGCCACGCCGCCGCGGTGGTGGAGGCGGTGCGGGCCCGCCATCCCTATGAGCTGCCCGCCATCGTGGTCCTGCCCATCGCAGGCGGTCTGCCGGCCTATCTCGACTGGATCGCCGGCGAAGTCGGCGGGACGGGCGCCTGACCCGCCCGCCGCAGCCGGCTCAGAGCACGGGCCGCCAGTAGGTCGGCACGTAGCGATAGCCGTCGCCGTCCTTCTCCAGATAGGCGGCGCCGGGGAACGGGAAATGATATCCGGCCACCAGCATCCGGTCGGCGGAGAGCTGGTCGAAGGTCTTGCGCCGTACGGCCTCGGCCGCCGCCGGGTCCATGTCGAACATGGCATGCCAGCCGGGATTGCGCACGAACAGCGCCGGAAGGTTGGTGATGTCCGACTGGATGAACAGGCCATCCGAGCCGGAAGCCAGCGTGTAGGAGGTGTGGCCGGGGGTGTGGCCGGGCGTGCCCACGGCCACAAGACCCGGGGCCAGCTCCTTGTCCCAGCCGTAGCGCTCCACCTTGCCCTCGAACGGCTTGAAGACGCGCCGCACATTGGCGAACGCCCCCTTCAGGCCCTCGGGAGCGCGGCTCATCTGGCCCTCATCCATCCAGAACGCCCATTCGCGCTCGGGCACCATCAGCTGCGCCTTGGGGAAGGCGGGGGCGCCGTCGGCGGTCAGCAGGCCGTTGATGTGGTCGCCGTGGAAATGGGAAATCACCACCTGGTCGATGGCGGCGGGATCGATGCCAAGGTCGGTGAGGCTGCCGTTGACGAGACCCACGGGGCCGGGCTTTCCGCCGTTGCCGGTGTCCACCAGCACCTGACGCCCGCCGATGTTTAGCAGCAGGACGGTGAAGGAGATGGGAATCTGGTTCTCGGGCAGAAAGGCCGACTTGAGAGCGGCGTTGACCGCCTCCTTCGGCTGATTGCGAACGAGGGTGTCGGACAACGGCATGACACGCATGCCGTCGGAAATGGCGGTCACCACCACGTCGCCCACCTTGTAGCGGTAGACGCTCGGCACCTGCGAGGAGGGCCTGGAGGCCGGTGCGGTGCTGACGGCGGCTGCGGCGCCCTGGCCCGGAGCCGGGGGAGTGCCTTGGGCGCCCGCCGTCGGAGCCGGGGCTCCCTGGGCGAAGGCGGTACCGGTGCCGGCGGCAAGGGCAGTGGCGGTACCGGCCAGAACGGTCCGGCGATTCACCTCGGTCATCCAGTTCTCCTCGGGCCTGCTGCCATTTCGGCAGGACGCGCGCGGGAGATTAGGCAAGCGGTAACCCGAGGTCGATGCCGCTCGGTAAGGCCAAGCCTCACATCGTCGCGAGCATGGAAGCGCTGGTCAACTCGCGAAGGCGGCCGGCCCGAAGGCCGGCCGGATGCATCAGCGGATCGGCGGGGCGTACTGGATCCCGCCCATGCTCCACAGCTGGTTGATGCCGCGCGGGATGCCGAGCTTGGAGGCGGCGCCCACGTTGCGCTCGAAGCTCTCGCCGTAATTGCCCACCGCCTTGACGATGCGCACGACGAAATCGTTCGAGACGCCCAGCTGCTCGCCGAAATTGCCGTCGGCGCCCACGAGGCGCTTCACCTCGGGCTTCTGGGATTTCAGCGCCTGATCGATGGTGGTGGTCGCCACGCCGAGCTCCTCGGCATTGATCATGGCGAACACGGTCCACTTCACGAGGTTGAACCACTGGTCGTCGCCCTGGCGTACCACCGGGCCAAGGGGCTCCTTGGAGATGACGTCCGGCAGAACGATGTGGTCGCCGGGCTTCGCCATGGTCAGGCGCAAAGCGTAGAGCTGCGACACGTCGGTGGTGAGGGTGTCGCACTTGCCCTCGTCATAGGCCTTCACCAGCTCGACGCTGGTGGGCAGGGTCACGAGTTCGAGGGCCATGTTGTTGGCGGCGAAAAAGTCCTTGGTGTTGGACTCGGCGGTGGTGCCGGCCTGCACGCAGACCTTCGACTTGTCGAGCTCCAGGGCGGACGTGACCTTGCGGTCGTCCCGCACCAGGAAGCCCTGGCCATCGTAATAATTGATGGCGGTGAAGAGCAGGCCGAGCTTGGCCTCGCGCTCCAGCGTCCAGGTGGAATTGCGCGACAGCACGTCGATGTCGCCCTTCGAGAGCGCGCCGAAGCGCTCGTCAGCCGAGAGCGGCACGAACTTCACCTTCGCCGGATCATTGAAGATGGCGGCGGCCAGGGCGCGGCACACGTCCACGTCGAAGCCGGACCACTTGCCCGTGGCGTCCGGGGCGGAGAAGCCGGGGAGGCCCTTGGAGACGCCGCAGGCCACCTCGCCGCGGTCCTTCACGCTCTTGAGGGTCTGCGCCGGGGCCGCCGTAGCGCCGAGCGCAAGGGTCGCGCCGGCCAGAAGGGCCAGGATCGTCTTCATGAATTCCCCCAGTGAAGATGTGTCGTGAGAAGGGCCGCCCTCAGAGGGCGGCCTGCTGGCGGACGACCACCTTGGTGCCCACGGGCACGCGGCCGTACAGGTCGATGATGTCGGTGTTCACGAGCCGGAAGCAGCCCGAGGAGACAGCATAGCCGATGGTCTGCGGCTGGTTGGTGCCGTGGATGCGGTAGACGGTGCCGCCGATGTAGAGCGCGCGGGCGCCCATGGGATTGCCGGGGCCGCCGGCCATGAAGCGCGGCAGGTAGGGCTGGCGCTGGATCATCTCCGACGGCGGGGTCCAGTCGGGCCACTCGGCCTTGCGCTCGATGGTCTTCAGGCCCGACCACTGGAAGCCGTCGCGGCCGACGCCGATGCCGTAGCGGATGGCGCGATTGTCCGCCTGCACCAGATAGAGGAAGCGCTCGTTGGTGTGGATGACGATGGTGCCGGGCTTCTCGGTGGTGCGGAAATACACCGGCTGGCGGCGGAAGGCGGGGTCCATCTGGGCCACGTCGTCCTGCGGCGCCTCGAGGCCCGGCTGGTCGTCGATGTCCATCACCGCGCCGGGTGCGCCGCGGGGGCCGACCTGCGCGCTGGCGGCGGAAGCGAAGGCGAAGACGCCGACCTGAAGCAGGGCGGCGAAGGTCAAGGTCTTGATCGTCACAGGCATCATGCCGGCCTCTTCCTGACGCATCCCGGGCGGATCGGCCCGGGTGAAGCGGTGTCCTCGCCGGCGGCCGCGTCCTTGCGGCGCGCTTGGCGTCCCACCCCGCGTGACCCGCCCTGCTTTCCGCGGGTCCATCCCGGACCTACGGAACGACGCCAGCATGGCGAACACTCACGTCCCCGCTCCCGATTAGCCGAGGCCGCGCGCGAGGGGAAGGGGGACGCGGCTCGGGCGGGATGGCATTTTCTGGCTGAACCCTTGCCGAACGGTATCTTTTTGGGGCCTGCCGCGCATTAGCAGGCGATTTCCGCGGCGCCAGCCTCGGCCGACCGGGCAGCGAATGTGGACGCGGCCCCCCTGCCTCGCCTAAAAGGGCGCCTTCAAAAGCGAAGATGCCTACCTGCGTGGTCCGCAGGAGTGGGCAGGAGGAGTACACACATGATTGCCCTGACCTTCCCTGACGGCGCCAAGCGCGACTATGCCGAGGGGACGTCCGGCGCGGACATTGCCGCCGCCATCTCCAAATCCCTCGCCAAGAAGGCCGTTGCCGTCACCCTGGACGGCCAGCTCGCCGACCTCGCCGAGCCCATCACCCGCGACGCCCGCATCGAGATCGTCACCCGCGACGACCCGCGCGCTGTGGAGCTGATCCGCCACGACTGCTCGCACGTGATGGCCGAGGCGGTGCAGGAGCTGTGGCCCGGGACCCAGGTGACCATCGGCCCGGTGATCGAGAACGGCTTCTATTACGACTTCGCCCGCAACGCCCCCTTCACCTCCGAGGACCTCCCGGTCATCGAGGCGAAGATGCGCGAGATCATCGCCCGCGACCGCCCCTTCACCAAGGAGGTTTGGACCCGCGAGGAAGCCAAGCGCGTGTTCGCCGCCAAGGGCGAGAACTACAAGGTCGAGCTGGTGGACGCGATCCCCGCCGACCAGGACGTGAAGATCTACAAGCAGGGCGAGTGGTTCGACCTCTGCCGTGGCCCCCACATGCCGTCCACCGGCAAGATCGGCAACGCCTTCAAGCTGATGAAGGTGGCCGGCGCCTATTGGCGCGGCGATTCGAACAACCCCATGCTCACCCGCATCTACGGCACGGCATGGCAGGACGAGAAGGAGCTCGCCGCCTATCTCCACCGGCTGGAGGAGGCGGAGAAGCGCGATCATCGCCGCCTCGGCCGGGAGATGGACCTCTTCCACTTCCAGGAGGAAGGGCCCGGCACGGTCTTCTGGCACCCCAAGGGCTGGACCCTGTTCCAGGAGCTGGTGGCCTACATGCGCCGGCGGCTGAAGGCCGATTACAGCGAGGTGAACGCCCCGCAGGTGCTGGACCATTCCCTGTGGGAGACCTCGGGCCACTGGGGCTGGTACAAGGAGAACATGTTCAAGGTCCAGTCCGCCGGCGACGAGACCAAGGACGAGCGCGTGTTCGCTTTGAAGCCCATGAACTGCCCCGGCCATGTGCAGATCTTCAAGCATGGCCTGAAGAGCTACCGCGACCTGCCCATGCGCCTCGCCGAGTTCGGCGCGGTGCACCGCTACGAGCCCTCCGGCGCGCTGCACGGGCTGATGCGGGTGCGCGGCTTCACCCAGGACGACGCCCACATCTTCTGCACCGAGGAGCAGATGGCGGCGGAGTGCCTGAAGATCAACGACCTCATCCTCTCCACCTATGCCGACTTCGGCTTCGAGGAGATCGTGGTCAAGCTCTCCACCCGGCCGGACAAGCGCGTCGGCTCGGACGCCGTATGGGACCACGCCGAGGAGGTGATGACGGCCGTCCTCAAGCAGATCGAGGACGCCTCGGGCGGCAAGATTACCACCGGCATCCTGCCTGGCGAGGGCGCCTTCTACGGCCCCAAGTTCGAATACACGCTGAAGGACGCCATCGGCCGCGAATGGCAGTGCGGCACCACCCAGGTGGACTTCAACCTGCCGGAGCGGTTCGGCGCCTTCTATGTGGATGCGGACGGCCAGAAGAAGACGCCGGTGATGATCCACCGCGCCATCTGCGGCTCCATGGAGCGCTTCACCGGCATCCTCATTGAGCATTTCGCCGGACACTTCCCGCTGTGGCTGGCGCCGACGCAGGTGGTGGTCGCGACCATCACCTCGGAGGCCGACGATTATGCCGAAGAGGTGGTGGCGCAGCTTAAGGCGGCAGGCCTTCGGGCCGAGCTCGACGTGCGCAACGAGAAGATCAACCTGAAAGTCCGCGAGCACTCGCTGGCGAAGGTGCCGGTGCTTCTTGTGGCGGGCAAGAAGGAGGCGGCCGAGCGCACCCTCTCCATCCGCCGCCTCGGCTCCAACGCCCAGACCTCGGGGTCTCTGGACGAGGTGGTGGCAGCGCTGGTGGACGAGGCCGTGCCGCCGGACCTCAAGCGCAAGGCGCTCGTTGCCCAGGCGGCATAAGCGAAGAAGGGGATGGCGCCAGCGGGCCCCATCCCCTTTCCCTGCTGAGCTATTTCTTCAGCGTCGCAAGATAGGCCGCAAGATCGGCGGCCTGCGTGCGCGTCAGGGATACTTGCGGCATCTGCGGGTGCGGATTGAGCAAGCGGAACGCGAGCCAGGAGGCCGAGACATCGCCCGTGCGGTTGGCGATGGTGGCGAAGGTCGGGGCGTCGCTGGCGGCGCTCTGGGCGCCCTCACCCACCACGTGACAGGCGGCGCACCAGCGGGTCGCAAGGGCCTGGCCGGCCACGGCATCGGCGGCCGACGCGGCATCCGAGGCGGAGACCAGCGCGGCGAGTGCAAGACCGCCGAGAGCGCAGGCTGCCGCGCCCGCGCGGTGCGGTCTGGCGAGGGTGAAGAGCATGGCAACGACCTCCCGACAGGACGCAGGCGCCGGCGTTACTTCGCCAGCACCTCCACTTCCTGGTTCTTGCCGGCCTCGACCTTGATGTCGCGGCTGAAATTCTTGCCGTCCTTGCGGGCGATCGCGGTGTAATCGCCCTCGGACAGGATGAAGGTGGGGAACGCCCCGATGGATTCCTTGATGGTGTCGCCACCGGGGGTGATGACGGTCCACTGGGTATCGGCCTGTGCCTCGCCACCCGCCACTCTGACCAGCTTGAGGCTGATTTGAGCCGCGCGGTGATGAACCGTGGCGTCGGTGAGCTTGCCCGGCGAAACCATCACGTCCGCCCGCACCACCGCGTTGGCGTCTCCATAGGTGGAGACCACGTGGTAGGTGCCCTCCGGCAGCAGCACCACCTCGCCCGCGCCGGCGCCGCGATAGTAAGGCTGGCTGGAGGTGCGGCCCTGCAGGAACGAGCCCTCGAAGATGTCGAACGTCAGCTGCTGCGCGGGAATGGGCTTGTCGCTGACGTCGGCGGCCAGCCGCAGGGCTCCGGCGGCCAGATCGAACGACTGGCGGCGCGACACCGGCCCCATCTGCACCCGCTGCGCGGTGGTGGCAAAGCCATAGGACACGTGGATGATGTAGCCGCCGGGATTGAGGAAGAAGACCGGCGCCGCCTCTGAGCTCTCCGCCACCAGCGGGAAGGCGCCGGTGGCCTCCGGCACATCGGCGAAAACGCGCCAGACGAGGCCGCGTGGAATGGCCGATCCCTCCGCCCCGAAGCGCGCGTAGACGCCGAGGGCCGCCTTGCCGGGAGGGGCCGGAGGCAGCATGGCGTGGGGCTCGCGGCCGGACGGCGCGGGCGCGGGCGCGCCGCCCGGCGGCTGGAAGGCCGGACGCGCCGCGCCGGGCGGGGTGGCAAAGGGACCGAGGGCGGGCGGCGCCGTGGGAGGCCCGAGGAATTGCATGGACTGGGCCGCCGCAGGCCCGATCGAGAGCAACATCAGCGCCACCAGCGGCGCAAGCCCACGACGGGCGGCCCGAAGAGCCCCCGGCCATACCGCGCCGAACCGCGACCGCCGCTGCGGCACGAGCGGCCGCTGGGGAAAGGCGAGGCGGCGGACGAAGGCAAAGCGCATCATGCGTCTTGACGTGCACAAAATTCCGGGCGGATTCAAGTCGGCGCCGCTGCGGGACCCGGCGGGCGGGCCCGCCCGCCGGGTCGTCGTCGCACTTCGGCCGTGGCCTTTTCTCCGGCGCCGCTTGGCCTGTAAAGTCCGGCGCATCGAATTTGCCGCGCGACGACGCGTCCCGCGCGGACCTCTTTTTACGAGAGAGCCTTGCCCATGACCCATTCCAGCGAAGCCCCCGTTGCCAGCGAAACCCTCGCTCTTCTCTCCACCCGCCGCTCGTCGCGCGTGCTGGACCTTGTCGCCCCCGGCCCTTCCGCCGCCGAGCTCGACACGCTGCTCACCATCGCCGCACGCGTCCCGGACCATGGCAAGCTCGCGCCCTGGCGCTTCATCGTGTTCGAGGGCGAAGGGCGGGTGCGTGCGGGCGAGAAGCTGGCGGCCGTGATGGCCAAGATCGATCCCGGCGCATCGGAGAAGCGGATCGAGGACGAGCGCACGCGCTTCCTGCGGGCGCCGCTGGTGGTGGCTGTCGTCTCGCGCGCCGCGCCGCACGTGAAGATCCCGGAATACGAGCAGTTGCTGTCGGCGGCCGCCTGCTGCCAGAACATCCTGGTTGCCGCCGCCGCGCTCGGCTACGGCGCCACATGGCTGACCGAGTGGATGACCTGTGACGCGGCGGCTCGGGCGGCGCTCGGCCTCGCCGATTTCGAGCGCTTCGCCGGTCTCATCTACATCGGTACCGCCACCCAGAAGCTGGAGGATCGCCCCCGCCCCGTGCTTGCCGATGTGGTGACGCGCTTCTGAGGCCTCACTCGTCGCCGAGAGGGTGCAGGTCGCGCACCATGCTCTTCAGCCGCTCGTCGAGAATGTGGGTGTAGATCTGCGTGGTGGAGACATCGGCGTGGCCGAGCAGCGTCTGCACCACCCGCAGGTCGGCACCATGGGCCAAAAGGTGGCTGGCGAAGGCGTGGCGAAGCACGTGGGGCGAGAGCCGGGCCGGATCGAGCCCCGCCGCGCGGGCGAGATCTTTCAGGTCCCGCGCCGCCTGCTGGCGGGTGACGTGCCCGCTCTCGCCGAACGAGGGGAAAAGCCAGCGCGAGGCTTCGAGCCCCGCCGCCCGCCGCGCATCAAGATAGGCGGCCATGGCCGCCCGCGCCGGATCGGACAAGGGGACGAGCCGCTCCTTGCGGCCCTTGCCGGTGACCATGATGGCATCGCCCCGCGTGCGCGCCGCAGCCGCGGGCAGCGTCACCAGCTCGGAGATGCGCAGGCCGCTGGCATAGAGCAGCTCGACCATGCAGGCGCAGCGGCGCCGGCGGAGCGCTTCGGCCCGTGCGGCCTTGCCCGGCGCACCCACGCCTTCGGGAGGGTCCTGCCCTCCCGCGGGGTCGACCTCTGCGGCGCGGCGGTGGGCGGCCTCGATCAGCGTGGTCACTTCCTCTACGGAAAGCACCTTGGGCAGGGGCCGGCCGCGCTTGGGGCCTTCCAGCACGGCGGCTGGATCGTCGGCGCGATGCCCCTCGGCATAAAGAAAACGGTAGAACTGGCGCACCGCCGAGAGACGGCGAGCCACGGTGGTCGCCTTGTAGCCCCGCGCAGTGAGATCGGCGAGCCAGCCGCGGATGGCCGCCGTATCGGCCTCCGCCACCGGGCGGGCGCCGAGATAGGCCGAGAAGTCACTCAGGTCGCGGCGGTACGCGTCGAGGGTGTTGGGCCCGGCGCCGCGTTCCACGGCCTGCATGTCGAGGAAGAGGGCGAGCGGGCCGGCGGCCGGCTGTCCCTTGCCGGTCATTTGCCGATCTTGTCGGGCGCGACAGTGAAGCTGAGCTCGCGCTCCTGCGGCTCCACTTTGTTAGCAAGCGCCCACATGGCGGCGTAGCCAAGGCCGCCGAGCACGGCCAGCACCGCCAAGAGGCGGAACAGCGTGGGCATCCCCGCCCTCCCTCGATCGACCAGCGAATCGCCCGCGGGCGATCCCTCCGCCGGAGAGGTGCCACGGTCGTGCGTCTTGTTCAACCGCATTGCCGGCTCGCGTGGCGGATGCTAGAGCCGCAACTATCCGGGCCCGGCCTCAGGCGGCGACGCGTGCGGGCCTTCGGACCCCGGCCGCAAGAGCCGAAGCGAGGCAACGACCGCAGCGAGGACCCGCGGGTGCAGACGCAGAAGTTCCCCCAGCCCCGCCCCGACGAGACCCGTCCGGTCCCGCCGCCGGTGCCGGCCGACCTGATGCGGCGGCTCGGCCGCCGGTCGATTGTGCTGGTGGGAATGCCCGGCGCCGGCAAGTCCTCCGTCGGCCGCCGCCTCGCCAAGCGCCTGGGCCTCGCCTTCGTCGATGCCGACGAGGAGATCGAGCGCGCGGCCTGCATGAGCATCCCGGAGATCTTCGCTCGCCGCGGCGAAGCGGAGTTCCGCGAGGGCGAAAAGCGCGTCGTCGCCCGCCTGCTCCAGTCCGGCCCGTGTGTCCTCGCCACCGGCGGCGGCGCCTTCATGAATGCCGAGACCCGCGCTGCCGTGGCCGAGTACGGCGTGTCGGTCTGGCTGCGCGCCGACCTCAACACCCTTCTGCGGCGGGTGAAGAAGCGCACCGACCGGCCCCTGCTGGCCCAGGGCGACCCGGCGCAGAAGCTCGCCGCCTTGCTGAGCCAGCGTGCTGACACCTATGCCCTGGCCGACGTCATCGTCGACAGCCGGGACGTGGTCCATGAACTGGTGGTCGAGGAGGTGATCGGCGCCGTCCACGGCCACATCGTGAAATATCCCGAAGGCAGCCGCCCCATGGTTCCCCCCAATTCCGCCACCGCCATCTCGGCCGAGGCCGCCGATTTGCCCATGGGCGACATCCTGCGCACCACGGTGCGCGTCGACGTGGCCGGCCGACCCTATGACATCTATATCGGCCCCGGCCTCCTCGCCGAGGCGGGCACCCATGTGACTGCGCTGCGCAAGGGCGCGCGCGTCGCCATCGTCACCGACCGCAACGTGGCCGAACGGCACCTGAAGACGGTGGCGGACTCCCTCTCCGCCGCCGGCATCGGCCATACCGCCATCGTGGTGGAGCCGGGCGAGAAGTCCAAGGGCTGGGCCGGGTTGGAGCAGGTAGTCGAAGGGCTGATCGCGGCCCGCATTGAGCGGCGCGATCTGGTGCTGGCGCTCGGCGGCGGCGTCGTGGGCGACCTCGCGGGCTTCGCCGCCTCTGTGCTGCGCCGCGGCGTGGACGTGGTGCAGGCGCCGACCACCCTCCTGTCCCAGGTGGATTCCTCCGTCGGCGGCAAGACTGGCATCAACTCGCCTCAGGGCAAGAATCTCATCGGTGCCTTCCACCAGCCGGTGCTGGTGCTGGCCGACACCGCCGCGCTCGACACCCTGCCCGCCCGCGAGGTGAAGGCGGGCTATGCCGAAGTGGTAAAATACGGCCTACTGGGCGACCGCGCCTTGTTCGAGACTCTGGAGCAGGCGTGGCCGGGCGTCATCGGCGGCGGGGCGGAGCGGATCTCCGCCGTTGCCGCAAGCTGCATGGCCAAGGCCGCCATCGTCGCCCGCGACGAGAAGGAGACCGGCGACCGTGCCCTGCTCAATCTCGGCCACACCTTCGGCCACGCGCTGGAGGCCAGCGCCGGCTACTCGGACCGGCTGCTGCATGGCGAAGGCGTCGCCATCGGCATGGCTCTGGCGTTCGCCTTCTCGGCCCGCCTCGGATTGTGCTCCGGCCAGGACGTGACCCGCGTGGTCCGCCATCTGGAGGCCGTGGGCCTGCCCACGAAGATCTCCGACGTGCCCGGCGACTTGCCGGACACGGACGGCCTCATGGCCCTCATCGCCCAGGACAAGAAGGTGAGCCGCGGCGCGCTGACGTTCATTTTGGTGCGCGGTATCGGTGAAGCCTTCGTGGCCAAGGACGTGGACCCGGCCGAGGTGCGGGCCTTCCTCGCCGAGATGCGCTGAGCGGGCCCCCCGCGTGCGGGGGCTGGCGCGTTCGACCGCGAGGCAACGGCCAACGGCGCGAAGCCCTTCACCTTGGCCCCTCCCCCGGGAGAGGGAGCCAATGCCCGGCTGCGGCGCGCGTCAGCCCTTCAGAACCTCTTTTCCGGCCACCGGCACAGGTCGGCGATGATGCAGCGGCTGCATTCGGGGCGCTGGGCCTTGCAGATGTAGCGCCCGTGCAGGATCAGCCAGTGGTGGGCGTGGAGCTTGAAGCGGTCTGGGATCCGCGCCTCAAGCCCCTCCTCCACTGCCAGCGGCGTGGCCCCCGGCGCGAGGCCGGTGCGGTTGGCGACGCGAAACAGATGGGTGTCCACCGCAATGGTGGGGACGCCGAAGGCGATGTTGAGCACCACGTTGGCGGTCTTGCGCCCGACGCCCGGCAGCGCCTCCAGTGCCGCGCGATCCTGGGGCACCACGCCGGAATGGCGCTCCAGCAGAAGGCGCGACAGCTCCACCACGTTCTTCGCCTTGCCGCGATAGAGGCCGAGGGTGCGGATGTGGCGGGCCACCTCATCCTCGCCCAGCGCCAGCATGGCGGCGGGGGTGGAGGCGGCGGCGAACAGGCCGGTGGTGGCCTTGTTGACGCCGGTGTCGGTGGCCTGGGCCGACAGGACCACCGCCACCAGCAAGGTGAAGGCGTCGGAATGGTTCAGCTCGCCCTTGGGCTCGGGGTCCTGCGCCTCGAAACGCGAGAAGGCGTCGAACACCTCCTCATCCGACCAGACGGACACCGTGCGCCCATGAGCCGCTGCGGCCGCATTGGCCACCGCCTTGTTGCGGCGAGGCGGCACCGGCGGCACGTCCGCGGCGCGCCCGCGCCCCGCGCCCGCGGCGGTCTTGCCTTTGGCCGGCTTGCTTTTGGCGGGATTTTCTTTGGACGCGGGCCCAGACGCCCTGGGCCTTCCGGCTTTCGCCGCGGCCTTGCCTTTTGCGGCCGCGTGGCCGGTGGCGGGGCTGCCGGCTGTCGGTGAGTGCTTGGCCGGGCGCGCCACGGACTTGGGTTGCCCGGACTTGGATTGCCCGGACTTGGATTGCCCGGACTTGGATCTCCCGGATTGGGGCGCTGCGTCGTCGGCGGGGTTCGAGGGAGGGGTCTTGCGCGGCATAATTCGGGTATACTGTTCAGCGATGTCCCAAGCCAGCGACCGTGACACCGCACCCGAGGGGGACGCCGGCCTCGCCGATGAGCCCGTCGTCTACGCCGTCACGCTCGCGCCCCACCGCTCCCTGTCCCAGCGCGGCTTCCTCATGGTGATGGCGGGCGTCGGGGCGGTGAGCCTCGTCTGCGGCGGGGTGTTTCTCGCCATGGGCGCCTGGCCGATCTTCGGCTTCTTCGGCCTGGACGTGCTGCTGGTCTATATCGCCTTCCGGGCCAGCTTCCGCTCGGCGCGGGCGCGCGAGCACATTCTGGTCACGCCGAGCCTCGTGGAGGTGCGGCGCGAGCCGGCGCGGGGGCGCAAATCCACCACCCGCCTCAACCCCTTCTGGACACGGCTCTGGCGCGAGGACGACGACGAGCACGGCACGCTGGACGTGGCCCTCGTCAGCGGCCGGCGCACGGTGCCGGTGGGCCGCTTCCTCGGTCCCGACCAGAAGGCCGCGCTGGCGAGCGACCTGGCCGAGGCCCTGGCTACGGTCAAGAAAGGCGTCACCCGCAGCACCTTCTAGCTCAGGGGGTGCGGGCTCACAGGAAAGGGCGCGTCACCACTCCGAGCAGACCGCGGAAGCGGATGCGCCCGTCGAAGGCAACAAGACAGATGCAGTCTTCGGTGCCTTCCACCCGGGGCGTGTGGTCCACATCCCCGTCCGCCTCCACGAGATCGCCCGGCCCATAGTGGCCAAAATCGTCGCCGTAGCGGCCGCAGATGATCTGGGTGAATTCCGTCCCGGAATGGGTATGGCTGGGAATGGCCCGACCTGGCCCGATGCGCAGAAGAAGCACCTGGGCGTCCGGGTCCTCGTCCAACCGAACCATGCCCACCCGCACGCCCGGCGCGATGGCGATCATCGGGCCCATGCGTCGCGAGCCGAGAGGCGCAGGCAACGCAACGCCGGGCGGCAGCACCAGGCCGTCAGGCAGGCCGCGGGGGCGCACGACGGCGGGTCCCGCCTCGCCCCGCGGCGGCAGCGCCGGCGTATCTAGGCGCGACAGGGCCCGCGACAGGGCGTCGGGAGCAGTGGCGGCGGGGGTCTCCGCCTCCAGCAGCGCGCCGCCCACCGCCTCGAAGCCAGCGACGGCGCTCCGGCACGCAGGGCAGCCCGATAAATGAACCTGGACCACCAGACGGGGACCTGAGGGGAGCGTGCCCGCCGCATAGCGCAGCAATGTCTCGTCGCCGGGATGGGACCCGGGGGACAGACCCGCGCTCACTTCAGATCTTCCAGCAGCGCCCGCAGGCGGCTCAAGGCAAGGCGAACCCGCGACTTGGCGGTGCCGAGGGGAATGCCGAGCTCCTGCGCGATCTGCGCATGGGGCTTCTCCTGGAAGAAGGACAGGCGGACGATGGTGGCCTGCTCCTCGGACAGCTTGGCGAGGGCGGCGCGGACCCGCGTCTCCCGCTCGGCCATCATGAGGACGGTCTCGCCCGACATCTCGTCCACGTCCTCCTCACGCCCATTGGATGGTGTGGTATCACCATAGCGCTCGCGCCGCTTGAGGTCGATAGACAGGTTGCGGGCGATGGTGAAGATCCAGGTCGAGGCGGCGGCCCGGGTAGGATCGAAATAGGACGCCTTGCGCCACACGGTGAGCAGCGTCTCCTGGGCCAATTCCTCAGCGGCATTGGTCGCAATGCCGCTGCGCACCAGGAAGGATTTCACCCGCGGGGCGAAATGGCGGAACAGGAGCGCAAACGCCTCCCGGTCCGAGCGCTGGGCGATGGCGACAATGAGCGCGCTGAGATCCCTCCCCGTCTCGGATCCCGCTGCGGGCGACGGCGCGCTCATGGCCGGCGCTCCGCCCGCCAAGGCGCCTCCTGCCGATAAGCGATCGGCAGATTTTCGGCCAACCCGCGACCGACGATGGACCGCCAGTGGAACGGCCGATGCTGGATCACTGGAATCGCCCGCGACGAGATCGACCCGCACGGCGACTGCCGTCCGGAGCGGGGATCCAACTGATGGCGGGAAAGGTCTGGGCTCGGCGGCATGCATGCACTCGATACGAAGCACGGGCGCGACCGGATGATGCGAGCCGCGATTGCGCGCACCCAGTGAACTTAGCGGAAGGGGGCGAGCGTCTCCATAAACGACGGCGTGACCGGAACAAATTTTAAGACCGAACGCTTCGCCAATGCCGCCCCTAAGCGCAAACGTGGCCGAAGAGGCGGTCGACGGGATGGATTTCACCGCGGGGGTTCGGAGGGGACATGCTGCGACACGCATCGGAGCCGACGGTTGACGACGGGCCAAGCGGACGCTCCGCACGAATGCCGTCGCGCCGTGCCGAGCTTGGCCTTGACGCCCTCAACCTCTTCCTCGCCGACGTGCGCGACGGCCTTGGTCCCTATCTCGCCATCTATCTCATCGCCGCGCGCGGCCCGGACCAGGGCTGGAACGAGGCAACGGTGGGGCTTGTGATGACCATGGCCGGCCTCGCCGGGCTACTCGCGCAGACGCCGGCGGGGGCGTTCATCGACGCGAGCCGGAACAAGCCGCGCATCGTCATCGCGGCCGCGCTCGCCGTCACCTTGTCCTGCCTCGCCCTGCCCTTCACCTCCAATTTCTATGTGGTGGCCGCCACCCAGTCTCTCGCGGCGGTGGCGGGGGCAATCTTCCCGCCGGCGTTGGCGGCCATCACCCTCGGCATCGTCGGCCCCGCGGCCTTCACCAAACGCATCGGACGCAACGAGGCCTTCAACCATCTTGGCAACGCCGCAGCCGCCGCGATCGCGGCCGGGACCGCCATCCTGTTCGGCCCCATCGTCGTGTTCTGGCTCATGGCGATCCTCGCGCTCCTCAGCATCGGCGCCATGCTGGCGGTACCGAAGGAGGAAATCGACGACACGCGGGCCCGCGGCCTTGCGGACGACGGTGCGGACGACGGGGGCAAAGGCGAAAGCAGCGCCCCGTCCAGCCTCGGCCTCCTGCTCTCCAACCGGACACTTCTGCTGTTCGCCGTGCTGTGCTTCCTCTTCCACCTCTCCAACGCCGCAATGCTCCCTTCCACGGGCCAGCTTCTCACCCGGGTCGTCGGGAGCGAGCAGGCGACGTCCCTGATCGCCCGGTGCATCGTCGCGGCGCAGTGCGTGATGGTACCGGTGGCGCTGGCGGTCGGCGCGAAGGCCGACGCCTGGGGCCACAAACCCATCTTTCTCGTTGCCTTCGGCGTGCTGGCCTTGCGCGGCGCGCTCTATCCGGTCTCGGACGATCCGTACTGGCTGTTCGCGGTGCAGACCCTGGACGGCGTCGGGGCCGGCATCTACGGCGCGCTCTTTCCCGTGGTGGTGGCCGACCTCACGTACGGCACCGGCCACTTCAACATCAGCCAGGGCGCGATCGCGACCGCCCAGGGGCTCGGGGCGGCGCTGTCTGCATCGTTGACCGGTGGGATGATCGTGTGGGCCGGCTATCCGGCCGCCTTCCTCTCGCTCTCCGCCATCGCGGCGGCGGGCTTCCTCATCTACGCTCTGGCCATGCCGGAGACGGGCCGGAGCACGGCCAGAGGCCCCGCTCAGTAATCGATGACGCCGTCCAGCGCGTAGTGCTTGACCGTCTTGCGGTTGGCGATCAGCTCGTCGATGGACGGCTCGCCCTTGAGCGCGCGGGCGATGGCGAGCTTCGTCGCCTCGTAATTGGTGCGGTAGAGATCGGCCTTGTCGAGGTTGGGATCTTCCGGGCAGCGCGGATCGAGCCACACCATGATGATCATGGCCAGTTCGTCCACCTGGTCCTTCGGGATGATGCCCTCGCTGACGCAATCGACGATGGCGTCGCCCATGGCCGCCTGAACCACGCCGCCGAGCAGTTCCACATATTCGGCGGTGTGGATGGTGGCCTTCGTGGTCATCATGGTCACCGGCCGGACCATCTGGTTGAGGTCGCGCACCACGAACATACGGGTGTGACCCTGCACCTGGCCCATCATGGAGGCGAAGGCCTGCCCCACCGGCCCGCGCACCGAGCCGATGAGCACCTCCGGCATGGCGTCCGTCACCTGCCCGTCCGCCGCCAGTACCGTCGCCTCGCCTGCCTTGAACCAGATGTCGGTCATATCTTCCTCCCGGATGCGGCGAAGAAAGCACCCGCTCCGGCGAACGTAAACGGCGACCTCGCGTCGCGTTTGCCGGAATCGCAAGGAAACCGAGGCTTGGCCGCAGTTTTTTGGCCTCTTGACTCATGCGGAGTCTAGACAACAGCCCCCCGATTCGATTCCAATGAACTCGATTCGGAGAGATGCGGCACGTCCCTCCAGATCTTGGACGTGGGGGCTCAAGAGCAGTAGGCCGCTCGAGGCTCCCGGACACCCGGAGGAGACCGGCGATGGCACGCGCCAACGCTGCGAGCGTCGGCGCGCGCGACCAAGCCATTCGAGGTCTGGCACGGTCGATCGCGCGCCCAGCTTACCAGCGGCTGCTGGACGCCGAGCCGGTTCTGCGCCGGATCGTCCCCGCTCTCATCATCACCTTTCTCGCGGTGATCGGCGTCGGTGCCGTGGTGCAGATCCATGCCCACCGCCTGGCCGAGCTGAACAACGCCAAGGACGACCTGTCGCTCCTCGCCCTCGCCACCGCGGACGGGCTCACCCTGCGCGCCGGCAACGCGCCGGCCCGGGTCGCGGCGGCTCTGAACGAAAGCCTGCCACCCCGCGCCACCGAGGACGGCCGCAAGGTCTATGTCACCGACGCCCAGGGCCGCATCATCGCCGCATCGCCCCCGGGCGAGGCGCCGACGAGCCTCGCCGACCTGCTCGACCCGTCCCAGCCCCTGGTCATCTTCGCCGAGCGCGCCGGCGTGCTGGAGGTGCCCTTCGGCGAGGGCACCGCCCTCGCCACCGTGCGCAACCTGCCGGCGCCGCTCGGCCAGATCGTCTATCTCCAGCCCACCGAGAGCGCCCTCGCCGGCTGGTCGGATTCCACCACGCTCACGGTCACGCTGTTCACCACCACCGGCACGGTGCTTCTCATCCTCGGCTTCTCCTTCCACTGGCAGGCGAGCCGGGCGCGCGAAGCGGACGTGATCTACGACACCGTCCGCCGCCGCATCGACACGGCGCTGAACCGCGGCCGCTGCGGCATGTGGGACTGGGACATGGCCCGCGGGCGCATGTACTGGTCCGACACCATGTTCGAGATCCTCGGGCTGGAACGGAAGGACGAGCTGATCTCCTTCGGTGAGATCGCCCGCCTGGTGCATCCCGAGGACGGCGACCTCTACGAGCTGGCGCAGGAGCTGGCGGAGCGGCCGGGCACCGCGGTGGACCGCGTGTTCCGCATGCGCACTGCCAAGGGCGACTTCGTGTGGCTGCGCATGCGCGCCGAGGTGGTGCAACAGGCGGGCGAGGACGGCCCTCACCTCATCGGCATCGCCATGGATGTCACCGAGGCCCAGCGCATGGCCGAGCGCACGGTGACCGCCGACATGCGGCTGCGCGACGCCATCGAGAGCATCTCGGAAGCCTTCGTGCTGTGGGACAGCCAGAACCGCCTGGTGCTCTGCAATTCCAAGTTCCAGTCGCTGCACGAGCTGCCCGACGAAGCGATCGTCGCCGGCACCCCGTTCGAGACCATCGCCTCTGTCGGGCGCCACCCGGTCACCCGCACCCCGCTAAAGCCCGAGGACAAGCCGGAGGAAGGCTCGCGCGCCTTCGAGGCGCAGCTCTCCAACGGCCGTTGGCTCAAGATCGCCGAGCGCCGTACCAAGGATGGCGGCTACGTCTCGGTGGGTACCGACATCACCACCATGAAGCGCCATGAGGAGCGCCTCATGGACAATGAGAAGCGCCTGATGGCCCTCGTCGCCGACCTGCGAAAGAGCCAGCAGACACTGGAGCACCAGGCCCAGCAGCTCGCCGAGCTGGCGGAGAAATACTCGGAAGAGCGCAACAAGGCCGAGGACGCCAACCGCGCCAAGAGCGAGTTCCTCGCCAACATGTCCCACGAGCTGCGCACGCCGCTCAACGCCATCATCGGCTTCTCGGAGATCATGGAGAGCGGCATGTTCGGCCCGCTCGGCTCCGAGAAATATTCCGAGTACTGCACCGACATCAAAGGCTCCGGCACCTACCTCCTGGACGTCATCAACGACATCCTCGACATGTCGAAGATCGAGGCGGGCCGCATGCAGCTGGAGGTGGAGGAGGTGGCCCTCGACGAGATCATCGCCGACGCCATGCGCGTCACCGCGGTGAACGGCGACGAGAAGAACATCGCCATGACCATGGAAGCGGCCGGCACCCTCGCCATCAAGGGCGACCGCCGGGCGCTGAAGCAGATCCTTCTCAACCTCCTCTCTAACGCCGTGAAGTTCACGCCCGAGGGCGGCAGCATCGCGGTGAAGGCCCGGGTGAACGGCGCCGCCGCGGTGATCGCCATCGAGGATTCCGGCATCGGCATCGCCAAGGGCGCCCTCGCCCGCCTCGGCCGGCCGTTCGAGCAGGTGGAAAGCCAGTTCACCAAGACCCACAAGGGCTCGGGACTCGGCCTCGCCATCGCCAAATCGCTGGTTGAGCTGCACGGCGGCGCCATGCGCATCCGCTCCACCGAGGGCGTCGGCACCAGCGTCATCGTCCGCCTGCCGGTGAACGGACGGGCAGCGAACTCCAACGAGACGCCGCGCCTCGCCGCCGTGATGTGAGATCCGGCGCAAGCGTTGCCGATGGCGGGACAAAGCCCCTCGGTCAACGCCCCACCTCCCGGCTGCTTCGTCTGGCTCAAGCAGCAAACACCCGTGCCACCCTTGCCGCCCACGGCGCTCTGCCGCTAAGCCTGATGGCTGCGGCGCTCGGAATGACGTCCGCGACCGGAGGACGCCCCATGATGATCCCGCGACGCCCGACCTCGCGCTCCACCCTCGCGGTCGTCGCCGGGCTCCTCCTCACCACCCCCGCCCTCGCCCACGATCCAATTGACGCCTCGCAGCCGCCGCCGCAGACGGCCGGCGTGTCCATCCCAGCCGGCCAGATCGCGTGGGCGGCGGAGCGCATAGACGGCCTCGCCAAGGAGATGATGGAGCGCTCCGGCGTTCCTGGCCTTGCCATTGCCGTGGTGCACGAGGGCAAGCCGCTGGTGGTCAAGGGCTACGGCCTGCGCAAAGTGGGCGAGAGCGCGGTCATCGACGCCGACACGGTGTTCCAGCTCGCCTCCCTTTCCAAGGCCGTGGGGGCGGGCGTGGTAGCGCACGAGGTGGCCAAGGGCACGGTGGCCTGGACCACGCCGGTGCAGAAGCTGCTGCCCTGGTTCGCGCTGAACGATCCGTGGGTGTCCGCCCACGTCACCCTCGCCGATCTCTACAGCCACCACTCCGGCCTGCCGGACCACGCCGGCGACGAACTGGAGGACGTCGGCTTCGACCGCCGGCAGGTGCTGGAGCGGCTGAGGCTCCTGCCCCTCGCGGCGTTCCGCGCCAGCTACGCGTACACCAATTTCGGCCTCACCGCCGCCGCCGAGGCTGTCGCCACGGCCGCCGGCAAGGACTGGGCGACGCTCAGCGAGGAGGCCCTCTACAAACCCCTCGGCATGGCGGCGACATCGTCGCGCTTCGCGGATTTCATGGCCCGCCCCAACCGTGCCTTTCCCCATGTGAAAGAGGATGGCCGCTTCGTCTCCAAGTACCAGCGCGATCCCGACGCGCAGTCGCCGGCGGGCGGCGTCTCGTCGTCGGCGCGGGACATGGCGAAATGGCTCGCCTTCGTGCTGGGCGGCGGCACCGTCGAGGGGCGCGAGCTGGTGCCGCTCAAGGCCCTGCTGCCGGCCATGCGCGGCGAGGTGATCTCCTCCCCCGCCTATGCGCTCGATGCCCGGCCCGGCACTTATGGCTATGGCTTCAGCGCCGGGGTTTCACCCACCGGCCGGGTGACGCTGGACCATTCCGGCGCCTTCATCCTCGGCGCCGGCACGAACTTCGTGCTGCTGCCGTCCGAGAAGCTCGGCATCGTCGTGCTCTCCAACGCCCAGCCCACGGGCGCGCCGGAGGCGGTGGCCATGAGCTTCATGGACCTCGTGCAGTTCGGCGCTGTCACCCGCGACTGGTACGCCGCCTACGGCCGGCTGATGGCGCCCCTCTACACGCCGCTCGGTGCACTGGTGGGCCAGACCCGGCCCGCGAGCCCGGCGGCAGCCAAGCCCCTCGACAGCTACGCGGGCACTTACGCCAACACCTATTTCGGCGACGCGACGGTGGGGGTGGATGCGGGAGCCCTGGTGCTCAGCGTCGGCCCCAAGCCGCGACGTTTCACCCTCGCGCCGTGGAGCGGCGACACCTTCACCTTCCGACCCGAGGGCGAAGAAACCGCCCCCGTCGGCACCATCTCGCAGGTGATTTTCGCCGATGGGAAGATGACGGTGGAGTTCTTCAACGAGAACGGGCTCGGCACCTTCGCGCGCAAGTGAGACCGCTTTCTTCGGCTGCCCTCGGGTAGTCGCGCGCTCTGCCCCCGGGCGCATGCCCATCTCCCGGGGCAAAACACCGGCGCACCCGATTCGGTCCTGCCCCGTTCCCGCTGCTTTCCCACCCTGCCCTGCAATCGTCCCGTTCCGGGACACTCACGGCTTGAGATAGAGCGCGAGGCGGGTCGCGGCGTTGCGCAGGTGGTCTTCGGCGGCGGCACGGGCGGCTTCCGCATCCTTGGCGACGATGGCGGCGAAGATGGCTTCGTGCTCGTGCTGCACCGCCTGGGCGAGGCCGCCGAGGCGCGCCGTGTTGGCGCGGGCGATGCGGATGAAGTGGCGCACTCGGTGATCGAGGAACTGGGAGAGGTCGCGAAAATAGGGATTGCCCGTCGCCTCCACGATGGCGCGGTGGAAGCCCATGTCCTCGTCCACGCCCGGATCGCCGCGGTCCACCGCCGCCTGCATGGCCTCCAGCTGCACACGGATGCGGGCGATGTCCTCGGCGCTGCGGCGCACCGCAGCATGGGCGGTGGCATTGGCTTCCACCGCCATCAGCAGCTCGACGATGGCGCTCATTTCCCCCCGGTCGCTGAGATCGGCGATGTCGAGGCGGAAGGCGGCGGCGGCGCCCGGGTCGGCGACGAAGGCTCCGGCGCCCTGGCGGCTGGTGACGAGGCCATCGTGCTTCAGTCGCCCCACTGCCTCGCGCACGATGGGCCGGCTCACGCCATAGGTCTCCGCCATGCGCTGCTCGGTGGGCAGCTTCTCCCCGGGCTTGAGCCGGCCAGAGGCGATCTCCTCCCGCAGCCGATAGGCCAGCGTATCGGCGAGGGAAGGCGCGCGGCCGAGCACGTCGCGGGCGGTGTCGCGCGGCAGTCCGCGGAGCGGATCGCGAGGTTCGGCCATCCGTTGTTCCCTACCTTTCCCGGCAACGCCGCGGATATCGCCGCCGCGACTCACCGCGCACTCGAACCTAACTCGCAATATAGAGGCCACCGTTCACATGCACGGTCTCGCCGGTGACGAAGCCGGCCCAGCCGGAGGCAAGGAAGGCCACCACGCGCGCCACCTCCTCCGCCGTGCCCAGCCGCTTCAAGGGGGTCGCCGCGAGGAGGGCGGCCCCGCCGGCCGCCATCAGGGGTCGCACCATGGGCGTATCGATGAGGCCGGGGGAGACGGCGTTCACCCGCACCTTCGGCGCCAGCTCCATGGCGAGGGTGCGCGAGAACGTGAGCACCGCCCCCTTGGCCGCCGCATAGTCCGCATGGCCGACGCTGCCCCGGTGCCCCGCCATGGAGGCGACGTTCACGATGGACGCCCCCTCCGCGAAATACGGGATGGCGGCGCGGCAGGTGTGGAACACCCCGTCGAGATTCACCGCGATGCCGGTGCGCCAGTAATCGTCGGTCATCTCCGCCACCCGCCGCTCGCGATAGAGGCCGGCTGACGTGACGAGCACGTCGAGCGTGCCGAATCGCTCGGCCAGCGCCTTGAGCGCCGCATCGGCCTCCTCCGGCTTTGCCGCATCCTGCCGCAGCGGGAGGACGCGGGCGCCGGTCGGGTCCAGCTCCGCCGCGAAGGCGGAGACGCCCTCGAGGTCGAGATCGGTGAGCACGCAATTGGCGCCGAGGTCGAAGAACACCCGCGCGATGGCGCGGGAGATGCCGCCGTTGGCGCCGGTCATGAGCAGGGTCTTGCCGGTGAAGTCGATCATGACGCGCCTCAGGTCAAAAGCCAGCCGCCGGCCACGTCCACCACCTGCCCGGTGACGAATGCGCTGGCGTCGGACGTGAGGAACACGCAGGTCGCCGCCACCTCTTCCGGCTGGCCGAGGCGGCGCAGCGGGGTGGAGAGGCGCACCGCCTCGTTGGCGGCGGAGGCGGTGCCGCGCATCATGGGCGTGTCGATGCGGCCGGGGGCGATGGCGTTCACCGTGATGCCATAGGGGCCGAGCTCGCCGGCGAGATGCTTGGTGAAGCCGATGAGCGCGGCCTTGGAGGCGGCATAATGGACGCCCACGATGTCGCAATAGGTGCGCCCCGCCACCGAGGCGATGTTGACGATGCGTCCGCGCCCTTGCGCCTTCATGCCGGGCGACAGCGCCCGCACGCAATTGAAGGCGCCGGTGAGGTTCACGTCGATCACCCGCCGCCATTCCTCCGGCGGCATCTCCCAGGCCTCCGCGCGGCGGCCATCCGCCCCGCTCTTGGGCGAGATGCCGGCATTGTTGACGAGGATGTCCACCGGACCCAGCGCAGCCGCGGCGGCCTGCGCCGCCGTCTCCACGGCGGCATAGTCCGAGACGTCGGCGGCGAGGCCGACGGCGGCGACGCCGCGCGCGACGGCGGCCGCGGCGGCTTCGCGCGCGAGGGCCGCGTCGTGGTCCACATAGGCGACGGCCGCGCCCGCTTCGGCCAAGGCATCCGCCTGGGCGCGGCCGATGCCGCGGCCGGCACCGGTGACAAAGGCGACGCGCGCGCTCACCGGCCGGTCTCCAGCATGATCTTGCCGAGATGGGCGCTCGATTCCATCAGCGCATGGGCGTCCCGCGCCTGCTCCAGCGGGAAGGTGGCATGGATGAAGGGCTTCACCTTGCCCGCATCCAGCAGCGGCCACACATCGCGCATGAGCGCGTCGGCAATGGCCTTCTTCAGCGGCACAGGGCGGGCGCGCAGCGTCGAGCCGGTGAAGGTCAGGCGCTTCAGCATCACCGGCATGAGATCGATGGTGACTTCGCTCGGCTGGAGGAAGGCGATCTGCACGAGGCGCCCCTCCACCGCGAGGGCCTGGAGGTTGCGGGCCACATAGGGGCCGCCCACCATGTCGAGGATTTCCTCGACGCCCTTGCCGTCGGTCAGCGCCTTCACCTCGGCGACGAAATCCGCCTCGCGATAGTTGATGGCCGCGTCCGCCCCCAGCGACAGGCAGAAGTCGCACTTCTCCTTGGAGCCCGCCGTGGCGATGACCCGCGCGCCGGCATGGTGGGCGAGTTGGATGGCGGTGGAGCCGATGCCGCTCGATCCGCCATGGATGAGGATGGTCTCCCCCGCCTTCAGCCCGCCGCGGGTGAAGACGTTGTCGTAGACGGTGTAATAATTCTCCGGCAATCCCGCCGCTTCCAGCAGGGAGAGCAGCTTGGGAATCGGCAGGCAGAGCGGCGCCTCGGCGATGCAATATTCCGCATAGCCGCCGGAGATCACCAGCGCGCAAATCTCGTCGCCGATCTTCGGCGCGGTGACGCCCTCGCCGAGCGCAACCACCCGGCCGGCAATCTCCAGGCCGGGCACATCCGTTGCTCCGGGAGGCGGGGGATAATTGCCGGCCCGCTGGAGGCAGTCGGGACGATTCACACCCGCCGCCACCACTTCCACCAGCACCTGACCGGGGCCGGGACGCGGAACATCCGCGGTTTCGACCGTCACCACCTCGGGACCGCCCGCGCCCGCAAAGCGGATCTGTCGCATCGTCTTGGAAATCTCTGCCACCGGCTTCCTCCCTTGCGCCTTCTGCGAGGCTTTCCGGCACCTGTCGGCGACGTCCCTTAAGGGCGCGCCCGACGCCGGCGGCGCCCTCATCACGGCGCGTTCTGGTCGGCGAGGAAAATACATATCTCGTACTTGTCAGGCAACTTGGTTATCTGCATTATCCGCGGCGCCAGATGGGCCGGCCGCCAAAGCCGGACCGCAGCCGAAGGGCACGAAAACCGTGCCCGAGCAACGGTTTGAATCGCCCGGCCCGAACCGGGGTCGGCGGAGGGAGGAAACCATGAAGATGTTTGCGCGCGCGGCGCTCGCCGCCGCTATGCTTGCCGCTGTGCCGCTGGCCATGACCCAGCCTGCAGCGGCGCAGGGCACGTTGAAGTTCGGCGCCCTCTATCCCTTCTCCGGCACCCTTGCGCTGCTCGGCGACGAGAGCTTCCGCGGCTTCGAGCTGGCGGTGGAGGAGCGCAACGCGGCCGGCGGCATCAACGGCCAGAAGATCGAGTTCATCAAGGGCGACGCGGTCGATCCCAACCAGGCCGTCGGCGAGGCCCGGCGCCTAACCTCGGTGGACAAGGTCTCGGCCATCTTCGGCACCTATTCCTCGTCGTTGTCGCTGGCGGCGACGCAGGTGACCGAGCTCGCGAACATCCCCTATTTCGAGCTCGGCGCCATTTCCGATCCCATCACCGAACGCGGCTTCAAATACGTCTTCCGCACCAACGCCACGGCGCGCGACTTCGCCAACCGCATGGTGGATTCCATCATCGAGGCCATCGCCCCGGCGCTAAACGCCAAGCCCGGCGACCTCAAGATCGGCATCATCCACGAGGACAGCCTCTACGGGCAGACCGTCTCCGGCTATCAGAAGACCCGCGCCAAGGAGAAGGGCCTCAACGTGGTGGAGGTGCTGCCCTATTCCGCCAAATCGGTTGACCTCACCCCGGTCATCCTGCGCCTCAAGTCCGCCGGCGCCGACGTGGTGCTGCAGACCTCCTACCAGAACGACACCGTGCTGTTCTTCCGCCAGATGAAGGACCAGGGCTACAAGCCCAAGGCGGTGATGGGTGCCGGCGGCGGCTATTCCACCCGCGACACCATGCAGGCGGTGGGCGCGGACAACATGGAAGGCGCCCTCGACGTGGACTTCACCCAGTACGCCACCAACCCCAAGGCGGCGCCGGGCATCGACGCGTTCGCGGCGAAGTACAAGGCCAAGTACGGCATCGACCCGCGCTCCGGCCATTCGCTTGCCAACTACATGGGCGCCAAGGTGTTCTTCGACGCCATCGCCAGCGCCAAGGGCACCGACGCCGACAAGGTACGCGCCGCCGTGCTCGCCGTGGACATCCCCGTCGGCCAGACCGCCACGGGGTGGGGCGCCAAGTTCTCCGAGCAGGGCCAGAACACCCGCGCCGTGCCCTTCCTGATGCAGTGGCAGGGCGGCAACCTTGTCACCGTGTTCCCCGAGAACGCGGCGGTGGCCAAGATGAAGGTCGGCGTCGGCACCAACTGAGCGGTTGCCTGAGGCGGCGCACCTCCCGCGCCGCCGCATCCCGCCCGGTCTGGCTCCGGGCGGGGACCCCAGATCCGGGACGGCGCAGTCCGCTGCGCCTGCCGGCCGAAGCCGCGCCCCTGCCCGGGTGCGGCGCCGGCCCGCCACGCCCGGACGCTACGCCCCAACACCACCTGCGCACGGAGCCAAGCGCGATGGACGTCCTTATCCAGCTGGTGCTCAACGGCATCCTGCTCGGCAGCATGTATGCCATCATCAGCGTCGGCCTTACCCTCATCTTCGGCATCGTCCGGGTGGTGAACTTCGCCCATGGCGAGTTTTTGATGGTGGGCATGTACGCGGCCTACCTGTTCGCCGCGAAGCTCGGCCTGCACCCTTACGCCGCCGCGGTGCCCATCGTGATCCTGCTGTTCGCCATCGGCGCGGCGGTGCAGCGCTTTCTCATCCAGCCGCTGCTGGGCGCCGAGGAGCATATCCAGATCTTCGCCACCGTCGGTCTCTCGACGGCGCTGGTGAACCTCGCGCTGCTCGTGTTCGGCGCGGACCTTTATTCCATCCCCCCGTCCGCCGCGCAGGGCACGCTCATGGTGGGCGGCTTCTCCCTGGTGAAGGGGCAGATCGTGATGTTCGTGTGCGCCCTGGCACTGGTCGCGGGCCTGCACCTCTTCATGCAGTCCACCGCGCTCGGCCGCGCCATCCGCGCCACCGCGCAGAACCGCAATGCGGCGCTGCTCATGGGCGTGAAGGTGGACCAGATCTACGTCATCGCCTTCGGCATCGGCGCCGCCTGCGTCGGACTCGCCTCGGCGCTGGTGATGCCGCTCTATCCGGTGACGCCGACGATCGGCACCTACTTCGTGCTCACCGCCTTCGTGGTGGTGGTGCTGGGCGGCATGCGTTCCATGTACGGCGCCTTCTTCGGCGCCATGATCATCGGCCTCGTGGACAGCCTCTCCGGCTATTACATCGCGCCCGATCTGAAGGAGGTCGTCTACTTCGCGATCTTCCTCGCCATCCTCATCTTCAAGCCCACCGGCCTGTTCGGCCTCGGCCGCGGCACGGAGTGACCCGATGAGCCTGCAAGACTCCTCGCCCGCCACATCGGCCGCGCCCGCCGCCACCGGCCGCCCGTCCCTTTTCGCGCGCATCACCGATCCGCGAGTCTATTGCGCGCTCATGCTCCTGTCCCTGCTGGTCATCATCCCGGCGTGGTCAGGCTCGACCTTCATGGTGCACGTATTCGTCACCATCTGCGTGTTCGGCGCGCTCTCCACGGCCTGGAACATCCTTGGCGGCTATGCCGGCCAGCTCTCGCTGGGCCATACCGTGTTCTACGGCATCGGCGGTTACACCGCGGCCCTGCTGCTGCAGCATTTCGGGCTCTCGCCTTGGATCGGCATGATCGCCGGCGCGGCGCTGGCCGCCCTCGTCAGCCTCGGCATCGGCTATCCCTGCTTCCGGCTGAGGGGACCGTTCTTCTCCCTCGCCACCATCGCCTTCCTGGAAGTGGTGCGCCTGCTCGCCATCCATTTCAACGGCATCACCGGCGGCTCCGCCGGCCTCGTGGTTCCGCTGCAGCTGGGCTGGCCGTGGATGATCTTCCGCGAGAAGATCAACTATCTCTACATCGCCTTCGGCCTGCTACTGCTGTCGCTGGCCGTCTCCTACGCCATCCGCAACTCGCGGCTCGGCTATGCGCTCACCGCCGTGCGGGAGCGCGACAGCGCGGCCCAGGCGGCGGGCATCAACATCAATGGCGTGAAGCTGTGGGCCATCGCCGCGTCGGCAGCCCTCACCGCCTGCGTCGGCACCTTCCACGCCATGTACATGACCTTCCTGGAGCCGGCGACGCTGTTCTCGCTGGCCACCGCCATCGAGATCGCCATGTTCGCCCTCATCGGCGGCCTCGGGACGGTGGCGGGACCGCTGCTCGGCACGGTGCTCGTGGTGCCGCTGGCGGAACTCGCCCGCGGCTGGCTCGGGGCTTCGGCCAATGGCCTGCACGGCTTCGTCTACGGCACCGTTCTGGTCATCATCACGCTCACCTTGCCGGGCGGGCTGGTGGGCACCTTCGGCCCCTTCGTCACCCGCCTCATCGACAGGCTGCCCGGCGGCGGGCGGACGCGGCCGGAGACCGTCGCCCCGGCGGCCAAGGTGGTGGGCGGCACGGCCGGCGAGCCGGTGCTGAAGGCGAGCGATCTGGTCAAGCGCTTCGGCGGGCTGGTGGCCACCGACAACGTGTCCCTCACCCTCAAGCGCGGCGAGATCCTCGGCGTCATCGGGCCCAACGGCGCCGGCAAGACCACCGTCTTCGCCCAGCTCTCCGGCTTCCTCGCACCCAATTCGGGCACGGTGGAACTGCTGGGACCTGACGGGAAATGGCACCAGCCGAAAACGCCCGATGCCTTCGCCCGCCTCGGCATCGGTCGCACGTTCCAGATCGTCCAGCCGTTCGGCAAGCTCTCCGTGCTGGAGAACATCATGATCGGCGCCTTCCTGCGCCACCGCGCGGTGGACGACGCCCGCGCCGTGGCGCTGCGGGTGGCCCGCACCGTCGGCCTTTACGACGTGAAGGACGTGGAGGCGGGGACCCTGCCCATCGGCGGCCTGAAGCGGCTGGAAGTGGCGCGCACCCTTGCCACCGAGCCGGCCATCCTGCTGCTCGACGAGGTGATGGCCGGGCAGAGCCAGTCGGACACGCTGAAGATGGTGGAGCTCATCCGCGCCATCCGCGACAGCGGCGTTTCCGTCATCGCCATCGAGCACAACATGCAGGCCATCATGAGCCTGTCCGACCGGATCGTGGTGATCGACAGCGGCAAGGTGATCGCCGAGGGCGCCCCGGAACAGGTGGTGCGCGAGCGCCGGGTGATCGAGGCCTATCTCGGGGAGGATTTCGTCCATGCTCAAGGTCTCTGACGTGACCGCCGGCTATGGCCGGACCGTCATCCTCCAGGACATTTCCCTCCACGTCGGGCGCGGCGAGGTCGTCACCATCATCGGCTCCAACGGCGCCGGCAAGACGACGCTGCTGCGCGCCATTTCCGGCCTCGTGAAGCCCACCTCCGGCACCATCGAGTTCGACGGCAAGCGCATCGACCGCATGAGCCCGGACCAGATCGTCGGCTCCGGCCTCATCATGGTGCCGGAGGCACGCCAGCTCTTCCCGGTGATGAGCGTGCGCGACAACGTGCTGATGGGCGGCTACCACCCCAATGCCCGCGTCGGGATGGCCGAGCGCTTCGAGGAGGTGCTGGACATCTTCCCCCGGGTGCGCGAGCGCCTCGGCCAGATGGCCGGCTCGCTCTCCGGCGGCGAGCAGCAGATGGTGGCCATCGCCCGCGGGCTGATGGCGAAGCCGAAGCTGCTCATGCTGGACGAGCCCTCGCTCGGCCTCGCGCCCATCATCGTCGGGCAGATGTTCGACGTCATCGAACGTATCTGCAAGACCGGCACCACGGTTCTCCTCGTGGAGCAGAAGGCGTTCCACGCCCTGAAGATCGCCGACCGCGCCTATGTGATCGAGAACGGCGCCATCGCCATCGAGAACACCGGCGCCGGCCTTCTCGCCGATCCGCACATCAAGACCGCCTATCTCGGCATCTGAGCTTTCGGGACATGACCCCCATGACCACCCCGGCGCATTCTCCGACGCACCTCCCCGACGACGCCCCGGCGAAAGCGCCGATCGTGCTGCGCGCGATCAGCGGCCACACGAAGGTGTTCGCCATCCTCGCCGATCCCATCCACCACGTGCGCACGCCGCAGATGCTCAACGCGCTGATGACGCGGGAGGACCGCGACGGCGTGATGGTGCCCTTCCATGTGGCGCCGGACGATCTGGCGGCGCTGGTGAAGAGCCTCAGGACCATCCGGAGCCTCGGCGGCTTCGTGGTGACGGTGCCCCACAAGAGCGCCATCGTCGATCTGCTGGACGAGGTGAGCGACAGCGCCCGTCGCATCGGCGCGGCGAACGTGGTGCGCCGGGAGGCGGACGGGCGCCTTGTCGGCGACATGCTGGACGGCAAGGGCTTCGTCGGCGGGCTCAAGGCCGCCGGCATCGATCCGAAGGGCGCGCGCGTCTATCTCGCCGGGGCGGGCGGAGCGGCCAATGCCATTGCGTTTGCCTTCGTGGAGGCCGGCGTCGCGCGCTTGACCATCGCCAACCGCACCCGCGCCAAGGCGGAGGATCTCGCCCGCCGCCTCGCCGAGGCCCATCCCGGCGCGCCGGTAGAGATCGGCGGCGCCGATCCGTCCGGCCACGACATCGTCGCCAACGCCACCTCCCTCGGCCTCAAGGCGGACGATCCGCTGCCCCTCGACGCCGCGCGCCTCACGGCAGACCAGATCGTCGCCGAGGTCATCATGCAGCCGGAGGAGACCGCCCTTCTCGCCGCGGCGAAGGCGAAGGGCTGCCGCATCCATCCTGGCACGCCCATGCTCGCCTGCCAGCTGGACCTGATGGCCGATTTCCTCGGCATGCGGACCCTGGGAGCGGCCTCGTGACCGGCGCGCTCAAGGGCCGCTGCGCCCTCATCACCGGCGGCGCCTCTGGCCTCGGCCTCGCCGTCGCGCGGGCGTTCCGTGCGGAGGGCGCGTCGCTCGTGCTGCTGGACCTCGATCCCGCCGCAGCCGCGCGCGCCGAGGAGCTGGGCGAGGCCATCGCCATCACCGGCTCGGTGACGCGCAAGGCGGAGATCGTGGCCGCCTTCGATGCCGCCGAGGCGCGGTTCGGCCCGGTGGACATCTGCCTCGCCAATGCCGGCGTCTCGCAGAACGCACCCACCCTCTCGCTGAGCGAGGAGGAGTGGGAGCGCGTCATCTCCATCAATCTCACCGGCGTCTTCCTCACGGCGCAGGAGGCGGGGCGGCGGATGATCGCGCAGGGCGGCGGCTCGCTGCTGCTCATGGCCTCCATGTACGGCATCGTCGCCGCGCCCGAGCGCATCGGCTACTGCGCCTCCAAGGCGGGCGTTGCCATGATGGCCAAGGCGCTCTCCTGCGAATGGGCAGGCGAAGGCGTGCGGGTGAACGCCATCGCCCCCGGCTATGTGCGCACACCCTTCCTCGACGACCTCGCCGAACGCGGCCGCCTCGACCTCGACAGGCTGCGCGCCCGCACCCCCATGGGCCGGCTGGTGGAGGCGGACGAGGTGGCGCGCATGGCCGTCTTCCTCGCCTCCGAACAGGCGAGCGCCGTCACCGGACAGGTCATGGCCGTGGACGGCGGCTGGACGGCCTACGGCTACATCTGAACGCGGCTTCCGGCGGGTGCCGGAGGCGCTGGAGCGAAACGTTTAGTCCAAGGTCCCGACGCCACTCCGAGCGCAGGAGGACGCCGCGGCACGGAGATCCATATGCCCGAGACCATTGCCCTCACCCCCGCAGCGCCCTGGGTCGAACTGAAAACGACCGAGGCCGACTGGGCCGCCGCCGACCCGGCTCTGCTCAAGGAGCTGCTGGCGCAGATGGCGCTCATCCGCGCCTTCGAGGAGAAGGTGCTGGAATTGGCGGGCGAAGGCCTCGTGCACGGTCCGGCCCATTCCTCCATTGGGCAGGAGGGCGGCGCGGCGGGTTCCATCGTGGGCCTGCGCCCCACCGATCAGGTCAACGGCTCCCACCGTGGGCATCACCAGTTCCTCGCCAAGGCGCTGGCCTACGTCGCGCCCGGCCTCGACCCCACGGCGCCGCTGAGCGAGGAAACCCACGTCCTCCTCCACCGCTCGCTCGCCGAGATCCTGGGCCTCGAACCTGGCTTCGGCCACGGGCGCGGCGGCTCCATGCATCTGCGCTGGGGCGAGGCGGGGGCCATCGGCACCAATGCCATCGTCGGCGGCGGCGTGCCGCTGGCGGCAGGCGCCGCGTTCGCCCACAAGCGCGCCGGCACGGGCGACGTGGCCATCTCCTATTTCGGCGACGGCGCGGTGAACATCGGCGCGGTTCTGGAGACCATGAACCTCGCCGCGGCGTGGGACCTGCCGCTGCTCTTCTTCATCGAGAACAACGGCTATGCGGTGGCCACCACCGTGGAGGAAGCGACCCGCGAGACGCGCCTCTCCGGACGCGGCACCGGCTTCGGCATCCCCTCCTTCAAGGTGGACGGCATGGACCCGCTGGCGGTCCACCTCGCCACGCAGGAGGCCCTGAAGATCATGCGCTCCGGTCACGGTCCGGCGGTGATCGAGGCGGACGTCTATCGCTACTTCCACCAGAACGGCCCCCTGCCCGGCTCCGCCTTCGGCTATCGCACGAAGGAGGAGGAGGCAGCGTGGCGCGCCCGCGATCCCATCAAGCGCACCGGCGCCGCGCTGGTGGCGCGCGGCATCCTCACCGAGGCGGATCTCCATGCGCTGACCGAGCGCGCCGAGGCCGCCATGGCGGACGCCGCCGCCAAGCTGGTGGAGCCGGTGGGCAACAAGCGCCGGGTGCGGCCGGAGCTGTGGCCGGACGTGTCCTTCGTGGACGAGGGCATCCGCGGCGACCTCTGTGAACTTGCGGGCAAGCGCGACGAGGAGGAGGCGACCTATCGCGGCAGGCTTGCCGAGCGCAAGTTCGTGGACGCCATCGCCGACGTGCTCCACCGCCGCTTCGAGACCGACGACCGCTTCGTCATCATGGGCGAGGACATCCACAAGCTGAAGGGCGGCACCAACGGCGCCACCCGCGGCCTCGCCGCCGCCTTCCCGGAGCGCTGCCTCGGCACGCCCATCTCCGAAGGCGCGTTCGCGGGCCTTGCCGGCGGCATCGCCATGGATCGCCGCTACCGGCCCATCATCGAGTTCATGTATCCCGACTTCATGTGGGTCGCCGCCGACCCGGTGTTCAACCAGATCGGCAAGGCGCGGCACATGTTCGGGGCGGACGTGCCGGTGCCGCTGGTGCTGCGCACCAAGATCGCCATGGGCACGGGCTACGGCTCCCAGCATTCGCTGGACCCGGCGGGCGTCTTCGCCACCTCTGCGGGCTGGCGCATCGTCGCGCCCTCGACCCCGTTCGACTATGTGGGGCTGATGAATGCGGCCCTCGCCTGCGAGGACCCGGTCCTCGTCATCGAGCACGTGGACCTCTACCAGACCTCCGGGGCCATTCCGGATGGCGACCTCGACTACATCATCCCCTTCGGCAAGGCCAAGGTGGCGCGGCCGGGGCGTGAACTGAGCATCCTCACCTATTCCGCCATGGTCCACCGCAGCCGCGAGGCGGTGGACGACCTCGGACTCGATGCCGAGATCATCGACCTCAGGTCCCTCGACCGCGCCGGGCTCGACTGGGACACCATTGGCGAGAGCATCCGCAAGACCAACAACGTGCTCATCGTGGAGCAGGGCTCCCTCTCCACCTCCTACGGCGGCTTCCTCGCCGACGAGATCCAGCGCCGCTATCTCGACTGGCTGGACCAGCCAGTGCAGCGCGTCACCGGCAAGATCGCCTCGCCCACCATCTCGAAGGTGCTGGAGCGCGCCGCCTTCGCCGGCAAGGAGGAGGTGATGGCGGGCCTTGCCCTCGCCATGGCGGCGAAGGGCACGCCGCTGCCGCCCGATCGCCTAGCCGCCGTCGCCAGCTGAGGGACAGGCGGGCGCACAACAGGTTTCGCTGCGGAATGAACAGCATGGACAGGTTCGACTACATCATCGTCGGAGGCGGCACCGCCGGATGCATCCTCGCCGCGCGGCTTTCGGAAGATCCGCGCCGCAGCGTGCTGCTGCTGGAGGCGGGCGGCAGCGGCAAGGGGTTCTGGGTGCCCATTCCGGCGGGCTTCTCCAAGCTCCTGTCGGGCAGCGCCTTCAACTGGCGCTTCAACACGGAGCCCGAGCCCAACACCTACGACCGGCCCATCGTGGTGCCGCGCGGCAAGGGGCTCGGCGGCTCGACGCTCATCAACGGCATGATCTTCGTGCGCGGCCAGCCGCAGGATTTCGACGGCTGGGCGCAGCGCGGCGCCACCGGCTGGGGGTGGGACGAGGTGCTGCCCTATTTCAAGAAGCTGGAGACCTTCGACGCGCCCGACCGCGACGACACCCTGCGCGGCACCTCAGGCCCCATCAGCATCGTGCGCGTGGCCGAGCGCCCTGCCCTGTCCGAGGCCTTCATCGCCGCGGCGCAGGAGGCCGGCTTCGCCCGCAATCCCGACTACAACGGCGCGACGCAGGATGGCTTTGGCTATTACCAGGTGAACCAGCGCGCCGGCCGGCGCTGGACGGTGGCGGACGGCTATCTGCGCCCCGCGCTGTCGCGCCTCAATCTCAAGGTGATCACCAACGCCCAGGTCCTGCGCCTCGTCCTGGAGGGACGGCGGGCCACCGGCGTGGTGTTCCGGCGCGAGGGGACGGAGGAGACGGCCCACGCCAATGGCGAGGTGCTGCTCACCGCCGGGGCCGTGCAATCCCCCCATTTGCTCGAACTGTCGGGCATCGGCCATCCCGAGGTGCTGCGGGCCGCGGGCATCCCGGTGGTCCACGCCCTCACCGGCGTAGGCAACAATTACCAGGACCATTTCGCCACCCGCATGAACTGGCGGGTCAAGCTGCCCGTGACGCTCAACGAGCAGACCCGCGGCCTCGCCTTGACCAGGGCGGTGGCCCAATATTTCCTTACGCGCACCGGGATCCTGACGCTCGGCACCGGCCTCGCCCATGGCTTCGTGAAGACCCGGCCGGAGCTGGAAGGCCCCGACGTGCAGTATTTCTTCATGCATGCGAGCTACGCCAACGCCGCCGACCGGGCGCTCGACCGGATGCCGGGCATGACCATCGGCGTCACCCAGATGCGCCCCCAGTCGGTGGGCTCGATCCATGCGAAGTCGGCGGACCCCATGGCGGCGCCGGCCATCCGGCCCAATTTCCTCGATGCCCGAGAGGATCGCGACTGCCTTGTCGCGGGCATGCGCATCGCCCGCCGCATCGTCGAGCAGCCGGCCCTCGACCCCTATCGCGCCTTCGAGATGAACCCGGGGCCGCAGGTGGAGAGCGACGCGGACTTCCTGGAGTTCGCCCGCCGCACCGGCCAGACCATCTACCACCCCGTGGGCACCTGCAGCATGGGCACGGGACCCGAGGCCGTGGTGGATCCGCATCTGCGGGTGCGGGGCATCGAAGGCCTGCGGGTGGTGGACGCGGCGGTGATGCCCACCATTGTCTCGGCCAACACGGCGGCGGCGGTGATGATGATCGCCGAGAAGGCGGCGGATCTCGTCAAGGCTGACGCGCGCTGATGGGCGGGCCGAGCGGCTCGCCCGTGGCGGCCTCCGCCGCGCGCGCGAACTTTGTATCAAGGCGGTCGAGCCTTACCATGCGCGAGATCCACCGGGAGGCCAGAATGGCATATCCGACCCTCCAACCCGTTTCCGCCCGCGCTGCCATTGCCCGTCGTGTCGCTGGCGGCATTATCATCGCCAGCCTTGGTGCTGCCGTCTCGACATCCGCCGCATGGGCTCAGACCAAGAAGAGCTGGAAATGCAGCGCACCCAGCATGGTCAACAGCTCTTATGACGGAGGGAGCTCCGCCTATATCCACCTTGAGGGCTTCTCGTCCGGCGGAAACTATCCGGTGACACTCAACTCAAGCCGCACCGTGGCCAATGGAACCACGGCGAACGGCACCAAATTCACCTGCAAACTCAGCTGAGAAGGCGACGCTCAGGCGCCGCACGGGATTGAGCGGCACGCCCTCCCCCCTCAGGGCGCGCGGATCGTCGTGCGCGTCATGCCGCCTCAAACGCCAAAAGCCGGCGCGGGGATTTCCCCGGCCGGCGCCGAACGCCCTGTCCGCGATCCCGCGAAGGATCAGCGGCGGCGGAAATTCTGCTGGCGGCGGGCGCCGGGCGGCGGGGCGTTGCCCTCGGCCTTGTGGCGGAAGTTGATCCGGCCGCGATCGAGATCGTAGGGGGACATCTCCACCACCACGCGGTCGCCCTCGATGGTGCGGATGCGGTTCTTCTTCATCTTGCCGGCCGCATAGGCCAGGATCTGGTGGTCGTTGTCGAGCCGCACCCGGAAATTGCCGTCCGGCAGCACCTCGGTCACCGTGCCCTCGAACTCCAGCAGTTCTTCCTTCGCCATATAGTCGTCTCCAGCGGTCCCGCACAGCGGGACGAATTTGGCGGGCTTATCTCACGAAAACGCCCATTTTCCCATAGGTGGGATGCGCCGGGCGGAAGAAAATGCCCGGCGCATCAAATCATCGGCGCGCGCGCGATGCTTCAGCGCACGGGGCGCTTGGCCCCGGCGGGACGGCCCGCGCCCGCGTCGCCACGGTTCGGCACAGCCTTCATGAAGCCAAGCCCGCCGATCTCACCGGACGCGCCCTGGCTGCGCTCGGAGCGCTGCGGGCGCTCGGCGCGCTGGCCCGCGCCATGACCGGCGGAACGATGGCCGCCGGCGCCTTCGGGGCGGCCCTCGGACCGGCCGCCCGCGTGACGGCCTTCACCGTGGCGTCCCTCGCCGTGCCGGCCCTCGCCCGTGCGGCCTTCGCCGCGCGGCTGCTGGGTACGGCCGCCCGGGCGGGCCTCGCCACGACCTTCGCCGGAGCGGGCGTCGGCGCTGCGGCCCTCGCCCGAAGGCTTGCGGCCGCGGCCCTCGGAGCGCTGCTCGCCGGACCGCTGACGCTGGCCGCCGCGCGAAGGCTGGCGGCCACGGCCGACATAATCATTGCGCTCGGCGGTCTCGTCGCGCTCGTCCAACTCGATCGGCGGGGCGTCCGGCACATTGAAGCGCATGCCCGCGCCGCGCCGGTCGCTCGCTGGGATCTGCAGCTTGATGAGCTTCTCGATGGAGCGCAGGAACGCGCGCTCCTCGTGATCGCAGAAGGAAATGGCGATGCCCTCGCGGCCGGCGCGCGCGGTGCGGCCGATGCGGTGGACGTAGCTCTCGGGGACGTTGGGCAGATCGTAGTTGATGACGTGGCTGACGCCGGTCACGTCGATGCCGCGGGCGGCGATGTCGGTGGCGATCAGGGTGCGGATCTTGCCCTCGCGGAAGGAGAGCAGGACGCGGTCACGCTGGTTCTGCGACTTGTTGCCGTGGATCGCCTCGGCGGCGATGCCGGCCTTGGCGAGCACGCGCACCACCTTGTCGGCACCGTGCTTGGTGCGGGCGAACACGAGGGCGCGGTCGATCTCCTCGGTGGAGAGCACCTCAGCGAGAAGCTGGCCCTTGTTGGCCTTGTCCACGTGGATCACGCGCTGCTCGACGCGGTCGGCGGTCTTGGCCACCGGGGTGACGGCGACGCGGACCGGATCATGCAGCATGGAGCCGGCGAGCTCGGCGATGGCCGGCGGCATGGTGGCGGAGAAGAACAGCGAGTGCCGCTTGTGCGGCAGCCGGCGCACGATGGCGCGGATGGCGTGGACAAAGCCCATGTCCAGCATCTGGTCGGCCTCGTCGAGGACGAGCACTTCCACTTGGTCGAGCTTGACCGCGTGGTTCTCCACCAGGTCGAGCAGCCGGCCGGGCGTGGCCACGAGCACGTCGATGCCGCGCGAGAGGGCGCGGATCTGCCGTCCCATGGGCACGCCGCCGATGGCGAGGGTGCACGAGATGTTGGCGTGGCGGCCGAACTTCACGAAATTGTCGACGATCTGGCCGGACAGCTCGCGGGTGGGCGAAAGCACCAGAGCGCGCACCGACTTGGGATCGGGCCGGCGGGGATGGCGCACCAGACGGTCGAGGATGGGAAGGGCGAAGGCGGCGGTCTTGCCGGTGCCGGTCTGCGCGATGCCGATGAGGTCGCGGCCCGACAGGACCTGGGGGATGGCTTCAGCCTGGATGGGGGTGGGCGTGACGTGCTGCGCTTCGGTGAGGGCGCGAACGATGGGCTCGGCAAGGCCGAGAGCAGAAAAAGAGGTCAAGCTCTGACTTTCATATGCGAACGACACCGGCGCACGCATTTGGCGCAGCGCGGTTCGCGGGGATATTCGACATCCCGCGTGGCCTGGGGTGTCCAAGGGCAAATGATGAGATCGGGCAAAGCCGCTTGCGATGCTTCGTCGAAAGGAAGCTCCAGCGGTCTCCGCTACGCGGCCCGAGCGCGCAAAAAGAGGAATCTCAAATTCCCCCGAGGGCGCGACATGAGCCGTATGACGCATTGCGATGACGATTTCAAGGCATCGCCGCGCATTTCGCCCACCGGCGCGCCGCCGCCGGCTCGATTTCGCCCAAGTGGTCGGCCAAGGGGGCGCTGCCGGGCGGATACCAGCTTGCGCAATGCAGGCCGGCTCCCGATGTTGCCGGCAGGAGATGACATGATCGACATCGAGTCCATCGTCGCGATGACCACCCGCTTCGTGCAGCAGAACCAGACGCTGGCGCCGGCGGTGGTGTTTGGCCTCGCCTTTGGCGAATCGCTGGCGCTCATCTCCTTCTTCATTCCCGCCACCGTCCTGCTGCTGGCCATCGGCGCGCTGATCGAGGCGAGCGGGCTGCACTTCTTCCCCATCTGGCTCGCGGCCGCCTCGGGCGCGGCGCTGGGCGATGCCATCTCCTACTGGCTCGGCTTCCACTACAAGGACCGGGCGAAGACCTTCTGGCCCCTGTCGCGGCGGCCGGACCTGGTGGCGCGGGCGGAGGACTTCTTCCAGCGCTTCGGCGTGTGGGGCATTGCCATCGGCCGCTTCTTCGGGCCGATCCGCGCGGTGGTGCCGCTGGTGGCGGGCATCCTCGCCATGCGTCAGACCCACTTCCAGGTCGCCAACGTGGCGAGCGCCGCCGTCTGGGCCTTCGCCATGCTCGCCCCCGGCGCGGCGGTGTTCAAGCTGATGGGCTACTGAGGCCGCCGGCCTCGTTAGGGCTCCCCCACCCGCCGACGTCGCTGCCCGCGGCCTCATGCCGCACCGCAGCAAAATCCTCACTCCCCGGCCCCGCCGGCGCTTTCGGCTACCACCGGTCGCGACGGACGGGCTTGTCTCGCGGCGTCATGCTATATATCAATGAACATATCACGTGCCCATTGCCGGGGTGTCATTGCCATGACGAGCTTTCTTTTCTCCCGCCGCCGCATCCTCGGACTCTTCGGGGCATTGGTCGCCACCGCACCTTTGCCGGCCGCCGCGCAGGCCCCGCAAACGGTCACCGTGTTTGCCGCGGCGAGCCTGACCAACGCGCTGCAGGATGTCGCCAAGGCCTATGAGGCCAAGGGCGCCAAGGACACCATCCGGTTCTCCTTCGCGGCCTCCTCCGCGCTGGCCAAGCAGATGGAGGCGGGTGCCCCCGCCAACATCTTCGCCTCCGCCGACCTGAAGTGGATGGAATACGCCGACGGCAAGGGCCTGACCCTGCCCACCACCGCGGTGAAGCTGCTGGGCAACGATCTCGTGGTGGTCGCGCCGGCCGACAAGGCCAAGCCCGTGGCCATCGCCAAGGGCATGGACATCGACGCATTGCTCGGCCCCAATGGCCGCATTGCCACCGGTCTCGTGGACAGTGTGCCGGTGGGTGTCTACGCCAAGCAGGCCTTCACCAGCCTCGGCCTGTGGGACAAGGTGGCCCCCCGCATCGTCGGCGCCGAGAGCGTGCGCGCAGCGCTCGCCCTGGTGGAGCGCGGCGAGGCGCCCTATGGCGTCGTCTACGCCACCGACGCCGCCATCGCCAAGAAAGTGAAGGTCGTCGCGTCCTTCCCGCCGGAGAGCTACCCGCCGGTGGAATATCCCTTCGCGTTGGTGAAGGGGCAGGACACGCCGGCGGCCAAAGCCTTCTTTGCCTTCCTCCAGGGACCCGAGGCAAAGGAGATCTACAAGAAGTACGGCTTCAGCGTGAAGTGAGGCCCGCCACCGGCGCCTCGGGCGCCGGCCCTGCACGGAACGGGAATTGCTTCGCCTGTTCCGCGCCTTGGGCGTAAACTTGCCGCCTGTACCGTCGGAACCCTGCCCTATGCTCACCCCCGAAGAATGGACGGCCGTCAGGCTCAGCCTCCATGTCGCCTTCTGGGCAACCGTCTGGAGCCTGCCGCCCGCGATCCTCATCGGCTGGGTGCTGGCGCGCTTCGATTTCCCCGGCAAGGGCGTGTTCGACGGCATCGTCCACCTGCCGCTGGTGCTGCCCAAGGTGGTGGTCGGCTATCTCCTGCTCATCACCCTCGGCAATCGCGGCTATCTCGGCCAGTATCTGCACGAGTGGTTCGGCATCTCGCTGATCTTCTCCACGGCCGGCGCGACCGTGGCGGCGGCGGTGGTGAGCTTTCCCCTCACGGTCAACGCCATCCGCCTCGCCATCGGCGGCATCGACCGCGGCATCGAGACCGCCGCGCGCACCCTCGGGGCGAGCAGGCTCGATGCCTTCTTCACGGTGACCCTTCCCCTGATGATGCCCGGCGTGCTCTCCGGCTGCCTCATCTCGCTGGCCTCGGCCCTGGGCGAGTTCGGTGCCACCATCACCTTCGTATCGAACGTCGAGGGTCAGACGCGGACCATCCCGCTCGCCATCTACAGCGCTACCCACATGCCCGACGGCGACGCCATGGCGCTGCGGCTGACGGTGGTGTCGGTGATCCTCGCCCTCGGCGCGCTGATCCTTGCCGAGATGGCGGACCGGCGCATCAAGCTCGCGCTGGGGCAGCTGTGATCGAGATCGACGTTTCCCTGGCCCGCTCCACCGGCTTCAGGCTGGAAGCGCGCTTCGACGCGCCGGGCAGTGGCGTCACCGCTCTGTTCGGCCGCTCAGGCTCGGGCAAGACCACGATCATCCAGCTCGTCGCCGGCTCCATTCGGCCCGACGCGGGGCGCATCGCGGTAGACGGTGAGACCTTCTTCGACAGCGCCCGAGGCATCGACATCGGCATGGAGAAGCGGGGCTGCGGCTACGTCTTCCAGGACGCGCGGCTGTTTCCGCACATGAGTGTCGAGAACAACCTGCGCTACGGCGAGCGGCGGGCCCGGCGGGCGCGCACCATCGGCTTCGACGCGGTGGTGCAGATGCTGGGCATCGCCCATCTGCTGAAGCGGCGGCCGCACACCCTCTCCGGCGGCGAGAAGCAGCGCGTCGCCATCGGCCGTGCTCTGCTCTCCCAGCCCCGCCTGCTGCTGATGGACGAGCCCCTCGCCTCCCTCGACGAAATGCGCAAGGGCGAGATCCTGCCCTATCTCGAGCGGCTCAGGGACGAGCTGGCCCTGCCCATCCTCTATGTGAGCCATTCGGTGGAGGAGGTGCTGCGCCTGTCGGATGCGGTGGCGGCGGTGGCCGACGGCAAGGTGATCGCCTGCGGGGGGCTGTCCGACGTGCTGTCCCGGCCAGAGCTGCTGCCGGTGCTCGGCCGCTTCGACCTCGGCACCATCCTCGACTGCGTGGTGACGGCGCACGATCCCGAGCTCGGCCTCTCCACGGTCGCCTTCGCCGACGGCGAGCTCCGGGTGCCACTGGTGGGCCGTCCCATCGGGGCGGCGGCGCGCGTGCGCATCCGCTCGCGCGACGTGTCCTTGTCCCTCTCGCGGCCCATCGACGTCTCGGTGACCAACCGCATCGGCGGCACCATCTCCTCCATCCGCCGGGCGGAAGGCCCGTTCTCCGACGTGGAGCTGGCGCTGCCCCACGGCCGCCTGCACGCGTTGGTGACGCAGGAGAGCGTCATCCGCCTGGGGCTGGAGCCGGGCATGCAGGTGTGGGCGATGATCAAGGCGGTGACGGTGGACAGCCGGCCGGCGGGCTTCCAGTCGCCGGGATCTGAGATCCTCAGCCCGCCTTCTTCGCCGGCCGCTCCGGCGCCGGTCCGTCCGGCTCCTCCGGCGTTGCGTGTTGTTGCTGGGGGAAATCCGCCGCAAGAGCCATCGTGAGCTCGTCCAGCGCGCCGCCGGTGGCCTTGGCCGCCTGCCGCTCCATGGCGCGGTAAAGCGCGATCACCCGCTCGCCGAAGGCGGTCACCTCGGTGCCGGCACCGCGGCGGCCGGGGAAGGTGACGATGACCCGCTGCTCGAACATGCGGTCGAGTTCATCCACCAGCAACCAGGCGCGGCGATAGCTCATGCCGATGGCCTTGGCGGCGGAGAGGATGGAGCGATGCTCGCGGATCGCCTCCAGCAGCATGATCTTGCCCGGACCGAGGCGCCGCCCGTCGGCGAAATCCACGCGCAGAAACAGGCGGGTGCCGTCCTTCCTCGTCACGATGTTCCTCCCGCGCTGCGCCGGCGACGTGCGCCCGGGCGGAAGCTCGGGGGCGCGCGGGGTCAGCATACCGGAAGCTGCGTGCCTCGGAAACGCCGCCCTCGCCGCCGCGATGCGCGACGGGCGCGCCGCTCAGGCCCGGGCCTGCTGCGGCGGCTTGGCGGCAGCGATGCGCCCGTTGACCAAAGCGGAGAGCACCACGATGGTCACCACGGTCGCGACATAGGCGATGACCTGCATGCCCGTGGGCTCGGCGCGATAGCCCACCAAGGTGCGCAGCACGCGGCCAACGGCGCTGTCGTCGGCGAGCAGCCAGCTGGTGTTCCACACCGGATCGGACAGGGACTGGATGAAGCCGGCATCCTGGAGAATGCCGATGGCCTGCGCCGCAAGGCCTGCCGCCAACAGAGTGATGAGGACTGACGTGACCTTGAACAGGTGCTTGAGCGGGATCGCCACGAGCCCGCGGTAGAGCACCAGCGACACGGCCGCGCCGCCGGCGAGGCCGATCAGCCCACCGAGCACAACGGCGCCGGCGCTCTCCGTCTCGGTGGTGGAAATGCCATAGAGGAACAGCACGATCTCGATGCCTTCGCGCAGTACCGCCATGCCCACCACGATGGCGAGGGCGGCGAGCGGCCGGCGGCCCTCCTTCACGTCGCGCCCCACTTCCCGCATCTCGGCGACCATGTGCTTGCCGTGGCTCGCCATCCACACGACGGTCCACACCAGCATCACCACCGCGACAGAGAGGATGGCGGCGTTGAGGATGTCCTGGCCCGAGCCCTCGAAGGTGGAGGCGATGCGATCGGCGAAGAGCGCCAGCACGCCGGAACCGGCGATGCCGCCGAGAATGCCGAAGCTGATCCACAGTCCGCGATGGCGAATGCCCTCCGAAGCGGCGAGCACGACGCCGACGACGATGCCCGCCTCGAGCACTTCACGGAAAACGATCAGCAACGCGGCAATCATCGCGACCTCTTCTTCCTCGCCAGCAGTCCCGAAGCGCCTCCGACGGACGACTGGGGCCATCCGCCGACCCGTTCACTCCGGGACGCGCCACTCCAGGACGCGCCACTTCAGGACACGCCCGAATTCAGGACGCCGGGCGCCGGGTCTTCTTGGCCGAGAAAGTAATTCCGAGCCGCAAAGTATTCCTGACCCTGCGTCAGCGCATTCGGCGCGACACTCGCTCGGAAATTAACATCGCGGCGGAACCTCTGTCATCGGCCGCGAACAGATTTGGAATTGTTATAATCGTAATTTACCCGTTCGGGCAGCCTCTAGGAGCGGTGCGTTGGCCGCGCGCAAACCCTTTATCCGAAACAATTTGAGGTGAGACGAGCCGACGGGGAGTTGCATTTTGAGGAGGGGAGCGCCCTGCACTGCCTCCTACGTGGTTCTACTAAGGTCTGCGGCAATTCGACTTTGGCGAGGGGGTCATCTGAACAGGTAATTCAGAATGGAATATTTCCATAGTCTGCCCGGGCGCTTGCCGCCCCGGTTCAGCAACCATAATCTCCGCGGCGAAGGGACTCTGCCCCGACCCTGCCGAATTTTGCGATTTTGAAGGAGAGAAGGTCGATGCGCGCGCATTTTCTAGGCGCAGTCGTCGCTGCGGTCGCAGCATTCGTGAGCCCCGCGCTCGCCGATGCGCCCAAGCCGCGCGACGTGATCGTTCACTATGCCGACCTCGCGCAGGTCATGTACGAATCCTCCGCCGCCACCGCCAAGGACCTGCAGAAGGCCATCGACGCCTTCCTTGCCGCGCCCAGCGCCGAGACCCTGGGCAAGGCGCGCGGCGCGTGGAAGTCGGCCCGCGTCTACTACCAGCAGACGGAGGCCTTCCGCTTCGGCAACAAGATCGTCGATGACTGGGAGGGCAACGTGAACGCGTGGCCCCTCGACGAGGGTCTCATCGACTACGTGGACAAGAAGAGCTACGGCGAGAAGTCCGACGAGAACCCGCTCTACACCGCCAACGTGATCGCCTCGAAGTCGATCCGCATCGGCAAGAAGACCGTCGACGTCACCAAGATCACCCCCCAGCTGCTTCACGACCTCAACACCGCCGGCGGCGTCGAGGCCAATGTCGGCTCCGGCTGGCACGCCATCGAGTTCCTGCTGTGGGGCCAGAACCTGCACAACGCCACCCCGAGCGAGGGGCAGCGGGCCTACACCGACTATGACCAGAAGAACTGCACCAACGGCAATTGCGACCGACGCGGCCAGTATCTCAAGGTCGCCACCGACACCCTCGTCGCCGACCTCGACGAGATGGCCGCGGCCTGGGGCGCGAAGGGCAAGGCCCGCGCCGCGCTGCTGAAGAAGAAGGACAAGCCGGGCCTCGCGGTGATCTTCACCGGCATCGGCTCGCTCTCCTACGGCGAGCTGGCGGGCGAGCGCATGAAGCTCGGCCTCATCCTGCACGACCCGGAGGAGGCGCACGACTGCTTCTCCAACAACACCCAGAATGCGCACTATTACGACGAAGAGGGCATCCGCGCCGTCTATTATGGCCGCTACACCAAGCCGGACGGCTCCACCGTCACCGGCCCCTCGGTGGCCGATCTGGTGCGCGCCGCCGATGCCAAGATCGCCGACGAGATCGACGCCAAGTCGAACGCCGCCCTCGCCGCCCTGAAGACGCTGAAGGACACCGCCGATTCCGGCGAGATGCGCTACGACCAGATGCTGGTGGAGGGAAACACCAAGGGCGCCAAGCTGATCCAGGACGGCGTCGACGCCCTGGTGGCCCAGGCCCACGCCATCGAGCGCGGCGTCGCCGCCCTGAAGCTCCAGATCAAGGTGGAAGGGTCCGACAGCCTCGACAATCCCAAGGCCGTTGCCAAGTAAAGGGAGCGCGATGATCTCGCGTCGAGCGGTCCTCCTCGGCGGCGCTGCGGCGGGAGCGGCGGGCTTCGCCCCCTCCGCCCTCGGCCGGTTGCCGACCTCGCGGGACACCTTGCCGAAGAGCGCACCGGTCCGCCGGCTCGCGCTCGCCGCCGGCGAGATGGAGGCGCCGCTGCTTGGCCCGGGCAAGCCGCGCACCAAAGGCGTCTGCACCTATGACGGCACGCCCTTCCTCACCTTGCGTGCCCCCGTCGGCACGCGCCTGCAGGTGGATTTCGAGAACCGGCTGCCCGATCCCACAACCGTGCACTGGCACGGCGTCAGGGTGCCCTACCTTTCGGATGGCGTCTCGCCGCTGACGCAGGCGCCGATCCCGGCCGGGGGACGCTTTTCCTACGACGTGCCTTTGCCCGATCCGGGCTTCTATTTCTTCCATCCCCATTGCGACGAGACCGGGCAGGTCGGGCGCGGCCTTGTGGCGCTGCTCCTCGTGGACGACCCGGCGGAGGCGAAGCTCGGCTTCGATGCCGAGCACTTCGTCATCGTGAAGGACTGGCGCCTCGACGCGGACAACGGGCGCTGGCTGGAGATGTTCACCGACGAGGGCGCCTCCACATCCGGCACCTTCGGCACCGTGCGGGCCACCAACGGATCGGTGACGCCGCCGCGCGTCGAGGCGCCGGCCTATGGCGACGTGCGCCTGAGGGTCATCGTCGCCGACAACACCCGCACCATCGATTTCGGCTGCGACACCGAGGACGCCGCCATCATCGCCATCGACGGGCAGGCGTTGCCGCCGCTGCTCCTGTCGAAGCTGCCGGACGAGATCTGGCGCATGGGACCGGCCATGCGGCTCGACGTCCACGTGCGCATGCCGGCGCCGGGCGCCGAGGTGAAGGTCTACGACTATCGCACCGCCGAGCCCTATCTCCTCACTACGCTGGTGGCGGTGGACAAGGGCCGAAAGAAGACTTCCTTCCGCCCGAAGGCGCTGCCGCCGCCCAAGGTGCCTCAGCCGGACCTGAAGCGCGCGACGCGGCTCGACTATCTGGTGCAGACCGCAGCCGGCCCCATCGTCACCGCCGAGCCCCTGCCGCCCGACGATCCGCTGGCGAAGGCGCTGATCGCCTCGGCCTGCGTCGGCAGCCGTACCTTCTGGGCGATCAACCGCAACAGCTGGGGCGCCGGGCCCGACCTGCGCCTGCCGCCGCCGCTGATGACGCTGAGGGACGGCGACAGCTACATCCTCTCCATCACGAACGTCACCAAGCACGTGCACCCCATGCACCTGCATGGCCACATCTTCCGGGTGCTCTCCTCCTCGAAAAAGCCGGGGATCCCGCCCTATCTCGCCGACACGGTCATGACCGAGCCGAACGAGACGGTGGAAATCGCCTTCCGCGCCACGTCCGGCGACTGGGTGTTCCACTGCCACATCCTGGAGCACATGGATTCCGGCCTCATGGGCTGGTTCCGGGTGCTGTGATGCGCCGGCTCGCCGCCGTCGTCCTCGCCCTCGCGGCGGCCGTCGCACCCATCGCCGCACCCCTGGCCGCGCGGGGTGCCGAGACGCTGGACCGGCTGGACCTTGCCATCGGCCGCGCCCTGTTCAAGCGGCCCTGGGTGCCTGCGCCCGCCTCCACGCGCGGCGACGACGGGCTGGGGCCGCTGTTCGATGCGCGCTCCTGCACCACCTGCCACCCGCGCGACGGCCGTGCCCCCGCCCGGCTGGAGAACGGCACCGCCGAACGCGGCTTCGTGCTGATGATCGGCCGACCCGACGGCTCGGGCGATCCGGTCTATGGCCGGCGCTTCCAGATCGACGCGGTGCCGGGTATCCCCGGCGAGGGGGTCATCGCCGTTACCGATACGCCGCTCGGCGACGGGCGCACCGCCCGCACGGCGCATCCCGAAGCGCTCGGCTATGGGCCTCTCGATCCGGCGAGCGGGCTGTCGCTGCGCGTCGCGCCGGACCTTCGGGGCCGCGGCGCCCTCGCCGCCGTGCCCGATGCCGCCATCCTCGCGGTGGAGCGCGCGCAGGCCCAAGGCAAGGACGGCGTCTCCGGCCGCGCGCGGCGGATCACCGGGGCGGACGGGCGGGTGGTGCTCGGCCGGTTCGGCTGGAAGGCCTCCCAGCCGGACCTCGCGCGCCAGTCGGCGGAAGCCTTCTTCCTCGACCTCGGCCTCTCCAATCCCCACCATCCCGAGCCGTGGGGCGATTGCACGCCGGCGCAGGCGGCCTGCCGCACCGCGCCGCACGGCACCGCCAATCGCACCGAGGGCACGGCGGACGACGCGCTGGAGATCGGCGCGCCGCTGCTCGACCGCGTGGTGGCCTACGTCGCCTCCCTGCCGGTGCCGGAGCCGCAGACGCTGCCGGCAGTTGACCGCAAGCGCGGCGCGGCCCTGTTCGCCACCGCCGGATGCGCTGCCTGCCATGTGCCTGCGCTGCCCACGGCCGGCGGCGGGCTGGCGCGGATGTACACGGACTTGCTGCTCCACGACATGGGACCCGACCTCGGCGACACCATGCCGGAGCCCGGAGCCGGCGTTTCGGAATGGCGCACCGCGCCGCTGGCCGGCCTCGCCGATGCCCTCGCCGCCGAGACCGGGCTGCTGCACGACGGGCGCGCGCGCACCGTCGAGGAGGCCGTCGCTTTCCACGGCGGCGAGGCGGAAAGCGCGGCGCGGCGCTTCGGCGCGCTCTCCGCGACGGACAAGTCCCTGCTCGTGCGGTACCTTTCTTCGCTTTGAACTCGCAATTCATCAGCCGCGGATCTCAGCCATGCCCTCACTTTTCCCTGCCGCCATGGCGCGTCCCGTCCTCGCCGCGGCCGGCCTTGTCGCCGCCGGGCTGGCCTTCGGCGGCGGCGCCCTTGCCGCTGATCCGAAGCTTAATCCGGTGCCGCTGATCGAAGGCTGGCTGCTGCCGCGCTACGACACGCTGGTCGCCGCCTCCACGGCGCAGGCCAAGGCCTGGGCGGACTTCTGCCCGGCCCCGTCAGCGGCCGGCATCGGCGCGCTCAAGCTGGCCTACGGCGCCACCGCCGACGCCTGGAACGCGGTGGAGTTCATCACCTTCGGTCCCATCAGCCTGTCCCTGCGCACCGACCGCATCTCCTTCTTCCCCGACCGCCGCAATGCCATCACCCGCGGCCTTGCCGAGATGCTTGCCGATGAGGACGCCGCCCGGCTCGTGCCCGAGCGCTTCGCCCAGTCGAGCGCGGCGGTGCAGGGCCTGCCGGCGCTGGAGCGGCTGCTTTACGAGGACGGCGCGGCGGAGGCGCTGGCCGCCGGCCCCGAGGCCGCCCGGCGCTGCGCCCTCGGCACCGCCATCGCCCGCAACGTCGCCGCCATCGCCGGCGAGGTCCGCACCGCCTGGGGGGACAAATCCTCCGGCGTGCTGGGCGACATCGTATCCGGCAAAGGCGTCCCCGCCCTGTTCCCCGATGTCGGCGCCCTGCCAGGCATGATCCTTACCGACCTGTCGGGCGCCTACCAGCGGGTGACCGACACCAAGCTGCTCCCGGTGCTCGGCTCCGGCCCCTCCGACGCGAAGCCCACCCTCGCCGACAGCTGGCGCTCGGGCCGCTCCGGCCGCGTGGCCGCCAACATGATCCGCAGCGCCGACGCCCTGCTGACCGCGGTGGGCAGCCAGTTGCCGAGCCGCCCCCAGTGGGTGGTGAACAAGGCGGCCACCGCCGCCGACGCCGCGGCGGAGAGGCTGCCGGCGGACATCGGCGCCGCCGCCGCGACCGCCACGGGCGCCGGAGCGATCCAGACTGCCATCAAGGCCTTCAAGGCGGCGCAGCTCGCGGTCTACAAGCCGACCGCGGCCTATTTCGGCATCTCGCTGGGCTTCAACGCCCTCGATGGAGACTGAGATGGGCGCCCCCCTTTTCACCCGCCGCGCGCTCGTGCTCGGCACCGCCGCCGTCCTCGCCGCATCGCGCCTCGGGGTGGCCCGCGCAGCGGTGGACGAGGGCTGGCTCGCCACGGCCGGGGTGGGCGACGGCTTCGCCGCCGTGGGTGTGGACGCGGCCTTCGCCGCCACGCCCGAGGCGCCCTCCACCGACCGCCTGCATGGCATCGAGGCAAGCCCCACGGGTCCGCTGGCGGTGGTGGTGGGGCGGCGGCCGGGCCGCATCGCCTTGGTGTTCGACCACCAGCGCGGCGGCATCGTCGCCCGCTTCGAGCCGGGGGCGGGACGCGTCTTCTCCGGGCATGGCCGGTTCACGGCCGACGGGCGGCTGTTCCTGACCAATGAGATCGAGCGGCCGCAGGCCGGCGCCCACGGCATGGGACGGGGCGTCGTGGCGGTGCGAGACGTGGCGGCGGGCTTCGCGATCACGCGCGAATGGACCTCCGCCGGCGACGGGCCGCACGACCTCATGCGTTCCGGCAACGCCCTCGTCGTCGCCAACGGCGGCATCGAGCCCAACACGCCCGAGGCGCGCGATGCCGAAGTCACCGGCTCCGCCATCACCCTGCTCGATCCGGACAGCGGCGCCGTGCGCGGCGAGGGACGGCTCTCGGCCGACCTTGCCAGCCTGTCCCTGCGCCACCTCGCCCGCGATGGGCGGGGCGGCACGGTGGTGGCGGCGCAGGACCTCCTGAAGGACGGCGAGGCCCGCCCCCTGCTCTTCCGCATCGGCACCGACGGCGCCCTCACCGCCTTTGACGCGCCGGAGGACGCCTGGCGATCCCTGCGCGGATATGTGGGCTCGGTGGCCTATGACCCTTCCGGCCGGTTCGTCGCCTGCGCCACGCCGCGCGGCAACCAGGTGGCCGTCTGGGACGCCGACGGGCGCTACCTCGGCGCCGTGCCGCTGGCGGACGGCTGCGGCCTCGCGGCGGGGCGCGAGGCCGGCACGTTCATCGCCGCCTCCGGCTATGGAGAAGTGGTGGAGGTGGCGGCGCGCCGGGAGGGCGTGGCCATCACCTCGCGGCGGTCGGGCGGGCCGCGCTACGACAACCACATGGTGCGCATCGGCTGAATTTCCGCCCGCCACCGCAACCCGAGCGCTGGCTGTGCCGTTATCCTCGAGATGCCCGTGGGGCAGATCAAAGAAGGGGCGAAGCCATGAAATGGGTCGTGCTGGTGGGCAGCGTGCGCAAGGGGTCCTACAACGCCGCGCTGGCGGGGGCGCTTGCGGACCTCGCGCCGGAGGGCGTGGAGCTGGAGATCCTGCCTTCCATCGCGCAGATGCCGATCTATGACGGGGACATCGAGGCCGAGGGCTTTCCCGCGCCGGTGACCGCGAGCGGCGAGAAGGTGAGCGGCGCCGACGCCATCGTCATCGTCACCCCGGAATACAATTATTCCGTCCCCGGCGGCCTGAAGAACGCGCTCGACTGGCTGTCACGCCTCAAGCCGCAACCGCTGAAGGGCAAGCCCACCCTCCTCATGTCCGCTTCCCCGAGCACCATGGGCGGGGCGCGGGCGCAGTATCATCTGCGGCAGGTGCTGGTGGCGCTGGACGCTGCCGTCATGAACGTCCCCGAGGTCATGGTGGCCCAGGCCAACACCAAGATCACCGACGGCGTCTTGACCGATCAGGGCACCAAGGACTTCGTGAAGAAGCAGCTGGCCGCCTTCCACACCTTCGCCGGCCGCGCCGCGGCCGGCTGAGCCTTACGCCTCGCTGTAATCGGCGAAGGACATGGGCGTCTCGTAGACGCGGACGCGGGCGAGGGCCGGCAGTTCCGGCTTCATCCGCGTCCAGATCCACCCCGCGATGATCTCGGCGGTGGGATTTTCCAGGCCCGCGATGTCGTTGAGGCAATAGTGATCCAGCTGCTTCAGCAGCGGCCCGAAGGCGTTCTCAACGTCGAAGAAGTCGACCACGAAGCCGGTGACGGGATCCACCGGGCCCTCCAGCGTCAGGTCCACCCGGTAAGAATGGCCATGCATGCGCCGGCAGCGGTGGGTCTCCGGCACGTTGGGCAGGAAATGGGCGGCCTCGAAGGTGAAGCCCTGGGTGATCCGCACGCGGCCGGGCAAAGCGCGCGGGGTGGGGCTGGAAGTCATGGAATACCGATCATCTTGTGGGTCTGGACGGACAGGCGCCAGCGCGGATGGGCGAGGCAATAGGCCACCGCATCCTGTGTGTTGCGGAGCCGGTCCGGCCCGTCCATGGGCTGGAGGAAGAAGTGGGTGAAGTCGAGCCCCGCGACGGTGTCGGGGGACAGGCCCGGCTGGGGAAACACCAGCTTCAGCTCCTGGCCGCGGGTCTGGCGCAGGTCCGCGCCGGCCTTGGGGCTCACGCAGATCCAGTCGAGACCTTCCGGCGCGGCAAGGGTGCCGTTGGTCTCCACCGCGATCTCGAAGCCGCGGCCGTGCACCTCGGCGATGGCGGCCGCATCGAGCTGGAGCAGCGGCTCGCCGCCGGTGAACACGACGAAGCGGCGCGCCGTGCCGGCATCGCCCCAGGTGGCGAGAATGGCGTCGGCAAGCGCCGCCGCGTCGGCGAAGCGGCCCCCGCCTTCGCCGTCGAGCCCGACGAAATCGGTGTCGCAGAACCGGCATTGGGCCGCGGCGCGATCCTCCTCCCGGCCGGACCACAGATTGCAGCCCGCGAACCGGCAGAAGACGGCGGCACGCCCCGCCTGCGCCCCCTCCCCCTGGAGGGTGAGGAACATTTCCTTGACTGAATAGGCCATGGCGCGATGCCTTTAGACCGAACGCGCCCGCGGGGGAAGCGCGCGGCCGACATGGCGCCCTTGCGCGAGGGCCCTATTGGGTGGCGACCGCCGGCTGGGGCTTGGCGCCGTCGAGCGCCCGCGACTGGGCCCGCAGGCGCTCCAGCCCGCTGATGCGCACCCCGTCGAGATCGACGCGATCCTGCACCGGGGCTCCCCCCGCCCCGCCGGTGGCGCGGGCGATGGCGCCGCGCAGCTGGGGCGCGATCTCGGCCAGCTGGGCGAACTTGCCGTGGTTGAAGCTGTCCAGCGCCTTCACGTCGGTCATGTCCACCACCACGGCGCCCAGCTCCACCAGCTCGGCATCGTTGGAATACTGGCCGAGGCGTTCCTTCTTGCCGGCGATGAAGTCCGAGAAGCCGAGCGCCTTGTCGTCGCGCGAGACGATGACCACGAAGGGCTTGTCCGGCTTGCCGAAGCGCTTGAGCTGGCTCTTGAACACGTCCACGTCGATGTCGGGGGCGGCGAGGATGATGTTGCCGATCTTGCTCGGCGGCAGGCCCCTGCCGGAAATCCGGATCTGCCGCAGCGCCTCCACCGTCACCCAATTGCCCATGGAGTGGGCGAGAATGCTGACTTCCTCCGCGCCGCTGCCGAAGGCGAGGCGGATGGTCTCCTCAAGCCCGTCGCGCGCGGCGGTGGCGCTGTTGTTGTCGTAGACATAGCCCTCGGTGGTCGCCCGCGACGCCCAGGTGAACAGAAGCGGGATGCCGGGAGCGTCCGAATCCTGCGCCATCTGGGCGAGGCGGTAGAGCGCCTCGGAGAACATGGTGTTGTAGCCGTGCACGAAGATGAAGATCTTGCGCTGCCCGGCCGGCCGGCGGGCGATCTCGGCCTTCAGGTCCTGTATGAACTGCTGGTCGGTGTCGCGATAGACGGCCTCGCGCACCACCATGTCGGTGGCGGGATTGCCGAGCCCGTTCTTGGGCCATTCGATCTCGCCAGGCTTGTGGGCCGGCGGCACCGAGATATCTACCTTGGCGAAATTCAGGGCTGGCGTGCGCTCGCCATTGAAGAAGACGCCGGGACGCGGGTCGCGCTCGCGGGTGGAGGCAACGAGGATGACATGCTCGCGCGCGCCCTCGGCGGTGGCAGAGGTGGGCACCAGCGCATCCGGCCCCGGCCGCCCGGCGCAGCCGGCGATGGCAAGCAAGCACGCCGCCAGCGCGAAAAGCCGCCAGCGCATGCCGGACCGAAATCCCCTCTCCCCCACCATGATACCCTTTGCCTGAGCCCCCAAGACGCCTTCATGGCACAAAGCCTGACCGGACAGAACCGTGATCCGCTCAAATGCTGAATGGGCGCCTACATCCGTGCAGCTTTACCGGCGCTGCGAAGGCAAAATGCATCCGAGCAAGCTCGCAAGCCGGAGTGGTTACACCGTTCATGCATACCCGCAAAGACGGCTTGCGATCGTGGTTATCGCTCCCGGCAGGTCGCGGGCTTATCTGAGGTCCACGCCATTTTGAGGCGGGGCGCTCGCTCGCGGCCCGCCCGGGAGATCCAGGCCATGCAGCTCACCGGACTTCACCACGTCACCGCCATCACCGCGGACGCGCCGTACAACCACCGCTTCTACACCAATACGCTGGGCATGCGCCTGGTGAAGAAGACGGTGAACCAGGACGACGTCTCGGCCTATCACCTGTTCTATGCCGACGGCGAAGCCAATCCCGGCACCGACCTCACCTTCTTCGACTGGCCGGTGGCCCGCGAACGGCGCGGCAGCCATGCGGCGGTGCGCACGGGACTGCGCGTGCGCGACGAGGCGGCGCTGGAATATTGGGCCGGCCGCCTCGCCGACGCGGGCATCATCCACGCCGGCATCGAGACCCGAGACGGCCGCCACCAGCTGCCGTTCGAGGATCGCGAAGGCCAGCGCCTCGCCCTCGTCGTGGACGAAGGAAAGGGTCCCGGCGTCGCCTGGGCGAAGAGCCCGGTGCCGCAGGCCCACCAGATTCGCGGGCTCGGCCCGATCCTTCTCTCCGTGCCCGATCTCGCCCCCACCGCCGTCGTGCTGAAGGACGTGATGGGCATGAAGGAGGTGCGCGCCTATTCCGCCGAGGACGGCCGCGCCGTCCACGTGTTCGAGATGGGCGAGGGCGGCCCCGCCGCCGAGCTGCATGTGAAGGTGGAGCCCGGCCTCCCCCCCGCCGGACAGGGCGCGGGCGCGGTGCATCACGTCGCCTTCCGCGTCACCAGCTTCGACGAATATGACGAATGGGCGCGACGCCTTCAGGAGCTGCGGATTCCCAACAGCGGCAAGGTCGATCGGTTCTATTTCCGCTCGCTCTATTTCCGTGAACCCAACGGCATCCTGTTCGAGCTCGCCACCGACGGCCCGGGCTTCGCCGCCGACGAGCCCGCCGAGCATCTGGGCGAGCGGCTCGCCCTGCCGCCCTTCCTGGAAGGCCGCCGCGCCGCCATCGAGGCGGGGCTGAAGCCGCTCTGACGGCAAGGTCCCCGACCGCCGTCATCGCCCGCCCCGCGCGGCGCGATGACGGGGGCCGGCTACCCGCCGCAGCGTGCGCGAGGTCTCACGCACTATGCTTCGGAAAGCCGCGCCAACGGGAGCCGAGCGCGTGCCATCGAGTGGGATTATGATGGATGGATTGGTCCATTTCAGCGAGTCCGTTTCCATGACGACCATTGATCTCGACGCCCGCCTCGACCCGCGCGAGCTGCGCAACGCGCTCGGCCGCTTCGCCACCGGCATTGCCGTCGTGATGGCCAAGGACGAGCAAGGCCCCATCGGGGTGACGGTGAATTCCTTCTCCTCGGTTTCCCTCGATCCGCCGCTGATCCTGTTCTGCATGGCGCGCACGCTGAACTCGCTGGAGCGGCTGGAAAAAGCGACGGCCTATTCGGTCAACATCCTGCTCGGCAGCCAGAAGGACATCTCCAACCGCTTCGCGCGCGCGGGCGAGGACAAGTTCGCGGACGTGGCCTGGACCGACGGCCGCCTCGGCGCGCCGCTGCTGACGCCGGCCCACGCCGTCTTCGAATGCGTGCCCTATGCCCATTACGACGGGGGAGATCATGTCATCTTCGTCGGCCGCGTGGTGCACATGCATGCGGAGGGCGAGGACGATCCGCTGCTCTATTACCGCGGCAGCTACCGGCTGCTGGCGATGCTCGAGAACAGCTGAACGGGACTGCCTCCCGACACGGATGGCGGGCGGGCGTTGCGGCGCTTCCAGCGCCGCTGCGCCAGCGGGCACGTCTGCCCTCCTTCACCGCCTAGGCGTCAGATGGGCGGCAGGTCGAGCCATTTCTGGAAGGCGTTGAGCACGAGATTGACCGAGAAGGCGGCGAGCAGCATGCCCATGACCCGGCGCAGCAGGCTCGCCCCGCCCTCCCCCATCACCCGCGCGATATAGTCGCTCAGCCAGAAGATGACGAACAGCACGAACATCATCAGCAGCAGCACGGCCACAGTGATGAGGTGATGGGACAGCGGCGCGTCGCGGTTGTTGTCGGAGAACAGCACCATGGCGAGGATCGCGCCGGGCCCGGCGATGATGGGCGTGGCAAGCGGATAGACCGCGAGCTGGGGCAGACGGCGCTCGGGATCGACGGTGATCGGGTGGGCCGACATCTCGCCGAAGATCATGGTCATGGAGAAATAGAACAGGATGATCCCGCCCGAGATCTGGAAGGCGAGGATGGAGATGCCCATCGCCTCAAGCAGCAGCCGGCCAATGAGCGTGAACACCACCAGGATCATGAAGGCGAAGGCCGTGCCCATGGCCGCCACCTTGTGGCGCTCCTGCCGGTTCAGATGGGCGGTGGTGGCCAGGAACATGCTGAGGTGGCTCAACGGCTCGAGCACCACCCAGAGCGTCACCAGCTGGCTCGCGAACAGGTTCAGATCGTCGATCATCGCAGCTCCCCTCAGCCCTTTTAGACCGAGATTCGCCCACGACAAGCGGTAACGGCCTGCTCGTTTCAGCCACGTGCGAACGCCCCGGCTGCTGATGCGAACAGGCGGCAACCTCGGCTGTGGATTCTGCGCCAAACCCAGGTAAGACATCGAGGTCATGCCGGCGCGGGCGCCACTCCGGCGGAGCTAATTCACGTCATGCGGTTGACATGACGCAACGAGAAGCTGGACCGTATCCAGTATTTTGCACCTGAGTGAGGAGGAAAACCCAAATGGTTCATAACATTAAGAGCGTCCTCATCGGCATGACCGAAGAGGGAGTCGACGAGCCGTCGTCCGCCCTCGCCTACGGCCTGTCGATGGCGCAGCAGTCGGGCGCCCACGCCACCATTCAGGCGGCGTCCCTCAAGGTGGTGATGGGCAACACCTTCCTGAGCAACATGGCATCCAACCTCGTCGCCTCCCACAACCGGCGCCTGCGCGAACTCGCCGCCCATGTGGCCGAGCGGGCGCGGGGCGAGGCTGCCGCGGCCGGCGTCGCGGCCAGCGTGGAGACGCCGCAGCTTGCCTACGGCCAGCTGGTCGACCTGTTCATCGCCCAGGCGCGGGTGCACGACGTCGCCGTGCTGGATGCCGAGGTCGCCACCGTCAACGCCGACCGCGGCCTCATCGAGGCCCTACTGTTCGAGAGCGGCCGGCCGGTGGTGGTGGTGCCCCCGGGCGTCGACGTGTTCAAGCACGCCCGCGTCATGATCGCCTGGGACGCCAGCGCCCGCGCCACCCGCGCGGTCAATGACGCCATGGGCATCCTGCAGTCGGCCGCGTCCGTGGAGCTGCTCGCCATCGGTTCCGAGAAGGAGCTGGCGCACGAGGTCCCCGGCGCCGAGCTCGCGCCCCACCTTGCCCGTCACGGGGTCAATGTGGATGTGAAGAACATCGTGGTCGGCCACGACGGGGTCGCCGAGACGCTGCGCGAGCAGGCCTCGCTCATCGGCGCGGACCTCATCGTCATGGGCGCGTTCCACCACTCGCGCATGCGCGAATGGGTGCTCGGCGGCGTCACCCAGTCCCTCCTCGAGGACTGCAAGGTCCCGCTGTTCATGTCCTACTGACCGGGAAAAATCCACGGGCGGCGGCGCGCGCCTCAGGCCGCGTTGAGCCCGCACCCGCTCCGCCTCAGGCGGCGGGTCCACGCCTCCCCGCGTTCTCTCACGAAGACCCGCGCTTCCGCGCGGACGCATCCGCCGGCCCGGCGCCCTCAGGTCACCGGCTGCCAGCGGCCCTCCGCCGTGCGGCAAGCCGCGCCGCGGGCGATCTGGGGCCGGTTGTCGATATAAATCGTGTGGGAATAGTCACGGCAGCTCTGGTAGCCGGCGCGGTTGTAGGGCGGCCCGGCGATGACCGTGCCGCGGGCGTTGCCGTCGCCCTTCCAGCCGATGGGATAGCCGGGACTGCCGGTCTCCAGCGCCGAGATCTCGGCGTCGTAGGCGCGCTGCCGGTCGCCTTCGTCGAGGCCGTTGCCGATGCTGCCGCTGATGAGCCCGCCCGAAACTGCCCCGCTCATGACCGGCGCCGTGGGCAACGCCGCGAGCGCCGCCGTGGCCTTGCTGCCGGTGGCCGAGTCGGTCGCGCAGCCGGACAGCGCCAAGGCGAAGATCGCGGCTGACGCGGAACGGACACGGAACACGCGGACGGTCATGGAGCGGGCCTCACGCGGTACAATGGGGCGAGAATGGGGCGGACGATTGGGGCGATACCGAGGCTGGTCCTTCCTCATAGGCCGGCGCCGCGCTGGCGTGAAGGCGTTTCGCGGCCGCTGTTGCAGCGCTGCGTCAACCCACCGCCCCGCCGTGTCACGCCGGGGGCGGCGGCGCCGCGGCCGCCGGTAGAACCAACTCGGTGCGCAACCCGCCGATGGGCGCGGAGCTGAGCTCGAAGCGGCCGCCGTAGAGCAGCGCCAGCTCATGCACGATGGACAGGCCGAGGCCAGAGCCCGGCTTGGATTCGTCCAGCCGGCGCCCGCGGCGCCCCACGTCCATGCGGCGGGCGGGATCGAGGCCCGGCCCGTCGTCGTCGATGATGACGTGGAAATACACCCGGTCGCGCACGGTGCGGGCCCGGCCGACGCAGACCTCCACCTCCACGCGCGACGACGCCCATTTGCAGGCATTGTCCACGAGGTTGCCCACCATCTCCTCCAGATCCTGCTGCTCGCCGCGGAAGTGCACGTCGTCGGCGATGTGCACGTCGATGGCGAGGTCCTTGGCACGGTGAATCTTCTCCATGGTGCGGGCGAGCGCCGTCACCACCGGAGTCACATCGCAGACGCTCGCCACAACCGAGACGCGGGCGGCCATGCGGGCGCGCTCCAGATGGTGCGCCACCTGGTCCCGCATCACGCCGGCCTGGTCGCGCACCCGCACGGCAAGCGGGTCGTCGCGGGTGCCGGCCTCGTTCATCAATACGGAGAGGGGGGTCTTCAGCGCGTGGGCCAGGTTGCCCACATGGGTGCGGGCGCGCTCGACGATCTCGCGGTTGGCGTCGATGAGCGCGTTCACCTCGCGCACCAGCGGCACGATCTCCACGGGATAGGTGCCGTCGAGCCGCTCGGCCTTGCCGGAGCGCACGTCGGCGAGCACCTGGGAGATGCGCGACAGGGGCCGCAGCCCGAACCGGACCTGGATGATGACCACCAGCAGGAAGGCGCAGGCCAGCACCACCAGCGTGCCCGCGAGCGCCAGGTTGAAGGCGGCGATCTCGGCCTCCAGATCGGCCGAGGCGGCCGCCACCGAGACCACGTAGCGGGCGTCCGCGCCGAGGTCCACGTCGCGCTCGACGATGCGCAGCTCCATGCCGCCGGCGCCGCGGGCATAGCCCTGCCGCATCAGCCCGGGACGCCCGCGTATGCCCTGGTCGGCGAGAAGCGGGAGCGCCGCCTCCACCAGCGAGCGGGAGGTCCGCCGCTCGCGCGCGCCGCCGGTCACCAGGGTGATCTGCCAGTACCAGCCGGAATTCGGGAAGGCGAAGAGCGGATCGCCGAGGGCCACGGGTTCGGGCAGGCGCTCGTCGGCGGCGTTGGCGACCTCCGCCACGATGATCTTGAGGTAGATGTCGAGCTGCCGGTCGAACGCCCGCTCGGCGGCGTTGCGATAAAGCTGGGCGAGTACCAGCCCCACCACGAGCAGCACCACCACGGTGATGGCCATGGCCGAGAGCACGAGGCGGAAGGCCAAAGACCCGGGGGTGTATTCCGGCGGGCGGCCCGCCGCTTGCAACGCCATGGCGCGTCAGCGCGGCGGTTCGGGGGCCGCCAGCAGATAGCCGAGCCCCCGCACGGTCTGGATCACGTCGCAGTCGAGCTTCTTGCGCAGACGCCCGACGAACACCTCTATGGTATTGGAGTCGCGGTCGAAATCCTGGTCGTAGAGATGCTCCACCAGTTCGCCGCGGGACACCACCCGGCCGGCGTGATGCATGAGGTAGGACAGGAGCCGGTATTCGTGCGACGTGAGCTTGACCGGATTGCCGTCCACCGAGACGCGACCCGAGCGGGTGTCGAGGCGGACCGGCCCGCACGACAGCTCGCTGGAGGCATGGCCGGTGGCCCGGCGCAGAAGGGCGCGCAGGCGGGCCAGCACCTCCTCCATATGGAAGGGCTTGGCCACATAGTCGTCGGCGCCGGCATCGAAGCCCTGCACCTTGTCGCTCCAGCGGTCGCGGGCGGTGAGGATCAGCACCGGCGTGGTCTTGCCGGCGCGGCGCCAGCGCTCCAGCACCGAGATGCCGTCGAGCTTGGGCAGGCCGATGTCGAGGACGATGGCGTCGTAGGGCTCCGTTTCGCCGAGAAACTGGCCTTCCTCGCCGTCATAGGCGCGGTCCACCGCGTAGCCCGCGTCGCCGAGGGCTTCGAAAAGCTGACGGTTGAGCTCGGGATCGTCTTCGATCACCAACAAACGCACGGCGCCCCTCCAGCGTTCGACCGGCCCTCCTTAAGACACGGGCGGCAAGAATGACAGAGGCTTGCGCGGCTGTCAGCGGCGATGCCGACGCAGGCCGCGCCCACCTCGCCTCAGCGCCAGCCGCACAGGCGTCGGCCCACGGCATTGTGAGCCTTGGCCTGGCGGATGGTGTCGTCGGTGTCGGCGACGGACCACAGGATCGGCGCGGCAGCGCCGCAATAGACCCTAGTCGCGCCGGAACCCGTCGTCGTCGCGCAGCCGGCCAGCAGTGCCGTCGCGGCGAGCGGCAGCAGCGCGCGCAGCCTCGGCCGCGGCAAGGCTCTTCGTGGCATCGCGCTCTCCTTCCTTGAGGGCATGGTCCCGGCCGGCCTGGGCGCCGCGCCGGTGGGCGAGGATGAGGGCGAGCGCCACCGCGGCCGCGGCCGCCGCCTTCGGCCCGAACAGGCGCAGCAGCAGCACGACGGCGGCGACGCCGGGCAGGCTCCAGACCCACCACGGCAGGCCATAGCCGAGGGTGTCGGCCACGCGTTCGGCTAGGCCGCTCATGCCTTGCCCTGCCCCGGCACCAGATCGAGCGCATCGGCGCGGCGCGCCGCCGCCCGCGCGCTCCACCAGACGTAGGCGAGACCGCCGAGGGTAAGGGCGAGGCCCAGCAGCGTCAGCCCCGCGAAGACCGTCGACAGCGCGGGCGAGGCGGCGGCGTGGGGCTCGATCTGCCGCACCGCCTCCGCCACCGTGGAGGCGATGACGCCGCCGGCCACCGCCCCGGCCCCGGCCTCCGGCTTCGGCGCCGGCCGGGCGCTGGCGAGGGCGCCCTTGGCCGCCTCGCCCTCCCCCACCGGAATGCCGGGCGTGGGCGCCCGCCCGCCGGTGCTCCAGCTGCGACCGAGCTTGCGCACGTCGGCGACCCGCCGTCCCCAGCCCTTGCCGAATACCCGCCAGGTGGAGAGCGCCTTCAGCATGGCGAGGCGGCGGTCGCAGATGGCGTCCACCAGACCACCGGGACCGGTCTCGGCGGCGGCGCGGGCTGCGGCAAGGGTCACCTCGCCCACCTGCCCGTCCGCCGGCACGCCCAGCGCCCGCTGGAGCCATTTGGCCGACTGGGCAGGGCCGGAATTCACCGCGCCGTCGAACACCACATAGTCGATGCCGGCGGGCAGGTCGTCGCCCCGCACCGCGTCCCAATACTGGCGGCGGTAGATCTCCTTGAGCTCGCCGTCCTCGATCTGCCGCACCGGGCGCGGCGGCAGCCCCTTGGCGCGGCGCCAGGCGTCGTAGACGCGCTGGATGATGCCCCGCATGGTCGGCCCACCGGGATCGTCGGGATGGTTGGAATAGCCGCCCTCGTGCACCAGCACCGCGGCCAGCGCCTGCGCAAAGCTCTCTTTCGCCATGGATATCCCCTGAAACGGAAAAGCCCGCGGCGCCGGAGCGCCGCGGGCTGGAACGAGGTCCGCCCCGCCGTCAGGCGGCCGGCAGCTTCCACAGGCCGACGCGGCCCCACTTGATGACGGCGGTGCCGCCCGCCGCGGCCCATCGCGGGCGCAGCCGCAGGTAGAGCGTGCTGAAGCCGGCAGGAATGGTGAGCACGCCCGTCACCATGGTCATCTCATGGTCGGTCTGCACGAACTTGTCGGCGGTGGCCGCCGGGTCGTCCGTGGTGGCCCGTTCCAAAGCGCCGGCCCGGTAGGTGGTGGCACCGGACGTGCTCTCGACGAACATGGAGCAGCCCTTCCAGTTGGCGAGGCCCGACACCGCGACGACGCCGGTGGCGAACACCCTGTCGCCCGCCGCCACCCGCGCATTGAGGTTGGCCGACGAGGGCGAGAGGTTGTCGTCGTTAGCCCCGGTATTGGTGATGGTCAGCACCCAGTCGTTGCCGAAGCCGTCGGCGCGCGCCGCCACCGAGGACGTGCCGAAGCCCGCACCCCAGGTGCCGCTCTTCAAGAGCGACATGCTGGAGGGAATGTCGCCGGTGATGGTGCCGGAGGTGGAATTGACGCCGCCGGTCGCCAGCGAGAACAGCGGATATTTCAGCAGCTGGTCGCCGTAGCCGAGATAATCGTAGGCATCGGCCACCGAACTGACCAGGCGCGGCACCTTGGGCGTGATGCCCTCCAGCGCGTCCTTCACCACCAGCCCCATGTAATAGGCACCCTTGTGACCGGGATGGATGCCGTCGTCGGCCTGGAGATAGCCGGCGCGCGGCTGTGCCGAGGCGCTGGTGGGGTCCACCACCGCCGAGGCGAAGTCCGCCACCACGAGGCCGGGATAGGCCGAAGGCAGCGAGCGGATCCAGCTGTTCATGGTGAAGACGCGATAGACCCGCTCCGTGGTCCACGCCGAATTGCCGGAGAGCGTGGGCATGATCGTCCCGATCATCACCCGGATGCCCGCCGCACGGCACTTCTCGATGGCGGCGGTCACGTTCGCCTTGAAGGCGGCGATGATCTCCGCCGAGGTGCCGACCGAGGCGTTGGCGTCATTGGCGCCGATGAGCATCCAGCACCAGTCCGGGGTGTAGGCGATCACCTTCTCGTCCAGCGTCGCCAGCATCTCCGCCGACTTGGTGGAGCCGACGCCGGCGTTGTTCACGAAGGTGAAGCGGCCGCCCATGAGGGCGTTGGCCCACACCGCGTAGGAGATGTCGAACTGGGTGATGACGTTGTCGGTATAGCCCATCTGCTGGGTGATGCTGTCGCCCGCGATCACCACAGTCTGCGCGCCAAGGGCCGCCAGCCGGCCGACGGCGTCCACGATCGAGATTCCGGGAAGGGTGAAGTCGGTCATTCAGTCTGCTCCGCGTAGACGGGCCGCTGCCGTCCCTCGCCGTCGGTGACGGTGACGGGACGGTGCGCGCCGGAAGGGTCAGTGATGAAGACCCAGCCGCAGCCGGGTGGTGGAAGGGGCAGAGGGACGCTGCGCGGCCGCATGGGGCGTGCGCGGTTCGTCGCCGTCCGCAGGAGATCGGCGCCGGTGCCCAGCATGGCGGGCCTCAGCGGTCCGCGAGGGCATAGATGGACAGGCCCGCGCTGGTGCCGCTCGCCCACACCCGCCGCACCTGGCAGGGCGGCAGGGGCTGGAGCCCCGGCAGGGCGCGCACGTCCACGCTCGCCTCGTCGGGCGTGCCGGCGGTGGTGATGCGGATGGTGGCATATCCGCCGGCCACGTCTTCGGGCACGAACACCCACAGGGCCTTGGCGTAGGGATCGAGGTCGAGGGTGTCGGACGGCGTCACCGGCGCGAGGCGCCGCGCCGGCGAGGACAGGGATGCGGCGAGCCCGTTGAGGGGATCGCGGGCCGGATCATAGGGCATGGGAAGGCTCCGCTCGGAGGATCAGGCGCCGGGAACGGCGAGGAGGAGGAGGTGCAGGCCGACGCGCACGTTGCCGCCGGAAAAGCTGCCGCCGTTGGCGGTGAGGCGCACGGCGGTGGGGGCGTAGACCGCGGTGGGGCCGATGACGCCCATGTTGGTCGCGCCCGCGGCGACGCTGAGGCTGCCGCCGAACTTCGCCGGCTCGCCGGCGATGCCGCAGTCGTAGGAGGCCACCCCACTCGCCGCGACCAGCGTTCGGGTGGAGACGCCGAGCACGATGGCCCGGTCGGGAATGAGCGCCGCGGTCTCGACGAAGGCGCCCGCAAGCGCCACGTCCTCCTCGATCACCCGCGCGGCGATGGCGCCGCGGTGGAGGCTCGCCGCCATGGGTGACACAAACGCGCCGCCGTCAAAGAGCGCGAGGCGCCCCTCGTCGCGGATGAAGGCGAGGAAGCCCGCCGCCAGCGGCAGGAAGTCGAACACCCCCGCCTCAAAGGCGGCGATCGTGCCGTCGTGCCCGGCAAAGGCGCCGGTGGCGCCGGCGGGCACGAACCAGCGTGCGCCCTCCTCCGGCGTCGGCGGCGGCGCCGTCGCTGTGGCGCTTTCCAGCACCAGCTGCACGAAGGCGTCGAGCCGGCGGATCGCCTCGTTGTGGGTGACGTGCTTCTGGGCCTGGGCCGCCGCCATATAGGGCAGCGCCAGGTTCGCCGACTGGTCGGGCATGGCTGGACCTCGGGATGGGGGGATGCTCAGGAACGAACGAGGGCCGTGGCGGCGGCGCCGGGTCCGACGCTGGCGGAGCGCTGGGCGACGCGGACGGCGAGCACCGCCTGCGGCGCGCCGAAATCGGCGATCTCGTCGGCCGCCGGATAGAGCACGGCGGGGACCGTGACCTCGTAGGCGCGGACCACGACGGTCCCGTCGAGAATCTCGACGCGATAGGCCTCGCTCGCCTCGCCCAGAGGCACGTCGAGCGTGTCCCACCCGTCCCCGGCGATGCGGGTGCGGCGGATGAAGGAGAGGGCGACGCCCGCCTCGGTCCGTCGCCCGCGCACATGCACCGGCGCGAGCGGCAGGAGCGCGGTGCCGGAGACGGTGGCGGAGACCTGCGTCACCTCCTCGGCGCCCTGGTCGTCCCGCGCCGAGCCGACGCGATAGACGAAGCTGCGCCCCAGCATCGCGACGCCGCTCGCCACGTTCACCAGCGTGCCGTCGAGACGTACCATGCGCGTGCCCGCGGGCCACGGCTCCGCCCCTGCCGCCTCCGTGCCGGCGAGACCGCGCAGGAGGCCGGAGAGGCGATACGTCGAGGCGTCGATCAGTTCCGCCTCGGTGAAGGCGATGATCTCCATCGGCCGGCCCTCCGCGACCAAGGCGATGCCGTTGGCGCCGGCCAGCACCTCGGCTTCGCTGGCCGAGACCAAGAGCGAGGATTGCAGCGCCACGTCGAGCCGGGTGGCGCGGTCGAAGCGCCACAGCGGCCCCGGCGCCAGCGGCCCGAGCAACGTGCCAAAGGTGGCGGAGGCGGTCACCGGCGCCAGCGCCTCGAAGCTCGCCCCGTCGCTGGAGCGCCAGACCACCAGCGTTCCCGGCCAGGGCGAGGAGGCGGCGGCGATCCATTGCAGCGGCACCGGCTCGGCCTCGGACAGGGCGGGCAGATCGAGCACCATCACGGCGGGCGGGCCGGAAGCGCCCGGCAACGCCACGGCGCCCCTCCCGCTCGCGCCGAGGGCGGCGTCGAACACCTCCGGCTCGACGCTCTTCGCGGTGACGGCCAGCGCCTCCGCCTCCTCCACCGCCGTCACTTCCAGAAGGCGCGTCCGGCCGTCGAAGGCGAGGCGCAGCATGTCGCCGGGCACCACGGCGAGGTGTGAGGGCGGCAAGGTGAAGCTCGCGGTCTCGCGCCCCGCCCACAGGTCCTGCAGCCACACGTCGGCGGCGCGGACCATGACCGCGTCGGAGGCCACCACCGCCAGCTCCGCCTGGGTCGCGTGCCGGCTCGCGCCGGCGAGGCGGCGGGACGAGACGGTGGCGCGGCGAAAATCCTTCAGCCCGTCGACGAAGCCGAGGGTCACCTCCAGCGGCAGCTCGCTCTCCTGGGCGCGCGTCACCTGCACCAGCGGGGCATCGTCCGACCACACCAGATCGTCGGTGCCGATGTCGGTCACCGGCCCCTGCCCGCGCGGGCGGAACACCATGCGCCCGTCCGCCTCCCCCGCCTCGAAGGCGAAGGCGCGGGCGAGCGGCTCCAGCGCGGCGCGCGCCGCCATGGGCTGCTCCACCACATAGCCTTCCACCGCGCCGGCGAGGGCGGAGCTGTCCACGTCGCCAGCACCGAAATCCGTGGCCAGCGTCGCCACCAGCGCGTCCAGCGGCGCGCCGCCGAGGCGGCCGGTGAGCCAGTGGCCGCTGGCCCAGTTTGCCCCATCCGCCCACACATCGTCGGCATAGGGGAATTGGGGATAGGGCCGCGCATCCCACGTCCAGAGAAAGACGCCGCCCTCCTCCACCATGCGGCCGTCGTAGAGGGCGGCGGGCGGATTGTCGGCATCGTCCGCCCCGGCATCGGGGTCGAAGGTGGCGAGCACCGCCTCCAGCGCCCGCCGCTGGATGAGATCGTCCCGCGCGCCGGTGGAGAAGGGTGGCAAGAGGTTCTCGGCGGACTTCGCATCGGGGAAGGCGCTCGGGCGGTTGGCGCCCTTGTCCACCGCCGGGCAGCCGGCCTCCATCAGGCGGATGGGCTTGGCCCCGGGCGCGAACGCGGTGGGGAATGCGCTGCGCACTCCGCCGATGCGCTCGTGATGGGCATTGGCCCACCACGACCACAGGTCCTTCTGGCGGAACACCCAGGGCTCGCCGAAGGCGCCGTCGGCGATGGGGCTGCGCGCCTGCGCGGCGCGGGCGGCAGCGTCCGCATAGAACCAGTCGAACGCCTCGCCGCCCCGCAGGTTGGCCTTCAGATAGGCGCGCTCGTGCGGCGTCGCGGCAAGGGCCGCATCGAGATGCGCGCTGCCGTCGCGCCAGTCGGCGAGCGGCGGGTAATAGTCGATGCCGACGAAGTCCACCGCCGGCGCCCCCCACAGCCCATCGAGGGGGAAGCGCACGTCGCCATTGGCCAGCACCTGCGCGCCGTATTCCGTCCAGTCCGCGGCGTAGGAGACGAGGATGTCCGGCCCCACCACCGCCTTCACGTCGGCCGCGAGGGCAGCCAGTGCCTCGGCAGCCGGAAAGGCGCCGGCGTCATCGGTGAGGCGGGTGAGGGCCGCGAGCTCCGAGCCGATGAGGATCGCCTCCACGCCCCCCGCCGCCACGGCGAGATGGGCATAGTGCAGCACCATCCGGCGCAGGCTCCATTCCTCCGGACCGTGATAGACGACGCTGGAGCCGATGCGGGTGAAGTCGTCCGGCGCGGCGGCGCCAAACAGCGCCTCCACCTGTGCGCGGCATCCGGCCGTCCCGTCCGCCGTGCCCGGCCGCCCCGGCGCCGGATCGCACACGATGCGCCCGCACCAGGGATGGGCGGGCTGGTCGGGGGCGCCGGTCCAGGGATCCGGGCGCGCGTTGCCGGCGGGGATGTCCATCATGACGAAAGGATTGAGCGTGACCTTCAGGCCCGCCTCCGCCATCCGCCGGATGGCGCGCACCACGCTGTCGTCGGACGGGGTTCCGCCATAGGCGGCGCGGCCGTCATATTGCGAGACGGCGGGCGCGGAGAGACGCGTCTCGCCGCCCACGCTCCAGATTGCCGGTGCGGTGAGCTTGGCGAAGCGTTCGCACTTGGGGCGCACCGCGCACGCACCGGCGCGCAGATCGTCGCCGAACCAGGAGACGACGAGGGAGACCCGCTGAAGGTTCGGGCAGGCGCCGAGCAGCTGGTCGAGGGAGGCCTCGAAATCGCTGACGAAGGTGGAGACGTGCCGGTTCTCGGGGCTGTAGCTGGCCTCGCCATGGACCTGCCGGATGGTCCGCGGGTCGTAGCCGAATTCGGTGGCGCCCGGGATCACCGTCACCGCCTTCACCTGGCGCTCCAGCGCGCCGATGGCGCGCTCCACCTCCACCGTCACCTGCGGCAGGCGGTTGCCGTAGTCGGTCAGTTCCAGGTTCTGGAACACGATGTAGGCGACGCCGCGATAGGCCGGCGTGCCCGCCGCGCCCTGCTTCGCCTCGATGAAGGGATCAGGGGCCTCGTCGGCGCCGCCGAGGTGGAAGGTGAGGTGCAGGCGGCGGGTGTCGAGCAGCTTGCCGTCGGCCCAGATGCGGCCGATGCGCGAGACCGGCCCCTCGCACAGCGCCACGGCGAAATTGCCGTAATAGGTGTAGGTGGTGGTGGAGGCCGAGAGGCTGCCGCCCTTGCCGCCGAGGGACTGGGTCTCCTCCTTCTTCACCTCCTTCAGCCGGGTGGCCCAGATGACCTGGCCGGCGAGGCGGGCGCGGCCGTAGAGGCGCGGCAGCGGCGCGCCGGCGGTGGAGGCCATCACGTCGAGATCGGTGAGGCGCGGGCCCTCCGCGCGGCGCGCGCGGTTGCCGCCGAACAGCACGCCGTCGACGACCGAGCCGCCGAGCGCGCCGAGGGCGCGGCCTGCCACCGCGCCGATGGGTCCGAACAGCGCGCCGCCGATGAGGCCGCCGGCCGCGCCGAGAAGCAGCGTCGCCATGAATGGCTCCTGGGTAAGCGATATGCGGATGGCGTGCCGCGCGTTGCAGCCGACAGCGATCACCGGCGCGGCGGCGGGAGAGGCGGACAGTCAGCGCGGAGGATTGCCGCGGACCGGGACGGAAGGATGCCCTCACCGTCCGTCCGGGAAGGCGAAGGCATAGGCCAGCCGCCGGCGCCACCAGGGCGACAAGGCGGTCTCGCACACGCTCGCGCCGTCATAGGCGTGGATCATCCGCGCGCCCGGCGCGAGGATGGCCGCGTGCTTGGCCGGCAGGTGCGCGCGGAAGCGGAACAGCAGCACGTCGCCAGGAGCCGCCGCATCGAGCGCCACGGGCACGAGGCAGCGCCCCGCGGCCTCGGCCAGCGTCTCCCGCCGGCCGGCCTCTGCCCAGTCCGGCGCATAGGGCGGCAGCGGCTCGGGCTCGGCCCCCACCACGGCGCGCCAGACCCCGCGCACGAGTCCCAGGCAATCGGCGCCGTGGCCCTTCAGCGAGGCACGGTGCAGATAGGGCGTGCCGATCCAGGCGCGGGCCTCGGCGAGGACGGCCGCGCGCGCCGGCGAGAGGGGCGCGGGCGCGCTCATTCCAACAGGCTCCCGTCGTAGCCGCCCTCGCCGGGAATGGCGACGGTGATGACGAAATCATTGCCTGGCATGTGCGGAAAACCGCGAAAGTTCAGCGCGTTGGCGAAGCGGTCCCGGCAGGTGGCAAAGCGCTTGTCGCAGCCGGCGGTGAGCGCGATGGCATCGCCCGGCACCACGTCTGCCGGTGGGCGCTGCCACAGGCGCAGCACCGCGCCTTCCGCATCGACGAGGTGCGCCTTGACCTCGGTGGAGAAGCCCGCCGCGGCACCGCTCACGATCAGCGCCTTGCCGCGGGCGAACGCTTCTGCGGCGAAGGCGTCGAGACCGCTGACGCGCAGCCGCAGCGCGCCCTGCACCGCGCTCACCACGGCGGTTGCGGCGTAGGCCGGATCGGTGAGATCCACGCCGCAGCGCGCGTCGCCGAGATCGGCATCACAGGTGACGGTGAAGAGGCGCCCGCGGGTCTGGTTGAAGGCATCGGCGAGGCCGCGGATCTCGGCGGTGAAGGCGCCGTCGGCGCAGCGTACCTCGCCGATGGTGCCGCGCCTCAGCAGCACGTGCTGGGCGGCGTCCTGCCAGTTCACCAGAAGGAGGTCGATGGCGGCGCCGTCGTAGCAGCCGGCGGCGAGATCCGAAGGGTCGAGGGCATCGGCGCTGAGCGCGCCGGAGAGTTCCGCGCCGGTCACCGCAAGGCCCGACGCGGAACTGCTCTGCGAGCCGGAGATGCCGGACGCCGCGAGGCAGGTGAGCCCCTCCACCAAGAGGTCGCGATCGTGGTCGGTGAAGCCCAGCACCACGCCGTCGCGGCGGGTGATGCGCCAGGCCCGGCAGAGGGTGGTGACGCCGCCTGCGAGATGGGCGGCGAAAGCGGGATCGAGGGAGCGCATCGCGGCCTCACACACGGATCTCGATGACGGGGATGCGGGGGATGTCGCCCGCGGCGAAGGCGGAGAGATTGACCTCCAGGAAATCGGTGTCGAAACGCACCGGAACATCGAAGGCAAAGCCCGCGCTCACCACCGCTTCCGGCGCTGGCGCGGCGGCCAGCGCGAAGCTGATTTCGCCGCGCGTCGCATCGATGGAAAAGTGTGCGCCTTCAACCTGTTCGATGCCGTTGACGGCGACGCGCACGCTGCCCGCGACGGGCTTCGAGATGGCCCGCAGATAGGGCGCGTGGAGCGCGCCATAGGCCTTCGTGAGAGGGAATATCGTGCGCGCGCCGTCGCCGGTTCCGAGACGCTGGTCGAGGGGGGTGATCGCATCGCCGTGGAGCGCCGAGGAATGGTCGAGACGATCGCGCCAGCGGAAGCCGTGAAGGCGGCCGCGGCGCTCCTCGAAAAAGGCCACGATCTCGGCCAGCGCAGCGAAGCTCTTCACCCCGTATCCGGCGTCCCAGCGCCGTCGCGAATCAGCGAGGCGCGTGTTGCGCTCCTCGCGCCCCGAGGCGGTGGTCACCACCTCCGTGACGCGCTCGGGACCGCCCGAAGCGCCCAGTGCGACCTCCAGGGGGAACAAAATCTCATGAAAGGTGGCCATATGATGCCCCTATTCCCCAATTCTTGGGCGAAAACAGTAGAGACGGCCTTGACATAGTTGAACGTGACGCCTTGACTTTCCGATGCCCCGTTGAGCATGGAGCGAAAGCATGGCTACCAAGCCCGCCAAGAAGCCGGCCGCCGCCGCCGAGAAACCCGTCGAGAAGAAGGCCCCCGCCGCCAAGGCCGCCGCCCCCAAGGCCGCTGCCAAGGCTGCTCCCAAGGCCGCCGAAAAGAAGCCTGCCGAGACCAAGACCGCCGCTCCCAAGGCTGCGGAAAAGAAGCCCGCCGCCGCGAAGGCTGCCGCCCCCAAGGCAGAGGCGAAGGCCCCGGCCAAGAAGGCCGCTGCCCCCAAGGCTGCGCCGAAGGCCGCCGCTCCCAAGGCTGCTGCGAAGCCCGCCGAGGCTCCGGCCGCCAAGAAGGCTCCCGCGCCGAAGGCTGCCAAGGCCGCCGCGCCCAAGGCTGCTGCTCCGAAGACCGCGGAGAAGAAGCCCGCCGCCAAGAAGGCCGCAGCGCCCAAGCCCGCCGCAGCTCCCGCTCCCGAGGCCAAGGCCGCCGCGCCCAAGGCCGCTGCCAAGCCCGCCGCCAAGAAGGCCGCTGCTCCGAAGGCCGCTGCGCCCAAGGCCGCCGCCCCGAAGGCTGCGAAGGCCCCCAAGGCTCCCGCGAAGAAGTGATCTTCGCCTCCTGATGGCGGACGCGGACCGCACGGTCGCAGCGCCGCCGCCGGAGCACAGCACCAGATGTCGCCCACGGGCGGCAGCGACGAGGCGATGACGTCCCGGCCTCCGGGGCGGATCAAGCGAGAGAATCCGGCGCGCAGGTCGCGGCAGGGTGTCGGCAGGCTTCCATGGAAGACCCGTCTTCATGTCCCGCCCGGCACGGTGGTCGGAACACCATTCCGCGGGACGCGACAGCCTGCGGGCGGAACGGTCGAGGTGGGGTTCGGACCCGAGGGCACGGCGAGAGGGGCAATGCCGCATGCCACGGGAACCAGGTCACCGCCTTTCACGGATCGCCCTTCAGGTGCAGCAGCCCGCAGGAGGTGCAGCCCATCAGGTGAACCCCATCAGATGAGCACGCCGCGGCGACGTGCGCCGAGGCCGGCGATCAGCCCCAAGGGTGGATCGCGGATAAGAACCGTGTGGATGGCCCGCAGCGCGTGCAGCCCAGCTGCCGCGGATTCTGCGGGCATCGGATTTTTCAGCATTGTCTTATCGTTAGGTCACTTGGGTCGGGGGCGCAGGGCGTGTGCCGGGGATTTCCCGGCAGGCGCCGTCGCGCTATGGTCCGCGCCTGCCCGCCTCCTGCGGCGGGTGCCGGAACCTATGCCATGACTCGCCCCGCGCGCCGCGCTGCCGGCCACCCCTCTGCCGCCTCCCGCGCCATCGCATCCGCGTTTCCCGCGTTCGTGGTCCCCGCGTCCCTACGCCTCGATAGCCGCGTCGCGGCGATTGGCGCCGGGCCGGCTGCCGGCGCGTCGCGGAGCGTCGTGTCTTTGTGTGCGGGCCCCGTCCTTCGCGCCTGCGGTGGCAGTCTCGCGATGCTCGCGGTCGCGCTGGTGGCGGGCGCTGCGCCCGCCGCGGCGCAGGCCCCGGCAGCCGGAAAGGCGGATACGACCTGCGCGGCCTATGGCGCGGATTTCAAGCGCGTGCCCGGCTCGGACTCCTGCGTGCGCACCGGCGCGGCCGTGCGCACCGACGTCTATGGCGGGCAGGCCCTGAGCAGCGCACCGAACCAGTTCAGCGCCACCCCCACCGCCCCGCCTGCTTCGCCCCCACAGCCTTCCCTCGCCGTCCCGGCCGACCCGTGGAAGAGCGCGCGCTGAGGCGTCACGCACCGCGCTGGCCGCGCGCCACCGCGCGCGCCACGAGCCCCGAGAGATAGGCGTCCGACCGGCGGAAGCCGGCGATGTCCGGCGTCGCGATGTTCACCGTCACCGCCGGCCGGCCGCCGCCCTCCGCGGCGCGCACCCCGAGCTTTCCGTCGGCGCCGCGGGCAAGGGGCAGGATGGCCTCGGCGCCCTTCTCGCCCATCAGGCCAAGGCCGGAACTGCCCATGGGAAAATAGGTCGGCGCCGCCACCACGCCGCCGCGCGCGAAGGGCTTCACCTGGCCGTCGGAAATCACCCCGCCGCGGGCGAAGCCGAGGGCGCCGCCGGCACCGGAGAGCAGCGAGGTGAGCGAGCTCTCCAGCGGCTTCAGGGCGGCGCTGAGGGCGAGGTTGGCGAGCCGGGTGACGAGCTGCTCCAGCACGCTGCCGAGGTCCTTGCCCTGCACTGCGAGCCCGGTGAAGGCCGAGGAGAGCGCCGAAGCGAAGCCGCGCGCGGAAACCTCCGCCGCGCCCAGCGCCGCCAGAGCGCTGCGGGTGTCCACCTCGAGGGCGATGTCGACGGTCTCGGTCATGGCCGGTCCTCAGTGGGAAGGGTCGGGATAGCGCGCCATCAGCGCCGCGAGGCCGGCCCGGTCGAGCCCGTCGGCCGGCGCGGGCAGCAGCGGTGCAAGGGCCGCGGCCAGCTCGCGGGGCGTCATGCGCCAGAAGGCATCGGGGGCGAGCCGCAACAGGCCGAGGCCAGCGCCCATGGCCTCGGCCCAGGGGAAGGGACGGGCCGCGGGCGAGGCTGTCACGCCGGCTGCGGCGGCGGAGGGGAAGGCGGCGCCTCGGCCTCCGCGCCGAAGGTGGCGGCGAGGAGATCGGCGACGATGCGCGCAAAGCCCGCCGCCCCGCCGTCGGCACGCATGCGGGCCACCTCCTCCACGCTCACCGACCCACCCGCCCCGTTGAGCCCGGCGGCAATGATGCGCGCCGCGTCGCGGGCGGAGAGCCGGCCGCGGCCGAAGCGCTCGGCCAGCGCCATCAGATCGTCGGCGCCGAAGGCGGCTTCCAGCTCCGCCAGTGCGCCGAGGGTGAGGACGAGCACGCGGGGCGTGCCGTCGAGCACGGCCGCGATCTCGCCGCGCCTGCGGTTGGGCATGGGTGTCTCCCGGCCAGAGGAAGGTGCGCTCACAGCGCGGCGAAGGTGATCTCGCCGGCGCTCTCCAGCGTCAGGTCGAAGGTCACCTCGCGGTCGTGCTCGGCTGCGATCTCCAGCGCGGTCACCTGGAACGGGCCGGAGAGGGTGCCGAAATCCGGGATCACGATCTGGCAGCCCGCCAGCGCGCCGGAGAAGAACAGCTGGCGCACGAGGGCGTCGGAGGCGGCATCCTTGAACACGCCGGAGCCCGCCACCGACGCGCGCCGGACGCCCGCCCCGTCGAGCAGCTCGCGCCAGCGGCCCGCGCTCTCCGAATGGGTCACGTCGACGCTCTGGGCGTTGAAGGCGAGGGTGCGGGTGCGCAGCCCCGCCACGGTCACGAACGCGGTGCCGTCATGCACCTTGAGAAGCAGGTCCTTGCCCTTCTGCGCGGCCATGTTGGTCTCCGAAGATCACAGGGGCTCGGTGACGGCGCGGAACCGCACCAGAGCGTGAAAGGTGCGCCCGTCGCTCTCGCGGCGGACCTCGGCGGTGGTGGCGCGCAGGTTGGCGAGCCGGTGGCCGGCGAGGGCGAGCGCCCCATCGTGCAGCACCTCCTGCACCCGCGCGGCGATGGCGAAGGCCTCCGCCCGCCCGCCGGAGCGGGAGAAGACGTGCAGGGTCAGCGCCTGCTCGGTGCCCGCCTCGGTGGCGGTGGACCAGTCGGCCACCACCGCCTCGCCGAGCGCCACGAAGGGGAAGTCCGCATCGGCCGGCGGCACGTCGTGGATGCGCGGCGCGCCGAGCAGTGCCACCAGCGCCGCATCGGCGGCGAGCGCGGCATGGAGCGCGGCGCGCAGGGCCAGGGCCGGGCTGTCGAGGGGCAGGCTCATCGCGTCCTCCAGCGCCGCGCGAAGGCGAGGCGGATGCGGTCGAGCACCGGATCGCCCGGCCGGTCGAAGGCGCCGCGCACGCGGGTCAGAAAGTCGGCGCCGGACACCTGCACGACCGGCCGCGACGGCGGGCCGGCGACGGCGGCAACGGCGCCGGTCTCGGTACGGATCTCGGCCGCCAGCGCCGCGGCGGCGCGCGCGGCGGCGGCGGCTTGCGCGGCGGGCAGGTGGCGGGCGGCGAGGCGGCGGGCGAGGCCGTCGAGGCCGCGCGTGCGCACCCTCAGCTCGGTGCCGCGCGCGCTCATGTCTGCTCCTCCCGGCAGCGGACGAGATGGAAGCGGCCGCGGCCGTCCGCGTCGGCGAGGCTCTCCACATGGAAGACGCGCCCGGCGTGGACCAGCCGGTCGCCGGCGGCGATGGTGTTGGGCGCGCGCACGGTGACGCGCACCTCCGAGAGCGCGCGCGGACGTTCTTCGGCGACGCCGTAGTCCATGGCCGCGGTTTCGATGGCACCCCACAGCACGTCGACGGCGAGGAAGGTGCGCGAGACGCCGCCGGCGCCGTCGGGCACGTCCACCGCCGTCTGGTGGGTGAGGCGGTGGCGCAGCGCGCCGATCCCGCTCACAGCCGCACCACGCGATGGGGCGCGACGAGCGCGCGCACGGCGGCGGGCAGCGCCGTCGCATCGCCCGGCCCGTCGCGATGCTCAAAGAGATGCGCGAGCATGAGCCGCACCGCCTGCACGAGATCGGCCGGCACGTCGGCGGCGGCCACGCCGTAGCCGGCCTTCAGCGTGATGACGATGCCGCCATGCGTCACCTGCGGCGCGGCCACGCGCGCGGGATCGACGCGGATCAGAGCGGGGGCGCGATCCGCCATCAGCGCCAGCGCGTCCGCCGGCAGAGCCATGGGCGTGCCGTCGGCGGCGGCAACCGTGGCGGTGAGGATCTCGCGCACCGGCGAGACCGGCGCCGGGATGATGCCGCGCAGCGGCCAGCGGTCGAGGGAGAAGCGCCAGGTCTGCTCCATCAGGATGCGGCCGGTGTCGGCCTCGACGTAGCGGCGCGCCGCGACGACGAGGGCGTCCACGAGGGCGTCTTCCGCATCGCCGTCGAGACGCAGGAAGGCCTTCGCCGCGTCCCGCGTCAGCGGCTCGGCGGAGGGGCCGGAAAGAAGCTCTGCCATGGTGGGCTCCGGTGATGTGAAAAGGCGGCCGCCGCCGGCGGCTCCCTCTCCGCTTGGGCGCGGGCGGTATGAGGGGGCCGCGTCGCCGTCGTCGGGACGACCGGCGAACCGGGCATGCCCCCTCGCCCGCCGGCGAGCGGCCATTGACGCCCCGCGGGCAGGGCGGCAGAAACGCAGGCATGATGACGTTCCGTCTCCTCGCCGCTGCGGCGCTGACGTGCTCCCTGCTCGCCCCCTCCGGGGCGCGGGCAATCGTCGGCGGCGCGCCGGCGGGCGCGGAGGTGGCGGCGCAGACGGTGATGATCGTCTCCACCCGCGGGGCCTCCTGCACCGGCGCGGTGCTGGCGCGCGACCTGCTGCTCACCGCCGCGCACTGCGTCGGGCCGGCGGGGGACTATGCGGTGGCGCTGGTGGACGACGGGCCACCCAAGCTGATTCCGGCGGCGCGGATCGCGGTGCATCCGCGCTTCGACGCCCGCCAGTTCCAGACTCGCCGGCCTACCCCCGACCTCGCCCTCGTCAAACTCGCCGAGCCCCTGCCCGGCCGATTGCGCGCCGCACGCCTCGCCGCGGCGAGCGGCCTGCCGGAGGCGGGCACGCGCTTTCTCATCGCCGGCTACGGCGTCAGCGCCGACGGCGCCGGCCAGAGCGCCGGCACGCTGCGCACCCAGGCGCTCCCCGCCATCGGCATCACCGGCGGCATCATCGTCCGGCTCGGGGTGGCCGAGGGCGGCGCCGGCGCCTGCACCGGAGATTCGGGGGGACCCGCCTTCCGCGAGGGGGCGCTGTCCGGGGTCATCGGCTGGGTGACGGCGGTGGGCGGCCGCAGCGGCTGCGGCGGCGTCACCGGCGTGACCCTTTTGTCGCCCCATCGCGACTGGATCGAGACCACTGCCGCGGCGCTCGGCAGCCCACTCGGGAGATGAGCATGGCGCCCGGCCGAACCTTCACCAGGTGGGCCGGCCGGCTGCTTCTTGTCGCATTCGCCGGCGCCGCCCAGGCGCAGCCGGCGGCGGAGGCCGTTCCGGCACCGCCGGCCACACCCGCACGGGGCGAGAGTGTCGATCACGCCATCTGCCGCCTCATCGAGGCGGCGGCTGCGAAGGAGAGCCTGCCTTCCTCCTTCCTCACCCGCCTCATCTGGCGCGAGAGCTCGTTCCGCCCCGATGTGGTGAGCCACGCGGGGGCGCAGGGCATCGCCCAGTTCATGCCCGGCACGGCGAAGGAGCGCGGGCTGCTCAATCCGTTCGATCCCGAGGCGGCGATCCCCGCCTCCGCCGCGCTGCTCGCCGACCTCAACCGCCGCTTCGGCAATCTTGGCCTCGCGGCGGCGGCCTACAATGCCGGGCCTGGCCGGGTGAACGGCTTCCTCGCCGGCGGCGGCCTGCCCAACGAGACCCGGACCTATGTGCGCCTCATCACCGGGCGCACCGCCGAGGATTGGGCGGGGCTGAAGCGCCAAGGCGGAACGGCGTTCTCCGCCAACACGCCGGACTTTACGTCCGAGCCCTGCCTCGTCACCGTCGCCGCCCTGCGCAAGGGCGCGCCGGCCCCGGCCGCCGGGGAACCGGCCAATACGCTGTTCGCGCCATGGGGCGTGCAGATCTCCGGCAACTATTCCCGCGAGATCGCCCTCGCCTCGTTCCGCCGCGAGGCACAGCGCGCGCCGCAGGTGTTCGCCGACCTCACGCCGGTCATCGTGGCGACGCGGGTGGGCGGGCGCGGTCCGCGCACCTTCTACCGTGTGCGCCTGCCGGCCCAGACCAAGGCGGACGGCACGAAGATGTGCGACCGCCTGCGCAAACTCGGCGGCGCCTGCCTGGTGCTGCCGAACTGAGGGGCGCTAAGCGCTCTGGCGCGGCGCTTGTTCCGTCGTGCTCCGAAGGCATCGCCGCTCTCTCGTACCCCGCACGCCTCCCCTCGTTCGTCGTGCTCCGGCTTGACCGGAGCACCCATCTCTCCGCCCCGCGCCGCTCCCGGTCGAGGCATGGGCCCTCCGGTCAAGCCGGAGGGCGACGGCGGGGTGGGGTTGGGCGGATCGGGTGGGGGCCAATCAAGGCGGGATGGAAGCGCGCGTCGCGCGCCCCTCTTCCGTCCGCAAGCCCGCTGCCCGTCGCGTTCCGCACGCCTCTCCTCGTCCGTCGTGCTCCGGCTTGACCGGAGCACCCATCGCTCCGCCCCGCTCAGCTCCCGGTCGAAACACGGGCCCTCCGGTCAAGCCGGAGGGCGACGGCGGGACGGGGAGCGCCATCGCGCCCCGGATGCATGCAGCGGCAGCGGAATGCGAGCCGGGGCCCAGCGCAATGGGTCGCCGAAGGCGCTTCGTCCCCCTCCGCGCCTGCTTCCGGCTCTCCCCCCGCCCGGTCGAAGCATGGGCCCTCCGGTCAGGCCGGAGGGCGACGGTGTTTCGTTCGCGCTACAGCGCGCCGGGAACGCGCGCGCCCTCCCTCAGCTGGCGGCGAACTTCAGCAGCTTGGCGGCGTCGAAGTCCTGGATGCCGCCGCCCACGCGCTTGGTGGTGTAGAACAGCACGTAGGGCTTGGCCGAATAGGGATCGCGCAGCACGCGCACCCCGGCGCGGTCCACCACCAGATAGAAGCGGCGGAAGTCGCCGAAAGCGATGGCGTAGGCGTCGGCGGCGATGGTGGGCATCGCCTCGCTCTCGGCCACCGGGAAGCCGAGGAGGCTCGCGCTCTGGCCGACGCCGGCGGGCGGCGCCCAGAGGTAGTTGCCGTTCTCGTCCTTCAGCTTGCGCACCGCTGCCTGGGTCCGCCGGTTCATGACGAAGGTGGCGTTCTGGCGGTAGCCGGCCTTCAGCGCGTAGACCAGGTCGAGCAGCGGATCCGCCGGAGTCGCGGCGGGAAAGGCGCCGGCCGCGCCGGTGGCGATGTAGCCCACCTTGTCCCAGCTCCACGCGCTCTCCGCCGCCTTGGTGTAGGCGAGGAAGCCCTTGGGCTTGGCGACGCCGTCGCCGGTGACGAAGGCCGTGCCCTCTTGCTCGGCGAAGGCGGCGTCCACCTCCTGCGCCAGCCACTCCTCCACGTTCACCTGCGCGTCGTCCAGCAGCGCCTGGGTCGCCGCCGGCATGGCGTAAAGCTCCATGGCGGGAAAGGCGATCTCGGCGAGGACCGGGCTGTCGGTCTGCGGGCGGGCGGCGGTCTCGGCGGCCCAGCCGGAGGCGGGCCCCGAGGTCATGAAGGGCTTGCGATAGGTGCCGCCGCCGATGACCCGCACGCTGGCCAGCGCCCGGATGGGCGAGAGGGCGGCGAGGCGCCGGCCGATCTCCGCTTCCGTCTCGTAGGGCACGAGATAGCCGCCGTCGGTGCCGGAGCCGGCGGAGAGGGCCTTGGCCTCCAGCGCCTTCAGGCCGCCGGCCTCGCCGTGGCGCACATAGGTGTCGAAGGCCGAGCCATGGGCGCGGGCATCGCCGGTGCGCTCGGGCGCGGCGCCCAGCTGCGGCCGGCGCGCCTTGGTGGCCAGCGCATCGAGCCGGGCCTGGTGGGCATCGAGGGCGGCGTCGATGCGGGCGAGCTGTTCGGTCGCCAGCACGTCGGTGCCGCGGCGCTCCATCTCGGCGAGGCGGGCGTCGTTCGCCTCCTTGTAGGCCTCGAAGGCGGAGAGGAAATCGGCGACCGCGACGCGGGCCTCGGCGCCGGCCACCTTGGTTTCGGGGGCAGCCTGGAGTTCGGCAGCGCCCGCGCGGGCGCCGGTGAGGATCGACATGGGATGAGCCTTCGGTCTGGAGGAAAGGGTCAAGCTTCCGCGGCGGCCCGCAGCCGCGCGGCGGCCGCCTGCAGCATCACGGCGGGGGATGCGGGCGGCGGGCGGACGATCCGCGCCGCCGGCTGCATGGGGAAGGTCACCACCGACACCTCCCACAGGTCGATGCGGGCAATGCGGCGCAGGCGGGTGCGCGGATCGGTCCGCGCTTCCACCGCCTTGAAGCCGATGGAGAGGCCGTCGAGCGCGCCCTCGCGCACCAGCGCCGCCACCTCCCGCGCGCGGGCGACAAAGGGCGAGAGACGGCCGCGCACATAGAGGCCGCGGGCGTCCTCATGGGCCTCGCTCCACACCCCGATGGGCTCGGCGGGATCGTGCTGGTAGAGCATGCGCACCCCGCCGGCGCCCTGGCGAGCGAGGGAGGCGGCGAAAGCGCCGCGCAGCACCAGGTCGCGGCCGAGGTCGGCCACGTCGAACAGGCAGGCGTAGCCCTCGATGGGGAAGCCTTCGGCATCGCGCGCCATAGCTCACTCCCCCTTCGCGGGGGCGGCCGGCGGCTTGCGGCGGCGGCGGCTCTTCTCCAGCCGCTCGAGGGTGGCGACGAACTCGCGGAACACGGTGGGCGCCGGCTGGGGCGGCGGCGCCTTGGTCCGCGGCGCGCCGGTGAGCGCGCGGATGCGCGGCCCCGACGCCTTGTGAAAGGGTGAGCGCATGGGGTTCTCCCGGATGGTGAGAGGGTCAGAGCGGATCGTCGAACCGGGCGTTGAAGCGGGCGAGCTCGCGCACGAAATCATCCATGCGGGCATTGGCCCGGGCGAGCTCGCCCAGCGCCCGCCACAGGCCGGCCGAGGCAGCGAGCGCCCACAGCAGCAGCGCCACATGCGCCAGATCGCCCCGCTCGGCGAAGGTGCGGATCAGGGTGTCCATGGCAGCTCGCGATGGGATGTGAAGGTCGATCCAACGGCGGGACGAGGAGGTCCATCGCGCCACGGACGCATGCAGCGGCAGCGCAATGCGCGCCGGGCCCCAGCGCAAAGATCCGCCGCGGGCGCTTCGTTCCCCCTCCCGCCGCATACGGGGCCCTGCCTAAGCATGGGCCCTCCGGTCAAGCCGGAGGGCGACGGCGGTACGAAGAACGCCCTCGCGCGCCCCGGACGCATGCAGCGCCAGCGGAATGCGAGCCGGGGCCCAGCGCAAAGGTCCGCTGCAGGCGCTTCCTTTCAGGTGGTGCGCGCGGGCCCCGCGCCCCTATCGCGCGCCATAGCCCACCGCCTCGCGCTTTTCCGCGTCGCTCAGGAACTCCGCCGCGCTGACCCGCGCCCACAGCTCCGAGCGCTCGGCGCTGAGCGCCTCGATCTGGTCGAGGTCGGGCACGAGCGTGAGGCCACCGCCGTAGGCCGGGCCGAGCCACAAGGCGAGGGCCTCGCACACCCGGCGCAGCAGGGGCACCACGCTCTGGCGCCACAAGGCGCGGTTGGCCTCGGCGTAATTGGCATAGGTGTTGTCGCCGGGGATGCCGAGCAGCAGCGGCGGCACGCCGATGGCGAGGGCGATCTCCCGGGCGGCGGAATTGCGCGCGGCCTCGAAATCCATGTCCTTGGGGCTGAGGGAGAGCGGGCGCCAGTCGAGCCCGCCCTCCAGCAGCAGCGGACGGCCGGCGTTGACCGCGCCCTGGAAGGAGGCTTCCAGCTCGCCCTTCAGCCGCTCGAACTGCTCCTCCGTGAGCGAGCCAGAGCCGCCGTACACCAGCGCGCCGGAGGGGCGGGCGGCGTTGTCGATGAGCGCCTTGTTCCAGGCGCTGGCGGCGTTGTGGAGGTCAAGGGCCTGGGCCGCCGCCTCCAGCGGCGCGAAGCCGTAATGGTCATCCAGCGGGTTGAAGGACGACAGGTGCAGGATGGCGGGCACCTCGGCGCCGGGCACCAATGTCTCCTGCGAGATGCGCACGGTCTGCGCCCCGAGGGTGTAGTCGAAGGCTTCGGGCCAGCCGTCGGGCCCCGGCACCACGCGCACCCGGTCGGGGCGCAGCAGGTGCAGCTCGCGCACCGCGCCGTCCACCGCCACCGCCTCCACATACGCGTTGCCGGCCACCAGCAGGTGGCAGCAGATCGCCTCCACCAGGCCGGCGCGGGTGAGGCGGGGGTTGGGGTGGTCGAGCAGGTCGAGCAGCGGATGGGCGTCGCGCTCGCGCCCCTTGTCCAGCAGCACCAGAGGCACGGACGCCGCCGCCTCGCCCACGAGGCGCACCGCGCGGTAGGCGATGGCGTTGCGGGCGAACCCCTCGCGGGTGAGGGAGGCGTAGTCGCGCGGGGTCCAGCGCGGCCGCCCGGCGGAGAGAAGCGCCACGAGGCGCGCCGTGCGACTCGCCTTCGCCTCGGGCGGAGAGCGGCGGAACGGGGCGAGAAGCTGGGCGAGCATGCAGGGCTCCGAAATGAAAACGGCCGCCCGAAGGCGGCCGATGGGGTCCGCCGACGGACGGCAGGACCAGGGAAAAACGGCGGGCGCTCAGGCGGCGCGACGGGGATAGTCGTGGTGGCGCGGCGGCAGCCGGTGGTAGAGGCTCGCCACCGCCACCAGAGCGACGGCGCCGGCCGCGACGATACCGGCGAGCTCGAACACCCCGATGGGCGACAGCGTCATCAGGATCGGCACCGCGCCCGCCGGCGGATGCGACACGCGCAGCAGCAGCATGGCGAGGATGGCGAGACCCACCCCCAGGGCCGCGGCCCACCAGGCACCGGGAAACAGCAGGGCGACGACGATACCGACGCCCACCGCCGCCCCGTAGCCGCCGATCACATTGGCCGGCTGCGCCAGTGGCGAGGCGGGGTGGCCGAACAGCAGCACCGCGCTGGCGCCGAACGGCGCGATGAGCAGCGGCAGGCTGGTGAAGGCGGCAGCGGCACCCACGAGCCCCATGCCCAGCATGCCGCCGAGGCCGGACTTCAGTCCGACCCCGAGGGATGCACAGTGCGGCTCATGACGGGCAAAAAAGGATCTGAGATGCGGTCGCATGGCTCCAGACACGGCAGACAGGGCCAATGTTAGGCAAAATGTCTGCACACATCGTTGTCATGCAGCCTCATTCATAGGCATACGATATCGGTATACCGTATCCGACGCAAGCTTCGCGCGCGTCCGCCGCCAGTTCCGCCGGCGGACGGAAAGGCGTAGATTGGCCAGAGCGTCAGATCCGGTGGCGTCACCGGAGCGGGGGGACGCATCGGGAGGGCGTCATGCTCTATGCCCTGGTCCTCATCGTCACCACCACCACGGTCCAGCCCGTCGCCACCGGCGCCATGGGCTATGCGGGCGGCCCCTATGGCGCCGCGCCGCTGGTCACCAGCCAGACCTCGCAGCAGATCATCGGCTACTACCGCTCCGAGCGCGGCTGCCTCGGCGCCAGCCTGAAGCGCAACGACCGCTGGCCCGACTTCGCGCCCGGCCAGAGCGTCACCGGCCTGTGCGTGCAGGTGGAAATCCCGGTGGGCGGCGTCGTCGTCGGCAGCTGAGGGCTCACAGCCCCCGCACCCGCGGGCTGCCCGCCCTCGGGCCGAGGGCGAGCGCCGTCACCGCCCACACCAGCGCGTCGAGCCGGTCGGGCGAGCGGCCCGAGGAAAGGCCGTCCGTGCCGAAGTCGCACATCTCGTCCTCCAGGGCGGGAAAGGCGCCGGCATGGCGCACACGCCCCTGCTCGTAGAGCGCGGCCACCGGCTCGGCGCGCAGGAACTTGCCGCGCGTCGCCCGCACCTGCTCCACCGGCACGGCCGGGTCCACCTCGGCGATGACGGCGCGCACCATCTCGCCGCCCTGGTTCACCTCGGCGACGATGCGGTCGGCGGCGAAGCGGTGGAACAGCGCCACCGCCTTCGCCGCCCATTGCGCCGGGCGCAGCCCGCGCTCGGTGGCGTCCGCCAGCACATGCACCACGCCGGCCGCATCGACGCCGGCCGCCACGAGGCCGCAGGCGTCGGCCCCGGCGCGGGAGGAGGCCGGCGGGTCCACCGCCACCACGATGCGCGCCAGCGGCGGCGCCTCGGCCTCGCGCAGCGCCTCCAGCGCCGGGCGGGCGAAGAGGGCGTCGGGCCGGTCCTCGATGATCTCGCCGTCCAACTCCTGTCGTCCGAGGCGGGTGCCGCCGTAGCGGGCGATTACCTGCCCGAGGAAGGTGGGGGCGAGGTGGAAGGCATTGTCCGCCGTCCGGGCCCGGCTCACCGCCGTGGCGGGATCGGCCAGAAGCCGGCGCAACAGAGCGGTGGGGCGCGGCGTGGTGGTCACCATCTGGCGCGGCTGCGCGCCGAGCCTCAGGCCGAACTGCAGCATGTCGAAGGTCGCTTCCGCGCGCCTCCATTTGGCCAGCTCGTCGAGCCAGGCGGCAGCGAACTGGGGGCCCCGCAGGCTCTCCGGGTCCTCCGCCGAGAAGCCCTGCGCCACCGCGCCGTTGGGCCACACGAGCCGGCGCCGGGTGGGCTCCCAGCGGGGCCGCTCGTCGCGCGGGTGGACGGCGAGGACGCCGGAGACGCCCTCCACCATCACCTCGCGCACATCGGCCATGGTCTCCGCCACCAGCGCGATGGGGCTTGCCGCGGCAGGGGAAAAGGGCGGTCGGCCGAGGGCGAGGCCGCGCACCCATTCGGCGCCGGCGCGGGTCTTGCCGGCGCCGCGGCCGCCCAGCACCAGCCAGGTGGACCACGGGCCCCCGCCCTGCGCCGCCTCGGGGGGAAGCTGGTCGGGCCGCGCCCACAGCTCCCAGTCGGCGAGGAGGCGCGCGGCATCGGTCTCAGGCAGGCCCGCCAGCAGGGCCTGCGCCGTCCCCGCCTTCGCGCAGGCGATCAAGGCGGCGCGCAAGCTCGCGGCGGAAGCTGTCGAGGTCGCGGATGCCGTCATCTTGGGTCTTCGCCTTCCGCATCTTTCTGGCATCGGCCTCGAGGGCGGAGAGTTCGCGCAGGGTGCGCGCCAGCACCGCGAGGGCGCGGGCATCCTTCTCCGTGTCGGCGGCGGCGCGGGGGGCGGCGTCCTCCGCCACCGGATCGGCCGCCCGAGCCAGCCGGTCCTCGATCTCGTTGATCTGCCGTTCCGCCGCGCGCCACAGCCGCCGCAGCAGGCCCTTGCGGTCCGGCCGGCCGGCTGGCGCGGGAACCGGCCGGCCGCCGGCCGGCTGCACCGTCCGGCGCGGCACCGGACTGAAACGGACGGCGCCGTCCCCGGTCACCTCGCGGTCGATCCAGTAATAGGCCCCGGCGCTGGAAAAGCCGGTCTGCCGACGGATCTCCGCCATGCTGGCGCCGGCAATATAGAGGCTGCGCGCCAAGGCGCACCGCGCCGGCGCGGGCTTGCCTGAAGAAGCATGCATGAAAGGACCCCCTGATGGGAGCAAGGACAAAAGCGCCTCAGGCCGGACCGGCGCAGGCGGCGCGGACACCTCTGTATCGCGGGCGATGCAGAAAGCCCGACGCGCCGTGAGCCACCCCGCCCCACACGCCAAGCCGGCGCGCGGGCACGACCCAGACGACCAAAGGAAGGGGCGCATCTCAACCGAAAATGCGCCGGGATGACGCGAAGGCTCAGAGGCCGAGAACACCGCGCCCTGCGGTGCCCGCCGGGGCACACGTCTCGAACATGGGGAAAAGCTACCGGAGCAGCGTCACGCTGTCAAGGATAAAAATCCTAATCTTCTGAGTTTTTATTCCTTGTGCGGCCTAACCCCCTCCTCCGCCAGATGAATCCGATCCCGCCCCGCCAGCTTGGCGGCGTAGAGGGCGCGGTCGGCATGGCCGTAGACCTCGGCATAGGTCGCACCCGGGCGGGCGGGGGCGATGCCGGCGGAGAAGGTGTAGGTGAAGGCGGGAACGTGCGGCAAAGGCCGCGAGGCGCGGATCAAGGCCAGCATGCCCTCCACGATCTCCGCCGCCTCCGCAACGCCGGTCGCCGGCAGCACCAGCACGAATTCCTCGCCGCCCACCCGGCCGAAGCAATCGGAGCGGCGCAGCGCCGTGGCCATGGCGGCGGCGAAGGCGCACAGAATGTCATCGCCTGTCTGATGGCCGTAGGCGTCGTTGATGTATTTGAAATTGTCGAGGTCGATGACGCACAGGCTGCCGCCGGGTCCGGCCGGAGCCATCATGTCCTCGGCCCGCGCCGTGACGAAGCGGCGGTTGGCGACGCCGGTCAATTCGTCGGTGAAGGAGGCCGATATGGCGCGGTCGCGCGCCTGGCGGATGGCCCGGTCCTCGGTGCGGAAGGCGGTCACGTCCACGGCGATGGTGAGCATCCAGCCGCCCGCATCTACCGTCTCGGTCACCAGAAGCCAGCGGCCGTCGTAAAGGTCGGTCTCGAACGTGCGGTAGGCGAGCTTGCCCCGGCGCGACCGGGCGGAGGCGATCCAGGCCTCGAAATCGGCGGTGGCGATGATCACACCGCGCCGCGCCGCGTGGTTGCGCCGGACCATCTCCTCCCAGGTCAGCTCCTCGCCGGGGGCGAGATAATGCGCCGCGCGGCACGCGGCATTGGCGTAGCGCATGCGATCGGAAGGGTCGTAAAGCGCGACGAGCAGCGGCGTCGCCTCGTAAAGGGCGCGGATGCGCTCGATGGTCTCGGACGGCGGCGGGGCTTCGGGCGGGACCATCGGCGGCGTATGAGTCGGCTTCGGCGGCGGCATCACGATGGGGCCCACCATAGCAGAACACCGGGCGCTGCCGCACCGGGATGCAGCATCACCGCTTGGCCTGGATCGCCGGCGGCATGCTGTCGTCTTCCACCTGGATGCGGTTGCGGCCGGTCATCTTGGCGAGATAGAGCGCCCGGTCGGCCCGGCCGTAGAGATCGCCGAAGCTGGTGCCCGCCTCGGCGGTCGCGATGCCGGCGGAGAAGGTGTAGGTGAATTCCGGCCAGTGCGACAACGGCCGCGACAGCCGCACCAGCGCCAGCATGCGCTCGACGATCAGCACCGCCTCCGCCGCCCCCGTGCCGGGCAGCACCAGCGCGAACTCCTCCCCGCCGATGCGGCCGAAGCAGTCCTTGCGGCGGACGAGGCCGTTGATGCGGGCGGCGAAGTCGCGCAGCACCGTGTCGCCCGCGATATGCCCGACGAGGTCGTTGATATACTTGAAATTGTCGAGGTCGAGGACGCACAGCGCCCCGCCCGGCCCGTCGGGGGCGAGCATGTCGTCCACCCGCGCGGTGACGAAGCGGCGATTGGCGATGCCGGTGAGGTCGTCGGTCTGCGCCTCCTTGAGGGCCGAGTCGCGGGCCTGCCGCACCGCCCGCTCGTCCGGCCGAAAGGCGGTGATGTCGCTGGCGATGCACAGCATCCAGCCGGAGGGCGAGACCGTCTCGGTCATCAGCAGCCAGCGGCCGTCGCTGAGATCGGTCTCGAAGGCGCGGTAGGCGGTCTTGCCCCGCCGCGACAGGGTGGAGACGAGCCACGCCTCGAAATCCGGCGTGGTGATCACCGTGCCCCGGCCGGCCGCGTGGTTGCGGCGCATCAGCTCCGCCCAGGTCGGCGCCTCGTCCGGTCCGAGGGCGAAGGCCGAGCGGAACGCCGGATTGGCGTAGCGCAGCCGGTCCATGGGATCATAGGCTGCCACCAGCACCGGGGTGCTGTCGTACAGAATGCGGAGCTCGTCGAGGACGTCCACCATCTCGTTGCCATCATAGCCCAAATCCACGACAGGCGCGGGACACGGGGCGCGGCAGGATCTCGCACGCCGCCCGAGGGTTTACGCAGGGCCGCCCGGGCCGGATCGCCGGTGGCGCGCGCTTTGGCGGCGTGGCGGGCGGCGCCGGCCTGCGCTATGGAGACACAGGCGCCCGGCTCGCGCGGTCGCGTTGCTTGCCTCAATCCGGCCTGCCGGGATCGCGTCTCTCCAAGGTGTGCGTTGCCATGCTCCTGTTCGGCCTGCCGGTCCTGCTGCCCCTGATCCTCGCCGGTTGCCTGCTGGTGCCCGCCCGCGCGCTGGAGACGAACGTGCGCTGGCCTGACACCCCCGCAGCCCGCCGCACGGCGCAGGATCTGGTGGAGGAGCTGAACCGCGAGCTGCTCGCCCGACCGAGCGCCACCGCCACGCTGGAGAAGTGGTGTGCCGACCGCGGCATCGCCACACCCGCCCGGGTGGTGGCCGCGCGGGTGCGCGACCAGGAGGGTATGGCGCCTGCCGACGTGCGCGCGCTCCTCAACGCCGGGCCGGACACCCCGGTGCGCCATCGCCGGGTCCGCCTCGCGTGCGGTCCGGTGATTCTGTCGGAGGCGGATAACTTTTATCTGCCGGAAAAACTGACCCCGGAGATGAACGCAGAGCTGGACGGCACCGATACGCCGTTCGGCAAGGTAGTGCGGCCTCTCGACTTCCGCCGCCGCACCCTCGACGCTCAGCTGCTGTGGCGGCCGGCCGAGGCGTCGGGCGACGGCGCCGCCCTCCCCCTGCCCGCCTTCGTCCTGACCCATCGGGCAGTGCTGACTCTGCCCGATGGCACCCCTTTCAGCGCTTTGATCGAGCGCTACACCTCCGGCATCCTGGCCGCCCCGCCGGCCCGCTGAGGCCTGGTGGGGGGGGGATCAGAGGATCCGCGCCTCAGTCCGTCTGGGCCTCGGCGACGGCCACCGCGGTCATGTTGACGACGCCCCGGGTGGTCACCGAGGGACCGAGGATATGGGCCGGCTTGGCGGTGCCCATGAGGATCGGCCCCACCGGCAGAGCGTCGCCCAACACCTTGATCATGTTGAAGGCGATGTCCGCCGCGTCCAGGTCCGGCATCACCAGGACGTTGGCGACGCCCGACAGGGTCGAGTGCGGGAAGGAGCGCTTGCGGATGTCTTCCAGGAGCGCCGCATCCGCCTGCATCTCGCCGTCCACCTCCAGATGCGGCTCGCGCTCGCGGATGATGGAGAGGGCGGAACGCACCCGTTTGGCCGACAGCGTCTCGTGGCTGCCGAAGTTGGAGTGCGAGAGCAGAGCGACCCTCGGCTCCAGGCCGAAGCGGCGCACGTGCGCCGCCGCCAGCACGGTCATCTCTGCCAGGTCCGCGGCCGTGGGCTCGGTCTGGATCTGCGTGTCGCAGATGAAGAAATTGCCCTTGGAGGTGATCAGCAGCGACAGCGCCGCCAGCTCCTTCACGCCGGGCGCGAGACCGATGATGTCGCGCACCTGACGCAGGTGGCGCACGAAGCGACCCTCGATGCCGCACAGCATAGCGTCCGCCTCGCCGCGGTGGACCGCCAGCGCCGCGATGACGGTGGGATGGGTGCGCACCAGCGTGCGGGCGGCATCGGGCGTCACGCCGCGGCGACCGGCCACTTCCACATAGTCGCGCACATAGTCGCGGTAGCGCGGATCATCCTCGGGATTGATGAGGTCGAAGTCGCGGCCGGGCAGGATCGACAGGCCGAAGCGCTTGAGGCGGGTGTCCACCACGCTCGGGCGGGCGACGATGATCGGGCGGGCGATGCCCTCCTCCACCACCGCCTGCACCGCGCGCAGCACGCGCTCGTCCTCGCCCTCGGCATAGATGACCCGCTTCACCGAGCGCTTCGCCTTGGCGAACAGCGGCCGCATGATGAAGCCGGAGCGGAAGACGAAATGGTCCAGCCGCTCGATATAGGCGTCCATGTCGGTGATGGGGCGGGTGGCGATGCCGGTGTCCATGGCCGCCTTCGCCACCGCCGGCGCGATGCGCAGGATGAGGCGCGGATCGAACGGCGATGGGATGAGCGAATCGGCGCCGAAGGAGCGGCTCTCGCCGCCATAGGCGCGGGCCACCACGTCGGACGGGGTCTCGCGGGCGAGGGCCGCGAGGGCCTCCACGGCCGCCATCTTCATCTCGGGATTGATGTCGGTCGCGCCCACGTCCAGCGCCCCGCGGAAGATGTAGGGGAAGCACAGGACGTTGTTGACCTGGTTGGGGAAGTCCGAGCGGCCGGTGCAGATCATGGCGTCGGGCCGCGCCTCGCGGGCGACCTCGGGCATGATCTCCGGCACCGGATTGGCGAGGGCGAGGATGAGCGGGTGGTCCGCCATTTTCTTCACCATCTCCGGCTTCAGCACGCCGCCGGCCGAGAGGCCGAGGAAGATGTGTGCGCCGTCGATCACCTCGTCCAGCGTGCGCTTGTCGGTCTTCTGGGCGAACTTCTCCTTCCACGGATCCATGAGGGTGTTGCGGCCGTCATAGACCAAGCCCTCGATGTCGGTGACCCAGATGTTTTCCTTCTTGGCACCGAGCGAGACGAGCAGATTGAGGGAGGCGAGGGCCGCCGCACCCGCACCGGAGGTGACGATCTTCAGATCCTCGATCCTGCGGTTGCCGATTTCGAGCGCGTTGCGAACGGCGGCGCCGACGATGATGGCGGTGCCGTGCTGGTCGTCATGGAAGACGGGGATCTTCATGCGCGCGCGCAGCTGATCTTCCACCTCGAAGCACTCGGGGGCCTTGATGTCCTCGAGGTTGATGCCGCCGAAGGTGGGCTCCAGCGCGCTCACCACGTCCACCATGCGCTCGACCGTCAGAGCGTCGATCTCGATGTCGAACACGTCGATGCCGGCGAACTTCTTGAACAGGACGGCCTTGCCCTCCATCACCGGCTTGCCGGCGAGGGGCCCGATGTTGCCGAGGCCCAGAACCGCCGTGCCGTTGGAGACCACACCGACGAGATTCGCCCGGATGGTGAGCTCGGCGGCGAGCAGCGGATCGGCCGCGATGGCCTCGCAGGCGGCGGCGACGCCGGGCGAATATGCAAGAGCAAGATCGCGCTGATTTCCCAACGGCTTGGTGGCCTGGATCTCCAGCTTCCCCGGCTTCGGCGTGCGGTGATAGTAGAGTGCGCCCGAACGCAGATCCTCGGAAATGTTGGACGCCATGCCTCTTCCCCCCTCATCAATACGGACCGCCGCGGAAAAGCGGCCGGCAACCTAGCCGCCGCGCATGCTTATGTCACGGTGGACCGCACAAATTGGGTTATGTTGCGTGCGCATGGCCGCCCTTCCGCAGGGGCGGGAATGAGACAGGGATGACAGGCATGACAGTCGGGTCAAAGACCTTGGCGCGGATCGCGGTGGCGGTAGGCCTCGTCGCGGTGCTCGCCGCGGCGGGCTGGTTCGGCTTTTCCGCATGGTCGCGGGCCAAGGTGCGCGCGGAAGTGGACCAGGCCTTCGCCAGCATGCGCGAGGCCGGCGCCAAGGCGGATTTCGCCGACGCCACGTTCGACGCAGTGGACCAGGCCGTGACCGTCACCGGCATTTCCATCACCTCCGCCGACGGCACGGCCAGCGTGAAGATCGCCCGGCTTTTGGCCCGCGGCGCCGAGGGCCCCCACGATCGGCGCGTCACCCTCGAGGCCCTCGATCTGGACGGGTTGGAGATCGCCCTCTCGGGCGATGCGGCCGCAGGCGGGACCATCACCTATTCCGTGCCCCAGGTGATGATCGACCGCTACAACGGCCCCATGACCCTGATCGCCACCGGCGAGGGGAAGGGTCCGTTCGGCGCGCTCAGGGTCGCGCTGCGGCAGCTCGGGGCGACCACCGCCGCCAAGGTGACCATTCCCGAGGCGAAGGGCCGCATCGCACCCGCCGGCGCGCCGGCCGTGGAGGTGAGCTACACCAACCTCGCCGCCGAGGGCGTGAATGCCGGCGCGGTGCGCAGCCTCATCATCGACCGCTCCACCTTCGTCACCACGACCCCGCCGCCCGAACCGACCGCCGCCCCTCCCGGCAGCCCGGCGCCGGCCCCCGCCAAGGTCACCGCCCGCCTCGACGGGCTGGTGGCGGCCCAGATCGACACCGCCCCTCTCCTCCTGATGACCCAACAGGACGGACCGACGGGCAAGGTGGCGGAGACCTATGGCCGCATCTACGGCAAGGTGGTCACCGGCCCCTATGTCGTCACGGTGGAAGGCGGCCCCACCCATGGCGCAGCCTCCCTCCTCATGGAGAATGTCGCCATCAAGCCCTCGGCCTTCGACCCGGCGCGCCTGCTGGAGATGAAGGCCCTCAGCATCAAGGGCCCGCACCTGACCTCGGCGGAGAGCCGCCGTGCCTTGGAGCTGTCCCGCGACCTCATCGGCGGCCTGTCGTTCGGCACCGTTGCCCTGATGCAGGCCTATACCAAGGACAAGGAGGAGAGCGGGCGCATCGGGACGCTGCGGCTGGAGAGCCTCGCCAACGGCGTTCTTGACGGCATGACCTTCGAGCAGGTGGAAGGCATGACCCCTGACGGGAAGGCCACCCTCGGCCGGTTCGCCGTGCGGCAGCTGGACTTCAACCAGCTCGCCCGGCTCGCCGCCGAGGCGGAAAGCCCCTCCCCCCTTTCGGCGCTCGTTCTGTTCCGCGTGATGAGCGGGCTGGAGCTGAAGGATCTGGAAGTGCCCTATGGCGAGGGCGGCGCCGGCGTGCGCAACGAGCCGGTCAAGATCGGGACTTTCGCTTTGTCGTGGGGCGGCAATTTGGGCGTGCTCCCCTCCTACCTCGACTTCGCGCTCACCGATGTATCCGGCCCCATCCGGCCGGAGGACGGAGAGCCCTTCACCTATCTGATCGCCGCCGGCATGAAGCGCGCGACGGTCTCCATGGGGCTCAAGGCGGCCTACGACATCAACGAACGGACGCTGGCCATCGCGCCGGTGACGACGGAGGTGAAGGACGCGTTCAAGGTGTCCATCGAGAGCACGCTGGACGAAGTGCCTGACAGCGCCTTCAGCGAAGCGGCGGGCTTCATGTCGGCCCTGCCCACGGTGGCGGCGGGGCCGGTGAAGGTGACCCTGACCGATCTCGGCCTCGCCAAGCTGGTATTCGCCCAGCTCGCCGCTGCCGCCGGAGTCAGCGAAGCCGACTATCGCGCCGAGGTCGTCACCCTCGCGGAGGGCATCGCCGCGGACCTGGAGGAGGCCTCGCCAGAGGCCGCGACGGTGGGTGCCGCCGCCGTGGCCTTCCTGCGCAATCCGGGCACGCTCACCGTGACGGCGACCCCCAAGGGCCGGGTGCCGCTGATGGCGCTCGCCGCCTCGGGTGATCCGAGCATTCTGCTGGAGGCCTTCACTTTCGAGGCCACTGCCACGGCGCCTTGACGGTCGCCGTCGGGCGGAGGCTGCGGCGTCGCCCGATCAGCGGGGGGCGCCGGGGCCGGAGTTGAACAGCACCACCAGCTTCATGATCTGCTGCTGGATGGCGGCGTTCACCTCGTCCGGCTTATTCTCTTCCACCTCGACCACCTTCCGGCCGATAGGGCTGGAATAGAAGGCGACGAGCTCCTTCAGCTCCGCCGCGGTGAAGGCGCCCGCATAATAGGTGGCGAACACCTTCACCAGGTCCTCGCGAATCCCGCCGGAATCCTTGACGAGCGCGGCCCGCGCCTCGGCCTGCTTATCGGCCGGCAGCTTCTCCACCACCTGGCCGATCATGCGGGTGATGCGGCCGTCGAGGCCGGGCGTGACCGACTGGTCCACAACCTGCCGCGCCAGCTTCACCTTGTCGGACGCCTCATCGGCCATGGCGAGGGTGGGCGCCGCCACGGCGGGCAGCGTCAGGGCTGCGGCAACCAGCAGCGAATAAGCGAACCGCATGAAACTCCTCCCCGGGGGCACCCGCGCATCCGTATGGGCGCGGTGCGTCCCACGCTGCACATATAGCGACTTCGCCGGCGCCGCGCGCGGCTCGGTTTGCGGCACAGCCGCGCCGCTTACTTCTGCGGCGGCACCGGTCGGATGTGGAGTTCGCGCAGCTGCTTCGGTGTCGCCTCGTTGGGGGCGCCCATGAGCAGGTCGAGGGCCTGCTGGTTCATGGGGAAGATGGAGATCTCGCGCAGGTTCGTCGTCCCGCACAGGAGCATGACGATGCGGTCCACGCCCGCCGCCATGCCGCCATGGGGCGGCGCACCGTACTGGAAGGCGCGGTACATGCCGCCGAAGCGCTCCACCACGGTCGCCTCGTCATAGCCGGCAAGCTCGAACGCCTTCACCATGGTCTCGGGGCGATGGTTGCGGATGCCGCCGGAGGCGATCTCGTAGCCGTTGCAGGCGATGTCGTACTGGAACGCCTTGATGGCGAGCGGGTCCTGGGTTGTGAGCGCCTCGAGCCCGCCCTGCGGCATGGAGAAGGGGTTATGGGAGAAGTCGACCTTCTTCTCGTCTTCCGACCATTCGTAGAACGGGAAGTCGACGATCCAGGCCAGCTCGAAGCGGTCCTTGTCGATGAGGTTCAGCTCCTCGCCCACCTTGGTGCGGGCAAGGCCGGCGAACTTGACGAACTTGTCCGGGTCACCGGCGACGAAGAAGGCGGCATCGCCGGCCTTGAGGCCGAGCTGGGCGCGGATCGCCTCGGTGCGCTCGGGGCCGATGTTGTTGGCGAGCGGGCCGGCGCCCTCGCCGCCCTCGCGCCACATGATGTAGCCGAGGCCCGGCTGGCCCTCGCCCTGCGCCCAGCTGTTCATGCGGTCGCAGAAGGCGCGGGAGCCGCCGCCGGGGGCGGGGATGGCCCACACTTCGTTCTTCTCTACCTCCAGCATGCGGGCGAACACCTTGAAGCCCGAGCCGCGGAAATGGTCGGAGACGTTCTGCATAACCAGCGGGTTGCGCAGGTCCGGCTTGTCGGTGCCGTACTTGCGCAAGGAGTCCGCATAGGGGATGCGGGGCCAGTTCTTCGTCACGGGCTTACCGGCGGCAAACTCCTCGAACACCCCGGTGATGACCGGTTCGATGGCCGCGAACACGTCCTCCTGCTCGACGAAGCTCATCTCCAGGTCGAGCTGGTAGAACTCGCCCGGCAGGCGGTCGGCGCGGGGGTCCTCGTCGCGGAAGCAGGGGGCGATCTGGAAGTAGCGGTCGAAGCCGCTCATCATGATGAGCTGCTTGTACTGCTGCGGCGCCTGCGGCAGCGCATAAAAGGTGCCCGGGTGCAGGCGCGAGGGAACGAGGAAGTCGCGCGCGCCCTCGGGCGACGAGGCGGTGAGGATGGGCGTCTGGAACTCGAAGAAGCCCTGGTCCTTCATGCGCCGGCGCATGGCGTCGATGATGGCGCCACGGGTCATGATGTTGCGATGGAGCTTCTCGCGCCGCAGGTCGAGGAAGCGGTACTTGAGCCGCGTCTCTTCCGGGTATTCCACGTCGCCAAACACCGGCAGGGGCAGTTCCGCGGCCGGGCCCAGCACTTCCAGCTCGGTGGCGTAGACCTCGATCGCGCCGGTGGCGAGGTCGGCGTTCTCGGTGCCCTCGGGGCGGGTGCGCACCTTGCCGTCGATGCGGATGACCCATTCCGAGCGCACCTTCTCGGCGTCCTTGAAGGCGGCGCTGTCGGGGTCCACCACCACCTGGGTGAGGCCGTAATGGTCGCGCAGATCGATGAACAGCACGCCGCCGTGGTCGCGGATGCGGTGGCACCAGCCGGACAGGCGCACGATCTCGCCCACCTCGGCGGTCGAAAGCGCGCCGCAAGTATGGGAGCGGTAACGGTGCATGGGTCGCCCTTTCAAGGCTGAACGGGGGAAGACGCAGGGCCAAGGGGCCGGTCCCGGGTGTCCCGCGCGCAGCCCTTGCGGCGCGCGCCGGACGCCCGAGGCTTCGATCCGTGCCGGGCGCAGCGTCACCGCGCGCCGCGGCGCGAAAGTCCGCGTCTGAGGCGGGGGGAAGGTGCATGCGCTCCGCCCCATGTCAAGCGCACAGTCCTATCCTCAAGTTTTCAAAGGATGTAGCATCTTCACTCGGCGTCGCTCGATCCAACCGTCGAACGCGCAACAGCGGGTGGGAGCGTGAGCCATCCATGATGATGCGGCAGCGCCGGGACGGGAAGGTGCCCCCACCACTGCGGCCGAGGCGGCGCAGTCCCGGATGGCTGGTCCTCGTCGGCGGCCTGCTGATCGCCGCCGTGCTGGCAGCCACCGCGACGCTCGTTGCTAGCCAGCGGAAGGATGGCATCGCCGACCGCACCCGCGAGCTTGATAATCTGGCGATCACGCTGGCGGAGCAGACCACCCGCGCCTTCAAGAGCCTGAGCCTCATTCAGGATGACTTCATCGACGAAGTTCGCGAGCAGACGATCGAAACGCGCGCGCAGCTCCTCGACGCCATGGGATCCCACCAGGTCCACAGCGTGATGCACGAGAAGATCTCGGGGCTCCCCTACGTGGATGCGCTGACGATGATCGATGAGACGGGCCAGCTCATCAACTTCTCCCGGTACTGGCCGATTCCGAAGGTGAATGTCGCAGACAGGGACTATTTCCGGGCGCTCAGTACCATGCGCGGGCCGGACACCTTCATCAGCGAGCCGGTGCCCAACCGGGGAACCGGCACCGTCACCATCTATCTCGCGCGGCGCTTCGCCAATGCGCAGGGGAGCTTCCTCGGCCTCGTGCTCGGGGCGATGCAGCAGTCCTATTTCGAGCGCTTCTACAGCAACATTCGTCTCGGCAAGGACGGGATGATCGCGCTGGTGCGGGCGGATGGGGCGCTGCTGGCGCGCCACCCCGGCTCGGCCGGGCTGCCGCCCCGGGACGAGGCGGTACGTGCCCAGACGGCTGCCACAGTCTTCCGCAATGGGACGAACATCGAGCTGCCGCCGGGCACGCTCGATGAGAAGCTGCGCCTCGCCGCCGTCCAGCCGGTCGAGAACCTGCCGGTGGCCGTTGTGGTCAGCGACAGCGCCGCCGCCATCGACGCCGTCCTGTGGCAGCGCGCGACGCCGCTCATGGTGGCTTCCGGCATGCTGTGCCTTACCATCGCCCTCGCCACCTACGGCATCGGCCGCCACCTGCGGGATGAACGCGCCTTCGCCGAGGGCCAACACGCCATGGCGCGGCTCGACATCCTCACCGGCCTGCCCAATCGCCTCGACTTTTCGGAGCGGCTGGAGGCGATGCTGGCCGAGCCGGGAGGCCGGCCCTTCGCCCTGCTTTTCGTGGACCTCGATTATTTCAAGGCCATCAACGACACCCTCGGCCACGCGGCCGGCGACACGCTGCTTGTGGAGTTGGCCGAGCGCCTGCGCCGGCTGATGGGACCCGAAGACACGGTGGCACGCCTCGGTGGCGACGAGTTCGCCGTCCTCCAGGTCGGCGCCGTCGAGGACGAGGAGGCGATGGAATTCGCCCAGCACCTCATCGACGCCATGCGCAAACCCATGTTCCTCGGGCTGCACCGGGTCATCAGCGGGGCCAGCGTCGGCATCGTGCTATCGCCGAAGGACGGCACGGAGGTCTCCCAGCTGCTGAAGAATGCCGACCTCGCGCTCTATCGGGCAAAGACCGACGGGCGCGGGATCGCTCGCGTCTTCGCCGAGGAGATGGAGCAGTCCGCCCGCGAGCGCCGCGAGATCGAGGTGGACGTGCAGACCGCGTGGCGGGAGCGCCAGTTTTTCCTGGTCTACCAGCCCATCATCGAGGCGAAGTCTGGCCGCATCGCCGGCTTCGAGGCCCTGGTGCGGTGGCGCCATCCCGTGCGGGGCATGATCGAGCCGAGCAAGTTCATCCCGGTGGCCGAGGAAACCGGCCTCATCCTACCGCTGGGGGCCTGGGTGTTGCAGGAGGCCTGCACCATGGCAACGCGGTGGCCCCCGGACGTCTTCGTTTCGGTCAATCTCTCGCCCATCCAGTTCCGAGGGGCAGAGGCCTTCCGCCAGGTGCGCAATGCCCTGGAGGTATCCGGGCTCGAGCCTTCGCGCCTCGAGGTCGAGATCACTGAATCGACCCTGCTACATGAAGGGCCCATGGTGCGGGCAACTCTGGAGCAGTTCAGCGAGGAAGGCATAACGGTCGCCCTCGACGATTTCGGAACCGGATACTCCTCACTGGGCTATCTGCGGACGCTCAGCATCGGCCGGATCAAGGTCGATCGCTCCTTCGTCGATCAGGTGGAGGAGTCGCCCCAGAGCCTCGCCATCGTCCGCGCCATCGTCGGCCTCGCCCGCACGCTCGGGCTCTCCTGCACTGCCGAGGGAATCGAGACGGAAGGCCAGCGGCGCATCCTGACGGAGGAAGGCTGCACCCACCTGCAGGGCTATCTCATTGGACGGCCCGAGACAGGCGACGAGGCCCTGAACCGCGCCCGAGGCTCAACTACGGTCGTAATATAGTACCCTTAACCGTCATTGCAGACGTCTTCCGCGGGCCCTTATGCCGATGCGCATCAAGGATCACCGCTGCATTCTGCGGCGTGCCGCCATCCAAATATGACAGATTTGCGTATTTGGATCAGCGCCTGCCTTGTTTAGAATTGGCCTAATGTTGATCGCAGGGATCCAACGCACGGAAAGCCGGTGCGGGGGCCCGGCCGAAAGCTCCTCATCGGGCCGGGGCTATGCGGCGGGGGGCGGCCACGGCCCGCGATTGTCGCGGCCGGTGCATGGAAGGGCAGAAGGACACCGGGAACAAGAATGCCCACTCTGACGCCATACGGGGAAAAGTCGCCTCCGCTGCCTCACCTGGCCGTCGAAGCGCGGGGAAAGGCCAAAGCCGCTCCTTGGTCGACCCTGGAAAAAGAGCTGCTCATCTACTGCGTGGTGTTGGTGGCCGTGGTCGTTCTTGCGACCGTCGCCCTGCTGACCTCCCTTCAGCGCAGCATGATCGACGACCGCCTCAAGGGATTGTCGAACCTCACCACGTCCATCTCCGCCGAGGCCCAACGTCTGTTGCAGGCGATCGAATATGTCGAGGAGGGGCTCGCCCAGCGGCTGGCCGATGCCAATGTGGGGAGCCAGCAGCGGCTGGAAGAATACTTCGCCACGCGCGACGCCCATCTGATGCTGCGAGGGACGATCGCCGGCCTGCCCTTCATCGACGGGCTGAGCGTGGCGGACGCCGCAGGTAACATCGTCGGCACCACCCGGTCCTGGCCCTCCCAGAAGGTCAACGTCGCCGACCGACCCTATTTTCAGACCGTCACGCGATCGAATGCGCCGGAAACCTTCATCAGCATGCCGCTCACGAGCCGCCTCACGGGCCGGCCTAGCATTCTGATTGCCCGCAGGTTGACTGCGCCCGACGGCTCCCTGCTAGGGGTCATTATCGCCACGATCGAGTTGAACGAGCTTGAGTCCGCGCTCGCCAGGATCGACCTCGGCCCGGCCGGGCTTATCGCCCTTGTCCGCGACGACGGGGCGCGGCTCGCCGGCTCCCCTGCCCGCGCGCCCCTCGACCAGACGCGTCCCACCGAATCCTTGGCCCGCGGCGCGGCGGCGCTTGCCCGCGTCCCGCCGGCGGGCGGGATCATCCCCGTCGGCACGCTGGATGAGCACGAGCGCTTCGCCGCGGTGGCCAAGATGCCGTCCTGGTCCTCCACGCTGGTGGTCAGCGAGACGCGCAAATCCGTCGTCTCGAACATCTGGCAGACGCTTTTCCCCGTCGTTCTGGCGGCGCTGCTGATCTGCCTCCTCACTCTGCTGGGCACTGCCTTCGTGATCCGCCAGCTGCGCAACCAGGGCAGGCTGGCGGCCCTGGAACACGTCCAGGCGCGGCGCGACGTGCTCACCGGCCTGCCGAACCGCCTCCAGTTCGCCGAGGACATCCAGATTCTCGGCGCGGACGGCAGCACGGCCCCCTTCGCGCTTTTGCTGATCGACCTCGACTACTTCAAGGTGGTCAACGACAGTCTCGGCCACGACGTGGGAGACGGCGTGCTGCAATCCCTCGCCCGGCGCATGTCCGGCGTGCTGGGGCCGCGCGATACCGTCGCCCGGCTCGGCGGCGACGAGTTCGCCATCGTGCGGCAGGGCGTGGTGGGCAACGAGGACGCGCTGGAGCTCGCCCGCGCCCTGACCGAGGCCGTGCGCGAGCCGTTCCACATCGAGCATCGGCAGGTGGTGATCGGCTGCACCGTGGGCATCGCCCTCTGTCCGCGCGACGGGGACAACGTGCTCAGCCTGCTCAAGAGCGCGGATCTCGCCCTCTATCACGCCAAACGCCTCGGCCACGGCTCGATTTCGGTTTTCTCGCCGTCCCTCGGGGAAGCCGCGCGCGCGCGGCACAATCTGCAGATCCGCCTCGACGAGGCCTGGCGCGAGCGCCAGTTCACCCTCGCCTACCAACCGATCTTCGAGACGAAGTCGCGCCGCCTGTCCGGATTCGAGGTGCTGCTGCGCTGGACCCACCCCGAGCTGGGCCCGGTGCGTCCGGACATTTTCGTGCCCATCGCCGAGGAGACCGGCCTCATCATCCCCATCGGCGCCTGGGTGCTGGAGGAAGCCTGCCGGGCTGCGGCCCAATGGCCCTGCGACCTCACCGTCTCGGTCAATCTCTCGCCGGTGCAGTTTCGCGGCGGCGCCGTGATGGCGCAGGTTCTGAACGCCTTGAAGCGCACAGGACTGCCGAGCCAGAGACTGGAACTGGAGATCACCGAATCGGCCCTGCTGCAGGACGGGCCAGCCGTGCGCGCAGCGCTGGAGCAGTTCCACGACGCCGGCATTGCCGTGGCGCTGGACGATTTCGGCACGGGCTATTCCTCGCTGAGCCACCTCAAGTATCTGCACATCAACCGCATCAAGGTCGACCGAAGCTTCGTGAGCAACGTCGCCGACGACCCGCGGGACCGGGCCATCATCGAATCGATGTTCGGCCTTGCGCGCTCGCTGACGCTGAAAAGTACGGCGGAGGGCATCGAGAGCGAGGCGCAGGTGGAAATCGTGCGCCGGCAAGGCTGTACCCACCTCCAGGGCTATCTCCTCGGCCGCCCTTGCTCGGCCGAGGATGCGCTGAAGCTCGCCCTCGCGCCCGTATCTTGACCCAGAAGCGCCACATTCTCTTCCACGAAGCGCACGTGATGGGTATGTTCCCGTCATGGACCCGATCACCTCGACCGAGGCGCTGGCCACAGCCTGCGAGCGTCTCGCGCGCCACCCGTTCGTTACCGTCGATACCGAGTTTCTGCGGGAGACCACGTTCTGGCCGAAGCTGTGCGTGGTCCAGGTGGCTTCGCCCGACGAGGCCATCCTCATCGACGCCCTCGCCGACGGACTGGACCTTACCCCGTTCTATCGCCTGATGGGCAATGAGCGGGTGATGAAGGTGTTTCACGCCGGCCGTCAGGACATCGAGATCATCTGGCACCAGGCGCGCCTCATTCCTCACCCGGTTTTCGACACCCAGGTGGCGGCGATGGTGCTGGGATACGGCGACAGCATTTCCTACGACCAGCTGGTCCAGCGCACCACCGGGCATGCCCTCGACAAGTCGTCCCGCTTCACCGACTGGTCGCGCCGCCCGCTCAGCCAGGCGCAGATCACCTACGCCATCGCGGACGTGACCCATCTGCGCGACATCTACATGAAGCTCACCGCCGATCTCGATGCACGCGGGCGCGGCGAATGGGTGGGCGAGGAGATGCACGTCCTCACGTCGCCCTCCACCTATGAGCAGCATCCAGAAAGTGCCTGGGAGCGGCTGAAGTCGCGGGTGCGCAAGCCGCGCGAGCTGGCCGTTCTGGCGGAGGTGGCGGCGTGGCGCGAGCGCGAGGCGCAGACCCGCGATCTGCCGCGCGGCCGCGTCATCAAGGACGAAGTGATCGGCGAGATCGCCGTTCAGCAGCCGCAGACGCCGGAGAAATTGGCGGAGCTGCGCTCCCTGCCCAAGGGCTTCGAGCGCTCGCGCTACGGCGAGGCCGTGCTGGAGGCGGTCAAGCGCGGCATTGCGCGCGACCCCAAGACCCTGCCCCGCATCGAACGCGACAAGCCCCTGCCCAACGGGGCCAATGCCACGGTGGAGCTGCTCAAGGTTCTGTTGCGCATGACCGCGGAGCAGAATGCCGTCGCCGCCAAGGTGATCGCCACCACCGAGGACCTGGAACGCATCGCGGTGAGCGACGAGGCCGACGTGCCCGCGCTGAAGGGCTGGCGGCGGGAATTGTTCGGCGAGCGGGCCCTCGCCCTCAAGGCCGGCCGGCTGGCGCTGGCGGTGGACAAGGGCCGCGTGGTGGCGGTGGAGAAGTAGCGTCCCCCCTCGCACCACAAGGAGTTCGGCTCGCCCACGACCTGCTCACAAATGGTCGCGCAGGCCCTTCACGAAGCTGGAGAGGCCGGTGAGGCGGCGGCGCTTCAGCCGCTCGGCCTGAAGGATGGCGGTGAGCTTGGCCAGGCTGTCCGGCACATCGTGGTTGATGATGATGTAATCGTACTCGGTGTAATGGCTGATCTCGTCGGACGCCTTGGCCATGCGCTGGCGGACGACCTCGTCTGCATCCTGCGCCCGCGATCGCAGCCGCTGCTCGAGATCCGCCGCGGTGGGCGGCAGGATGAAGACCTTCACGAGGTCCTGCTGGGCGGTCTCGCCCAGTTGCTGGGTGCCCTGCCAGTCGATGTCGAAGAGCACGTCCCGCCCGGCGGACAGCGCCTCCTCCACCGCCGTGCGGGGGGTGCCGTAGAGGTTGTCGAAGACCGTGGCGTGCTCCAGAAGCTGGCCCTCGTCCCGCATCCGGTGGAAGGTGTCGCGGTCGACGAAGAAATAGTCCTTGCCGTCCACCTCGCCGGGACGTGGCGCGCGGGTGGTGACGGAAACGGACATGGTGATGCGCTCGTCGCTCGCCAGAAGCAGCCGCGACAGGGTGGTCTTGCCGGCGCCGGAGGGCGAGGAAAGAACCAGCATCAGCCCTCGCCGGGCGAGCACACCGGCGCCGGGCTTCCAGCCCGGCAGCGCGAAATGCGACGACACGGAGGACGAGGCGGAATTCGGCATCGCGGCGCGCTTCACTCGAGGTTCTGGATCTGCTCGCGGAACTGGTCCACCAGCAGCTTCAGGTCAAGCCCGATCTGCGTGAGCGCCACCGAATTCGACTTGGAGCACAGGGTGTTCGCCTCGCGGTTGAACTCCTGCGCGAGGAAGTCCAGCCGCCGTCCGGCAGGTCCGCCGGCGGCGAGGAGCTCGCGCGCGGCGGCGATGTGGGCGGACAGGCGGTCCAGCTCCTCGCGCACGTCGGCCTTGGTGACGGCGAGGATCGCCTCCTGATGCAGGCGGTCAGGGTCGAGGGAGGCGGCCTCCATCAGCACCCGGACCTGATCGGTGATGCGCGCCTTCACCGCCTCCGCGCTGCGCTCGGGCAGGCGCTCGGCCCGGTGGACAAGGCCGGCGATGGAATCGAGGCGGCCGGTGAGGATGGCCTTAAGCGCATCGCCCTCCCGCGCCCGCATGGCGCCCAGCTCGGCCAGGGCCTGCTCGAAGCCGGCGAAGACGGCCGCCATCAGCTCGCGGCGCTCGTCCTCGCTGTCCTCGGGCTCGGCGATCTCCACCATCCCCTTCACCGCCAGCAGGGCATCGAGGGTGGGCTGGGGAGCGCCGAGGCGGCGGGCGCTTTCGCCGAGCACCTGATAGAGCGATTCGAGGGCGGGCTGGTTCACCCGCACCGCGCCCGCCTCGCCCTCGCGGCTGGCGGCGAGGCTGGCGGAGACGGATCCACGCGACAGCACCTGCCCGGTGCGGGTGCGAACGTCCACCTCCAGCACCTCGAAGCCGGGCGGCAGGCGCAGGCGCAGGTCCAGCCCCTTGCCGTTGACCGAGCGCACTTCCCACACGAAGCGCCAGGCCCCGTGCGAGCCGGCGACCCGGGCGAAACCGGTCATGCTGGCGACGGGCGCGGGAGCCCGGTTGACGGCCGCTCGCTTGATGATGGGGCCCGCGGCCATCCCGTCGTCTCCGTAGTGTCAGTTGGCGCTGGCGGGGGCCGGCGCGGCCGGGGCTGCGCCCTGCTCGATGGCGCGCCAGCGTGCCACATTCTTGTTGTGGTCCGTCAGCGTCTCGGCGAAGGCGTGGCCGCCGGTGCCGTCGGCGACGAAATAAAGGTCCTTGGTGCGCGGCGGGTTGGCCGCCGCCGCCAGCGCGTCGCGGCCCGGATTGCAGATGGGGCCGGGCGGCAGGCCGTCGATGGCGTAGGTGTTGTACGCGGTGGCCGTGGCGATGTCGGTGCGGCTGATGGGCCGCCCCAGCGAGCCGCGCCCGCCGACGACGCCATAGATGATGGTCGGGTCCGACTGGAGCCGCATCTTGCGATTGAGGCGGTTGACGAAGACCGCGGCGACCTTGGGCCGCTCGTCCGCCTGCCCGGTCTCCTTCTCGACGATGGACGCAAGCGTCACCAGCTCCTGCGGGCTTCTGACCGGCAGGTCAGGCGCGCGCTTGGCCCAGACGGCGGCCACCACCTTCTTCTGCGCCTCCGCCATCTCCTGCAGCAGCGCTTCGCGGGACATGCCGCGGTGGATGCGATAGGTCTCCGGCAGCAGCGTGCCCTCCTGGGGCACGGTCGGCGTGCCGGTGAGCAGCTCGTTGTCCATCAGCCGCTTGACCACCTGCTGGCTGGTGAGGCCCTCGGGTATCGTGACCTGATGGAGCACCACCTTGCCCGAGGCGATGGTGTCGATGACGCTGGCCACTGACTGGCCCGGCTTGAACACGTATTCGCCGGCCTTCAGCGAGGCGTCGGGCCGGCCGAGCTTCTGGCCCGCGACGAACACCATCCAGCTTTCCACCACGCCCTCGCGCTCGAGGATCTCGGCCATGTCGCGCACGCCGGCGCCGCGCGGGATGTTCACCACCTTCTCGGTGGTGAGGGGGCCGGGCTCGGTGAAGGCGCGCTGGCCATACCAGCCGGCAAGGCCCACAGAGACAAACAGGAACAGCAGGAAGGTGAAGATGCCGCTGCCGATGGTCACCGCCGGGTGACGCGCGCTGCGCGACGGCTTCTGCGGCTTCGCGGGCTTGCCTGACGAGCGCCCGCCACGGCCGGATGCCTTCGGCGGCGCCTTGGCCACCGGCTTCGACTGGGCATCGGCGATGCGACCGCCCGGACGCGACGGCGGCACCGGCGCGCGCGGCGGAATGGCGGGCGCCGGCCGGGACTGGCCGGGCGGCAGGAGCGGAGAGCCCTCTTCCCCCGCCGACTGCCGCGAGGCGTCGCCGGGGAGAGAGCCGGCGGACGGGGCGGCCGGCGTCGCGTCGGGCGCGGACGGCTGGTCCGCACCGGTCCGCTCCGGCGTTCCGTTGGTCGCTGATCCCTCGTTGGGCTGGGCCATCCCGGGCTCCCTTGTCGTCGGCGAAGGCTCCGACCGCTGCACGCAAGCCAGTAAGCCACCTTTGGAAGGCTTGCTAAAGGGACATTCGGGCGCAACGGCGGCATCTGACCCTGCGTCGTCAGGCCGGCTTCGCAGCCGGCCGGGCGGGGCAGGCCCGTCAGGCGTCGAAGCGGCGGAAGATCAGCGACGCGTTGGTGCCGCCGAACCCAAACGAGTTGGAGAGAACGGCGTCGATCTTGCGCGGCTTGGGGGTCAGCGGCACGAGGTCGATGGGCGTCTCCACCGAGGGATTGTCGAGGTTCAGCGTCGCGGGTGCGATCTGGTCGCGGATGGCGAGGATGGAAAAGATCGCCTCAACCGAGCCCGCGGCGCCGAGCAGATGGCCGATGGAGGACTTGGTCGACGACATGGCGGTCTTGGCCGCGGCGTTGCCCAACAGCCGCTCCACCGCCTTGAGCTCGATCTCGTCGGCCATGGTGGAGGTGCCATGGGCGTTGATGTAGTCGATGTCGTCCGCCGTTATCCCCGCGCGCTTCAGCGCCGCCGACATGCAGCGATAGGCGCCGTCGCCGTCCATGGACGGGGCGGTGATGTGAAACGCGTCGCCCGACAGGCCGTAGCCGACCAGCTCGGCATAGATCTTGGCGCCGCGGGCCTTGGCGTGCTCCAGCTCCTCCAGCACCACCACGCCAGCACCCTCGCCCATGACGAAGCCGTCGCGGTCCTTGTCATAGGGGCGCGAGGCGCGGGTGGGGTCGTCGTTGAAGGCGGTGCAGAGCGCCTTGCAGGCGGCAAAGCCCGCGATGGACAGCCGGTTGATGGGCGATTCGGTGCCGCCCGCGACCATCACGTCCGCATCGCCGAGGGCGATGAGGCGGCCGGCATCGCCGATGGCGTGGGCGCCGGTGGAGCAGGCCGTGACCACCGCATGGTTCGGCCCCTTGAGGCCATGCTGGATAGAGACGTAGCCGCCGGCGAGATTGATGAGGCGGCCGGGGATGAAGAAGGGCGAGATGCGCCGCGGCCCGCGCTCCTTGAGCAGCAGGGACGCCTCGGCGATGCCCTCGATGCCGCCGATGCCGGAGCCGATGAGCACGCCCGTGGAAATCTGGTCCTCATAGGCCGAGGGGTGCCAGCCGGCGTCGTCGAGAGCCTGGGTAGCGGCCGCCATGGCGAAGACGATGAATTCGTCGACCTTGCGCTGCTCCTTGGGCTCCATCCACTGGTCGGCATTGAAGGTGCCGTCGGACCCGTCGCCGCGCGGAATGTTCGCCGCGATCTTGCAGGCGAGGTCGGCGACCTCGAGATGGCTGATCGCCTTGACGCCGCTTTCGCCGGCGATGAGCCGCCGCCAGGTCGGCTCGACGCCGCAGGCGAGCGGCGTCACCATGCCGAGGCCGGTGACGACAACACGTCTCATGGGAAAAACTCCGGGAGGCGGGCGATCAGCGCGCCTCGCGCGCGGCCCGGTGCAACAACGGCCGCGGGCGCAAGGCGCCGCGCGACCGCCAGATGGACACGCCTTGGGATCAAGCCGCGTTCTTTTCCAGGAACTTGATCGCGTCGCCCACAGTCAGGATGGTCTCGGCGGCATCGTCCGGGATCTCGCAGTTGAAGGCCTCCTCGAAGGCCATCACGAGTTCCACGGTGTCGAGGCTGTCGGCGCCGAGATCGTCGATGAAGGAGGCGCTCTCCGTGACCTTCTCGGGTTCCACCCCCAGATGCTCCGCGACAATCTTCTTCACCCGCTCGGCGATGTCACTCATAGATCGAACCCTCGGTTGTTCGGATAATCCCGTTGCCGTTCGGCGGCTGGAGGAGGGCATAATGCCTTTTTTCCGCCGTGCCCAGTCCCCCTCGATCGCGAAGGAGACGCGAATCCGGCCCGCCCGCCCCTCGCGCCGCGCGCGGGCGATGGGGCCTTTGAATGCGCCCGCGCCCGGCCCAGCAATGCGGCTCGTTAGCACACTCCCTGCGGCAAGGCCAGCGAAGGCGCCACTCCTCGCGCGCGAGAGCTTCCCGCCTTGCACGCACCCGACCCGCACCCTTGCACGCGGGGCCCGCCAGCGCTACCCCGATGGGGAGAGATCCTATGTCGGCTGACAACGAGAAATCCGAGCGCCTCGCCGCCGCCCTGAGGGCCAATCTCGCCCGCCGGAAGGCGCAGGCGCGCGCCCGGCGCGCGCCTCCCGATACCCCCGCCGGCACCGGCGGAGCGCCTTCCGGTGGAAATCCTGCAATCGGCGGGGACGACGCCCCTCGGGGCGGGGAACCGGAGATTGTGCCGAAGGACGAGCCGGGCTAGAGCTTTTCCCTTACATCCGCTTTCGGCTGGCTCTGGGGGGAGGCCTGCCGTCGGGAGGGACAGGACGGCATGGACAAGATTCGCATCGTTGGCGGAAACGAGCTTAAGGGCACCATTCCCATCTCCGGTGCGAAGAACGCGGCCCTCCCGCTGATGATCTCCAGCCTCCTCACCGAGGAAAAGCTGATCCTCGAGAATGTCCCCCGCCTCGCCGACGTGGCGCTGCTCCAGCGCATCCTCGGCAACCACGGCGTCGACATCACCACCAACGGCAAGCGCAACGGCGACGACCCCTACGCCGGCCAGACGCTGGAGATCGACGCCCGGGTCATCGTCGACACCATCGCCCCCTACGATCTGGTGTCGAAGATGCGCGCCTCCTTCTGGGTGCTTGGCCCGCTGCTGGCCCGCATGGGCGTGGCCAAGGTGTCGCTCCCCGGCGGCTGCGCCATCGGCACCCGGCCGGTGGATTTCCACCTCGATGCGCTGCGCGCCCTCGGCGCGGACATCGAAATCGACGCCGGCTACGTCCTCGCCCGCGCCCCCAACGGCCTCACCGGCGCCCGCATCGTCTTCCCGAAGGTGTCGGTCGGCGCCACCCACACAGCGCTGATGGCCGCCAGCCTCGCCCGCGGCGAGAGCATCATCGAGAACGCCGCCTGCGAGCCGGAAATCGTCGACCTCGCCGACTGCCTCATCAAGATGGGTGCCCGCATCGAGGGCGCCGGCACACCCACAATCCAGGTGGAAGGCGTGCCGCGGCTGCGGGCCGCCCGCCACGCGGTGCTGCCCGATCGCATCGAGACCGGCACCTATGCCATGGCCACCGCGATGACCGGCGGCGACGTGATGCTCGCCGGCGCCCGGCCCGACCTGCTGGAGGATGCGCTGGAGACCCTGCGCCACGCCGGCGCGGAGATCGACTGCACCAACGAGGGCATCCGCGTGCGCCGCAACGGCGCCGGCATCCTCCCCGTGGAGGTCTCCACCGCGCCCTATCCGGGCTTCCCCACCGACCTCCAGGCCCAGCTGATGGCCCTGATGACAAAGGCCAAGGGCCGCTCGCGCATCACCGAGACCATCTTCGAGAATCGCTTCATGCACGTGCAGGAGCTGGCCCGGCTCGGCGCCCGCATCCACCTCGACGGCGACACCGCCACAGTGGAGGGCGTGGAGCGTCTCACCGGCGCCCCAGTGATGGCGACCGACCTGCGCGCCTCCGTGTCCCTCGTCATCGCTGGCCTCGCCGCCGAGGGCGAGACCATGGTGCAGCGCGTCTATCACCTCGATCGCGGTTTCGAGAAGCTTGAGGACAAGCTCTCGCGCTGCGGCGCCGAGATCGAGCGCATCAGCGGCTGACCTTGCCGGACCGGCGGGGCGAAGAGGCGCCTTGCCGTCCGATCGCTTCAGGTCCCTTGGGGTGGCGGAAGAGCCGTGAGCCTGCCGAACATCATCACCCTGCTGCGCATCTTCCTGGTGCCCGCCGTGGTGTGGTCCATCACCGCCGGAGAGCCGCTGCTGGCCTTCTGGCTGTTCCTCGCCGCCGGCGTCTCGGACGCGCTGGACGGCTTCGTCGCCAAGCGCTTCCACATGCAGACGGAGCTCGGCTCCTATCTCGATCCGGTGGCCGACAAGGCGCTCCTCGTCTCCATCTATGTGACTTTGGCGGTGGTTGAGCTGATCCCCCGCTGGGTCGCCATCGCCGTGGTGTCGCGCGACGTGATGATCGTCGGCGCCGTGGTGCTCTCGCTCACCATGGCCAAGCCGGTGGCCATCAGCCCGCTGCTGGTGTCCAAGGTGAACACCGCTGCGCAGATCTCCTTTGCCGCCTTCGTGCTCGCCAGCGCAGGATTCGGACTGGCCATGCCGGGGCTGTTCGATGTGGGGCTGGTCCTGGTGGGGCTCTTGACGTGCCTTTCCGCCGCTGCCTATCTCGCTGCATGGACACGCCACATGGCAGGCTGAGGGGCAGCTGACTGGCGATCGGCCCCATCGGGCCTCCGGCTGAAGGGTGAACGGCGATGGACGGCGACCGTACCCCCCTCTCCGAACTGCGGAGCGAGGGACCGCCCCAGCCCCGGCGCAACACGGCGTTCGGGCGCCTTCCGCGCATGCCCGTGCCACTGCATTCCGAAAGCGAGGGCGCGACCGTGCGCATTCAGGCGCGCTTCTGGGTGGGCGCGCTGCTGCTGACAGCGGTCGTGCTCTGGCTGCTGGGCGGCATCCTTCTGCCCTTCGTCGCCGGCATCGTGCTCGCCTACTTCCTCAATCCGGTGGTCGCGCGGCTCGAGCGCCTGGGCGTCGCCCGCACCCTGTCGGCGCTGGTGGTGGTCGGCATCATGCTTTTGCTGGTGATGCTGTTCTTCCTGCTCGCCTTGCCGATCCTGTCGTCCCAGCTGTTCGAGTTCATCCAGCGCCTGCCGTCCTACGTCACCCGCCTGCAGGGCCTCCTCACGGAGGAAAACCGGGAATGGCTGAGCGGGATCGTCGGCGATCGACTGCCGGACATGCAGCGCTCCATTTCGGACCTCATGACCCAGGGCGTCAGCCACGTCCTCGGCCTCCTGTCGTCGGTCTGGTCCGGCGGGCAGGCGCTGATCTCTCTGTTCGCCCTGCTGGTCGTGACGCCGGTGGTGGTCTTCTACATCCTGTGCGACTGGAACAGCATGGTCGCCTTCGTGGACAGTCTGGTGCCGGTGCCGCACCGGCCGGTGGTGCGCGGCCTTGCCCGGGCGATGGACGCCGCCGTCGCCGGCTTCGTGCGCGGCCAGGCCATGGTGTGCCTGCTGCTGGGCACCTTTTATGCCGTGGCGCTCACCATGGCGGGGCTTAATTTCGGCCTGCTTATCGGCATCGTCTCCGGGGTCATCACCTTCATCCCCTACGTGGGCTCGCTGACCGGCTTCGTGCTGGCCATGGGCGTCGCCATCGTTCAGTTCTTCCCGGACTGGGGCATGATCGGAACGGTCCTCGCCATCTTCGTCGCCGGCCAGACCATCGAGGGCTACGTGCTGTCGCCCAAGCTGGTGGGCGACAGCATCGGCGTCCATCCGGTGTGGCTGATGTTCGCCCTGTTCGCTTTCGGCTATCTGTTCGGCTTCGTCGGTCTGCTGCTGGCTGTGCCGCTGACGGCGGTCGCGGGCGTGCTGGTGCGGTTCGCCATTGCCCGCTATCTCCAGTCCTCGCTCTACCAGGGGCCGCCGGACGACACAGTGTCACCGCCGGAGAGCCGCTGACCCATGGCCGCTCCCCCGCGCCAGCTGCCGCTCGATCTGCCGAACCAGCCGGCGCTGCGCCGCGAGGACTTCCTCGCAGCCCCCGGCAACGCCGCCGCCCTCGCCCTCATCGACGCCTTCCCTGACTGGCCGGCCCGGGTGGTCTGCCTCGTCGGCCCCGAGGGCGCGGGCAAGAGCCACCTCGCCGCCATTTTCGCCGAGCGCTCCGGTGCCCGCACCCTCCCTGCCCGCGCGCTGGAGCGCGAGGGGGTGCCGGAGGCGCTCTCCACCGGCGCGCTGGTGCTGGAGGACCTTGCGGCCGGCACCTTCAGCGAGGCCGCCCTCTTCCACCTGCTGAACCTCGCCCGCGAACAGCAGGCCTATCTGCTGATGACTGCACGCACCGCCCCCTCCGGCTTCGCCCTCGCCACCGCGGACCTCGCGTCCCGCCTGCGGGCGGTCCCGGTGTTCGAGATCGACCCGGCTGGGGATGCCTTGCTTGCGGCCGTGCTGGTGAAGCTGTTCGCCGACCGGCAGCTCGCCGTGGACGAGCCAACGGTGCAATATCTGCTTCTGCGCATGCAGCGCTCGGTGGCCGGTGCCAAGCGCGTGGTCGACGCCCTCGACCAGGCGGCCTTGGCGGCAAGGCGACCGGTGACGCGGTCGCTGGCGGCGCAGGTGCTCAAGGAACAGCCGGCTCTGGCAAGCCAGGACGAGGAAGATTGAGCGTCCGGACAATGCCCGCTGCGCTGAAAAACAACGCCCGCCTGCGTCCCAGACGTGCGTCATAGAGTAGTCATCTAACGCGGCCATGGTCCGGCCGAAAAGCGCGGGGGACCGAGCATCATGGGTATGAATGAGGCTGCAGCTCTGGCCGAGGACGACAGCGTCGCCGGGGTGGCGGAGGCTCTGGCGCAGTCGCCGCAGCGCTTCATCAATCGCGAGATTTCCTGGCTGCACTTCAACCGGCGCGTGCTGGAAGAGGCGGAGAACCGCAACCACCCGCTGCTGGAGCAACTGCGCTTCCTCTCCATCTCGGCCAACAACCTCGACGAATTCTTCATGGTCCGAGTCGCCGGCCTGAAAGAGCAGATCCGCGAGGGCGTGCAGACGCCGAGCCCCGACGGACTGACCCCCAGCGAACAGCTTGCCACCATCCTTACCACCGCGGCCCAGCTCATTTCCGACCAGCAGGCCCGGTGGCTGGAGCTGAGGCGCGACCTTGCCGGCGTGGGCATCGTCCTGGTGGACGGGGCGGACGCCTCCGGCGACGACCTGGCGCTGCTGGAGCGGCACTTCCTCAACTACGTCTTCCCGGTCCTGACCCCGCTCGCCATCGACCCGGCGCACCCCTTCCCCTTCATCCCCAACCTGGGCTTCTCCCTCGCGCTCCAGCTGGTGCGCCAGTCGGACGGCCGAGGGATGAACGCGCTCATCCGCATCCCAGCCAAGGTGGAACGCTTCATCCGCCTGCCCGACCTCGGCACGGGCGCCCTGCGGTTCATCACGCTCGAGCAGATGATCGGCCTGTTCATCTCCCGCCTCTTCCCCGGCTATGCGGTGAAGGGCCAAGGCGTGTTCCGGGTGATCCGCGACAGCGATCTGGAAATCGAGGAGGAGGCGGAAGACCTCGTCCGCCTGTTCGAGACCGCGCTGAAGCAGCGCCGCTATGGGGAGGTGATCCGCATGGAGGCGGACGCCGCCATGCCGGACGAACTGCGCAACTTCGTCGCCCGCGAGCTGGGCGTGAACGACGACGAGATCTTCGTGGTCGGCGGCGTGCTGGCCCTCAACGAATTCTCGCAGCTGGTCTCGGTGGACCGGCCGGACCTCAAGTTTCAGTCCTACAACGCGCGATTTCCCGAACGCATCCGCGACCACGGCGGAGACTGCTTTCTCGCTATTCGCGAGAAGGACATACTGGTTCACCACCCTTATGAATCCTTTGACGTGGTGGTTCAGTTTCTGCGCCAGGCCGCCCGCGATCCCAACGTCGTCGCCATCAAGCAGACCCTCTACCGCACCTCCTCCGACAGCCCCATCGTGAAGGCGCTGGCCGAGGCCGCGGAGGCCGGCAAGTCGGTCACCGCGCTGGTGGAGCTCAAGGCCCGCTTCGACGAGGAGGCCAACATCCGCTGGGCACGCGACCTGGAACGCGCCGGCGTGCAGGTGGTGTTCGGCTTCATCGAGCTGAAGACCCACGGCAAATTGTCCATGGCGGTGCGGCGGGAGGGGACCTCGCTCGCCACCTACGTCCATGTGGGCACCGGCAACTACCATCCCATCACCGCGCGCATCTACACCGACCTCAGCTTCTTCACCGCCGATCCGGTGATCGCCCAGGACGTGGCCCGCATCTTCAACTTCATCACCGGCTATGCGACCCCCGGCGAGCTCGACGCCATGGCGGTGTCGCCCACCGGCCTCAAGCCGCGTCTCCTCGGCCACATCGCCGACGAGATCGAGTTCGCCCGTTCCGGCCGGCCCGCCGCCATCTGGCTGAAGTGCAACTCGCTGGTGGACCCCGAGATCATCGACGCGCTCTACGAGGCCAGCAACGCCGGCGTGCAGGTGGATTGCGTCATCCGCGGCATCTGCTGCCTGCGGCCCGGCATCCCCGGCCTTTCGGAGAACATCCGGGTCAAGTCCATCGTCGGGCGCTTCCTGGAGCACTCGCGTATCTACTGCTTCGGTGGCGGGCACGGCCTGCCGAGCCCGAGCGCCATCGTCTACATCTCGTCCGCCGATTTGATGCCGCGCAACCTCGACCGCCGCGTCGAAACCCTGTGCCCCATCACCAACCCCACGGTGCACGAGCAGGTGCTCGACCAGATCATGGTTGCGAACCTCATCGACAACCAGCAGAGCTGGCGCGTGTTGCCGGATGGCTCCTCGGAACGCATAGTCCCGGCCCCGGGCGAGGAGCCGTTCAACGCCCATCAATATTTCATGACCAATCCGAGCTTGTCCGGCCGTGGAAAGTCTCTCAAAGATTCTTCGCCGCGCAGCCTCTTCGTCCGCCGTTGAGACGGGCGAGGAGCTGCATCGCGCGCCCGGCCGGCTGATTCACGGCGCACCGGTCGCAGTCATCGACATCGGGTCCAACTCGGTCCGCCTCGTGGTCTATGAGGGCCTGAGCCGCGCGCTCACCCCCATCTTCAACGAGAAGGCACTGTGCGGGCTCGGCCGCGAGGTTCTGTCCACCGGTCGGCTGGCGCAGGACGCGGTGGACCGCGCCTTCACCGCGCTGCGCCGCTTCCGCGCCCTGTGCGACGCCATGGAGGTGGGCGAGGTGCACGCCCTCGCCACCGCCGCAGCGCGCGACGCGGAGAACGGCCCGGCCTTCATCGCCGAGTGCGAGGCCATCTGCGGAACCTCCATCGAGCTGCTCACCGGCAAGCGCGAGGCGGAGCTTGCCGCCGCCGGCATCGTAGCCGGCGTGCACGCGCCGGACGGCATCGTCGGCGACCTCGGCGGCGGCTCCCTCGAACTGGTGGACGTGAAGGGCGCCAGCGTCGGGACCGGTGTCACCCTGCCCCTCGGCGGCCTTGCCCTGCAGGACCGCTCCTCGCGCTCCACCCGCAAGGCGGAGAAGATCGTCCGCGACACCATTCCCGAAGCCTCGGTGCTGGACGGGCTCGCCGGGCGCACCTTCTACGCGGTGGGCGGCACCTGGCGGGCGCTGGCGCGGCTGCACATGTTCACCAAGGGCTACCCGCTGCACGTGATGCACGGCTACGTCATTCCGGCCCGCGAAGCGCTCGACTTCACCCGCATCGTGCACCGCGCCGACACGGAGGCGCTCGCCCATATCGACGTAATCTCCGACGCCCGACGGCCGCTCCTCGCCTATGGCGCGCTGGTGCTCGAGAACATCGTGCGGCAAGGCCGTCCGTCCGAGGTGGTGATCTCGGCCCTCGGCGTGCGCGAGGGGCTGCTCTACTCGCTTCTGCCCGAGGCCGAAAAGAGCGGTGACCCGCTCCTGCTGGCCGCGGCCGAGCTGAACGTCCTGCGCTCGCGCGCGCCCCGCCACGGCGAGGAACTGGTGGCCTGGACCGACGGCTTCTTCGCCTCCGCCCCGGTGCTGGAAGAGGCCGAGGACGAACGGCGCCTGCGCCGGGCGGCGTGCCTGTTGGCCGATGTGGGCTGGCGTGCCCACCCGGACTATCGGGGCGAGCAGAGCCTCAACATGATCGCCCATGCGGCGTTCGCCGGCATCGACCACCCCGGCCGCGCCTATGTCGCCCTGTCGGTCTATTTCCGGCACGCCGGACTCGGCGCCGACGAGAGCGACACGCGCATCCTGGAGCTCGTGACCACGGGCATGCTGGACCGTGCGCGCATTCTCGGGGCGGCCATGCGGGTCGCCTACATCCTGTCCGCCGGCATGCCGTCGATCCTGCCGCGCATGCCCCTAACGGTGCGCGGCGACCAGCTCGTGCTCGCGGTGCCGCGGGCGCTGGTGGCGCTCGCCAACGAGCGGGTGCAGAACCGCCTGCGCCAGCTCGCCCGCCTGGTCGGTCGCGAGCCGGCGATGGAGCACTATGACTGAGCCTGGGCGCGTCCGCCGAGGCCTGTGATGGAGATCAGCTTTAGGCGTCGGTCGAGCGGCCCACAGCAGGCGCTGATTGACCTGCGGGGGTGGTCGTCGCAAGTCCGCCTGAATTTGCCGTCACTCTTTCAGCCATGAAACAGCTCGTGAACCTTTTTGGCGGCCTCGCCGGCCTCGTGGTGGCGGGTCTCGTGGGCCTTGCGCTCTTCACCCTTGTCGGCGGCCTGATTCTGGTGGCCGGCATCGTCATCACCGCTTTGGTCATCGGCGGCGGGGTCTATGCCCTCGTTACCGGCAAGGCGCCCGGCATGCGCAACAGCCCGTTCTCGGTTCGGGTTTTCGACCTGCGCACCGGCCGGCCGACCGGTGGCGCGCCTTATGGCGGCGTGCCTGATGAAACCGGCATGATTGACGTGACCCCGCCCAAGGAGCACCGCCGCAGCTGAGGCCGCGGCGTCTTCTCGTTCCGATGGCGCGATCAATTCGCCAGTGCGGCGGCGGTGTTGCCGGCGGAGGCTATGGCTCCGGCCGCCGTCCAGCACGAGGCGTCGAGCCGGCTGTGCCGGGTGAAGGTTGCGAGGTCCTCGGCGTAGGTTTCGGCGAGGTAGATCGCATCGGCATCGCTCACGGGTGCCGCGGGCTTGCCTTCGAAAATGCGGCCCGGCTGTACCGGCACGCGCTCCACACCGAGGAAATCGAAAACCCGACCGAGGGTGGCGTGGTGCGCGTTGGCGAGATCGTCCTGGCGCAGCATCAGAACCTGCTCGCGCGGAAAAATGCCGAGCAGCCGCTCAACCTGCGCGCCATAGAAGCCGCGCTCCACGTAGGAAAAGTACCGCCGGCGGGCATCCATCGCCGCAATCCCGTCAAGGCGGCGACGGCCGGCGCGGATGGCGGTGGAGAAATCCAGGTCGTCATTGCCCAAGGCGCGACTCATGCGCCAGTGCGCATGGGCGCGCTCGACCGGGTCCCGAAAAACGGCGATCACCTTGACGTCGGGATTGTAGGCGTGGAGTCGCTCCAGCGCCTGCGGCCACCAGATGTACGAGGGCGTCGCCTCGCCGAGGATGCGGCCGCGATGCTTGGGAAAGCGGCGCAGATAATCCCGATAGTCGGGCCGGCGCCAGCACCGGCTTTCATCGTCGAAGAAGTGCAGTTCCTTCACATCAGGAACGGCGATCTTCGGGTGCTGGGAGAGGAAATGAAAAAGCGCTGTCGTGCCTGCCTTCTGCACTCCGACGACGGCGAAGTGGACACGGGGCGTGATTGCGAACATGGCAGCGGCGGCTCCAAGGCACGGCAATGGGGCAGCGCTCAGCGCGCCTGACCTTTACCATTGTGCCGCCCTCGAAGACGAAGCTACTTAACGGTATTTCCTTGGGGAAGTCCCGTTTTGTTACCGATTGTTAACAAGCCGTGCGCGCTGCGATTCCAGCGCGCACGGTCGTCGGAAACCGTCAGACGCTGGTGGGGTAATTGGGGCTCTCGCGGGTGATGACCACGTCGTGCACGTGGCTCTCCCGCAGGCCCGCGGACGAGATGCGCACGAAGCGCGCCCGCTCGCGGAACTCCTCCAGCGTGCGCCCGCCCACATAGCCCATGGCGGCGCGCAGGCCGCCGGCGAGCTGGTGGAGCACGGCGCCGACCGGTCCCTTGTAGGCCACCTGCCCCTCGATGCCTTCCGGCACGAGCTTCAGCGTGTCGCGCACCTCGGCCTGGAAATAGCGGTCGGCGGAGCCGCGCGCCATGGCGCCCACCGAGCCCATGCCGCGGTACGACTTGTAGGACCGGCCCTGGTAGAGGAAGACCTCGCCCGGGCTCTCGTCCGTTCCGGCGAGCAGGGAGCCCACCATGGCGGCGGACGCGCCCGCAGCCAGCGCCTTGGCGAGGTCGCCGGAATATTTGATGCCGCCGTCGGCCACCACCGGGGTTCCCGTGGAGTAGGCCGCCTCCACCGCATCCATCACGGCGGTCAGCTGCGGCACGCCCACACCGGCGACGATGCGGGTGGTGCAGATTGAGCCGGGGCCGATGCCGACCTTCACCGCATCGGCGCCCGCATCGATGAGGGCGCGAGTGCCCTCGGCGGTGGCGACGTTGCCGGCGAGGATCTGGGTCTTGTTGGACAGGCGCTTGATGCGGCTGACCTGGTCCAGCACCTTCTTGGAATGGCCGTGGGCGGTGTCCACCACCACAAGGTCCACTCCCGCGTCGATGAGGCGCTCGGTGCGCTCGAAGCCGTCCTCGCCCACGGTCGTCGCGGCGGCGACCCTGAGGCGCCCCTGCTCATCCTTCGCCGCGTGGGGATAGGCGACCGCCTTCTCGATGTCCTTGACGGTGATGAGGCCGACGCAGCGCTCGTTCTCGTCCACCACCAGCAGCTTCTCGATGCGGTACTGATGCAGGAGGCGCTTGGCTTCCTCCTGGTTCACCTGGCCCTCGCGCACGGTGATGAGCCGATCCTTGGTCATCAGCTCGGCGACACGCTGACCGGGGTTGCGGGCGAAGCGAACATCACGGTTGGTGAGGATGCCCACGAGGCGGCCGGCGATGCCGCCGGTGCCCCGCTCCACCACCGGGATGCCGGAGATGGAATAGCGCTTCATCAGCGTCAGCGCGTCGGCCAGGGTCTCGTCGGGATGGATGGTGACAGGATTCACCACCATCCCCGATTCGAACTTCTTCACCTGCCGCACGTGCTCCGCCTGCATCTCCGGCGAGAGGTTGCGGTGGATCACGCCGATGCCGCCCGCCTGCGCCATGGCGATGGCGAGACGCGATTCGGTGACGGTGTCCATGGCCGCGGAGAGGATGGGCAGGTTGAGGGAGATCGTCTTGGTGAGCCGGGTGGCCACCTCGACATCTCCGGGCATCACCTCCGAGGCGCCGGGCTGAAGCAGCACGTCGTCGAAGGTCAGCGCCTCGCGGAAGGGCGAGCGGCCGGCGGCGGCATCGGCGGTCTGGGGCGCGGTCCCATTGGGGGTCGTCATGGCCAACTCCTTGTGGCGGCGCGGAAGGCAGACCGCTGGATCGGGGCCGGAACGGGGTGAGGCGCCGGAACGGCTTGGCACCCCGCTACGAGTTGGCAGTGGCCGATACCATGAGTGAACGACGAATAGAAGACCTGTTGCGAAGCATTCGCTGCATGGGTGCCCTGCGTCGCCGGGCGGCGGCTCAGCGGGTGATGACGATCAGCGTGTTGCCGGACCCATAGGCCTGCACCAGGGAATACAACGCCGCCGCATTGGAAGGATGGAGACGGATGCACCCGTGGGAGGCCGGCGAGCCCAGCTGGCGCACCGCGTAGCTGCCGTGGATGGCATAACCGCCCCGGAAGAAGATGGAATATGGCATGGGGGAGTTGTCGTACTTGCGCGAATAATAGGTGCGGTACATGCGCTGGGGCCGATAGGTCCCCGTCGGGGTGACGTAGCCGCGCCGGGCGGTGGAGATCGGCCAGGAATAGTGCGGCATGCCGTTGACCGACACGGTCATGTTCTGCGCCGACAAGTCGATCCGCGCCACCACCGCCGCAGCTTCCGCCTCGCCGGCACCGAAAAGCGCGGCTGCACCGACGACGACCAGGGCTCGCAGGGCCGCGAGAGCGCGGATGCGCATTACGCCTCGGCCGCCACCCTCGGGACGCGAAGACGCGGATACGGACCCCGGCCTGGCCGGCACCGCCGGCCGCGCGATCGACGCCTGTGGCATGGCGTTCATCCTTGTTTCCCCACCGGAAATCATACTGCCACGGTGCCGCTCGCACGCAAGCGCCGCCCCATCCGCACCTGGACCCGTTCCAATCCGCCTTCCGCCCCACTAATGTCCCGCCGGCGGCGCCCCTGTTGGGACCGCGGGCCTTGGGGCTCGCGGACGGCTCGCCCCTAGCGGAGATCAATCCATGGTGATGATGCTGTTCGGCCTTGTGGTCTTCCTCGGCATCCATGTGGTGACGAGCTTGCGGGGCCTGCGGGCGTCACTCATCGCCCAATTGGGGGAAGGCCCCTACAAGGGCTTCTATTCCCTGCTGGCCGCCAGCGGTCTGCTGCTTACCGCCTATGGCTTCGCCCTGTGGCGGGCGTCGGGCCCCACCGTGGTCTGGGATCCGCCGGTGGCGCTGCGCCATTTCACCCTGCTGCTGATGCTGTTTGCCTGCATCGCCATCGTCGCCGCCTACGTGCCGAGCCATATCAAGGCCTGGCTCAAGCATCCCATGCTGGTGGGTGTGAAGACCTGGGCGGTGGCGCACCTGCTCGCCAACGGCGACATAGCCTCCATCGTGCTCTTCGGCGCCGTGCTCGCATGGGCGGTCTACGACCGCATATCGGTGAAGCGGCGCGCCGTCCCCTTGCCGGTGGCACCCGCCAACTGGGCCGGCGACGCGCTCGCGGTGGGCGGGGGACTGGTGCTCTATGCTGCGCTCGCCTACCTATTCCATCCCTACGTCGTCGGCGTGCCGGTGATGTGAGCGCCCTCGGGAGGGTGCTGGCGAATTGAGATCGACAACGGGCACCGTCGCTTCGGCGGCGGATCGCCCCGGCAGAGTGAGGAAACGCCATGTCCATTCAGGCCGAGGCCCGCCGCGTGACGGCGCCGGAAATCCAGGCGCGCAAGGGGGGCGATCCCATCGTGTCGCTTACCTCCTACCATGCCCACACCGCGCGCCTGCTCGACCGCCACGTGGACGTGATCCTCGTGGGCGACAGCCTCGGCATGGTGATGCACGGGCTGGAGACCACCGTTCCCGTGACGGTGGAGATGATGATCGTGCACGGCCGTGCCGTGGTGCGCGGCACGAAGCGGGCGCTCATCGTGGTGGACCTGCCCTTCGGCAGCTACGAGGCGAGCCCCACCGAGGCCTTCCACACCGCCGCCCGGATCCTGAAGGAGACCGGCGCCGGCGCGGTCAAGCTCGAGGGCGGCCGCCGCATGGCCGAGACCGTGCGCTTCCTGGTGGATCGCGGCGTGCCGGTGATGGGGCATGTCGGCCTCACCCCGCAGGCGATCAATACCCTGGGCTCCTTCAAGGCCCGCGGCCGCGACGATGCCGAGGCCTCCATCATCCTCGACGACGCCCGCGCGGTGGCGGAGGCCGGTGCCTTCTCCATCGTGCTGGAAGCCATTGCCGAGCCCCTCGCCCGGCGCATCACCGAAGAGGTGTCCTGCCCCACCATCGGCATCGGCGGCTCGCCGGCCTGCGACGGCCAGATCCTGGTGCTGGAAGACATGCTGGGTCTCGGCGACCGGGTGCCGAAGTTCGTCAAGAAGTACGCCAATCTCGGTCCTGACATCGAGAAGGCCGTGGCGACCTATGCCGAGGAGGTGCGGGCCCGCACCTTCCCCGCGAAGGAGCACACCTACGCGCCGCGCCTTGTGGACAAGCCGGCCAAGGCCTCCTGATGGGGATGTCCGCGCGGCTGCGGTCCGCATGCGTCGTCGCTTTGGCTGGGTTGGCCGTGGCTGGGCTCGCCGCGACCCCCACGCGGGCGGCGGAGGACTGCCTCGTCGTCACCGACCTCGACAGCGGCCGGGTGCTCGCCAAGCAGGGGCTGTGCGCGGCACGCCATCCGCCGAACTCCACCTTCAAGGTGGTGCTCGCCCTGATGGGATACGATGCCGGCCTCCTGAAAAGCGAAAGCCAGCCGGTGCTCAACCCGCCGGATGGCGCGGACCTGGAGCGGCCCGAGACGCGCGGCCCGCAGACCCCGCGCTCCTGGATGCAGAATTCCGTCGTGTGGTATTCGGAGCTTCTCGCCCGCGACCTCGGCCGCGAACGGATGGCGCGCTACCTGAAGGGCTTCGCCTACGGCAACGAGAACATGGGCGGGGTGAAAGGCGAGAGCGAGCCGGGGGCGCGCTTCTGGCTCTCCTCCTCGCTCGTGATCTCGCCGCGCGAGCAGATCGACTTCCTGCGGCGCATGCTGAAGGGCGAGTTGCCGGTCTCGGCCGAAGCCGTGCACGAGACCATGAAGATCATGGCTATTGATGCCCAGCCCGCCGGCTGGCTGGTGTTCGGCAAGACCGGCTCCGGCTTCACCCGCCTCGCCGACGGCGTCCTGGACCGCTCCCGGCCGTTCGGCTGGTTCGTCGGGTTCGCCAAGAAGGACGGGCGGACGGCGGTGTTCGTGCGCTTCACCGCCCTCGACGTGGCGTCGCCCGAGCCCCTCGGCCTCGTGGCGCGGCGGCAGGCTTTGGCCGCCCTTGCCCCGGTCCTGGCCGCCCAATCCCCCTGATCTGACGCGATCCGGTCGAACCGGAGTGGCCGGCGCGCGTCCCCATGGGCGCCGCCATGGTGCGGTGACGAGCACGCCTCGACGGCGTGAAGGAGCAAGCGGTGCCGGTGTCCGTCGTAATCTCGGCCGTCATGGCATCGCTGATCGGCTTTGGTGGAACGCTGGCCGTGGTGCTGGCCGCCGCCACGGCGGTGGGCGCGAGCCCGGCGGAGGCCTCGTCCTGGGTTGCCGCCAGTTGCCTCGCGGTGGCTGCGACCAGCGCCTTCCTGTCGATCCGCCACCGCATGCCCATCGTCACCGCATGGTCCACGTCCGGGGCGGCACTGATCGCGGGTTTCGGCGCCGGCATCGGCATGGACCGGGCGGTCGGCGCCTTCATCGTCGCCGGCCTGCTCGTCGTGGCCTGTGCGGCGGTGAAACCGCTCGGGGCGCTGGTGGCGCGCATTCCCGTCGCGGTGGCGGCGGCGATGCTGGCGGGCGTGCTGTTCCACTTCGTGACGGCGCTGGCGGAGCACGCGGTGGCGAGCCCCGCGGTGGCGCTGCCGGTGATCGTCGCCTATTTCGCCATGCGCCTGCTGGCGCCAAAATGGGCGGTTCCCGCCGCCCTCGCCGCGGGCACCATCGACGCTCTTGCCCTCGGGCGGGTTGGCGCCATGCCGGCGCCGGAGCTGTCGGCGCTGGCCTTCGTCATGCCGAGCTTCGATACCCAGGTCATGCTGGGGCTCGGCGTGCCGCTTTTCCTCGTCACCATGGCGTCGCAGAACCTGCCCGGCATCGCCGTGCTGCGGGCGTCGGGCTATGCGCCGCCGGTGCGCTCTATCCTCGCCGCCACCGGTATCGCATCCGTGGTGAGCGCCCCCTTCTGCACCCACACCACCAACGCCGCCGCCATCACCGCCGCCTTGTGCACGGGCCCCGACACCCATCCGGACCCCGCCGAGCGCTGGAAGACCGGTATGCCCTATGCGGTGATGTACCTGCTGCTGGCGGCGGCCGGCACCTCCCTGGTGGCGGTCTTCGCCGCCTTGCCGCCGGCGCTGATCGCCTCCGTCGCCGGGCTGGCGTTGATCTCTCCCCTGGCGGGGGCGCTGACGGCGGCGGTGGCGCAGGACCGCGATCGGGTGGCCGCCGTGGTCGCCTTCGCCACCACCGCGTCGGGCATCAGCGCGCTGGGCCTTGGGGCGCCGCTCTGGGGACTGGCGGCGGGGCTGACCGTGATCGGCCTAGACGCAATCCGCCAGCGCTAAGGGACGCTGCGCGCCCGGACCCGGCGATCGAGAACGCGGACATCGATGGCCTTGCACCCAGCCGCTCTGGCCTCAGCCGTCTTGCCCCAGCGGCCTTGCCCCATGAAAAACCCCGCGGCCGACCAGCGCCCGCGGGGTGGGAGGATCTCAGGCCCGTCAGGCCATTCGGCTGACGGGAAAACGCAGGCCGCAAGCGCGGCTCAGCTGTTGGCCTTCTTCGCCTTCATCTGCTGGACGATGGCGATGATCTCGCCGACGAAGCCGCGGCGGAAGAGGGAGACGGCGAGCACGAAGATCACGCCCTGGATCACCAGCACCCACTCGCCGAGGCCGGCCAGATAGTTCTGCATGGTGACGATCACCGCCGCGCCGACCACCGGGCCGAGGATCGTGCCCATGCCACCCACCAGCGTCATCAGCACCACCTCGCCCGACATCTGCCAGGCCACGTCGGTGAGAGACGCCAGCTGGAACACCAGCACCTTGGTGGAGCCGGCAAGGCCAGCGAGCGCAGCCGAGAGCACGAAGGCCAGCAGCTTGTATTGGTTGACCCGGTAGCCCAGCGAGATGGCGCGCGGCTCGTTCTCGCGGATCGCCTTCAGCACCTGCCCGAAGGGCGAATAGATGGTGCGGTAGATGACGAGGAAGCCGAACACGAAGATCGCCAGCACCAGATAATACAGGTGGATGTCCTGGCTGATGTCGATGACGCCGAACAGCGGGCGCCGGGGCACCGCCTGCAGACCGTCCTCGCCGCCGGTGAACTTCGCCTGGAGGCAGAAGAAGAAGAACATCTGCGCCAGCGCCAGCGTCACCATGGCGAAGTAGATGCCCTGCCGCTTGATCGCCAGCAGGCCGGAGAGGAGGCCGAGCAGCGCGGCGAAGACCACGCCGGCGAGGATGCCCACCTCGGGCGTGAAGCCCAGTACCTTGATGGTGTGGGCGCAGATATAGGCCGAGCCGCCGAAGAACATGGCGTGGCCGAAGGACAAAAGGCCGGTGTAGCCGAGCAGCAGATTGAAGGCGCACGCGAACAGCGCGAAGCACATCACCTTCATCAGGAACACGGGATAGACGCCGAACGGCGCCACCAGCAGCACCGCCAAGGCGACGACGCCGAAGATCATGACGCTGGCGGTGCCGGCTCCGGCTGCGGCGGGCGCGGCGGCGGGATGGGTCGTGGTGCTCATCGCTGCGGCCTCACTTCGCGGTGCCGAACAGGCCGGCGGGCTTCACCATGAGCACCAGGGCCATGATGACGAAAATGACGGTGGACGAGGCCTCGGGATAGAACACCTTGGTGAGGCCCTCGATGACGCCGAGGCCGAAGCCGGTGAGGATCGCCCCCATGATGGAGCCCATGCCGCCGATCACCACCACCGCGAACACCACGATGATGAGGTTGGAGCCCATGGTGGGGCTGACCTGATAGGCCGGGGCAGCCAGCACGCCGGCGAGCGCGGCAAGGCCGACACCGAAGCCGTAGGTGAGCGTGATCATGCGTGGCACGTCGATGCCGAAGGCCTGCACCAGGTCCGGCCGCTCGGTGGCGGCGCGCAGATAGGAGCCGAGCTTGGTGCGCTCGATGACGAACCAGGTGGCGAGGCAGACCACGAGGGAGGCGACCACCACGAAGGCGCGGTAGTTGGGCAGGAACATGAAGCCGAGGTTGGTGCCGCCCGGCAGGGGATTGTTGTAGGGCAGGCCCGAGGAGCCGTACTGCCGGCGGAACAGCCCTTCGATGATGAGGGCAAGACCGAATGTGAGCAGCAGGCCGTACAGATGGTCGAGATGGTACAATCGTTTGAGCAGCGTCCTCTCGATCGCCATGCCGATGATGGCGACGATGATGGGCGACAGCACCAGCGCGCCCCAGAAGGGGATGCCGGCGTAGTTCAGCAGCATCCACGCCCCAAAGGCGCCCATCATGTACTGGGCGCCGTGGGTGAAGTTGATGACGTTCAGAAGGCCGAAGATCACCGCGAGCCCGAGGCTCAGCATGGCGTAGAAAGCGCCGTTGATCAGGCCCAGAAGCAACTGCCCGAACAGGGCCTGCGGTGGAATGCCGAGAAGCTCGAACATCGAAGATCCGTCTCGTCAGGAGGAAGCGGGCCGGCCCTGAAGACCGACCCGCCCGCAATGAAGGATCAGCCCTTCTTCACGAGGGGGCAGTCCCCCTCGCCGATGGGGCGGAACGCCTCGTTGGCCGGGATGGTGGCCTTGAGGGTGTAGTAGTCGTAGGGGCCCTTGGACTCCGACGGCTTCTTCACCTCGAACAGGTACATGGGGTGGATGTGGCGGCCGTCGGCCCGCACCTCGCCCTTGCCGAACAGCGGGTCGTCGGTGGGGATTTCCTTCATCTTGGCCACCACGGCGGCGCCGTCCTTGGCCGACTTCAGGGCTTCCACCGCCTTCAGATAATGGGTGACGCCGGAATAGACGCCGGCCTGCACCATGGTCGGGCGCTTGCCGCCGTTGGCCGCCGCGAAGGCGTCGGCGAACTTGCGGTTGGCGTCGGTCTGGTCCCAGTACCAGGCGGAGGTCAGGTTCAGGCCCTGCGACACCTTCAGGCCGAGCGAGTGGATGTCGGTGAGGAAGATCAGCAGGCCGGCAAGCTTCTGGCCGCCGTCCACGATGCCGTATTCCGACGCCTGCTTGATGGAGTTGATCGTGTCGCCGCCGGCGTTGGCAAGGCCGATGATCTTGGCCTTGGAGGACTGCGCCTGCAGCAGGAAGGAAGAGAAGTCGGCGTTGTTGAGCGGCACGCGGACCTGGCCCACCACCTTGCCGCCGTTGGTCTTCACCACCTCGGAGGTGTCGCGCTCGAGCGCATGGCCGAAGGCGTAGTCGGCGGTCAGGAAGAACCAGGTATCGCCGCCGGTCTTCACGATGGCCTTGCCGGTGCCGTTGGCGAGCGCCCAGGTGTCGTAGGTCCAGTGGACGGTGTTCGGCGTGCAGGCTTTGCCGGTGAGGTCGGAGGTGGCCGCGCCGGAATTGATGAAGACCTTGTTCTTTTCCTTGGTCACGGTGTTCACCGCGAGGGCGACGCCGGAATTGGGGGTGTCGACGATCACGTCCACGCCGTCCACGTCATACCACTGGCGGGCAACCGAGGTGCCCACGTCGGCCTTGTTCTGGTGGTCGGCGAAGATCACGTCCACCTTCAGGCCCTTGGCGGCGGCGCCGAAATCCTCGACCGCCTTCTTGGCGGCCCACACGGAGCCCTGGCCGCCGAGATCGGCATACAGGCTCGACTGGTCATTGAGCACGCCGATCTTGACCGGCACCTGGGCGTGAGCGGCGCCGGCGCCGATGAGGCTGCTGGCGGCCAGGAAAATGGCTGCAAGACGCATGATATGTCCTCCCTCCGGCTGATCCGCCGGCATTCTCTGTCAGGAACCCGGCCTCAGACGCCGAGGAACGCTTCGAGACGAGCCGCGTTTTCCGCGATCTTGTCATTTTCCACCATGTCCACCACGCGGCCGTGCTCCACCACGTAGTGGCGGTCGGCGACGGTGGAGGCGAAGTGGAAATTCTGCTCCACCAGGAGAACCGTAAACCCCTTCTTCTTGAGGTTCCGGATGATCTCGCCGATGTGCTGGACGATCACCGGCGCAAGGCCTTCGGACGGTTCGTCCAGCAGCAGCAGCTTGGCACCGGTGCGCAGGATGCGGGCGATGGCCAGCATCTGCTGCTCGCCGCCCGAGAGCTTGGTGCCCTGGCTGTTGCGACGCTCCTCCAAGCGCGGGAACAGCTCGTGCACCTCGTCCACGGTCAGCCCGCCCGGCAGAACCACCGGCGGAAGCAGGAGGTTTTCGCGAACGGAGAGCGAGGCGAAGATACCGCGCTCCTCGGGGCAGATGGCGATGCCGAGGCGGGCGATCTTGTTTGGCGCCAGACCGACCGTCTCGGTGCCCTGATAGGTGATGGAGCCGGTGCGCTTGCGCAGCAGGCCCATGATGGCGCGCATGGTGGTGGTCTTGCCGGCGCCGTTGCGGCCGAGCAGCGTCACCACCTCGCCGGGGTGCACGTCGAAGGTCATGCCGTGCAGCACATGGCTCTCGCCATAGTGGCCGTGCAGGTCCTTCACCGAAAGCAGCGGCGTTCCGTTCGCGGCCATCTCAATGCGCTCCACCGGTGCCCATATATGCCTCGATCACCTGCGGGTTCTTCGAGACTTCCGCATAGGGCCCCTCGGTGAGGATCTCGCCGCGCGCCAGCACGGTGATCCGGTCGGAGAGGTTGGCCACCACGGAAAGATTGTGTTCCACCATCAGGATGGTGCGGTTCGCCGACACGCGCCGGATGAGATCGGCGGTGCGGGCGATGTCCTCGCGGCCCATGCCGGAGGTCGGCTCGTCCAGCAGCAGCATTTCCGGCTCGAGGGCGAGGGTGGTGGCGATCTCCAGCGCGCGCTTGCGGCCGTAGGGCAGCTCCACCGCCAGATTGCCGGCGTACTGGGTGAGGTCCACGTCGGCGATCAGCTCCATGGCGCGGTCGTTGAGCGCGTCGAGGCTCTTCTCCGACTGCCAGAAATGGAAGGAATTGCCGATCGGGCGCTGCAGCGCGATGCGCACGTTCTCCAGCACCGTCAGGTGGGGGAAGGTCGCCGAGATCTGGAACGAGCGCACCATGCCGAGCCGCGCCACGTCGGCGGGCGGCGTGCGCGTGATATCGCGCCCGTTGAGGCGGATAGTGCCGCGCGTGGGCTCGAGAAACTTGGTGATGAGATTGAAGCAGGTGGTCTTTCCCGCACCATTCGGCCCGATCAGAGCATGAATGGTGTGCCGCCGGATCTTGAGGTCAACGTTCTTGACCGCAGCGAATCCTTTGAATTCCTTGGTAAGACCCGATGCTTCAACGATGTAGGGCACGTCTGAGACAGTGTCCATGATCGTATGGCGCCCTCGCTGTTCCCGGCCGCACGACGCCTGAATGGCGCTTCAGCCGATGTCCTCAGGATAGGCACCTTTGGCGGTGCGCTTGATCTTGCGGCGCAAGCTAGCATGCCGCGCCGTGGCCGCGTCAATAGACCGTGTCACCGACAGATGTCTAGCTCGATCTTACCGTTCTTCTGTGCCGTCCACACGGGTTCCGTGCGGCATTTCCATCATGTTCGTCGGGAGGTTGAGACGGCGCCGGCCGGCTCAACGCGCGACGCGCTCGATAACAAGGGCGAGGCGATCGCGTGAGGCGTGGGAGATTTCCAGCACGACCCCGCCCGCCGGAAGGCGGAACCTCAGACTCTTGCGCACGCCAGGACAGGCGCAAACGCCGGAGAAAGCGAGCGGCGCAAGGGCATTCCCCACCACGAACACATCGATCCAGGCGGGTGCCGCGACCGTGATCTGCCACACGCCTTGGGGCTCCGGCACCACAAGGCGCAGGAACGCCGCCTGCGCCGCCCCACCGGGGCGGGTGGGAGGATGGGGCAGGTCCACGGCGTCTCCCGCTGTGAGGCGGAGCGCCACGGCGGTGGTGAGCGGAAGGGCAAGGGTGGCATCCCCGTCCACCGGCGCCACGTCCGGCGCCGTCAGGCGGGCGCGTGCTTCTTCCAGCGACCATGCCGCCCGTTCGCAATCCGCACGCGCTGCCCTCCCCCGTCCCGACGCCCAACTCGACGCAGTGCTCCACCCAGCATCGGCTCGTCCTTGCCAAAAGATATATCCACTGAGATATATCTTGGACCGGCCTGAGGCGAACCCGGTTCAGGTCTTCGGGGTTCGCGCCTGGGCGTGATAAGCCTCGTTAGGCCGCATGTCGGTGGCCGAGGCGATGCGGTTCGACATGTTGAAGAACCCCACCACCGCGCCGATGTCCCACACGTCGCGCGGCGAGAAGCCGACGGCGGCGAGGGCGGCACGGTCCTCCTCCTCGATCTCGTTCGGCCGTTCCGTGAGCTTGGCGGCGAAGTCGAGCATGGCGCGGCGACGCGGGTCGAGGCGGGCGGCGCGATAGTTCATCACCATCTGCTCGCCAAGAATCGGATCGCCCGAAAGCTGGCGCACCGCCGCGCCATGGGCCGTGAGGCAGTAATAGCAGCGGTTGATGCTGGAGACGACGACGGCGATCATCTCCCGTTCCAGCTTGGAGAGGCCCGAGGGCGCCAGCATCAGATCGTTGTACATGGCGGCGAAGGCGGTGAGCTTCGCCATGTCGAAACTGTAGGCCTGCAGCACGTTGGGCACGAAGCCGATCTTCTCCAGGCACTTGTCGAAATAGGCGCGGTTCGCCGGATCGAGTTCCGCCGGCTGCAGGTCCAGCGCGATGGCGGGGAGATCGTCCCGCACCCGCTCCGCGGCGACCGGGACCGCGGCGGCGCCTGCTCCATTCGCCTGCGCTTGGTTGGCCTTGCCCGTCGTCTTGCGGCTCGCGGGCGCTGTGGGCTTCGCGGCGGCCTTCGCGGATGTCGTCGGCGCCGCCTTGGCGGGCCGGGTGTCGGCCTTGGAGGTGGTCCTGGCGCGCCGGGCAGACGGCTTATCCGCGGGGGTGACCGCGACAGCCGGCGGCGCCTCAGTTTCGGGCCTGCCTCTATTTGCGCCAATCGCGCTTTTGCCCTTTTCCGCGCCCAACGGTGCCTTCACTTTCGATGCCATGGGGTCGCCTCGTCATTCTCGCGTCGCCGCCCGGGGCCAAACCTTCCGAAGCCCGCCTCCGGCGATGCTCCCTGCCGGACCCGACGCCCGCACCACAGAGGAAAGGCCATGAACGTCATGGGATTTCAAGCCGGCGCCGAACGCCCCGACGACGCATCTCGCCGCGACCGCCTCCGGGACCTGCTTGCAGGCGACGTGCCTCCTCTGCCTGCGGGCTTCGCCGACACCTTCCTCGCCGCCGTGGCGCCGGAGGATCTGGCGCCCCTCACCCCGGCCTGCCTCGCCGTGCTGCTGCGCGCCGCCTGGACCCATGTGGCGAGCCGCGTGGCCGGCGAGCCGAGCGTGCGGGTGTTCAATCCCGAGCTGAGCGGACCGCCCGTCACCGTCATCGAGGCGGTGAACGACGACATGGCCTTCCTGTTCGATTCCATCGCCGGGGAGTTGTCCGACCGTGGTCTGGAGCTGAAGCTCGCCGCCCATCCCATCCTGCACGTGGAGCGCGACGCCGGGCGGGTGGTTGGCCTCGAGGCGCCCGGCCGCGGTGGCGCGCTCTCGGCGGAGAACCGCGAGAGCCTTATCCACATCCACGTGGCCGCCATCGATCCGGCGGAGGGCGCCAAGCTCAAGGCCGCGCTGGAGCGGACCCTCGCCGATGTGCGGGCGGCCAATGAAGACTTCTCCGCCATGCGCAAGCAGGTGCGCAGCCTCTCCAAGGGCTATCGGCGGGAGAAGCGCCCCTACGATCCCGCAGCGCAGGAGGAGGCTGCCGACGTTCTCGAATGGCTGGGCGAGGACAATTTCATCTTCATCGGCCTCAGACATTACGAGCTGACCGAGGACGGGCTGAAGGCGGAGGCCAACAGCGGCCTCGGGATCCTGCGCGATCCCGGCGTGCACGAGCTCAGGCTCGGCGATACGCCGGTGGTGACCACGCCGGAAATCCGCGCCTTCCTGGACGGCCCGGCCCCGCTGCTGTTCACCAAGGCCAGCCTGCGCTCGCGGGTGCACCGGCGCGACGTGATGGATTACGTGGGCATCAAGGTGCACGACGAGAAAGGCCGTCTCACCGGCGAGGTGCGCCTCATCGGCCTGTTCGCCTCCACCGCCTACACCCATTCCCTGCGCGAGATTCCCTATCTGCGCCTGAAGGCCGCCTCGGTGGTGGCCGGGGCGGGGGTCGAGCCGCAGAGCCATTCGGCCCGGGCGCTGGAGACGGTGCTCGAGACCTACCCGCGCGACGACCTCTTCCAGATCGACGACGGCGTGCTGCTGGCCCACGCTCGCGAAATCCTGTCCCTCTACGACCGTCCCCGCCTGAAGGTGCTCACCCGCCCGGACCGGTTCGACCGCTTCGTCGCGGTGCTGGCCTTCCTGCCGCGCGAGCGCTTCGACGCGCAGGTGCGCGACCGCATCGGCGAGATTCTCGCCCAGGCCTATGACGGGCGGGTCTCCGCCATGGAGCAGGCCTTCGTCGCCGGTCTGCCGCTGACGCGGGTGCATTACATCATCGGCCGCACCGAAGGCCGCATCCCGGCGGTGGATCGCCCGTCGCTGGAGCGTACGGTGGCCGACGCCATCCTCACCTGGGGCGATCGCCTCACGGCCGCCGTCGGCACGATCCCCGGCATCCACACCGCCGATGCGGCGCGCCTTGTCGCGCGATACGGCGGCGCCTTCGACCCGGCCTACATGGCGGCCTACGACGTGCCCACCGCGCTTGCCGATATCGAGCGGATGGAGCGCCTCTCGCCCGAGCGGCCGGTGGCCCTCGACTTCTACCGCCGGGCCGGCGACGATGCGAAGCGCATCGCGCTCAAGCTCATCTCCTACGGCGCGCCCCTGCCCCTCTCCACCCGCGTGCCCATGCTGGAAAACATGGGCCTGAAGGCCATCAACGAGCGCACCTACCGCGTCGCCCCCGAAGGCTCCGTCGAGCGCTGCTGGGTGCACGACATGACGCTGGAGCGCGCCGACGGGGGCACCATCTCGGTGGAGGGCTCGGCGGTGCGGCTGGAGGACTGCCTGAACGCCGTCCTGCGCGGCGCGGCGGAAAACGACGGCTACAATGCCTTGGTGCTCGACGCCGGCCTCACTTTCCGTGAGGCGGCTCTGGTGCGGGCGCTGGGCCGCTACCTGCGCCAGGCCGGAATCCCCTTCTCGCAGGACTACATCTGGCAGACGCTCAACGCCCACCACGCCCTCGCCTGCGGCGTGGTGCGCCTGTTCCACGCCCGCTTCGACCCCGCCCTCGATCACGCGGCAGAGGCCCGGGCCGCCCGCGAGGCGCCGCTGCGCTCGGATATCGACGCCGCGCTGGCCGCCGTCTCCAGCCTCGACGAGGACCGCATCCTGCGCCGCTTCGTGAACCTCGTGGACGCAGCGCTGCGCACCACCTTCTACCAGTCCGGCCCCTACGGCCGAGACAAGGAGGCCATCGCCATCAAGTTCGAGAGCGCGAAGGTGGAGGGCCTGCCTCTGCCCCGCCCGCTCTATGAGGTGTTCGTCTATTCGCCCCGCGTGGAGGGCGTGCACCTGCGATTCGGCAAGGTCGCCCGCGGCGGGCTGCGCTGGTCCGACCGGCCGCAGGATTTCCGCACCGAGGTGCTGGGCCTGGTGAAGGCGCAGCAGGTCAAGAATGCTGTGATCGTGCCGGTGGGCGCCAAGGGCGGCTTCGTGCCCAAGCATCTGCCCGCCGGCGGCAGCCGTGAGGCGGTGATGGCGGAGGGCACCGCGGCCTACGAGATCTTCGTCTCCGCTTTGCTCGATCTCACCGACAATCTGAAGGGCGGCGCCCTGGTGCCCCCGGCCGACACGGTGCGCCTCGACGGGGACGATCCCTATCTGGTGGTCGCGGCCGACAAGGGCACGGCCACCTTCTCCGACACCGCCAACGCCATCTCCGCCCGCCATGGCTTCTGGCTCGACGACGCCTTCGCCTCCGGCGGCTCCGTGGGCTACGACCACAAGGCCATGGGCATCACCGCCCGCGGCGCCTGGGAGGCGGTGAAGCGGCATTTCCGCGAGATGAACGTCGACATCCAGGTCACGCCCGTGACGGTGGCGGGTGTCGGCGACATGTCGGGCGACGTGTTCGGCAACGGCATGCTGCTGTCGCCGGCCCTGAAGCTGGTGGCGGCGTTCGACCACCGCCACGTCTTCCTCGATCCCGATCCCGATCCCGCCTCCTCCTTCGCCGAGCGCCGCCGGCTGTTCGACCTCCCCCGCTCGTCGTGGGCCGACTACGACCCGTCGCTGATCTCCAAGGGCGGCGGCGTCTTCCCGCGCAGCGCCAAGAGCATCGACCTCTCGGAGGAGGTGCGCGCCCTGTTGCGGTTCCCGAAGGCCAGCGCCACCCCGGCCGAGCTCATCAACGCCGTACTCAAGGCCCCGGTGGACCTGCTGTTCTTCGGCGGCATCGGCACTTATGTGCGGGCCTCCACCGAGACCGACGCCCAGGCCGGCGATCGCGCCAACGATGCGGTGCGCATCGCTGCGGCTGATTTGAACGCCAAGGTGATCGGCGAGGGCGCCAACCTCGGCATGACCCAGCGCGGGCGCATCGAGGCGGCGCGGCGCGGCGTCAAGCTCAACACGGACGCCATCGACAATTCCGCCGGCGTGAACACCTCCGACGTGGAGGTGAACATCAAGATCGCGCTCGCCAAGCCACTGGAGAGCGGTGACCTCACCGCGGCCGACCGGGTGAGCCTGCTGCGCCAGATGACCGACGAGGTGGGCCGGCTCGTCCTCACCAACAACTATGCCCAGACCCTCGCCCTCTCCCTTGCCGAGATGAAGGGTGCTGACGACCTCGCCTTCCAGCAGCGGCTCATGCAGATGCTGGAGACCCGCGGCGAGCTGGACCGGCAAGTGGAGTTCCTGCCCTCCGACGCCGAGATCGCCGACCGCCGCTCCCGCGGGGAGCACCTCACCCGGCCGGAACTGGCGGTGCTGCTGGCCTATGCCAAGCTCGCCCTCAACGCCGACCTCGTCGCCTCATCCGTGCCCGACGACGCGTATCTCTCCGGCGAGCTGGTGAACTATTTCCCGCGCGAGATCCAGGCGCGCTATCCGCACGCCATCGAGACCCACCGCCTCAGCCGGGAGATCATCGCCACCGGGCTCGCCAACGCCATCGTCAACCAGGGCGGCCCCTCGGCCATGGCGCGCATCTCCGACCAGACCGGCGCGGATGCAGCCTCCATCGCCCGCGCCTTCGCCGCGGTGCGCGACAGCTACCACCTGCCCGCGCTGAACGCCGCCATCGACGCGCTGGACAACAAGATGGACGGCAAGGTCCAGCTTCAGCTCTATGCGGCGGTGCAGGAGCTCGTGGTGGGACGCACCATCTGGTTCCTCGGCAACGTCTCCTTCGCCGACGGCATCGCTGGCGTGGTGGAGCGCTATCGAAGCGGCATCGCCGCCGTGGCAGCTGTGCTGGAGGAAAGCCTGCCGGAGGTATGGCGCCGCGACCGTGCGGGCCGGGTGGCCGACCTTGTCGCCCAGAAGGTGCCGGAGGAGCTCGCCCGTGCCATCGCCTCAATGCCGGCGCTGGCCGCGGCCTCGGACATCGCGCTGCTCGCCGAGACCACCGGGCGGGCCATTCCCAGCGCGGCGAGCACCTTCTTCGCCGCCGGACGCTATTTCGCCATCGACGATCTGGTGGCGCAGGCACGCAGCATCGTCGCGCCGGACTATTACGACCGCCTCGCCCTCGACCGCTCGCTGGCGCAGCTGGAAACCTTCCTGCGCCGGATCACCGAGCTGATGCTGGCCGACGGCGCCAACGGGGAGGCGGCGGTGGACGCCTTCGTCGCCGGCCGGCGCGAGGAGGTGGAGCGCATGCGGCGAACCGTGCGCGACATCGCCGCCTCGGGCCTCAGCCTCTCCAAGCTCACCCTGGCGGCGAGCCTTTTGGGCGATCTCGTCCGGGCGTGAGCAGACCGGAGCGCGGCGGCCTCGTGCCGCCGCTTCGCGTCAGGCCGCGCCGAGACGGCGTGGCTCGGGGGTCGCCGGCACCGGGACCGGGGCGCAGATGCTCTCCACCGCAGCCGCCACCGAGGACACCGCGGCGGACTCTCCCTGCAGCTGGGTGGCGGTGCCTTCCGCCATCCAGTCGGCAACGATGACCCGATGCTGCCCGGCGTTGCGGTTCAGGCGGCGGATGGTGTAGCGCCGGTGGGCCGGGGTCGCTGGCGAGAGATAGGACAGCACCACCACCTCCGCCGATTCCTCCAGCGGTGCGAACATGCCCGCGGCGGGGCGGGTGTCCGCCGGAATGCCGCCCTCGCGCAGGCGATGGGCCAGCACCAGCGCCGCCGCCTCGTCCAGCGCCGAGCGGGCGGAGAGCACGACGATGGGCGGCGCCTCCGATTGCGGCATCTCCTCCTCGCCCTCGGGCAGATGCTCCAGCAGCGCGGCGATGGTTTCCTTCACCTTGCCCTGTCGTTCCGAATCCAGGGCGCCGCGCGCCGCGTCCCGCTGGGCAAGACGGAGCGCCGGCAGCACCACCTCGTCGCAATAGGCATCGATGTCGTGCTGCCGCAGGTATTCCTCCGCGGTGGCAGCCGCCTCCAGCGGATCGGCGGCAAGGAGGCGCTGGTAGAGCAGCTCGCTGTCGGAGAGGGGCGGCCGGTCGCCCAGCGCCACGTCGAGGAAGCCGAGGCTTTCCACGTGCCGGCCGAGCACCACGAGGCACAGGGTGAGCGGGGTCGACAGCAGCAGCCCGATGGGTCCCCACAGCCACGTCCAGAAGGTGGCGGCGGCGATCACCGCCACCGGCGAGAGGCCAGTGGAGCGACCGTAGATGAGGGGCTCGATGACGTGACCCACCAGCGGCTCGATCACCAGGAACAGGGCCGCCGTGGCGGCCACCATGCTCCAGCCCGGATCGACGGCCAGCACGAAAGCGAACGGCAGGGCCGCAGCCACGGCAGCACCCACATAAGGCACGAAGCGCAGCACCGCGGCGGCAAGGCCCCACAGCAACGGGCTCGGCACGCCGATGATCCACAGGCCGAGGCCGATCACCGTGCCGAAGCTGGCGTTGAGCGCCACCTGCGCGAGGAAGAAGCGCGACAGCCGGCTCGCCGCATCATCCAGCGCCGCCGTCGTGCGCTGCATGTCGTGGGCGCCGGCAAGGCGGACGAAGCGGTTCCTGAGGTCTTCCCGCTGCAGCAGGATGAACAGCACGAAGATGAAGACGATGCCGAAGGTCGCAAGCGGATGGAGCAGCGGCGACATGACGGCGGACAGGGTGCCGAGGGTGCCCGGCGGCGGCTCACGGATCTCCACCGGGACAGGCTTGCCATCCGTGTTGGCCTCGCCCAGCCCCTGTCCGGCCTGCGGCGCCTCGATCTCGCGGCCGAGATCCTGGAGCATGTCCATCGTCCGCTCGAAGGTCCCGGAGCCTCCCGTCGCTTCCTTGATGGAGCGGATCTTCTCGGTGAGGTTGAGGCGGTACTTGGGCAGCTCGGACACGAGGTCCGTCACCTGCAGCGCCAGAACGCCACCGAGCGCCAGGAGCCCGACGAAGGTGATGATCACCACCGCCACCACGGCGGGCGTGCGCGGCACGCGGATGCGGCGGAGCACCAAGATGACGGGAGCCAGCACGAAGGAGAGGAGGATCGCCACCGCGATGGGTACGAAGACCTCGCGCCCGACATAGAGCACGGTGACGATGGCGATGGCGGCGAAGAAGGTCAGGAATTGGTCGCGACCCGGAAGAACGGGGCCGTGAATCGATGGTTCACCCGGTTGCAACATCGACATGTCCTTTGGTCCCTCGCCGCGCCGATCCCGCCGGTGGGAGGAGGCTCGGTGCACAACGCTTCAGCGCGGCGTTGCGATCCATCGGAACGCCGGGCAAGTGCGTGCGTTTTCAACCCACGCGGCAAGCCGAAAGGAAAGCGCCATGTACATCTACGCTGTGACCTTGCGCGACGAGGTGGCGGACGGTGTGCCGCTGCATGTGCGCGACAAGCGCGCGCCCCGGGCGATCGCGCGCGATCTGGTCAAGGACGGCTTCCTCGTCACCGAGGCCGTCTCCATCCGCGCCGCGACCTCCGCCTTCGACGATGCGGACGGCAACACGGTAAAGCAGGATTTCTTCTCGGCCGAGCCGGCGGGCACTGCGGTCTTGCTGGCCTCGGCGGTGGCGATGCTGGTGGAGCGCGTTGTGCCTGACGACGCAGAGCCGATGCCTGACTTGCCGGAATGAAGACGCGTTGAAGAAATAAATATGACCTAAATCAAGGTATCTGGGTGGCGATTCTCTCGGTATATGGTCGCGCTAAAGCTCCGCATGGGGGCTGGGCGAGGCCGCGAGGAAGCCGATGCTGTCACCGCCTGTGCGCCGTAGCATAGTGATGAGTGCCGATGGGGCCGAAGGTGCTGTCGCCGAGTCTCCTTCCGAGATCTGGAAGATCAAAGCCATCCTCGCGCTGACCCACGCGCCGCTCACATTCCGCGAAGTGCAGCGAAGCTTTGGCCGATTCGTCCCGCCGGGCCGGCTCCTCGGCACCCTGCTGGAGCTGGAGCGCGGTTACATGGTGCGCCGAGAACGTCTCTCCGGGGGTGCCGCGCACCTTGCCTATGCACTCACCGAGTTGGGCCGGGACATGGCCGGGCTCATCCTTGTGGCCCAGCGTGCGCTGGACGAGGCCGAGCGCATGGATGATCGCCATCGCCTCCCCTTCCCCGAGAACGAGGAGGCCTCGCTCGCTGCCCTCGCCTTCAAGGGATGGCGCTAGACCGCGTACGCGCGCAGGGAACTCCGCGTAGCGCTAAGCCCGACGGTTTCTTAGAGCCGCCGGGACTGCCATGCTGGGCGAGCGAATCGCACCCGAACCCAGTCCCACGGACGACCGCCTTGCCGCACCCCTTGGTCCCGCGCCGGGCCGTCATCGGCTGGATCCTGTTCGATCCGGCCTGCCAGCCCTATTTCACCCTCATCACCACCTTCATCTTCGCCCCCTACTTCGCCTCCGCCGTCGCGCCCACGCCGGCCGAAGGGCAGGCCCTGTGGGGCTTCGCCACCGGCGCGGCCGGCCTCGTCATCGCCCTGTGCTCGCCACTGCTCGGCGCGGTGGCGGATGCGGCGGGCCGGCGCAAGCCGTGGATCGCGGTGTTCGGACTTATGCTGATGACGGGCTCGGCCCTGCTGTGGCTGGCGGTGCCGGGCGAGACCGCGCGGATCCCGCTGGTTCTCGCCGCCTTCGCCCTCGGCACCATCGGCGTCGAGTTCGCCACCGTCTTCAACAACGCCATCATGCCTCACCTCGTGCCACCGGAGCGGCTCGGCCGGCTTTCGGGCGCCGGGTGGGCGGCGGGTTATTTCGGCGGCCTCGTCTCCCTCGCCCTTATGCTCGCCTTCTTCTCCACCAGCCCGGAGACCGGCCTCACCCTCCTCGGCCTGCCCCCGGCGCTCGGGCTGGACGCGGCGACGCGGGAGGGGGATCGCATCAGCGGGCCGTTCACCGCCCTGTGGTTCGCGGTGCTTGTCCTGCCCATGTTCCTGTTCGTGCCGGACGCGCCGCAGGCCATGCCCATGGGCGAAGCCTTGCGTGCCGGGCTCGGCGAGATGCGCGCCCTGCTGCCGCGTCTGAAGGCGAGGCCGGTGCTGGCGCGGTTTCTCCTCGCCAACATGGTGTATGCCGACGGGCTCGTCGCCCTGTTCGCCTTCGGCGGCATCTATGCCGCGGGCACGTTCGGCTGGGGCGCCATCGAGATCGGCATCTTCGGCATTCTACTCACCCTCGCGGGAACGGCAGGAGCGCTTGCCGGCGGCTGGCTCGACGACGCGCTCGGGCCGCGCACGGTGATCCTCGGCGCGCTCCTCGCCCTGCTCGTCGCCTGCGCCGGCCTGCTTTCGGTCAGCCGGGACTCGATCCTCTTCGGCCTCGTGCCCACGGCGCCGGGGGACGGTCTCTACGGGACGCTGCCGGAAAAGGTCTATGTCGGCCTCGGCCTGCTGATCGGCGCCGTGGCAGGCCCACTCCAGGCCGCCTCGCGCACCCTGCTCGTGCGTCTCGCGCCAGCGGAAAATCTCACCGAGTGCTTCGGCCTGTTCGCCCTCTCCGGCAAGATCACCTCCTTCTTCGCCCCCACGTCCGTCGCCATCGTCACGGCCGCGACGGCGAGCCAGAAGGCGGGCGTCGCCGTGCTCCTCGCTTTCTTCGCTGCCGGGGCGGTTCTGGTGGCCGGGGTGCGGGCGCCGGCACACGCCCCCTTGCCGGTAGTGTCTCAGTTTGAAATCCGACGCCATTGACCACCGCCATCGTATGGCCGAATCCCGTGCTATGCTAACCGGCAAGCATAGGAGCGAATATGCCAATCGAAGACCACCCACTCTATCAAGAGTGGTCTGATGCGTTGGACCACCTAAGGGAGGCCAATGAACGGTATCGTGCCGCGTCCATCCGGAATGATCGCGCCATTGAGACCTATCGGTTGGACCTGCTGACGGCCAAAAGAAAATATGACGAAGTGTCGACCAAACTGGGGGATTTCGATGCCCAAGGGTCCTAAAGGCGAGAAGCGCCCCGCCGACGTGATCGGCAACGCCGTCCACGTCATGCGCATAGCCACTGGCGAGATTGAAGAGGGCACGCCCGTAGATGACGGGAAGGACCCGGCGGCCAAGGCGCTGGGCGCCAAAGGCGGGAAGGCGCGCGCGGCTGGGATGACGCCGGAGCGCCGCGCCGAGATAGCGAGGAAGGCCGCGGCAAAGCGGTGGAGTGGCGGTTGACAAAACCGCCACTTTTTCGTATCTGGTTGCGGGGCCATCAAGGAAACCGATCCGGAGCAAGACATTGGAGCACGCCGAAGCTTTCCTGCTTGACCAGATCCCCCAGCAGTACCGCGCACTGATCCCGGCGACGCTTAAGTCCGCCTATGACGCGGCAGCGCTCGCAACGAAGGATGAGCCAATTTTCAACGTCCCCAGCGCCATCGACAACCGAGGGCGCGTCATTCAGTGGAGCGTCGACCTTGCTTTCGAAAGGCTGGTGAAGGCGGGGAAATGGCCCTACGACATTCGCTGGCAACAGTATGAGAAGCCGACGGGGCGCTATTTAGAGATTCGGCCCTCGCACTGCGTTCTGACCATCAGCCAAGTTGCCAACCCCAGGAAACAGCCTCGCGACGTCCGATTTCGTGAAAATATGAGGTTGAGCGCGCAAGGTTGGCTGGCAGGTATGGCGCCAGAGAGCGACTCTTCGGGCGGCCTGCCCCACGTACTGTTGATGCACGGGCATCAGACGTTGAACTTCGCTCACCTCGCTATCCCGAAGGGGGACCACGCGTCCGGCTTCCATTTCCGCACGCGCAATCTGATGACAATGCCTCACGTTGTCTCAGAGCCGGAAGTCGCCATCGAAGACACAGACGTGGAAGCCGTGCTGGTCTTGAAGGAAGAGATTGATAAGTGGCGGAAAGATCATGGGTGATAAAGTAGTTCGCTTTCCCGGAGCCGCCCGCGTTTCGAGCGTCGGGCGGCTTTTGATTCCGAGCCGTCTCAAGGACGCGCGCAAAGCCGCGCGCCTCACGCAAGGCGAGTTGGGAGAGAAGATCGGTGTTACGCGTCAAGCTGTTTCCGCATATGAACGCGGGGACAAGGTACCAGAGCCCATGGTCTTTCAGAGGATCGTCGAGGCGCTAAAGCAACCCACGACCTTTTTCACGGGAGAAGGTCCATCTGTATTTGGCCAGTTCAGTACCCGCTTTTTCCGGAAGGTTGGGCCTGACACTGTCAGGCGCAACGAGGCTTGCGACGTACTTGGACAATGGTTTGTGCAAACAGCGTTCTATCTGAACGAGTTTGTATCTTTTCCTGATGTGGTGTTGCCGGAGGCAGAACCCGACCATCCGGACGGAACTTATTCGATAGATGCAATTGATGAGATTGCCATTAACCTGAGGCGGCAGTGGGGGCTAGGGGCTGGCCCTATCTCTAATGTTCTCGCGCTAGTAGAATCAAAGGGCATCATTGTCTGCAAATATGAGATGACTGACGAAAATGTTGAGGCGTTTTCCTTTTGGAATGGGAACAGAGCCTTTATTTTTATGGCGTCGGAAAAGACTGCAGGGGTTAGGCTTAGGTACGATCTTGCCCATGAACTGGGCCATCTCATACTGCATCGTTGGGTTGAGCAATCGGAAATTTCAGATCCAACAAGACTAAAGGTTATAGAGAGCGAGGCTAACCGGTTTGCTGGCGCGTTTTTGTTGCCAAAAACCTCTTTCCCGAACGAGGTCTACACGCTAAAACTTGACGCATTTATTCCACTAAAGGAGAGGTGGAAGGTTTCCATACAGTCAATGATTTATAGATGTAAAGATCTTGAAATCATTGACTCTGATCAGTTTATGAATTTGTACAAGCAAATTTCATTTAGAAAATGGAGAAAGAGTGAGCCATTGGATGACCCAGGAAGAATACAGATCGAGCAACCAAAAATGCTTCGGCGTGCCATGGAAATGGTGGTTAACAATAGAAAGAGCTGCGATGAAATCGTAAATGATCTTAGATTTAGTGGGGGATGGATCGAGATATTTTGCAACCTACCGCCTGGCAGTTTCGCCGCAGACCAGGACGCAGAGCCCGATCCGCCGCTAAATTTAAGGTGAAACTCAATGCTTGACGCTAAGCATGAAAGTTCATATCATGCACGGCATGAACAAGCTGCCTCTCGCCAAGCGCGTCCAAATCCTCTCCATGCTCTGCGAGGGATCGTCCATGCGGTCGATCTCCCGCGTGGCGGATGTGAGCATCAACACGGTGTCCAAGCTGCTGGTTGATGCGGGCAGGGCTTGCGCGGTTTTCCATGACGAGCAGGTGCGCGGCGTGAAAGCGCGGCGGGTGCAGGTCGATGAGATTTGGTCGTTCACCTACGCCAAGCAGAAGAACGTCGCGACGGCCAAGGCGGCTCCGGAAGAGGCTGGCGATACGTGGACGTGGACCGCCATCGATGCCGAGTCCAAGTTGATCGTGTCCTGGCTGGTGGGCGGTCGCGACAGCGAATATGCGATGGCCTTCATGGACGATCTGGCGGGCCGTCTAGCGAACCGGGTGCAGCTCACCTCAGACGGTCACAAGGCGTACCTTGAGGCGGTGGAGGGCGCGTTCGGTGGGGACGTGGACTACGCGATGCTTGTGAAGCTGTACGGCACCGCCCCGGAAAGCGCCCGTGGCCGCTACAGCCCTGCGGAGTGCATCGGCGCCCGCAAGGAGCGCATTGAAGGCTCTCCGGACCCGAAGCACGTCAGCACGTCCTATGCCGAACGTCAGAACCTCACCATGCGGATGCAGATGCGCCGGTTCACCCGCCTGACGAACGGCTTCTCGAAGAAGTTCGAGAACCACATGCACATGGTGGCGATCTATACCGTTTGGTACAATTTCGTGAAGCTGCACCGGGCGCACAAGGTGACGCCTGCGATGGCGGCCGGTGTCTCTGATCGGCTCATGAGCATGGAAGACATGGCGGTCATGATAGATGAGGCCGCGCCCAAGCCCGGCAAGCGTGGGCCCTACAAACAGCGCGCCTAGCCCCCGCGCTGCCCAGCCACCAGCATCCCAAAGAGCGTGCGCGCGGCATCCAGGCTTGCCGCCTTGGCGAGCACTTCAAAGCTCGCCCCCTTCTGGCGGCTGATAAAATACCCCGTTGGCCCGCCAAGGTTGTCTTTCTCAACGTGCTCAACGTAGGTCTGGCCGTGTACCGGAGAGACATATACTGTTTCGCCTGACTCCAGCTTCGCCATAAGGGTAATGTCGTCCATGGCCGCGACTCCCAACTATCGGTTCAACGCGAACCCGGTGTTCACGGTGAATCACATTTCTGAATATCTTGCGACCGAAAATGCACCGCAGCGGACGCGGATCATTCGCGCAGCGAAATTCCCAAAGAAGGTTGAGGTTGCGGCCTACGGCCAGATTCGGGCGCCGCTGCAATCAGCGCTCTTGAAGCCTGATTTTGACCGGGGCGATCTTGAATTTCTCGCAGACAAGCTTGCCACGAAAGCGACACGAGAAATCGGGTATGCGCGTGATGAAGCCCTGCGGTGTGAAAAGGCCGTCCGGGCATTCATTGATCTGATGCGGCCGAAATCCTTTTCTAAGGTTCAAATAAGCGCAGCCCCAAGCAGCCTATCCATAATCCAAAGCGGTGTTCGGCTAAAGATTACCATGGATGCATCCGTCTCGGCTGAGACAGATGGCGTGATGAACTCTGGGGGCATCGTACTTCTCTACGCCTTCGCTGCGGATAGAGGCCCTATGAAAGACAGGCTTGGCGCTATGACAAGCTTGTTACTTTGGGCTCTCGAAGGCGCCCAAATGGAGCCGCTTCCACGCCTCTGCATCGGCGTGGACCTAGCTGGTGGCGAAATCGTAAAGGCCAGCGCATCTTACACCCGGTTTCGTCAGCATGTGGCCGACTCGTGCCACGAGATCGCGGCGCGATGGGATGGCATAGAGCCCCCCGACGACTACGACGGGCCTGACTGGCGATAAATTTCAAACTGAGACACTACCCCCTTGCCCGATGACGCGCCGGGGGCGAAGGATGAAGCGACGCCAGGGAGGCCCCGATGACCATCCGTTCCATCCGCTTCGATCCGAAGCCCGCCATCGACCCCGGCGCCGCGACCACCGTCCACGAATGGTACCAGGACCGCACCGGCGCCTTCTCGGCCGGCTTCTGGGCCTCCGAACCCTCCGAGATCGAGGTCAAATACGACGAGGACGAGTTCTGCACCTGATCGAGGGGACGGTGGAGCTCACCGACGCCTCCGGCCATACGGAGACCTTTGTGGCCGGCCAGTCCTTCGTCATCCCCTCGGGCTTCACCGGCGTATGGCGGAGCGTGACCGCGGTGCGCAAGTTCTACGTGGTCCACCTGCCGCAATCCGCGCAGGCGCCGAACCTCGCCGGGACCTGAGCCCCGGGAATGGAACATCCGGCGCGGTGGCAGGTTGCCTTTTCCGAGACATGCATCCGGAAAGGGAGGTTTCCATGTCGGTCCGGTTCCCGCTCGCAGCCATGCTGTTCATGATGATCCAGGCGGTGACGTTCTTCGCCGGCGTCCTTCTGGTGCTCCTTTCGCCGCTGTCCCGCGAGGCCATGAGCCTCATGCCTTGGGTGGTGGTGCTTTCCGTTGCGGTCTCGGCGCCGCTCTCCTGGTGGCTCGCGCCACGCCTGCGCGCCCGCACCTGGCGCCGCGAGGGCGAGATGGAGCTGCTGAAGTAAGCGCAGATCGAACGACGCCAACGCTTTCCGGGGCGCCCCTCGCAATCGCCGTGATTGAGTGCCATTTTGTTCTCGAATGAGAATCAGGCCTTCCGCTGAGGCCGTGCGAGAGAGCGCCCCGTGACCCAATTGCCCCATCCGCGCCGGAACCCGGCCGAGCCGGCGCCTGACCCGGTTCCGCGCCCGGGCGGCATCGCCGCGCGGGCGAGCGCGGGCCTTGCATCGGCCTCGTCGGCCGCCACCTATCTCTCCGGTCTCAACCCCGAGCAGCGTGAGGCGGTGGAAACGCTGGAGGGCCCTCTGCTCGTGCTCGCCGGCGCCGGCACCGGAAAGACCCGGGTGCTCACCGCCCGCGTCGCCCACATCCTCGCCACCGGTCGGGTCTTCCCGTCCCAGATCCTGGTCGTGACCTTTACCAACAAGGCCGCGCGGGAGATGAAGGACCGCATCCACGCCATGGTGGGCGACCAGATCGAGGGCATGCCCTGGCTCGGCACCTTCCATTCCATCGGCGTGCGGATCCTGCGGCGGCACCACGAATTGGTGGGACTGAAATCCGGCTTCACCATCCTCGACACCGACGACCAGATCCGCCTGCTGAAGCAGTTGCTCGCCGCCGAGAACATCGACGAGAAGCGCTGGCCGGCGCGCCTCCTCGCCTCCACCATCGACAGCTGGAAGAACCGCGGCCTTTCGCCTAAGGACGTCCCTCCCGGCGAGGGTGCGGTCTTCGCCAACGGCAAGGGCGGCGCCCTCTATGCCGCCTACCAGGCGCGGCTGAAGGCTCTGAATGCCGTGGACTTCGGCGACCTGCTGCTGGAAGGCATCCGCCTCTTCCGCGAAAACCCCGACGTGCTGGCGGAATACCACCGCCGCTTCAAATATCTGTTGGTGGACGAGTATCAGGACACCAACGTCGCCCAATATCTCTGGCTCCGCCTGCTGGCGCAGGGCTCCAAGAACGTCTGCTGCGTCGGCGACGACGACCAGTCCATCTATGGCTGGCGCGGCGCCGAGGTGGACAACATTCTCCGGTTCGAGAGCGACTTTCCCGGTGCCAAGGTGATCCGGCTGGAACGCAACTACCGCTCCACCGGCCACATCCTCGCCTCCGCCTCCCACCTTATCGCCCACAACGAGGGGCGGCTCGGCAAGACGCTGTTCTCGGAAGGCGACGAGGGCGAGCACGTCACCGTCACCGGAGCATGGGATTCCGGCGAGGAGGCCCGCGCCATCGGCGATGAGATCGAGGCGCTGCAACGGGCCGGGCATCGGCTGTCGGAGATCGCCATCCTCGTGCGCGCCTCCTTCCAGATGCGCGAGTTCGAGGACCGCTTCGTCACCCTGGGCCTGCCCTACCGCGTCATCGGCGGCCCGCGCTTCTATGAGCGGGCGGAAATCCGCGATGCGCTGGCCTATCTGCGCTGCGTGAACTCGCCGGCCGACGACCTCGCCTTCGAGCGCATCGTCAACGTGCCCAAGCGCGGCATCGGCGATGCGACGGTCAAGCAGATCCACGATGTGGCCCGTGCCGCCGGGGTGCCGCTGCAGGACGCCGCCCGCGTGCTGACCGAGAGCGAGGAGCTCAAACCCAAGGTGCGCGGCACCCTGCGCGGCCTCGTGCAGGCGTTCGAGCGCTGGCGCGAGCAGGCCCGCGTCATGTCGCACACCGAGATCGCCGAGATCGTGCTGGACGAGAGCGGCTACACCGAGATGTGGCAGAAGGACCGCTCCGCCGAGGCCGCCGGCCGGCTGGAGAACCTCAAGGAGCTGGTGCGCTCCATGGAGGCATTCGAGAATCTCTCCGGCTTCCTCGAGCACATCTCCCTGGTGATGGACACCGACAACGGCGCCGGCGAGGACGCCGTGCAGGTGATGACCCTGCATTCCGCCAAGGGGCTGGAATTCGACACCGTCTTCCTGCCCGGCTGGGAGGAAGGCCTGTTCCCCCACCAGCGCGCGCTGGACGACCAGGGCAAGGCAGGCCTGGAGGAGGAACGCCGCCTCGCCTATGTGGGCATCACCCGTGCCCGCGCCTCCGCGCGCATCTGGTTCGCCTCCAACCGGCGCATCCACGGCATGTGGAATTCCACCGTGCCCTCGCGCTTCCTCGACGAGCTGCCCGACGCCCACGTGCGGGTGGAGGAAAGCCGCGGCGGCATGGGATGGGGCGGCTCCTCCTATGGCGGCGGCAGCTATGGGCAGAGCCGGTTCGACCGCGCCGAGCCGTTCGCCGCCTCCTCCTATTCCACCCCCGGCTGGCAGCGGGCGCAGTCCCAGCGCGGGCGGTCCGAGACCGGCGGGGGACGCGGCGGCGGATTTTCTGGCGGCTTCGCGGAACGCGGAGGCCGATACGATGCCGCCGGATCAGGCCGGCGCGGGCCCATGGTCATCGAGGGTACGCTGGTCGCCACCTCCGCCGGCGCCCCCTCCGCCTTCAAGACCGGCGAGCGGGTGTTCCACATCAAGTTCGGCTACGGCGAGATCACCGGCATCGATGGCAACAAGCTGACCGTTCAGTTTGACAAGGCCGGCGAAAAGCGGGTGCTGGAAGCCTTTGTCGAGAAGGTGTGAGAAATGCGCCGCCGCGCGCCGCGCCCTGCGAATAACGCTTGCCTTCACGCCCCCGGGGCGCATCACTGACGCCATCCATTTGTCGCCCGCGGGTCCAATCCCGGGCAATGCCGAATCACCATGGGCGTGTTGAACATTCTTCTTCTCGGCGTCGAAATGCTGGTCTTCTTCGCGGCCATGCTGGCGCTGTTTCGCCTGCGTAGCACGCTGGGGATCGGAGTATTCTTCTGCGCGCTCGGCAGTCTCCATTTCATGGAGACGTATCTTGCGGCGAGCTATTACGTCCAGCTGCCGTTCGGGATCTCGCTTTCACCCGGTTCCGCCGTGCTTTTCGCCGGCAAGCTCGCGCTTCTTCTCCTGGTCTACATCCGGGAAGATGCGCTGGTCGCGCGCCAGCCCATCTACGGGCTGATGCTGGGCAACCTGGTTCTGCTCGTCCTCGTCTTCTTCCTGCGTCACCATTATGTTGTGCCCGCCCCCGGGACGCCCGCCGACCTCGGTTTCATGGACCAGCTCGGCATCCTCATGGTGTGGGGCACGATCCTGCTCTTCATCGACTGCATCGCCATGATCCTGCTCTATGAGCATCTGGCGCGGCGCATGAAGCGCCATCCGGTGGTGGTGATCTGGCTGACGCTGGCTCTGGTGCTGAGCTTCGACCAAATCGCCTTCTTCGGCGTGCTGAACCTTGCCATGGGCGTCCCGCTCTCGGCCGGCCTGGGCGGCTGGGCGGGCAAGCTGGTGGCATCCGGCGTCTACGCCGCCATGCTCGCGGCCTATCTCGCCCGCTTCGAGCTGGCGGACGCGGCGTCGCGCCCCCGCATCGCCGACGTCTTCGATGCCCTCACCTACCGCCAGCGCTACGAGCACCTGGAAATTACATCCAAGCGCGATCCGCTGACCCGCGTCCTGCATCGCGGCCAGTTGGAGCCGCTCGGCCGCGACCTCGCGGCGGTGGCGCGCACCACCGGACGGCCCATGAGCCTGCTTTTGGTGGACGTGGACGATTTCAAGCAGGTGAACGACACCCACGGCCACCAGGTGGGCGACACCGTATTACGGCTCCTCGCGGAGACGCTTTCGGACGGGCTTCGGCAGGCGGATCATGTGGTGCGCTATGGCGGCGACGAGTTTGCGGTGTTCGCGCCCGGGGTCCCGCACGCCTCGGCGCTGCATGTGGGCGCCATGCTTGCGCGACGGGTAGAGAACACGCATCTGCCCGAAGGGGTGCAGCGCCAGACCCTGTCCATTGGCGTCGCGACGCTGCCCAACGACGGGGAGACCTTGACGGACCTGCTGAATGCGGCCGACAAGCGCCTCTATGCGGCCAAAGCCGCCGGCCGCAACCGCGTGGTGGGCGCCGGCGCCGACTGACGCCGCCCGACAACGGATGATCGCGCCCCCATGCTCGAAGGCCTGCCCCCCAACGACGCCACCCACGTGATGCGGGTCGCGGCCCCGCGGAAGGCCGCCCAGCGCATCGCCGACCTCATTTCGGAGACCTTCGACCCGGCCGAGGTGGCGGTGGCCAATTTCGAGCGCACCGACGACGACTGGGTGGTGGAAGTGTATGCCGGCTCTGCCTTCGATGCCGAGCGGCTTGCCGAACTGGTGGAGATCGCGGCCGGACCGGACATCGCCGCGGGCGTCACCTTCGGCGATGTGGAGCAGAAGGACTGGGTGGCCGCGAGCCTGGAAGGACTTGCGCCCGTGGCCGTCGGGGCCTTTGTCGTCCATGGGGCGCATGATCGCGGCCGGGTCGGCCCCAACCGCATCGGCATCGAGATCGAGGCGGCGCTCGCCTTCGGCACGGGTCACCATGGAACCACGCAGGGCTGCCTGCACGCCATCGCCGACGCCGCCAAGCGCGGGCGGCCGCGCCGGATCCTCGACGTGGGAACGGGCACCGGGGTTCTGGCCATCGCGGCCGAACGCCAGTTTCACAGCCATGTGGTGGGGAGCGATATCGACATCATCGCCGTGCGCACGGCGCGAACCAATGCGGTGGCCAACAAGGCGCCTGGCGTGCGGATGCTGCATGCGGCCGGAGCCGATGCCCGCGTCATCGCCGGTGAGGGGCCCTATGACCTGATCCTGGCCAACATCCTGCTGCCGCCTCTGAAGCGGCTGGCACGGCCGCTTTCCGCGCTGCTCGCGCCGGGCGGACGCATCGTGCTGTCGGGACTTCTGACCGCGCAGACGCCGGCCGCCCTTGCGGCCTACCGGGCGCGCGGCCTCCGGCTCGTCAGCCAGAGGCATATCGAGGGCTGGGCCACCCTCACCCTCGCCACGCGAACCGGACGGCCGCGCGGATGAGGGTTCGTCCCATCAGGCGATGGGATCGCGGCCGTTGAGGTGCACATAGCGGGCGAGCTCGCGCTCGGCCTGTTCGGTGCGCGCGGCGATCACGGCTTCCAGCAGGCGGGCGAAGAAACCCTTGGCGGGCTGGGAGCTCTGAGCCTTGGCGCTGCGGGCGATGGACTTTTCGGAATAGGTGACGGCGCTCATGGGAGGCCTCCTGCACTGGGGGCCGAGCGGCCCTTATCGCAGTGCAATATAGGCCCCACCGCAGCGCAGCAGAAGCAGCGTCAGGACATGCCAGACCTGCGCGGCATGCAAGGTTTAGGAATTGTTCCCATGCCGGCCCTGCGGGCCGCGAGGGGGAAAGTGCCGTGCCGCCGGGACCCGGCTGGGCGAAAGCCGCCTTGCCGGGCGGCCCGCCGATCACAAGCGCGAGGGCATGCCCACCCGGCGGCCGAGGCCATCCAGGGGCGGCAGGCTCGCATGGGCGGCGCGCATGGTGGCGATCCGCTCCAGGACGTCGTCCGGGAAGGGCACCACCCGACGCGTGCCGAGATCCACGTGCAGCATCATCTGCTCCGACGTGGCGGACACCCAGCCCTCGGTGGCATGATGCAGCGACTGGAAGAGGTGCAGCCGCTTCTCGTCATAGTCGATGAGCCGCAGCGTGACGCGCACCGGCGATTCCGGCGCCAGCTCGCGCAGGTAGCGGATGTGGGACTCGCCGGTGAAGAAGGAGGCGCGGCGGGAGCGGGCATAAGCCGGCCCGAGCCCGAGGAGGCACAGAGCCTCGTCGACCGCGCGGTCGAAGATGAGTGTGTAGTAGGCCACGTTGAGATGGCCGTTATAGTCGATCCAGTCGCTCTCCACCGTCATGGAGGAGGAGACGAAAGGCGCAAAGAACACAGGCTCAAAGTCGATTCGGTCCAGCATGGCCGCCTCGCTTCGTCGGTTTCGGAAATTGCCGCTTGTGAACGCACTGTGCCGTGCTAGGAGGCCTTCGTCACCCCCGAAAACGGGCGGGACCGCGAATCATAAAAGTCACTGTCAAGGCGAAATTGTTCCATTTGGGTTTGCAACTACCGCATCCGGCCGGCCGACGCCCGAGGACGTCCCGTCCGGCGCAGACAAAGGTTAAGGATTTGTAAATGCTTCCCGCAGCCGCGAATTCGGACCTCTCGCTCCAGCAGCGCGCCAACGATGCTGTCGAGCGCCTCCAGGCCACACTGGGTAACAAAGTCGTGACGAGCCGCGCGGTGCGCGAGCAGCACGCCAATGTGACCACTTATCTGCCCAACGAGCCGGCAGATGCAGTGGTTTTCGCCGAGTGCACAGAAGATGTGCAGACAATTGTGCGCACATGCGCGGAGCTAGGGGTCCCGGTCATCCCGTGGGGCGCCGGCACCTCGCTCGAGGGCCATGTGAACGCGCCCTTCGGCGGGATCTGCATTGACCTGTCGCGGATGAACCGGGTGCTGGAGGTGAACGCCGCCGACCTCGATTGCGTTATCGAGCCCGGCGTCACCCGCAAGCGGCTCAATGAGGATCTGCGCGATCAGGGCCTGTTCTTCCCCATCGACCCCGGCGCGGATGCCTCCCTGGGGGGCATGGTCTCCACCCGCTGCTCCGGCACCAATGCCGTGCGCTACGGCACCATGAAGGACAACGTGCTGTCGCTGAAGGTGGTGACCCCGTCAGGCGACGTCCTCACCACCGCCACCCGCGCCCGCAAGTCGTCCGCCGGCTATGATCTGACCCGCCTCTATGTGGGCGCAGAGGGCACGCTGGGGATCATCACCGAGATCACGCTGAAGCTCTACGGCATCCCCGAGGCGGTCTCCGCCGCGGTCTGTCCCTTCCCCAGCATCGAGGCCGCCTGCAACACGGTGATCGCTACCATCCAGAGCGGCATTCCCGTCGCCCGAATCGAGCTTCTGGACGAGGTGCAGGTCAAGGCCTCCAACGCCTATGCCAAGCTCGCCCTCGCCGAGACCCCTACCCTCTTCCTGGAATTCCACGGCACCGAGGCGAGCGTGCACGAGCAGGCGGACCGCTTCGGCGCCCTCGCCGCGGAGTTCGGCGGCGGCCCCTCGGTGTTCGCTGTGAAGCCCGAGGAGCGCTCCAAATTGTGGCAGGCGCGGCACGATGCCTATTGGTCGGTGCTGCCCATGCGGCCCGGCGCGAAGGCGGTGGCGACCGACGTGTGCGTGCCCATCTCCCGCCTTGCCGACTGCGTGATGGAGACCAAGCAAGATATCGTCGAGATGGGCCTCATCGCCCCCATCGTCGGCCATGTGGGCGACGGCAATTTCCACACCACCCTGATGGTGGACGTGAACGACCCGGATGATCTGGCCAAGGCCAAGCACTACATGAAGCGCCTCGTGGAGCGAGCGCTTGCCATGGGCGGTACTTCCACCGGGGAGCACGGCATCGGCCAGGGCAAGATGAAGTACATGGCGCCCGAGCACGGCGAGCCGGCCCTCGAAGCCATGCGGGCGCTCAAACGCGCGCTCGATCCTAAAAACATCATGAATCCGGGGAAGGTCGTCGCGATCTGATCGCATTCCCTGCGCATAGGACAATGGGCCCTGCTCAGGTCGGGGCGTCTCGGGGAGACAGGCGTGCAGGGCATTCTCATCAGCCTCGCCACGGCGGTGATCCTGGCCATCGGCGGCGCGTTCGCAGCGCCGTTCGTGGTCGACTGGAACCAATGGCGGGGCACGTTCGAGACCGAGATGGGCCGGGCGCTCGGCCTGCCCGTCGTCATCCGCGGGCCCATCGAGGCGGAAATCCTGCCCGCCCCCCGCATCGTCCTGCGCGACGTCACCCTCGGCGACGTGGTCTCCACCGGCGGCACGGTGCGCCAGCTGAAGGCCGAGCTGTCGCTCGGCGCGCTGATCCGCGGCGAGGTGCAGGCCACCGGCGTCACGCTCACGAAGCCGCAGATCCGTCTCGTGCTGGACAGCGCAGGGCGCGTCGCCATGCCCACCGGGGCCGGGCGCGCGGCGGAGCTTTCCATCGCGCGGCTCGAGGTGGAGGACGGCAGCCTCGACGTGCTCGATCGCGCCTCCGACCACCGCTTCACCATCGACGACCTCGACCTGAAGGGCGAGGCGCGCTCCCTCGCCGGGCCGTTCCGCCTCGACGGCGAGGTGCAGGCGGGTGAAGCGCGTTTCGCGCTGCGCTCCACCCTCGGCCGCATCGCCGACGACGGCACGGGACGTCTGCGCGTGGTGCTCGACGGGCGCACCCGCCCCTTCGGGCTCGACCTCGACGGCACGCTCAACGTGGCCGGCGCCAAGCCGCGCTTCGACGGCCGGGCCACCCTCTCACGCCACAGCGGCGACGGGCCCGAGGCCTGGCAGATCTCCGGGACGCTGAAGGCGAGCCCGGAAGCGGTCCTGGCGGAGAGCCTCGATCTCGCCCTAGGCGGCTCGGCGACGCCGGCCCAGCTCACCGGTTCGGCCCGCCTCTCCCTCGGCCGCGCCATCGGCCTCGATGCGGTGCTGAATGCCCGCAGCCTGGACCTCGACGCCATCCGCGCCGCCACCGGCCAAACGGACCCGGCTTCGGGCGGCGAGGCGGACGGCACCCCGGTCGCCTCCCTCACCCGCTTCCTCGCGGGCGTCGCCGCGCTTCCGGCGCCGGACATCGCCTCGCGCATCGGCCTCTCGGTGGATCAGCTGATGCTGGGCGGCACCATGGTGCGCGACGTGCGCGCCGACATTTCCGGCTCCGCCACGGGCTGGCGGGTGGACACCGCGGAGGCCCAGCTTCCCGGCAAGGCCGCGCTGCGGCTGTCGGGCACGCCGACGCGGGCCAACGGCGGCGGCGGCTTCGACGGCACCCTCGCCTTCTCGGCCGACGAGCCGGCAGTGTTCCTGCGCTGGGCCGCGCCCACCGCACCGCGGGAATATGTTGCTGCGGTGAAAGGTCCGGTGCGCATCTCGGGGCGCGTCTCCGCCGGGCCGGCCCGCATCGCGGTAGACAATCTCGACGCCACCTTCGCCGCCAGCCGTATGCGCGGTTCCGGCTCCGCGGCGCTGAGGACCGGCGCGCCGCCGAGGCTCGACCTGCGCCTGTCGCTGGACGGGTTCGATCTCGACCCGCTGGTGGCCGCGCTGCAGACCGCCTCGGCCGCCGTGGGCGGCGGGGCCGACGGCGCGGTGGTCATCGAGGGCCGCAACCTCACCCTCTCCGGCCTGCCGCTGCGCGGCCTCACGCTGGACGGCACCGCCACCGGCGGCAACTGGCGCCTCGCGCGCATCGTCATGGACGATCTCGCGGGCCTGCGCATCGAAGGCGCCGGGCGCATGGAGAATTTCTCCACCACGCCGCGCGGCGAGTTCAACATCTCTGCGTCCGGCACCAAGGCGGATGGGCTCGTCCCCGTCGCCCGCCTCCTCGCCGGCGAGCAGACCGCGCAGGTGCTGACCACCCTTCTGCCCATCGCCGCGCCGGTGAGGCTGACGAGCACCGTGGTGTGGGCCGAGGCGGGCGGCCGCAACGTGACCATCGCCGGCAACCTCGGCCAGATCACCGGCGACGTCACCTTCGCCCGCACCTCCGCCGGCGTCCCCTTGAGGATCGCGCTGAAGGCGGACGCGGCCGACGGCGCCCGCGCCCTCGCGGCCTTCGGCATCGAGGGCCTCGCCCAGAGGCTCGGCGCGGGGCACGCGGAGCTCTCCGTCGACCCCCTCACGGGCGACGAAGCCCAGGTGAAGGGCCGCCTGACCCTTGCCGACATGACCGCACAGGCCAACGGCACCGCCCGCATGGGCGCCAACGGCATGGAGCCCAATCTCGCGGTACGTCTCGACGGCGGCGACCTCGGCCGCATCCTGCCGCAGGCCTCCGCCGCCGCGGACGGCCCGGTGCCGGCCGCCCTCGCCTTCACCCTGTCGCGCAAGGGCGCGGCCTGGCGCCTCGCCGACATGGCCGGCTCGCTGGCGGCGGCGCCGGTCTCCGGCACAGTGGATTTCGAGCCTGGCCCGGTGCCCCGCCTGTCCGGCAAACTTGCCTTCGACGCGCTCTCCGTGCCGCGGCTGCTCGGCATGTTCGCCGCCCGCACCGGGGCTGAGCCTTCCGGCGCCCCCGGCACATGGAGCGCGGCGCGCCTTCTGCCGGAGGCGGTGGGGGGTGTCGGCCTCAATCTCGAGCTGAGCGCCGGCCGCATCGCCGTGCTCGGGCCCTACGTCCTCACCAAGGGCCGCCTCGTGCTGGTGAGCGACGGGACCGACCTCGACATGCGCGATCTCTCCGGCAGCCTGGGCGGCGGGCGCGCCGCCGCCTCGCTCCGGGTGCGCAGGCAGGCCGACACCCTCCAAGCGGACGGGCGGCTGGTGCTGGAGCAGGTGGACGCCGGCGCGCTTCTCGCTCCCACCGGCGCCCGCGCCCAGCCCAAGGGGCGCGTCAACCTGCTGCTCGACCTCGGCGGCTCGGGCCGCACCGTTCAGGCGCTGGTGCAGTCGCTCTCCGGTCAGGGGACCTTGGGCGTGCGCGATCTCGTCATCGACGCCGTCAGTCCCGGCGCGCTGGAGGCGGTGCTCGCCGAAGCTGCCCCGCTGGCGCCGCCGCCCGACGAACGCCGCACCGCGCAGATGCTCGACCGCGCCCTGGCGAAGGAGCCGCTGCGGCTGGCCTTCGCCGAATCCACCCTAGGCATCGTCAACGGCGTCGTCCGCCTCTCCCCCGCCCGCGCCACGGCCGACGGCGTGCGCATCGGCCTCACCGGCAGCCTCGACCTGTCGCGCCTGACCATGGACGCCGCCATCGACCTTGAGGGTACGGAAGGCGCCGGCGGAGTCCCCGGCGGCAACGTCGCCTGGCGCGGACCGCTGGCCAATCCCGACCGGAGGGTCGCGGCGCCTGCCGTCACCAGCGTCATCGCCATGCGCGCCATCGAGCGTGAGACCCGCCGGCTGGAGGAGCGCCAGCGCGGCAGCGCCGCACCGGCCGACCCGGCAACGCCCGCGCCCGCTTCGCTCCAGCCGACGCCGGCCACCCCTCCTCCCGCCGCGCCCGCCGCCGCGGTGCCCACGCGCCCGGCGACGCCGCCCCCGCCGGTCCAGAGCACCGCTCCCGCGGCCCCCGCCCCGGCAGTCCCTGCGCGGACGGCGCCGCCGCCCCAGACCGTGGCTCCCGCGCCAGCTCCGGTGCCCGCACCCGCACCGCCACCAGCACCGCCACCCGCGCAGGCCGTCGCGCCCGCGCCGCCCGCCGTGGTGCCGGTGCCCCGCGCGATCGATCGTCAGGACCTGCCTGCGCCCGGCTTCGGCCTGCCCAGCGCGCCGGGCACCGCCGGCACAGCCACGCCAGTGGACGTGCAGCCGGCACCGCCGCAGGCCCAACAGGCGAGCCCGTCGGATGCGCCTGCCGTGCGGCAGGAGTCGCGGGCAACGCCCGAGACCTCCACGCAGGACCCGGTCCGCCGACCGGCGGTGGTCCGGCAAACCCCGCCGCCCCGCCGCCCGGATCGACCGGACCGGCCCGAGCCCCCGCGCTTCACCCTGCCCGCCCCGAGCGAGGGCACGTTGCCGCCCACAAGCGGCTTCGGCGATCTGCCCCGCCCGCCCGGGCTCGTGGGCGCCCGCTAGGCGTGAAGATGGTGGGGAGTGTTGGCGGTGAGGAGCCGGCCCTGAGCCGCCACTCGCGACCGCCTCAGGGCCGAACCAGCGTCACATAGGTGAAGGCGGCTTCGTCCTTCTCGCCGCGCAGCGGTCCCTCCCGCCCGGCCTCGCGCCAGGCGCTCGGGTCATAGTCCGGGAAGCGGACATCGCCTTCGGGGGCCGCATGGACCTGGGTGAGATAGAGCGTGCGCGCCAGCGGCAGCGTTTCTCGGAACACCCGCTCGCCGCCGATGACCATGATGGCGTCGGCACCCATGGCATCCGCCGCCTCATCCGCCAGCGCTATGGCCTCCGCCAGCGTCGCGGCCTTCAGCACGCCCTCGGGCGGCGCGAAGCCGGGATCGGCGCTCACCACCACCGAGATGCGCCCGGGCAAAGGCTTGCCGATGGATTCGAAGGTGCGACGGCCCATGAGCAGCGGCTTGCCCCAGGTGAGGGCGCGGAAGCGCTTGAGCTCAGAGGGCAGCCGCCACGGCAGGCCGCCGGCCGTACCGATGACGCCGTTTTCCGACACCGCGACCACGAGCGCGAGGGGGTGCCGGGGCGCGATCATGCCGCCTTCTCCAGTTCAGCGATGACGGCGTCCGCGGCGGCAAGGCCCGAAATGCGGGCGCCATGGCAGGTGGAATAGGCCTCGCGGCCCAGCGCCTCGCCGGCGAAGGCGATGCGCGGATCGAACGGCTCATGCAGGCGCGCCCTCAAATGCGCCTTGCCCGGCAGCGCGCAGGAATAGGCGCCGCCAATATAGGGCATGCCGGCCCAGTCGGTGACCTGCGTGCGCAGGAGCCGGGACTTCAGATGGCCGCCGAAGGCGCCAGCGAGAACGTCGAGGGCGAAGTCCACCAGAGCCCCTTCCCCCTCCTGCGCCATGGCCCGCGCTTCGGGCCCCGCCACATGGACCAGCGCCGCCGGAGCGCCGCCGGGCCGCAGCAGCGCAGACGCTCCGGGCCGGGCGGGATCCGCGGGATCGACGAAATCGAGGCCCGAGCGCTCGCTCACCCCGAACACGTCCCCATCGAACAGCAGGGCCACCTTCTCGGCATATCCAAGCGGCAGGGCGGCGAAGGCCTCCGCCAGATCGGGCGGCAGGTCCGGGGCGAAGGCGAGCCGTCCCGCGGCGATGACGGCGGTGGGCACCGCCACCACCGCCGCGCGGCAGGTGAGCGCGCCCCGTGCGGTCTCGATCCGCAGCCGCCGACCGGAGCGATCGATGCGATGCACGGGACAGCCGAGGGTCACCGGCAGATCGCCGGCCACGGCGAGGACAAGGGCGCCGTAGCCGTCGAGCACGGGCCAGTTGTCTTCCGTGTCGTGATAATAGGCGAAGTCCACGGCCGATATCTCGGCCGGGCCCGCCGCCGACATCAGCTCCAGCCAGTGGCGCGCCAGCACGCTGTAGGGACCCTGATCGCCGGCCTGGGCGATGGCCGCGGCCGCGGAAATGTCGCGCCCCTCGCCACCGGCCGCATAGACCGCGTCGAAGATGGCATCCACCGTCTGGTCCGCCGCGTCTTTCTCCACCGCACTCGCCAGCCGGCTGCCCAGATACAACATGCGACGGGGCAGCCAATTGCCGTCGCCCACGCGCACGCCGTGGGCGGCGGCAAGGACGGTAAAGGGGTTATGCCGGGCGTCGTGCAGCCAGTGGCAGCCGAGATCGAAGGGCACGCCGAGGGTGTGGTGGTCGGTGGCGGCACGGCCGCCCGGGCTGTCCGCAGCTTCGAGGATCTCGAAGGCGATGCCCCGCGCGCGCAGACGCTCGCCGGCGGCGAGGCCGGCCGCGCCGGCCCCGATCACCACCACATCGGTTTCATGGGTCACGAAGGCTCGTTCCGGCGCGCTACTTCTTGTTGCGGAACACGTCGAGCTGCACCACCTGGGCGCCGCCCGCCGGGCGGTCACCCTCGCCCTCGCCCGCCTCGGGCGCGGGCGGCAGGACCGCAGCGCTGGCCATCGCCGGCTCGGAAGCGGCGCCGCGCGAGGGCTTGATGGGCGCGGGCGCATTGGCCGACCGGGGCGGCTCCATGGCGGTGTCGTCGCTCTCCTCCGCCTCGCTCTCGTTGGCGGCGATCTCGAACTGCAGGCCGAACTTCACAGACGGGTCAAAGAAGCCCTTCAGAGCGGAAAACGGCACGAGCAGCCGCTCCGGGATGCCGCCGAACGACAAACCGACCTCGAACGAGGTCTCGGTGACGATCAGGTCCCAGAACTGGTGCTGGAGGACGATGGTCATTTCCTCGGGATACTTCTCCCGCATGCGGTGGGAGAGGCGCACGCCGGGCGCGCGGGTGTCGAAGGAAATGTAGAAATGGTGATCCCCCGGTAGGCCGGTCTTGGCCACGTCGGTCAGCACGCGGCGCACCACGGAGCGCAGGGCCTCCTGGGCGAGAAGATCGTAGCGGATGTGATCGACCGTCATGAGCCCGCAGCACTTCCCCTCCGGCCTGATGGACTTTCAGGCTCCGGGCACCTTTCGATAACGAGCCCGCGGATTGGCCGCGGCCGAAAGGACGAACGAAGGAGCGCGCCTTCCCCCCTCCGGCCGGGCGGGAGGGAAGTGGAGGCTTCTGTTGCCAGGTGCCTCCGAACCCCGCCTATCCAGTGCTACCCGGTAGGACTTTGATTTCGATCGTCAAACCGCTCACGCGGCCTGAGCAACCGGAGCATAGTTGTCGTTGGCAACTATAAGTTTAGCCCGATAACGGCGGAACAATGCCGAGCGAAAGAATGCCCTTTACACCCTCGTCGATCCTATTTCGCCCCCGCCGGAACCCGCCCTCCGCGTTAGGAGAAAACGGGCTTTGGTGGAGGCGCCGGGTACCGCCCCCGGGTCCGAAAGGCTTATTCCGACACCTGTTTATCGCCATATCCGGCTTGCGCCGGCACAGGGAATATAGGCGCGGGCCGCCGGTGATGAAAGAGGCGCGCGCCAGAATGTCGGCCCCGTCCCCCACTTCGGAGCCATTCAACCGCGGCCGCGGCTTTTGCACTTCCGCCATTGGGCCCAAAGGCGGGGAAACGCTCAGGTTCGGGCGCAGTGGCAGCCGGCGAGATGGTCGTCCACCAGGCCACACGCCTGCATGGCGGCATAGACGATGGTCGGCCCGACGAACTTGAACCCCCGCGCCTTCAGCCGCTTGGACAGGGCGCGCGACTGCGGCGTCTCGGCCGCAATGTCGCTGATGCGCTTCGGCCGGTTCACCTGCGTGCGGCCCCCGACGCTGTCCCAAAGGAACTTGGCGAAATCGATGCCCTCGTCGCGCATGGCGAGATAGGCGCGAGCCGACAGCACCGCCCCTTCCACCTTCGCCCGATTGCGCACGATGCCGGCGTCCTGCATCAGCGCCTCGATCTTGGCCGCGTCGTAGCGCGCCATCTTCTCCGGCTCGAAGCCGTCGAAGGCGCGGCGGAAATTCTCCCGCTTGCGCAGGATGGTGATCCAGGAAAGGCCGGCCTGGAAGCCGTCCAGCAGCAGCTTCTCGAACAGGGCGCGGCCGTCCCGCTCCGGCACGCCCCATTCCGTGTCGTGATAGGCCATGTAGAGCGGATCGCTGCCGCACCAGAAGCACCGCACCACGCCGTCGGGATGGGTGACGAGCGGCGTGCGCGCCGCCCGCTCCGGTGCTGCATCCGCCACCGGTCAGGCGCCCTTGAACTTGCGGTCGAGCCCGCTGACCTTCTTCTCCCAATCGAGAGGGAAGGTCGCCCATTCCGGCTTGCGCAGCTCCACCTCCACGGCGCCTGCGCGCAGCGGGACGCCTTCGGCGCGGGCATCGGTGGCGCGGTCGAGGCGGACGGTGGCGATGCCCCGCCCTTCGGTAACGGAGGTGAGCTGGCCCACGCTCTTGTCCCCGGCGGTGATCTCCTGGCCCACCGCCAGCGGCGCGGCAAACAGCACCTCCACCAGCCGGTTGCGCGGCGTGGAGCGGTGCTCCATGCGACTCACCACCTCCTGGCCCACGTAGCAGCCCTTCTTGAAGTCCACGCCGCCGAGCTGGTCCATGTCGGCCTCGTGGGGGAAGGTGTCGCCATAGGCGAAGTCCGAGCCGCCGCGGGGAATGCCGAGGGCAATGCGGTGGGCTTCATAGGCCGCAAGATCGGCGGAGAGCTCGCCCGCCACCGCCGGCGGCAGCACGAGGCGCTGGCCGAGGCCGGGAAAGCGCGGATCGGCATAGAGCGGGCCACCCGGCGTCGCGCCGGCCTCGCCGAACACCCCGGCCACCGCAAGGTCGTCGGCCTTCTCGAACGCCACCTTGGCCCGCAGGCGATGGAAGATCAGCCGCTTGAGCAGGTCGTCCACCCGCTCGGCCGGGACGTCGAACAGGAAGACGTCCTCGCCTTCCTTGTAGAACAGGAAGTCGGAGATGATCTTGCCCTGCGGGGTGAGCAGCGCGCCGTAGCGGCTGTCGCCCACGGCCATGGTCTGCACGTTGCAGGTGATGACGCCGTGAAGGAATTTCGAGGCCTCGGGTCCGGAGGCACGAATGAGCGCACGATCGGTCAAATGAATGACGGGCATGGGGGCCGTCCTTGTCAGCAAAATAAAAAACAGATTTAAGGCCGCAAACCTGTCCCCATCAAGAGCGAGCCGCCCCATGTCCGTGACTTTCGATCTGCTGGTGAAGGGCGGCGCGGTGGCGACCCCCGCCGGCATTGCCGTTGCGGACATCGGCGTGACGGGTGGCCGCATCCGCGCCATCGGCGCCCTAAACGGCGCCAGCGCCGGCGAGGTGGTGGACGCGACGGGCCTCACCGTCCTGCCCGGCGTCATCGACACCCAGGTGCATTTCCGCGAGCCGGGGCTGGAGCAGAAGGAAGATCTGGAGACCGGCTCCCGCGCCGCCGTCATGGGCGGGGTGACCGGCGTGTTCGAGATGCCGAACACCATTCCCCAGACCACCAACCCCGCCGCGCTGGAAGACAAGATCGCTCGCGGGACAAACCGCATGCACTGCGACTTCGCCTTCTACGTGGGCGGCACCCACGACAACGTGAAGGACCTGCCGGAGCTGGAGCGCCTGCCCGGCGCCGCCGGGGTGAAAGTGTTCATCGGCTCCTCCACCGGCTCTTTGCTGGTGCCGGACGACGACGGCGTGCGCAACATCCTGAAGGTCATCCGCCGCCGCGCCGCCTTCCATTGCGAGGACGAGCCGCGCCTTCAGGAGCGCAAGGGCCTGCGCGTGCCGGGCGACGCCTCCTCCCACCCGGTGTGGCGCGACGAGATCGCGGCACTGACCGCCACCCGCCGCCTCGTCAACCTGGCGCGGGAGACCGGGGCGCGGGTGCATGTGCTGCATGTGACCTCGGCCGACGAGATGGAATTCCTCGCAGATGCCCGGGACGTGGCCTCGGTGGAGGTCACTCCCCATCACCTCACCATGGCGGCCCCCGAATGCTACGAGCGTCTCGGGACATTGGCGCAGATGAACCCGCCGGTGCGGGACGCGCGCCATCGCGACGCCCTGTGGGCGGCGATCTCGGCCGGCGTTGTGGATGTGCTCGGCTCCGATCATGCCCCGCACACGCTGGAGGAGAAGCAGAAGCCCTATCCCGAAAGCCCGTCGGGCATGACCGGCGTGCAGACGCTGGTGCCCCTGATGCTGGACCACTTGACGGCGGGGCGCCTGACACTCGACCGCTTCATCGACCTGACCAGCGCAGGCCCCGCCCGCCTGTTTGGCATCGCCGGCAAGGGGCGCATCGCGGCGGGCTACGACGCCGACTTCACCGTGGTCGACCTGAAGCGCCGCGCCACCATCACCAACGACTGGATCGCCTCGCGCGCGAAGTGGACGCCCTATGACGGCAAGGAGGTCACCGGCTGGCCGGTGGGCACCTTCGTCCGCGGGCGCAAGGTGATGTGGGAGGGCGAACTCACCGGCCCGTCCGCCGGTCAGCCCATCCGCTTCCTGGAGACCCTTCAGCCGCAGCGGTGAGCGCGCAGGACTGCCGCGTCGCGGATGCCGACAGCGCTCTCCAACGACCGTCGCCCCCGCCTCGACCGGAGGGCCGTTCCCACCCGGGGCCGGCACTCGGCGGAGGCATGGATGCTCCGGTCAAGCCGGAGCATGACGGCGGTGCGTGGGGCGGGAGCGGCGTTCGCTAAAGACCGTCGCCCTCCGGCTTGACCGGAGGGCCCATCTCCCCGCCCAGATCCGGCTTCCGGCGGAGGCATGGATGCTCCGGTCGAGCCGGAGCATGACGGCGGTGCGTGGGGCGGGAGCGGCCTTACCCAAAAACCGTCGCCCTCCGGCTTGACCGGAGGGCCCATATCCTCGCCCAGACCCGGCTTCCGGCGGAGGCAGGGATGCTCCGGTCGAGCCGGAGCATGACGGCGGTGCGTGGGGCGGGAGCGGCATTCTCCAACAACCGTCGCCCTCCGGCTTGACCGGAGGGCCCATGTCCCCGTCCAGATCCGGCTTCCGGCGGAGGCAGGGATGCTCCGGTCAAGCCGGAGCATGACGGCGGAGCATGGGGCGGGAGCGGCATTCTCTCACAACCGTCGCCCTCCGGTTTGGCCCGAGGGCCGATCTCCCCCGCCCAGATCCGGCTTCCCCCGGAGGCATGGGTGCTCCGGTTAAGCCGGAGCATGACGGCGGTGCGTGGGGCGGGAGCGGCATTCTCCAACAACCGTCGCCCTCCGGCTTGACCGGAGGGCCCATGTCCCCGTCCAGATCCGGCTTACGGCGGAGGCATGGATGCTCCGGTCAAGCCGGAGCGTGGCGGTGCTTTGAGGAGCACGAGAATGAGTCAGATCGCAGGGTTCCGGCGCGGCCGCCCGCCCGTCAGCCGACCGGGCGGTCCCGCACGCGGATCAGCACCGCCTCGGGGTCCACATAGGCTTCCTGCAGGTCGACGCTCCAGTAGCGCAGTTCGTCCAGCGGGATGGTCTGGCCGGTGACGGCGCAGCGCACGAAGCTGCCGGGCCGCAGGATGCGGAACTCACCATCGAGGTAGCGGACCTCCGCCTCGCCATGGGGCTCGGGGAAGCGTTCGAATCGATTCATCACCGGGTGGATGTCCTGAAACGGGATCTGGCTTCAAGATAACCCTTCGTTCCGCAACGCGAAAGAGGCGCCCCCTCAGGGATCGAACAGGGTCGGTCCCTCGACCTTCCGGGGTCGGCGGGCCGCGGGCCGGGGCGCCACGCGGGGCAGTGTCCCGTCCGGCGCGCCCGCCTGAACCTCCACCCGCCCGTCGGCAAATTCCAGACTGAGGGCTGCGCCCTCCGTCACCTCGGCCGCACGCCGTACCGCATGCCCCGATGCGTCGCGCACGAGGGCATAGCCGCGGCCCAGAACCTCCTTGTAGCTCAAAACCTTGAGCAATTGACCAAGCGTCCCGATCCGGGCCGCGCGGCGCTCGGTTGCCACCTGGAATGCCCGGCGCATCCGGCCTTCAAGGGCCCCGACGCGCTCGTCGCAGCGGCTGAGGCGCACCCTCAGCGCATCCGGCGACAGGCGCGCGCGGGCCGCGACGAGCCGCAGGCGATGGGCGGCGGCATTGGCCTTCAGCGCCCGCGGCAGGCGCTCGCCGGCAAGATCGAGCCGCTGGCGCGGCACCGCAAGCAGCGTCTCGGCCTGAGGAAGCAGGCGCGACAGGGAGCGGAATTCGGCGCGGCGGCGGTCGAGCAGGCGCAGCGGCGCAGCCACGAGCCGCGCCCCGAGATCCTCCACCGTGGCGATCAGTTCGGCGCGCACCGGCACCACCATCTCGGCGGCGGCGGTGGGCGTCGGGGCGCGCACGTCGGCGGCAAAGTCGATGAGGGTCACGTCGGTCTCATGGCCCACGGCCGATACCAGCGGAATGAAGCTGTCCGCCGCGGCCCGCACCACGGCTTCGTCGGAAAACCCCAGCAGATCCTCCAGCGCGCCGCCGCCGCGGGCCACCACGATCACGTCTGGCCGGGGAATCGCCCCGCCCTCGGGGAGCGCGTTGAAGCCGCGGATGGCGGCGGCGACCTCGGCGGCGGACGTCTCGCCCTGCACCCGCACCGGCCAGACCACCACCCGGAGGGGGAATCGGTCCGCCACCCGGTGGAGGATGTCGCGGATCACCGCCCCGGTGGGCGAGGTGACGACGCCCACGACGCGGGGCAGAAAGGGCAGCTCCTGCTTGCGGGCGGGATCGAACAGGCCCTCGGCGGCCAGCCGGCGCTTGCGCTCCTCCAGCATGGCCATGATGGCGCCGGCCCCGGCGAATTCCAGCGCCTCGACGACGATCTGGTAGCCGGACTTGCCCGGATAGGTGGTCAGCTTGCCCGTCGCCACCACCTCCAGCCCCTCCTCGGGCTTCAGCCGCAGGCGCTGGAACGTGCCCTTCCAGATCACCGCGTCGAGGCGCGCGCCGGTGTCCTTCAGGCAGAAATAGGCGTGGCCGGAGGAATGCGGCCCGCGGTAGCCGGATATTTCGCCACGCACCCGCACATGGCCATAGGCGTCTTCCACTGTCCGGCGCAGGGCGGCGGACAGCTCGGAAACGCTCCATTCCGGCGCATTGGCCTTGATGTCGGCACCATCGGTCATCGCAATGGGACTCACGGTATCGGGTGGCACAGCATAGCGGGAAGCCGCCTTATGCGGCGAGCGCAGAGCCCTGCCCCTTGTTTGCGCGGCCCCGAGCCGATAGGCGAAGGGGATGAACGACCAAGGCGCCGCAGTTTCGGGGGAGGCCGCATGAACATCCTGCTCCTCGGTTCGGGAGGGCGCGAGCACGCCCTCGCCTGGAAGCTGGCGCAGAGCCCCAACATGGGCCAGTTCTACGCCCTGCCCGGCAATCCCGGCATCGCCGAGTTCGCCGACGTGGTGGAAGGCATTCCCCTGTCCGCCCATGATACCATCGTGAAATGGTGCCAGGAGCACACCATCGACCTTGTCGTGGTGGGGCCCGAGGCGCCGCTGGTTGCGGGACTGGTGGATCGGCTCGCCGCCGCCGGGATCGTCGCCTTCGGTCCCACCGCCGCGGCCGCCCGGCTGGAGGGCTCCAAGCTCTTCACCAAGGAATTGTGCCGCGCCAACGCCATCCCGACCGCCGCCTTCGGCCGCTTCGAGACCACGGCGGAGGCCGCCGCTTATGTCCGCAGCCAGGGCGCGCCCATCGTGGTGAAGGCCGACGGGCTGATGGCCGGCAAGGGCGTGGTGGTTGCGCTCACGGTGGAAGAGGCCGTGGACGCGGTGGAGCAGGTGTTCGCCGGCGGCGGCACCGAGGTGCTGGTCGAGGAATTCATGGAAGGCGAGGAGGCGAGCCTCTTCGCTCTGGTGGACGGCGAGAGTGTGGTGTCTTTCGGCAGCGCGCAGGACCACAAGCGCGCCTATGACGGTGACCTCGGCCCCAACACCGGCGGCATGGGCGCCTATTCGCCCGCCCCGGTATTGACGGCGGACCTGGAGAGCCGGGCGCTGGACGAGATCCTCATTCCCACCGCGCGCGCCATGGCCGCCGCCGGCACGCCCTATCGCGGCGTGCTCTATGCCGGGCTCATGCTGACCGCCTCAGGCCCGAAGCTGGTGGAATACAATTGCCGCTTCGGCGATCCCGAATGCCAGGTGCTGATGCCGCGCTTCGCCGGCGATCTCGTGGAGGTGCTCCACGCCACCGCCACCGGCCGCCTTGCGCAGGTGACGCCGCAATGGTCGCAGGATTCGGCCATGACGGTGGTCTATGCGTCGCGCGGCTATCCCGGGCCCCATCAGGTGGGCAGCGCCATCGGGGGGATCGATGCCGCTGCCGCCCTCGAGGGGGTGCTGGTGTTCCAGGCCGGCACACGCCTGAAGGGCGGCGTTCTGGTCTCCAACGGCGGGCGGGTGCTGAACGTCACCGCCACCGGCGCCACGCTCGCCGCTGCGCGCGAGCGCGCCTATGCGGGCGTGGCCCAGATCGACTGGCCCGACGGCTTCTTCCGCAGCGATATCGGCTGGCGGGCGCTGGGAGCGCGCGGCTGATGAGCGCCCGCGAGAAGGCCCCCCTCCCCGTCCTCGACGACTTCCCCGTCAAGGCGGTGGACACCATCCGCTACGGCGACACGGACATGCTGGGCCATGTCAACAACGCCGTCTTCTCCACCTTCCTGGAAACCGGTCGCACGCGGCTCCTGCTGCATCCGCGCACGTTCGCGCCGCCGGGCACGGGTTTTGCGCTCGTTCGTCTCGTGCTCGACTACCGCGCCGAGATGCGCTGGCCCGGAGAGGCCCACATCGGCACCGGCGTGACCGGCGTGGGCCGCAGTTCCATCTCGCTGGCGCAGGCGATCTTCCAGGACGGCACCTGCATGGCGACAGGGGAGACGGTCATCGTGCTGTTCGATACCACCGCCCGGCGCTCCCTGCCCCTTCCGGACGACGTGCGGGCGGCCCTCGAAGCCCTCGCGATGCGCTGAGACCGCGCCGGCGGTTTTGCCCGCGCCGGCTTTGTGAGCTAGATAGGGGCCGACAGCCCTGGACGTGCCGTGCGCCTTCTGCCCCTCGCCTTCACGCTTCTCATCGCCACCATTCTCGGGCTCGGCGTCACCTGGTTTTCCGTGACGCATTCCCGTGGCCTGGACGTGGTGCGCTCGGGCGCGTGGGAGGGCTGGCCGCGGGCCGGCACCGCGAAGGCGGATCCCTATGCCCGCGCCGCCGTCGCCCGCTCCGGCGAGCTGCCGCTCGAACTTGCGGACGGCCTCATCTTCCTCGCCACGACGGACGACGCCGGCAATCCGCTGGACGGGCGCTGCGAGACGCGCATCGTCGGCATCCTGCCGCAGGCCCGCCTGTGGACGCTGACCCTCACCGACCAGGACGGCAACCTCATCCCCAACGATGCAGGCCGCTCCGGTTTCACCAGCGCCGAGGCGGTGTATCGCCAGGACGGCGCCATTGACGTGCGGCTGTCGCCCCGCGCCCGCGCCGGCAACTGGCTTCCCACCGGCGCGCGGCCGCGCCTCAAGGTGGCGCTCCGGCTCTATGACGCGCCCTTCTCCTTCACCTCGGGCGCGGCGGATGCCGCGGTGCTGCCGCGCATCACCCGGGAGGCCTGCCTGTGACGGCGCTCGGAGAATTGCGCGAGGAGGCGTCCGGCATCCTGTCCCGCCTCGGCCGGATGGCTGGGCGCATGGCGGGTCGGCTGCCGCAGCCACGGCTGCCACGGCTCTCGCGACCCCGCTTCGGGTCGCCGGGGCAATTGGTGCTGTTCGTCGCCTTTGCTGTGGTGCTGGGCGCCATCGCCCACATCGTCTCCATCCTCGCCATGCCGGCGCTGGCCGAGCGCAACGCCTACGCCCGCCTGTCCGAGATGATGGAGTCGAACGTCCTGACCATGCTGGCAGACCCCACGCCGCAGCAGCAGGTGCTGCCGACCATGGACCCGGCCTTCATCGCCGCCATCTGCCTCTATGACTTGTCGCAGGCCCCGCTCAAGGTCCGCGTGCCGGCCACGGCCGACTATACCTCCGTCTCGTTCTACACGTCGGAGGCGCTGGCCTTCTACGCGCTGAGCGATCAGGCTGCGGGGCGGGTGATCGAGCTGGAGCTGATGACGGCGAGCCAGAAAGCGGCCCTGCCGGAGGATGAGGAAATCACCGCCGCCGACCGGCTGGTGATCGAATCGCCTACCCGCGAGGGGATCGTGGCGGTGCGCGCGTTCGTGCGCGAGCGCGGTATGCGCGATCTGGTCCGCCGCCAGCTGGAAGCGGCCACCTGCGCGCCGTCGAACTGACCCTGACCGATCTCAGCGCCGACGGGAGGTGCCGTTCTGGGGCACCGGCCCGGGGGCTGTATCCGCGTGGCGCTCGATGCGCACCACGGGAAGAATCACGATGTCAGCGCCCTTTGTCCTGAGAACCGCGGCACCCGCGGGCGCCGCTGCGGCCTGGCGTCGGGCCGTCCGGGGATCAGGAAATGCAATGACAGTGCTCATGCCCTGAAACTCCGTCGAGAGCTGTGATCACAACGTCACTGGAGCCTTATGGTTTCGCAAAGCTTAACGGGGCGTTAACGCACCGAGCCGCCCGAGGTCCTAGGGGGCGGCGAGATCGAGGAAGTGGCGGCCGGCGCGATCCTCGATCTCGACGACGAAAATGTCGGGGTCGAACTTCATCTCCCGGGCGATCCGGGCGTCCGCATCCGCCTCGGGTCGGCCGGCCTCCACCACCACCGAGAATTTGCGGTCGGACGGATAGGATTCGTCAAAGGCGGTTTGCGGCGCGGGGCCGTAAAGGGCGGCTGTGCCGTCGAGCCGCGACACCTTCACGAAGATCGCCCCCGCCTCCTCGGCACCGCGCCGGACCACGACCGCATACGCCCCCTCCACAGCAGCGCGGCGGATGAGGGCGGCGACGAAGATGGCGCTCTTCAGCCGCATGCGGGGCGTGCCATCAGTTCACCGCCATGCCGGAGACCGCAGCGAGCTCGCGCACCACGCGGTCGGAAATCTCCCCGTCCGCCGGCAGGTTACGGTCACGCTGGAAGCGCTGCACCGCCGAACGGGTCGCCCCTCCCGGAAGGCCATCCACCTTGAGCGGTCCGTATCCCAGCTTCGCCAGGGCCTTCTGCACGGAGAGGATGCGTGGCGAGGCACCGATATCGGCCGGCGGGCGCACCGCGCCGGTCACGTCGGAGGCGGCGCTTAGGCTTGCGGGGGGACGGCGCGGCGGCGGCTCGCTGTGGGCATCGGCCACGGTTCGGCCGGCTGCGGCGGTCGCAGGCACCAGGGGCGCGGCGGTGCCCGTCACAGTGGTGCGGATGGAGAGATAGCCCAGCGAGCCCGTTGTGGCGCCCCCCGCCGGGGCGGGCTGGGTCGGAGTGCTGGGCGCCAGCGGCACCGTCGTACGATTGGTCTTGGCCGCGCTTTGTCCGATCCCGGCCGGCCGGGCTGCCGGCAGCGGCGCGCCGGGCGGAGGCGCCTGCAACAGCAGGATGTTGGCAAGGAAGGCGCCGGACCCCGCGATGGCGACGAAGGCGGCCGCGAAATCGAGCCGCCGCAACCGCCGCGCCTCACGCGCGCGGTCGTCCGCCGCCGGGTCGACGAACTGCTGGGCCGGAGCGCCCTCCATCACGGGTTCGAGCTTCATGCGGTCCTCTTCGTGCGTGTCTCGTCAAGGCGCGCCGGAAACTGCGCCACCACTCCCGCCTCGCGTTCGGCAAAGGCGGCGGGCGGCGCGCACGGCAGGCTTACCGAGACGCTGGTGCCCTTGCCGAGAGCGCTCTCCACCCGCACGTCGCCGCCGTGCAGCTTCACCAGCCCCTTCACCACTGCGATGCCGAGCCCGCTGCCGCGCGCCCGCTGGACGCAGTCCCCGGCCTGGAAGAACGGCTCGCCGAGGCGCGCCACGTCTTCCCGCCGCATGCCGGGACCGGTATCGCGCACGCGGATGACCAGTTCGGCGCCCTGCACGCGCACGCCGATCTGCACCCGGCCGCCCTCGGGAGTGAATTTCACTGCGTTGGACAGGAGGTTGAGGATGATCTGGCGCAGCGCCCGCTTGTCCGCCTCCAGGGACGGCAGCCGTGCCGCCAGCTTGGCCTTCACCGCCACGCCGGAGCGGGCGGCGTCGAGCGCCACCATCTCGGCGCAGCCGGTCACGAGGGCGGCGACGTCCACGGGCTCGCGCTCCAGCTCGTAGGCGCCGGCCTCCACCCGCGACAGGTCGAGGATGTCGTTGACGAGGCCGAGCAGGTGCTGGCCGCTTTCGTGGATGATGCGGGCGTAGTCGGCCTTGCGCGCATCGTCGAGCGGCGCCCCGGCTTCGGTGGCGAGCAGTTCGGAGAAGCCGAGGATGGCATTGAGCGGGGTGCGCAACTCGTGGCTCATGGCCGCGAGGAAGCGGCTTTTCGCGGCATTGGCCGCCTCGGCCTCGGCGCGGGCACGGGCGGCGTCATCGGCCTTGAGACGCTCGGCCTTCAGATGCTCGATCTGGGCGGCTTCCCAGGGCGCATTCCAGGCGCCGTGCCAGCTGATGCGAACACCGCCGCCGCGCACGAGACGGCAGCGGGCCTCGACGGAAAGGAAGGAGGGCGCGGCGTCCGACGGCCCGTCGCAGCGCAGGCGTACCTCGCAGCCGGTGGCCCGGCCCCGGGCGGCGGCCTGCACCGCCGAGAGGAAGGCAGGCCGATCGGCCACCAGCACGCGCTCGAACAACGCCATTCCGGCGAAGCTCTCGGCCGGCACCTCGGCGAAAGGCCCGGCCTTGGCCTCCACTGCCTCCACGTCGCCGTGGGGACCGTGGCGGGTGACAAGCAAGGTATCGTCGGGCATTTCGGCGCTGGCCCGCGCGGCGGCACGGGCGAGACCGCCGGCCACCGCGGCGAGCGCGACGCTGATGAAGCCGCTGGCGAGGAGCGCGGTGGCATTGAGCAGGCCGCCGGTGAGCAGGCCGGACACCTCGGCGACCAGCACGAGCGCGCCGCTGCCGAGGCCGACCAGGCCAATGGCGCTCAGCAGGACGCCGGTGACGCGCCCGAGCACAGCCAGACGCGGCAAAGCCTCGCGGCCCGTCTTCTCCGGGGCCGGAGCCGAGCGCAAACCGGCCGCCATATCGCCGCTCCCGAGGTGACCCACGTCTCCCCCTGTCAAGTGCCGTCTGCCGGGAGGTGGCGCGCGAAAGCCGGCTCCCGGATCGCAAAATCCTGCCACGGCGCCCTTTAAGCGAACGCTAAACCACCTGAGGCCGGGCGCCGTCAGCGTTAACGATGTATTGAAAAGTCCGGGCACGACGGCGCGCCGCCTGCCCACAGGGCGGCGGGGTTCTGGTACTCTTTCGAGACGAAAACCTTGGGTTCCGTATTCGTCGAGGGAGCCATGTTCTTCCTGTTGCGCCTCGTCTTCTGGCTCGGCCTCGTGCTGCTGCTCCTGCCGTTCGGCCTCAAGGGGAACGACGGGAGGGACGTGAGCGTGTTCGACGCGCTCGGAGCGGCGCAGGCGCTCTTTGCCGACCTGCGCGGCTTCTGCGACCGCCAGCCGCAGGCCTGCGCCGTGGGCGGCCAGATGGCCGGACATCTCGCCGAAAAGGCGCAGGTGGGCGCGAAATGGGTGTACGAGGCCATCGGCCGGCAGGAACCGCCGCCCGGCGCCGTGCCGGGACCGGCCCCGGCCCCCACTCAAGGCCAGAGCGGCGCGCTCGACCTGACGCCCCAGGACCTCATGCCCATGTGGGGCGGAGGCGATGCCGCCCGCCTCGTCGTGCCCCAGGGCTTCCAGCCGGCGACCCCCACAGCCGTTCCCGCTGGCGCGCCGGGCAGCCCGCCGGGATCTCAGGGCGTTCCGCCGCTGCCGCCGCGCCGGCCCGCCTGAGCGCTCCCGCGATCACGCGACGAATCGTAAATGGGGGGCATTTCTTGCCGGCTGTGTTATGCTGCAATGCAAGGACTTAACGTCGACCGGCGCCCTTTTGGCCGGGCGCCGTCCAAGCGGACGAGGAATTGGCCTCATGAATGCAGACGATCTCGTTGCCGATTTTGAATTTTTGGACAATTGGGAAGACCGCTACCGCCACGTGATCGAGCTCGGCAAGAAGCTGCCGGCATTCCCCGAGGCGGAGCGCAACGACACCAACAAGGTTCAGGGGTGCGCCAGCCAGGTGTGGCTGATCTCCCACGTGAAGAACCTGCCCACCGGAACCGTCATCGAGTTCGAAGGCGATTCCGACGCGCACATCGTGCGCGGCCTGGTGGCGGTGCTTCTCACGCTGGTGTCGGGCCGCACGCCCAAGGAGATCATGGAGACCGACATTCTTGGCGTGTTCCGCCAGATCGGCCTCGAAGGTCACCTGACGCCCCAACGCTCCAACGGCTTGCGCTCCATGGTGGAGCGTATCCGCGGCCATGCCCGCGCGGCCCTCGCCGCCGCCTGATTGACTGAGGGGCAGGTCGGGCCCGGCATCCGTCAGGCCGGCCTGACCTTCACCTCAGCCACCGCAAGGCGCCGGTAGAGCCGGCGTTGGCGGGCGATGGGCCACCAGTCATAGAGAAAGATCTCCATCGGCCGCCACAGCGCCACCCAGCCGAGGATGAGCAGACCTTCTGCCGCGAATCCGCCGAGCCGTTCCAGCGACGGCTCGCCGATCAGCCGCGCCAGCCCCAGGCACAACGCCAGCACCACGCAGCCGATGAGAAGGCTGATGCGGCCGACGCGGAAGAGCTCTCGCAACTCAAACGAAAGCGCCTGGGTGCGCAGCTCGAAATAATGCCGGATGGCCTCCGGCAGACCCTGAGCCTCGGGCGATGCGGCTTCGCCTGCGGGCAGATGGACAAGGATGGCCACCGCGGCGCCGGGCGGCAGCTCTCGCGCCCAGTCGACGATGAATGCCTCGGCGGCCTCGTCGAGGTCCCGCTCCCGGAAGGGAAAGGGATCGAGCATGTTGAAAAGCTGCGAGACCCGATCGACGCGGATCTCGATGACCGGGTTCATGGCGCCTCAGAGGGAAACGCGAACAGCTTCAGGCCGAGAGGGGCGAACAAGACGCGGAGCCGCTCGCCGAACCGGCAGCGGATGTCCTCAGCGGCGCGAGCGGCGGGCGCGCACGCGCACCGGTACCATCTGCCTCTGCCGCGCGGCGAGCTGCGTGAGCGCAACTGCGACGAGACCAGCAAGGGCGACAGCGGAACCGGCAACGAGGGATGACATCCTATCCTCCACCACCCGCCGGCAACCGAAGGTTCACGCCTGTAGCGAAGAACCCTGTGCCGGCGAAGGAAGCAATCTTAGCCCTCTTTGCCCGCAAAGCCACCCGGTCAGGTCAAGAAATATGCCGTTTCGGCAGCATTGGCCCGGTCACGGTGGTGTGAGCCAGCTCAGCGTCAACCACATTCCGTAACGTCATAGCGACGCGAGATAAGGCAACGGTCCGGGAGAGAAATCGCGGCGCACCCGGTCGAGCCGCTCGACGGCGCGGCCAAAGGAGCCTCGCAGATGGTCCCGCAGCGCATCAGCCGCGGCGTCCACCGCACCGGACGCCAGGCGCTCCGCCACGTCGAGATGCTCGCCGATGAAGGGCTCTCGCCCGTGATTCTGTGGCGTGCGGCTGTACAGGAAGGTCAGCGCCACCAGCAGTGTCTGGCAGGTGGCGAGCGCTTCCATGAGCGTGGCGTTGCCGCATTGGCCGAGCAGCGAGACGTGGAGCTCGCTCTCCAGCGCGCCGAGGCGCGCCGCATCAACCGCCTCGGGCCGCGCCGTTGCATCGAGCAGATTGGCGCGCAACGCTGCGATCGACTGGGGCGAGAGGCGGGGCGCTGCCAGCCGCAGCGCCGCCGGTTCCAGAATGGCGCGCATCTCGAACAGTTCGGCCACATAGGCCGGGGTCAGCGCCGGCGCATACCAGTGCAGGCGCGCATCCTTGCGCACGATACCGCGCTGGTTCAGCCGGGACAGCACCTCGCGGGCGACGGTGCGGCTGACGCCGTAATAGGCCGCGAGGTGATTCTCCACCACCCGGAAGGCACCGAGGGCGGTACGCGAGACCACCTCCTGCTCCACGTCCGCATAGATGCGCTGCCACGTGGATTCCGGCGCCAATTGGATCGGAGCGTCGCCCGGCGGGACGGCCTCGATCACCGCAAGGCCCGGCACGGGGCCGGCGAGCGATACCACCTCGAATCCGTGGCCCTCCGCCCGCCGCAGCAGGCCAGCGCGCTCAAGCCGCGCCAGCGCCTGCCGGGCCGGGGCGCGGGAGATCCCGAATCGCTCGGCGACGTGGGATTCCAGCAGCCGCTGACCCGGGGCCAGAGCGCCCGACGCGATCTGGGCAGCAAGGATGTCGAACGCCCGCTCGTGCAGCCTCGGGGCGATGCCGGCGACGGATGAGCGCCGTTCCGCCATGTCCCCCCTCTTTCCTTCGTCCGCCAATGCCTCTTGTCCGTCCATTGCGATCCGTGCAGCCCGCGCGCGTCAATCGGCAAACTGCCCCACGCGGCGGCAAATTCCAAGCTCCGCAATGGCTTGCTCGAGCTGTGCCCAATGCGCGCGCAGGGCGGGGTGCCAGTTTACAGAATATGCGTCCAATGAATACAAAGGACGCGATAGCAGGCCGGAGATTCCTGCCGGCCGCCCGAGGAAGCTGCATCCATGTCCCCTGCCCCCGTTGCAACCACCTCCCTGATGTCCAGCGCCGCGAGCCTGGAGCGCCATCGGGAGGAGGACCTTCGCGCCTTCTGCGTCGCCGCCCTCGCCGCGGCCGGCGCCGATGACGAGACCGCGCAAGCGGCGGCGCGCGCCATGCTGCACGGCTCGCGCTTCGGGGTGGACAGCCACGGCGTGCGTCTGCTCGACCATTATGTAACGGTCATCGCTGGTGGCCGGGTGAAGGGCCGGCCTGTACTGGATTTCCACGCCGGTGCCGCGGCGGTGGCGACCCTTGATGCAGGCGACGGGCATGGCGCCCGCGCCGCCTATGCCGCCATGGACTACGCCATGGACAAGGCCGCCCAGTTCGGCATCGGCGCGGTGGCCATCCGCAACTCCTCGCACTTCGGGGCGGCAGGGGCCTACGCGCTGGCGGCGGCGGAGAAGGGCTTCATCGGCCTCGCCTTCTGCAATTCCGACAGCTTCGTGCGCCTGCACGGCGGGGCCGAGCGGTTCCATGGCACGAACCCCATCGCCATGGGCGTACCAGTGGAGGACGACGAGCCATGGCTCCTGGACATGGCGACCAGCGCCATCCCCTATAATCGCGTCCTCCTCTACCGCAGCCTGGAGCAGGGCCTGCCGGCCGAGGTGGCTTCCGACGCGGTTGGCCACGACACCCGCGATCCGCATGCGGTGGAGATGCTGGCGCCCCTGGGCGGCGCATTCGGCTTCAAGGGGGCGGCGCTGGCAGGGGTGGTGGAGATCTTCAGCGCGGCACTGGCCGGCGCGCGGCTTTCGTTCGACATCGCGCCCATGGGCGGGCCGGATTTCGCGACGCCGCGCAACGTGGGCGCCTTCGTCATGGCGTTGAAGCCGGGCGCCTTCCTGCCGGAGGCGGACTTCGGCGCCGCCATGCAACGCTATCGACAGACCCTGCGGGCCTCGCGCGCGGCGCCGGGGGAAGGGGTGATGGCGCCGGGGGACCGGGAATTCAAGGTGGCGCAGGACAGGCGCCGTGGCGGCATTCCCATCGATCCGGCCACCGCCGAGGCGTTCGACAGGCTCGCCGCCCGCTTCCGGCTCCCCCGGCCGAAGCCGGTGTGACGCCGCAGGCTCAGCCGAAGACCACCGCCGTGACGATGACCCCGTAGGCAAGAAGGAAAAGAAGGCTGTCGCGCAGGACGCGGCCACGGATGGCGGTCATGGATTTCACTCTCCACTATTTCGGGTGAAATTATATTGAGAGTGAATTCAACAAAACTACAAAATTTATATGCGTTTTTGAAACGCGGAGGTGCGCCTCATTTCCCCTCGAACCGGGGCGGCCGCTTCTGCATGAAGGCAGCGACGCCATCGGCGAAATCGGCAGTTCCCGCGCTGGCGATGAAGGCATCGCGCTCCGCATGCAACTGATCCGCCAGGCTGTGGCTGAATGACGCGCGCAACAGATGCTTGATGCGGCCGTAGGCGAGGGTCGGCCCCTCGGCAAGGCGCTTCGCCAGGGCGTCGGTCTCCGCCGCCAGATCGGCTGCCGGCACGACCTTGTTGACGAGGCCGAGCCGCAGCGCCTCCGGCGCCTCGATGGTGTCGGAGAGGAGAGCGATCTCCATCGCCTTGCGCAGACCGACCACCCGCGGCAGCGAGAAGGTGGACGACCCATCCGGCGAGGTGCCGATGCGGGTATAGGCCAGCGTCATCTTGAGGTCGTCGGCGGCGATGGCGAGGTCGGCCGCCAGCGCCACCGATACGCCCGCCCCGGCCACGGCGCCGTGCACGCTCGCCACCACCGGAGCCGTCATGGCCGCGAGCGTGAGCATCGCATGGTGGAAGGGGTCGATGATGGCGGCGACCACCTTGGGCGCGTCGGGACCCGCCGCATGGAAGCGTCCCACGTCGCCGCCGGCGAGGAAGGCCCGCCCCTCCCCCGAGAGCACCACCACCCGCACACGCTCATCCCGCGCCGCTTTGTCCACCGCCGCGCTGAAGGCGAGGATCGTGGCTTCGTCGAGGGCATTCAGGACGTGAGGCCGATTGAACCGGATGCGCGCGACCCCGTCGGCGATGTCGAGGCGGACGGGGCTGTTCTCGGCGGTCATGGGCGTTCCTCGGCTTCGCCCGTGCGTCTGCACCGGGCCTGCGCGCAAGCTGCCAAAGGCAAGCCGCTCCCACAAGGCACCGGCCGAACATCCCGGCGGGCGGCTCCAGATTTAAAGTCTACTAAACTGATAGAATTTACACTTGCGTGAAGTGGGTATTTCTCTATTGCGCATTTTTCGTCGGTGATTTAGTTTAAGACACACGATAAAGCGGATTAAATAGCGCGTTTCCGGTGTGAGTTGATAGGCCGACGCGCGGAGCATTGCCGTTCATGACCTCGCCATTGCAGCGCAAGCTGAAGATCAGCGGTCCCACCGTCGTCACCGCCAACCGCCTCGCCGACGGCCTCGTCGTGTGGCTCACCCCGGCCGGCGGCTGGACCGCGACCCTCTCCGAAGCTGCCGTGGGAGCCACCAGCGAAGAGGTCTCCCGCCTGCTCGACATCGCTCACACCGACGAGAACACCGCCGTGGGGGCCTATCCCGCGCCGGTGCGCCTTGCCGGCGACGGCACGCCCGAGCCGGCCAACCTGCGCGAGCGCATCCGCGTCGCCGGGCCCACCATTTCCTTGCCCGGCGCCGCCTGACGCCGCATCCAGAGCCGCATCATGTATGTCTATGACGAGTTCGACCGCACCTTCCTGATGGAGCGCGTCGCCGAGTTCCGCGACCAGGTGGAGCGGCGCCTGTCGGGCGCCCTCAACGAGGAGGAGTTCAAGCCGCTCCGGCTGATGAACGGCGTCTACCTCCAGCTCCACGCCTACATGCTCAGGGTCTGCATCCCCTACGGCACGTTGTCGTCGCGCCAACTGCGGGCGCTCGCCGCCGTGGCGCGCAAGTACGACCGGGGCTACGGCCATTTCACCACGCGGCAGAACATTCAGTTCAACTGGATCAAGCTCGCCGAGCTGCCCGATGCCATGGCCGACCTCGCCGAGGTGGGCATCCACGGCCTGCAGACGTCGGGCAACTGCATCCGCAACACCACCACCGATCCCTGGGCCGGCGCGGCCGCCGACGAGGTGGCGGACCCGCGCCTCTATGCCGAGGTGATCCGGCAGTGGTCCACCCTGCACCCGGAATTCACCTACCTGCCGCGCAAGTTCAAGATCGCCATCACCGCGGCAAAGCACGACCGCGCGGCGATCCGCGTCCATGACGTGGGACTGCGCCTGCACAAGCGCGACGGCAAGACCGGTTTCGAGGTGATCGTCGGCGGCGGCCTCGGGCGCTCGCCGTTCATCGGCAAGACCATCCGCGACTTCCTGCCGGAAGAGGATCTGCTCTCCTATCTGGAGGCGATCCTGCGCACCTACAATCTTGGCGGGCGGCGGGATAATATCTACAAGGCGCGCATCAAGATCCAGGTGCACGAGGTGGGCACCGAGGAATTCGCCCGGCGCGTCGAGGCCGAATGGGCCGAGATCCGCGACGGCGCGCTGAAGCTGGACGACGCCGCCCTCGACGCCATCCGCGACCGCTTCGCCAATCCCGATCTCGAGGCGCTGGAGGACGGCCCGGCCGAGCTTGCGGCAGCCCTCGCCGACCCCGCCTTCGCCCGCTGGCACGCCAATTCCGTCGCCCCGCACAAGACGCGGGGCCACGCCATCGTCACCTTGTCGCTGAAGCCCGTGGGCGCCCCGCCCGGCGATGCGACGGCGGACCAGATGGACGCCATCGCCGACCTCGCGGACCAGTATGCCTATGGCGAGATCCGCGTCGCCCACGAGCAGAATCTGACCTTGCCCTATGTGCGGCAGAAGGACCTGCCGGCGCTGTGGGAAAAGCTCAAGGCCATCGGCGTCGCCACCCCCAACGTGGGGCTGGTGACGGACATCATCGCCTGCCCCGGCCTCGACTACTGCTCGCTCGCCAATGCCCGCTCTATCCCCATCGCGCAGAAGCTCACTGAGCGCTTCTCCGATGATGCCCGCATCACCGACATCGGCCGGCTGCACGTGAACATCTCCGGCTGCATCAACGCCTGCGGCCATCATCACGTGGGCCACATCGGCATTCTCGGTGTGGAGAAGAAGGACGAGGAATTCTTCCAGATCACCCTCGGCGGCAAGGGCAATTCCAAGGCCCGCCTCGGCGAGCTGATCGGCCCCGCGGTGCCGGAGAGCGAGATCGTGGACGTGGTGGAGCGGCTGGTGGAGACCTATCTCGACCTGCGCACCTCCCCGGCGGAGACCTTCATCGCCGCGGTGGAGCGCCTCGGCCTAGACCCGTTCAAGGAGCGCGCCTATGCCTCTCGTTAAGAATGGCGCGCCCGCCGAGGATCCCTTCGTCGCCGTCGCCGACGACGCGCCGCTGCCGGACGGGCCGGCCCTCATCTCCGCTGCCCGGCTTCTGGCGGAGGACGCGGCGCTTGCCGGCCGTAACGGGCCGCTCGGTGTCGTATGGCCCAACAGCCGCGATGTGGCGGAGCTTGCCCCCTTCCTGCCGCGGCTCGACCTGGTGGCGCTGGAATTTCCCAAATTCCGCGACGGCCGTGCCTACAGCCAGGCGCGGCTGCTGCGCGAGCGCCACGGCTTCAAGGGCGAGCTGCGCGCGGTGGGCAATGTGCTGCGCGATCAGGTGTTGCTCATGCTGAGGGCCGGCTTCGACGCCTTCGCCTTCGACAAGGACGCCGACGCCGCGGCGTTCGGGGCCGCCGCTTCCACCTATTCCGTCTTCTACCAGCCGACCGGCGACGGACGGACCACCGCGCGCGACGCTCGCCGGGCGCTGGCGAAGGCCGGAGGATGAACGACATGACCGCTCTTGAGCGCAGTGCCCCCCGCCTCGACGTCGCCGCCCTCGACGACCGGCTCCAGACCGCGACGCCGGTTCAGATCATCGCGGCGGGGCTCGACGCCTTCGCCGGCCGCATCGCCACCGTCTCCTCCTTCGGCACGGAATCGGCGGTGCTTTTGCATCTGATCGCGCAGGTGGACCGGTCCACCCCGGTGCTTTTCCTCGACACGGGGCATCTCTTCGCCGAGACCCTCGCCTATCGCGACGCCCTGGCGACCCATCTCGGCCTCACCAACGTGCAGACCTTCCTGCCTGATCCCGCAGCGCTGGCGGCGAGCGACAAGGACAACGGCCTGTGGTCGGACAATCCCGACGCCTGTTGCGCCCTGCGTAAGGTGGAGCCGCTGGCGCGGGCGCTCGCGCCCTTCGGCGCCTGGTTCAACGGCCGCAAGCGCTACCAGGCCCAGACCCGCGCGGCCATCGCGCTCGTGGAGCAGGACGGCGAGCGGGTGAAATTCAATCCGCTGGCCGCCATGGGCCGCGACGAGTTGGTCGGGTACATGGACGCCCATCAGCTGCCACGCCACCCGCTGGAGAAGCACGGATTCGCCTCCATCGGCTGCATGCCGTGCACCTCGCGGGTGAAGCCCGGCGAGGATCCCCGCGCCGGCCGCTGGCGCGGGAAGGCCAAGACAGAATGCGGGATTCACTTCGGCGAAGGGATTTGAATTTAATTCCATAGATTTTGTGATATATGGATTGACCGAAGGCGGAGCGGATGACATCGTTCGCTTCACAGGACGATCTGATCGTTATATCGGACGAACTCGCCGGAGGTTTCCCATGTCGTCTCGCCGCTCGCTCCTGCGCACCGGGCTCTTCGCGGCGGCTGCGCTCGCCCTCTCGGCTGGCGCCGCCTCCGCCGCGGACATCACGCTGCTGAACGTCTCCTACGATCCGACCCGGGAGCTCTATGTTCAGGTCAACAAGGCCTTCACCGAGCAGTGGATCAAGGCGCATCCCGGCGACACGGTGAAAATCAACCAGTCCCACGGCGGCTCCGGCAAGCAGGCGCGCTCCATCATCGACGGGCTGGAGGCGGACGTGGCGACCCTCGCCCTCGCCTATGACATCGACGCCATCGCCGAGCGCGGCATCCTCTCCGCCGATTGGCAGAAGCGCCTGCCGGACAATTCCGCGCCCTACACCTCGACCATCGTTTTCCTGGTGCGCAAGGGCAATCCCAAGGGCATCAAGGACTGGGACGATCTGGTGAAGCCAGGGATCAAGATCGTCACGCCCAACCCCAAGACCTCGGGCGGCGCCCGCTGGAATTATCTGGCCGCGTGGGGCTATTCGCTCAAGAAGACCGGCGGCGACGAGGCCAAGGCCAAGGACTTCGTGAAAGCCCTCTTCAAGAATGCCCCCGTTCTCGACACCGGCGCGCGCGGCTCGACCGTCACCTTCGTGGAGCGCGGCATCGGCGACGTGCTGATCGCGTGGGAGAACGAGGCCTATCTCTCGGTGAACGAGCTCGGACCCGACAAGTTCGACATCGTGACCCCCTCCCTTTCCATCCTCGCCGAGCCCCCCGTGGCGGTGGTGGACAAGGTGGTGGACAAGAAGGGCACCCGTGCCGTCGCCGAGGCCTATCTGAACTTCCTCTACACCCCCGCCGGGCAGGAGATCGCCGCGAAGAACTACTACCGCCCGCGCAATGAGCAGGTGGCCGCCAAGTTCAAGGACAAGTTCGCCAACGTCGAGCTCTTCACCATCGATCAGGTGTTCGGCGGCTGGCAGAAGGCGCAGAAGGCCCACTTCTCCGACGGCGGTGTCTTCGACCAGATCACCGGCAACTGACCCCTCCCCTTTCGTGCCGTCCGCGGCCTTCGCCGCTCGGGGATCTCCCGGGCGGCGAAGGCCGCGGTCATTGCGCCCCACGACGCCCGTGCGAGCCAAGCGTATAAATGCCCAAATGAGCGCAACTCCGACCCGCCTCGCCTTCCGCCAGCCGAGCGTGATCCCCGGCTTCGGCCTCACCCTGGGCCTCACCCTCACGTGGCTGGGGCTCATCGTGCTGCTGCCGCTGTCGGCGCTGTTCATCAAGACGAGCGAGCTCACCTTCGAGCGGTTCATCGCCATCGTCACGGCGGCGCGCACCCTGCACGCCCTTCAGGTGTCGTTCGGCCTCGCCTTCGCGGCGGCGCTCGTGAACGTAGTGTTCGGCGCCATCGTGGTGTGGGTGCTGGTGCGCTACGACTTCCCGCTGAAGAAGGTCGTCGACGCCCTCATCGACATTCCTTTCGCGCTGCCCACCGCAGTCGCCGGCATCGCCCTCACCGCCCTCTATGCGGAGAACGGCTGGATCGGCTCCCTGCTGGCGCCGCTCGGCATCCAGGTGTCGTTCACACCCCTCGGCATTCTCGTCGCCCTCGTCTTCATCGGCCTCCCCTTCGTGGTGCGCACCGTGCAGCCGGTGCTGGCCGACCTCGACCAGGAGCTGGAGGACGCCGCGGCGAGCCTTGGTGCCTCGCGCACCCAGACCCTGGTGAAGGTGGTGCTGCCTTCGGTCTGGCCGGCGCTGCTCACCGGTTTCGCCCTCGCCTTCGCCCGGGCCGTCGGCGAATACGGCTCCGTCATCTTCATCGCCGGCAATCTGCCGGGCGTGTCGGAGATCGCGCCGCTGCTCATCGTGATCCGGCTGGAGGAGTTCCGCTATGCGGACGCCACCGCCATCGCCACGGTCATGCTGCTGGCGTCCTTCGTGCTGCTGCTCATCATCAATCGCCTGCAGCGCTGGGCCGAGCTGCGCGGGAGCAAGCACGCATGAGCGCGCTGGGTGAAAGCGCCGGTCCGGCGGCGGAACGCGGCGCCAGCGAAGGCCTTCCGTCGGCGCTGGCGCAAGCGCATGCCTATGCGGCGCAGCACCGGCCAGTGCGCACCGAGCCGCGGGCCGTGCGCATCGCCCTCACCCTCGTCGCCCTCGCCTTCCTCACATTGTTCATCGGTCTGCCGCTGGTGGCGGTCTTCTACGAGGCGTTCAAGCGCGGCTGGCAGGCCTATGTGGCGGCACTCATCGAGCCGGATGCCCTCGCCGCCATCCGCCTCACCCTCATCGTCGCCGCCATCTCGGTGGTGGCCAATCTGCTGTTCGGGCTCGTGGCGTCGTGGTGCATCGCCAAGTTCGAGTTCCCCGGCAAGACCTTCCTCATCACCCTCATCGACCTGCCCTTTTCGGTCTCCCCCGTGGTCGCGGGCCTCGTCTATGTGCTGCTGTTCGGTTCGCAGGGGCTGTTCGCGGCCTATCTGCAGGCCTGGGACATCAAGATCATCTTCGCTTTGCCGGGCATCGTGCTCGCCACCATCTTCGTCACCTTCCCGTTCGTGGCGCGCGAGTTGATCCCGCTGATGCAGGAGCAGGGCACGGCGGAGGAGGAGGCGGCCATCTCGCTCGGCGCCTCCGGCCTCTCCACCTTCTTCCGGGTGACGCTGCCCAATGTGAAATGGGCGCTGCTCTACGGCGTGCTGCTCTGCAACGCCCGCGCCATGGGCGAGTTCGGCGCCGTCTCCGTGGTGTCGGGCCATGTGCGGGGGCTCACCAACACCATGCCGCTGCACATCGAGATCCTCTATAACGAGTACCAATTCGTCGCCTCCTTCGCGGTGGCGTCCCTGCTCGCCCTGCTGGCGCTCGTCACGCTCGTCGCCAAGACCATTCTCGAACACCGCCTCGCCGAGGAAGACAGATGACCATCGACGTCGTCGGCGTCACCAAGCGCTTCAAGACTTTCGCCGCGCTCGACAATGTGAGCCTCACCATCCGTACCGGCGAGCTGGTGGCGCTGCTCGGCCCCTCGGGCTCGGGCAAGACCACCCTGCTGCGCATCATCGCCGGGCTGGAGTGGCCGGATTCCGGCGAGGTGCGGTTCGACGGCGAGGACGCGCTCGCCCGCTCGGTGCGCGAGCGGAACGTCGGCTTCGTGTTCCAGCATTATGCCCTGTTCCGGCACATGAACGTGTTCGAGAACGTGGCCTTCGGCCTCCGGGTGCGACGCGGGGCGGACAAGCTGCCCGAGGCCGCCATCCGCGAGAAGGTCAACGAGCTGCTCTCTTTGGTGCAGATCGACTGGCTGGCCGAGCGCTACCCGGCCCAGCTCTCCGGCGGCCAGCGCCAGCGCGTGGCGCTGGCCCGCGCGCTCGCCATCTCGCCCCGCGTGCTGCTGCTCGACGAGCCCTTCGGCGCGCTGGACGCCAAGGTGCGCAAGGAACTGCGCCGCTGGCTGCGGCACCTGCACGAGGAACTCCCCGTCACCTCTGTCCTCGTCACCCACGACCAGGAGGAGGCACTGGAGCTGGCCGACCGCGTCGTGGTGATGGGCCACGGCAAGATCGAGCAGGTCGGCTCGCCGGCGGAGGTCTATGACAACCCCGCCACCGCCTTCGTCCACGACTTCATCGGCGAGACCATAGCCCTCCCGGGCGAGGTGAAGGGCGGCGCACTCTATCTCGGTGGTCATGCCCTGGGGCTCGACAGCCAGGGCGTCGCCGACGGCCCGGCCCGCATCCTCGCCCGCCCGCACGACGTGGACCTCGCCGACCCCGGCGCCACCCCCATATCGGGCAAGGTGCTGGCGGTGCGTACCTTCGGTCCCACCCGTCGGGCCGACGTGCAGCTTGCCGGCCGCGACGGACCAGTGGTGGTGGAAGCCGCCGTGCCGCACGGCCAGACGCTGGAGCCGGGCACGCAGGTTGGCCTGCGCCCCCGCCGCTACAAGGTCTTCGCCGCCTGAGGCGGATCGCGCGCCGAAGCCGCAACCGGAGCGGTTGCAGGCCCGCCGGGGATGGCCATAATTGTAGAGGGCCCTCCCACGGAGCTTCCCCATGCTCAAGGTCGCCATTGCCTGCCAGGGGGGCGGGAGCCATGCCGCCTTCGCCGCCGGCCTGCTGCACGCGCTGCTGACAGACCCCGACCCGGCCCACGCCTTCGAGCTGAAGGGCATCAGCGGTACGTCGGGTGGAGCCATGTGCGCGGCCCTCGTCTGGGCCGGCTTCGTGGCCGCCGGGCGGGAGGATGCCGACCGCCGCCTCATGGGCTTCTGGGAAACCCTGAAGGCGAACGACCCGCCGGATTTCTGGGCGAATGCGGTGAGCCAGATGTTCGCCGCCTTGCCCTTCACCTTCGAGGTCAGCCCCTATCGGGTGCCCGCCCCCGCGGCCGCCATCATGCGTGGCTGGCTGAAGGATCACCTGCGCCTCGAGGCCCTGCCGCCGCCGCGGCCGGACGAGCCGGAGCTGCTGGTGGGAGCCACCGACGTGCTGAGCGGCGACCGGGTGGTGATCGCCGGGCGGGAAGTGAATTACGACGCGCTCATCGCCTCGGCGGCGGTGCCCTTCCTCTACGAGGCGGTGCCGTTCCAGCAGTGGATGCTATGGGACGGATTGTTCAGCGTGAACCCGCCCATCCGCGACCTGGTCAAGCTCGACATCGACGAATTGTGGGTCATCCAGATCAATCCCCAACGCTCGCCCCTGCCGCGGCTCACCGCCGAGATCATCGACCGGCGCAACGAATTGTCGGGCAACATTGCCATGGCGCAGGAGCTGCACTTCGTCGACAAGATAAACCGTCTCATCGCCGAGAATGCCTTCACCCCCGAGGCCATGGCGAGCGGCAACTTCAGGACCGTGCAGATCCGCCTCGTGGAATCCGGACTGACCGACAAGAGCTATGCCTCGAAGCTGAACCGCGCGCCCTATTTCATCGATGAGCTGCTGAAGAAGGGCGCTGCGGCGGCGGGCGCGTTCTTCGACGATGGCTCCCTCTGGCCGCGGCCGGACGCGGTCAAGGGCAAAGCGGTGCGCATCGGCTGAGCGCCGTCGGCGCTTTTTCGCCATGGGCGCGTGCTTTCATTTCACGATCGCCGTCGCGGCGAAGACCTCAGGAGACGTCCACCGTGCCGCCGTTCCTCGTCGTCGCCCTCGGCGCCATCGGTGCTGCGGCGCTCGCCAAGCTGATCGTCACCGAGACCCGCCGCGTCAACGACGCCCTCGACCGCCGGCGCACCCCCACCGATGGCGACATGACTGCCGTGCCGCTGGAGCGCGACCCGGTCACCGGCGAATATCGGCCGCGCGGCTGAACCGCCCCGTCACACGGGGCGGTACCTTCCTTGATCTGAAGGATGGACGTGGGATTCAATCCCGCGGGGGCGCGCACGCGACGGCGGGCTGGCAACCCGCACCGCCCGCGACGGCAAGCTGGTCCTGCCGGCGGGCCGCGCGGCTCTTGGCGTGCTCGCTCTGGAGGGCGTAGATCCCAGCCCCGACTACCAGCACCATGCCGATGGTCGTCCAGGCGTCGGGCAGGTCGCCGAACACGAAGTAGCCCGACACCAGAGCCCCGAACACCAGCAGATAACGCAGCGGCGAAACCGACGCGATGGGCGCATTGCGGAAGGCGAAGACCAGCAGCAGCGACCCGATGGCGAAGGCGGCCCCCGAAGCGACCAGATAGAGCAGCACAAGGGCCGACGGCACCTGCCACGTTTCCCACAGGGCGAATACGGCCGAGGTGAGCGAGAGGACGATGGTGCCGGATAGGCCCACGATCGTGCCGGGAATTTGCGCGCCGATTCCGCGCGTGGCCACGTCGCGCACCGAGCCGGAGAAGGCGGCGATGAGCGGCAGCAGCGCGATGGCGCTGAAGGTTGCGGGATCCGGCCGGGTCACGATCACCGCGCCCATGAAGCCCACGGTGATGGCGCACCAGCTGCGCCAGCCCACCTTTTCGCCCAGCATGGGCATGGCCAGTGCCGTGGTGATGAGCGGCGTCGCCATGTAGATGGTGGTGGTGGAAGCGATGGGCATCACCGCCAGCGCCGCCACATAAACGAAGGTGGTGACGGTATCGAGTGAGGAGCGCAGCATCACGCGGCGCTGGAACGCATAGCGGATCGCCACCCAGTCCCCGGAGACGGCGACGAGGGCGAAGAGGAACACGCCGGCACCGAAGGAGCGCAGGCCCAGCGCCTCGCCCAGCGGGATTTCCCGCATGGCGAGCTTGAGAAGCGTATCGTTGGTGACGAACATCGCCATGGCCAGCGCCATGGCCGCGACGCCCTTGAGGCTCGAATGGGCCATGGCGGAGCGCGGGGCTGCGATCACCGGCTGGACGCTCATGGCGCGATGCTCCGGCAGAAGCGGCCAGCAACCGGTATGGCGGGCAATAGTCCGGCGCATACACGCGCCCGGGGCAGTCTCACGTCCGACCTCTTGGATTGCTCCAGCGGAACGGCCTCGTGCGCGCTCCTCATCCGTTGTTGGGGCAGATGTAACTGATTTCCGGTAAAGACGTTCTGCGCTTTGCGCGGGGGCTCGCGCGACAGCCCTTCTCCAACGGCATGGCGCCGCCACCTCTTTGCCGCAATCGAGAGACGGCTCAGCCGCCCGTCATGCTCATGTGGCGGCCCACCGCTGGCTGGCGGGTGGTACGGTCGATGACGAAATCATGGCCCTTGGGCTTGCGGAAGATGGCTTCGTCGATGGCCCGGTGCAGCAGCGCATCGTCCGCCGTGGCTCGCAGGGGTGCCCTCAGGTCCGCCGCATCCTCCTGGCCGAGGCACATGTAGAGCGTCCCGGTGCAGGTGACGCGCACGCGGTTGCAGCCCTCGCAGAAATTGTGGGTCAGCGGTGTGATGAGGCCGAGGCGTCCGCCGGTCTCCTTCACCTCCACATAGCGGGCGGGCCCACCGGTGCGATAGGCGATATCGGTAAGGGTAAAGCGCTCCTCCAGCGCCGCGCGCACGGCGGAGAGGGGAAGATACTGGTCCACCCGCTCCTCGCCCACTTCGCCCAGCGGCATCACCTCGATCAGCGACAGATCGTGGCCTTCGCCGTGGGCCCATTCCATCATGGACGCGATCTCGTGCTCGTTGACGTCCTTGAGCGCCACGGCGTTGATCTTCACCTTGATGCCCGCCTCCCGGGCAGCGTTGATGCCCTCGAGCACCTTGGGGAGGTCGCCCCAGCGGGTGATGGTGCGGAACTTGGCCGGATCGAGCGTGTCGATGGAGACGTTGATGCGCTTCACCCCGCACGCCGCAAGCTCTGCCGCATAGCGGGCGAGCTGGGAGCCGTTGGTGGTTACCGTGAGCTCGTCGAGGCGTCCGCTCTCCAGATGGCGGGAAAGGCTGCGGAACAGGGTCATCACATCCCGCCGCACCAGAGGCTCGCCGCCAGTGAGGCGCAGCTTGCGCACGCCGCGCAGCACGAAGGCGCTGCACAGGCGGTCCAGTTCCTCGAGCGAAAGGAGGTCCTGCTTGGGCAGGAAGGTCATGTGCTCCGACATGCAATAGACGCAGCGGAAATCGCACCGGTCGGTGACGGAGACGCGCAGATAGGTGACGGCGCGGCCGAAGGTGTCCACCAGCGGCCCAGCGGCTTCGGCCGTGGCGGCGCCTGGCCTGTCGATCAGATCCCTCGGAACGTTGCTCACCCGCACACTCCCTGGACAATCACCGGTGCCGGCTGGTCCGCCGGTCTGCACCCGCGGCCGCCATGCGGCAGTCGGCGGGCTTCGGCAGGTTCTCTATATATCGTATGCAAGAACGGGATGAACAGGCCCGGCGCCCCAACACGAAGGCGTGTGGCGCGGCCTTATCGCGCAATTGGAGAATCAAATGCCCGCCACTTCCGGCCCCTGGCCGACCGAGCTTCGCGTGGTGAACGAGCGCCACGCCCTTGCCGTCACCTTCGAGGACGGTGCCAAATTCACCCTGCCGGCGGAATATCTCAGGGTGGAGAGCCCGTCTGCAGAAGTGCAAGGCCATCAGCCGGAGGAGAAGATCACAGTGGCCGGCAAGCGGTCCGTGCGCATCGCGCAGGTGGAACCGGTGGGCAATTATGCGGTCCGCATTCAGTTCGACGACGGCCACGGCACAGGCCTCTACACCTGGGACCTGCTCTACAACTACGGGGTGAACCAGGACGAGAAATTCGGCGCCTATCTCAAGGCGCTGGAGGCACAGGGCCTGTCGCGAGGCTGAGACGCCGGCAGCCGCGGGATCCCCCGGGTTAAGCCGGGGGATCGGTTCCGTATTGATGCCTGGACGACGTGCCTAGGACCCCCGGGCGCTCACTTCACCCGTTCGAGGATCGACACGTAATTGGCGACGGCCGCGCCACCCATGTTGAAGACGCCGGCCATCTTGGCGCCGTCGATCTGCATGTCGCCGGCCTCGCCCATGAGCTGCATGGCCGAGAGGACGTGCATGGAGACGCCGGTGGCGCCGATGGGGTGGCCCTTGGACTTGAGGCCGCCCGAGGGATTCACCGGCAGCTTGCCGGTCTTCTCGGTGACGCCCTCGCGCACCACCTTGTAGCCCTCACCGGGCTTGGCGAGGCCCATCGCCTCGTACTCGATCAGCTCTGCCACGGTAAAGCAGTCGTGCGTCTCCACGAGGCTCAGGTCATCGAGCGAGATGCCGGCCTTTTCCAGCGCCTTGAGCCACGCCCGGCGGGCGCCTTCGAAGGCGATGGGATCGCGTCGCGACAGAGGCAGGATGTCGTTGGCCTGGGCGCGAGAGCGGAAGGCGACGGCGCGGGCAAGGCCCTCGGCCACGTCGGCTGAGGCGATCACCAGCGCCGCGGCACCGTCCGACACCAGCGAGCAGTCGGTGCGGCGCAGCGGGCCGGCCACATAGGGGTTCTTTTCGGAGATGGTGTTGCAGAACTCGAAGCCGAAATCCTTGCGCATCTGCGCATAGGGGTTCGAGACGCCGTTCTTGTGGTTCTTGGCGGCGATGCGAGCGAGCTCTTCCGAGCGGTCGCCGTAGCGCTGGAAATAGGTCTGGGCGATACGGCCGAACACGCCGGCGAAGCCGCCCTCGATGTCGGCCTCTTCCTTGCGATAGGACGCATTCAGGAGGATGTCGCCAACCTCGGCCGTGGGCTTGGCCGTCATCTTCTCCGCACCGACCACCAGCGCGATCCGGCCCTGCCCGCTCTCGATATAGTTGAGTGCGGAGTGGATGGCGGCGGAGCCGGTGGCGCAGGCATTCTCCAGCCGCATGGCGGGCACGTGGGCCAGCTCCGGCACCGAGAGGGCCGGCATGGCGCCCTGGAAGTCCTGCTTCTGGAAGCCGGCGTTGAACACGCCCACGTGGATGGAATCCACGTCCTGCGGCGAGACGCCGGCATGCTCGATGGCGGCGCCGGCGACGCGGCTCATGAGCGCCTCGGTGTCGGCGTCCTCGAGCTTGCCGAAGGGCGAGTGCGCCCAGCCCACGATGGCGGCCTTGGTCTCCATGATTGTCTCCCGGCGGCGTGACGCCGCATTGCATTGTCCCGTCTCACATAGGGAGCGGGCGGGCCTTATGACAGCCCGGCGATGAAGCCGTCCGGCATGACGAAGATGTCATGGGCGGCGGGGGCCGAGGGCAGGCCCGGCATGGTCATGATATCTCCCGCCAGCGCCACCACGAAGCCCGCGCCGGCGGAGAGGCGCACCTCGCGGATGGGCAGGACGTGGCCCGTCGGGGCATTGCGCGCGGCCGGATCGGCCGAGAAGGAATACTGAGTCTTGGCCATGCAGACGGGCAGGCCGCCGAAGCCCGCCGTCTCATATTCCTTGAGCCGCGCCAGGGCCGTGGAGGAGAAATCGACGCGCTCGGCGCGATAGATCTCCCGCGCGATGGTCTCGATCTTGGCCTTCAGAGGCAGCTCGGCGGGATAAAGGAAATCGAAGGGCCGCCGGCGGGCCAGGAGGTCCCGCACCGCCACGGCGAGGTGCTCGGCCCCCTCCCCGCCCCGAGCCCAGTGGCCGCACGGGAACACGTCGACGCCCATGGGCGCCAGCGCGTCGCGCACGGCGTTCAGCTCCTCCAGCGTGTCGCCGGTGAAATGGTTCAGGGCGACCACCACCGGCAGGCCGAACTTGCCGAGATTTTCCACATGCCGCTTCAGATTCTCGCAGCCGAGCGTGACCGCGGCCACATCGGGGCTGCCGAGCTCCTTGAGCGGCACTCCGCCGTGCATCTTCAGCGCCCGCACCGTCGCCACCACCACGGCGGCGGAGGGCACGAGGCCGGCCTGACGGCACTTGATGTCGAGGAATTTCTCAGCGCCGAGGTCGGCGCCGAACCCGGCCTCCGTCACCACCACGTCGGCGAGGCCGAGGGCGGTCTTGGTGGCCATCACGGAATTGCAGCCGTGGGCGATGTTGGCGAAGGGGCCGCCATGGACGAAGGCCGGCGTGCCCTCCATAGTCTGCACGAGGTTCGGCTGGAAGGCATCCTTCAGCAGCGCCACCATGGCGCCGACGCCGCCGAGTTCCTCGGCCAGCACCATGCGGCGGCCGCGGGTCTGGCCGATCACCATGCGCGACAGCCGCGCCTCCAGGTCCGCCAGGCTGTCGGCCAGGCACAGGATGGCCATCACCTCGCTCGCCACCGTGATGTCGAAGCCGTCCTCGCGCGGATAGCCGTTGGCGGGACCACCGAGGCCGATGGTGATCTGGCGCAAGGCGCGGTCGTTCAGATCCATCACCCGCCGCCAGCTGATGCGGCGCGGGTCGAGATCGAGGGCGTTGCCCCAGTGGATGTGGTTGTCGATCAGCGCCGAAAGCAGATTGTGCGCGGCGGTGATGGCGTGCAGGTCACCGGTGAAATGCAGGTTGATGTCCTGCATGGGAATGATCTGCGCGTGGCCGCCGCCGGTGGCGCCGCCCTTGGCACCGAACACCGGGCCGAGGGAGGGTTCGCGCAGGCAGATGGCGGTCCTGGTGCCGAGGCGGGACAAGGCGTCGCCGAGGCCGATGGTGGTGGTCGTCTTGCCCTCCCCCGCGGGGGTCGGGTTGATGGCGGTGACGAGCACCAGCTGGCCGCGGGGCTCTGAGACGGCACCGGCGATGAAGTCGAGGCCGATCTTGCCCTTGTGCGGTCCGTAGCGAAAGACCGACTCCGCCGGGATGCCGAGCCGCGCGGCCACCTCCTCGATGGGCAGCGGCGTGACGCTGGCGGCGATCGCCGCGTCGGAGGTGGGATCGAGCGGGCGGGCGGTTCTATCGTGCATGGATCAGTCCCCGGGCGGGCCGACCCTAGCGGCTCGGCCCGCGCGTGAAAAGCGCGGGGACGGCAAAAATGCTGTGCCTGCGAAGAGAGCCTTGCGCAGGCGGCGCGTCAGCCGCCTTTCTGCTGTTCCTCGGCCTTGCGGACGGGGGGCGGCTGGTCGACGGCGTCGAGCCCCCTGTCGATCTTCACCACGATCTTGGCGAGGTCATCGGCTTCCGGCTTCAGGTCGCGGGCGTGATTCCATTGGAAGCCCGCCTCCAGCCGCCGGCCCACCTTCCAATAGGCGTCGCCGAGGTGGTCGTTGATCACCGGGTCCTGCGGCATCAGCTCGATGGCGCGCTCCAGCTCCACCACCGCCTCCTCGTAGCGGCCGAGGCGGTAATAGGCCCAGCCGAGGCTGTCGACGATGGGGCCGTCGTCGGGTCGCAGCTTCACCGCCTTGCGGATCATGTCGAGGCCCTGGTCCAGGTTCATGCCCTGGTCCACCCACGAATAGCCAAGGTAGTTCAGGACATGCGGCTGGTCCGGGTTCAGCTCCAGCGCCTTCTTGAGGTCAGCTTCCGCCTGGGGCCAGTTCTTCGAGCGCTCATTGCAGATGCCGCGGAAATAGAACAGCGCCCAATTCGCCCGCGTCGGCGTGGGAATAAGGGCGATGGCCTTGGAATAGGTCGCGGCACACTCGGAAAACATCTTGCGCGTCTGCTGGATCTTGCCGAGCGCAACGATGGCCTCGATATCCTTCGGGTCGGCGGAGATCATCTTGTCGAGATGCGCGCGCGCCTCGCTGAATTTGTCGGTGGCGTCGAGATTGACCGCCAGTTGCACCTCGGCATTGCGCTTCAGCGGCGAGGTGTCGGGCACCGTCTCGTAGACCTCGATGGCCTTGGCCGGCTGCTTCAGCTGCTCGTAGAGGTCGGCCAGGGTCAGGCTGGCGAAGGGGTGCTCCGGATAGAGCCAGATGGCGAGCTGGAGATAGACCAGCGCCAGATCCTCGCCGCCCTGCCGGCCAAGAGTTGAACCGAGGCCATAGAGCACCTCGGAAGACCCTTCCTGGGCGGTCTTCACCAGCGGCGGCAGCGTCTTGCCCGCCTTCAGCTCCTTCACCGCCTGCTGCACGATGGGGTGGTTAGGCAGCTGCCGTTCGAAGGTGGTGTAGGCCGCGAGCGCAGCCTCGGCGCCGTCGTTGCGCGAGGCCCAGCGAGCGTAGGCGTCGATGGCGCGCAGCGAGCCGGGATCGGCCTTCATCGCCTGTTCGAGCCGCCGACCAGCCTCCTTCTTCTGGCCCGCCGCATCGAGGATGAGGCCGGCGTGCAGCTCCTTCATGGGGGCGTACCAGTCGGGGCCCTCCAGGCGGTCGATCAGCTCAACCGCACCCTTGGTGTTGCCGGACCCGTAAAAGGTCCAGGCCGCGAGCAGCGTGGCGGTGAGGTCGCCGATGGGGCCGCGCACCGAGAGCGCGAGATTGGTGCGGGCGGTCTGGTAGTGGGTCTTCTTGATGGAGCGCACAGCCAGCGCAAGCCGGGCGATGCGATGGGTGCGGTCGATCTTCACCATGCGGTCGGCGAGCTTCATGGACTCGTCGATCTGCCCGTCCATGAGCATGGCGAAGAAGGTGCGCTCGAGGATCTCCTCGTTGCGCGTGTCGAGCTTCATCAAATTGCGAAGATAGGTGACGGCGGCGTCCGAGTCGCGCTCCGAGCTGGCGAGCCGCGCGGCGAGATAATTGCCGGCCAGGGAGGTGTCGACGTCCGACAGCGCTTCGGCACGGGCCGGGCCCGAAGACAGATGGAGCACCGCAGCAAGGCCGGCCGCGAAGGCCACGGAGAAGAAGGGGCGTGCAGTCGTCACCGATCGTATGTCCTGAAATGCCGGCCCCTGGGGGCGTTGACGCGCCCAGATCCTAGGATACGCGAGATCCAAGCGGGGCGAGATGGCGTGAGGATGGCGGCTTTCCTGTGGCACCGCAAGTTACGTCCATTTCATGGGGTGCGGTACCGCGGCACGGCCACGCCTTGCGGCCCAGGTTGCGTCGCGGCATAAGCCCCCGTCATGGAAGCGATGCGCACCCGCGCTCCGGCGAAGATCAACCTGACCCTGCGCGTCCTCGGCCGCCGGGCCGACGGTTTTCACGATCTCGCGAGCCTGGTGGCCTTTGCGGGGGCCGCCGACCTCCTGGGTCTCGATCCCGATGCTCCCCTCTCCCTTACCGTCAGCGGCCGCACGGCGGCCGCGGCAGGGCCCGACGCGGACAATCTCGTGCTGCGCGCCGCACGCGCTTTCGCTGCCGAGGTTCCAGGCGCTCGACTTGGTGCGTTTCATCTGGAAAAGCGCCTGCCCGTTGCGGCGGGGCTTGGCGGCGGCTCGTCGGACGCTGCGGGGGCGCTGCGCCTGCTCGCCCGGCTGAACGGCCTAGCGCCCGGGGATCCGCGCCTGTTCGCCGCCGCCCGCGCCACCGGCTCCGACGTGCCGGTCTGCCTCGATCCGCGCGCGCGGATGATGGAAGGCGTGGGCGACCGCCTGTCGCCGCCCCTCGCCCTTCGGCCCCTGCCCGCCGTCCTTGTGAACTGCGGCGTGGCCGTGCCCACTGCGGGCGTCTTCCGCGCCCTCGGCCTGGCACCCGGTGCGAGGCTGGACGGGCCAGCCCATCCCACACCGCTGCCGGCGGAGCCGCTTGGCCTTTTCGCGGTGATCGCCGGCGTTCCGAACGATCTCGAACTCCCTGCCGTGACGCTGGCACCGCAGATCCGCCGGGCGCTGGACCTGCTGGCGGCGATGCCGGAAGCCCGGCTGGTGCGCATGTCCGGCTCGGGCGCCACCGTCTTCGCCCTCACGGACAGCTGCCGTTCCGCGGCAGCGCTGGCACGTCGCGTGCTTGCCGAAGAGCCCGACTGGTGGGTGAAGCCCACCGTGCTGAGGTGAGGCGACGGCCGGGACTTTCATGATGACGCTTCCGGGGCTGACCCTCGCCGCCTTCGTGCTCGCTGCCTTCTGCGAGATCGCCGGCTGCTTTGCCTTCTGGCACGTGGTGCGGCACGGCGGCTCGCCTCTGTGGCTCGGCGTCGGCCTCGCGAACCTTGCCGCCTTCGCCTATGCCCTCACCTTCGTGGAATCCGATGCCGCCGGGCGCGCCTTCGCGGCCTATGGCGGCATCTATATCGTCGCCTCCCTCGCCTGGCTGTGGGGCGTGGAAGGGGTGAGGCCCGACCGCTGGGACGCCGCCGGGGCGCTGATCTGCCTCGCCGGTGCGGCGGTGATCGTGTTCGGCCCCAGGGGCTGAAAGGCCCCGCTCAGGCGGGCGGCGGATCCTGCGGCAGGGGATCGGCCGACGCGGCCTTCTCGCGGCCCAACAGGCGCTGGTAGACCCAGCCCATGGCCACGAGCACCAGCCCAAGCCCGATGAACGAGACCGCCCGCAGCACGCCTTCCAGATCCGCCATGTCGGAGAGGAACACCTTGAGCACCGTCGCCACCATCACCGCCGCCGAGGCGAGGCGCAGGGTGCGTGAGCCACGCCATAGTCCCAGCGCCAGCAGCAGCATGCCGAAGACGAGCCACGCGGCCGACCAGGCGTACCATTCGCCGGAGGTGATCGCGTCGGGATCGAGCTCGGGCCCCTGGAACAGGCGGCTCACCTCGAACGTCACATAGGCGAGCCCCAGCACCACCGCCACCGCCCGCGCCGCGAGGCGTACCCGCGGGCGCGTGTCCGGCTGGCTCGCGGCGAAGGCGAGCGCCAGCGCCGCCGGAAGGGCATAAGCGATCAGCAGATCATTGAAGAGCGGCCCGCCCACCGCCTTGCCGGTGGCGAACGGATTGTTTTCCAGCAAGCCGTTGATGGCGCAGATGGCGGCGATGGCAGCCATGAGGTCGGCAAAGACCCGATAGAGCGCCCGCCCGGTTACGGCGGCGAGCCGCGCGAGGCCCACTGCATAGGCGCCGTAGACGCAGGCCAGCAGCCCGGTCTCGAACAGCAGCGTGCCCTGCGCATAGATGTCGCCGCCATGCGCGAGGTGGCGCACCTCGGTGGCGGCGAGCAGCACCGCGAACAAAAGGGCGAGGCATTCATGCACCCGCCGGCTCCAGTCGTCCTGCGCGCGCAGCAGGAAGCCGGCACCGGCAAAGGCTCCGGTAGGCACGCCATAGCCCCACAGCAGCCAGTTCAGGATGGGCGTCGCGCCCGGATCGCTGCCGGCGATCGTGGGCAGCCAGACGATGCGCGACAGTACGACGAGGCCCAGGGCGGCGGAGAATTGCCGCAATCCCGGCAGCGGGCGCAGGGTCGAGACCCAGGCGACGCCGAGGGCCGCGAGGGCGAGGCTGACGGTCAGCCAGCCCTTCTCCAGCGCGAAGGTGAGCGCGAGGGCGAGGCTCACCACCGCTGCCGCCGCGAACACCGTGGCGGCAAAGCGCGCCGCTGCACGGCCCACCTTCAGCAGCATCTCGGCCGCCAGGGTGAAGAGGAAGGCCAGCGCCAGCGCCAGCGCCGCGAAGGGCAGGCTGCGGTCGAGCTCGGTCAGCCGAGCATAGGCGGCCACCATCATCAGCACCGGTCCGACCGCCCCGGTCACTGCCCATCCGAGGGCCACGAGACTGCGCCCGCCGCGGCGCGCCCCGGCGACGCCGGCACCGAGCAGCAGCGCGCCCATGGCGAAGGCAAAGACGGTGAAATGGCCGATGGAGAGCCGCGCCGCCTCCGCCACTGCTCCGGCCATGGGCCCGGGGGGCGCCACCGTCGCGCCCGCAGGCGCGGGGAACACCCATTGGGTCAGGATGGCGGGCACCAGCAGCGCCACCGCCAGAGTCGCGAAGGTCATGGCCCGCGCACGCCAGGCGAGGCCGAGCACGCCCACGGCGGAGAGCGTGAAGACGGCGAGGGGCGTAAGGGCGACGTGTCCCGCCACGGCGGCGGCAGCGGTCACCGCGAGCGCGCCCACGGCGCCGGCGATGGAAACAGGCTCGGGCCGGTTTCCGGCCGGCGGCCCCCACAGAAGGCCCGGCGCCAGCAGCGCGGCCGTGAGCGCGAGCAGGACCAGGCCCAGCGCACCCGATGCGCTCACCGCCTGTGGCACGCCGAAGGCGATGAGGGTGAGGCCCCACGCCACCATGCCCGCGATGGCGAGCAGCGCCAGCCACGCCCAGCGCTTCACCCGCGCGACGCCGAGGGCGCTCGCGCCCACCACGGCGATCAGCAGCGCCACGCCCCAGGCATTGGGATCGGACGAGGTGATGAGGAACGGCGTCACCGCCGCGCCGACGAATCCCAGCGCCGCCAGCGCCGGACCATGCAGCAGCGCCGCCACCAGCGTTGCGACGCCCGTGGCAGCGAGCAGCAGGAAGGCGGCCTGCGGCGGGATCAAATGGTAGAGTTCGTAGGCCGCGTAGAGGCTGCCAAAGGCGGTCATCGTGCCGGCGGCGGTGAGCACGCTCGGCACGTCCGGCACGAAGCCGCGCAAACTGGTGGGGGGGGGCAGCGGTTCACGACGGTCGCGACGGCGCAGCCATTCGCCGCCGACGAGCAGCGCTGCCGCCAAGGCAAGGCCGAGGCCGATGCGGGCGGCGGGGCCGATGAGGTCCTGTTCCACGGCGAAGCGCACCAGGAAGACACCGCCCAGCGCCAGCGCAAGGCCGCCCACCCACACCGCCCAGCGGGCGCCGACCTTCTCCTCGAAGCCGGCCAGGCGCTCCTTCAGCTTGCCCGGCTCAAACGCCGGCACGGACGGCGGGGCGACAGGCAAGGGGGGTGGACGCGTCACGTCGCGGATGGGTTCGGGCGGCGGAGCGGGCGGGGCGGAGGGGGGCGGCTCGGCGAGGCGGGCGAGGGGCGAAGCGGGCCGCGGGGACGGCACCGGCGGCGGCACAGCAACGCCCATAAGGCCTTCCAGAGCCGCAACTTTTTCTTCCAGGACGCGGATCCGGCCACGGCTGGTCAATGCGATGACGAAGGCGATCAGGGTCATCACCGGAAAGGCGAGGACCACGAGAACGATAAGCGCCCACTCATCCATTGCCGCCACCCGGTTGGAGCCCGACGGCAGCCTAGCCGGAGCCGTGGCGGAGGGCTAGCGGATGAGCGCTAAGGGTCAAAAAACACTTGGGAATTTCGCCCGCCAGCATGGCGGTAGCCGGCTCACGACACAGCGCGCCGACCTCCCCGGCCCACCGCTCCGCGCCTACACCTCGCGGAAGCGGTTGGTGATGGGATAGCGCCGGTCGCGGCCGAAGTTGCGCCCTGTCACCTTCACCCCCGGCGCGGCCTGCCGACGCTTGTATTCGGCGATGTTCAGCAGGCGTTCCACCCGGGCTACGGTGGCCGAATCGAAGCCGTCGGCGGCGATGTCGGCAACCGAATCCTCTCGCTCCACCAGCCGCTCCAGAATCGCGTCGAGGATGCCGTAGGGCGGGAGCGAATCCTCGTCCTTCTGATTCTCGCGCAGCTCGGCGGTGGGGGGCTTGTCGATGAGGCGGTCGGGGATGACCACGCCGTCGGGGCCGAGGGCGTCGGCGGGCTTCCAGCGGTTGCGCAGGCGGGAGAGGCGGAAGACCTCGCTTTTGTAGAGATCCTTGATGGGATTGTAGCCGCCGTTCATGTCGCCATAGAGGGTGGCGTAGCCGGTGGACATCTCGGACTTGTTGCCGGTGGTGACCACCATGGAGCCGAACTTGTTGGACACCGACATGAGCAGGGTGCCGCGGACGCGGGACTGGAGGTTCTCCTCGGTCACGTCGCGCTGGGTGCCCTCGAACAGGGGGGCGAGGGTCTGCTCCAGACCCTCTACGGCGGCGGAGATGGGGACGATGTCGTAGCGCACGGCCAGGGCCTCGGCCACCGCGGCGGCGTCCTTCAGGCTGTCGTCGGACGTGAAGCGGTAGGGCAGCATGATGCAGTGGACCCGCTCCGGCCCCAGGGCATCCACCGCCATGGCCGCCACCAGCGCCGAATCGATGCCGCCCGAAAGGCCCAGCACCACGCCGGGAAAGCGGTTCTTGGTCACATAGTCCCTGAGGCCGACGACGCAGGCCGCATAGTCCGCCTCGTCGCCCTCGATGCGCTCGGCGAGATGGGCGCCGATGCAGCGCCAGCCAGTGTCGAAGCGCTGCCACTTCACCACCCGCACACGCTCGACGAAGCCGGGAAACTGCAGCGCCAGGAAGCGGTCGTTGTTGAGGGCGAAGGACGCGCCGTCGAACACCAGTTCGTCCTGCCCGCCCACCTGATTCACGTAGAGCAGCGGCAGGCGGCTTTCCACCACCCGCGCCACGGCCACATTCTCGCGCTCGGCATAGACCGAGCGGCGATAGGGCGAGCCGTTGGGGACGATGAGGATTTCCGCCCCGGTCTCGGCGAGGCACTCCACCACGTCGGCGCCCCAGATGTCCTCGCACACCGGCACGCCCAGCCGCACGCCGCGGAAGGGGATGGGGCCGGGCAGCGGGCCGGGGGAGAACACGCGCTTTTCGTCGAACACGCCGTAATTGGGCAGGTCCACCTTGTGGCGGACGGCGGAAATGCGCCCCTCCTCCAGCAGCAGCACGGAATTGTAGAGCCGGCCCTCCTCCACCCAGGGCGCGCCGATGAGCACGGCGGTGCCGTCCACCGTATCGGCGGCGAGGGTATCCACCGCATCCCGGCACGCCTTCTGGAAGGCGGGCTTGAGCACCAGATCCTCGGGCGGATAGCCGGCGATGAAGAGCTCGGGGAAGACCACGAGCTCCGCCCCCGCATCGCGGGCGCTCTCCCGCGTGCGGCGGGCGATCTCGAGATTGCCGCTCACGTCGCCCACGGTGGGGTTGAGCTGGGCGACGGCGATGAGAAGCGTATCGGCGGGCTCGGTCATGCTTTCGATGTAACCGCAGGCGCGCAAGGGGGGAAGCGGAAGAAACGGGCAGGCGCCGCATCTGCCTCATACTTCGTCATGGGCGGCTGCGACACGTCCGCGCCCTGCGGCGTGAAGCCGTCAGAGGCCGAGGCGGGACCACATGGCCCGCTCTTCCACGGCGGCAGCGGCACCCAGCGTCGCCTCGCGGGCAAGCGCGCCGGAAAAGCCCGAGGCGCGGCGCAGCAGGAAGCCGGAGGAGGCCGGCACCAGCTTCAGCTTCACATCGGTGCCGTAGCGCGCCTTGAGGATGCCCCGCACGTCGCCGAGCCCGTCCACCAGGCCGAGGCCCACCGCCTGTGTGCCGAGCCAGAACTCGCCGGAGAACAGGGCCGCGTCATCCTCCGCCAGCGCGTCGCCCCGGCGCGCGCGCACCAGATCGGCGAACACGGTGTGCAGCTCCTTCAACAGGGCATCCAGCCGTTCCACGTCCTCCGGCTGGGCGGGGCGGAAGGGATCGAGGGTCACCTTGCGCTCGCCGGCCGTATAGACGCGGCGCTCGATGCCGAGCTTTTCGATGGCCTTGTCGAAGCCGAAGCCGGCGGTCACCACGCCGATGGAGCCGACGATGGAGCAGGGATCGGCGAAGATCTCGTCCGCCGCACAGGCGATCATGTAGCCGCCGGAGGCCGCCGCATCCTCCACGAAGGCGAAGACGTGCTTCTCCTTCTCCTCCGCCAACGCCCGGATGCGGCGGAAGATGAGATGGGATTGAACCGGCGAGCCGCCGGGCGAATTGATGATGAGCGCCACTGCGGGCGCCTCCTTCATGCCGAACGCCTTGTCGAGGGCCTGGGCGACGCCGGCGAGGGACAGGCTGCGGGCGAACGGCGTCGTCATGCCGATGGGGCCGGCGAGCCGCACCACCGGCACCAGGGGCGCCTCGGAGCGCCATTTCTTCGGAAGGATGCCGCGGGCGCGGCGCGATAGGGAGGAGAGGAATTCGGCCATTGCAAAGATGTAGGCGGTCGCGGTGGCGCGCTCAAGGCGAGCCGACGCCGGCTGGCTTGACCCTCGTCAGCGCAGCGCCGCGCCGTCGCGCAGCACAGCCTCTGCCTCGGCCGTCGGCCGGCCGGCGGCGTCGGCCAGCACCAGCCCCGGCAGGATGGCGGGCGGCGTGCGCCGGCCCTTGGTGGCGCGCACCAGGAGGCGCACCGCCGCCCGATCGGCACGCGGATGGACCGGCAGGATCTCCGCCGCCCCGAACCGGCCGGCGAGGGCAGCAAGCAGCTCCGCCAGCGCCTCCGGCCGATGGATAAGGCAGAGGACGCCGCGCGCGGCGAGGCAGCGGTCGGCGGCGCGCACCCACTCCTCCAGCAGCCCCTCCTCCGCCATATGGGCGCGGGCGCGGGCATTGTCCGGCGAGGTGCGGTGGGCGGCCGTCGCGTTGAACGGCGGATTGGCCAGCACGAGGTCTGCCGCGCCAGCGCCCGGATGCGGCGGGCCAGACGGCCGCGCCAGCGCCGCCACGTCGGCCACCACCACGCTGGCGCGGCCGGCCATGGCATTCAGCGCGATATTGTCGGCGGCGAGAGCCGCAAGCTCAGCGTCGATTTCCACCAGCGTCGCCTGCGCCGCGGCAATCCGGGTGAGAAAGGCGAGGCCGGCGCTGCCCACGCCTGCGCCGAGGTCCACGGCGACGCTGCATGCGCCCGGCGCGAAGGCGGCGAGGAGCAGCGCGTCGTGCCCCACCCTGTGCCCGCTCAAGCTCTGGCGCAGCAGCAGCCGCCCGCCCAGCACACTGTCGGTGGAGCGCGCGCCGGCCTGCGGCTCAGCTTCAGTCGGCATCGCGCAGCGCCGCGCCGAATCCCGCCTCCTTCAGCAGGCGGCGGGCGCGCGTCACGTCCTCGTCCACCACCAGCAGGCGGCGGGGAAAGACGCCGATGGAGCCTTCCATGACGCTCATGTGGGCATCCGCGACCATGTGCCCGATGTCCGCGGCGGTCAGCAGAGCCTCGATGGCGCCGAGGAGAACGAGATCGTTGGTTCTCACCATCTCCTGCATCGTATACCACCTGCCCCAGAGGTCACGCAGGACCGGCGCCTTACCCGTCCGAGGGTGCTGCCGCGCGGCCGGAGCTTGCACGGCACCCATCCGCATCCCTATGGTGCGGCCCGAAGAATGACAAGCGGGAGCGTTTCTTGGCCCTCGTCCTTCCGTTCGAGCCCAATGAGCCGTCCATCGAGGCGCTGGTCGCCCTGGTGAAGCCGGACATGGAGCGCGTGAACGCCGTGATCCTGGCGCGCACCGGTTCCGACGTGGCGATGATTCCAGAGGTGGCCAACCACCTCATCTCCTCGGGCGGCAAGCGGCTGCGCCCGATGCTGACGCTCGCCTGCGCCGCCCTCGCCGGCTATCGCGGCGAAGGCCATGTGAAGCTCGCGGCCTCGGTGGAGTTCATGCACACCGCCACGCTGCTCCATGACGACGTGGTGGACGAGAGCGACATGCGCCGCGGCAAGCTCGCCGCGCGCAAGCTGTGGGGCAACGAGGCGAGCGTCCTGGTGGGCGACTTCCTGCTCGGCCAGGCCTTCAAGATGATGGTGGAGGTGGGCTCCATGACCTGCCTCGACATCCTCTCCACCGCCGCCTGCGTCATCGCCGAGGGCGAGGTGATGCAGCTCGCCGCCGCCAAGAACACCGCCACCTCCGAGGACGATTACCTCGCCGTCATCCGCGGCAAGACCGCCGAGCTGTTCGCCGCCGCCTGCGAGGTGGGCGCGGTGCTGGCCCAAAGGCCCAAGGCGGAGCTCGCGGCGTGCCGCTCCTACGGCATGAACCTCGGCATCGCCTTCCAGCTGGTGGACGACGCCCTCGACTATGGCGGCTCCCAGGCCAAGCTCGGCAAGAACGTGGGCGACGACTTCCGCGAGGGGAAGATCACCTTGCCCGTCCTCCTCGCCTTTCGCCGGGGCGACGAGAAGGAGCGCGCCTTCTGGCAGCGCTGCCTGGAAAAGGGCGAGGCGGACGATGCCGACCTCGCCCAGGCTATCGGCCTGATGACGCGCCACCGCGCCATCTCCGACACGGTGGAGCGCGCCCGCCACTACGGCGCCATCGCCAAGGATGCGCTGGCGCTGTTCCCCGGCGGGCCCGCCAAGGACGCGCTGATGGAGGCGGTGGACTTCTGCCTGTCCCGCGCCCACTGAGGCGGGGGCACGAACGAAAAGGCCGGCCCCTCGCGGAGCCGGCCTTTTGTTTGCGCGTCCGATCTTCGGCCGACGGCCTCAGGCGACGGCGGGACGGCGGGACGGGATGAGGGCGGCGGGCTTCAGGGCGAAGGCGCCCTCGCCGGCCAGCGCCACCACCAGCGAGGCAATGGTGAGGAAGGCGGGATATTCCCAGCCGCCGCCGGGAGCCGAGAACACCCAGCCGTTGGGCAGGTGGTAGTTCAGCGCGCCGAGCATGATGGGGATCAGCAGCACGGACACCTGCCGGGCATAGACGCCGGCGAGGATGAGGATGCCGCCGACGAGCTCGGCCGCGATGATCGGCAGCGCCAGCTGGGAGGGCAAGCCGATCTTGGCGAGGAAGCCGGCGAAGCCGGGCACGGTGAAGATGAAGACCTTCATCAGAGCGTGGGCGATCCACATGACGCCGAGGGAAGCGCGCAGGATGAAGAGGCCGTAGGGGGCGGTGCGGGTGTCAAGCATGGGAGTAATCTCCGGTTTGCGGTGACACGACATCTAGCCTTCGCGCTGACGCACGGCCATACTCATAAAAACCCGGTCTTGTTTGCACCGGTGCAATTCACAAAGCGCCGAGGTTTGGTCCGATGATTGCGTGGGATGATTTCCGCCTGGTGCGCGCCATTGCCGAGACCGGCACCCTGGCGGGCGCCGCGGAGCAGCTGAACGTCAACCACTCCACTGTCTTCCGCCGCCTCGGCACGCTGGAGGAGCAGCTCGGCGCGCGGCTGTTCGAGCGGGCGCGGGCGGGCTATGTGCCGACCCCCATGGGCGAGGAGATGGTGCGCCTCGCCGAGCGCATGGCCGACGAGGTGCTGGCGGTGGAGCGGCGCATCACCGGGCAGGACCTGCGGCCATCCGGCGAATTGCGGGTGACCACCAACGACACGTTGCTGGTGCACATGCTCACCCCGGTCTTCGCCTCGTTCCGCGCGGCCTATCCCGAGATCCGGCTCGACGTGGTGATCTCCAACCAGTCGCTGAGCCTGTCCAAGCGCGATGCGGACGTCGCCATCCGCGCCAGCGACCGGCCCGGGGACACGCTGGTGGGGCGGCGCATGGCGTCCATCGCCTGGGCCATCTACGGCAGCGCCGCGCATCGGCCGGACGCGCCGCTTGCCCTCTCCGACCTGCGCCAGCACGACTGGATCGGCTTTTCCGACAATCTCGGCACCATCCGGCCGGCCAAGTGGCTGCGCGAGCGGGTGGGCGAGGAGAAGCTGGTCTACCGCGTCAACACCGTGCTCGGCCTCGCCGAGGCGGCGGCGGCGGGCATCGGCCTCGCCCTGCTGCCGTGCTTCATCGCCGCGGTCACGCCCGGCCTGGTGCAGCTGATGGAGAAGCAGACCGAGCTGGAATCGGGCCTTTGGCTCCTGACCCACCCGGACATCAAGGCGACGGCGCGGGTGCGCACCTTCATGGAGCATGCGGGCCGCGAGATCGGTCGGATGCGCCCCCTCATCGAGGGGCGCGAGGGCCAGCCGCAGGCGGCGGAGGCGCCTGCCGGCTGAGGCGGGCCTATTCGGCGGAAGCTTCGGCGGTGCCGCGCTTGGTCTTGGCGCGGCGCGAGGCCACCTGCGGGCGGTCGCTGCCGGAGCTGACGAAGTCGCACCACATGGTCTGCACGCCGGCGAGCGAGCCGCGGAAGGAGTTGGTGCCGGTCTTCACCAGATCGAAGCAGGGCTCGAAGGTCATGCCCTTCACGAAGCCGCAGACATTCTCGCCGCGCACCCGCAGGGTGTTGGGCGGCAGGCGGACAAAGCGCGGCGCGTTATCGCGCAGCGTGATCATGCCGGCCACGGAGCCGTCGGGATAGACCCGGCCGGCACCCTTGGAGCCCTCGAAACAGTTGAACGAGAACAGGCGGCCGAGCACGAACTCGCGCGCCTGTTCGGCGGAAAGCTGCTGGGCGGCCGCGGGCGCCGGGGCGAGGGCCGCCGATGAGGCTGCGGCAAAGCCCAGAGCCGCGAGAAGGATGCTGCGCATGGCTTGTTCGCGATTACCCGTTTGATCGTCGTTCACGTTGCGCAGACACCACCGGTCGTTGTCAAGAGACGGAACAGCAGGAGAACACCCAAGGCGTGCGCCCGGCGCCGGATTTTCCGCCGCCGTGCCTTAACTGTCGCTCTCAGGCCGTTACCGCGCGATGAACAGGGCGCTCCTTGATGGGCAGATTGATGGCGGCCGAGGCGAAGGACAGCGCCACCGAGAGCCACCACAGCCACGCATAAGTTCCCGTCGCCTCGTAGATCTCGCCGCCGAGGTACACGCCGAGGAAGCCACCCACCTGATGGGAGAAGAAGGCGAAGCCGTACAGCATGGCCATGTAGCGCGTGCCGAACATCAGCATCACCAGCCCTGATGTGGGCGGCACGGTGGAGAGCCAGAGGAAGCCCATGGCGGCGCCGAACGCGTAGCAGCTGAGCGGAGTGATGGGCACCAGCACGAACACCGCGATGGCGACGCCCCGCCCGGCATAGATCCAGGCGAGCAGCCACTTGCGCGACACCCGGTTGGAGAGATAGCCGGCGGTCAGCGAGCCGATGATGTTGAACAGGCCGATGAGCGCGAGGGTGTAGGCGCCCACCGACAGGCTCATGCCATTGTCCACCAGGAACGCCGGCATGTGGACGGTGACGAAGGCCAGCTGGAAGCCGCAGGTGAAGAAGCCGAGCACCAGCATCACGTAGCTCGGATGGCGCAGGGCCTCGCCGAGGGCGGCGGAAATGCTCTGCTGCGGCGCATGGGCGGCGCTTGCCGAAGCCTCGGAGCTGCGGGTGGCGAGGGCGAGCGAGAACGGCAGCACGATGAGCATGGACGCGCCGAACACCAGCAGCGTCTCGTGCCAGCCGATGCTGTCCATCAGCCCGCGGGTGAGCGGCGGGAACAGGAACTGGCCGAACGAGCCGGCGGCGGTGGCGGCGCCGAAGCCCAGCGACTTCCACTCGTTGGGAAGCAGCTTGCCGAAGGCGGCGAGCACGAGGTTGAACGAGGCGGCGGACAGGCCGAAGCCCACCATGACGCCGGCGCTGAGGTGCAGCAGGCCCGGCGAGGTGGCGTAGGCCATCAGCACCAGCCCGGCGGCGTAGAGCACCGCGCCGGCGCACATCACCCGCACGGTGCCGAAGCGGTCGGCCACCGCCCCGGCGAAGGGCGATCCCAGGCCCCACAGCAGGTTCTGCACCGCCACGGCGAAGCCGAACACGTCGCGCCCCCAGCCGTATTCCTGCGACATGGGCAGGAGAAACAGCCCGAAGACCGAGCGGGGGCCGAAGGTGATGAGGGCCACCGCGCAGCCGGCAATGACGATGAGGATGACGGGAATCGCGCTGCGCCGGGTATCGGCGGGCGGCAGGGTCGTGGCGGACATGGGCGCAGCTCTGAATCGGGGTGCGCCGGTGGGCGCGAAGTCCGGCTTAGTTTACGAGCGGTCGCCGTCCTTAGGGAAATCAATAATCGTCAACAGACCCATGAACCCTTCTCATGTGTCATCGCCGCACCCGGGGCCGGGAAGCGGGCGCCCGCCGCGCTCAGACCACGCTGGAGCGCGGCCGGGCGGGCCATCCCGGCCCGCCCGGAACGCGATCGGGCTCAGCCGCGGCGCGGCCCCTCGTGGAAGCCGCGGTGACCGCCCATGCCCTTGAACTGCTGGCGCAGAAGGGCGTTGAGGCGCTGCTTCTGGTCGGTGTCGAGGGTCTTGTAGAGCGGATCGGCGGCATCGGCGATCTTGCGCAGATCGGTGGCGCGGGCATCCATGCGGTCGGCGGCGGTGCGCATGCGGGCGATGGGATCCACCGCCGTGTTCGCCTGGCGCGCGGCCTGCCGGTCGGCGCGGATCTGCTGCATGCGCTGGGCGCGCTCCTTGGCCACGTCCTTCAGCGTCTGCTCGACGCCCGGCCAGAGCTTCTCCTGATCGGGAGTGAGCTTGAGCGTGGTCTTCAGCGCGGCGATGCGCGCGTCGGTGAAGATCGCGCGGTCCTCGGGGCTCGGCTTCCAGCGGCCGGGACCGGACGAAGCCGCGTCGGTGGCGGCGGCGGGGCCGGCCGGCCCGTTGTTGGCGGCGTAGGTGACGGCGGAGCCGGCGAGGAGCGCGGCGACGGTGGCGGCAATGACGGCTCGTTTCATTTCAAGTCCTCCTCCAGGGGGTGAAGGAAGCATCGTCCGCAACGCTCTGAGCGGCAACTTAAAGTTCTGTAATCGACATCTTGTTACAAGTTGATAAAATTGAGAAAATTCTGAAATAAAGGGCCTTCGCCGCGTCGCTGTTCCGCCATGACTTTCACTGTGGCGCCGCACTTCCGACGAGCATTTGCCGCGTAAGGCTCTCAACCGCCGACTGACCCCTGCGATACCCCCGCCGTTCCATCTCGCAGTTCCACGCGCCGGGCTCTCCCGAGATGCGATAGAGGCAGTAGCCGCCGGCGCCGCGATCATCGTCCGGGCCGGCCGAAGCGGAAGGCACGCCGACGACGGGGATCGGACCATCCGCCGCCGGGATCTGGCCCAGCGAGCTGCGATGATCGTGGCCGTGGAGGACCAGTTCCACCCCCGCCCGCGCCAGCACCGCCCGCACCTGCGCGGCGTCCCGGAGGTCGCGGTGGAACGCCCGTTCGCCCACCGGCGGATGATGGATCATCACCACCCGGAACAGGCCTTCCGCCTTCAGCCGGTCCAGCAGATCGGACAAGCGGTTACGCTGGCTGCGGCCCACCTGGCCGCTGGCCAGGAAAACGGCCGTGGGAATGGCGGTTGAGACGCCCACCACCGCCACCTGACCGCGCCGGCGGACGTACGGGAAGGAGTCCACGTCCACCGGCGTGTTGGGATGTGTATCGTCGCCGGCAAGGAAAGGCGCCCACCGCTCCAGATGGTAGGCCAAGGCGGAGCGCACGTAGGCGTCGTGATTGCCCGGCACCACGCTGACCTTGTGGGGCGTGCCGAGGGAGGCGAGGAAGGTGGCGCCGGTGTCGAATTCCGCCGGCAGGCTCACGTTCACGAGATCGCCGGTGACGCAGATGTGGTCCGGCGCCTGCGCCAGCAGATCGGCGATCAGCGGCGTGAGGGTGGAGGCCCCGAAATTGCGCCGCCGCGCGCCGATCCAGTTCATCATGCCGAAGAAGCGCTTGCCCAGCAGCTCGGAAATCCGCGCCTCGGGAATCGGGCCGAGGTGGGGGTCGGAGAGATGGGCGATCACATACATGCGGCGGACCTCTCGGGCAGCGGGACGGCGGCGCTTATAGCAGATAATGGCCAACGTCCGGCCCCTGGGGCCCGGTGAGGGGCAACCTGCGCCCGGGCCCCGCGGCCGGAGCGCGCGCACGCCCGAGGAATGGGAATTGATGTTGCCGTCATCGGCCCGCACCGTTCATGCTGCAATGCGATTACAAGTCCACAGGCAATTGCGGGTTTCCTCCGTGCGTGCACTTCTTGCCATTGTGCTCTCCTTCCTCCTCCCTGCCCCCCTCCTCGCCGCCCAGGTGGCGGTGCGCGGCGCCGAGATCCTGGTGGACGGCAAGCCCTTCATTCCCCTCGGCGCCAGCGGCGAGGCGCGCTTTGCCGATCTCAAGGCGCTCGGCGCCAATGTGGTGCGCACATACGGCCAGGAGCCGGGCGAGATTCTCGACGCGGCGCAGCGCGCCGGCCTGAAGGTGATGGTCGGCTTCTGGCTCGGCCACCCGCGGCTCGGCTTCAACTATGCCAACCGCGCCGCGGTGGAGGCCCAGCTCGACGCGCTGCGGCACATGGTGGAGCGCTATCGCACCCATCCCGCGCTGCTCATGTGGGGCATCGGCAACGAAGTGGAGGTGGAGCTGCCGCCTGAGGAGGCAATGGCCGTGTGGCCCGCCGTCGAGGAGGCGGCGCGCCTGGTGAAGTCACTGGATGGCCAGCACCCCACCATGGCGGTGGTGGCCGAGGTGGGCATGGACAAGGCAGCGCTGGTGAAGCGCTACGCGCCCAGCATCGATGTGCTCGGCATCAACGGCTATGGCGACGGCCTCCTGACCGCACCCGCGCGGGCCCGCGCGCAGGGCTGGAGCGGCCCCATCGTCATCACGGAGCTCGGCGCCCTCGGCCATTGGGACGCCCCCAAGACGCCGTGGGGCGCGCCCATGGAGCCCACTTCCACCGAGAAGGCGACCCGCGTGCGGCGCTATCTCACCGCGGCGAAGCAGGCCGGCGCCGGCGTCATCCCCTTCCTGTGGGGCCAGAAGCAGGAGGTGACGCCCAGCTGGTATTCCCTCCTGACCCCGACGGGCGAATGGACCGAGACGGTGGAGGTTATGGCCGAGCTCTGGGACGGCAGCGTGCCTGGCGGCCCGAACCGGGCGCCGCGCGTTCTCGGCCTCGCCCTCGCCGGACCGGCCCGCTTCGGCACCGACGGCGAAACCCTCGTCCGCCTCGCCGCCACCGATCCCGACGGCGATCCCATCAAGGTGGAATGGCAGATCATGGCCGAGACCACCGCCCGGAGCGTCGGAGGCGATCCCGAGCCGGTGCCGCCGAGCTTCCCCGCCGGCCTGCACGACCCCTCGCCGTCCGGCGTGCGCATCTACGGCCTGCCGCCGGGGCGCTACCGGGTGTTCGTGGTGGTGCGGGACGGACGCGGCGCCGCCGCCACCGGCAACCTGCCATTCGAGGTTCAGTGACGCATTTTTTCCCGCCGACGCATTTCAGCACGCAGCGATAGTCTGGAGGTTTTCATGCCGAAGATTGACCGCCTCATGGTGGGCGAGGCCCTGGTGGGCGAAGGCAACGAGGTGGCCCATATCGACCTCGTGATGGGGCCGCGCGGCTCGTCCGCCGAGACCGCCTTCGTCAATGCCCTGACCAACAACAAGGACGGCTTCACCACCCTGCTCGCCGTGGTCGAGCCAAACCTGCTGGTGAAGCCCGCCACCGTGCTGTTCAACAAGGTGACCATCAAGGACGCCCGCCAGGCGGTGCAGATGTTCGGCCCCGCCCAATATGCGGTGGCCAAGGCCGTGGCCGATTGCGTCGCCGACGGCATCATCCCGCTGGAGGAGGCGGACGACATCTTCATCTGCGTCGGCGTGTTCATCCACTGGGACGCGGCAGACGATGCAAAGATCCAGGCGTTCAATCACGAGGCGACGCGCCTTGCCGTGAGCCGCGCCGTCACAGGCACGCCCAGTCCGGCCGAGGTGATGGCCCGTCGTGCCACCGCCCGCCATCCGTTCGCCGCCGACTGAGACGGCCGGGGGCCGTCAGTCCGCCGTGTCGTTGGAAACGCTGAGCGCCAGCCCGCGGCCGATCCAGGCCCCGGTGCCGGCAAGCCCCGCCCCGAGGATGAAGGCCAGCGCCGGCCAGTGCGCCGCAGCGAGGCAGAGCCCCACCAGTAGGCCGGAGACCGCGCAGGCCATGGCCACGACCAGGACGGAAGCGCGCTCGCGCGCGCTTGCATCCGCTGCCGCGAGGCTGTGTGCCGCCAGATGCCCCGGTTGTGCACCGGGGGGCGGGTACGAGCGACCCTTCATTTCGAATGCCACGATATTCCTCCCCCGCCGCCGATGTCCGGCGATCGTGTCGTTGAAGCGACAGTAAAGCAGAAAATACTTTCTCCTTCATCATCGACTTGGGCCAAGTCCCAAATTTCTCAGAAAACCCTCAGCGCGCCGCCGCTTCTGCCCGCGGCTTCAGGCGCCGGCGCAGGACCAGCGCCAGAAGCCCGGCGAGGAGGACGATGGCAGCCAGCGCCTCGAAGCCGGAAGAGAATCGGTCCGTCGCCTCCTTGATCCAGCCCACGAGATAGGGGCCGACGAAGCCGCCGAGGTTGCCGATGGAATTGATGAGCGCGATGCCGGCCGCCGCCGCGGTCCCGCGCAGGAACAGCGGCGGCACCGACCAGAACGGCCCGAGCGCCGCATAGATGCCCATCGAGGCGACCGACACCGCGGCGATGGCGAGCGCATTGGTGGGCGCGTGCACGCTGGCGATGAGCCCCACCGCGCCGAGGAAGGCGGCGCCCGCCACGTGCCACACCCGCTCGCGGCGGAAATCGCTGTGCCGGCCCCACGCCAGCATGGCGACCGCGCTCAGCGCATAAGGAATGATGAGGATGAGCCCCACCTGCGTCGGCGTGTAGCCCATGGCCCGCACGATCTGCGGCAGCCACAAGCCGATGCCGTAGAGCCCGACCACCAGCCCGAAATACACAAGGCTCAGCAGCAGCACGCGGGCATCGCACAGCGCCGGCCACAGGGCGTGGTGGGTCGCCCCCTCCCCCGCTGCCCCGTCCGCGTGGGTGGCGTGGTCGGCGGCGAGACGGGCGGCGATGGCCGCCTTCTCCTCATCGTCGAGCCAGGACGCCGTTTGCGGCCCGTCGGGCAGATGCACCAGCACGACGAGGCCGAGGGCGACCGCCGGCAGGCCCTCGATGATGAACAGCCACTGCCAGCCGGCGAGGCCGAGAAAACCGTGGGTCTGGAGCAGGAGGGCGGACAGCGGCGAGCCGACGGCGCTGGCGATGGGCACCGCCGCCATGAACAGCGCCACATAGCGTGCCCGCACCGACAGGGGAAACCAGTAGCCGAGATAGAGGATCATGCCCGGCAGGAAGCCCGCCTCCGCCGCGCCGAGCAGGAAGCGCACGATGAAGAACCCGGTGGGGCCGGTGACGAAGGCGGTGGCGGCGGAGATCAGCCCCCAGGTCACCATGATGCGGCAGATCCACAGCCGCGCGCCGACCTTCTGGAGCACGAGATTGCTCGGCACCTCGAAAATGAAATAGCCGATGAAGAAGATGCCGGCGCCCCAGCCGTACACCTCGGGGGAGAAGCCGAGGTCGGCGTTCATGGTGAGCGCGGCGAACCCGACGTTCACCCGGTCGAGGAAGCTCGCCACATAAAGCACCATCATCAGCGGGATGAGCCGCCGCACCGCCTTGGCGAAGGCCCGCGCCTCCACCCTCCCCGCTTCCGCCGCGTCCAAGGCCGCTCTCCCGCCACCGTGACCAGAGCTTGTGGCGGCGGCCGCGGCGAGCGTCAACGCTCCGGCGGCGGGCGGCGGGACAAAAGCCGCGCGCAAACGCGCGCAAAGCGGCGTTATAAAAGGGTCAGAGGCCTCATCTAAGAGGACGCCTCGCTGGCACAGCTTCCGGCCCGCCCCGTGCCTGAGCTAGGCTGCACGCACCTACCAACGGGGACCATTGCATGTTTTCGCTTGAAGGCCAGAAGGCGCTCGTGGTCGGCGTGGCGAACGACCAGTCCATCGCCTGGGGCTGCGCCAAGGCGTTCCGCGATCAGGGTGCCGATGTCGCCATCACCTATCTCAACGCCAAGGCAGAGCCCCACGTGCGGCCGCTCGCCGAGGCTTTGGGCGCAAGCCTGATCCTGCCGCTGGACGTGAGCGTTCCGGGCCAGCTCGAAGCCGTCTTCGCCGAGATCGGCGCGCGCTGGGGCCGGCTGGACACGCTGCTGCACTCCATCGCCTTCTGCCCGAAGGAGGACCTGCACGGCCGGGTGATCGACTGCTCGGCCGACGGCTTCGCCAAGGCCATGGACGTCTCGGTCCATTCCTTTCTGCGCATGATCCACCTCGCCGAGCCGCTGATGGGCGCCGGCGGCACCTGCATGACCGTGTCCTTCTACGGCGCGGAGAAGGTGGTGGAGAATTACAACATCATGGGCCCGGTGAAATCGGCGCTCGAATCCGTGGTGCGCTATGCGGCGGCCGAGCTCGGCGAGAAGCGCATCTCCGTGCATGCCTTGTCGCCCGGGCCGCTGAAGACCCGCGCCGCCTCCGGCATCGGCCATTTCGACGAGCTGCTGAACGCCGCCGCGGAGCGCGCGCCCACCCACCTCCTCGCCTCCATCGAGGACGTGGGCGCCTTCGCCGCCTTCCTGGCGAGCCGCGAGGCGGCGAACGTCACCGGCGGCGTCCACCAGATCGACGGCGGATACAGCATCATCGGCTGACCGCCGATCCGACCTCGCCCCGAACGCCACCGAGAAGGGACACGCCGCCATGCAACGCGAGAACCGGACCTTCGACGAGCTCACGGTAGGCGAAACCGCCGAGCTGAAGCGGGTCTGCACCGCGGACGACCTCTTCGTGTTCGCCTCGGCCTCGGGCAATTTCAATCCCATGCACCTGCCCGGCTACGACCTCGACCACGACGGCCGGCCGGACGAGGTGACGGCGCCGGGCATGTGGGTGGCCTCGCTCATCTCCGCCGTGCTCGGCACCATCCTGCCCGGCGCGGGCACGCTCTACCGCTCCCAGTCTTTCGAGTTCCTCGGGCGGGCGCGGGCGGGCGACGATCTGGTGGCGCGGGTGCGCGTCACCGCCAAGCACGACGACGGCACGGTGACCCTCGCCACCTCGGTCCATCGCGAGGAGGGCGAGGAGGAGCTGCTGCGCGGCGAAGCCCTCGTCACCGCGCCGAGTACCAAGCTCCAGTACGAGGAGCAGGACATGCCGGGGCTGGTGGTGCAGCGCCATCGCCATTTCGATGCGCTGGTGGCGCAGGCCGAGCCGCTCCCTCCCCTGATCGTCGCCGTGGTCGCCCCCGAGGAGCCCAACGCCCTGGGCGGGGCCCTCCTCGCCACCCGCCACACGCTCATCACGCCCATCCTCATCGGCGACGTCGGGAAGATCGCGGCCGCCGCCGCGGAGCTGGGCGAGAGCCTCGACGGCATCGAGATCATCGACATCGCCGATCATGCCGCCGCCGCCAACGCGGCGGTGGACCTCGTGGTGGAAGGCCGCGCCGCGGCGGTGATGAAGGGCCACCTGCATACCGACGAACTGCTGCGCGCCGTCCTGCGCAAGGAGAACGGGCTGCGCACCGGCCGCCGGCTGACCCACATCTTCGTCATGGACGTGCCCGGCGTCCCCCATCCTCTCCTCGTCACCGACGCGGCCATCAACATCCTGCCCGACCTCGCCACCAAGGTGGACATCGTGCAGAACGCCATCGACCTCGCCCTGTCCCTCGGCATCGAGCAGCCCAAGGTTGGGGTGCTCTCGGCGGTGGAGACGGTGAACCCGCAGATCGTCTCCTCGGTGGATGCGGCGCTGCTCTCCAAGATGGCCGAGCGCGGCCAGATCACCGGCGGCCTGGTGGACGGGCCGCTCGCCATGGACAATGCCATCAACGTCGCGGCGGCCCGCACCAAGGGCATCGTCTCGCCGGTGGCGGGGCGCGCGCAGGTGCTGGTGGTGCCCAATCTCGACGCCGGCAACATGGTGGCCAAGCAGCTGACCTACGTGTCCCACGCCGAGGGCGCCGGCCTCGTCATGGGGGCACGGGTGCCCATCATCCTCACCTCGCGGGCGGACAGCGCCAAGGCGCGCCTCGCCTCCTGCGCGGTGGCGGCCATCTACCACGCCCGCACCGCGGGCAAGACGCGCGCGGGAGGCGAGGCATGAGCCGGCCGGTCACCCTCACCCTCAATGCCGGTTCCTCCTCCCTCAAGTTCAGCCTCTACGACATCTCCGGCGAGCCGGCGCAACTCGCCGCCGGGCTGGTGGAGAACATCGGCAAGGCGCCGCGGCTGAAGGCGGACCTCGGCGAGGGCGAGGCGCGGGTCGCGCGTGAGCTCGACGCGGCGCAGGCCGCCGACCATCACGGCGCGCTTTCGACCGTGCTCGACCTGTTGCGGCAGACCTTCCCCACGGCCCGCGCCTCGGTCGTCGGCCACCGGGTGGTGCATGGCGGCCCGCGCTTCAGCTCGCCCATGGTCGTGACGGATGGGGTGATGGCCGAGCTTCGCAAGCTCGCGCCCTTCGCGCCCATCCACCAACCGCACAATCTCGCCGGCATCGCGGCGGCGCAGGCCGCCTTCCCCGAGGCGCTGCAGGTGGCGTGCTTCGACACCGCCTTCCACCGCCACCATCCCAAGGCCAACGACGTCTTCGCCTTGCCGCGCGAATATTACGACAAGGGCATCCGCCGCTACGGCTTCCACGGCCTGTCGTACGAGTATGTCTCGGGCGAGCTGAAGCGCATCGCGCCCCTCATCCATGCCGGGCGCGTGGTGGTCGCCCATCTCGGCAACGGCGCCTCCATGTGCGCCATCCTGGACGGCCGCTCGGTGGCCTCCACCATGGGCTTCACCGCGCTCGACGGCCTGCCCATGGGCACGCGCTGCGGCCAGGTGGACCCGGGCGTCATCTTCTACATGGTGCAGCAGGAGGGCCGCACCATCGACGAGGTGCGGGACATCTTCTACAACAAGTCGGGCCTGCTCGGCCTCTCAGGCATCTCCAACGACATGCGGGTGCTGGAGAGCGCCGGCGTGCCGGAAGCCAACGAAGCCATCGACTATTTCGTCTTCCGCATCCGCCGCGAGCTGGGCGGCCTCGCCGCCGCGCTGGGGGGACTCGACGCCTTGGTGTTCTGCGGCGGCATCGGCGAGAATTCCCGCAAGATCCGCCGCCGCATCTGCGACGGGCTCGACTGGATCGGCCTGGAGCTTGACCACGATCGCAACGACAGCAACGCTCGGGTGATCTCGACGGATTTCAGCCGGGCGCGGATCATGGTCGTTCCCACCAACGAGGAACTCGTCATCGCGCGCGCCGCACAGCGCCTGCTCGCCGAAGGGCAGGCGGCCACGGCCTGAGGAGGGGAACATGAGGAAGGCGATCCGGCCCGACGAAGCGGCCGCGCTCGTTCACGACGGCGCCACCGTGCTCATCGGCGGCTTCATGGGCGTCGGAACGCCCGAGCGCATGATCGACGCCCTCGTGGCGCGCGGCGCGAAGAACCTCACCGTCGTCGCCAACGACGCCGCCATGCCCGGCCGCGGCATCGGCAAGCTGGTGAGCGCCGGCGCCATCTCCCGGGCGGTGATGTCCCACATCGGCCTCAACCCGGAGATCCAGGCCAAGATGATCGCCGGCGAGGTGGAGGTTGAATTGGTGCCCCAGGGCACGCTGGTGGAGCGCATCCGCGCCGCCGGCGTCGGGCTCGGAGGGGTGCTCACCGCCACCGGCCTCGGCACGCCGGTGGAGGACGGCAAGCAGGTGATCGAGATCGACGGCAAGCGCTTCCTGGTGGAAAAGCCCATCCACGCCGACTTCGCGCTGATCGCCGCCCAGCAGGCCGACTATGCCGGCAACCTCACCTATTCGCTCACCGCACACAATTTCAACCCCATCATGGCCCTCGCCGGCCGCAGCGTGATCGTCGAGGCGGAGCTGATCGTGCCGGTGGGCGTGATCCCGCCCGACGCGGTGAAGACGCCGGGGGTGATCGTCGACCACATGCTTGCGAGGGCCGCGTGATGGGCATGAACGCCAAGGAAGTGATTGCCCGCCGGGTCGCACAGGAGATCAAGCCGGGGATGCTCGTGAACCTCGGCATCGGCCTGCCGAGCATGGTGGCAAACTTCATCCCCGCCGATTTCGGCGTCTATTTCCAGGCGGAGAACGGGGTGATCGGCCTCGGCGCCCGCCCGCCGGAGGGCATGGAGGATCCCCACCTCACCGACGCCGGCGGCAGCTTCGTCACGGCGGTGCCGGGCGCCGCCTCCATCGACAGCGCCATGAGCTTCGGCATCATCCGCGGCGGCCATCTCGACATGACGGTGCTCGGCGGGCTGCAGGTGGACGAGCGCGGCTTTCTCGCCAACTGGATGGTGCCGGGCAAGATGGTGCCGGGCATGGGCGGCGCCATGGATCTGGTGGCCGGCGCCAAGCGCGTGGTCGTCGCCATGGTGCATGCCGCCAAGGGCGAAGCCAAGATCGTGCCCACCTGCTCGCTGCCGCTCACCGCCCTGCGGCGGGTGAGCCTCATCGTCACCGAGATGGCGGTGATCGAGCCCACCCACGAGGGCCTGGTGCTGCGCGAGCGCGGTCCCGACGTGAGCGTGGACGACATCCTCGCCCAGACCGCCGCGCGCCTCATCGTCGAGGGCGACGTGCCGGAAATGCGCCTGGGCTGAGCCGGGGCTTGCGCCCCGGCGCGAACGTTCCGTGCATGCGTGCTTCCCGAAGGCCGCCTATTGGGCGGCTTGGGTCAGCGGCGCAAGGGGGTCCTCCAGCACGTCGAGGGTGGCGGGGGGCAGGTCGAGCACGGCGCGGAAGCGCTGGAGCATGGCGAGGGTGCGCGGCTCCATGTCCGCCAGCGCGCCGGGCACGAACTGCACCACCTCGGCCGCGCGACGCCGCTCCTCTGGCGTGCGCAGGAGATCGGGCAGGGTGTCGACGGCGGCGGCGCCGGCATATTCCACGATCAGGCTCTGCTCATGGATGATCTTGGCCCGCTGCGCCGCCGGCAGTGAGCGGAATGGCTCGTCCTTGGTCAGCACGCGGGCCGAGCGCTCGAGGCGGTCGCGCCGCACGGTGCCGCGGGCGTCGGCGAGCAGAATCAGCATGCGGATCACCGCCTCCACGAAGCCGCCGGACGCCACATGCAGCAGGGCCGACTGCACCTCGGGCAGGCCGATCAGCTCCTCCTTCGACTTGTGGGTGCGCTCGAAGTTGAAGTTGCGGCCGAACCAGCGCATCTGCGGCGTGGCGTAGATGCTGAAGAAGGCCATCTCGTACCACGCGTCGCGCAGGTCGCGCACGATGTCGAAGGTCTGCTCGAAGGCATCGGCCACCAGCTTCTCGGCGAGCACGAAGGGGTTGGTCTCCTCCGCCGGCCGCCGGGCCTGCGCGGTCGCCTCGGCGATGGCGGGCAGCGGCGCAAGCACCGGGTTGCGCGAGGACAGGGCCGCCCGCTGGAGTCGCAGCGGATGCATCTGGCGGCCGAGCTCGGCGCTCGCCCGCGTCACGCTCGCCTGCACCAGCGGGCGCATGAACACGTCGTAGAGCTCGGCCTGGAGCTCGGACAGGCGCTCCACCGCGCCGAACGGCACCTCATCCTGCCGCCCGTCGCCATAGCCGGGCAGATCGGACACCTTGCGCTCGGCGAAGGACACGGTGAAGCGCTTCTCATGGCCTTCGCCGGCCACGTCCTCGATCACCATCTCATAGAGGCCGGGCTGGAGCGCCTCGATGGTCTTCAGCGTGGAGGCCACCTCCTGATGCTCGCGCTTGGCGATGGAGGACGACACGAAGATGCCGAGGTGGCCGATGCTCTCGTGCACCATGTAGACGATGCGCTGGCCGCGGATGCGGATCTCGGTCTCGTCCGCATAGGCGTCCATGATCCAGTTGAGCGCCTGCTTCACCGGCGTGATGTTGTCGCCGTGGCTGGCGAAGACGATGATGGGCGAGTGGATCTGCTTCACGTCCAGCACGCGGCCGTGCTCCAGGCGCGCCTCGTTGCGGGCGAGCTTGTTGCCCACGAACAGCTCGCGCACGATCCACACGATCTCCGGCTCGTTGAGCAGGAAGAAGCCGGACCACCACTTCTCGAACTCCAGGAAGCGGCCGCGCTCGGTGTCCACCTTCTCGAACAGGTCGTAATACTTGCGGAACCAGGTGCGGCCGGGATTGAGCATCTCGAAGTTCAGCACCAGCCACGCGCCGTCGAAGACGCCGTCGCCATAGTCGGACCAGAACATGGGCTGGACCTGGCCGCCGAGCAGGCCGGCATTGTAGCGCATGGGGTTGGCCCCCACCTCGCCGGACCAGGTCTCCACCGGCGCGCCGTTCAGCACCAGCGGGCCGGTGATGTCCGGGTTGGAGGCGCCGAGGATCAGCGTCGCCCAGCCGCCCTGGCAATTGCCGATCACCACGGGCTTGGGCGCGTCCGGGTGGGTCGCCTGCACGTGGCGCACGAAGGCGGCCTCGGCGCGGGTGACGTCGGCCAGCGTCTGGCCCGGCTCCGGCTCGCGCCAGAAGGCGGTGAAATAGACCGGATGGCCGCCCTTCAGCGCGACGCCCACCTGGCTGTCGGCCTTGAAGCCGCCGATGCCGGCGCCGTGGCCCGCGCGCGGGTCGATGATCATGTAGGGGCGCTTCCACTCGAAGACCTCGACGCCCTCCGGCGGCCTGATCCTGAGCAGCATGTAGTTGCACGGCCGCGGCAGCTGGCGCCCGTCGACGGCGATGTCGTAGTCGTAGATCAGGACCGGCGGGCAGCCCGCCGCCTCGTGGGCAAAGAAGGTATCGCCGCGCTCGCGCAGGGCATCCGCCACCAGCACCGCGCGCTGCGCCCGGTCGAAGCCGTAGTTCGCCGCATCCTTGAGGATCGAGAACGGCGCCCGGCCCGGCTTGGTCACTTCCGCGACGATGCCGGTCAGCGCATTGAAGGTGGCGCGCAGGCGCTCGCCATGGGTCTGGGAGATGCTGGTGAAGTGGCGGCCCGCGGCCTTGGAGGTCAGTTCGCCCACCCCCGACCATTCGGACATCTGGGCGGTCAGCGCCAGCGCGCGGCGACGCGCGGTCCAGGCGTTGCCGTCGGTGACGGCGGCGAAGAAGGGGTTGATGTAGTCGCGGGGCAGGTTGGGCGAAGACAGGGAATCCAAGCGAGCCTCCATGGCGCGGCGACGCTGCTGCGCCGCCGCCGGCCGGAATGGGCGCCCGCGGGGCGGGGCACCTTTCGCGCCCATGCTACCGGCGCCGTGTTGCAGGCTTATGGTTGAGCTGGATCAAAATCTCAGAGCCGGCTCATCAACTGCCCCCTCCCCTGCCGGCTCAGCGGCGGGCGAGGGTTTCGCGCAGCCAGGCCATGAAGCGCTCCACCTTGCGCAGGCGCAGGTGGCGGTGGGGACAGACCAGCCAGTGGGCGCGCACCGCCACCGGCCGGGCGTCCGTCACCGGGCAGACCAGCCGGCCCGAGGCGAGCTCGCGATGGGCGAGCAGCGTGCTCTCGAAGGCCATGCCGAGGCCGTTGGCTGCCGCGTCCACCGCCATGTATGAGCGGTCGAACTGGAGGCCGGCGGCCGGCGCCGTGCGCTCGGGCAGGCCGTGAAGGTGGAAGAACTGGCTCCAGGAGGCCAGCGCCTTCACCGACTGGATCAACCGGAAGCCGGCGATGTCCCGCACGGTCAGAGACGGCTTGGCCAGGAGGGCCGGGCTCAGCATGGGCCGGAACTCGTCCTCCACGAGGGACTCCACATAGAATCCGGGCCATTCGCCCTGGCCGTAGCGGATCTCCAGATCCACCCCGTCGCGGTCGAAGTCGGTGGGCTCGTTGGTCGCGTCGAGGCGCACGCCGAGGTTTGGCTCGCGGGCGAGGAAATCGTCGAGCCGCGGCAGGATCCATTTGGTGGCGAAGCTCGGCGCGGCGCGCACCAACAGCACGTTGGCCGCCTTGTAGCCGCGCATGCGCCGCGTCGCGGTGTCCACCATGTCGAGGGCGGTGGAGATGCTCTCGAAATAGCGCTCCCCCGCCTCGGTCAGCACCATGCGCCGGTTCTGGCGCAGGAAGAGGGTGGTGGCGAGGTGGTGCTCCAGCAGGCGGATCTGCTGGCTCACCGCCGAGGGCGAGACCCCCAGCACCTCCCCCGCCCTCGTCACGGTTCCGTGCCGCGCGGTGGCGTGAAAGGCGGCGATGGCCTTGAACGGAAGGGGATAGTCCATGGCACCCGATCGTGAAGCTGGGCTAAACGATCGGGAGGGAAAACTTGGTTGTCAATGCCCTGCGCGGCCCCCTAGCGTGACATGGCAGGGGTAAGGGCTGCGCCAACGACCCGCCACTCGCACAAGCCACTTGCACGAACGGGCGCCAAAGACCCGCTCGGCCAATCAACCGGCATTTGCCGGACGGAGGATCGACCCATGAAGCTTGCCGTTCTCGCGGCGGTCGCCGCATTGGCTTTTGCATCTCCGGCGGCCCATGCCGTCACCCTCAAGCTCGGCCACAACGCCGCCCCCGGAAATCCCAAGGACGAAGCCTCGCTGTTCTTCGCCAAGCGGGTGGGCGAGCTCTCCGGCGGCAAGATCACGGTGCAGGTGGGCGGCAACTCGCAGTTCGGCGACGACGCCGAGATGCTCACCGGCCTGCGCCTCGGCACGCTCGACATCTCGGCCAACAGCCAGGGCCCCACCGCCGGCATCGTGCCGCAGTTCGGCGTCATCGGCCTGCCCTTCCTGTTCAAGACCCTGCCCGCCGCGTGGCAGGTGCTCGACGGCCCCATCGGCGACGAGCTGAAGACCGAGGCGGAGAAGAAGAATCTCGTCGTCCTCGCCTTCTGGGACAACGGCATCCGCCACATCTCCAACAACGTGCGCCCCATCACCAAGCCGGATGATCTCAAGGGCCTGAAGATCCGCACCCCGCCGGATCCGGCGACCATCGACACCTTCGCCGCGCTCGGCGCCAACCCGACGCCCATGAAGTTCTCCGAGCTCTACCTCGCGCTCCAGCAGGGCGTGGTGGACGGGCAGGAGAACCCGCTCATGAACATCTATTCGTCCAAGCTGTTCGAGGTGCAGAAATACCTCTCGCTCACCGGCCACAAATACGAAATGACCGTCTTCCTCATGAGCAAGCCGGTGTGGGCAAAGCTTTCGGCGGACGACAAGAAGATCATCCAGCAGGCGGCCACCGAGGCGCGCGACCTCAACCGCAAGCTCTCCGCCGCCTCCGACGAGAGCCTGCGCGGCAAGATCGAAGCCGCCGGCGTGAAGTTCAACGACGTGGACACCGCGCCCTTCCAGGCCATGGTGAAGCCCGTCTACGAGAAGTGGACCAAGGAGCAGGGTGACTTCGTCGGCCGCGTCCAGGCCGCCGCCAAGGCGGCGGGCATGTGAGCGGGGACGGCGGGAGCAAAGACAGGAAGAGCGCCGGCATGGACCGCGCCGCCCCCCTCGATCCGTTCCGGCCGGAGCGCGGACGCGCCCCGGCGGCGAGCGCGAGCTTCTCGCTCGCCCGCCTCTGCCGCGCCGTGGACGCCGGCATCGCCGCCGGCGCCCGCACGGTGATGGTGGCTGCCTTCGTCGCCCTGTTCGCCACCGTCACCATCGAGGTGTGCGTGCGCTACTTCACGGCCTCGAGCCTGCCGTGGGCGAGCGAGATGCCGGACCTCCTGTTCCCCTGGGCGACCATGGCGGGCATCGTGCTCGCCGCCCAGTGGGGCCAGCACATGGCGGTGGAATTCCTGCTCAGGATGATGCCCATGCCCGCGGTCCGCATCACGGCGGCTGCGGGGCACGCCATCGCCGCCGCCTGCTTCCTGTTCCTCGCATGGACCGGGCTGGAGGTGCTGGAGATCACCGCCGGCGAGCATATGCCGGTGACGCGCATCTCCAGCGCCTACGCCTATCTCTCCATGGTGCTGGGCTTCCTGCTGCTCGGCGTCACCTCGCTCACCGCCATCCCGCGGGCAATCGCGGCGCGCGATCCGCTCGCCTGCCGCACCCCGCCGTTCGACATCGAGGAAGGAGGCGCCGGATGACCCTCATCATGTCCCTCGCCTTCACGCTCCTGATGCTGATGGCGCTGCCGGTGGGCTATGCCCTGGTGATTTCCTCCACCGTGGCCATCGTGATCGCCGACGAGGTGCCGGCGACCGCGGCCTTGCTGAAGCTGTTCCAGCAGACGCAGAGCTTTCCCCTCATCGCCATCCCCTTCTTCATCCTCGCCGGCTCGCTGATGATGAGCGGGCGGATGGGCGATTATCTCGTCAAGTTCGCCGGCTCGCTGGTGGCGCGCTTCCGCGGCGGCCTCGGTCAGGCGAGCGTGGTGGGGGCCACCGTGTTCGGCGGCGTCTCCGGCTCCGCCGTGGCGAGCGCCTCGGCGCTCGGCGCCACCATGATCCCCTGGCAGCGGCGCGAAGGCTATCCCGCCCCGTTCTGCGCCGCCCTCAATTCCTCGGCGCCGATCATCGACCTGATGATCCCGCCCTCCATCCCGATGATCCTCTACGCGCTGGTCTCCAACGCCTCCATCGGCCAGCTCTTCCTCGCCGGCATCCTGCCGGGCCTGCTGCTCGCCGGCGGCTATCTGGTCATCTGCAACGTGGTGGCACGACAGAGAAACTTTCCCTATCGGCGGGAGCGCACCGACATGCGCGCCTTCCTGCGCGGGTTCCTGCTGGCCCTGCCCTCGGTGCTGATGCCGGTGTTCATCGTCATCACCTTGCGCTTCGGCATCGTCACCCCCACCGAGGTCTCCATCTTCGCCTGCATCTACGCGCTGGCTGTGGCGGGGCTGATCTACCGCGACCTCACGCTCCAGCGCATCTACAGGGGCCTGATCGTGGCCGGCGTCACCACCGGCGTCATCATGCTGGTGATCGTCGGCTCCGCCCCCATGGGCTGGATCATGACGTATGACGAGATCCCGGTGCGCTTCGCCCAGTGGGCCACCGAGACGCTCGAATACAAGTGGCTCATCATCCTCGCCATGAACGTGATGATGCTGGCGCTCGGCACCTTCCTCGACCTGCCGCCGGGCATCCTGCTGCTCGGGCCCATCTTCGTGCCGCTGGCGGCGCAGATCGGGCTCGATCCGGTGCAGCTCGGTCTGATGATGGTGCTGAACCTCGCCATCGGTCTCTACACCCCGCCGGTGGGCACCACGCTGTTCGTCTCCTGCGCCATCGCCAAGGTGCCCATGGGCGCGGTGATGAAAGACCTCATGCCCTTCTTCCTGTGGTCGCTGGCCGTGCTGCTGCTCATTTCCTACGTGCCGGCCCTCACCCTTCATTTCTGACGTTGCAAGGAGTTCGTCCCATGAATCTCGCCGCCAAGCTCCGCGCCCGCGCAGCCGAGGGCCGTCCCGTCCGGGTCGGCCTCATCGGCGCCGGCAAGTTCGGCTCCATGTTCCTGTCGCAGGTGCGCACCACCGTGGGCCTGCACCTCATGGGCATCGCCGACCTCTCGGCGGACCGCGCCCGGGCCGCCCTCGGCAACACCGGCTGGACCGCTGACGACGTGGTGGTCGCCGACTTCGACACCGCGCGCCGCACCGGCGGCCTCGTCATCACCGAGGATGCGGAAGCCCTCATCAAGGCCGACGGCATCGAGGTGATCGTGGACGCCACCGGCAGCCCCGCCGCCGGCCTCAAGCACGCGCTGATGGCCATCGCCGAACGCCGCCACATCGTCATGGTGACGGTGGAGGCGGACGTGCTGGCCGGCCCCCTCGTCGCCCGCAAGGCGGCGGAGGCCGGCGTCGTCTACACCGCAGCCTATGGCGACCAGCCGGCGCTGGTGTGCGAGATGGTGGACTGGGCGCAGGCCTGCGGCTTCAACGTGGTGGCCGCCGGCAAGGGCACCAAGTACCTGCCCTCCTACCACGCCTCCACCCCCGACGACGTGTGGGGGCACTTCGGCATCACCGCCGAGCAGGCGGCGCAGGGCGGGATGAACCCGCAGATGTTCAACTCCTTCATGGACGGCACCAAATCGTCCATCGAGATGGCCGCCATCTCCAACGCCACCGGCCTGAAGGCGCCGCGCGACGGCCTGCTGTTCCCGCCCTGCGGCGTCGATGACCTTGCCACCATCCTGCGCCCGCGCGCCGACGGCGGCGTGCTGGAGGAGAACGGGCAGGTGGAGGTCGTCTCCAGCCTGGAGCGCGACGGCCGCCCGGTGTTCCGGGACCTGCGCTGGGGCGTGTACGTGGTGTTCGAATCCGATCCCTCCGCGCGGGGCGACTATGCGCGCCGCTGCTTCCGCGAATACGGCATGGCGACCGATCCGAGCGGGCGCTACACCGCCCTCTACCGGCCCTATCACCTCATCGGCCTTGAGCTCGGCATCAGCGTCGCCGCCGCGGCGCTGCGGGGCGAGGCGACCGGCGCGCCCATCGGCTTCCTCTCCGACGCGGTCGCGGTGGCGAAGAAGGACCTGAAGCCCGGCGACATGCTGGATGGCGAGGGCGGCTACACCGTGTGGGGCCGCATCATGCGGGCGGAGGACTCGCTGGCGCGCGGGGCGCTGCCCATCGGCCTCGCCCACAAGGTGCGCCTCACCCGCGCCGTCGCCAAGGGCGACGTGGTGGGATGGGCGGACGTGGACATGGGCGACAGCGACACCGTGCGCCTGCGCCGCGAGATGGAGCGCGCCTTCGCCATCGCCCCCGCCCGCAACGCTGCCGCCTGAGCCGGCACGGAGACGCTATCGCTCATGTCCACCATCACCTACCTCACGCGCATCGAGTTCGGTTCCGGCGTACGCGCCATGCTCCCCGATGCGCTGAAGGACTTCGGCATCACCCGTCCCCTGGTGGTGACCGATGCCGGGCTCGTCGCAAGCGGGCTCGTGGAGCAGGTCACCCGCCTCCTGCCGCCCGATCACGTGATCTTCGACGGCACCCCCGGCAATCCCACCGAGGAGGCGGTGGAGAAGGCGCTCGACGCATGGCGGGACGGGGCCTGCGACGGCATCGTCGCGGTGGGTGGCGGATCGTCCATCGACCTCGCCAAGGGGGTGGCGCTTCTGGCCCGCCATCCCGGCCCGCTGGAGCAGTATGCCGCCGTGCTCGGCGGCCTGCCCCGCATCACCGCGGCGGTGGCGCCGGTAATCGCCGTGCCCACCACCGCCGGCACCGGCAGCGAGGTGGGGCGCGCCTCGCTGCTCACCCTGAAGGACGGGCGCAAGCTCGGCTTCATCAGCCCGCACCTCATTCCCAAGCTCGCCATCGTCGACCCGGACCTCACCCTCGGCCTGCCGGCCGGCCTCACCGCCGCCACCGGCATGGATGCGCTGAGCCATTGCATCGAGACCTTCCTCTCCCCGCGGGACAACCCGCCGGCGGAGGCCATCGCCCTCGACGGGGCCGGGCGCGTCATGCGCCACCTGCGCCGCGCCGTCGCGGCGGGCGATGATGCGACCGCGCGGCACGAGATGATGATGGCGGCGCTGCAGGGCGGCCTGTGCTTCCAGAAGGGGCTGGGGGCGGTGCATGCCCTCTCCCATCCCCTCGGCGGACTGAAGGCGCCGGCCCTCCACCACGGCACCCTGAATGCCGTGCTGATGCCGGCGGTGCTGCGCTTCAACGCCGGCCACGTGGGCGACAAATACGCCCGCCTCGCCGCCGCCATGGGCCTTCCGGCCGGCATGGATCTCGCCGATGCGGTGGCCGCGCTCTCGCGGGACATCGGCCTGCCCGCCACGCTCTCCGCCATGGGGACGCCGCGCGACGTGCTGCCCCGCATGGCCGAAATGGCGGTGATCGACCATTCCAGCGCAACCAACCCACGGCCGGCCGACGCCGGTGCCTATCTGGGCCTCCTCGAAGAGGCCTTCTGAGCGCAAAGGGGGAGGATTTCGCCGTGCTGCTCGAAGACAAGGTCTGTATCGTCACCGGCGCCGCCTCGCCGCGCGGCCTCGGCCTCGCCACGGCCCGGCTGTTCGCCGCCCATGGCGCGCGGGTGGTCATCCTCGATCTGTCGGCGGATGCGGCCGAGGACGCCGCGGCGTCCCTCGGCAATGGCCATCTCGGCCTCGCCTGCGACGTCACCGACAAGGCGCGCTGCCTGAAGGCGGTCGAGGAGGCCATCGCCACCTTCGACCGGGTGGACGTGCTGGTGAACAACGCCGGCATCACCCAGCCGCTGAAGATCATGGCCATCGCACCGGAGAATTACGACGCGGTGCTGGACGTGAATCTGCGCGGCACCCTCTACATGAGCCAGGCGGTGATCCCGCACTTCCGGGCGCGCCGCTCGGGCGCCATCGTCAACATCTCGTCGGTCTCGGGCCAGCGCGGCGGCGGCATCTTCGGCGGGCCGCACTACAGCGCCGCCAAGGCCGGCATCCTCGGCCTCTCCGGCGCCATGGCGCGCGAGCTGGGCGCCGACGGGGTGCGGGTCAATTCCATCACCCCCGGCCTGATCGAGACCGACATCACCCGCGGCAAGCTCACGCCGGAGATGAAGGCGAAGATCCTGGAAGGCATCCCCATCGGCCGGCTCGGGGCCGCGGAGGACGTGGCCAAGGCCTGCCTGTTCCTCGCCAGCGACCTCTCCTCCTACGTCACCGGCGCCGTGCTCGACGTCAACGGCGGCATGCACATCCACTGAGGAGCAGATCCATGGGCGAGATCGGCCACAACACGGCCCTCAAGGAGCGCGCCTACCGCATCCGGCGCAACGCCCTGCGCATGGGCGCGGTGCAGGGGCAGGGCTATATCGCGCAGGCCCTCGGCATCGCCGACGTGCTGGCGGTGTCCTATTTCCACGCGCTCAACTACCGGCCGGGCGAGCCGGAATGGGAGGAGCGCGACCGCTTCCTCCTCTCCATCGGCCATTACGCCATCGCGCTCTACGCCGCCCTGATCGAGGCCGGCATCCTGCCCGAGGACGAGATCGACACCTACGGCTGCGACGACAGCCGCCTGCCCATGTCCGGCATGGCGGCCTACACCCCCGGCATGGAGGTGACGGGCGGCTCGCTGGGCCACGGCCTGCCCATCGCCATCGGCATCTGCCTGGGGCTGAAGCGCAAGGGCTCCAAGGCCTTCTGCTACACGCTGTTCTCCGATGGCGAGCTGGACGAGGGCTCCACCTGGGAGGCCGCCATGTCGGCCGGCAGCCACGGCCTCGACAACCTCATCGGCATCGTCGACGTGAACAACATGCAGGCCGACGGCCCCTCCAGGGGCGTCATGAATTTCGAGCCGCTGGCGCCGAAGTTCGAGGCCTTCGGCTGGTTCGTGCAGCGGGTGGACGGCAACGACATGGCCGCTTTGGTGGCGGCCTTCGACGCCGCCCGCGCCCATGAGGGCAGGACGCCGCGCATCGTCATCTGCGACACCCGGATGGCCAAGGGCGTGCCCTTCCTCGAGGCGCGCGAGCGCAATCATTTCCTGCGCGTGGAAGCCGACGAATGGCAGAGCGCGCTCGACGTTCTGGATGCCGGGAGGCCCGCATGAGACGGTCGAAATACGAGCGCCCCGCCCATCTCTCCGGCGAGAGCGGGGGTCCGCGCCTCACCACCTCCGCGATGATCGCCTCGCTCGCCGCGCCCGGCCAGCGCACCCTCGCCGCCCCTTTCGGCGCGGCGCTCGCCGAGCTGGCGGACAGCCGGCCCGACATCGTCGGCATGACGGCGGACCTGTCCAAATACACCGACCTCCACGTCTTCGCGAAGGCCCATCCCGACCGCTTCTACCAGATGGGCATGGCCGAGCAGCTCCTGATGGCGGCCGCCGCCGGCATGGCGCGGGAGGGCTTCACCCCGTTTGCCACCACCTATGCGGTGTTCGCCTCGCGCCGGGCCTATGATTTCATCTGCCTCGCCATCGCCGAGGAGGAGCTGGACGTGAAGGTGGTGTGCGCCCTGCCCGGCCTCACCACCGGCTATGGCCCGAGCCACCAGGCGACCGAGGACCTCGCCATCTTCCGCGGCATGCCCAACCTCACGGTGGTGGACCCGTGCGACGCCCTCGACATCGGCCAGGCAACCCATGCCATCGCCGCCCACAAGGGGCCGGTCTATATGCGCCTGCTGCGCGGCAACGTGCCCCTCGTGCTGGACGAGTACGGCTACAGCTTCCAGCTCGGCAAGGCGCAGATGATCCGCGAGGGCGCCGACGTGCTGGTGATCTCGTCCGGCCTCATGACCATGCGGGCGCTGGAGGTGGCCGAGGCGCTGCGGGCCGACCGCATCGAGGTGGCGGTGCTGCACACGCCCACCATCAAGCCGCTGGACGAGGCGACCATCCTCGCCGCGGCGGCCCGCACCGGACGGCCGGTGGTGGTGGCAGAGAATCATTCGGTGGTGGGCGGGCTCGGCGAGGCGGTGGCGGGCGCGCTGCTGCGGGCAGGCGTGATGCCGGCCGCCTTCCGCCAGGTGGCCCTGCCCGACGCCTTCCTGGACGCCGGGGCGCTGCCCACCCTGCACGAGCGCTACGGCATCTCGGCCGATGCCCTCGCCGCCACCTTGAAGGCCACCCTCGCCGGCAGGCCGACCGCCGTTCCCGACCGGGCCGCCTCGTGAGCGCGCAGGTCGGCTTCGTCGGGCTCGGGGCCATGGGGATGCCCATGGCCCGCAATCTGGTGACGGCGGGATTTGCGGTGCGCGGGTTCGACCAGCGCGCCGGCGCCGCCACCGACCTCGCCGCCGCGGGCGGGGGAACGGCCGCTTCGGCGGCTGCCGCGGCGGCGGGGGCGGACGCCCTCATTCTCATGGTGGTGAATGCCGCCCAGGCGGACGACGTGCTCTTTGCCGCCGGTGCGCTCGACGCCTTGCCGGAGGGGGCAACCGTGATTCTCATGGCCACCTGCCCGCCGCGGCAGGTGGAGGCGCTGGCGGCGCGCGTGCTGGCCGCCGGCCGCCGCTTCCTCGACGCGCCAGTGTCCGGAGGCACGGCGGGCGCAAAGGCGGGCACCCTCTCCATCATGGCCGGCGGGCCGGCCGAGACCTTCGCCCGGGTGCGGCCCCTGCTGGCTGCGCTGGGCGACAAGCTGTTCCATGTGGGCGAGCGGCCCGGCATGGGCGCCACGCTGAAGACGCTGAACCAGCTTCTGTGCGGGGTTCACCTCGCCGCGGCGGCGGAAGCCATGGCGCTGGCGCGTAAGCTCGGCGTGGACCTCGCGCTGGCGCAGGAGATCCTCGGCGGCTCGGCCGCCGCGAGCTGGATGCTGCGCGATCGCGGCCCCCGCATGGGCGTGGACGACCCGCCGGTGACCAGTGCCGTGGATATCTTCGTGAAGGACTTGGGCATCGTGCTGCAGGCCGGCGCCGATGCCCGGGCACCTCTGCCGCTGGCGGCCATCGCTCACCAGCTCTTCCTCGCCGTCTCGGGCCAGGGGAAGGGGGCGCTGGACGACAGCCAGGTCATCCAGGCCTATGGCGGCGCGCCGCCCAAGGCAGAACCCTGAGCGCCACGCGCGGCGCGCCGGCCCTCCGGGAGAGGACCGTTCTGGCAGGTCGAGGAAAGACTAGAGGCCGCGGAGCTCGGATTCGCGGGCGACCCGCTCGAAGGCTTCCTGCTCGCTCTTCACGCGGTAGCTCGGCTCGCCCCGTTCGGGCGGCAGCTCCCGGATGACGCGAAAGCGCCCGGGCGGCGAGCGGAAGCCCACCACGAACTCGACCTGTGCATTCAGCTTGTATTTCGCTTGCATAGGCTCTGGTAGCACGAAAACATACGGCATAGCTCGAAAAATCGCGCAAGATCACGCGAATATTTTCGCCGTTCGCCGTTTCTACCAACCAAATTCGGCGAGATGTGCTAGGCGTGGGGCGGCTTCTCCACCGAAGCCAGAGGGCCCCATATGAAGACGCTTGGCGCGGCAACGTGCATTCTCTGGGCCGGGATCACCTGCGCCCAGGCCCTCACGCCCGACATGACGGTGGATTTTTCCTGGATCGGTACACGCCTTTGCTCGCCCACCCCGGTCAGCCCGGAGTTTCTGGTGCAGCACGCGCCTGAAGGCACGCACCGCCTGCGCTTTGCCCTGACCAATTCGGCCGGGCGCGAGCTCGGTGGCGCGGAAGTCGCCCTGCCGGCCGGCGGGGCGATCGCGAAAGGCACGGTGTCCTTCCGCCCGCCCTGCGTCGGGGGCATGTACACCTGGACGGTGGATGCGCTCGACGCCGGGGGCAAGGTGCTGGGCTCGGCGAAGCTCACCCGTCCGTTCTTCTGAAGATCGGACGGCGAGATTCGCCAAAGGCTCAGCGCGGTGCGGAGGTGGGGGCGGTCTTCTTCACCCGCGGCTTGGGCGCAGCGATGAGCCCTTCGCGCTGGGCCTTCTTGCGCGCCGCCTTGCGGCTGCGGCGGATGGCTTCATCATGCTCCCGCACGCGGCGCTCGGACGGCTTTTCATAAGCCCGGCGCTGCTTCATCTCGCGGAAGATGCCTTCGCGCTGCATCCGCTTCTTGAGAACCTTGAGTGCCTGCTCGACGTTGTTGTCTCTGACGAGGACCTGCAAAAGACTTCCAATCTGAAGGTCGCCACGGCTCCCCGGCCACAAGATGGCCGCTCGTCCGGGGCATGCCCGACAAAGCCGGGGTCGGGACCTTAGCCCAGATCCGGCGCGATGTCGCCTTTTCACGAATTGATGCCACACATGCCGTATCCCGGTGCCCCGCCGCCTTTGGGGCGGCAGGGACCGGGACGAAGGCGTGAGCCGGATCACCGACCCTTTGCGCGAGGCTACTCGGCCGCCCGCATGTTGAGCCGGGCTTCGGCGATGCGTGTCAGCTTCGCGTCGGCGGCCTTCTCCTCGTCGAGGTTGCGCTGGAGCACGGAGGCGCAGTCGTTGCGCCCCAGGGTGCGCGCCCAGGCGATGAGCGTGCCGTAGCGCGTGATCTCGTAATGCTCCACCGCCTGAGCGGCGGCCGCGAGTGCGGCGTCCAGGACCTCCTGGTCGGCGACCTCGCCGGCGATCTCCTCGGCTTCCTCGATGATGCCGTCGATGGCCGGGCATTTCACCGTCTTGGCCTCGACACCATGCATGCGGAACACCTCCTCCAGGCGCTTCACGTGGCCCTCGGTCTCGCCGAGATGGCTCTCGAAGCTCTGCTTCAGGGTGGAATTGGAGGCCTTCTCGATCATCGTCGGAAGCGCCTTCAGGATGCGCTTCTCGGCATAATAGATGTCGCGAAGGGTGTGGACGAAAAGGTCGTCCATGGAATGAATGTCCTTGGAAAAGAAGCCCATGGCTTGTCTCCTTCTATTGGTGTTGAGCAATGGCGCTGAGGGGAGGAGGGGCCGCACGAGGCGGCCGCTCCTCTGCGATCAGCGCTGGCCGCCCTTGCGGCCGGAGTCCGAATCGGACGGATTCAGGCCGGCTTTGCGGCCCGCATCCGCGGCTCGGTCGCGATCCTGGAAGCCGCCCTGCTGGCCGGCGGCATGATCCTGCTGGCTCTGCTGGCGGTTGCCATCCCTGGGATTGTCACCCTGCTGGCGGGCATCCGCGCTTTTCTGGCCGGCATCCGACCCATGGCGATCCTGGTTGCGGCCCTGGGCGACGCCGCCCTGCTGGCCACTGCCGTGATCCTTCTGGGTCTGCTGCCGGTTGGGATCCTGGCGGTTTTCTCCCTGCTGCCGGGCCTCGGCTCCCTTGCGGCCCGCTTCGGAGGCGCGTTCGCGGTCATTCTCGAAGTTACCGGAACCGCCATGCTGTCGATTGTTCATAGGAACGATCCTCGCGTTGGCCCCCCTGCCGAAACAACGGGGACCTTCCGGGATGGTTCCGAAATCAATTCTGGCCTGCGACAACTTGGGCTGCGCGATATCTATACTTAGCGATAGCCTCGCGGTGGCACCCACAAGCGCCAGCGATACAATAAGCGGATGCCCGAAGGTCAAGAATGCAGCGCGAAACGACCGGGAGCGCGGCGGTGGCCCTTCGCCCGCCCCGCCTGCTCAATTGTCGTCGGGGTGGGTGACGTCGTCGAGGGCGAGGTTGGCGCACGAGATGGCGCCGTCCGGCTCCTCGAAATCCGCCTGAGTGAGAAAGGCGCAGCGGCTGCCCTCGGCATCGGCGATGTAGGAGACGAGCCGCTGGGCGATGGTGGCCACCACGGCGGAATCGTCCACCGCCCGGAAGGTGTTGTCTGCCGGCGGCTGCGGCCCGGTCTTCTTCGCCGTCCGCAGGTCCGAGACGGCCGGAATCAGCGAGATGCTGGCGCCGGTGTCGGTGGCGGTGACGACGGGCTGCAAGAGCAGGGTGAACTGGTCCCAGTTGCCCCTGCCGAGCCGCGTCGCCTCGGCCTCGGCGGTGATGGTGGCCTTGTAGGCCGGCCCCGCCTCGCCCGGCACCACGGCGCCCGCCAGCTTGAACTTGCGCTGGCCGGGGATGGTCGCCTCCGGCGGCGCCCCCGAGAGGAGGCGCGACAGCATGGCGTCGCCATAGGCCTTCAGCTTGGCCTCGGACACCGTGTCGCCGTCGGCGATCTTCGGGCGGGACACCACAACGAGGGCCATCTCCCCGCACAGGGAGGGCAGCATCACCGCCGCCACCTGCGGCATCCGCCGCAACTCCTGAGCGGTGCGTACCTCGCTGCCGAGGGGCACCGCCACGTCGAAGCTGACGTCCTCATTGTCGCGCGCGGCGAGGCGCAGGCGGCTCCACACGTCCTTCAGCTTCGCCTTCACCGCGCCACCCTGCTGGGGCGTGACCACCACGTCCAGCTCCGCCAGAGCCGCGGGGGCGGCCGGCGTACGGACGAGCTCGGCGGCGCGCAGCGTCAGCGTCAGGCCGCCGTAGACCCGGCCGCACCAATTGTCCGAATCGTGCTGGAGCGCGAGCGCCGCCGCGGAAAATCCGTCCTCGGGACGAAACAGGCTGACCGCATCCAGCCCGGGAATGCTCGCCGCCTCCTCGAAGATGTGGTGAAGCCCGCGCTGGTTCTCGCTGAAGGCGAGGGTGTAGGTGTCGTTGCCTTGACCGATGGTCAGGCGCAGCGCGCCGTCGGCCAGCGTCCCGGACAGCGGCAGCGGAGCGCGGGGATCCCCCGCGGGCGGCGCCAGCGTGCCGGACACCTTGCCGCCTTGCACCTCCAGCGTTGCGATGGCAACCCGGTAGGGCTCGAAGAAGGGCAGGGCCAGCGCCATGTAGCGCTCCGTCGCCAGCGCCGCCTGAGGCACGAGCCCCGCCAGGGCGACCCCGGCGATCATAAGGCAACGGGCAAGATGGCCGGGCCGGGAGACGGGTGAGGTGGGCATTTGTCCGTCGCCTCCTGCGATGGGTCGCGATCGCCGCGCTATATAGCACCGGCGGATGGGCCGCCCAAGGCGATGCCCCAACGGGAGGCCAGCACCAAGGCCCGACAAGGGTCCAACATGGAGGCGTTGCCGCGTCCCGACCTCATCCCGAACGCGCTCTTTGCTTCCCCCGCAACCCAGCCCGCCCGCCTTTAAGGCCCGCGTGCGGGAATGCTAAAGCTCGTCTCCCGCCCTCTTGTCGGCCGCCTGCCGATGCCGGAACCCGCCATGTCTTCCATCCCTGCCGCCCGCGAGACACGTTCCATCGAGACGCCGGACGGCCTCACCATCGCCAGCACGGCCTTCGGGCCAAAGGACGGCCCTCCCCTCCTCTTCATCCACGGCTTTTCCCAGTCGAGCCTGTGCTGGACACGCCAGACCGCGAGCCCCCTGCTCGCCGATTGCCGCATCGTGACCTACGACTTCCGCGGCCATGGCGCGTCCGAGCGTCCCTACGATCCGGAGGTCTACCGCGCACCGAAGCGCTGGGCGGGCGAACTCGACGCGGTGATCCGCGGGTGGGACCTGCAGCGGCCGATCCTCGTCGGCTGGTCCTATGCCGGGCGCATCATCGGCGACTATCTGTCGATCCACGGCACCCAGGGCATCTCCGGCATCGTCTTCGTCGACGCCATCGTCTCCGGCGAGCGGCGCTTCTTCGGCAGCTGCAACCGCCTCATGCGCCTCATGTGCAGCACGGATGTAGAGGAGAACATTGCAGCCACCCGCACCTTCGTGCGGCGCTGCTTCGCCAATCCCATCCCCCAGCCGCTGTTCGAGCTGATGTTCGGCGTCAACATGCTGGTGCCGCCGCAGGTGCGCTCCGCGCTTTTCGGCCGCGAGATGCGCTACGAGGCGGAACTCGCCGCCATCGACGTCCCGACGCTGGCGGTCCATGGCGCGTTGGACGAGGTGATCGCCCCCGCCATGGCGGAGCATATCGCGCAGGTGGTTCCCGGCGCGCGGCTGGAGCTGTTCGCTGGCGTCGGCCACGCCCCTTTCCTGGAGGCGGCAGATCGCTTCAACGCCCTGCTGGCGGATTTCGCGGCCGGTATCGCTGCCCGTAGGTGAGCGTTGCCCGCGCGCCGCGCGGAGGGAAATACGCATCACACTCCCGTGGGGCGGGAACCTCGCCGCCACAAAGCGGTTGCAGTCTTGTCCATTTTGTGGCGACAAAACTGTATTCCCGAGGCCGTTGCGGCGTGCCTCTCCACAGCCGAGACGCAGACCATGACGTATCTGAGATCGCTTGTTCTCGCCGCCGTCGCAGCGCTCGTCGCGACCGGCACGGCACGCGCCGACGACCGCTACGACATCTTCAACTTCAACAAGATGTTCGGCGGCGGCAACATGGGAGTGGTCGGTAGCTCCTCGTCCATCGGCCGGCAGATGGTGTCCGTCGATCCGAAGTACGCGCCGGGCAACATTATCATCAACACCTCTGAGCGCCGCCTCTATTATGTCACCTCCCGTGGCCAGGCCATCCGCTATGGCATCGGCGTCGGGCGGCAGGGCTTCCAGTGGTCGGGCGTGAAGACGGTGAGCGCGAAGCGCGAGTGGCCGTCGTGGACGCCGCCGGCGCAGATGCTGCGTCGCCGCCCTGACCTGCCGCGCTATATGCCCGGCGGCATCGACAACCCACTCGGCGCCCGCGCCATGTATCTCGGCTCCAGCCTCTACCGCATTCACGGCTCCAACGAGCCGGAGACCATCGGGCAGGCGGTGTCTTCGGGCTGCTTCCGCATGACCAACGAGGACGTGGTGGATCTGTACAACCGCGTGCGCGTCGGCGCGACCGTGTACGTCCTGCGCTGAGGCTTCCGCCCCTTCAGACGCGAAAAGCCCGGGCGACCTTGCGGTCGCCCGGGCTTTTCTTTCGGTTCCCGTCCGGGGAGCCGACGGCGCGTCAGAGCGCTGCGATGTTCGCAGCCTTGCTCTTCCCGCGGTTGTCGGCGACGACGTCGAAGGACACCTTCTGACCGTCGTTCAGGCTGTACATGCCGGAGCGCTCGACGTCGGAGATGTGGACGAACACGTCCGGTCCGCCCTCATCCTGCACGATGAAGCCGAAACCCTTCTGGGAATTGAAAAACTTGACGGTACCCGTGGCCATCTGAGGCCTCCTGTGCGTGCGCCGCGCCGGCCTTGTGCCAGCGAAGCGCCAGTCGCCCCGGCAGCGCGCGACGCGAGGGTCGCCGCGCCGCGAGGCGTGGTTCAGGACGAGTTCATGTGGGAGGCTTTTGCGTCGCGGCCCGAAGGAAACGAAGAAGAGGCCGTTGACGAACTGTCCGCTCGGCTCGCCCCTCCGCATATCCATGAAATGGAACGCGGAGGAACGAACACCCCGTACCGCGGCAGGATCGGAGTACATCCGTCCGTCTCCCGAAAAGCGTCTGCGCGATTGACGCGCGTCGCTGTCCTCGGCTGGGGTTGAGCAAGAGATAGGCACCAATAGCGGCGGATCAAGGGCGGCGGCGGAGGTTTTTTCCACCGCCGCCGCTCATGTCACTTCGCGCCACCGGCCGCCTTGGTCACGAAGCGCGGGTCGAAGGTGCGGGGAAGATCGATCTTGGCGGCCTTCAGCTCGGGGTCGAACTCCACCAACATGGCGAGGGCGTTCTTCATTCCCTGCTCGGGAATGATGCCGGTCCTGGAATAGACCGGCAGGGAATTGGCCACCGCGTGGAGATACAGCGCCTTGTCGCCCAGCAGATATTCCTCCGGCACCACGGCGGCGACGTCCTCCGGCGTGGCGGTCTTCAGCCATTGGAGCGTGCGGTAGAAGGCGTTCACCAGCTTTTGCGTGGTGACGGGGTTCTGCTCGACGAAGTCGCGCTTCATGTAGAGCACGGCGGCCGGGTTGGCGCCGCCGAAGATCTTGTCGTTGCCCGCCTCGGTGCGGCTGTCCGCCAGCACCACCACGTCGCCGTCGTCTTCGAGCTTGGTGATGACCGGGTCGAGGTTGGACATGGCGTCGATCTCGCCGCGCTTCATCTGCGCCACCGCCGAAGCGCCACCGCCGACGCCGATGTAGGACGCGTCCTCGGGCTTCAGCCCGTCCTTCGCCATCAGGAAGTTGACGAAGAAATTGGTGGAGGAGCCCGGCGCGGTGACGCCGATCTTGGCGCCCTTCAGATCCTTCACCGACTTGATCGGCCGGTCCTTGCGCGCCACCAGCACGATGCCGGGAAAGCGCCCGAGCTCGATCACCGAGACGATGTCCTGCCCCTTGGCCTGCATGCGGATGGTGTGCTCGTAGGCGCCCGTCACCACGTCGATGGAGCCGCCGATGAGCGCCTGGAGCGACTTCGCCCCACCGCCGAAATCGTTGATGGAGACGTCCAGCCCCTCGTCCTTGAAGAAGCCCTTCCGCTCGGCGATGGTCAGCGGCAGATAATAGAGCAGCGGCTTGCCGCCCACCCCGAGGGTGAGCTTGGGCTTTTCGGCCTTGTCCGCCTGCTGCGCGCCGGCCGGACCGGCGAGGGCGAACGCCAGGGCGGCCATGGCCGCGCCGAGCTTGAGCATCTTCATTGGTTTCCTCCCGTTGGTCTCACGCCTGCGCGTGTCGTTTTCCAATGCGGTCCCCGACAACCGTCATTCCCCGGCCAAGCCGCGCCGTGAGGGCGGGGAAAATTGTCCGCGGCGGCGGTGTCTCACGCCTGGGCGGCCGGCGCGGGGCGCCAGACGAGGAGGCGGTTCTCGATGGCGCTCACCGCCGTGTCGATGATGATGACGAAGAGCGCCAGCACCATCATGCCGGAGAACACCCCGGTGACGTCGAAGACGCCCTCGGCCTGGTGGATGCGATAGCCAAGGCCCGCGGCCGAGCCGAGATATTCGCCCACCACTGCGCCCACCAGGGCAAAGCCCACCGCCGTATGCAGCGAGGAGAACATCCAGGTCAGCGCCGAGGGCCAGAAGACGTGGCGCATGAGCTGGCGTTCGCTCATGCCCAGCATGCGGGCGTTGGCGAGCAGCGTCGGGCTCACCTCCTTCACGCCCTGATAGACGTTGAAGAAGACGATGAAGAACACCAGCGTCACCCCGAGCGCCACCTTGGACCAGATGCCGAGCCCCAGCCACAAAGCGAAGATGGGCGCGAGCACGACGCGCGGCAGGGCGTTCGCCATCTTCACATAGGGGTCGAACACGGCGGCGATGAGCGCCTGGCGGGCGAACCAGAAGCCCACCAGCACGCCGCCCAGGGCGCCGATGGCGAAGGCCAGCAACGTCTCCAGAAGGGTGATGCCGAGGTGGTACCAGATGACCCCGGTGTAGAAATCCTTCCAGGTGCGCTCGAACACCGCGAGCGGCGTCGAGAAGAAGAAGGGGTCAAGGGGATAGAAAGGCTTGGCCGCGATCGCCGGGATCGTCAGCTTCACCGTGGAGCCGAAATGCCAGATGGCGATGAGCACCACCGCCACCAGAACCTGGAGGATGAGGAGAACGACGCGCCTGCGCATGGTCAGCTTGCCACCTCGGACTGCTGATAGCCCTTCACCACCTCGTCCTTGAGCGCGCTCCAGATCTCGCGGTGAAGATGGTGGAAGGCGCTCTCCAGCCGCACATCGATGCCGCGCGGGCGGGGGATGGGCACCTTCCACTGGCCGATGATGCGGGAGGCCGGGCCGGCCCCCATGATGACCACCCGGTCCGCCAGCGCGATGGCTTCCTCAAGGTCATGGGTCACGAACATCACCGCCTTGCGGTCGTGGCTCCACAGGTCGAGCAGCAGATTGCCCATGATCTGGCGGGTCTGGGCGTCGAGAGGGCCGAAGGGCTCGTCCATGAGCAGGATCTTGGGATCGCGGATCAGCACCTGGGCGAGGCCCACGCGCTTCCTCTGGCCGCCGGAAAGCTGGTGGGGATAGCGCTCGGCGAAGGCGGCAAGCCCCACGCGGGCAAGCCATTTGCGCGCCGCGGTGCGCGCCGCCTCGGGATCGGTGCCGGTGATGTCGAGGCCGATGGCCACGTTCTCCAGCGCCGTCTTCCACGGGAACAGCGCTTCGGCCTGAAAGAGATAGCCGGCCTTGCGGTTGAGCCCGGAAAGCGGCGCGCCGAAGATGGAGACCGAGCCCGACGCCGGCGTCAGCAGGCCCGCGGTGGCGTTGAGCAAAGTGGACTTGCCGCATCCCGTCGGCCCGACGATGGCGACGAACTCGCCGTCCGCCACATCGAGGTCCACCCCCTGCACCGCCACGAAGGGCCGGTCGGCGCTGCGGGCGCCGGGAAAGGCGATGGTGAGGTCACGCAGGCCCACCGCGCACGTCTGAGCCATGCGGCCTCCCAAGACCACGCTGAAGGGTTGCACCACTGAACGCCTCCCGATCCCGCGTTCTCACGCCCGTCCGGTTGCCCCGGATCGAGCCGACAAGGTAGCCGAGGGCGAGCCGGAGGCAAGGGCGGGCATCGGCGGCACGCCAAGGTACCGCTTGGCGGTGCGCGGCAGGTTCGGCGGTTGCCGGGTCGGACCCCCTCACCCCCACCCTCTCCCCCGGGCAGAGGGAGTCGGGCCGGCGACTAGCGGAGGGAGCGGTTCGCGAGCGGCGAGACGGCGGCATTCGCGCCGCCTCCCCCCAAGCCGCCCTGTCCCCTCTCCCCTTGCGGGAGAGGGCTAGGGTGAGGGGTGACACCGCCGAGGCGGGGAAGCGTCGCGGGCAGGACTGTGGCCGCGCCACCCTCACCCCGGACGCGAGAAGGTGAGGATGTCCCGTTTGCCGGCGTGGTTGGCGGGGCCGACGATGCCTTCGTTCTCCATCCGCTCCATCAGGCTGGCGGCCTTGTTGTAGCCCACCTGCAGGCGGCGCTGGATGTAGGAGGTGGACGCCTTGCGGTCGCGCATGACGATGGCCACCGCCTGCTCGTAGAGGTCGCCGCCGGCATCGGCCATGCCGGAGCGGTCGAACACCGCGTCGTCGTCCTCCTCCATCTCCTCGGCCTCGTCGAGGATGACGGCGTCGAGATAGTCCGGCCCGCCCTGGGCCTTGAGGAAGGCCACCACCTTCTCCACCTCGCCGTCGGAGACGAACGGCCCGTGCACGCGGGTTATGCGCCCGCCGCCGGCCATGAACAGCATGTCGCCCTGCCCCAGCAGCGTCTCCGCGCCCATCTCGCCGAGGATGGTGCGGCTGTCGATCTTGCTCGTCACCTGGAAGGAGATGCGGGTGGGGAAATTGGCCTTGATGGTGCCGGTGATGACATCCACCGACGGGCGCTGCGTCGCCATCACCAGATGGATGCCGGCCGCCCGCGCCATCTGGGCGAGGCGCTGGATGGCGCCCTCGATCTCCTTGCCCGCCACCATCATCAGGTCGGCCATCTCGTCGACGATCACGACGATGAAGGGCAAGGGCGAAAGGTCCATCTCCTGTTCCTCGAACAGGCTTTCCCCCGTCTCCTTGTCGAAGCCCACCTGCACGTTGCGGGTTATGACCTCGCCCTTCGCCGCCGCCTCGCGGACGCGGGCGTTGTAGCCGTCGATGTTCCGCACGGCGAGGCGGCTCATCTTCTTGTAGCGCTCCTCCATCTCCTTCACCGCCCATTTGAGGGCGATGATCGCCTTCTTGGGATCGGTGACGACGGGGGTGAGCAAATGCGGGATGCCCTCGTAGACCGAAAGCTCCAGCATCTTGGGGTCGATCATGATGAGCCGGCAGGCTTCCGGCGTGTGCCGGTAGAGCAGGCTCAGGATCATGGTGTTGATGGCCACCGACTTGCCCGATCCGGTGGTGCCCGCCACCAGAAGATGCGGCATGCGGGCAAGGTCGGCGATCACCGGCACGCCGCCGATGGTCTTGCCGAGGCACAAGCCGAGCTTGGGGTGGGTTTCGGAGAATTCCTGGCTGGCGAGCAGCTCGCGCAGCCACACCGTCTCGCGCCGCCGGTTGGGCAGCTCGATGCCGATGACGTTGCGCCCCTCCACCACCGCCACGCGGGCGGACACCGCGCTCATGGAGCGGGCGATGTCGGCCGACAGGCCGATGACGCGCGAGGACTTCACCCCCGGCGCCGGCTCGAACTCGTAGAGGGTGACGACGGGGCCGGGATTGGCGTCGATCACCTCGCCGCGCACGCCGAAATCGCGCAGCACCTGCTGCAGCATGGCGGAAGACTGGTCGAGGAATTCCTCGGACAGTTCATAGTCCGGCTCCACCAGCGGCGGCTCGCGCAGGAGGTCGAGGGGCGGCAGGCAATAGGGACCGTCGGCCGCGTCCGCCTCGGACCCGACCGGCGCGAGCGCCGGGACGGCCGCCTTGGGCGCAGCGACGGGGGGCGCCGGCGCGCGCGGCGCCGGGACGAGGGCCTGAGCCGCAGGCTGAGCGAGGGCGCCGAGGAAAGGCGTGCCGAGGAACTGGGCGCTGATGCTGTGCTGATAGGGTCGCCACATGGCGGCGAGCGGCTGCTCCGGCTCGAGATCGCCCGCTTCGTCCTCGGTCTCGAGGTCGTCAGTCTCGAGATCTTCGGCCGCATCGTCTTCGATCTCGGCCTCTTCGGCCGCGTCGTCTTCGCCTTCGGCGTCCTCCACCTCTAGCTCGTCGTCTAGGTCTTCCGCCTCCAGCTCCTCCTCCTCGCCTGAGGCTTCCTCTTCCTCATATTCGTATTCGCCGTCTTCCTCGTCCTCCTCCACGCCGTCGTCGTCGGACTCATCGTCTTCCGCTTCGTCCTCGGATGCGTCCGCGCCGTCCTCCACGTCCGCGTCGGCGTCGCTTTCTTCCGCGTCCTCTTGGTCTTCGTCCCAGGACTGGGAGAGCGCGACGGCGTCCTCGCTCGCCTCGTCTTCGTCCGCCTCGTCTTCGTCCTCCAGCAACGCGGCATCGCCGGCCGCGGCCGCGGAACCGGCGGTCTCTTCCCCGGCGGCTTCGTCGGCGTCGGCCTGTGCCGGATCGAGGTCCTGCTCTTCCGCCGGTCCGGGAGGCACGGCTGCGCGGCCCAGCACCACGAGGCGCAGCAGGCTCCACAGATGGGCCGGCACCTCCGCTTCGTCCACTTCGTCCGCTTGGGCGGCGGGCTGGACCTCCGGCAGGTCGGCCAGAGGCGCGGGAAGGTCGGTTGAAAGGGAGATGGGGGTCTCAGGATCGGGTTCGGGCAGGCCATCGGCCGGAGCCTCGTCCGCAAGGGCAGCTTCCGGCGCGGCTGCATCCAGCACCTGCGCCTCGGGGAGGTTCATGGCTGCGCTGGCGTCATGGGCCGGCGAAGCGGCGGCCTGCTCCATCTCCTCCGCCTCCGGCGCGCGGAGGGAGGACGCATGCGGCAGGAGGGCGGCGGACAAGGCCTCGGCCCAGGCGGGCGCGGCGGCAGGCTCCAGCGGAGCGAGCGGCTCCGGCGCCACGGGCGCCGCCAAGTCGTCGGCGGCCTCGAACAGGAAATGCCAGCCGCGGCTCGACACCTCCTGCACCGGCGCGGTGGCGGCCTCGCGCGGCCGCAGGAAATGGTCCGGCGTGCGGGTGAAGCGGGTGTTGGCGTCGAGGGTGAAGGGGCGCAGCCAGCTCGGGATCAGCTCCAGATCGAGCCAGCTGTGGGTCGGTGCCGTCCCCGCCGTCTCGAAGCTGAAGGGCTCCGCGGCGGGGTCATATTCCGGGATGCGCTCGTAGAAGGAGGGCAGGCCCCGGCTCTCGGTGCCGGCGTCCCGGCTGTCGCCGGGCTCCGCCTCGTGGGGAGGAAACGCGAAAGGTTTCGGAGGACGGTTGAAGGAAGGCATGTGATCCGAAATCCGCAGCACCGGCGCCGTTTCGACACATTTAGGCCCGGCCACGTTAAGGGGAGGTTTGCACCCCTTAACGGAGGTTTCTAAATACCTTGCCTGTGAATAACGGGGATGGATCGCCAGTGACCCCGGGCGCGCCGGCACCCTGAGGCCGCTCTCCCTCTCCGCCCCTAGAGGGACGTGTCCCCATCCGCAGGTGCGATTGACTTTTGCCCCTTCCGGAGTCCTTTCTAGAGAGAACAAAATAGGAACATTGACCGTGTCCCCCATGCATGGCCCGCGCGAGGATGTGACGGCGCTGCGGCGGCGCATCGTTGAGATGAAACGGTTTTCCGGCCTTCCGGAGACCGCCGCCCGGCCGCGCCTCCCGCTGGGGGAGCCCCTCGACGGGGCGCTCGGCGGTGGTCTCGCCCGGGGGGCGCTGCACGAGGCCTTCACCGCCGATCCGGGCCAGAGCGGAGCCCTGCTGGGCTTCGCCCTCGCCCTCGCCGCCCTTCCCCGACGCCCGGTGCTGTGGGTGCGGCAGGACATGGCGACGCTGGAGAGCGGCGAGATCCACGGCCCCGGCTGCGCCCAGTTCGGGCTCGATCCCGCCCGCCTCCTCCTTGTGGGGGCCGCCGATGCCACAGATACCCTCGCCGCCGCCGAGGAGGCGCTGGGCCATGCCGGCCTCGGGCTGGTGGTGGCGGAGCCGTGGGGGGAGGCCCGCCTCCTCGACCTCACCGCCACCCGGCGCCTCGCCCTGCGCGCCGAGCGCTCGGGCGTGCCGGTGCTGCTGCTCCGCCCGGCGGCGGACCCTCACCCCTCCGCCGCCACCACCCGCTGGCACGTGGCCGCCGCCCCGTCGCGGCCGGCGCCGGGGATGCCGGCCTTCTGCCTCGGCCCACCCGCCTTCGTGCTCGACCTCGCCCGCAACCGCCTCGGGCCCACCGGCCGCTTCACCGTGGAATGGAATGCCCATGCCCGCAGCTTCTCCCCGGCGCCTCGCCGCCCTCATCTTGCCGCGCCTGCCGACCGACCGGCTGCACCGCAGCTGGCGGGCGGCCCGCCGCGCCCCCTCCCCGGCGGCTGGCGGCACGCCGGCTGAGCCGCCGCTGGCGGTGGTGGAGACTCACGCCAACGCCCGCCGCCTCGCCGCGGTGGACGCGGCGGCGGAGCGCCTCGGCCTCGTCCCCGGCCTCACGTTGGCGGATGCGCAGGCCCGCGTGCCGCAGCTGAAGGCGGAGGCCGCGGACCCGGCGGCGGATGCGGCGCTGCTCGCCGCCGTCGCCTCCTGGTGCGAGCGCTGGACGCCCTTCGTCGGCCTCGCCCCGCCCCATGGCATCGTTCTCGACATCACCGGCTGCGCCCATCTGTTCGAGGGCGAGGCGCCGATGCTGGCGGCCATGGCGGCACGGCTCACCGCCACCGGCCTCGCGGCGCAGGGCGCCGTCGCCGGCACCGCGCGGGCCGCCCTGGCCCTCGCCCGCTGGCGCCCCGGCCTCGTGGTGCCGGCGGGTGGCGAGGCCGCGGCCGTCGCCCCCCTGCCGGTGGAGGCCCTCGGCCTCGACGCGGACACCGGCCGCAGCCTCGCCTATCTCGGCCTCGTGCGCATCGGCGACCTTGCGGACAAGCCGCGGGGCGCGCTCGCCGCCCGCTTCGGCGCCGCCTTGGTGGACCGCCTCGACGAGATCACCGGGGCGGCCTCGGCCCCCATCTCGCCGCTCAACCCCCTGCCCGCCTACGTGGCCGAGCGGCGCTTCGCCGAGCCCATGGGCGAGGAGAAGACCGCCCTCGCCGTGCTGGCCGATCTCGCCCGCGACCTCTCCGGCGTGCTGGAGCGCCATGGCGAGGGTGGGCGGCGCTTCGAGGCCGCCTTCTTCCGCAGCGACGGCGTGGTGCGCCGCATCGCCGCCGGCACCGCCGCGCCGCTGCGCGACGGCGCCCGCCTCGCCGCCTTGTTCCGCGAGCGCCTGTCGGCGCTGGCCGACCCCCTCGACCCCGGCTTCGGCTATGACGTGATCCGCCTCTCGGTGACGGCGGCGGAGCCCCTCGACGCCACCCAGCCCGGCCTCGGCACCGATCCCGCGGCGGCGGGGCTCGACCAGTTGGTGGACATCCTGTCCGCCCGCCTCGGCCCGCGCCGGGTGAGTTGCCTTGCGGCGCAGGACAGCCATCTGCCCGAGCGCGCGGCGCTGCGCCTTCCCGCCCAGAAGGGCTGGCGCGGCAGCCATGCTTTGGCCCTCGATGCCGGCCCGGGCTGGGACGCGCCCGCCCCCGAGGGGGCGCCCCTCGGACGCCCGCTCGCCCTCTTCCCCCGCCCCGAGCCGGTGGAGACGCTTGCCGAGGTGCCGGACGGGCCGCCCTTGCGCTTCCGCTGGCGCCGCGTGCTGCATGAGGTGGCGCGGGCGGAGGGGCCGGAGCGCATCGCCCCGGAATGGTGGAGCGCGCCCGACGCCGGCCTCTCCGGCGCCCTCACCCGCGACTATTTCCGGGTGGAGGATCTGGAGGGCCGCCGCTTCTGGCTCTATCGCGAGGGCACCTACGGCCGCGAGACGGCGGCGCCCCGCTGGTTCCTGCACGGGCTGTTTCCGTGAGCGCAGCGGCGGATATCCCGGCTTATGCGGAGCTGGCGGCGGCCTCGCATTTCTCCTTCCTGCGGGGGGCGAGCGCGCCGGCGCGGCTGGTGACCACCGCCGTCGGCCTCGGCCTGCGCGGCCTCGGCCTCGCCGACCGCAACACGGTGGCCGGCGTGGTGCGCGCCTACAGCGCGCTGGAGGAGCTGCGGACCCTCGACGAGGAGCTGGCGGCGGACGATCCCGAGGCACAGGCCAAGCGCCGCTTCGCCGCCCGCGCCCGCGCCTTCCGCCTGGTGGTGGGCGCCCGCCTCGCCTTCGGCGACGGCACGCCGGACATCATCGCCTATCCCGCCACCCGCGCCGGCTGGGGCCGGCTCTGCCGCCTGCTCACCCTGGGCAACCGGCGGGCGAAGAAGGGCGAATGCCACCTCTCCCGCGACGATCTTATCGCCGACACCGGCGGCCTCCTGCTCGCGGTTCTGCCGGGACGGGACGAGGGGATGGCGGGCGGGGTTTCCGCCGACCTCACCCTGCTGCTGCGCCAGCTCGCCGCGGCGGCGCCGGGCGCCGTCTGGCTCGCCGCCGCCATGCCTTTCTCCGGCGCCGACCGCCGCCGCCTCGCCGCGCTGCGGGCCTGCGCCGCCACCGCGGGCGTGCCGCTCCTCGCGGTGAACGACGTGCTCTATGCGACGCCGCAGGAGCGCGACCTGCAGGACATTCTCACCTGCGTGCGCACGGGCACCACCATCGCCACCGCCGGCCGGCGGCTGGAGGCCAATGCGGAGCGCCACCTGAAGGCGGCCGACGAGATGGCCCGCCTGTTCCGCGACGCCCCCGAGGCGCTGGCGCAGACGCAGGCGCTCCTTGCCCGCATCGACTTCTCGCTCAAGGACCTGAAGTACGACTACCCCGAGGAGCCGGTGCCGCCCGGCTGGACGCCGCAGGCGTGGCTGGAGGACCTGACCTGGCGCTGCGCCGCCGTGCGCTATCGCGACGGCGTGCCGGAAAAGGTCACCAACCTGCTGAAGGAGGAGCTCGCCCTCATCGGCCAGCTCCAGTACGCGCCCTATTTCCTCACCATCCACGACATCGTCCGTTTCGCCGAGAGCCGCGGCATCCTCTGCCAAGGGCGCGGCTCGGCGGCCAATTCCGCAGTGTGCTACGTGCTCGGCATCACCGCCGTGAACCCGGCCGACCACGACCTTCTGTTCGCCCGCTTCATCTCCACCGAGCGGCGCGAGCCGCCGGACATCGACGTGGATTTCGAGCACGAGCGGCGCGAGGAGGTGATCCAGCACATCTATGAGAAATACGGCCGCCACCGCGCCGGCATCGTCGCCACCGTCATCCACTATCGCCCGCGCAGCGCCATCCGCGACGTGGGCAAGGCGCTGGGCCTGACCGACGACATCACCGCCCGCATCGCCGCGACCCAATGGGGCAGCTGGGGCCGCGACATGTCGGACCCGCGCATCCGCGAGGCCGGGCTCGACCCCGACAACCCCTTCATCCGCCGCGCCGTGGACCTCGCCAGCCGGCTCATGGGCGCGCCGCGCCACCTCTCCCAGCACGTGGGCGGCTTCGTGCTCGCCCGCGAGCGGCTGGACGACATCGTGCCCATCGGCAACGCCGCCATGGCGGACCGCACCTTCATCGAATGGGACAAGGACGACATCGACGCCTTGGGCCTGATGAAGGTGGATGTGCTGGCGCTGGGCATGCTCACCTGCATCCGGAAGGCGCTCGACCTGATGCGCCTCCACGAGGGCCTCGACCTCGGTCTCGCCGACGTGCCGGACGCCCAGGCCGACGTCTACGAGATGCTCTCGCGCGGGGATTCCATCGGCGTGTTCCAGGTGGAGAGCCGGGCGCAGATCAACATGCTGCCGCGCCTCAGGCCGAAGGAATTCTACGACCTCGTCATCCAGGTCGCCATCGTGCGGCCGGGGCCGATCCAGGGCGACATGGTCCATCCCTACCTGCGCCGCCGCAACGGGCTGGAGCAGGTGGAATTCCCCTCCCCCGCCCCGGGCCATGGCCCGGCGGACGAGCTGCGGCAGGTGCTGGGCAAGACGATGGGGGTGCCGCTGTTCCAGGAGCAGGCCATGAAGCTCGCCATGGTCGCCGCCCGCTTCACCGACCGGGAGGCGAACCGCCTGCGCCGGGCCATGGCCACCTTCCGCAACCTCGGCACCATCCACGAGTTCGAGAGCCTGATGGTGGAGCGCATGGTGGCGCGCGGCTACGCCCGCGACTTCGCCCAGCGCTGCTTCGAGCAGATCAAGGGCTTCGGCAGCTACGGCTTTCCCGAGAGCCACGCCGCCTCCTTCGCCAAGCTCGTCTACATCTCCTCCTTCATCAAGTGCCGCCATCCGGCGGTGTTCGCCTGCGCCCTGCTCAACGCCCAGCCCATGGGCTTCTACGCCCCCGCCCAGATCGTGCGCGACGCCCGCGAGCATGGCGTGGAGGCGCGGCCCGTGGACATCAATTTCAGCCATTACGACAACACGCTGGAACGCAACGCCGGCGGCGCCCTCGCGCTGCGCCTCGGCTTTCGCCAGGTGGACGGCTTCCATGAGGAGTGGGGCGCACACCTCGCCGCCGCCCGCGGCGCCGGCTTCACCGGGGTGGAAGAGCTCGCCCGGCGGGCGCGCCTGCCCACCCGCGCGGTGCGGCTGCTCGCCGATGCCGACGCCTTCCGCTCCATCGGGCTCGACCGGCGGGCCGCGCTGTGGCACGCCCGCCGCCTGCCCGACGACGACGCCCTGCCCCTGTTCGCCGCCGCCGACGCCCGCGAGCTGGGCGTGGAGGAAGAGGTGGCGCTGCCCCGCATGGCGCGTGCCGAGCACATCGTCGCCGACTACCAGACGGTGCGCCTGTCGCTGAAGGGCCACCCCATGGGCGAGCTGCGCGACCATTTCCGCAAGGAGCGCATCCTTACCTGCGCCGCGACCTCGGCGCTGAGGGACGGCGCCTTCGCCCGCACCGCTGGCGTGGTGCTGGTGCGCCAGCGGCCGGGCAACGGCAAGGCCATCTTCATCACCATCGAGGACGAGACCGGCATCACCAACATCGTACTGTGGGAGCGCACCCTGGAGCACTTCCGGCGGGAGGTGATGGGCGCGCGCCTGCTGCTGGTGGAAGGGCGGGTGCAGAAGAGCCGGGAAGGGGTGGTCCATCTCATGGCCCAGCGCCTGTTCGACCGCACCGGCGATCTCGACCTGCTCTCGCGCGTGCGGCGCCCGCAGATGGACGTGGCGCGGGCGGACGAATTCGCCCACCCCCAGCACCCGCGCAAACATCCCCGCGACGTGCGGGTTCTGCCGAAATCACGGGATTTCCATTGAGTCCCAGGTCGGCCCAGCGCCGGGGCAAGACGTACCCCGCAACCGCCAACCTATTCTGCAGTGGTATCCGGCCCTATCCCGCGGCGCTCACGGGCGCGAATGGCGGTCGAATCCGGAAAAACCGGCGAAAAAAGCGACGCTCCACCCAAGCGCTTCACGATTTATCCACAAAAACGCGTGAGGCTCCAAGCCAGATGGATACAAAGGCCGGGGTGCCGCAGCCGTGAAACCGCTCCTTATCGTCACTGGCTTCGTGGCCGTCGCCGCCGTCGGCGCGGGCATGGCCATCAGCCCGCTCCTGTCCGCGCGGGACGACGGGCCGGCCACCACCCAGTCCATTTCCCAGTCCGCGTCCGACAAGGCCGCCCAGAGCGCCCCGGTGAAGACCGCCGCAGCGGCCCAGCCGGCGCCGCCCCCGGCGCCCGCCCCGGTCGCTGCGCCGCCTCCCGCGCCGGCGCCGCGCAAGAACTACACCTACAAGTCGTTCGAGGTGGACGGCAATTTCATCGCCCTCACCTTCGACGACGGCCCGAGCCCGGAAACCACCCCGCGGCTTCTCCAGATGCTGCGCGAGCGCAACATCAAGGCCACCTTCTTCGTGCTCGGCAACATGGTGGCCAAGCACCCCGAAGTGCTCAAGATGATCGCCGACGAGGGCCACGAGATCGGCAGCCACTCCTGGAGCCATCCGCAGCTCACCCGCATCAGCATGGCCTCGGTGGACAAGGAGCTGGGCAATACCTCGGAGGCCATCTTCCAGGCCACCGGCAAGCGTCCCATCTACCTGCGCCCGCCCTACGGCTCCATGAAGCCGTCGCTGCGCACCTACATCGAGGACAAGTACGGCCTCACCATCGTCAACTGGTCGGTGGACCCCAACGACTGGAAGAACCGCAACAGCCAGGCGGTGTATGACGCCATCATGGCGCAGGTGAAGCCGGGCGCCATCGTGCTGTCGCACGACATCTACCCCTCCACCGTGGACGCCATGCCCCGCGTGCTCGATGACCTTGCGGCCAAGGGCTACAAGTTCGCCACGCTGTCGCAGATGGTGGCCATGGACAAGCCGCTCAAGCCGCAGCTGGTGGCCGCTCTGCCGAAGCAGCCGGGCCAAGGCGGCGCGCAGAAGCCCAAGCCGGCCAATGCGGCCAAGCCCGATGCCGCCAAGCCGGCGGCGGGCGCCGCGCCCAAGCCGACCCCCGGTGCGGCCGCGCCGAAGCCCGCCACGGCTGCCGCCCAGCCGCGCAGCTCCGGCGTCTACTGATCCTCGCCCAACCCACCGAACGGCGCCCCTCGCGGGCGCCGTTTGCGTTTCCGGCGCGCCTTATCCGCTGCATCTGAAACGATTTGATCGGGCCGCGTCGCGGGCCTAGAACAAGCGCCTGGAAAAGCCCGCAGCCAAGCGGGCGGAAGAGGACGGGAGGCGGCCATGGCCGAAGAGACGCACACCGATGCCGGGGCCGCGGGCGGCTCCGGGACCACCACGAGCCGCGCCGGCGTGGTCGGGCTCGGTTCCATGGGCTTCGGCATGGCGCAGTCGCTGCTGCGCGCCGGCCTCGACGTGGCCGGCTGTGACGTGGGCGCAGCGGCGGTGGAGCGCTTCGTCGCCGCCGGTGGACGCGGGGCAGCCTCGCCGGCCGAGGCGGCCCGCGGCGCCGACATGGTGGTGAGCGTGGTGGTCAATGCGGCGCAGACCGAGGCCATCCTGTTCGGCCCCTCCGGCGTCGCCGAGACCCTGCCGGAGGGCGCGGTCTTCATCTCCTCCGCCACCATGGACCCGGAGATCGCCCGCAGCCTCGCGGCACGGCTCGAAGCCACGGGCCGGCACTATCTCGACGCGCCCATCTCCGGCGGGGCGCAGCGCGCGGCGGACGGCGCCCTCACCATTCTCGCCTCCGGCAGCCCGACAGCCTTCGCCCGCGCGAAGCCCGCCCTCGACGCCATGGCGGCCAAGCTCTACGCGCTGGGCGACGCCGCCGGGCAGGGCGCGGCGTTCAAGATGATCAACCAGCTGCTCGCCGGGGTGCATATCGCCGCCGCCAGCGAGGCCATGGCCTTCGCCGCGCGCCAGGGCCTCGACCTGAAGAAGGTGTACGAAGTCATCACCGCCTCGGCCGGCAACAGCTGGATGTTCGAGAACCGCATGCCCCACGTGCTCGACGGCGATTACGCGCCGCGCAGCGCCGTGGACATCTTCGTCAAGGACCTCGGCATCATCCAGGACATGGCGCGCAGCGCGAAATTTCCCGTGCCGGTCTCGGCGGCGGCGCTGCAGATGTTCCTCGCCACATCCGCCGCCGGCATGGGCCGCGACGACGACGCCTCGGTGGCCCGGCTCTATGCCCGCATCACGGGCACCCCCCTGCCGGGCGACAAGGCCTGAGCCAAGCGTTACATTTCGTCACCAATCGTCACGGCTCCGGAACGCCTTCGCAACCTTCGGAGTCGAGGTTGCGGACGCGCGGCCCCCCGCCGGCCGCGCCGATCCCAGAATCGAGAGGAATGTCCCCATGACCCTGCGCGCCACCCTCCTCGCCCTTCCGTTCGTCGCCCTCGGCCTTGGCGCGGCGCACGCGCAGACCGCCGCCCCGGCCACGCCCGGAGCGGCCGCGTCCCTCACGCCCGCCCAGGCCCAGGCGCTGCGCACGGCGTGCGAGGCGGACGTGAGCAAATTGTGGACCGGCATCCAGCCGGGCGGCGGGCGCATCATCCAGTGCCTGCGCGAGAAGCAGGAGCAGGTGAGCCCGCCCTGCAAGGCCTCACTCGGCGCCCTCGCCACCAGCATGCGCAAGCCGGCGGCGCAGTAGCGCCCGTCAGGACAGCGTCAGGAGGCCGGCATCCCCGCCGGCCGCGGCCGTGTTCACCGAAAGGCTCACCTCCTCAAGCAGGAGGTGGGCTGGATAGGCGAAGGGCGAGCAGGCGAGCGCGTCCGACGCGGCCGCGTGCACTGGTACCAGAGGCCCATTGCCCTGCGCCGCCAGCCGTTGAGCCAGCGCCGAGACCTGCCCCCCCTCACCCTCCACCAGAGCCGCCACCGCCCGATCCCTTCCATCGAGGCGGGCCGCCACCGTCGCCGGCATCCGCGCCAGAAGCTCCGCCCAGACCCCGGCGAGATCGGCCGGTGCCTCCACCCGTGCCCGATTGCCGGTGGCCAGGGCCGTGCCGATCTGGCGGATCAGCCCGGCTTCCGTCTGCGGCACGAGCAGCAGCGTCCCGCGCGGGCGCAAAGCGTAGGTGTTGCGCTCGCCCACCGGGCCGGGAAGGACCATGATACGCCCGAGCGGTACGGCACCGGCCAGGGCACGCGCCGCTGCGGCGTCGCCGGCTCGCCCCTCCCCCTCAAGCCAGTCGACGAAGGCGAGCGCCGCCTCGTCCGGCCTGCCCGCGCCAAGATCGAAGCCCGGCCCCGACACCAGCCGCGACAGATAAAGCGGCCCGCCGGCCTTCGGCCCGGTGCCCGACAACCCGCGCCCGCCGAACGGCTGCACGCCCACCACGGCGCCGATCATGTTGCGGTTCACATAGAGGTTGCCGGCCTCCACCGCGTGGGTAACTTCCGCGATGGTGGCGTCGAGCCGTGTGTGCAGGCCGAAGGTGAGGCCGTAGCCGGTGGCGTTGATGTCGGCGACAAGGCGGGCAAGATCCGCCCGCCGCCAGCGCACCACATGCAGCACCGGGCCGAACACCTCGCGTTGGAGGTCGGACATGGCGCCGATCTCGATCAGCGTCGGCGCCACGAAGCTGCCGTGCCGCGTCGCCTGTGGCAGCGCCACCCGATGGACACGATGGCCCCGCCCCGCCATGGCCGCCACATGCTCCTCGATGCCGGCCCTCGCCTCTTCGGTGATGACCGGCCCCACATCCACGCTGAGGCGGTCGGTGCGGCCGATCTCCAGCTCGGCCATGGCGCCTTTCAGCATGGCGAGGATAGGCTCGGCCACCTCCTCCTGCAGGCACAGCACCCGCAGGGCGGAGCAGCGCTGGCCGGCGCTGTCGAAGGCGGAGGCGATCACGTCCGCCACCACCTGCTCGGGCAAGGCGGAGGAATCGACGATCATGGCATTCTGCCCGCCGGTCTCGGCGATGAGAGGCACCGGCCGGCCGTCGGGCCCGAGCCGCTCCGCCAGCGTCGCGGCAATGCTGCGGGCAACGGCGGTGGATCCGGTGAACATCACCCCGGCCACCTGCGGCGCCGCCACCAGCGCCGCCCCCACCGCCCCGTCGCCGGGGAGAAGCTGCAGCACGTCCCGCGGGATGCCGGCGGCATGGAGCAGGTGCACCGCCTCGGCAGCGATCAGCGGCGTCTCCTCCGCCGGCTTGGCGAGCACCCCATTGCCCGCGGCCAGCGCTGCCGCCACCTGTCCGGTGAAAATGGCGAGGGGGAAGTTCCACGGGCTGATGCAGGCGACGGCGCCGAGCGGGCGATGTCCGGCGGTGAGGCGCGCCACGGCCTCGCCGGCATAATAGCGCAGGAAATCCACCGCCTCGCGCACTTCGGCCACCGCATTGGCGGCGCTCTTGCCCGCCTCGCGCATGATGAGACCCATGAGGCGGGGCATGTCCGCTTCCAGCGCCTGGGCGGCGACGAGGAGGGGTCTCGCCCGCTCCGCCGCCGCACGCGCCGCCCAGCCCGGCGCCGCGGCGCATACGGTGTCGACGGCACGCGCCACGTCTTTCGGCATCGCCTCCCGCACGAGGCCCACGCGGTCGCGGCGGTCGCCGGGGTTCAGCACGGCCCGCGCCGTGCCGCCCCCGCCGGCCGGCGTGGCGAGCCAGACGCGCGACGCGCTCGCCCTCAGGGTGTCCTCGAGGTCCGCCAGCACCCCATCGCTCGCAAGGTCGAGCCCGGCCGAATTGACCCGCGCACCATAGAGCGCGCGCGGGGCGGCGATATGGGGATGCGGCGCGCCCGGCTCGTCCATGGCGGCAACCGTCTCGGCCGGATCGGCGACGAGGGTCTCCACTTGCACCGACGGATCGGCAATGAGCCGCACGAAGGAGGAATTGGCACCATTCTCCAGAAGCCGCCGCACCAGATAGGCCAGCAGCGTCTCGTGGGTGCCAACCGGGGCATAGATGCGGCACGGACGCCCGAGCGGCTTCACCACCTGCTCGAACAGGGGCTCGCCCATGCCGTGGAGACACTGGAACTCGTAGTCGCCGTCCCGGAAGTGGGGTCCTGCCATCTCCAGGATGGCGGCGAGGCTGTAGGCATTGTGGGTGGCGAACTGCGGGAAAACCGCATCCCGCGCATCCAGCAGCTTGCGGGCGCAGGCGAGGTAGGAGACGTCGGTGTGCACCTTGCGGGTAAACACCGGGAAATCCTCCAGCCCCTCCGCCTGCGCGTGCTTGATCTCGCTGTCCCAATAGGCGCCCTTCACGAGGCGCACCATGATGCGGCGGCCGGTGCGCCGGGCCAGGTCGATGATGAAGTCGAGCACCGCCGGGCAGCGCTTGCCATAGGCCTGCACCACGAAGCCGATGCCGTCCCAGCCTGCGAGGTCCGCGTCATGGGCCAGGGCGTCGAGGAGGTCGAGGGAGAGCTCCAGGCGGTCCTGCTCCTCGGCGTCGATGTTGATACCGATGCCTTGGGCGCGGGCTTCGCGGGCGAGGACCACAAGGCGCTGCAGCAGCTCGGCCATCACCCGCTCCGCCTTGGCGCGCTCGTAGCGCGGATGGAGCGCAGAGAGCTTCACTGAGATGCCCGGGCCCGCATAGATGCCGCGCCCGGCGGAGGCGGCGCCGATGGCGGCGATGGCGTGGCGATATTCGGCGAAATAGCGGTCCGCGTCCGCCGCGGTCATCGCCGCCTCGCCCAGCATGTCGAACGAATGGCCGAAGCCCTGCGTGGCGCGCCGGCGGCTGCGCGCCAGCGCTTCCTCGATGGTGCGGCCCATGACGAACTGCTCGCCCATGCGGCCGATGGCGAGGTCCACCGCCCGACGGACGACCGGTGCGCCGAGGCGCCGGAGCACGCCCGTCAGCGCACCGCCGAGGCCCGCGTCATCCGCGCCGCCCACCAGTTGCCCGGTGAGGTACAGGCCCCACGTGGCGGCATTCACGAACAGCGCACGCCCGCCGCCCAGATGCGCCTGCCAGTCGCCCGCGCCGATCTTGTCGCGGATGAGTGCATCGCGAGTGGCGGCATCCGGAATGCGCAGCAGGGCCTCCGCCAGGCACATGAGCGCGACGCCCTCGCGGCTGGAGAGGTCGTATTCCTGGACCAGCTCCTCCACCACCGAGCCCCGCGGCCGCGCCCTGAGGCCGGCGACCAGGCTGCGCGCACGCGCCTCGGCCGCCGCCCGCGTCGCATCAGGCAGGTGCGCCGCCGGGAGCAGGGCTCTGACGCACGCCGCCTCCGGCGCGCGGGTCATCGCAGTGATCGCCGCCCGCAGCCGTCCGCGCGGTCCCGGTGCAGGGGAAAAGCCCTCGAAGGGCGGGGGCGGGACGACCGATGCTGCGGCAGCAGCCGGACGCCCGAGGACGGTGGAGCTGGCCATGGCGGGCACCTTTCTCAATTCCCGGCACGAGGGCACAGGCGGGGCGGCACTGGTTTCCAGGATACGAGAAACAGCTCAGGCGGTTTGATCGATGATCGCTCCATCTACTTACGTATTGACTTTATTTTGGGCCGACTGAAAATCAGAGTGATGGAAAAACAGGATTCACCTAGCCAAATCGACTTCCACCAGATCGACGCCTTCGATGCCCGCATCATCGCCGCGCTGGTGGAGGACGGCCGCATGTCGGTGACCGACCTCGCGGCGCGGGTCGGCCTCTCGCGCAGTCCCTGCCAGGCGCGGCTCAAGCGGCTGGTGGACGAGGGCTACATCCGCGGCTTCCGCGCCGTGCTCGATCCCCCGAAAATGGGGCTGGAGCACATCGCCTTCACCGAGGTGAAGCTCGCCGAGACAACGCAGAAAGCCCTCTTCGCGTTCAACGCGGCGGTGCTGAAGATCCGCGAGGTGGAGGCCTGCCACATGATCGCGGGCTCCTTTGACTACCTCCTGAAGGTCCGCACCCGCGACATCCGTCGCTATCGCGAGGTGCTGGGCGAGAAGATCTCCAGCCTGCCGTTTGTGGCGAGCACCTCGACCTATGTGGTGATGGAGCCGGTAAAGGACGACGGCGCCTGACGCGCGCGTCTGCGTGCGGCGGGGGTGGGCCGTACCATCAGCCGCCCCCTCTCCCGCCGTCACCCTCGGCTTGACCGGAGGGCCCATCGCCCGACTGGGCGCACCCGGCGGCGCCATGGATGCTCCGGTCAAGCCGGAGCATGACGGCGGTTGAAGCGGGTCGTTGGACGGATGGATGGCGTCGGTGCGCCCGATGGCCGGTCCTTCTCGCGCGTCGCCCCCTCCCCGCTCCCGCCTCCCCTCCACCACCGCTCCCCGCCCCTCACGCCGTCGCCCTCCGGCTTGACCGGAGGGCCCATCGCCGGGCCGGGCGCACCCGGCGGCGCCATGGATGCTCCGGTCAAGCCGGAGCATGACGGCGGTTGGAGCGGTTCGCCGGACGGATGGATGGCGTCGGTGCAACCGATGGTCGGTCATTCTCGCGCATCGCCCCACCTCCCCGCTCCGGCCCTCCCCTCGACCGCCGCCCCCCGCCTCTCGCGCCGTCGCCCTCCGGCTTGACCGGAGGGCCCATCGCCCGACTGGGCGCACCCGACGGCGCCATAGATGCTCCGGTCAAGCCGGAGCATGACGGCGGTTTGGAGCGGTTCGCCGGACGGATGGATGGCGTCGGTGCGCCCGATGGCCGGTCCTGCTCGCGCGTCGCCCACCTTCCCGCTTCGGCCTCCCCTCCACCGCCGCTCGCCGCCCCCCTCCCCGTCGCCCTCCGGCTTGACCGGAGGGCCCATCGCCGGGCCGGGCGCAGCCGGCGGCGCCATGGATGTTCCGGTCAAGCCGGAGCATGACGGCGGTCGCGGGACGACCCATGGGGCGCGCGCCGGAGAGGGCCCCGCCGTCTGCCTCGCACGTAGCCGTTTGCGCGCATGCGGCATTGCATCATGGCTCTGGTGGAGCTTCACTTGGGGCCGTATTGCCGGAGCCCACACCCTTGCCAGATCCCTTGCCTTCCCCCGCCGCCGCCGGCGCCGCGCTCGAGACGCCGCTGCTCAGCTTCCTTAAAGGGATACACGCCGATTTCGCCCGCATCGACGACGGCGAGGTGGCCTCCTACATCCCCGAACTGGGCAAGGCGGACCCGGAGCACTTCGGCATCGCTGTGGCGACCACCGACGGCCACGTCTACGAAACCGGCGACACGACCGTCCCCTTCACCATCCAATCGGTGTCGAAGGCGATGGTGTTCGCCCTCGCCCTCGACATGCTGGGATCGGAGCGGGTGGAAGGCGCCATCGGTGTCGAGCCCAGCGGCGAGGCGTTCAACTCCATCCGCCTCAGGGCCGACAACCGACCGTTCAACGCCATGGTCAATGCCGGCGCCATCGCCTGCTCGGGGCTGATCGCCGAGGCCGCCGGCGGCGAGGCCTTCGAGATGATCCGTACCGCCCTCGGGCGCTTCGCCGGGCGCGAGCTCGCCGTCGACGAGGCCGTATTCGACAGCGAGCGCTCCACCGGCGACCGCAACCGCGCCATCGCCTACCTCCTGCGCACCTATGGGGGCGTCAGCGGCGACGTCGACCGGCTGCTGGATGTCTATTTCCGCCAGTGCTCGGTGCTGGTCACCGCCCGCGACCTGGCGGTGATGGGGGCGACCTTCGCCAACCACGGGGTCAATCCGGTCACCGGCGTCACCGTCGCCTCCAATTATGCGGTGGCGCGCACACTGGCGGTGATGAGTTCGTCGGGCATGTACGACTTCGCCGGCGAGTGGATCTACCGGGTAGGCGTGCCAGCCAAGAGCGGCGTCGGCGGGGGCATCCTCGCGGCGCTGCCCTCCCAGCTCGGCCTCGGCACCTTCTCCCCCCGGCTCGATCCCCACGGCAACAGCGTGCGCGGCATCCGCACGTGCGAGGCCATATCGGAGGCGTTCGACCTGCACATGCTGTCGCGGCGGGACGACGTGCGCACCTGCATCGTCGCCGATTACGATTTCCGCACCGTGCCCTCCAAGCCCGGCCGACAGCCCCACGAGCAGGACATCCTCGCCGCCCGCTCCGGCGCCATCCGTGCCATCGAGCTGGCCGGCAAGCTCTCCTTCGCCTCCATGGACTATGTCACGCGCCGGCTCATGGCGCCGGCCAGCGTGCCGGAATTCCTCATCCTCAACCTGCATCGCGTCGCGACCATCACCGATGCGGGGCTGCGCCTGCTCACCGGCCTGCTGAAGGACCAGCTGCCGGCCGCCACCACCGCGGTCATTGCCGGGGTCGAGCCCGCCTCCCCGTTGGCGCCGCAACTCAAGGCGCTGAAGGACCAGGGCCTGCGCGTGCGCATTTTTCCCACCTACGACGCCGCGGTGGAATGGGCGGAGGACCAGGTGGTGTACCGCCACGGCGGCTTCTCGCGCATCGAGGTGGAGGCAGACCTCAGCCGGCAGGCTCTGCTCGCCGGCCTCTCGCCGCAGGAACTGGCCGACCTTGCGCGCCTCGGCACCCGCGTCGTGTTCCATGCCGGTACCCGCATCATCTCCGCCAACGAGCCGCCGGCGAAGGTCTATTTCCTGCTGCGCGGCATGGTGAGCGCGCGCACGCCCAACGACGTGCGGCTCTCCACCATGATCCCCGGCATGGTCTTCGGCGAGTTGGCGCTGATCGACCAGCCGCGCAGCGCCGACGTGTGGGCCGATACCGAGGCGGTCTGCGTGGAGCTGTCCGCCGACCAGTTCCGCGCCTTCCAGGAAACCCACGCGCGCGCTGCCGACCGCATCGTGCGCAACCTCGCCATCCTTCTGGCCGGCCGCATCCGCATGGCCACCGCCCGCATCGACATGCTGACGGGCTGACATGCCCCGCCCCGCGCGCATCGGCTCCGCCGTCCGCGTCCCCATCGGCCTCGCCGCGGGGGCGGGCGTCCTCGCCGGCCTGCTCGTGCTGTTCGCAACCGATCTCGGCGGCTGGCGCACCCGGCTTCGGGAGAGCACCCTCGACGCGGTGCTGCGCCTCGCCGGGCCGCCGGCGCCGGCGCCCCTCACCGTGGTGGACATCGACAGCGCCACCCTTGCCCGCCACGGCGCATGGCCGTGGAGCCGGCTGGCGCTCGCCCGTCTGCTGGACGCCGTGGTGGCGGGCGGGCCCCAGGCCGTGGCGGTGGACATCCTGTTCGCCGGGACCGACCGGCATTCCCCGGCCGCCGTCGCCCGCGACCTCGCGGCCGAGACCGGCCGGCCCGACATCGCGGCACTCGTGCCCTCCTTGCCCGATGGCGACACGGCCCTGGCGGCCGCGGTGGCGCGGCGGCCCACCGCCCTCGGCGCGGCGCTGGAGGAGGTGCCGACACCCGCCTTCGAACCTGTGACTCCGGTGCTGCTGGACGCGCCAGCCCGCCTCGCCGACCCCTGGCGTGCGGTCGGCGCCTCGGGTCCCCCGGCTGTTGTGCGCGAGGCGGCCCAGGGGCTGGGGGTGCTCGGCATCGAGAATGATCTGGACGGCCTCGTGCGGCGCGTGCCGCTGCTCGCGCTGGCGGGCGAGACCATCTTGCCGGGGCTGGCGGTGGAGGCGGCGCGCCTCGCCGAGGGGGCCTCGGCGCTGGTGGTGGATGGGGGCACCCTCGTCATCGGTGCCCATAGCGTGCCGCTCGGACCCGACGGACGGCTGCGCCTGCGCGCATCGTCCCCCGCCCATTGGCCGGCGCGCACCGTGCCCGCCCATCGCCTGCTGGAAGACCCGGCCGCGGCCGGCGCCCTCGCCGGCCGCATCGTGCTCGTCGGATCGAGCGCGGTGGAGGTGGGCGCCCTGCGCCGCACGCCGCGGGCCGAGGCGGCGCCGACGCTCCAGATCGAGGCGGACGCGGTCGCGACGCTGCTTTCCGGCGCCGGCATCGTGCGCGGCTCGGTCCTCGCTTTGGCGGAACTGGCGGCCGCCCTGGCTCTCGGCCTCGCGGCACTGGCGCTTGGGCGGCGGACCCGGCCGCTGGTGGCGCTGGCCGGCGGGGGCCTGCTGGCCTGCGCCTGGGCCGCCGGCGCGGGCGCGGCCGTGCTGGGGCTCAATCAGGCGGCCGACCCGGCCGGTCCCGCCCTCGTCGGCGCCGCCACCCTCGGCACCGCTTTGCTCGCCGATTTCATCGAGACCGAGCGGCGCGAACGCCGTCTGCGCCGCCGCTTCGAGCAGCATCTCGCCCCCGAGGTGGTGGCGCGCATCGCCGCCGATCCCTCCTCCCTGAAGCTCTCCGGCGAGGTGCGGGAGATCACCGCGCTCTTCACCGACGTGGAGGGCTTCACCGCCATGAGCGAGCGCGCTTCGCCGACCGCGCTGGTGGCCGCCCTCGACCGCTATTTCGATACGGTGGGCGAGATCGTGGTCGCCCATGGCGGCATGTTCGACAAGATCGTGGGGGACGCGGTGCACGCCTTCTTCAACATGCCCCTCGACCTGCCCGATCATCCGGCCCACGCTCTCGCCTGCGCCTGCGCCATCCGCGAGGCCACCGAGACACTACGACGCGAGCCGGGCTTCGCGGCGCTGGGCTTCGGCCGCACCCGCATCGGCATCGAAACCGGCCGGGCTGTGGTGGGCGACGTGGGCGGGCGACGCAAGCTCGACTACACCGCCCACGGCATGGCCATCAACATGGCCTCGCGCCTGGAGGCGGCCAACAAGGAGCTCGGAACCTCCATCTGCATCGGCCCCGGCGCCGCGGCGCGCCTGCCCGCCGGTGTCGTCCGCCGCGTCGCCGCCATCACCGTGCGCGGTGTGAGCCATGCGGTGGAGGTGCACGTCCCCGCCGCAGATCCGGGGCCGGATCAAGGACCCGCGGGAGTGCCCGACCCGGCGTGAGACAGCCAGGAGGCTCTACTGCGCCACCAGCGCGAGGGCGGCGCGAATGCGGGCCTCGCTCCAGGTCCGTGGCGGCGAGGGCGGCAGGCCCGGCATGCCGATGTCGGTGCCCTGCCCCGGCCCGAGCGCGACGGTCGTGCCACCGCCCGTGACCTCCACCGCGCCGCGCGCGACGAAGACCCCGAAGAGCCCCTCCACGGGGCCTGCGAAAAAGCGCGTGCCGCGCACCACCAGCCGGCCGTAGGGCGTATCCACCTGGCTGTCCGGCGCCGGCGCGCCCTCCGGCCGGTCGTACAGCATGGCGCCGCTGCCAAGGGTGAAGACGCCGCCGCGGTCCACCAGGAAGCGGTCGATGCGCAGGCGCGTGCGCCCGCCGAGCCGGACCTGCGTGGTGCGACCGAGCCGCATGGCGAGGCGGGCCGCCTCCCCCGTGAGGATGGTATCGCCGACGAAGAGTGCATCGCCTGGCGCCAGATTGACCGAGCGGCCGTCGCGCTCCGCCGTCCCCGGGCCTGTGACGGCCTCCACCGCGCCAGCGGGATCGGCTGCGTGCAGAGCGCCGGGCACAAGGCCGGCGGCCATGGCGGCCAGAAGTGCGCGGCGCGACAGCCGAACCGCCGCTCCCCCATTGGATAAAGCAGCGTTGGATAGAAGCGAGAGCGCGCGCGGCGCGGGCGCGCGGACAGGCTGAATCATGGTGGTCGCTCCGGGAGCCTTGGGCGCGCTGCGATCCCTCGCCATCGCATGCGGGCCGGTCGCTCAGTGGTGAAACCGCAGCTTCCAGCCGTCAAGAGCATTTCGGCGCGAACCTTGACCTGGGCCCCTTTACAAACCCCGGAGAGGCTCCCACGCTCGCTTTCAAGACCCGAAAGGGCCCGCGGGAGGTGGAGATGGCGGATATCGTGGAGCATCGGCCGCCGGCGGCGCCGACCATGCCGGTGGTGCGGGCGGTGACGTTCGCGGACATCAAGGCGGCGCTGCTGGCCGGGCTCTCGGATTTCGCGCGGGCGCCGGCGTTCGGCCTGGCTTTCGGCGGGCTCTATGCGGCCGGCGGCATCCTCATCCTCGCCTGCGTCTTCTTCTTCGATCTGGGCTATCTCGCCTATCCGCTCTTTGCCGGCTCGGTGCTCGTCGGTCCGTTCGTGGCGGCCGGGCTGTACGACGTGAGCCGGGAGCTGGAGGCGGGCCGCCGGCCCACGTGGCAGGGCGTGCTCGGCACCATATTCGACCAGCGCAAGCGCGAGCTGAGCTGGATGGCCTTCGTCACCATCTTCGCCTTCATCATCTGGATGTATCAGGTCCGCCTGCTGCTGGCGCTGTTCCTCGGCTTTGCCTCTTTCGCCAGCCTGCAGGACTTTCTGCGCGTGCTGTTCACCACCTCGGACGGACTCGGGTTCCTGGCCGTGGGCCATGTGGTGGGCGCGGCGCTAGCGCTGGGCCTGTTCTCCATCACGGTGGTTTCCTTCCCGCTGCTCATGGACCGGGACCTCGACGTGGTCACAGCCATGATCACCAGCGTTCAGGCGGTGCTGACCAGTCCTGGTCCCATGCTCATCTGGGGCGTGACAGTGGTCGGTCTGATCTTCATCGGCACGGCGCCGGCTTTCCTGGGCCTCATCTTTGTGCTGCCGGTGCTGGGGCATGCCACTTGGCATGTCTATCGCCGCGCCGTCGCTCCGGCGGCCTGACGCCTGCGTGCAGCCTCAGCCGGCCGCGCCATCCCGGCCCGGAGGGCGGGACTTGCCCTTGGCCTTGAGGTCGGCGGCCTTGCCGCTCGCGCCCTTGCCGGCCTTCTCGGCGCTGGCCTTCTGCTCACGCGCCTTGCCGCGCGCCTTCTCCTGACGCGGCTTGGCCTTGCCGGACTTATCCGGCTTGGTCTTCGTGCGGGCGAGCTGCTCCGCCGCGCCGCTCTCCCGCTCCGCCTCGTCCTGCGCCACCTTGTCCTGCGCCGCCGTCTCGCGCGCGGCTTTCGCCGGACCTGCATCCTTCCGGCCGCCCTTGGACTTACCCGCCTTGGCGACGGTCTGGCCGGAGACATCCTGCGAAGGTGTGGCCGAGCCCGACGACGCCACCGCGCCGCGCCCCGCCTTGAAAGCTGCCGCCTCCTGCGCCGGCATGCGCGCCTTCTTCGACTGCACCGCCTTGGCTTCTGCCCGAGCGCCCGTGGGGGCGCCGTTTTCCGGAGCCGTCCCCGCTACGTCCCATCCTGCCGCCAGACTTGCCTTGGCGCCCTTGGCGGCATCCGCGTCCGGCTTCTTGGCCGGCTTGGACTTCACGCCTGCCTTGGAGGTCGCCTTGACCTCGAAACCACCTTCCGGCGTGACGGCGGGCGCGGCGTCCGGCTTCACCTTCGGCTTGAGCCGTCCGCCCTCGCCATCCGCAGCGACGGCTGCAGCCTGCGGGCCGGCCTTGCGCTGCTTCTCCTCCCAGCGGCGGGCCATGACCGCGCCGAACGAGAGGATGAGTTCGGTGAGATCGGGCTCCTGCACCGCCGCAGCCGCCGTCTCCACCGAGAACCAGAAGCCGTAGCGCTGGAAGCGCTCGGGCCATTTCTGCAGCAGGCGCTTCACCTTGAAGGGAAAGACAAGGACGTCGCACAACACGGAGCGCGTGCCGATGCGCTTCTCGTAGCTGTACATGCCCATGGGCTCGCGGGCGACGACGCCGACGAGCCCCGCCTCCTCGTAGGATTCGCGCGCGGCGGTCTTCGGTGGGGTCAGGCCCTTGATGGGCCAGCCCTTGGGGATGACCCAGCGTCGGGTCTCGCGGGAGGTGATGAGCCGGATCTGGACCTCCCCGTCGCGGCGGACGCGATAGGGCAAGGCCGCATACTGGACGCGCCGTCCCGACGGCGCGCCTGCGACCGTGAGGTGGGGCCAGTCCGACGGAGGCGACATGAGGATTCCTGCGGCGAGAGGGGACGAGCGCCCGTACCTCTGTGTCGCCCAGGCACGGCGGAATCAGTCACCCTCACTGATCTATCACAAAGTCAGGCACGGCAACATCCGCCGCCGCCCCACCGTGGCACGCGCGGTCTACCTTTGCCGGCTCCGGCGGGGCCCAGGAACGCTCCGCCGTCGGGCGCCCGGCGCCCTACAGGGGCTCGGCCTCGTAGACCACCACGCTGCGCGCGCGCAGCTCGATTTCGCCGGCCTCCACCGGCACCGCCATGCGCTGGGCTTCGGCCTTCATCATCATCGGCGCCGGCATCACCGGGCTGTCGCTCTGCCCCTCGGGGTGGATGGAGGTGATGCGGGTCAGGCGCAGGCCCGCCGCCGCGGCGACGCTCTTCGCCTGCTCGATGGCGTTCTTCACCGCCGCCACCCGCGCCTCCCCTTCCAGCTTGCCCGGCTCCGCCAGGGTGAAAGAGAGGCCGGAGGCCTGATTGGCGCCCGACTGCACCACCTTGTCGAGCAGGGCGCCGAGCTTGCCCAGATCGCGCACCGTGACGCGCACCGCGTTGCGCACTTCGAAGCCCACCAGCTTGGGCGCCTCGCGGGACGGCCCCTGGGGATAGGACATCTGCGGCTGGAGCGAGAAATTGGAGGTGGCGATGTCGGCGTCGGCGACGCCGGCGGCCTTGAGCGCCGCAATGACGTCCGCCACCGCCTTCGAATTGGCGGCCAGCGCCTCGTCGGCGGTCTTCGCGGTGCTCAGCGTCCCGGTGGAGAGAATGGCCATGTCGGGCCGCGCGGTGAGCCGCGCCTCGCCGACCACGGTGATGGTCGCCGCCGCGGCGGGGACGGCAGCGACAGCCATAGCCAGGGCGGCCCAGGTGGCGAAGGCCGCCGCGGCGCGGGCCGGGGCGCGGACGGAGAGGCCGGCCGACGAATGAGCCATGGGATGTTTCCTTGTTCTTGTCCCACCGGGACGACGGCGGGAGACGACCGCGCGAACGCGGCGCCAATGCGGCAGACCTCGCCATCGCCCCCAGTTGTTCCGAAACGGCGGGATTGCTACAGCAGGACGACGGCGGCGCCGACGCACCGCCGCGCCGGGCCCGTAGCTCAATGGTTAGAGCCGACCGCTCATAACGGTCTGGTTGCAGGTTCGAGTCCTGCCGGGCCTACCAACCCTTCCACCCTGCGTACCGTGGCCGGTCGCTCGCTCCAAACGCGCCGAAAGCCTGCGTCCCGCCAGCCTATGCCAAGAGGTCGCTCCATTCGGGGTGGCGGCGGAATTGCGATGCCACGTAGGAACAGAGCGGGGTGATTTTCCGCCCCTGGGCTCGGGCGTCGGCGATCAATGCCCGCACCAGCGAGGCGGCGATGCCGCGGCCTTCGAAGGCGCGCGGGACGCCGGTGTGGGTGACGATCATCGTTCCGTCCGCGAGGCGGTAGGTCATCTCCGCCTCCGCACCGGGACCAAGGGGGATGAAGAAGCGGCCCGCGTTCGGGCCCTCCTCGCGCTGCACGTCACTGGCGGGATCGGCCATGTGTCCTCCGCTGGCATTGCCCCCCCTAGACCTATGGTCGACGCCCGGCAGCACAAGGGGGAGCGAACTCAGGGCCGCTCCGAAGCGGCATTCCCGGGTCCGGAAAAGCTTCCGCCGGCTCAGCCTGGAACGGGCCTGAGCATGCTGCCGATGAGCCGGAAGACATGCACTCGGGCCCAAATGTCGGCCGCGGCGAAGCTGGGGCGGCCCTGCATGTCGCTCCAAAAACGCGCGAGGACCGGCCGCCGGGCGATCTCGTCCCCGAGGCCGACGAAAGCCACGCGCGCGAGGAAGACGGTCCACACCACGTCGGCAAGGCCATAGGCCGGTGGCACGAGAAAGGCGCGGCCATCACGAAGGGCGTGCTCGAGGCGGTCGAGCAGCCCCATGGCCTCCGACCGCCGCCGCGCGTAAAGCTCGATCGCCGCCGCAGGATCGAACGTGCGCACACGCTCTGCGAACAGCGCGGCACGGGCCTCATACGGGCCTGAGAGGTCGGGATTTTCGGCGGCACGGGCGAGAAGGGTCCGCCGGATAGTTTCGAGATGCCGGGGAATGAGGATGCGCGCCAGCGGGTTGCGCGCAATCGCCGTGCCGAAGGTCAGTTCCTCGATGGGGAAGGCATAGTGAAGGTCGAGCCAGGTTTTCGTCTCGCCATCCAGCACCCCTTCGCTCACGCCGAGGCCGTATGCCGCGATGTCCCGGCTCTCGATGAGCACGCGATCTGACAGAACAAGCGTCGGCACCGTCATATGGGGATTGAGCCGCACATAGTCCGGCCTCTGCTGGCCCCTCCGGCGGAGGATGTCCATCAAGACGGGCTCATAGGCGACGCCGCCCTCTGCCAGCGCGAGGCGCGCGATCATCGAGTAGTAGGACGACGGTGCGTGATAGAGCCGCGGCTTGGCACCAGGCTGCGGAATATCCACCATCGGTTCGGCTCCACGGTAGGCCACGCCGAGGCGCGGCGCTGGGTCGACTGGCAAACATCCGGTCGGCCAGCGTCGGGATAACGATGGGTTCTACCCGGTGGTTGCGACCCATCTCACCTTGCGGGGTCGCGCAGGCCGCCTTTGCTAGCCGATCTTGCGGCTCTCGCTCTCGGTCTGGCTTTTGGACCAGTTCACCAGGAAGCCGCGCACGAAATCCTGGAAGGTCATGGTGAGGCGGCGCTTGGCGATGCGCTTGAGCGTCACCAGCACCACCTTCAAGGGCCGCACGCCGTCTTCCAGCTTCACGTTGGCGATCTGCGAGCCGTCGTAGGTGGTGGACAGGGCGGGCTTGAGATTGAGGATCGAATAGCCGAGCCCGTTGCCCACCAACGTGCGCACCGCCTCGAAGGACGAGGAGCGGAAGCGGATATTCGGCTCGAGCCCCAAGGCATAGAACAGGGACAGGAAGTATTCGCGCGTGTGGGGCAGGTCCATCAGGATCATCGGCTCCGCCGCAAGCTCCGCGAGCCGCACGCTGGCGCGCCCGGCAAGGGCGTGGTTCTGCGGCAGCACCACGAAGGCAGGCAGCGTCGCCATGGGCACCGCCTGGAACTGGTCGGAGAGGCCGAGATCGAAAGTGAGCGCGGTCTCGATCCGCCCGCTCCTCAGCCCGTCCAGGATCTCCTCCTGGTCGCCGATCTCGATATGGATGCGGATGTGGGGATAGCGGGCGGAGAACGAGCCCATGATGTTGGCAAACACCACCGGCGCGAGGTTGGTGAAGCAGCCTACCGTGAGCTCCCCTTCCACCGCGTTGCCGAGGGCGCCGGCGATGGTCTCGAATTCGTCCGCGTGGGCGAGCAGCCCGCGCGCCTCCAGCGCCACGATCTCGCCGGACGGGGTCAGCGCCAGCCCCTTGGCCGGCTTGCGCACGAAGAGCTGAAGCCCGACCTGCGCCTCGAACTCGCTGATGGTGGTGGAGACCGAGGCCTGGCTGCGGCCCAGCTTCTCCGCCGCGTTTGCGATGGTCTTGCACTCCGCCACCGTCACGAAGGTGCGCAGGGACCGCAGGGTAAAGCGGTTCATATTTTCCGAACCTCATATTCGGTTTCTTAGGTCTTTTCGAATGCTGCTCCCGCGATACGATGCTTTCAAGTGGTTCGCCGGCAAGCCGCCGGCAAGCGGTGCACAGGCCGAAGGAAGCATCTGGCATGAAAGGTTTTTCTGGGGCAGACGGCAGCCGCCGGACTGTGGTTGCTGCAGCGCACGTCACCGCGCCGCTGTTTGACCTGCGCGGCGGCGTCGCCAAGGCGGTGGCGGTGATCGCCGAGGCCGCGGCGGCGGGTGCCCGGCTGGTGGTGTTTCCGGAATCCTTCATTCCCGGCTTTCCGGTCTGGGCCGGACTCTACCGGCCCATCGACGCCCACCGCTTCTTCCGCCGCTTCGCCGAGAGCGCGCTCCAGTCGGACCGCGGCCCCATCGGCGAGATCGCGGCTGCGGCAGCCCGCCACCGCATCTTCGTCAGCCTCGGCTTTTGCGAGGTGTCGACCACCAGCCCCGGCTGCATGTGGAACGCGCAGGCGCTGATCTCCGACACGGGCGAGATCCTTAACCTGCATCGCAAGCTGGTGCCCACCTTCTACGAGCAATTGTCCTGGAACCGCGGCGACGCGGCGGGCCTGCGGGTGGTCGAGACCTCGTTCGCCCGCATCGGCGGCCTGATCTGCGGCGAGAACAACAACCCGCTCGCCCGCTACGTGCTCATGAGCGAGGGCGAGGAGATCCACTGCTCGTGCTATCCCGCCATCTGGCCGTTCCGCAATCCGCTCGGCGGGGCGCCCTACGACCTGAAGGACGCGATCCGCTTCCGCACCGCCGCCCATGCGTTCGAGGCCAAGGTCTTCTGCGTGGTCGCCGCCGGCGTGCTGGACGAAGCCACCATCGCTGCCGTGAGCGAGGGTGACGACGAGGTGGAGCGCATGATGCGGGCCTGCCCGCGCGCCTCCTCCATGATCGTCGGTCCCACCGGCGAGATTCTCGCCGACCGGCCATCGGACAGCGAGGGTCTCGTGGTGGCGGAGATCGACCTGGCGAGCCTGGTGGAGCTCAAGCAGCACCACGACATGGCGGGCTATTACAATCGCCATGAGCTGTTCTCGCTGCGGGTCCGGCGCGAGCGGCCGCGGCTCCTGGAGAGCATCAGCGAAGATGCGGCGGACCAGGGCGAAGTCGAGCCGCAGGCGCCCTTCGGCGCGGCGGCGGAATAGGAGGGCGCCATGCGAGCGCCCACCGTCCCTGTCCCCTCCGGTTCAGCGCCATCCGCGCCCGCGCCATCAGGCTCTTTCCGCTTCATTCGTCTTGCACGGACGGCCGCTCCGGCCTTGATCGGCGGCGGCGCCGTCCTCCTCTTCCTCCTCGGCTGGTGGATCTCGGCGCAGACGCTCGATCCCATGCGGGTGCCGCAGCCGGCCGACGTGTGGGACGCCGCCGTCCAGCTCGCCACCACCGGCTATGCGGGCGGCACGCTCATGGAGCACACGCTCCACTCCATCCGGCTGGCCTTCCTCGGCTTCGCGGTGGCGGCGGGCTCGGCGCTGCCCATCGGCCTCGCCATGGGCATGAGCCGGAGCGCCGAGGCGGTCTTCGGCCCCATCGTCGCCTTCATCCGCCCCATCCCGCCCCTCGCCTGGATTCCGCTCGCCATCATCTGGTTCGGCCTCGGCGACGGCGCGAAGATCTTCGTGATCTGGTTCACGGCCTTCGTACCGAGCCTCATCAACACCTTCACCGGCGTGCGCAACGTCGATCCCAACATCATCGCCGCCGCCCGCGTGCATGGCGCGGGCACCCGCAGGCTGCTTCTGGACGTCATCATTCCCGGCGCCGCGCCGATGATCTTCTCGGGGCTGCGCGTCTCGCTCCAGGCCTCGTGGATGGCGCTGGTGGCGGCGGAGCTGATCGGCGCCTTCTTCGGCCTCGGCCGGGTGCTGATGACGGCGGCGCAGGACATCTTTCCCGGCATGATCGTCGTCGCCATGGCCATGGTCGCCCTGTGCGGCGCCACCATGACGTGGCTGCTCGGCGTGATCGAGCGGCGCTGCCTGCCCTGGCTGAAGGTGACGCCATGAGCGTGGACATGCTCTCGAAAAGCGGCTCCCGCCCGCTGCGCCGCCGGCCCGCCCGGCGCTGGCTCACCCCCCGCCTGCGGCTGAGTCTGCTGTCCGCCGCGAGCATCACGCTGGCCCTCGGCGTCTGGTTCGCCCTCGCCTGGTCCGGCCTGCTGCCGAAGATGCTGCTGCCCTCGCCGTGGGACGTGGCGCAGGCGCTGGTGAAGAATATCGGCGTGCCCTTCGCCGGCGCGACGCTCCAGCAGCACCTTGTGGCGAGCCTTGGCCGCTTCTTCTCCGGCTTCGCCCTGGCCGTGGTCCTCGGCGTGCCGATGGGGCTGGCCATGGGGTGGTTCGCGCCCTTCCGGCACGCCATCGCGCCCTTCTTCGAGACCTTCCGCTTCATCGCCCCCCTCGCCTGGGTGCCGTTCGCCGCATTGTGGTTCGGCACGGGCGTGGGCGGGCCGATCCTCATCGTCTTTTCCGGCGCCTTCGCCGCCTGCGTCATCAACACCTTCCGCGGGGCGCAGACCGCCGACCCGCGGCTGATCGAGGCCTGCCGCACCATGGGGGCGAGCGATTACCGGCTGATCGTGGACGTGCTGCTGCCCTCGGCGCTGCCCTCCATCATGGCCGGCATCCGCGTGGCGGCGGCGCTGGGCTGGCAATCCCTCATCGGTGCCGAGCTGATCGTCGCCTCCTCGGGCGTCGGCTACCTGATCGTGCAGGGCCAGGGCGCGGTGGAGACCCCCATCGTGATGGCCGGCATGGCCACCATCGGCTTCATCGGTCTCGTGATCGACCTCGGGCTTCGGCAGATCGACGCCCGCATCGGGCGCAACTGGAGGGTGGGCGCATGAGCGGCATCGCATTCAACGACGTCACCCGCTGTTTCGAGCGCAAGGGCGGCACCTATCAGGCCCTCGAACCCGTCTCGCTCCATGTGCCCGATGGCGAGTTCGTCGCCATCGTCGGCCCGTCCGGCTGCGGCAAGACCACCCTACTGCGCCTCGCCGCGGGGCTCGACCATCCCACCACCGGCTCCGTCACCGTGGGCGGGCGGGCGGTGTCGGGGCCCGGTCCCGACCGGGCCGTCGTGTTCCAGCAGTTCGCCCTCCTCCCATGGAAGACGGTGCGCCAGAACATCGGCTTCGGCCTGAAGTGCCGGGGCATGGGCGAGGCCGAGGCCCGGCCGCTGGTGGACCGTTATCTCGCCACCATGCGCCTCGAAGGCCATGGCGACAGCTATCCCCACCAGCTCTCCGGCGGCATGCAGCAGCGCGTCGCCATCGCGCGCTCCTTCATCCTGGAGCCGGAGGTGCTGCTGATGGACGAGCCGTTCGGCGCGCTCGACGCGCAGACCCGCATCGAGATGCAGGAAGAGCTCATCCGCCTCACCGCGCGCCAGCGCCGCACGGTGCTTTTCATCACCCATTCCGTGGAAGAAGCGACCTATCTCGCCGACCGCGTGGTGGTGATGGCGGGACGCCCCGGCTCCATCCGCGAGATCATCGACGTCGCGGCCCTGCGCCAGTCGGAGCGCTGGGCCGAGCGCTCGGTGGAGGAAGTGATGGAGCTCGAATCCTTCATCCGCATCCGCACCCGGCTCTGGCGGCTCCTGCGCTCGGCGGGCGCCCCTGCGGAGGAGGCCACCGGCCGCCTCTCCATCGCCTCGTGACGCGCGCACGACACCGGACCTTCCAGGACATAAGGGGACAAAAGACCATGCCCAGTCGCAGCCCGACCCTCGCCCGCGCCTTCCTTGCCGCGGGGCTTGCCCTTGCCGCCGCGCTCCCGGCCACCGCGCGGGCGGAGACGGTGAACATCTCCTACCAGCCGGCCCTCTACTGGTCGCTGCCCTTCTACATCGCCACCGAAAGGGGCTGGTGGAAGGAGGTGGGCATCGAGCCCAGCTTCTCCACCTTCCCCGCCGGCCCGCAGCAGATCGCGGCGGCGCCGTCCAAGTCCTGGGACATCGGCGGCACCGGCTCGCCGCCCGCGGTGCTCGGTGCGGTGCGCTTCAACCTGCTCACCATCGCCCTTGCGGACGACCAGTCCGACACCGCATGGGTCGCCGCCCGCGCCAAGGATGCCGACGCCATCCTCAAGGATCCCTCCACGCTGAAGGGCAAGGAGATTCTGCTCACCACCAACTCCACCGGCCACTATGCCGCCGTGGCCTGCCTGAAGAAGATGGGCCTCGGCCCCAACGACGTGCGCGTGGTCAATCTCGGCCCGGCGCAGGCCATCGCCGCCTATTCCTCCGGCAACGGCGCCATCGCCGCGGCGTGGCCGCCCTTCTCCTACACGTTGCAGGAGAAGGCCGACACCAAGACGCTCTGCACCGGACGGGACGGCGGGGCGGCGGTAACTGCCGCCGTAGTGGTCCGCGCCGACTATGCCCAGGAGCATCCCGAGATGGTGGCGAAGGTGCTTGCCGTCTACCTGCGCTCCATCGCCTGGCAGAAGAAGCACCGCGCCGAGACGATGCAGTACATGAAGAAATTCTATCCCGAGGGTGGCACGACGCTCTCCGACCACTTCATCGAGATCGATTACGACAAGCGCCCCATCTACACCCTCGACGAGCAGCTCAAGCTGTTCGATCGCTCCAAGGGGCTGTCGGTGATGGACACGTGGCACACCGATCTCGCCGAATATCTGAAGTCCACCGGCACCCTGCAGAAGACGCCGGACGCCAAGGACTACATCACCGACAAGTATCTGAAGATGATCGCCGACGACCCCAAGCTCCGCGCCTTCGCCACAGATGCGAGCTGAGCCGCGCCATGTCGGAGCACCCGGAGCGCCTCTACCCCATGAACCGGCCGGCGGGACATGTCCCGCCGATCATCCGCTATTCCGCGCGCTTCGACCACGCGCCCGGCCACCTCGCGGTGCTGTTCGTGGGGATGGCGGGCGCGGACGACGCCCGAGCCGAGCAGGCCCTGGGGGATTTTCTCGCGGCGGCAGCGGCGGCGCCTTCAGCCCCCGCCTATCTCGATCGCGCGGCCTTCGTCGACGCGGAGGGGCGCCGCACCGTCATGGCAGCCCTCTATTGGCCCGACCGGGACGCCTTCGGCCGCTGGGTCGCGGTGCCGGACATCGCCGCATGGCGCGCGGGCCAGCGCGCCCTTGCCGAGGACCTTGCCCAGTGGTGGGAGCCGGTGAGCACCGTTCCCGAGCGGGCCGAGACCATCGCCTTCGCCGAATATCGCCGCGGGCTCTCCGCCTGCCCCTTCTCGCGCCTCGAGGAGATGGGAGAAACCGGCTATTGGGGCGCCGCGCGCGACCGCATTCCCGCTTCCGGCTGGGACCGGCTCGATGGCGCGGCGGTCCGGCTCGCCCCCCTCGCCGCGCTGCCGGCGGGACGCGGGCAAAGGCTCGCCATCCGTCCGCCGACAGGCCTCACGGTGATCCGCTCCGGCGTCTCCTGGGCCGCCTGTGGCGCCGAGCAGCGCGAGAGCTACGAACGCAACGTGCGGCCGAAGCTCGACGCCGGCATGGACTATCTGCGGGAGAATCCGGCGGAGACGGGATGCCCGGCGCTGCGGCAGGTGGTCCTCACCGATGCCGCCGGGCAGCCGCTGGAAGAAGCCTATTCCCTCGGTCTCTTCCTCTCCCTCCATCATCTGGAGACGTGGGCCAAGCACCATCCGACCCACCTTGCCATCTACCATCGCGCCATGGCCGAACGGCGCAAGTATCAGGAGGCGCTGGAACTGCGCACCTACAACGAGATCTACGTGCTCGACGGCGACGCCTTGGATTTCGAGTACGTCAACTGCCCGCCGTCCACCGGCCTGATCCCCTATTTCGAGGCCCGGATCCTCGAAGCTGCCGCCTGAAGCCACCCATGGCCCTCGATCCCCAGTTTGTCACCATGGCGCTCGTCCTGTCGCTGGTGGTGGCTGGCGCGGCGGTGCTGCGGGGCTTCACCGGCTTCGGCTTCGGCCTGTTCGCCATGCCCTTCGCGTCGGTGTTCATGGATCCGGCCCACGCGGTGCCGGTGGTGCTTATCCTGCAACTCGTCTCCGGCGCGGTGACCCTGCGCAGCGACCTTGCCGCGGTGGACCGGCGCAGCAGCGCCGCCATCACGCTGGCGGGCCTGCCCTTCGTCGCCGTGGGAGCCCTGCTGCTGCATCTGGCGCCGCAGGACGCCATTCGCCTCGTGGTCGGCCTTGTGACCATCGGCGCAGCTTTGGGGCTGGCTCTGGCGCCGCCCGTGCGCTCTCCCCGTCCCGCCCTTTCGGTGGCCTTGCTGGCGGGCGCATCGTCCGGCTTCCTTCAGGGGCTCGTCGCCATGGGCGGGCCGCCCCTCACCGCCTTCTATCTGCGCGGCTGGTTCGCCCCGGCAGCAGCGCGCGCGTCCATGACGTTGGTGTTCTCGCTGTTCTGCGCCGCGCCCCTGATGTTTGGCGCGCTGACGGGCCAGCTCGCCGGCCGCGACCTCACCCTCGCCCTGGTGCTTCTTCCGGCGCTGGTGCTCGGCACGCTGGTGGGAGGAGTGCTGTTCCGCCGCATTCCCGGCGGCCATCGCGCCGTGGCGTTGACCGCCCTGGTCCTCGTCGGTGCGATGGCGACGGTGCGTGGCGCCGCTTTGCTGATCGGCGCCCTGTAGGCGGCCTGCTCGGGCTATCCCGAGGTGCCCCGCACCAGATCCCGGATGCCGGCGCGCAGAGCCTTGCCGGTGGGGCCGGTGGGCAGAGCCTCCACCACATGAACGGCGTCGGGCACCTTGAAGCGCTCCGTCCGTTCCTTGCACCACGCCCGCAGGTCTTCGGGCGACGCGCTGCACCCGGCCTTCAGCACCACGGCCACGTGCAGGGCCTCGCCCAGCCGCGGATCGGGAACGCCCGCGCACAGCACCTGCCCCACGGCCGGATGGGCGGAGAGCATGAGCTCGATCTCCGCCGGCGCGATCTTGTTGCCGCCGCGCGAGACAATCTCCTTGATGCGGCCGATGATCTCCACCATCCCGTCCGGGCGGCGCCGGGCCACGTCGCCGGTGCGGAAAAAGCCCTCGCGGAACGCCTCGGCCGTGAGCGCGGGATTGTCCAGATAGCCGAGCATGCCGAAGGGCGAGCGCACCAGCAGCTCGCCCGCGTCGGGATCGGGCACGCCAGCCGTGCCCGCGGCGATCTCATAGGCGACACCGGGGGTCGGCCGGCCGATGGCGCCACGACCGGTGGCGGCGTCCTGCGGCCGCAGGCAGAAGTCGCAGGAGCCGGTCTCGGTCAGGCCGTAGAGATCGAACACGCCGGCCGAGGGCAGCTGGCGCTCGATTTCGCTGGAGAGATGCGCGCCCAGCCCCTCCCCTCCGGTAAGGATGGCGCGCAGGGCCGGAGCTTCCATCACGCCCTCCGCGAACAGGGTCCGCAGCATGGACGGCACGGTCGCCAGCACCGTCGTGGCCGGCAGGCGGGCGCGCAGCGCGGCCGGCGAGAACTTGCCCACCAGCGACAGCCGGGCGCCCGCCCGCAGCGACAGCAACATCACCCACAGGCCGAAGATGAAGATGAGCTGGAGCGGCAGCACCACCGTGTCGGCCGGCGACAGGCGCAGCAATTCCTGCAAGGCATCAAGCTTGCCGGAAAGCCGGTCATGGCCGAGCACCACGCCCTTGGGCTTGCCGGTGGAGCCGGAGGTGAACACCACCAGCGCAGCCCCCGCCAGCAGCGGCCGCTCCGGCGGGGGCGCATCGGATAACGTCAGCACCTGCCCGTCGGCCATCAGGAAGCGGGGGCGGACCTGCTCCAGCACCGCCGCCCGCGTGGTCTCGGCGGCCCCGGCATGAAGCGGGACGGCGACGCCGCCCGACTGCCAGATGCCGAACACGGCGGCAAGGTCGGCCGCGCGATTCGCCACCGTCACCACCACCGGCTCATCGGGCTTCAGGCCGGCCGCGGCGAGACGCGCGGCAAGGTCGGAGGCCGCCGCGGCGAGTTCGGCGGTGGTGGAGACGCCGCCGTCATCCTCGACCACGCCCGTCGCCGACGACAGGATGCCGGCGAGCGCGCCTTGTTGGCGGGCGGATGTCATCGCCGCCCCCTCACGCGCCGGGGCTGGGAAAGCGGCTGTCGCGCCAGGCGATGGCGGCCCTGAGGCCCTCGCGCCGCGCCACGTCGAAGAAGGCGATCTTGTCGGCGGAGCCGGCGCCCTCGATGGCGAGGTCGATCTCCAGCGCGCTCTCAAGCGCCTGGAGCAGCCCCTGCGTCTCCAGTGCCCGGTTGAGGGCACGCTTCGTCTCCTTGATGAGGCCAGGGTCCACCGCGGCGATGTGGCGGGCGATGCGCAGCACCTCGTCCTCAAGCCGCTCGGCGGCGACCACGCGGTTGATCATGCCGATCTCGGCCGCGCGCCGCGCGCTCACCCGGTCCTCGCCGAGGAGGATGATCTCCTTGGCGATCTTGGGGCCGACGATCCACGGCAGCAGCATCACCACGATGCCGGCGCCGAACTTCAGCTCCGGCTCGCCGAAGAAGGCGTCTTCCGAGGCAATGGTCATGTCGCACGCCAGCGCCAGCTCGCAGGCTCCGGCAAGGCACGGCCCGCGCACCATGGCGATGGTGGGCTTGGGGCAGTGCCAGAACCGCATCACCGTGTCGAAATCCTTGCGCAGCAGCGGCCGCCATTCGTCGACGCCGGCCGGCCGCGCCTCCATCTGCGCCTTCAGGTCGAAGCCGGAGGAGAACGCGCTTCCCGCCCCGCGGACCACCACCGCCCGCACGTTGGGATCGGCCTCGGCCAGGTCCATGGCGGCGGAGATCTCGCCCAGCATCTCCTGGTCGAGGGCGTTGGTGCGCTCGGGCCGGTTGAGGGTGATGAGCGCGACGCCGTCGAGGGTCTCGTACAGGATCTTGGAAAAGGTCATGGGGGCCTCGTCGGAAAACGTCAGCGGCGCCCGCCGGCCATGCTCGCCGCCTCGGGCTTCAGCCTGAGGCGCATCATCGCGAGGACGCCGAGGAAGGGGCCGATGGCGAGCATCAGGAAGGCGTAGCGCCAGCCGAGAAGGTCCACCGCGTAGGGGAGCAGATGGATGCTCACCAGCGTGATGAGAAAGCCGACGCAGGTCTGCACCGTCAGCATGGTGCCCACCAGCGAGCGGTCGGACAGCTCGGTCACCGCGGCGGAGAACTGGGCGGAATCGGAGATCACGGTGACCCCCCACACCAATGCCACCGGCAGCAGCACGAGGGGCGAAGCGCCGAACAGGAAGCCGATGCCCGCCGCGCACAGCCCGCTCACCGTCATGGAAAGGGCGGTGACGAAAGTGCGGCCCATGCGGTCGGCGAGGAAGCCGCCGCCCAGCGCCCCCACGGCGCCGATGGCCACAACGGCGAAGGTGGCAAGGCGCGGATCGAAGGGCGGCGCATCGCCGTAGCGGGCGGCAAAGCTCGCCGCCAGGAAGGCGCCGATCCACGCCCACATGGCGTAGAGCTCCCACATGTGGCCGAAATAGCCAAGATTGGCGAGGCGCAGCGCCGGCCGACGGAACGCATCGAGGGCGTTGGACAGGCGCAGGGGCGGTGCCTTGGCATGGTTGGGGCCGACCTTGGCGAAGCGGATGAGGCCCGCCGCGACCAGCGCGCTCGCGGCTGCCCCCGCCACCGGCGCCCGCCAGTCCAGACCGCCGAGGGCCGCCATGGCGTGGGGCGAGGCGGAGCCGAGGGTCAGCGCCGCCACCAGCATGCCGATGAGCAGCCCGAGGTCGCCCTTGGCCCAGGTGGCGGCGAGCTTCATTCCCACCGGATAGACCCCGGCCATGCACATGCCGGTGATGAACCGCAGGATCGCCACCGCCGGGTGGGTGGGCTCGAACAGCAGGATGGCGCCGTTGGCCAGCGCGGCTATGAGCGCCGAGGTGCAGAACAGGGTGCGCAGGTCCGCCCGGTCGGCCAGCGAGAGCAGCGCGCTCGCCAGCGTGCCGGTGACGAAGCCCGCCTGCACCGAGCTGGTGAGCAGGGCCTCCTGGAAGGGCGACAGGTCCCACTGGGCGCGGATGGCACCCAGTGAGGCCGTGGTCGCAAACCAGGTGGCCATGGCGGCCACCTCCGCGACCACGAGGATCGCGAGGGAAGCCGCCTTGCCCTGCACGCCCGCGGCGGGCTGCGCCGGCACCGCCATATTATCCGGCCTTCTTCAGCATGGGGCAGGCCTCCGGCGACATGGGGCGGAACGCCTCGTCGCCGGGAATGGTGGCGATGAGGGTGAGATAGTCGTACGGCCCCTTGGACTGCTCCGGCGTCTTCACCTGCCACAGATACATGTCGTGGATGGTGCGGCCGTCGGCGCGGATGTGGCCCTTGCCGAAGAGCTTGTCGTCCGTGGGCATCTGCTTCATCTGTGCGACCACGGCGCCGCCGTCGCGCGCCTTGGTCTTGTCCATGGCGGCGATGGCCTTCATCCAGTGCAGCGTGGAGGCGTAGGTGCCGGCCTGGTTCATGGTGGGCATGCGGCCGCCGTTGCGCGCGCCGAACGCCTTGCCGAAGGCGCGGGTGCCGTCGTTCAGGTCCCAGTAGAAGGCGTTGGTCAGCATCAGCCCCTACGCCGTCTTGAGCCCGAGGGAGTGGATATCGGACAGGAAGATGAGCAGGCTGACAAGCTTCTGCTTCTGCGACAGGCCGAACTCGGCCGCCTGCTTCACCGAATTGATGGTATCGCCGCCGGAGTTGGCCAGCGCCACCACCTTCGCCCCAGAGCCCTGCGCCTGGAGGATGAAGGAGGAGAAATCCGAGGTTTGGAACGGCGCCAGCGCATGGCCGAGCACCTGCCCACCGTTGGCCTTCACCACCTCGGCGGCGTCGCGCTCAAGGGCGTGGCCGAAGGCATAGTCCGCCGTGAGGAAATACCAGGACGTGCCGCCCTGCTTTATCATGGCCCGCGCGGTGCCGTTGGCGAGCGCCCAGGTATCGTACGTCCAGTGGATGGTGTTGGGGGTGCAGGCCTTGCCGGTGAGATCGGAGCTGCCGGCGCTGGCCACAAGGAACACCTTGTTCTTGTCGCGGGTGATGTCGGCCACCGCCAGCGCCACCGAGGAGGTGGGCACGTCCACGATGGCGTCCACCTTGTCGAGATCGTACCAGCGCCGCGCGATGGACGAGCCGACGTCTGCCTTGTTCTGGTGATCGGCCGAAACCACCTCGACCTTGAATCCGTGCGTCTCGGGCTTGAAATCCTCCACCGCCATCTGCGCGGCGGTGACTGAGCCGGACCCGGCGATGTCGGAATAGAGGCTGGACTGGTCGTTGAGCACGCCGATGCGGAAGGTGGGCATGTCTTCCGCATGGGCTGCGACCACGCATGTCAGCATGGTCGCCGCGGCGATGGCAGCGCGCATATCTCTCTCCCTGGCATTTATGTGCCGCGGCGTCTGCGTCCGCGATCGTCCCAACGAAAAGGCCCATTCCACTATTTGTCAAACAAATAATTTTTGGTTGATTTGACAGGTGAGTTCTGAGACCAAGGACTGGAGAAATCGCATCCGGACCCTTGCCCGATGGAACCCACCTACGGCCAGATCGTCACCACCAGCGCCGCCAGTCAGATCGCCGACCAGCTCCAGCAGGCGATCATGGACGGCCGGCTGAAGGTGGACGAGCGCCTGCCCACCGAGGAAGAGCTGGCGGCCCAGTTCGGCGTCTCCCGGCCGACCGTGCGGGAGGCGCTGAAGCGGCTCGCCGCGCGCCACCTCATCCGTTCCCGTCGCGGCCCCTCGGGCGGCACCTTCGTAACGGGCCCCTCGCCGGAGGAACTCGCCACGAGCCTCGGCACCTCTGTGACGCTGATGGTGGCGAGCGGCGGCATCACGCTGGAGGAAATGGCGACCGCCCGGCTGGAGATGGAGGCCGTCTGCTGCCGGCTCGCCGCGCAGAACCGCACGGATGCCCATCTCGCGGCGCTGGAGGCGGAGATCGCCATCCAGAAGACCGCCACCATTTCGGACCAGGATTTCTGTGCCTCGGACGTGCGCTTTCACCGCGCCGTGGTGGACGCGGCCGGCAATGCGCTGCTGCGTTTCCTGATGAACGCGGTGGTGGAAGCGCTCATGCCGGTGAGCAACATGATCATCTTCCGGGTGCGCGACCGCAAGGAGATCGTCTCCCACCACGAGCGCATGCTCGCCGCGCTCACCGCGCGCGACGGCGCCGCGGCTGTGGAGGCGCTCGGCGGCCTCGTGCTCTATATCCGTGCCCAGTACGCCAAGGCCGACGAGGCCCGAAAGGCGCGCCAGCCATAAGGGCGGCTCGCGCCGCGCAATGCCCCTGCCCCGTGCCTGCCCGACAGAGGGCCGGCGACCGACCGCCCGCCCTTAAGCGCGGGCGCCCAGCGACCCCAAGAACGAGGCGAACTCCCATGAGCACCGACACCTTCCAGGCCCTCATGGCCCGCAAGACCGAGGGCGGCCAGGCGGTCGCGCTGGAATCCATCACCGAGGCGGACCTGCCCGACGCCGCCGTGACGGTGGACGTGGAATATTCCTCCTTCAACTACAAGGACGGCCTCGCGCTAAAAGGCATGAGCCGCATCCTGCGCACCTTCCCCATGGTCCCGGGCATTGATTTCGCCGGGACGGTCCGCGCCAGCGCCGACCCGGCCTTTGCCCCCGGCGACAAGGTGGTGCTCACCGGCTGGGGTGTCGGCGAAAGCTGGTCCGGCGGCTTTGCCCAGCGCGCCAAGGTGAAGGGCGAATGGCTGGTGAAGCTGCCGGCGGGCCTCACCACCCGCCAGGCGATGGCCATCGGCACCGCCGGTCTCACCGCCATGCTCTGCGTGGATGCTCTTGAGCGCTACGGCATCACGCCGGGCGGTGACGTGCTGGTGACGGGCGCGGCGGGCGGCGTCGGCAGCGTGGCGGTGCGGCTCCTGTCGCGCCTCGGCTACAAGGTCAGCGCGCTGACCGGCCGCCGCACCGAGGAGGACTTCCTCAAGAGCCTCGGCGCCAGCGCCATCGTCGACCGCGAGACCTACGCCGCCGCCGGTAAGCCCCTCGCCGGGGAACGCTGGCACGGCGCGGTGGATACGGTGGGCGGCCAGATCCTTGCCAACGTGCTGGCCGCGACCGCCTATGGCGGCGCCGTTGCGGCCTGCGGCCTCGCCGCCGCCACGGACCTGCCCACCACCGTCTTCCCCTTCATCCTGCGCAACGTGGCGCTCCTCGGGGTGGATTCGGTGAACTGCCCCCTCGCGCGCCGCACCATGGCCTGGGAGCGCATCGCCGAGCTGCTCGACCCGGCCGACATCGAGGCCGTGACGCGCGAGGTCGGCCTCGACGCGTTGCCCGAGCTTGCCGACGACATCATCGCCGGGCGCGTCCGTGGCCGCACGGTGGTCCGCACCTAGCACCTGGGCAAGCGATGGACGCGCGGCACCGGCCTCGCGTTCATGGCCATCCGCGGCGAGGCCGGCACCGAAGCCGATATACCACATAACGCAAGGGGATGGCGCCCCAGCGCGCGCCGGTATCGACCGTGATTCGGCTCCCATCGGCACCGGCTGATGGGCGCGGAGGGGCAAGTATTCGCCGACACGATTTCGGCGAATCTCAGCATTTGCGCGGCCGCTTCCAAATCCATGATGCGACGCACCCCGGCGACGGGACTGCCGGCGCCCGTCGCGGCTTGTGGCCGTGCGGCGGCTGTGGTTCCCTGTTCCCGACACAGCATCGCGGAGCAAGCATGGCCCGGGGCCAGCAGGAGCGGACCGTCGGGTCGGCCGCAGCGCAGGCGCTGCCGACCCGCCGGGCAGCGCTGGCCGCGGTGGCCGGCGGAAGCGTTCTTGCGCTCTTGCCCGACGCTGCCCGTGCGGACGCCACCACCGGGCCGGCCCGCACCCAGGACGAAGGCTTCATGCGGGAGGCCCTCGCCATGGCGGCCGAGGGCGATACGCCGTTTGGCACGGTCATCGTCCGCGACGGGCAGGTGATGGCGCGGGGGCCGAACCTGACGCGCCGCCTCGCCGATCCCACCGCCCATGGGGAGATGGTGGCCATCCGCCGCTTCCTCGCCGCGCGGACGCCGGAGGAACTGAAGGGCACAACCCTTTATTCGTCGGGCGAACCGTGCGCCATGTGCATGGGCGCGATCCTGTGGTGCGGCATCGACCGCGTGGTCTACGGCGCCTCGACCCAGGACCTCGCCGCCCGCATCACCCGCCTGCCCATGCCGGCCCTGACCATCGCCACCGCCATGGCCCAGCAGGCGCCTTTCCTGAAGGTGGAGATCACCGGCGGCGTTCTGCGGGACGAGGCGCTGGCCCTGTTCGAAACGGTAAAGACCAAGCCATGAGGCGCCGGCCGAATATCGCGCGCCCGTCACAGCGAACTGGCGCAAATAATCCTGTCATCATGAGGCCATTCGTCATGGGAACATGCGACATGGCGGGACGCGGGCCGGGGTCAGGACCCGGGCGAGGAGCGCCGACGCCGTGATCGAACTTCTGCTCATCCTGTACGGCACCGAGACAACCCGGCGGCGATGGTGGGTGCTGGCGCTCGCCGGCGCGGTCTGGTTCGCCCTCGGCGCCTTTTTCTTCGCCAATGCGCTGATCGACGAATACCGCATCAATCCCATCTATTTCGCCATCCCCCTCGCCATCGATGGCGCGGCGGCGCTACTCGGCGGCCTCGGAATCACGGGGGCCGGCCGCGCGCTGCGCTTCAGCAAGGCCGCCATGTTTTTCGCCCTCGCCCTCATCGTGCTGGTGACGGCGGGACGCGCCGACATGGTGGTAGGGATTGCCGCCGGCGTCTTCCTCGTGGGCGATGCGTGCTGGCGGGCCGGCACGGTCTATCTCGTCCGGTTCGAGGGATGGCACCGGGCGATGCTCATCGCGGCGTTCGAATTCGTCATCGGCATCTGGTTCATCTCGCCCTGGCCCACCCACTGGCGCGGCTCCATCGGCGTCGACGTGGGGATGCTGTTGATGCTCTCCGCCGTCAACACCATTGCCTTCGCCATCCGCCTCGCGCGGCTGCCGCCCGGCGTTCCGTTCTCAAAGGCGGTGCGCGAGGGACTGCTCGACCCGGGCGCTGCGGAGCGGTCCCCAGACGCGGTGGACGCCGTCTCCCCCATCCTGACGGACGAGAGCAAGGCCCGGCGCGGATCGGTGATCGTCCACGTCTGGACACCCACCGGGGCCATCGCGCGTGTCGATCACGCCATCAGCCGTTATATCGCCGCCCACGATTCCAGCGGCACCATCTCCACCGGCCATGCCGCGCTGGAGATGGCGGACATCTACATCAGCCATTATCCGGCGGTGGAGATCGAGCGGTCGCCCGAGGACTTTCGCCGGGTGCTGCGGGCGACCCACGACAACGACGTGGCGGGCCGCTTTCTGCCGAGCCACGCCGAGGAGGTGGCCGACTGGTGCGAGCCCACCATGAACGTGCAGATCTCCGGGATCGACGAGGCCGCGCTGCGCCGCTTCTGGCAGCACTACAGCCGCAACACGACCTACAACCTCACCAGCCGCAACTGCTCCAGCACCGTCGCGGCGGCGCTGGATGCGGGGCTGGAGGGCATCTTCGCGCCCTATGCGCGATCGCCCTATTTCCTGCTCCGCCTCTGCTTCAGCCCCGAGCTTCTCGTCGCCACGCGGATGCGGCGCCGGGCGGCGTCGATGGCATGGACGCCCGGGCTCGTGCTCGATTACGCGCGGGCCCTGTCCTACATCGTCACCCTTCCGGAGCGGTTGCACCTCAAGACGCCCGAGCGGCCATCAGGGGAGCTGGCGATCCGGTGAGCCGAGGGCGAGATCGACAGGATTGCGTGCACCGGCGTCACGCGAATTTAACGTCCAGATGGTCAGTTTCGCCGACCTCACGACAGGTTTGACGCTGCAGAATTCTACGAGACAGCGGGAGCGACGACATGTGCATCAACTGCGATCTGAATGAGATTCTCGGCGGGTTCGTGAGCGGGCCGGTTGCGCCGGCCGCATCGGCCATGAAGCTCAACCGCCGCCGCTTCATGGGTGCGGCCCTCGCCTGCACCGCAGTTGCGGCCAACGGCGCCGTGCTGGCGCAGCCCGCCGACGGCGCCACCCTCATCCTGCGGGGCGGCAAGGTCTATACCCAGAATCCCGCGCAGCCCTGGGCCCAGGCGTTGGCGGTGAACGGCAAGACCATCGCCGCCGTCGGCTCCGATGCCGAGATCGACAAGCTCAAGGGTCCCGGCACAAAGGTGGTAGAGCTCAACGGCCGCCTCGTGATGCCCGGCTTCGTCGAAGGCCACATTCACCCCTTCCTCGGGTCGTTCCTCACCTCCGGCGTCGACCTGCAGGTGGCCGACCGCGAGGAGATGTTCAAGGTCATCGAGCGCCACGCGAAGGCCCATCCCACGGGCAACATCCGCGGCTTCGGCTGGCGGGTGGACATGTTCCCGCCCGAGGGGCCCACCCGGCAGGAGCTGGACCGCATCATTCCCGACCGCCCGGCCTTCTTCTTCGCCATCGACGGCCACAGCCTGTGGGCCAATTCCAAGGCGCTGGAGATGGCCAAGATCGGCAAGGACACGCCGGATCCGGTGCCCCGCTTCAGCTATTATGTGCGCGACGAGAAGGGCTATCCCACCGGCTACGTGCTCGAGGTCAACGCCGTGCTGGCGCTGGTCAATGCGGTGGAGAGCATCTCGCCCGCCGGCATGGCCAATCTGATGGAGGAGTGGCTTCCCAAGGCGTCCGCCGCGGGCATCACCTCCATCTTCGATGCCGGCGTGCCGCCCATCGGCGCCGACCAGGCGGCGGTGCTCTCCTTCTACACCTCCCTCGACAAGGCCGGCCGTCTGCCGTTCCGCGTTGTCGGGTCCTACATCGTGAAGTCGCCGCCCATCGACGACGCGGTGAAGGAGCTTCAGGAGGTGCGCAAGGCGGTGTCCTCCGAGCTCGTGGACATCTCCGTGATGAAGATCGTGGGCGACGGCACCCAGGAGGGGTACACGGCCTGGCTGGTCGAGCCCTATTCCGACAAGCCGGATTTCCGCGGCGCCTCGCCCTTCTCCGTCGAGGAGTGGATGAAACTGGTGGGCGACACCGATGCCGCCGGCTTCGATCTGCACATCCATGCGTGCGGCGACGGCACGGCGCGGGTGGCGCTCGACGCCATCGAGAAGGCCATCGCCACCAACCCGCAGCGCGAGCGGCGCCATACCATCGCGCATCTCGTCTACGTCACCGACGAGGACATCCCGCGCTTCGGCAAGCTGAAGGTGAACTCGCAGTTTTCCGCCAACTGGTTCTCCGCCGATCCCGACACCGCGGGCATCCTGGTCGATCGCTATGGCGAGCGGCAGAAGAAGCTCTACCGCGCCAAGTCCGCCCTGAAGGCCGGCGGCGGCATCTCGTTCGGCACCGACTGGCCGGCGGCCGGCTACTTCTCCACCTTCAAGCCGCTCGATTCCATTCAGATCGCGGTCACACGCCAGCTCATCGGAAAGGCCGACAATCCTGTGCTGGGGCCGCTGGACGAGCGCCTGACGGTGGCTGAGGCGGTGCATGCGGCGACGCTGGGTGCCGCCCGCCAGATCCGCCTGGAAAACAAGGTCGGAACGCTCGAGCCGGGCAAGTTCGCCGATCTCGTGGTCCTCGAGCGCAACATATTCGAGGGCGACGTGCACGACATTGCCGCGACACGGATCGACCTGACGCTGATGAACGGCAAGGCCGTCCACGGCACGGTGTGAGCCTCCGCCGGGTCAAAGCCGGCGTCTAGAAGTCCGCGGCGGACAGTCGGTTGAAGTTCTGCCGCCGTCGGGCATAGACGCCAGACGCCACGCGCTCGATGCGGGCGCGGTTCACGTCGAAGACCTGAAGCGAGGCCGCCTCGTCGTGGCCCGCCTTGGGGCTGAAGCGGTGCAGCACTTCCGCATCCACATGGAATGCGATCTCGAACGTGGAATCGTGCCCCCAGAAGGTGACGCACTGCCGTGCCGGATCAAAGATGCGGCTGGCGTTAGGGAAATGCAGCGGCATCGTTTCTCTCCGTGCTGATGACCGGCCTGGAGCGACGGCGTCAGCCGGCCTCCGATTGCTTGCGGTCCCGCGACAGGGCGTCCTCGAGGTCCGCGGCGTCGATGGACAGGCAGCTCGTGCGCCCTTCCGACGCGGAAACGGCGGGCGTGTAGAGCAGGGTCTGGACGCGCCTGTAGGCGAGGAAGGAGATGCCCGGAATCGGTTCCTCGTCGATCGCCACGCGATAGACGCCCGCCGGCAGAATGCCCTCGGTCCCGCGCACGCGGAACGGATGGGCGAACGTCACGGTGGTCTGCTGGGTTCGCACGTTCATCGCACCCCCCTCATTTCTTCTTGGGCGGCCCGAGCGAGACCGGCGATCCCTTGATGAAGGACGGGGCAGCCACAGGCTCCTTGGGTTTCTTCGGCTTCTTGGTCTCGCGATTGCCGCGCAATTGTCCCTTGGCCATGGAGGCCTCCTCCTCTGCGAGCGGATTGGTGCAGGCGCCGAAACGAAAAGCCCCGCGACCTCAAGGGCGCGGGGCGGCGGGGCGCCGGACGTTCACGGATTGGGACCGCTCCATCTCTTCCCCCAGGCGGCCGGTACATCCGCGGTCGGCCGGGAAGAAGCGATGGCTTGGCCCGCGGTTCAGGCCCGGCGGGCCGAATGGATCAGCTGAGATCCTGGAGCTTGTCGGCCGAGAGCTTGCCGCTCTTGGTATCGGTGACGAGCTCGAAGCTCACCTTCTGGCCTTCACGCAGATCGCGCATGCCGGCACGTTCGACCGCGCTGATATGGACGAAGGCATCGCTGCCGCCGGAATCGGGCGCGATGAATCCAAAGCCCTTCTGGGCGTTGAACCACTTTACGGTTCCCTCAGTCATGGGAAACCCTTTCAAATTTGGGATATAGCTTGCCGGGCCTTGCCCGGCCGTCGAATTTGCATTTTTCGAGCGCGAAATTTGGTTGGGCGCAGATCAGGGGCCGCGCGAAGCCAAGTCATCAGGCTTTCTATCGACAAAACCACTATGCGCCCGAATGCAAGTGATGGCAATTTTATTCGCGAGATAACACCAAATTCTATTGACCGGCCGGACAGCGAACAGCCGAAACGGATGCGCGAACCGGAGGATTTTTCCCTCCGGCTCGCGTGCGGCGTTCAATTCAGGCGCGGCTGCTGGGACGTGCCCTTGTACCAGTCGAAGGGCTTGTCCTCGGTCGAGACCATCACGGACTTCACGTCGAAATGGTCGTTGAAGCTCTCGATGCCGAACTCGCGTCCGATGCCGCTGTCGTCTACGCCGCCCCAGGGAGATGCCGGGTCGAGGCGGTGATGATCGTTGATCCAGACGATGCCGGCCTTCACCTTGGCCGCGACCCGGTGGGCGCGGTGCACGTCCCGGGTGCGGATGGCCGCCGCCAGACCGAAGGGGCTGTCGTTGGCGATGGCGAGGGCTTGCTCCTCGGTATCGAAGGGGATCACCACGGTGAACGGACCGAACACCTCCTCGCGGGCGATGCGCATGTGGGGCGCGACATCGGCGAACACGGTGGGCTCCACGAAGAAGCCGTTCTCGTGCCCCTCGACGATGCGGCGCTGGCCGCCGGCGACGAGGCGGGCACCGTCGTCATGGCCCGCCTGAACGAAGGAGAGCACGCGATCCAGCTGGCGCTGGGAAACCACCGGCCCGAGCTGGGTCTCCGCATCGCGCGGGTCGCCGATGCGGATGGCCTTGGCCTTGGCGGCGAGGCGCTCGACGAATTCGTCGTAGATGCCGCGCTGGACGATGTGGCGCGCCGCGCACACGCAGGTCTGGCCGGCGCCCACGAACGCGCCGAAGGCGGCATAATTCACCGCCTGCTCCACATCGTAATCGTCGAACACCATCACCGGCGTCTTGCCGCCGAGCTCCAGCGTCTGGTGGGCGAACACCCGCGCCGCCGCCGCGCCGGCGATGCGGCCGGCCTCGGTGCCGCCGGTGAGCACCAGCTTGTTGATGTCGGGGTGCTCGGCGAGGAATCGGCCGGAGGAGGCACCGACGCCATTCACCACGTTGAACACACCGGGAGGAAGGCCGTTGTCGCTCATCAGCTGGGCGAGGCGCAGGGTGGTGAGGGGGGTGTATTCGGACGGCTTGACCACCGTGGTGCAGCCCGATGCCAGCACCGCCGCGAGCGACTTGCACAGGATCATCAGCGGGTGATTGAAGGGCGTGCAATTGGCGACCACGCCGATGGGGGTGCGGCGGGTGTAGTTGAGATAGGGCCCCTCCACCGGGATCACGTCGTCGCGGCGGCTCATGGCAAGGCCGCCGAAATAGCGCAGGAAGTCGGGCAGGCGGCCGAGCTGGGCGCGGGTCTCGTTGACCGGGCGGCCGTTGTTCTGGGTCTCCAGCTGGTAGAGCTCGGGCAAGGCCTCCTCGAACGCATCGGCGATGCGGTTGATGAGGCGAACGCGGGCACGGATGGCCATGCCGCCCCAGGCGTCGCCCTGGAAGGCCGCGCGGGCGCTCTGCACGGCGGCCGCCACGTCCTCGCGCGTGCTGTCGGGAATGGTGGCGATCACAGCGCCGGTGGCGGGGTTGCGCACCTCCACAATGCCGCCGCCGATGCTCTCCACCTCGCGGCCGTCGATGAAATTGCCCCGCGCCGCGACGGCGACCTCGGCTTTGACGTTCATGGCGTTTCTCCGGTTGTTCTTAAAGGACGACGGCGTGGCGCGTCAGGGCCGCGACCACGCGCTTCTCGGCGTCGGCGATATGCTCCTTCAGCAGGCGGGCGGCCTTGCGTCCGTCGCGGGCCTGGAGCGCCTCGATGATGGCGACATGCTCGGCAATAAGACGGTCGGGATCGCGCCCCTGCATGGTGCCGATGCTGACCAGCACAAGCCGGTCCGCCTGGGCGACGAGGTCGGCCACCTCCTCGCGCATGCGCCGGTGCGGCGAGCACATGGCGACCGCTTCGTGGAAGGCACGGTTGTAGCGGATGAAGTCAGACTTTCCGGGGTCGAAGGTGCGGAAGGCGTCGAGGGCAGCCAGTGCCTTGTCGGACGCATGCCGGGCGGCATCGCCGGCGCAGGCGGGCTCCATCACCTCGCGGAAGCGGAAGATGTCGCGCGCGTCGGCCAGCGAGACCGGATTCACCCGGTAGCCCTGACGCGGCAGCACGGTAATGAGGCGCTCCTGCTCCAGCCGCAACAGCGCCTCGCGCACCGGCTGCTTGCTCACCTCGAAACGGGCCGCCAGCTCCTGCTCCCGCAGCTCTTCCCCCGGGGAGAGGCGGCAACCGAGGATCTCTTCCTTCAGGCGCGCATAGACCGCGTCCCGCAGCAGCCCGGGACCGGCAACGCTCATATCAGAGGCTGTTTCCCGATCGATCAGCATATTTCACAACCTCAGCCAGCGGCGCGCATCTTGTCCAGAATGACGCCAATCTGCAACGACAAAATCAGCCTTGACGCGGCATTTGCGATCTGCGTGAAATATCACAACAGAAAATTTTGCCGTCAAGAGCATCTCAGGGAGAGCGAAATGCCGAAGAGGATTCCCCGCCCCGCCGCTTGTGCGTGGCTCGCCGCGACTGCCCTCGCGGCGCTTGCCGCAGCGCCCGCGCTGGCGCAGCAGGCGCCCATCAAGGTTGGCTTCATGACCGTGCGCTCCGGCGCCCTTGCCGCCGGCGGCAAGCAGATGGAGCAGGGCATGGAATACTGCCTCGCCGAGCGCGGCGGCATGATGGGAGGCCGCAAGGTCGAGCTCATCACGGTGGACACCGCCGGCCAGCCCGCCACCACCAAGACCCGCGCCCAGGAACTGGTGGAGCGCGAGCGCGTCAACGCCATCATCGGCCCGCTGGCCGCCTTCGAGGCGCTGGCCATCGACGACTACATCCGCCAGGTGGGCGTGCCGGTGATTTCGCCCTCCGCCGCCGCCGAGGACCTCACCCAGCGCAAGCTGAACCCCTGGTTCGTGCGGGCCGTCGGCACCTCAGCTCAGGCCAACCACGCGCTCGGCGAATATGCGGCGAAGGAGCTGAAGCTGAAGCGCGTCGTCACCATCGGCGACGACTTCGCCTTCGGCCACGAGGCCACCGCCGGCTTCCAGCGCGCGTTCGAGGACAATGGCGGCAAGGTGGTGCAGAAGCTGTGGCCGCCGCTGAACGTCGCCGATTATGGCAGCTATATCAGCCAGATCCGCACCGACGTGGACGCGGTCTACGCCGCCTTCGCCGGCGGCAACGGCCTGCGCTTCCTCCAGCAATATGCCGAGTACGGCGCGCCGGTGAAGGTAATCGCCCAGATGACCACGGTGGACGAGGGCATCCTCAAGTCCATGGGCAAGGAGGCGGTGGGCGTCATCTCCTCCGGCTGGTACACCGCGACCCAGGACGTGCCCGGCAACAAGGAATTCGCCGCCGGCATCCGCGCCAAATACGGCGCCGACCCCGGCTATTACACGGCGGGTGCCTATGAGGCCTGCGCCTTCCTCGACGCGGCGGTCAAGGCCATCGACGGCAAGGTGGAGGACAAGCAGGCGCTGATGAAGGCCCTGCGCGCGGTCAAGCTGGACAAGGGGCCCTTCGGCGAGGTCACGCTCGACGAATACGGCAACCCCATCATGACCGTCACGATCCGCAAGACCGAGGAGAAGGACGGCCGGCTGCAGAACGTGGTCATCAAGACCTATCCGAAGGTGACGCAGTTCTGGACCTACGATCCGAAGGCCTTCCTCGCCGATCCGGTCTACAGCCGCGACTATCCGCCGGCCAAGAATCTGGGCAACTGACCTTCGGGACCTGACCGGCTCAAGCGTGTCTTGCCCCGGCTCGTCCGGGGCATCCGCTCCGCCGCTTCCCGGCTGCCTCAGTTCCAGCAACCGGCCCGGCCGCGCCGTGGATCCCCCGGACACGCCGGGGGATGAAGACCCGGTCGGTGGCCCCGCGCCCAACGCGGCAGGCGACGACCTCCCGGCCTTGCGCTTTTTCGCGAGGCTTCTCTCGTGCAAGCATCTCGAGGACCGAATATGGCCTTCTGGGTCAGCCAAAGCCTCAACGCCCTCGCCCTCGGCGGCCTTCTGTTCATGCTGGCCTCCGGCTTCAGCCTGATCTTCGGGCTGATGCGGGTGGCGAACCTCGCCCATGGCGCGCTGTTCATGCTCGGCGCCTATCTCGGCCTCGCAACGGTGAAGGCCGGCTTCGGCTTCTGGACCGCGGCCGCCGCATCCGCCGTGCTGGTGGGCCTCCTCGGCGGGGTGATCGAGCGCACGCTTCTGCGGCGCCTCGCCGGGCGCACCCTGCCGCAAGTGCTGCTGACGCTGGGCCTCGCTTTCATCATCGCTGACGCCTGCCTGATGGCCTGGGGCGGCGATCCCATGCGCCTGCCGCCGCCGCCCGAGCTTTCGGGGGCGGTGCGCGTCGGCGATGCCGTATTCCCGCGCTACCGGCTGTTCGTCATCGGCGCCTCGGCGGCGGTGGCGCTGGGCCTGTGGCTGCTGGTGGAGCGGACCCGCGCCGGCGCCATGATCCGCGCGGCGGTGGACGACGTGGGCATGGCCCGCGCCGTCGGCGTCTCCGCCTCCACCCTGTTCACCGCCGTCTTCTGCCTCGGCACCGCGCTCGCCGGCCTCGGCGGGGTTATCGGCGGGCCCATCCTCTCGGTCTATCCGAGCCTCGACCAGGACATGCTGCCCCTCGCCCTGCTGGTCGTCATCCTCGGCGGCGCCGGCAGCCTCGCGGGGGCATTCGTCGGCGCCTACGCCATCGGCTTCATCTACACGTTCGGACAAGTGCTCGTGCCCGACCTCGCCTATGTCATCCTCTTCCTGCCCATGATCGCCGTGCTCTCGGTGGCGCCCCAGGGGCTGTTCGGCCGGAGGCTCGGATGAGCGCCCGCGCCCTCCCCTTCGCGCTGGCGCTGGTCGCCATGGCCCTGGTGCCGCTGGTCTCCACATCGCCCTTCTATGTGAACCTCACGAGCCAGGTGGCCATCGCTGCCATCGGCGCCCTGGGCCTCAACGTGCTGGTGGGCCATGCCGGGCTGAACTCGCTGGGATTTGCCGTCTTCCCCGGCCTCGCCGCCTATCTCGTGGCATGGCTCTCCACCGTGGGCGGGTTCGATCCGGTGCCGGCCGGCCTCCTCGCCCTCGCCGGGACGCTGCTCGTGTCGGCAGGCTTCGCTCTGGTGGCGCTGCGCACCACCGGCCTCGGCTTCGTCATGATCACCATGGCCCTGTGCCAGATCGTGTGGGGCGCCGCCTATCGCTGGACATCGGTGACCGGCGGCGACAACGGCCTTTCCGGCATCGCTCGCCCCGGCGCCGGGTTGGGTCTGGAGCGGCCGGAAGTGTTCCTGTGGCTGTGCCTCTGCGTGCTGGCGCTGGCGCTGCTCCAGCTCGGCCGCTTCTTCGACAGCCCGCTCGGCGTCGCCCTGCGCGGCAGCCGCGACCAGCCGCGGCGGATGAATGCGGTGGGTTACGACGTGTGGCGCATCCGCTTCGTCGCCTGGATGCTCGCCGCCGCCTGGGGCGCCGCCGCCGGCCTGCTGTATGCTTGGTACCACCAGTTCGTCAGCCCGCACATGATGGCGGTGACGGCCTCCGCCGAAGTGCTGCTGATGGTGGTCGCCGGTGGGGCCGGAACGCTGGCCGGCCCACTGGTGGGCGCGGCACTCGTGGTGCTGCTGAAGAACCTCGCCTCCATCTGGATCGAGCGCTGGGTGATGCTGCTCGGCTTCACCTTCGTGGTCATCGTGCTGGTGGTCCCGGACGGCATCGTCCCCGGCCTCGGCCGGTTGAAGGGCGCGCTCAAGCGCATGCGGCCGGCGTCGGGTCCGACCATCTCAAAGCTCGTGCCCCGGGAGGGTGCCGATGGCTGAGCCGGCCCTGCGCATCGACGGCCTGTCGAAGCAGTTCGGCGGCCTGCCCGCCGTCTCCGATGTCAGCCTCGACATCATGAGCGGCGAGCGGCACCTGCTGCTCGGTCCCAACGGGGCGGGCAAGACCACCCTGTTCAATCTGGTGTGCGGCGATCTCACGCCGACCCGCGGCTCCATCCGCCTGTTCGGATCCGAGCTGGTGGGCCTGCCGCCGCGCAGGCGTGCCGCCTTCGGACTCGCGCGCACCTACCAGATCCTCACCCTGTTCCCGCACGAGACCCTGTGCCGGAACGTAATGCTCGCCCTCAACGGCCTGCGCCGCGAGAAATGGCGCGCATGGACCGCCTTCGGCACCGATGCCCGGCTGCGTGCCGAGGCGCTTGCCGTGCTCGACCGGGTGAAGCTTGCCGATCTCGCCGACCGGCCGGTGTCGCAGACCGCCTATGGCGATCGGCGCCGGCTGGAGATCGCCATGGCGCTCGCGCTCTCGCCGCGCCTTCTCCTGCTGGACGAGCCTCTCGCCGGCCTGTCGCGGGACGAGCGCGTAACGGTGCAGGCGCTGCTCGCGGAACTGCCAAGCGACGTGACGGTGGTGCTCATCGAGCACGACATGGATGTCGCCCTCGCCTTCGCCGAGCGGATCACGCTTCTCCATCACGGCCGCGTGGTCACCACCGGCAGCCGGGCCGACATCGCCGCCGATCCGCGGACCAGGGAGGTCTATCTCGGTGCCTGACGCCCTCGCCCTCTCCAACCTCTACGTCTATCACGGCGAGATCTGCGCCGTGCGGGCGCTGGAGCTGACGTGTGCCGAAGGCGCCGTCACGGCCCTGCTCGGACGCAACGGCGCCGGCAAATCCACCACCCTCGGCGCCATCGCCGGGCTCAACGACACCCGGCAGGGCCGCATCGAGCTGTTCGGCACGGCGCTCGCGGGCCGCAAGCCGGAGGCCATCTGCAAGCTCGGCATCGGACTGGTGCCGCAGGGCCGGCGGATCTTCCCGTCCCTCACCGTGGCCGAGCACCTCGCCATCGCCTATCGCCCGCCGCGGCACAAGGCGACGCGGGCGTTCGACGCGGAGGCGGTGGAAACGCTGTTCCCGCGGCTTCGGGAGCGGCGCCGGCAGTTCGCCGGCTCGCTCTCCGGCGGCGAGCAGCAGATGCTCGCCATCGCCCGCGCCCTCGTCACCAATCCGCGCGTCCTCCTCTTGGACGAACCGGCGGAGGGCCTCGCGCCGCAGATCGTCGCCGAGGTGGCGGACGCCATTTCCGCGCTGAAGGCGGCGGGGCTCTCCATCCTGCTGGTGGAGCACAATCTGCCGCTGGCGCTGCGGCTGGCCGACACCTGCGTGATCCTGTCCTCCGGCGAAGTGGTGTGGCGCGGCGCGCCGCAGGCTCTCGCCGGCGATCCCGACCTCATGGCCCACCATCTGGGAGTGCACTGATGCGCACCGCCAACAGCCGCGCCGGCGGCCTCACCGCTCACGTCACCGGCAACGGGCCGAGCATCGTCTTCCTGCACTCCCTGCTGTCCGACCGCGGCAGCCTCGAGCCGGTGGTACGTCTGCTGGCCGACGACTTCCGCCTGGTGCTGCTGGACCTGCCCGGCTTCGGTGGATCCCCGCGCGTGGGCGGCGGGCTCGACGGCCAGGCCGACGCGGTCGCCGAGGCGGTGCGCGTCCTGTGTCCGCAGGAGCGGCCCATCCTGTTCGGCAACGGCTACGGGTCCTTCCTCGCCCTCTCGACGGCGCTGCGCCATCCGGGGCTGACGCGCGGACTCTTCCTCGCCGGCTGCGGCGCGGCCTTCACCGAGCAGGGACAGGGCGCTTTCCGCTTCATGGCGGCGAAGGCGCAGGAGAGCGGGCTGGAGGCCATCGCCGAGACCGCCATGCGCCGCCTCTTCCCGCCGGAGATGGCGGCAAAGGTGCCAGATATCGTTGCGGAACGGCGCGCCAGCTTCGTGGCCACCGATCTCGAGACCTTCCGTGAAGCCTGTGGCCTGCTCGCCAGCCTGGACCTGCGCCAGCGCACGCGGGACCTGGACGTGCCGGTTTTCGCCTGCGCCGGCAGCCTGGACGAGGCGACGCCACCCGCCATGGCGGAGGAACTGGCGCGGCTGGCACCCCAGGGCACCTTCCACGAGATCGCCGCCTGCGCCCACGTGCCGACCCTGCAGGCACCCCAGGAGGTGGCGACCCAGCTGCGCCGCTTCGCCCTGGCCGCCACCGCGCCCACGGCGACTGCCGCAGCTGAACTCGCCCCCTGACGGCGCCCACGATCGCCTCCAGCGAAGGCTCACCAACGATGGCCCCGGCGGCGTCCCGCTGATACGCTGGCGGGCGCACCGGAAAAGGGATCACCGATGGAAGACGTGCCGGCAGAAGCTCCGCCGACGCCCAACCATCCGGAAGAGATGAAGGCCACGTGGGACCTCCGCGTCGGCAGGAGCATCCGGCTTCAGGGCGGCGCCCGCTGGACCCCGGCCGGCGTGATCACCGCCGGCATCGCGGCGTCGGCGGTCCTGCTGGCCCTCAGCGCGCTGGTTCGCGCCCGCCGGCTCTGAGCGCGCCACCGGACCACCGAACAACGTCGTTCCACCGCCCGGTTTTGACCGCCTGGGCCGCGTCATCCGGCCGTTCGGAAGGGACCGCGGCTACCATGACGGCAGGGCAACCGGACGCCGGCGGACGGGCGGACGGGAGACGACGCACCGTCAGACTGTGGAAGCGGCACGACCTGCCCGGCTCGCGCCGGTCGCTTCTCCGATGGGCAGTTTCCCGATAAATCGCATTTTCAAAGCACGCTGCCTGCATATCAAGCAGGCATATGGCTATTTCAAAGTCAAAACGGGGCAACTTGCTTTGCACCAACCGCTCCTGCTTGTCCCGCACCTGAATTTGGCTCGCTCAATACTGACTGGCCCCACATTTGCTCGACCTGCTGGCTCTAAATCCGTTGACCCAGCGAGATATAGTTTTTTCCGTGGTCAACAAGGCTTTGCGCCGATGTCCGGCGCATCTCCAACGCAGGCAGAGGGGCTTATGCAGACACGGCGAACTGCCCTGAAGATGTTGGGTGCCGGCATCATCGGTGCTCCCGCGATCGTCTCCTCCGCCGTGGCGCAGGGAATGGACAGCGTCACCTTGGGCGTTCCAGGGTCGGTGAGCGACGGCTCTTTCTTCGCCGCCATCCACAAGGGCTTCTTCAAGGAGCAGAACATCACCATCGTGCCGGCGGCCTTCCAGGCGGGTTCGCAGCTGGTGGCCCCCCTCGGTGCCGGGCAGGTGGATGCCGCCGCCGGCGCCACCTCCGCCGGGCTCTACAATGCCGTCGCGCGCGGCATCGACATCAAGATCGCGGCGGACAAGTCGTCCAACATGCCCGGCTATTGCTACATGGCGCTCCTGGTGCGCAAGGACCATGTGGATTCCGGCCGCTACAAGTCGTTCGCCGACCTGAAGGGCTTCAAGATCGCCGAGGCCGGCAAGGCCGGCGCGCCGGGCTCGACCCTCAACGAGGCGATGAAGAAGGGCGGGCTGACCTACGCCGACTGCGAGCACGTCTACAACATGCCCTACCCGGACATGGCCGCGGCGCTGCAGAACAAGGCGATCGACGCCGCCATCGTGACCGAGCCGTCCTCCACCCGCGCCCGCAAGCTCGGCGTGGCGGTGCGCTATCCCTCGGACCTTTTCTATCCGGTGCAGAATGTCGCACCGCTGCTGTGCAGCGGCAAGTTCCTGAAGGAGCGCAAGGAGGTGGCCGAGCGCTTCATGATCGCCTACCTCAAGGGCGTGCGCTTCTACAACGATGCGTGCAAGGACGGCCGCCTCGCCGGCCCCAACGCGGCCGAGCTCATCGACATCATGGTGAAGTATTCCGAGGTCAAGGACCCGGAAATCTACCGCGAGTCGACCCCGAACGGCGTCGATCCCAACGGCCGGCTCAGCATGGAGAGCCTCAACAAGGACCTCGCCTTCTACAAGGACCTCAAGCTGACCGCCGACACGGTCAAGGTCGAGGACGCCCTCGACACGTCCTTCATGGAAGCCGCAGTCAAGTCGCTCGGGCCTTACGTCCCCGCGAAGTGAGGCCGTCCACCGTCATGCAGGCCGTTGCTCCGAAGATTTCCATCGACGGCCTCAGCAAGGCCTTTACGTCTCGGTCGGGTACGGTCACCGCGCTCGACAGCATCTCGCTCGATATCGCACCCGGCACCTTCTGCGTGGTGGTGGGCCCCTCGGGCTGCGGCAAGACCACGCTGCTGCGCATCGTCTCCGGGCTGGAGGAGCGCACCTCCGGCCATTTCCACATCGCCCGCAAGGATCCGGGCAAGCCGCTCAATGCCATGGTGTTCCAGGGAGATTCGATCTTTCCCTGGATGACGGTGTGGGACAATGCCGCCTACGGCCTCAAGATGCGTGGCGCGAGCAACGCCGAGATCAAGGACGTGGTCGCCCGCTATCTCGACCGGACCGGCCTCAGCCGTTTCGCCGATTATTATCCCCACCAGCTGTCCGGCGGCATGCGCCAGCGCGTCTCCATCGCGCGGGCCTTCGCCAACGACCCGGAAGTGCTGTTCATGGACGAGCCCTTCTCCGCCCTGGACGAGCAGAACAAGCTGCTGCTCCAGGAAGAGCTGCTGCGCATCTGGGAAGAGGACAAGAAGACCGTCATCTTCATCACCCACTCGGTCGACGAGGCGGTGACGCTTGGCGACAAGATCGTGGTGATGACCGCCCACCCCGGCCGCATCAAGGCGGTGGTGGATATCGACCTGCCGCGGCCACGCAACATTCTCGAATTGCGCCGCGACCCCAAGTTCGGCGACCTCGTGTTCCGCATCTGGGAATATCTGCGGGCCGAGGTGGACCTCGCGCGCAAGGCGTCGCGCTGATGCGTCCTCTTCTGGAGCGTCACGGCGACCGGGTCATCTCGGTGCTCTCCCCCATCCTGCTCCTCGTGGTGTGGGAAATCCTGGCGCGCTTCCACATCATCAACCCGCTGTTCTTTCCCACCCCATCGAGCATCGCTGCCAAGTTCATGCAGCTCGCCGGCACCGGGGAATTGTGGGTCAACATCGGTGTCAGCCTGCGCCGGCTGTTCTGGGGCTTCGTCATCGGCGGGATTCCGGCGCTGGTGCTCGGCATCGTCATGGGCCTGTCGCGGCCGGTGCGGCTGTTCGTCAATCCCCTCGTCGCCTCCACCTACCCCATCCCCAAGAGCGCGCTGCTGCCCCTCGTGCTGCTGATCTTCGGCCTCGACGAGAATTCCAAGATCGCCATGGTGGCCATGGGCGTCTTCTATCCCGTGCTGATGAACTCGGTCACCGGCGTGCTTCAGATCCCGAGGATCTATTTTGACGTCGGAAAGAATTTCGGCGCCAGCCGGTGGAAGATTTTCCTCACCATCGCGCTGCCGGGCGCCGCGCCCTTCATCTTCACCGGCATCAAGCTGGGCGTGGGCATGGGGCTGATCCTCATCTCCATCGCCGAGATGGTCGGGGCCTCCAGCGGCCTCGGCTACATGATCTGGAACGCCTGGCAGCTCATGGACGTGGAGACCATGTACGTCGGGCTGTTCATCATCGCCTTCCTCGGCTTCGTCTTCTCGTTGTTTCTCGACGAGGCGGAGCGCTGGCTGCTTCCCTGGCGGCCCGCCTGACCGCGGACCCGCCTCCCCCGCTTCGCAAACATTCGAGGGCCGACTGAAATGGGCTGTATGGACCTGCGCCAATGGATCGACCTTCTCGCGCAGCAGGGCGAGGTCCACCGCATCACCGCGGAGGTGGACTGGGACCGCGAGATCGGCACGCTTTCGCGGAAAGTCCTGGAACGCGAGGGTCCCGCGCTCCTGTTCGAGAACATCAAGGGCTATGGCAACGCGCGCGGCCGCAAGGTGTTCACCGGCGGCATCGGCACGCGCAAGCGCCTCGCCCTCGCCCTCGGCTTCCCGAAGGACGCGACCAACGCCGAGATCGTCCAGTATGTGATGAAGAAGAACCAGGAACGGATCGAGCCTGTCCTCGTGCCCACCGGCCCGGTGAAGGAAAACATCGTCAAGGGCGACGACGTGGACCTGTTCGAATTCCCGGTCCCCAAGTGGCACTATCTGGAAGGCGGCCGCTACATCAACACCTACGCCTGCATCGTGACCCGCGATCCCGACACACGGGTGCAGAACGTCGGCATCTATCGCGGCATGGTGGGGCGCAAGAACTCCATCCCCACTTTGCTCATCAAGGGCGGCCAGCACTGGGGCCAGCACTTCGCCAAATATGCCGACCGCGGCGAGAAGATGCCGGTGGCCTGCGTCATCGGCTGGGACCCCATCATGGGCTTCCTCGCCGGCAGCCCACTTCCTGCGGGCGTGTGCGAGTTCGACGTCCTCGGCGCCTATCGCGACGAGGCGGTGGAAGTGGTCAAGTGCGAGACGGTGGACCTGGAGGTCCCCGCCAGCGCGGAGATCGTCATCGAGGGCTTCATTGATCCCGATCCGTCGAGCTACGAGATCGAGGGGCCGTTCGCCGAATTCACCGGCTACGTGTCCGATCTTCCGACACCCCGGCCGACCATCGACGTCACCTGCGTCATGCATCGCAACGATCCGATCCTGCGCGGCACGCAGGAAGGCAACATGCCCGGCTCCTACAGCGAGAATGCCGTGATCTCCTCCGCCCAGCGCGCCGGCATCGCCTGGAACATCCTGCGCTCCAATGGCGTGCCCGGCGTGCTCGACGTCTATGCCGATCCGGTCACCTGCGGCATCAACCTCTATGTGAAGATCCGCAAGCAGTTCCAGGGCCACGCCAAGCAGGTGGCGAACGCCCTGTGGGGCAACAGCGCCGGCCAGGGGCGCTACAAGCATGTTTTCGTCTTCGAGGACGACATCGACGTGACCAACTACCAGCAGATGGACTGGGCGATCGCCTATCGGGTCAACGCCGGTCACGGCGGCATCACCATCTTCCCCGAGACCTTCGGCCATGCGCTCGATCCGTCCACGCCGCTGGAAGAGCGCAACGTGGAGCAGCTCGGATCCGGCACCTGGAACCGCGTGCTGGTGGACGCGACCCGCAGCTGGAAGTCGCCGCGGCGACCGGAATGGAACAATGAGCGCTTTCCCCCCACCGTCGAACCCTCTCCGGCCGACGAGAAACTGGTTCTCGACCGCTGGAAGGAGTACGGGCTCGGGTGAACGCGGTCCGCTCGGGGACCGGCGACGCGGAGAAGGCATGAGCAAGGATCATATGGGCGATGACGCGGCGGCGGCGCTCTGGGCGTTCGCGCTCGCAGTCTATGGCCACCCTGGGGTGGGCGAGGCGTGCCTTGCCCTGCAGGATCGCCGCGGCGCCAACGTCCCGCTGCTGCTGTTTGTCCTGTGGCTCGGAGCCGAGCGCGGGGTGTGGCTGACCACGGGCGAGATCGAGGACCTCGGGCGGGAGGTGGAAGCCTGGCACGGCGAGATCGTGGGCGTCCTGCGCGCCCTGCGCCGGCGGCTGAAGGGCGGGCCCTTGCCAGCGCCCAATCCGCCGTCCGATGCCCTGCGCGAAACCATCAAGGCGGCCGAGCTTGCCGCCGAGCGCATCGAGCTCGATGCGCTGGCGGCCACCCGGCGCCGTTGGATCCAGACCACCGAACCCTCGCCGGATGCGGCCGCCGCCAATCTGGCCGCCATCCTCGCGACCCTTGGCGGTCCGCAGCCGGAAGAGGCGTGGGTGGCGGAAGCCGGCGAGACCCTGCGCGTGGCCGTGCGGGCGCGATGAGAAGGCCGCAGACCCATTCGCAGCGACAGGGAGGCCGGCGTGGCTGACAAACGACGACTGATCGTCGCCCTCACCGGCGCGTCCGGCATCGTCTATGGCGTCAAGGCGCTAGAGGTGCTGCGGGCGGTGGAGGACATCGAGACCCACGTGGTGATCTCGCCCGCCGCCGCGCGCACCGCCCTTGCCGAGCTGGATATGGGCCTCGACGCCATCAAGGCGCTGGCGGACCGGATATACAGCCACAAGGACATCGGCGCCTCCATATCGTCGGGCTCGTTCACCACCGTCGGCATGCTGGTGGCGCCGTGCTCGGTGAAGACCCTGAGCGGCATCGCCAACAGCTACAATGACGATCTGGTGGTGCGGGCGGCGGACGTGTGCCTGAAGGAGCGCCGGCGCGTGGTGCTGCTGTTCCGCGAGACGCCGTTTCACGCCGGGCATATCGACCTCATGGCGCGGGCCGACCGGAACGGCGCCATCATCATGCCCCCGGTTCCCGCCTTCTACGCCCGTCCGGCAACGCTGGACGACATGGTGACCCAGACCGTGGGCCGCGCGCTTGACCTGTTCGGGCTGCACCTTCCGTCGGTCAAGCGATGGACCGAAGAGCCCACGGAGACCGGCCCCGGCGAAGGCGAGGCGCCCGACGAACCGGCAGGCGGCGACGGAAAGTCCAACGGCGGGGCCTGAGGCCCCGCGCCACGGCTCGCACCAGCATGGCGGCACAGCCATTGCATCGGCTGTGGCCATGACATCTCAACCGTCGCTTTGCGACAATAGCGACCCGACAACGCTCGCACCGGCCCATTCGCGCGCGGCCGTCGTGCGGCCCGCCATGACGCCGGCGCGCTGCGCCGGGCGCCCTCTCATGCCTGCCGAAGCCCTCCCATGAGCCATTTCATCTGCGCCCATGCCGGCAATGCCGACTGGCAGCTCGCCCTCGGCTCCTGCTGGGCCGACGTGCGCATCAAGCTCCAGAACGCGCCGAAGCCGAATCTTGGCTGGTGCTATCTCACCGACCACTACACAAAGGCCGCCGGCAACATCCTCGAGGCGCTTCAGGAGCACATGCCCGGCGTCCATTGGGTTGGGACGGTCGGCGTCGGCGTCGCCGCCGAGGGGGTCGAATATTTCGACGAGCCGGCCATGGTCCTCATGCTGGCTGATCTGCCGCCGGCCTCGTTCAAGGTGTTTTCCGACCCCCGACCGCTCGATGCGGGGGCTGACGGCTTCGATGCCTTCACCGCCCTCGTCCACGCCGACGGCGGACGCCCCGACCTCCCGGCCGAACTGAAGGCCCTGAGCGATCGCACCACCACCGGTTATCTCTTCGGCGGCCTCTCCTCGGCCCGCAATCAGCCCCTGTGCTTCGCCGACGACGTGATGCTGGGCGGGGTATCGGGCGTCGCTTTCGGTCCCGACGTGCCAGTGCTGTCGCGCGTCACGCAGGGCTGCCAGCCCATCGGCCCGCTGCGGACCATCTCGCGGGCGGAAGGCAATCTCCTGGTGACGTTGGACGGTGCGCGGGCGCTCGACTGCGTGGTCGGGGATCTCGATCTCGATCCTGAAATTCCCGATCCCGAGCTGCGCCAGGAGCTGGCCCACACCCTGGCGGGCCTCATCGCCAGCGACGAGGACGTCTCCATCCGCCCAGGCCAGTTCGGCACCAACACCGAGGTGCGCCATCTGCTGGGCGTCGGCCGCAAGAGCGGAGTGCTGGTGGTGGCCGAGCAGATCAGCGCCGGCATGAAGCTCGCCTTCTGCAAGCGCAACGCCGATGCGGCCCGCCACGACCTCATGCGGATCCTCGCCGAGGTCAAGGGCCAGGCGGACGCTGCCGGCGGCATCCGGGGCGCGCTCTACGTGAGCTGCTCGGGCCGCGGCGGCCCACACTTTGGCGAGCCTCATGCGGAGTTCCAAATGGTGAGCAAGGCCCTCGGCGCCGTGCCTCTGGTGGGCTTCTTCGCCGGCGGCGAGATCGCCCGGCATCATCTCTATGGCTATACCGGCGTGCTGACGGTGTTCACCGGCGCGGCCTGACGGTGGGATCGTTCGCCCTGCCGGCAGGAAGAGCGCACAGGGACTTCAGGATGGCGGCACCGAAACGGAGCACGACGAAGGCGAGCCGGCCGGGGGCGCGGAAGGATGCGCCTGAGGCGGAGCGCGTCATCGTCTCCGCGGCCGGGGTCGCCCTGCCCCGCATCCTCTATGGCACCGCCTGGAAGAAGGAGCGCACCGCGGCGCTGGTGGAAGAGGCCCTGCGCGCCGGGTTCCGCGGCATCGACACCGCCTGCCAGCCCAAGCACTATCACGAGCCCGGGGTGGGCGAGGCGCTCGGTGCGGTCCTGGGCTCGGGTCCCGGAGCCACGCTGAAGCGCGCCGACATCTATGTTCAGACCAAGTTCACCCCGTTCCGCGGCCAGGACCCGGACAACGTGCCCTACAATCCCAAGGCCCGGCTCGCCGACCAGGTGCGGCAGTCCTTTGCCGTCTCCCTCGCCAACCTTCGCACCGACCATCTCGACGGTCTCGTGCTGCACTCCCCCTACCCGCGCGACCGCGACACGCTGACGGTGTGGTGCGCTATGGAGGAGTTGCACGACGCCGGCGGCGTGCGCCAGCTCGGCATCAGCAATTGCTACGAGCCGGATCGCCTGGAGCGGATCTACGACGCAGCGCGCATCAAGCCGGCGGTGGTGCAGAACCGCTTCTACGCCAAGACCGGCTTCGACCAGGAGATCCGCGCCTTCTGCCGCAGCAGGGGCATCGTCTACCAGAGCTTCTGGACGCTGACCGCCAACCCCGCCATCCTCGCGGCGCCGGCGCTCACCGATCTCGCCGCGCAGCTCGGCCGCACGCCGGCTCAGGTGTTCTTCCGCTATCTCACCCAGCAGGATATGGCGTGCCTCACCGGGACGTCCTCGCCCGAGCATATGGCGCAGGATCTGGCGATCTTCGATTTCCGCCTCGACAACGCCGCATGCGCGAGTATTGCCGCCCTGCTGCGGTGATGCGTGCTGCAAAGCTCGAAAGGGGTCCCGCCCTCAGCTAAGCTGGAGGTGCGCCCACACCGGGGCGCATGCCTCCACCCCGACCCGCATGCGCCGGCAAGGACCGGCCGAAAGGACCACGGATGCTGACGCCCGCGCGTGTCCTCGCTTCGCTCAAGGCCTCAATCGGCGACGTGGTGTTCGGCATGGAGGACGGCACCGTCTCCATCTTCGGGCTCGTCTTCGGCGTCGCCATCAGCACCAGCGACCCACACACGGTGCTGGTCGCTGGCGCCACCGGCGCGGCCGCCGCCGCGGTCTCCATGATGGCCGGCAGCTATCTCGATGCGGAATCGGTACGGGATGCCCGCCGGGCCCGGCGGGACGGCGCGCTGGATCCGCAGGCGGCAAGAACCGAGGCGGCGGCCATCACCCAGGCGCTCGCCCGCGGCGGGATGGCGCCGGGGGATGTCACCCAGGTGGCCGTCGCCCTCGCCCGCGCGCCGCGCGCGGTGGTCGGCCTGCGGAGCGAGCTCGCCGACGCGGATGACGGCGCAAGCCCCGCCTCGCACGCCTTCTGGATGTTCGTGTCGGACCTGTTCGCGGGCTTCACACCGGTGCTGCCCTTCGCCTTCCTGCCCATGGAAAGCGCCCGCCTCGTTTCCCTCGGCTTGACCACGGTACTGCTCCTGGCGCTTGGCATCGGCCGGGGGCTGGTGGGCAAGCGCTCCGTGGTTCGAGCCACGCTGGAGACGCTGGCGATCGCCGCCTCCGCCGCTCTCGCGGGCATCGCCATGGGCCACTTCCTGTCGTCCTGAGCGGCGGGCGACGGGGGTCAGAAAGCGCCGCCGTCGTCCGGGGCGATCACCACATGCATGCGCTCAAGCGCCGCCTCCACCTTTATCTGGCAGGACAGGCGGGAGGCGAGGGTGCGAAAGCGGCTCGTCCCCAGCATCCGGCTTTCGCCGGCACCCATGGGAGGCAGCATCACCCCGTCCGGTGGCGTGACGTAGACATGGCAGGTGGCGCACGCGCAACCGCCGCCGCACTGGGCTTCCACCTCGTCCAAACCCGCCTTGCGCATGGCCTTGAGCAAGGTCGCGCCGTCCCTGGCCGTGACTTCGACCACCGCGCCGCTGCGGGTCTCGACGGTGAAGCTCGCCATCTCTCGGCCTCCGCTCTTCGCGCTTAGGGAAGCGTCACGGACGCGAAATCCGCTGCATGGGGATGGGTGCCCCCGCCGCCCTCGCGCGCGATCCGGAGGGTCGAAAGGCCGGCCGCACGGGCGGCGTCGAGCTCGTCGTCACTCGCCGACAGCACCAGGATTTCCGCCGGCGGCACCGCCAGTTCGGCGGCGATGGCCTTGTAGGATTCCTCCTCGGTCTTCTGGCCCATCCGGGTGTCGAAGAAGCCGTCGAACACCGCCGCGTCCAGGCCGGCCGAGGCGAGCCACAGCTTTTGAGCCCGCTCCGAGCTGGCGGAATACGTGTAGAGGCGAAGGCCCGCATCCTTCCATGCCTGGAGGGCGGGAGCGGCATCGGGATAGAGCGAGGCGCTGAAGGCACCGGCCTCGTAGCCCTGCTCCCAGATCCGGCCGAGAATGACCTTGAGCGGCGTCGGGTTGCGCCCCTGCTTCATCCAGCGCAGCAGCAGGGCCTGGGCCTCGTCCACCTTCAGGGAGAAGCCGCCCATGAGGCGGCCCGCCTCCTCCAGCGCCTCCTCGATTTCCTCGTCCTCCTCGTTCGCCGCGATGAAGGTCCCGAGCCGGTCGCGGGCATAGGGCACCAGCGTCTCGCTGAGGAACGACAGGGGGCCCGCGGCGCCCTCGATGTCGGTCAGGATGGCACGTATGGTCATGCAAGAGCCCCCGGCGGCGCGGTGTGCGGCGTCGGACGACCCTCGATTGTCCGAAAGCCGCCACGCGCCGGCGCGTCCGCGCCGCGATCACGCCTTGACGGCAGGGGCAAGCACCGCGCGTGCCAGATGCCGCGCGGTGCCCGGCAGCCTCAGATCAGCCCGATGGAGATGGCTGGAATGAGCGCGATGGCGATGAGGCCGACAAACAGGGCCGCCAGATAGAACCAGATGGTTTGCATGGCCGTGTCCGGTTCCACCTTGCCGATGGAGCAGGCGATGTAGAAGCCGATGCCCACCGGCGGCAGGAACAGGCCGATGTTCATGGCGACCACGACGACCATGGAATAATGCACCGTGTCGATCCCCAGCGTCTTGGCGATGGGGAACATCAGCGGCGCCAGCAGGACGATGGCCGGCAGGCCCTCCAACAGGCAGCCGAGGATCAGGAAGGTCACCACCGTCACCGCCATGTACACCATCCAGCCGCCGGGCAGCCCCTGCATGGCGGTGGCGAGCACCTGGGCGAAGCCGGTCTGGGTCAGCGCCCAGGCCGCGGCCGATGCGGTGCCGAGGATGAGCAGGATCGCGCCGGTCATGGCGGCGGTCTCGATCAGCATCTTGTACATCTGGCCCATGCGGATGCCGCCATACAGCGTCATGCCGGCGATGAGGGCGTAGAGCACCGCGATGGTGGACACCTCGGTGGCCGTAGCGACGCCTTCCGTCACGGCGCCGCGCACCAGGAAGGGCAGAACGAGCGCGGGCGCGGCCACGGCCAGCGCCTTCCCCACCACCGCCATGGTCGCCCGCTTCACCCCCTCCAGCTTCTCGTGCCGCGCCTTCCAGCGCGCCGCCACCGCAAGGATGGTGAGGAGGAAGAAGGCAACGACGAAGCCGCTGGCGAACAGCGCCGCGATGGAGACGCCCGCCACCGAGCCGATGACGATGAGCACGATGGAGGGCGGCACGGTATCCGCCATGATGGCGCCGGTGCCGAGCAGCGCCACCATCTCCGAAGGCCGGTTGCCGCGCCGTTTCATCTCGGGGAAGAGCGCGGGGGCGACGGTCGCCATGTCCGACACCTTGGAGCCGGAGATGCCGGAGACGAGATAGAGCGAGCCCAGCATCACATAGGACATGCCGGCGCGCACGTGGCCCAGCAGCGAGGCGAGGAAATCGACGATCGCCTTGCCCATGCCGGTGGCGTCGAGGATGCACCCCAGCAGCACGAACACCGGCACCGACAGCAGGATCAGGCTCGACATGCCCTCGTCCATCCGGCCGACGATCACGGTGAGCGGCAGCTTGGTGGAGAACATGAGGAAGGCGAGCGTGCCCGCGCCGAAGCAGAAGCCGATGGGGACCCCGAGCGCCAGGCACACCGCGATCACTGCCACGAGCAGCACCAGAATGTTGGCCTTGCCCAGCACGGCGAACAGCGGCGTCATCAGGTAGAGCAGTGCGATGGCGGCGCCGACGATGGCGAACGCGACCAGCATGTCGCGCAACTGCGTCTCGCGTACGAACTTGGCGACCAGCACCACCAGCATCAGCGCCATGCCGAGGGGAATGCCGGCGACCCGATAGACCATGGGAATGTCGAGCGCCGGCGCGATGATGTCCTTCTCAAAATAGGCGTGCTCGACGGCCGAGGGCAGCAGGGCGGCGAGGAAGGCGCCCATCACCACGAGCCCGGTCGCTTCCATCACGCGCTTCACCGGCGGCGCCGCGCGGTTGACCAGTATGGCGAGGCGCAGGTGCTCGTTGCGGTCGATGGCGATGACCGCGCCAAGCATCACGATCCACAGGAAGATGAACGAGGCGATCTCGTCCGCTGCCGTGATGGGCGATCCCAGCACGTAGCGCCAGAACACCGCCGCGAGCACGAGGCCGACCAGCGCCACGATGAGCGCCGCGGAAAGCGCCTCGATGGGACGCATGAGGACGGCGAGGCCCGACGTGCGGCGAGCCATTCCGGGCTCGATGAGGCCGTCGTGGGCATCGAGAGCGTGGTCCATGTGTCTTCCTCCGGCGCCGATCCAAGGGCCGCTCGCCGCCCCCGGCGGCGGGAGGCGCACGGCTGCGGCTTCTGTTGTTCTGGTCGCGAACGACGCGCGGCGATCCCAGCCGCGCGCCTGGGTCTGCGTCGGTTCAGGCGAGCTTGCCGGTGGACTCTTCCAGCAGGGCCCAGGCCTCTTCGCCGAACTTGCCGCGCCACTCGGTATAGAAGCCGGCCTTGGACAGGGTCTGGCGGAAGGGTTCGGTGTTGACGTCGTTGAAGATCAGCCCCGCGGCCGCGAGGTCCTTGCGCAGCGCGATATTCTGCTTCGCCACGTCCTCGCGCTCGGCCATGCAATTGGCGTTGACGATGGTCGCCACCTTCTCCTGCAGCGCGGGCGGCAGCTGGCTCCAGGCGCGGCGATTGATGAGGAACCACCAGCCGTCCCACATGTGGTTGGTGACCGAGCAGTATTTCTGCACTTCATAAAGCTTCGCCGCGGAGATGATGGCCGGCGGATTCTCCTGGCCGTCCACCACGTGGGTCTGCAGCGCCGAATAGACTTCCGCGAAATTGAGCCCGGTGGGCGCCGCGCCCAGGGACTTGAACAGCGACAGCCACAGCGCGCTCACCGGAACGCGGATCTTGAGGCCTTTGAGATCGTCCGGCGTGGTGATGGGCCGTACCGAATTGGTGACATAGCGGAAGCCGTTGTCCCAGATCTTGTCCATCACAACGAGGCCACCCTTGGTGATCTGGCCCCGAAGGTGCGCGCCGAGCTTGCCGTCCATGGCATTCCAGAGCTGGCCATAGTCCTTGAAGGCGAAGCCGACGCCGGAGATGGCGGCTGAGGGGATCATGGTGGAGAGCACGTTGACGCCCGAGTTCAGGAAGCACTCCAGCGCGCCGGAGCGCAGCTGAGAGAGCATGTCGGAATCGGCACCCAGCTGGTTGTTGGGGAAGATCTGGAGATCGAACTGCCCGCTCGTCGCCTCGGCGAGCTGCGCCGAGGCCTTGCGCAGGTGGACGTTGAGCGGATGGTTCTCCGGCACGTTGGTGCCCACCTTGAAGCTGAATTCCGCCGCGTGGGCGAAGCGCAGCGGCAAAGCGGCGGCGACCGCCCCGCCGGCCGCGAGGGTGGCGAAGCGGCGTCGGCTGATGGAAAAGGTCATGGCGTCCTCCCGTTTGATTGTTGTCGGCTCAGGCGGAGGGGGCGGACTTGCCGCCCCGGAACATCAGGCCGGCGGCCCGGAAGCCGCCATCCACGTTGAGGGTGTGGCCGTGCACGTAGCGGCTCTCGTCGGAGGCGAGGAACACGGCGGCGTCCGCGATCTCCTCCGGCGTGCCGTAGCGCGTCATGGGAATGAGGTAGTTGTAGGCGGCGCGCGTCGGGCCATCGTGGGCGAACTTCGCCATCTCGGTCTCGATGGCGCCGGGCGCGATATTGTTGACGTTGATGTTGTGCTCGGCGAGCTCCACCGCCATCACCTTGGTGAGCAGCTCCAGCCCCGCCTTCGCCGCGCCGTAGGCGCCACGGCCGTGGCCGCCGCGCTGGCCGGACAGGGAAGCGATGTTGATGATCTTGCCGCCGCCGGCCTTCGCCATCTCCCGCGCGCAGGCCTGGGCCACCAGGAACGCGCCCGTCAGGTTGATGGAGATGGTGCGGTTCCACTCCTCGACGCCGATGTCGAGGAACGGCGTGTTGCCGCCGACCCCGGCATTGTTCACGAGGATGTCGACCCGGCCGTAGGCGTCAACGATGGCCGCCACCATGGCGTTGACCGAGGCGGCATCCGCCACGTCCACGCCGAGCGCGAGGCCGCGGCCCAACTTCTCCACCGCATCCTTCGCGCCCGCCGCGTTGACGTCCGCGATCACCGGGATCGCCCCTTCGGCCACGAAGGCCTTCGCCACCGCGAAGCCGATGCCGCGGGCGCCGCCGGTGACGAGCGCGATCTTGTCCTTCAGTCTCATGCGTCCTCCATGCGGGGTTGGCCCGCTTGTCGTTCCCGCGGGATCGCCCCGCTGATGGCTCAAGCCGCGACGCCGTCGCGGGCCCGAACGAAGAAATCGGCGGTGCCCACCTGCCCGCCCTTGAGCGCGATTTCGAGTCCGTCCCGGCCTGCCCCGGCGCCGGCCTGATGCGCGCGGCAGAGCGGCGAGCCCGGGGAGAGGGGGGCGAGCGCGGTCAAGGCATCGATGCCGAGCGCCGCGGCCGCCTGCCCGGACGTGTCCCCGCCGGAGATCACCGCGCGGCCGAGCCGCGCCTCGCGCACCACCGTATCCAGCACCCGGCCGAGGCCCGCGCCGATGCGGTCGTTCACCGCCTCCGTCGCGCTGCCGGAGGCGGCGACCGCCTCCCGCAACGCCGCGACGGCGGCGTCCTGTGGTCCGGCGGCGGTGTAGACGAGGGGATCGCGCCCCTCCGAGAGCGCCGCGAGGGCGCTGGCCGCCGCATCGGCCACCGCCGCATCGAATGCAGCCTCATCCACCGCCCGCGCCGCGTCGAGCCGGATCGGGGCAAAGCCGTGTTCGGCCGCGAAAGCGATCTGCGAGGCCGTCACGGGCGACACCGACCCCGAGACGACAGCAATGCGTGGCGCCGGCTTCGGTCCGGCCGGAGGGCTCGCCTCCGGCAAGAGGCCCGCGGCCCGCCAATGGGTGACGAGGGCGGTCTCCAGCCCCTGCGATCCCACTGTGAAGATCGGATGCGCGCCTTTCTCCCAGACGAGGCGGCCGGCCTCCGCCAGGGTTTCGGCGTCGAGCACGTCGATGAGCACCACCTGCGCGCCCTCGGCGAGTTCGGTGGAGAGGCGCGCATCGGCCTCGCCGCGCTTCATGGCGACGAAGTCGACGAGGCCGATCTTGCGCGCGGTCTGGCGGGCGAGGTGGACGGCGAGGTCGGCCTCGTCCATGGGCGTCACCGGATGGCGCGCCATGGTGGGGTGGCGGTCGAGCCGATAGCCCCGCGCCCTGCCCTTCTCCTGCGCGTTGGCGAAGAGATGGCCGAAGGCCTGGAAGCGACCCATGCCGGGCTCGCCCACCACCAGCGGAACGAAGCCGTCAAAGGTGCGCGCGGCGATGTCGATGGCCCGACCGATGGAGCCGATATGCGGCGCGGAATCGAAGGTGGAGCAGACCTTGTAGTGCACCACCGGGGCGCCGAGCCCCGCCAGCAGATCGAACACCGGCGGCAGATTCGCTTCCATCCAGTCAGGATCGCGGGCGCGGGCGACCCCGGCGATGCCGATGCCGCGATAGCCGGCGAAGGCCGCAAGCCGATCGGGCGGCGGCGGACCAAGGAACAGCACGCTCTGGAGCCCGGCGAAGGCGAGCGCCTCCATGGAGGCGGACGAGCCGGTGAAATCGTCGCCGTAGAAGGCGACGAGCGGCCCGTTGGGCAGCGGGCGGGAGGGCGAGGCCGGCGCGTTCATGCGGCCATTTCCAGTGCCCGCCCGAGCTCGGGGTGGCTGCGGGCATGCACGTCCAGCGGGATGCCGGCGACCGTGGCATCCCAGGCTTCTCGCAGGGAGCGAACGCCGGCCGCCGCGCCGTCGGGATGAGCCATGATGCCGCCGCCGGCGGTCATGATGAGATCCGTGGACTTCAGAGCGGCATAGGTGCCCGGCACCTGCCGCGCGGTCTGGCCGGAGGAGAACACCGGCATCACCGTGCAGGGCTTGTCCGCGAACATGGGGGTGAGGCACGTGCGGGCGGATTCGATGACGCTCTCGTCGCTCTCGGAGAATTTGTTGGAGAGGCCGTTGACGTGCATGTGGTCGGCCCCGGCGAGGCGCCAGATCTTCTGCCAGGCCACGTAGGACCAGCCGAGCAGCGGATGCCGGGTGAGATAGCCCCAGCCGTTGCGGTGGGCATGAATGGGCAGCTGCGCGAACCGCCCCAGCTCGATCATGCCGGCGAGGCCCACGGAGTTGAGGCTCGCCATGAGGCAGGTGGCGCCGTGGGCGATGAGCGTATCGTGCCGCCGGCGCATCTGCTCAAGATCGCCGGTGAGGTTGAAGGCGTACATGGTCTTCTTGCCGGTGCGGTCGGCCTCGGCCTCGATCACCCGCATCACCGCCGCCACCCGTTCGTCGAACGGGCAGGCCGGCCCGTCCGACTGCAACTCGTCGTCCTTGATGAAGTCGATGCCGGCTGCGCACAATTCCTTCACAAGGCGGGCGGTCTCGGCGGCATCGAAGCCCACGCTGGGCTTGATGATGGTGCCGATGATGGGCCGGCGCTCCACCCCGGCGAGCCGGCGCGTGCCCTCCACGCCGAAGCGCGGCCCGCTATACGCGGCGGCGAAGGCATCCGGCAGGCGGATGTCGAGGATCTTGAGGCCGCTCACGTCGCGCAGCTCGAACAGATTGCCAGCAACCGTCGCAAGAAGGTTGGGCAAGGAGGGGCCGAGCGTCGCCAGCGGCCAGGACATGGTGAGCCGCGCCCGGGTGACGCGCTCGCCGGGCCGTGTCGCACCGGCGGCGGGCAGGGAGCGGCCGGGCACATCCTCATCCAGGATTTCAAGCCGCTCCACCCGCGCCGCCGAGCGTGCCTTGAGCTCTGGCGTCTCGCCGGGGATGGCGACGAACGTGCCGCTGGACTGCTCGCCCGCGATCACCTCGGCCGCGCGTGCGGGATCGGCCGGGGTTTCGAGGAGATAGTCGGCTTCGATGCGGTCCAGAGGCATACGCAGGTCCTCGACAAAAAGGGTTTCGTCGCGCGTCAGGCGGCGCGGCAACTCAATCCACCGTCCACGGGCAGGCTGACGCCGGTGATGTAGGCGGCATCGTCCGAGGCGAGAAAAAGGGCGGCCTTGGCAATGTCCCAGGCCGTGCCCATCTTGCCGGTCGGACAGGCGGCGTCGCGGGCCGCGACCATCTCGGCCGCGTCCGCATACTGTCCGGAAATCTGTTGGAAGATCAGCGGGGTATTCATCAGCCCGGGCATGATGGCGTTCACCCGGATGCCATCGCGCGCATATTGCAGCGCGAGGCCCATGGTGAAGTTGTTCACCGCCGCCTTGGCGGCGTAATAGGCGGCGTAGGGATAGCCGGTGTAGCGCACCGCGGCGATGGACGAGACGTTGACGATGGCCCCGGCCTGCTGCGCCAGCATGTGCGGCAGGATGTGCTTGGTGGTGAGGAAGCAGCTCTTCAGATTGAGGTCGAGGGTGCGGTCCCACGCCTCCTCGCTCAGTTCCACCGGGCCGCCCATGGTGGCGTAGCCCACATTGTTGTGCAGCACGTCGATGCGGCCATGTGCGCCGACCACCTCTTCCACCAGCGCCTTCACGGCGTCCGACACGGTGACGTCGCAGGAATGGGCCGAGGCACGGCCGCCCTCGCCGGCGATGATGGCGACGGTCTCGGCCGCGGCGGCGGGATTGATGTCGACGCAGGCCACGTGCGCGCCGTTGCGGGCGAAGGTCACGGCGGTCGCCTTGCCGTTGCCCCAGCCCGGGCCGACCGAGCCGGCGCCGAACACGATGGCGATCTTGTCCTTCAGGCGGTCGTTCATGCTGTGACTTTCCTGTGCGGGTGAGAGAGCCTAAAACTCGGCGAGCGAACCCCGCTCACCGACCCTCCGGTGCGTGGACCGGTGCCGCCTGCTGCTTACACGGCCGGCGCCCCACCGCAACGCCGAAACGGCACTGCAGCAATGACGACATCGCTTTGCACGCGTCAGTCCAAGCGCAAGGCTGTTGCTGTTTCTGGCATTCTTCCACCCGATTTCTTGCTTGATTGGGCGTCAACCTATATGCCGGGCAAAACGGGTGAAATCTCAAATCGGCGCAGATAGCTGTGAGTTTTTCTCACACGTGAGAAGGAGATGTCCGCAGTGGCACCGCCCCGTCTGCCGCTCAACGCCCTGCGCGCCTTCGAGGCTGCCGCGCGTCTCGGCAGCATGTCCACCGCGGCTGTGGAGCTCGGCGTCACCCACGGAGCGGTCAGCCGGCATGTGCGGGAGCTGGAGGCGCAGTTCGGGTTGTCGCTGCTGCGGCGGCTGCCGAAGTCCGTGGCGCCCACCCCGGCCGGCGCGCAGCTGGCCGCCAATCTCGGCGAGGCGTTCGACCTGATGCGCCTCGGCGTCTCCCGCCTCGCGCCCTCGCCCCTCACCCTCTCCTGCTCGGCCACGATCGCCATGAACTGGCTGATCCCCAGGCTCGGTACGTTCAAGCGCGACCATGCCGACGTGGAGGTGCGGCTCAACATCAATTACGGCGAGGTGGATTTCGTGCGCGACGAGATCAGCGTCGCGATCCGCTCCAGCATGTTCCGGGCGCCGCACGAGGTGGTCATCCGCTCGCTGATCCGCGAGGAGATCGGACCCATCTGCCACCCGGACTATGCCGCCCGCCTCGGCCTCACGACGCCGGACGATCTCGCGGGCGCCCGCATCCTCGGCACGGCGACCCGCGCCGCGGCCTGGGGCGAATGGCTGTCGGCGATAGGCCGGCCGGGGCTGGAGCTACCGGCCCACGAGACCTACGACCATTTCTATCTGATGATCCAGGCCGCCGCATCGGGGCTCGGTGTGGCCATGGCGCCGCGCATCCTGGCCTCGGATGAGATCGCGCGCGGCCACCTCGTGGCACCCCTCGGCTTCGTCGACGGTCCGCACGAACTCAGCCTGTGGATCGCCCCGCACCTGCGCACCCGGAGCGACGTAAAGCGCCTCGCCGCATGGATCCAGGAGGAGATGACGCGGCAGGCGAGCGGAGCATGAGGCCCCGCCCATAGTTTCTGCCGGAGCAGCCGGGATCAGGCGATGGCCGCGGCCCGCGGATCGTGCCGGGCGAGGCGGGCGAGGAGATAGTCCACCTCCGCCCGCGCCGCCGCCGTGATCGCCGAGCCGGGCTTGCGCTGGGCGTCGGAGGCGATGAAGCCGCGCTTCATCAGCACATATTTGCGCACCGCGAGACCGACGCCCTGCTGCTGCTCGTAGCGCAGCAGGGGCAGATGGGCGTCGAACAGATCGTGCGCCGCGTCGCGCTCGCCCGCCTTCTGAAGACGAACGACGTCGCCGAGCATCTCGGGGAAGGCGTAGCCCGTCATCGCCCCATCGGCCCCGCGTTCCATCTCGAAGTCGAGGAACAGTCCGCCGTTGCCGGTGAGGATGGAGAGCGGCTTGAGCTTGCCCTCCTTCTGGAAATTCCGAAGGGCCGAGATCTTTTCCAGGCCCGGCCAGTCCTCATGCTTCAGCATCACGCAGGAGGGATTTTCCTCGACGATGCGGCGGATCACGCCAGGCGTCATCTGCACGGTGAGCGTGAGCGGATAGTCCTGGATCACAAAGGGGATGTCGGCACCGATGGCCTCGATGGCCTGGCGATAATAGCCGGTGATCTGGTCGTCGGTGCGCAGCGCTGGCGGCGGTGCGATCATCACACCGGCGGCGCCCTTGTCCATGGCGGCGCGGGCGAGCCAGCGCATGGCGGCAAAGCCCGGCGCCGAGACGCCGACGATCACCGGCAGCTGGCCGAAGCCGGCGATGAAGCGGGCGGTGACGGCGAGCGATTCCTCCGGTTCCAGCTTGGGCGCCTCGCCCATGATGCCGAGCACGGTGACGCCGGTGGCGCCGGCCTCCAGGTACTTGGCGATCAGGGTATCGAGGGAGCCCTCGTCGATCGCCCCGTCGGGGGTGAACGGCGTGGGAGCGATGGGAAACAGCCCGGAGGCAGTGGCATCGAGAAGCATGACGAGCCCGATTTCAGATGCTGGCGATGAGGCCGCCATCCACGCGGATGACCGAGCCGGTGAGATAGGAGGCTGGCGCGCTGGCGAGAAAGGCCACGACGCTCGCATATTCCTGCGGATCACCGTAGCGGCCCACCGGGATGGAGCCGGTGCTCTCGGCGGAGACCTCCTCCACCGTGCGGCCCTCGCGCTCGGCCTTCTTGGCGTCGAGGAACTTGATGCGGTCTGTGGCGATGCGGCCGGGCAGCACGATGTTGGCGGTGACGCCGTCGCGCGCCACTTCCCGGGCGAGGGTCTTGGACCAGCCGACGAGGGAGAGGCGCAATGCGTTGGAGATTCCAAGATTAGGGATGGGTGCAACAACGCCGGACGATGTGGAGGTGATGATCCGCCCCCATTTGCGCGCCCGCATGCCAGGCAGCACGGCATCGGTGAGGGCGATGACGGAGAGCACCATCTCGCCGAAGCTCTTCGTCCACAGGGCTGGGTCCTGCCCCGAGGCCGGCGTCGGGGGCGGGCCGCCGGTGTTGTTGACGAGGACGTCCACCGGGCCGAGGGCGGCTTCGATCTCCGCCACGCGCGCGGCGATGCCCGCGAGGTCGGAGAGATCGAACTTGAGGGCGAAAGCGGTACCGCCCTCGCCCGCGATGGTGTCCTGGACGCGGGCCAGCGCCTTTTCGTCGATATCGCCCAGCGCAACCTTCGCCCCCTCGCGCGCCAGCGTCGCGGCGATGGCGCTGCCGAGGCCGCCGCCGGCGCCGAGCACCAGCGCGGTCTTGCCCTTCAACCCGAGATCCATGACCTGATCCTTTCCTTGTCCCGGCGGCTCAATCGGCGATGCCGTGGGACGCATTCGCGCAGAGCGCGCCCTTGGCAGCGCGCTCCAGATAATCCGCCTTGCTGTATTGCATGTGATCGACGCACAGCTGCGCCAGCGCCCAGCTGTCGGTGCCCTGGAGCAGCTCGATCATGATTTCGTGCTGGCGCAGCGACAGTGTCAGGCCATCCCGGTCCGCGAGGTTCTTCGCCCGCATGGGGAGCGTGAGGCCCATATAGTCCTGAAGCGTCTGCACCAGATAGGGATTGCCGCAGCCCGAGAACAGCACGAGATGGAATGCGTCGTTCGTCTCGTGCATGCCGCGCAGGTCGCCGGTCTCGGCATGGCGGGCATAATCCGCCTGGATCGCCCTGAGCTGCTCCACCAGCGCCTTAGGCGCCGGCAGCGGGATCTTCAGGGCCGCCTGCCGCGTCAGCATCTCACGGACCTCGTAGATCTGGCGGACCTCCTCCGGCGAATAGGAGCGCACGGTGGCGCCCACGTTCTTCTCGCGCCGCACGATGCCGGTGCGCTCCAGCTGCACCAGAGCCTGCCGCACGTAGTGGCGCGAGGCCTCGTAGCGGGCCATCAGCGTGTCTTCCACCAGACGGGAGCCCGGAGCGAGGCGGCCGAAGATGATGTCCTCCTCGATGCGGCGCATGATCTCCGCCTGCTCGTCCACCCGTGAGGCGATAAGGGACGCCTCGCTCATGCCGCGCTCCTGCCTTCCTGCTCGAATCCCGACAGACGATAGCAATCCTCCACCAGCCGCAGGGTTTCAAGATTGTCCTCGGGTGCGGTCTCGAACGGCGCACCGCTGGCAAGGCACTCCACGAAATGGGCGATGGTCGCCGCGTAGGAGCCGAGATACGTCGCATCGGCGTCGTAGGAAAGCCGTTCCGGCTGCGACCCGCTGAGCTCAAGCGCGGTGCCGTCGAGACGGATGGCGCCCTCCCGTCCCACCACCAGAAGCTGATCGCGCTGCTGCGGGGGGGCCCCGTGTGCGGCGAAGGTGGCGAACACACTGACGCCGACGCCCGCCCCGCCCGAAAGGTGGATGACCGCGCCGTCCTCGCCCTTGAGCGCCGGCGAGGTGCGGGTCAATGCGGCCGCCTCGACCTTCAGGGGCCCGAGCAGCATGCGCAAGGTATCGAGATGATGGATCAACACCTCGGCCACCAGCATGCGGCTTTCCCCCGCCATGAAGGGCTGGCGCTCCAGCGCCGGCAGCCGGCCGTCCGCATCGGGCACCGTGCCGCTGGTCACCAGCGTCAGCGCCGCGCCCCGGACGGCGCCGATGCGCCCGTCGCGCAGCCATGCCGCCGCCTGGCGGTAATAGGCGCGGAAGCGCCAGTTCTCGTGCACCATCAGGCGCACCTGTCCGCCGATGTCGGCGACGAGGCGCTCCGCCTCGGCGAGCGTCGGCGCCAGCGGCTTCTGGCACAGGATGGGCAGACCGTGTCGGGCAACCAGCCGCGCCAGATCGGCATGGACGGCGCGCGGCGCGGCGATGTCCACCGCGTCGAGCCCGCCGGCCGCGAGCATCGCCTCGGCGCTGTCGAACACGGCAGGAATGGCGAAGGCCTCCGCGCGCTCGGCCGCCCGCGCTGAGGAGGGATCGGCGATGGCCACGACCCGCGCCTTATCGCCGATCTCCTGCCAGCCGCGCAGGTGATGCTGCGTGACCCAGCCGGCGCCGATGAGGCCGACCCTGAGCGGCGCCATCAATGGGTCCTCCGCTTCACCGCGGCGCTGACCACGGTGGCAGAATCTGCCGCTGGCGCGATGGCATCGCCGGTCTCGGCGTCAAACAGGTAGGCCGCCTCGGGGCGGAAGAACAACTCCACCTCCTGGTCGAGAAAGGCCTCCACCTGGCGCGGCAGGCGGGCGGTGATCTCCGTGCCGCCACCGATGTCCAGCAGAAGCAGAGTCTCGGCACCGAGCGGCTCGACCGCGACGGTGCGGCCGCGGATGGCGCCGACGGCCTCGCCCGCCGGCTTCTCCAGGCCGAGGTCCTCGGCCCTCACGCCAAGCGTCACGGTCTTGCCCGCATAGGTCGCCAGCGTCGCGTGGGACCAGCGGCCGAGCGGCGCGTCGAGGGCGGGGCTGGTGGCGCGGCGGTTCCCCGGCGAAAGCGTTGCCGGCATCAGGTTCATGGGCGGCGAGCCAAGGAAGCGGGCGACGAAGGTGTTGGCCGGCTGCCAGTAAACCTCCAGCGGGGCGCCGATCTGCGCGACCTTGCCGGCGTTCATCACGCAGATGCGCGTGCCCATGGTCATCGCCTCCACCTGATCGTGGGTCACGTAGATCATGGTGGAGCCGAGGCGGTTGTGCTGCTTGATGATCTCCGAGCGGGTGTTGACGCGCAGCGCCGCATCGAGGTTCGACAGGGGCTCGTCGAACAGGAACACCTGTGGCTCGCGCACCATGGCCCGGCCGAGCGCCACGCGCTGGCGCTGGCCGCCGGACAGCGCAGCGGGGCGCCGGGCGAGCAGCGGGGCGAGGCCCAGGATGTCGGCCACTCCCTTCACCCGCCGCTCGATTTCGGCCGCCGGAATTGCCCGACGCCGCAGGCCGAAGGCGAGATTGTCGGCGACGCTCATGTGCGGATATAGGGCGTAGGACTGGAACACCATGGCGATGTCGCGGTCCTTGGCCGGCACGTTGTTCACCACCCGACCGTCGATGGAGAGCGTGCCACCCGAGATGGTCTCGAGCCCGGCGATCATGCGCAGCGTGGTGGACTTGCCGCAGCCCGAGGGGCCAAGCAGCACCATGAACTCGCCGTCGGCGATATTGAGGTCGACGTTCTCCACCACGGTCGGCCCGGTGAGGCCATAGCGCTTGACGATCTTGTCCAGTCTGACGACGGCCATTTGAGCCTCACTTGATGGCGCCGGCTGTCATGCCGCGAATGAGTTTTTCGGAGAAGAAGACATAGGCGACGATCACCGGGATGACCGACACCATCACGCCCGTGGCGATCATTCCGATGTCCTGGAAATGGTCGCCCATGAAGGCGCGGATGCCGATGGGCAGGGTACGCTTGTCGGGATCGGTGATGAGCACGACCGCGAACAGGAATTCGTTCCACAGCTGAATGAAATTGAGGATCAGCGTGGTGGCGATGGCCGGCATGCCCACCGGCAGCACGATGCGCCAGAAGATCTCGAGGTCGCCGTAGCCATCCATCTTCGCCGCGTCGAACAGGTCCTGAGGAATGCGGGCGAAGAAGCCTTCAAGCAGATAGACGGTGAGCGGCAGCTGGAGCGAGACATAGACCAGGGCGAGGCCCAGAAGACTGTTGTACAGATTGTATTCCACCAGGATCTGATAGAGCGAGATCAAGGTGATCTGCGGCGGGAAGATGATGGAGGAGAACAGGACCGCATAGATCAGCCGGTTGCCGCGGAAGCGATAGCGCGCCAGCGCATGGGCCGCGGCTGCGCCGATCAGCGTCACCACCGCCACCGCACCCACCACCACGAGGGTGGAGTTCCAGAAATAGATGGCGAAGTCCGAATCCACCCAGGCCGAGCGGTACTGCTCCCAGTGGAAGGTACTGGGCCAGGCGTAGGGAGCAGCGCTGATCTCCGCCGTGGTGCGCACCGACATGGTGGCGAGCCACAGGAACGGACCCAGCGTATAGATGGTGTAGACGCCCAGCACGAAGGCGAGGGCGCCGCGGCCAAAGAAGCGCGGCAGGGGGCGCGGCGATCCCTCCGAGGGGCGCGGCCCGGCGTCGAGGACGGCGGTTTGGCTCATGTCAGTACTCCAGCCGGTCCTTGGACGCGAGCACGCGGTTGAGGATGAGGACGGAGGCGCACACCACCAGGAACCACACGGTGGCGATGGCGGAGGGATAGCCGAGGTCGAAGGTGTTCCAGTTGAACGCCCGCTTGTAGACGTAGGTGGAGACGGTCTCGGTGGCCCAGAGCGGCCCGCCCTGCGTCATGATCCAGACGAGGTCGAAGATCTTCATCTTGCCGATGAAGGCGAGGATGTAGAGGCTGAGCAGCGTCGGCCGCAGCATGGGGATGATGACGTAGCGCAGCTTCGCGCCCCAGCCGCAATTGTCGAGCTCGGACGCCTCAAGTACTTCGCGCGGCAGGGAATGGATGGCGGCGAGGCACACCACCATGTTGAAGCCGGCCCACTTCCAGGCGTGCGTGACGATGAGCGCGCCCAGCGCGAGGTTTGGATCGCCCAGCCATGAGGCCGCGAGGTCGCCGAGCCCGACCGCGCGCAGCATCACGTTCACGACACCCCAATCGTAATTGTAGATCCACATCCACAGGATCGCGACGACCACGTAGGACAGGAGGACCGGGGTGAACCACGCCACCCTGAGGAAGCGCGCGAAAGGCACGCCCGCGTAGAGGGCGAGGGCGAGGAGAAGACCCGTCGCGACATCGAGCACGGGCGCGATGAAAGACCAGATGAAGGTGTTGCGCACCGCGATCCAGAACGTCTCGTCGCCCATCAGCTCCACATAATTGGCGAGGCCGACGAAGGTCGTCTCCATGCCCTCGATGTGGAAGAAGCTGTCGAAGATGGTGCGGAAGGCCGGATAGGCCGTCAGCGCCGCGTAAACGATGAGCCCCGGGCCGAGGAAGATGGCCAGGACCAGCCGCGTCGCCCGACGCGGATCGGCGAGAACGGAGGAGGAAGCTTGCGCTTCCTCCCGGCTCTTGGGTTTCAGGGTGGCAAGGTCCGTCATTGTCACTTCTTGAGGCAGGCGGCGTCCATCTTGTCCGCCGCGTCGGCGACGCTGATGAGGCCGGCGGGGAAAGCGTTGTTCATGACCTGCACATAGGTTTCGGCGCACTTGGCCCGGTAGTGGAGCAGCGGTGTGCCGAAGAAGTACTGGACACCCGTGTTACGGGCATTGAGGTCCGTGAAATAGGCCTTGTGGGGGCTCTCGATCTTGTCCGGATCGGACTTGAGCCCGCTCTGCAGCGAAACCTGGCTCACCCACTTGGTGCCGTTGGTCACGTTGGCCATCGACTTCAGGAGCTTGCCGGCGCATTCCTTGTTCTTGCTGCGCGAGTACATGACGAAGCTGCCGGACACAGCCAGCGTCTTGCAGGTGGGGCAGGCGCCCTTGTCCATGGCCGGGAACTGCATGATGCCCAGCGGGAAGCCTTCCGGCATGCCGCCCTTCTCCGGCGACGCGAAGGCGCGGCCGGTGAACCAGCTCGGGTCGGGGAAGGTGAGCGCACCCGGCGTGTTATAGAAATAGAAGTGCGACTCGCCGAGCTTGAGGGTCGAGAAGCTCTTGGGATAGGCGCCGTCGTCCACGAGGCCCTTCACCCAGGTCATGACCTCCACCACCCGCGGGTCCTTGAACGACAGTTCACCGGAGAGGAGCTTGCCGTAGTCGTCTTTGCCGAGCTTGCGCAGGAGGCTCTCGAACAGCAGCTGGCCGCCCGGGAAGGGACGGTCGCCGACACCCTGCGACACAGGGGTGATGCCGGCGGCAACGCCCTTCTTCACGAGGTCGGCGAACTGGGCCTGGGTGAGCTGGTAAGAGGCGGGCACGTCGACGCCCACCTTCTTCACGAGGTCCTTGTTGTAATAGAGCTCCAGCGTGTACGCCTCCACCGGCACCGCATGCACCTTGCCCTTGGCGGTCCAGGCGGGCTTGGCCCAATCCTCAATGGCGGAAACATCGATGTAGTCGTCGAGGGGCTCGAGGAAGCCGCCGGCGAGGAACTCGGGCTGGTCCGGCTCCATGTAGAAGATGTCCGGCGCCTGGCCGGTGCGCACCGCCGACTTGGCCTGGGTGTAGATGTCGGCCTTGGGGATGAAGCTGAGCTTCACCTGGCAGGACGGATTGGCCGCCTCGAACTCCTGGACCCGGGCGGAGACCCAGTCCTTCTTGGCCGGCTCATCCGGCCAGTTGCTCCACATGGTGATCTGGGTCTGGGCGGAGGCGACACCCACCCCGGCGCCGAGCATTCCACCACACACGGCCAGCGCTGTAAGCGCCACCCTGCTTCTGTTGCGAAGACGTCCCATTCCGCTCCTCCCTGCTGCGTATTCTGATTTTGGCCGGAGAGTGCGGGCGGGGAACCATATTGTCAATAATATCTGCGAGAGAATCTCAAAACTGCCGGATGATACCGGACAAGACGCATTCATTATTGACAATAGGGAAGGGTGAGCCAATTGTCCGCTCAACGTCGGCGGATGATCGGCACAAGGAAGGCGAGGATGGCGCGCGGATTACGGAAGGGCTTGACGAGCTATGGCGACGACGGGTTCGCGCTGTTCCTGCGGAAAGCCTTCATCAAGGCCATGGGCTATTCCGACGACGCGCTGGAGCGCCCCATCGTCGGCATCACCAACACCTACAGCGACTACAACCCCTGCCACGGCAACGCGCCACAGCTCATCGAAGCGGTGAAGCGCGGCGTCATGCTGGCGGGTGCCATGCCCATGGTGTTCCCCACCATCTCCATCCACGAGAGCTTTGCCCACCCCACCTCCATGTTCCTGCGCAATCTCATGGCTATGGACACGGAGGAGATGATCCGCGCCCAGCCCATGGATTCGGTCGTCGTCATCGGCGGGTGCGACAAGACCCTTCCGGCGCAGATCATGGCGGCGGCGAGCGTGGATCTGCCAACCGTCGTGGTGCCCGTCGGACCCATGGTCGTGGGCCACCACCGCGGCGAGGTGCTCGGCGCCTGCACCGACTGCCGCCGCCTGTGGAGCGCCCACCGCGCCGGCGAGATTGACGAGGCCGAGATCGACACGGTCAACGGCCGCCTGGCCCCTTCCGTCGGCACCTGCATGGTAATGGGCACGGCCTCCACCATGGCCTGCATCACCGAGACGCTGGGCCTTTCCCTGCCCATGAGCGCCACCATTCCCGCGCCCCATGCCGAGCGTGTGCGTCTGGCCGAGGCGAGCGGGAAGGCGGCGGCGCGCCTGGCGGTGGACGGCGGCCCGCGGCCGAGCGATCTGCTGACGCCCGCGAGCTTCCGCAATGCCATGGTGGTGATGCAGGCCATCGGCGGCTCCACCAACGGCATCGTCCACCTGTCCGCCATCGCCGGGCGCACGCCCCACGCCCTGTCCCTCGACGTCCTCGACGAGATCGGGCGCGCCGTGCCGGTGCTGGTGGATCTGAAGCCGTCCGGCGCCCATTACATGGAGCATTTCCACCACGCTGGCGGGGTGCCCAAGCTGTTGGAGCAACTGGGTGACCTCGTGGATCTCGACGTCCCCACCATCACCGGCGCGCCGCTGAGGGCGAGCGTCGAAGCAGCCGAGGACGTTCCGGGACAGGATGTCATCCGTCCGCGCAGCAACCCCATCAAGCCGCAGGGCTCCATGGTGCTCCTGCGTGGCAACCTCGCGCCCGGCGGCGCCATTCTGAAGCAGGCGGCGGCCACCGAGCGGCTGCTTCAGCACACCGGGCGCGCGCTGGTGTTCGAATCGGTGGGCGACATGGCCAACCGCATCGACGATCCCGACCTCGACGTCACCGCGGACGACGTGCTGGTGTTGCGCAACACAGGCCCCAAAGGCGCACCGGGCATGCCGGAGGCCGGCTACCTGCCCATCCCCAAGAAGCTCGGCCGGCAGGGCGTGAAGGACATGGTGCGCATTTCCGATGCGCGCATGAGCGGCACCGCCTTCGGAACCATCGTGCTGCACATGACCCCCGAATCGGCGGTGGGCGGCCCCCTCGCGTTGGTGCAGTCGGGCGACATGATCCGGCTCGACACCGCCGGCCGGCGCATCGACCTGCTGGTGGCCGAGGAGGAGCTGGAGCACCGGCGCGCCGCCCTCCCCTCTGCCGGGCCGGAGCTGCCGGCGCGCGGCTATGCGCGGCTCTTCGCGGAGACCGTGCTGCAGGCTGACGAAGGATGCGACTTCGACTTCCTGCGCCGCCCGCGGACCGGCACGCCGTGAGTGAGCCTCCGCCGCTGTGCCTGCCGCCGCGTCCGGTGGATGCGGCACCGGCGGGGCGCGCGCTGCCGCGGGGGACCTGCGACACCCATATGCACGTCTTCGGCCCCCTCGGCCGCTTTCCGCTTTCCCCGACGCGCAATTACACGCCGCGCGAGGCGCGGCTGGCAGACTATCGCAAGGTGATGGACGCTCTCGGCATCGACCGCGCCGTTCTGGTGCAGCCCAGCGTCTACGGCACCGACAATTCGGCACTGATGGAAGCGCTGGCCTCAGACCCTGCGCGGCTGCGGGCCGTGGTGGTGGTGCCGCCAGCCATCCTTGATACAGACCTGGCCGAGCTCGACCGGATGGGGGCGCGCGGCATCCGCATCAACCGCCGCAATCCCGGCGGTCTCTCGCTCGATGATTTCGACAGCCTCGCCCAGCGGATCGCGCCGCTCGGCTGGCACATCCAGCTTCAGGTCACGCTCGCCACCGAGGCCGGGCTTGGCGCGCTGGTGCGCCGCTCGCCGGTCCCGGTGGTGCTCGACCATCTCGGATTTCTCACCCCCGGCCTTCCGCTCGAAAGCGGCCCGTTCCGCGACCTGCTGGAGCTTATGGCGGAGGGCAACATCTTCGTGAAGCTGTCGGCCCCCTACCGGCTCACTTACCTCTCCATTGCAGGACCTTACGCCGACCTCCTGCCCTATATAGCGGCGCTCGTCGCGGTGCGGCCCGACCGCCTGCTTTGGGCGAGCGACTGGCCGCATACCGAGATGTTCGAGCACATGCCCGACAGCCTCGACCGCGCCCTCCGGCTGGGGCTCGATGCGGCGGATGAGGCGACGCGGCACGCCATCTTCGTGGCCAATCCCGCCCGCCTCTACGGCTTCGTCTGATCGATCCCGGCCGGCGGAACGCCGACGGCGAAGCCTGGGCAATCCAGGGAACCGATGGCCAGCATGCCGCCGGAAATGAGCAACCGCGCGGGTTTGCCGGGCGTGCGGGCATAGAGATCCGGGTGGGCCTTTACGAAGGCGTCCTGCTCGGCGTCGGGGGCGAAGGACATGCCGTCGAGATAATGGTGGCCGTTCCGCTCCACATGGGTGAGGCCAAGCAGGGCAACCAACGCCAGATCCTGCTGGGTACTGATGCCGGCCCAGGTGCAAAGGTCCTCCGCGGAAAGGAAGAATCGCGACTCGCCCAATTCCGCGTTGCGCCTGGCGATGCGGGCGGCGTTGAGGATGGACTTGTAGAAGCCCTTGCAAGTCTTGCTGGAAACCCCGTTATATCCCAATGAGATGGCGCGAGGGAAGGCATCCAGGGTGGCGTCGGATTCGTCGATCATGACGGGCTTTTCGGCGGCCAGCAGGCCCACCTGCCGCTCCAACGCGACAGTGCGGCTGATGGGCTGCTCGATATAGAGAATGGACGCACAAAGCCGTGCCAATGCAGGCGTTTCGGCCATCCGCCGCCAAAGTTCGACGATGCCGTCCACGTCGGAATATTGCTCGTTGCCGTCGAGGGTCGCCCGGTATTCGCCGGCGGTGGCATCCAGCACGCCGGCGATGCGGGTGAGGCGATCGAGATCGGCCGCCATGTCGCCGCCCGCCTTCAGCTTGTAGTACCGGCAGCCGTAGGTTTTAACAACCTCTTCAAGGGTTTGCGGCAACCCGTCCGGCGGCCCTTCGCGCGGATCGGCGGCAGTGAGGGGATCCACCAGGCCCACCGTATGGCGCACTCCGATGGTGTCGGTAGGCTGCAGATGGGCCAGAAACCGGGGCAAGTCGAACCCATCGAGGTCGGGCGTGAGTCCAGAGGTGACGGTGATACCTGCCAGATTGCCGCGGATCATGGCGGCGAAGGACAGGCCGAGCATCCGCCCCAGGGCGTCAAGTATGGCGCGGTCCACCAGCGCCGGGCCGTAGGAGGCCACCAGCGGATTGAGCCCCAGTGCGGCGCACCGCGCCTGCTGGGCGCCATAGACCGCCGCCGAGAGTCCGAATGGCGTGTCGGCGCCAAGCGCGCCGTAGAGCTCCAGTGCCACCGCGAGCGACGTGCGCAGCTGCTCCACATTGTCGTCGTTGGAGAGCTCCGGGTTCTTATCGAACCATTTGGGCAGAAGGCATTCGGCGGCTATGCCGTGGGCGCTGCGCCCGTCCGCAGCCTCGATCCGCACCGTCAGCACGGCTTGGCGCGCCTCCCTCAGCGTGGCGACGCCGAAGCGGAACGGCATGCGCAGATGGGCCGCGCGCTCGCTCACGGCGGCCTCGGCCAGCCGCACCCGCGTCGGTGCGTTCGCACTCATGGATCTGCCTTTCAGAAGGGGGCTTGAGCTATTCCACCATGCGCGGGAAGGCACCGCTGCGGGCCCGCGCCTCCAGCGGCCAGGTCTCGCCCAGGCGTCGGGTGGTGGCCATCACGAAGGAGCCGCAGCTTTCCAGATCCGCCCGGCTCATGCGGTTGGTGGGGGCGGCAAGGCTCACCACGCCGACGCATTCCGGCGCGCCGCCCAGCGTCGAGGCGAGGATGGGCGCGGCCACCGCGCCGACGCCCAGCTCGTTCTCCTCATAGCTCAGGGCGAAGCCCCGGCGTGCCGCCTCCTCCAACTCCGCGCGGATGTCGGAAATGGAGGTCTTGGAATGGCTGGTGGAGGCCTCGATACCCTGATGCATCATGAGCTTGAGCGCATCGGCGAACGGCAGCGTGGAGAGCCAGGCCTTGCCGGTGGCGTGGGTGTGGAGGCCGATCTCCAGCGTGTAATTGGGGTCGATGCGCAGGGACCTTTTGCTTCCCGCAAAGGACTGCACCCACACGATGCGCTGGCCGCCCGGCTCGACGATGGCGAGGCGCACCAGCTCGCCGGTCTCTTCCGCCAACTGGCGCAAGGCGGCCGAGCACTGGTCCAAAAGGCGGCTGGTCTGCAGGTGGCGCAGGCCGAGGTTGCTGATGCGGTAGGTGAGGTAATAGCGCTGGGCCCGCTCGTCGCGCCACACGAGCATCTGCGATTCCAGCGTGTTCAAAAGCTTGGAAACGATGGCCTTGTTGAGATCGAGGTGCCGGGCGATCTCCGCCAGCGGCATGCCGTCCACGCAGTCGGCCAGCATGCCGATGATGTCGAAGGCGCGCTCTACCGAGACGATCGTCTCGTCGATCTTCTCCGGTCGGCTGCCGGCCGCAACTTTCGCCATCTCGATCACCTTCAACGCGCGACGCATCAACTGATAACGATGTTAGCCATGATTTGGAGCGTGGCAAGGCCGGAAGACCCGCAAAATCGACCACTAGCGGCAGAAATCACCCCTTGACTCCGACTTTCTACCTATCTAGCCCTATAAGTATGGGTAACGACGTTACCCGCTTAATGAGCAGGTCGGATCCCCGTGGCATGCGCCGTTCGGGGCAGTTCACCCGCCCTACCGGTGCGCGTGGACCACCTTTCCGGGTGCCGTTTCGAGACCTGTCGGCGACATGGGAGCGGACTTGTGAGTGAACGCCTGACCTTCGACACCGTGCCGGACCTCATCGAGACCGAGGAGCAGCTCGAGGAGTTGGTCTCCCGGCCCACCCAGGGGCTGGTGGACGACTTCGCCACCCTGGAGGGGGACATCATCGTGCTCGGGGTCGCCGGCAAGGTCGGCCCCTCCCTCGCCCGCATGGCCAAGAGGGCCGCGCCGGAGAAAAGGGTCATCGGGGTGGCCCGCTTCTCGGAGAAGGGCTCGCGGGAGGAGCTGGAAGGTTTCGGCATCGAGACCATCCGCTGCGACCTGCTGGACGCCGAGGCGGTGGCCGAGCTGCCCAAGGTGAAGAACGTGGTCTACATGGCCGGCAAGAAGTTCGGCACCAATGAGGACCCCTCCTTCGCCTGGGCCATGAACACCAATGTGCCCGCCACCGTCGCCTCGCACTTCCGCGACAGCCGGATCGTCGCCTTCTCCACCTTGTGCGTCTATCCGTTCGGCGTCGTCGCCCATAACGGCTGGGACGAGCGGGTGCAGCCGCGGCCCGTGGGCGACTATGCCAACTCTTGTGTCGGCCGCGAGCGGGCGTTCGAATACGGCTCCCACATCCATGGCACGCCCGGCCGCCTCGCCCGGCTGAACTATGCCATCGACCTGCGCTACGGCGTGCTGCACGACATCGCCAGCTGGGTCCATCGCGGCGAGCCCATCCCCATCCGCACCGGCCATGCCAGCGTCATCTGGCAGGGCGACGCCAATGCGCAGATCCTGCGCTGCCTGAAGCACTGCACGGTGCCCACCTCCGCCATCAACATCGGCGGCCCGGAGCAGGCGAGCGTGCGGGCCATCGCCCATGCCTTCGGCGAGAAGTTCGGCAAGGCGCCGGTGTTCGAGGGCGAGGAGGAGGCCACCGGCTGGGTCAACAGCACCTTCCAGGCCCAGCGGCTGTTCGGCTACCCCAACGTGCCGCTGGCCCGGATGATCGACTGGGTGGCCCATTGGGTGGAGATGGGCGGCCCCATCTACGGCAAGCCCACGCGGTACGAAGTCCGCGACGGCCTGTTTTGAGGCGCCGGCGCCATGACAAGCGACGCCCCCCATCTCGGCGAAGCCCTTGGCCAAGCCCTTGGCCAAGCCCTTGGCCAAGCCCTTGGCCAGGCCCTCGGCCCAGCCCTCGGCTTTATGGGCTTCTGGGCCGACATCGATGCGGACTACGAGCTCCGCTATCAGGAATGGCACAATTGCGAGCACATGCCGGAGCGCGTCTCCATCCCCGGCTTCATCGAGGGGCGGCGCTATCGCGCCCTCCTCGGCAGCCCGCGCTTCTTCATGTGCTACGTGACCACCGGCCCCGAGGTGCTGGGGAGCGAGGCCTATCTCGCCGCCCTCAACCGCCCCACGCCATGGACCAGCGAGGCGCTCACCCACTTCCGCAATCCGGTGCGCTCGCTCTATCGCAACCATTGCCGCGCGGGCGCCGTGGGGGGCTATGCCCCCTACATCCTCCAGCGCCGGTTCGACCATAAGGCCGATGCCGAAACGCTGGCGGGGATGGTTCGTGCGGTCGTGGCGGAGGACACGTCCGGCACGCTCTCGGGCGGTCTCTACGAGGTGGACGAAGCCATTTCCGGCATCATGACGGCCGAGCGCCGGATCTATTCCGGCGGGCCGGGACGCCAGCAATATCTCTTCACCGTGGAGGCCCTCGACCGCGACCAGGCGGAGGCGGCCGGGCGCCGGCTCGACGCCCTGCTCGCCGAGGGCGCGTCCGACATCAACCCCGGCCTCTACTGGCTGGAAAACCGCATCCAGGCCGCCGAACTGCGCCGGCCGGTGTCGCGCGCCGCCGCGCCCGCCGAGGCCCGCATCCCCGAAAGGCTGACCCCATGAAGCTCCTGCGCTATGGCGCGGCCGGCGCCGAAAGGCCCGGCCTCCTCTCCGCCGATGGCAGCGTCCGCGATCTCTCCTCGGTCGTCGCCGATATTGACGCCGCCCTCATCACCGATCCCGTTCGGCTGGACGCCCTGCGCGCGCTCGATCCCGCATCGCTGCCCGTCGTGGCCGGCGAAGTGGCGCTCGCGAGTCCGCTCGCAGGCATCGGCAAGATCGTCGGCGTCGGGCTCAATTATCACGACCACGCCCGCGAGTGCGGCCTTCCCATCCCCGGCGAGCCCATCCTGTTTCTCAAGGCCACCTCCTCTTTGTGCGGCCCCAACGATGCCATCCGCCTGCCGGAGGGCGCGGAGAAGACCGACTGGGAGGTGGAGCTGGGCGTGGTCATCGGCAAGACCGCCCGCAGCGTGCCGCTGGAGCAGGCGCTCGACCACGTCTTCGGTTATTGCATCGCCCACGACGTGTCCGAGCGCGCCCACCAGCTGGAGCGCGGCGGCCAGTGGACCAAGGGCAAGAGCCACGACACCTTCTGCCCCCTCGGCCCATGGCTGGTGACCGCCGACGAGGTGGGCGACCCGCAGACCCTCGACCTGTGGTGCGAGGTGGACGGGGTGATGCGCCAGCACAGCTCCACCGCCGACATGATCTTTTCGGTGGCCGAGATCGTCAGCTACGCCAGCCGCTTCATGACGCTCCAGCCCGGCGACCTCATCATCACCGGCACGCCCGCGGGCGTCGGCCTCGGACTGAAGCCTCCCACCTATCTGGCGCGCGGCGCCGAGGTCCGGCTCGGCATCGCCGGTCTCGGCCAGCAGCACCAGCGCGTCGTCTGAGGAGAGCGGCCATGACCGACACCACCATGCTTGCCACGGCGCGCACCAGCATCCTCTCCAAGCTGGCTAGCCCCGATGCGGTGCGCCCGCTGCTCCTCGTCGCGGTGATCCTGATCGGCTGGGATCTCGCGGTGCGCATCTTCCGCATCCCGCCCTATCTCATCCCCACGCCGACGCTGGTGATGGAGCAGGTGTGGGCGCAGGGTCCCCTGCTGCTGCGCGAGGCCCTGCCCACCCTCTACGCCACCCTCGGCGGCTTCCTGCTGAGCGCGCTGGTGGGCATTCCGCTCGCCATGCTCATCGCCTCCTCGAAGACGGTGGAGAGCTATCTCTATCCCCTCCTCGTCTTCTCCCAGAGCGTGCCGAAGATTGCGGTGGCGCCGCTGTTCGTGGTGTGGTTCGGCTTCGGCATCCTGCCCAAGGTCATCTCCGCCTTTTTGCTCGGCGTGTTCCCGGTGGTGGTCTCCACCGTCCTCGCCTTCAAGAGCGTGGACAAGGAGATGCTGGACCTTGCCCGCTCCATGCGCGCCGGCCCGCTGCGTACCTTCGTGCGCATCCGCCTGCCCCACGCCTTGCCCGGCATCTTCGCCGGGCTGAAAGTCGCCATCACGCTGGCGGTGGTGGGCGCGGTGGTGGGCGAATTCGTCGGCTCCAATTCCGGCATCGGCTATGTGCTGCAGGTGGCCAACGGCAATTTCGACCTGCCGCTCATGTTCGCCGCGCTGTTCGTGCTGTCCATGATGGGGGTGCTGCTGTTCATGGCGCTCGACGGCATCGAGCACCTGCTCATCCCCTGGCACGCCTCGCGCCGGCCCGACGGCGGCGACGGCAAATGACGACCAGGCCAAGCAACGTCCCTCATAAGACCAAGATCTGACAATCAGACCAAGAACAACCGGTGGAGGAAACCATGTTCCGGCAAGATCACGCTGCCCCGCGCCCGTGCGCCCGACGCGCGCAAGTCCCAAGTCCGAACGTTACCAGTTCGCCGGTCCGGCGGGCGCTCGTCCGCGGCCTTCTCGCCGTCGGCCTTGCCGCGGCGGCGCTGCCGGCCATGGCCCAGGCCCCCGCCAAGCCGGCGGAGAAGGCGCCGGACAAGGCGGTGCTCATGCTCAACTGGTACGTCTATGGCGAGCACGCCCCCTTCGTGCTCGGCCTGAAGAAGGGCTATTACAAGGAAGAGGGCATTGACCTTGAGATCCAGGAAGGCCGCGGCTCGGCGGTGACCATCCAGGCGGTGGGCGCGGGCACGGCCACCTTCGGCCTCGCCGACATCGGGGTGATGATCAAGGCCGCCGCCAAGGGCGCGCCCGTGAAGACCGTGGGCGTGCTGCTCCAGCGCACGCCGGGCGCGGTGGTGGCGCCGGAAGGCAAGATCAACGGGCCGAAGGACCTCGTCGGCAAGACCATCATGTTCACGCCCGGCGACGCCGTCACCCCCATCTGGCCGCTCTACCTCAAGAAGCTCGGCATCGCCGACGGCCAGGTGAAGATGGTGGCGGGCGACGCCCAGACGAAGCTCAACGCCGTGGTGAACGGCCAGGCGGACGGGCTCATCGGCTTCACCACCGAGCAGGGCGCCCGCCTGCCGGACATCATGAACAAGCCGGTGACCATGCTGCGCTACGCCGATGCGGGCGTGAGCCTCGTGTCGCTCGGCATCGTCGCCAACCAGGACACGCTGAAGACCCGGGCAGACATGGTGAAGCGCTTCATGCGCGCCACCACCCGCGCAGTCGAGGATGCCGAGCGCGACCCCAAGGCCGCCGTGGCCATCCTGCTGGAAGCCTATCCCAAGATCGGCCTGCCCGACGCGCAGCTGCGCAGCCTGCAGTATTCGCAGGCGCTCTATCGCTCGGCCGATGATCCCGGCGCCCGCCCCTTCCGCATGAAGACCGCGGTGATGGACGAGACCCTCGACATCCTCACCCAGTACGGCGGCCTTGAGCCGTCCCAGCGCGGCAAGGCGGACGATTACTTCACCCTGGAGTTCCTGCCGTGACGGCCACGCTGCACAAGATGAAGACCGAGAAGCCGGCGCCCCGCGCCGCCGGCGGCGGCGACCACATCGCCATCGCCGGCCTCACCAAGACCTACCGGACGCGGTCGGGCTCGGTGCCGTCCCTGAAGCCCATCGACCTGAAGATCTCCAAGGGCGAGTTCGTGGCCATCGTCGGCCCGTCGGGATGCGGGAAGAGCACGCTGCTGAAGCTGGTGGCGGGCCTCTTGCCGGCGACCAGCGGCTCCATCACCATCGGCGGCGTCGCGGTGCGCGAGCCGCCGGACGGGGTGGGCATCGTGTTCCAGAGCCCGGTGTTGCTGCCGTGGCGCACGGTGCGCGACAACGTGCTGCTCCAGGTGGAGATGCGCGGCCGGCCGGTGGCGCAGTATCGCGCGGCGGCCGAGCGGCTGCTCCACACTGCCGGCCTCGACGGCTTCGAGGATCGCTTCCCGTGGGAATTGTCCGGCGGCATGCAGCAGCGCGCCGCCATCTGCCGGGCGCTGGTGCACGACCCGGACGTGCTGCTCATGGACGAGCCCTTCGGCGCGCTGGACGCCATGACGCGGGAGAAGATGAACGCCGAGCTCCAGCGCATCTGGCACGCCACCGGCAAGACCGTACTGCTCATCACCCACTCCATCCCGGAGGCGGTCTTCCTCGCCGACCGGGTGGTGGTGATGTCGAGCCGGCCGGGCACCATCGAGGCCGTCTACGACATCGATCTGCCCCGCCCGCGCGACCTCCTGGTGATGGGCGAGCCCCGGTTCGTGCGCTACACGCAGGAGATCCGCAAACACTTCTTCGCCCAGGGCGACCTGGACCATTGAGGGGTTTGCGTGCTGCTTCGTTGTGGTCTCCACCGCCGTCGCCCTCCGGCTTGACCGGAGGGCGACGCCTGCGCCGGGCGCGAACGCCGAGCAAAGAGCCGGGCCGCCGCCTCTCGCGGCACGATGGGTGCTCCGGTCAAGCCGGAGCACGACGGCGGGAGAGTGGGCCGACGGTAGAAGATAAGTGGCCAGGACCGCTCGCCCCTTCCAGCCTCACCCAGCGCGGAGACACCCCACAGCGCGGAGAACACCGTCGCCCTCCGGCTGGACCGGAGGGCCCATGCCTGCGCCGGGCGCGAGCCCCGAATGGCGAGCAAGGAGCCGGGCCAACGGCTCCGGCGGCACGATGGGTGCTCCGGTCAAGCCGGAGCACGACGGCGCGAAGGGGGCGGAGCGCGCATAGGGATAGCACGTCCGCGAGAGCGCACAGGGCGCGCGCCCCTCACCTGACCCTCTCCCCGACGAGGAGAGGGAATGGCGCCGGCCAGCTCGAGGTCCGTTCACCCCACAGGCGGGAGGCGATCGAGGTATTTGTCGAGGGTGATGGGATAGTCCCGCACCCGGACGCCGGTGGCGTTGTAGATGGCGTTGGCGATGGCCGCGCCCACGCCGCACAGGCCGAGCTCGCCCACGCCCTTTGCCTTCATGGGCGAGGAGATGGGGTCCACCTCGTCGAGGAAGATCACCTCCTGGTGCGGCACGTCGGCATGCACCGGCACCTCGTAGCCGGCGAGGTCGTGGTTGACGAAGTAGCCGTGGCGCTTGTCGACGTGCAGATCCTCCATCAGCGCCGCGCCAACGCCCATGGTCATGGCGCCGATCACCTGGCTGCGTGCGGTCTTCGGGTTGAGGATGCGGCCCGCCGCGCACACCGCCAGCATCCGCCGCACCCGCGTCTCGCCGGTGGCGGCATCCACGCCCACCTCGACGAAATGGCTGGCGAAGGTGGACTGCTGATACTTCTTGGCAAGATCGCCGTATTCGATGGCGTCCTCCGCCACCATGCCGTCCGGACCCGCCGCCTCGCCGAGGGGAATGGAGCGGTTGCCGGCGCGCACGACGCCGTCGGTGAACTGCGCCTCCTGCGAATTGAAGCCGAGCTTCTGCGTCACCTGCTCGCGCAGCTTGGTGCAGGCGGCATAGACGCCGGAGGTGGCGTTGTTGGCGCCCCACTGGCCGCCCGAGCCGCACGAGGCCGGCAGGCTGGAATCGCCGAGGCGCACCACCACGCGGTCCATGGGCACGCCCATCATCTCCGCCGCCGTCTGGGCAATGATGGTGTAGCTGCCGGTGCCGATGTCGGTCATGGCGGTTTCCACCGTCACCGTGCCGGTCCTGTCGAGCCGAACCCGCGCGCCCGACTTCATCAGCAGGTTGTTGCGGAAGCCGGCGGCGACGCCCATGCCCACCAGCCAGCGGCCGTCGCGCACGTCGCCCGGCCGGGCATGGCGGCGGCTCCAGCCGAAGCGCTCGCCGCCGAGCCGCAGACATTCCGCCAGCTGGCGCTGGGAGAAGGGGCGCTCGGGGTGCTCGGGATCCACCTTAGTGTCGTTCAGGATGCGGAAGGCGATGGGATCCATCCGCAGCTTCTCGGCCATCTCGTCCATGGCGATCTCGAGCGCCATCAGGCCCGGCGCCTCGCCGGGGGCGCGCATGGCATTGCCCTCCGGCAGGTGCAGGGTGGCGAGCCGCATGGCGGTCATGCGATGGGCGCCGGCATAGAGCAGGCGGGTCTGGTTCACCGCCGTCTCCAGGCCGCCGTCCGGCTGGTCGCCCGACCAGCTCTCGTGCGCGATGGCGGTGATGCGCCCGCCCTCCTCCGCACCGATGCGGATGCGCTGGATGGTGGCCGGACGGTGGGTGGTGTTGTTGAACATCATCGGGCGCGGAATGGCCACCTTCACCGGCCGGCCCGCCGCCTTGGCGCCGAGCGCCGCCAGAACGACGTCGGCGCGCAGGAACAGCTTTCCGCCGAAGCCACCGCCGATATAGGGCGAGATGAGCCGCACCTTCTCCTTCGGCAGGCCGAGGGTGGTGGCAAGGTCGCTCACACCCCACTCGATCATCTGGTTGGCCGACCAGACGGTGAGGCTGTCGCCGTCCCACGCGGCGATGGAGGCGTGCGGCTCCATCATGGCGTGGGCCTGGTCGGGCGTCGTGTAGATGTAATCGATCTTCACCGGCGCGGCGGCGAAGGCGCCGTCGAAATCGCCGGTGGCGGTGTCGGCCGCGCCGCCCATGCCGTCGCCCTTCTTCGGCTTGACGGCGGAGGCGCGCGCTTCCTCCAGATCGTAGACGCCGTCCTCGCGGTCATATTCGACGCGCACGAGGCCGGCGGCGGTGCGGGCCTGCTCGAACGTGTCGGCCACCACCAGCGCGATGGCCTGGTGATAGTGGTCGATCTCGGGACCTCCGAGGAGCTTCGCCGTGTTGTGGTCGCCCTTGGCGAGCTTGCCGGCGCGCTCGGCGGTCACCACGGCGCGCACGCCATGCGCCGCCTCGGCGGCCGAGACATCGAGGGCGGTAATGCGGCCCTTGGCGATGGTGGAGACCACGAGATAGCCATGGGCGGCGTTGGGCGCCGCATCGTGCCGCTCGTAGGCATAGGGCGCGGTGCCGGTGGCCTTGAACGGGCCGTCGACCCGGTCCAGCGGCTGGCCGATGGTCTTGAGCTGGTCGATGGGATTTGTGGCTGCGGGCGTATCGAAGCGCATTGGCTTATCCCTTCGCTTCCGACAGGACCGCGCCGAGGGTGCGTTCCACCAGAGTGACCTTGAAGGCGTTGGCGGGCGTCGGCCGCGCCTCCGCCATGAGGCGGGCGTTCACCGCTTTGGCGCCGCGCGGCATCTCGGCTTCGGCTGCCTCGACCCGCCACGGCTTGTGGGCGACGCCGCCCACCGCCACGCGGCCTGAGCCGTCGCGCTGCACCACCACCGCGACCGACACGAGCGCGAAGGCGTAGGACGCCCGGTCGCGCACCTTGTGATAGGCGTGGGTGCCGCCCAACGGCTTGGGCAGGGTAACGGCGGTGATGAGCTCGCCGCTCTCCAGCCCCGTCTCGATGTGCGGCGTGTCGCCGGGCAGGCGGTGAAAGTCCGCCATGGCGATGCTGCGGGTCGAGCCGTCCGGCTTCACCGTCTCGACCGTGGCGTCGAGGGCGCGCAGGGCCACCGCCATGTCGCTCGGATGGGTGGCGATGCAATGGTCGCTGACGCCGATCACCGCGAGCTGGCGGGAGATGCCCTGGAGCGCCGCGCAGCCGCTGCCGGGGTGACGTTTGTTGCAGGCCTGCGCGGTGTCGTAGAAATACGGGCAGCGCGTGCGCTGGAGCAGATTGCCGGCGGTTGTCGCCTTGTTGCGCAGCTGGCCGGATGCGCCGGCCACCAGCGCGCGGGACAGCACCCCATAGTCGCGCCGCACCCGCTCGTCGGCGGCGAGGTCGGTGTTGCGCACCAGCGCCCCGATCTTCAGCCCGCCGTCGGCGGTCGGCTCGATACGGTCGAGGCCGAGGGTGTTGACGTCGATGAGATGGGCCGGCTGCTCGATCTCCAGCTTCATCAGGTCGAGCAGGTTGGTGCCGCCGGCGATGAAACGCGCGCCGGGGGTGGCGGCGGCCGCAGCGGCGGCTTCTGCGGGCGAGGTGGCCCGCTGGTAGGTGAAGGGTTTCATGCCCGTCGCTCCGCGACTTCGGTGATGGCATCGAGGATGTTGGAATAGGCGCCGCAGCGGCAGATGTTGCCGCTCATGCGCTCGCGGATCTCCTCGCCGTTCATCAACGGCGCCGCGGTGAGATCGGGGGTGACGTGGCTCGGCACGCCGGCGCGGATCTCGGCGACGACCGCCACCGCCGAGCAGATCTGCCCGGGCGTGCAATAACCGCACTGGTAGCCGTCGTGCTTCACGAAAGCGGCCTGCATGGGATGCATCGCATCCGGCGTGCCGAGACCCTCGATGGTGGTCACGGCGGCGCCCTCATGCATCACCGCGAGGGTGAGGCAGGAATTGATCCGGCGGCCGTCCACGATGACCGTGCAGGCGCCGCACTGACCGTGGTCGCAGCCCTTCTTGGTGCCGGTGAGGTGCAGGCTCTCCCGCAACAGATCGAGGAGGCTGGTTCGGGTGTCCACCTCCATCTCGCGGATCACGCCGTTGACGGTGAGCAACACCTGCGCACGCACCGGCGCGGCCGCTCCCGGCACCTGCCCCGCCATCGGGGCGGGGGCGGCGGGCGCGGCGCCGGCCCCAAGCGGGATGGCGCTGGCAATGGCCGTCGTGGCGCCCGCGATCAGCACGTCGCGGCGGCTGGGGGATGCATCGGAAGCCGAGGGATCCGACGGGGTATCGAGGGGACTGTCCATGGCTGGCTCTCGTCCTTTCGTCCGAGCGGGCAACCGAGGCCGGAAGGGCCCGAATTGCGCGACGAAGGCGACCGCTCCCGCGGGGCGCAGGCGGCGATCGGGCGTGGCTGTCATCGAAACCGCGGCCTGCCGAGCTGAACAGTCATCGGCGCAACCGACACGGTGTCACGGCGGTGGTAACGCGACGCACATTGGGGTGGTTCCAGGTTGGGTGCAACGCAACAGGACGCGAGCAGCCCGCCCGGGACCCCGGACGGCTCGGGGCGCGCAAGAAGCAGGGGCACGCCTCCGAGCCATTGAAATGCAAGGCTGCGCCAACTGACGACGACACCCTTGGTTGTACCGGGATGCGGCGAGGACAACCCTGAAATCGCGCCCCCCTCTGACCCGCATCACGCCGAAATGATCGCTTTGGTACGGGGCGCCGGTCCTCCGCCATCGCGGGTCGCAGCGGTCCTGTTCTTGCAGCGCACCGTCGAGCCGCAATGCCGGACGACACACGACACGAGGCCCGCGCCATGACCGATCACCCTGCGCGCACCGCACGCACCATCGCCTGCCCCGCCTGTGACGCGCTGGCGAAGCCGGAGGCGGGAGAGGACCCCAAGGGTCTCGTCTGCGCCGCCTGTGGCGGGGCGCTCTTCACCGGCCGGCCCATGGCGCTCACCGCGGAGCGCTTCACCGCCCACACCAGCGAGAGCGAAATCCCGCTCGTCATCGACTTCTGGGCGGACTGGTGCGGACCCTGCAAGACCATGGCGCCGGTGTTCGAGAGCCTCGCCGCGGAGTTCGAGCCCCACGTGCGCTTCGCCAAGGTGGATACGGATGCCGAGCGGGAGCTGGCGGAATATTTCCGCATCAGCACCATCCCGACCCTCAGCTTCATCCACAACCGGCGCGAGGTGGCGCGCGTCGCCGGCGCCATGTTCGCGGGAGACCTGCGCCGCTGGCTCTACGACGCCCTGTCGCGGGCGGAGGAGGACGTCGCCCCGGCTCCGACGCCCTGAGACGCGTCGCCTTTGCGACAATCCGGGCGCCGGAACGGCGCCTTGCACGTCTGGAACGGCTCCAGGGTGCTGGCCCGCAACTTGCTGAGAGGAGCTGACCTCCATCCGCAAGGGCGCACCGCCATGGCGTTCACGTTCGTCTGCCACACCACTGCCTTGAGCGAGGGGTCGATGGGCCTCTACCAGATCGGCAAGAAGAGCGTGCTGCTCGTCTGGCCGGCAGGAGGCGAGCTGAAGGCCTATCGCGGGCGCTGCCCCCATGCCGACATGCCGTTGACCGAGGCCACGTTCGACGGCACCACCCTCATGTGCCCGCACCACATGTGGGGCTTCGACTGCAACAGCGGCAAGTGCTCCACCCACCTCGTGCGCAACGCGCTCCACCCCTACGAGCTGAAGGTGGAAGGCGACGAGATCCAGGTGGACGTCGGCCCCGTGCGCCCGGCCAAAGCGCCGGCCTGACGGCGCGTCCCGAGCAAAAAAGTGCCGGCCTGACGGGCGCGGCCTCGGTGAAAACCCGCCGGCCCGACGGCGCGGCCTCGCCCAAGATCCGCCGGCCTGACGGCGCCGCTCAGGCGGACCAGATTCCGCTGTTGGAGGCCCGCCGCACGTAATTGACCAGGAAGTCGGTGAACACCCGGATCTTGGCCGGCAGCCGCTCGCGGTTCTGGAAGGCGATGTTCATGGTGAGCGTGGGCAGCTGCCAGTCCAGCAGCACCGCCTCCAGCCGCCCGGCGTCGATGTCGTCCTGAACGATGTAGAGCGGCTGCACCAGGATGCCGAGGCCGGAAATCGCCGCCTGCCGGATCACCTGGCCGTCGTTGCAGTCGAGGGCGACGGTGATGCGCACGGTGCGCTCCACCTCGCCCTTGGTGAGGCGCAGCGAGAACGGATCGGCGGCGAGGTTGTAGACCAGCATGTCGTGCCGCGCGAGATCCGCCGGCTCCTTCGGCCGGCCGCGCTCGGCGAGATAGGCGGGCGAGGCGGCGAGCACCCGGCGCATGCGGCCGAGCCGGCGCACGATGATGTTGGTGTCCGGCTCGTGCAGGCGGGTGCGGATGGCGACGTCGATGCCGGCCTCGATGAAGTCGAGATAGCGGTTGGCCACCGCGATGTGCACGTTGAGCTTGGGGTAGAGCGTGCGCAGCTCCGGCAGCATGGGCGCCAGATAGATGGTGGCGAAGGACAGGGAGCTGGTCACGCGGAGCAGCCCCTGGGGCGCCAGCGTGTGCTCGTTCACCGCCTCCTCCGCCTCGGCCAGCTCGGCGAGCAGCGTGCCGCTGCGCTGGTAGAATTCCTGCCCCGCCTCGGTCAGCCACAGGCGGCGGGTGTTGCGCTCCACGAGGCGCGCGGACAGGCGCTCCTCCAGCGCCGCGAGGTGGCGGCTGGCCGCCGCATTGGACATGCCCAGCGCCTCCGCCGCGCGCGTCAGGCTGCGCAGCTCCGCCGTCTTCACGAACAGCTCGATCTGGGTCAGGCGATCCATTTTTCCGATCCACGCAAAAGAGCGTTCCGAAATTTCGGGTTTATTTCCGCTGTCCGCAAGTCAACACTCCCGTCCAACGAAAGTCCAATAAGCCCCCCAAGGGGGTCGAGGAAACGCCAATGACGGGACCAATCCGGCACATCGTGATGTGGCGGCTGAGCGGCGACACGCCCGAGGCGCGCGCCGCCGCACGCCGCAAGGTCAAGGACGCCTTCGAGGGGCTGAGGGGCCGCATCGCCGGCCTCACCCTGCTCGAGGTGGGCCTCGACGTGAGCGGCGTCGACTACGCCTGCGACGTGGTGCTGGTGACCGAATTCTCCAGCCATGCCGCGCTCGAGGCCTATGCCACCCATCCCGAGCACCTGCGCGTCCGCCAGGAACTGACCGACCTGCGCATCGCGCGGTTCCAGGTGGACTATCTCGTCGAGCCGCCGCTGGACGCCGAGGCCGACGGCACCGCCGCCGCCCACCCCGCCCGAGAGCTGCTGGCGGGCGAGTGAGCCCGCGGCCCGCCGCCGAAGTGAGAGGGACGCCCTCATGATCGAGACCTTCACCTACGAGGCCCTGCCGATCCGCGTGCGGTTCGGGCGCGGCACCCTCGCCGAGGCCGGCGCCGAGGTGGCGCGGCTCGGCGCGGCGCGGGCCCTCGTCCTCACCACGCCGGAGCAGGCCGAGGCCGGCGCCCGGCTCGCCGGCGTGCTCGGCCCGCTCGGCGCCGGCGTCTTCTCCGGCGCCACCATGCACACGCCGGTGGAGGTGACGGACACCGCCCTCGCCGCGCTGAAGGCGGCGGATGCGGATTGCGTGGTCGCCCTCGGCGGCGGCTCCACCACCGGGCTCGGCAAGGCCCTCGCCCTGCGCACCGGCGTGCCGCAGCTGGTCATCCCCACCACCTATGCCGGCTCGGAGATGACCCCCATCCTCGGCGAGACACAGGACGGGCGGAAGACCACCATCCGCTCCCTGGACGTGCTGCCCGAGGCGGTCATCTACGACGTGGACCTCACCCTCACCCTGCCGGCCGCCCTCTCCGCCACATCCGGCGTCAACGCCATCGCCCATGCGGTGGAGGCGCTCTACGCCCGCGACCGCAATCCGGTGATTTCGCTGATGGCGGAGGACGGCATCCGCACCCTCTCATCGGCGCTGCCCATTCTGGTGCACGAGCCCGCCAACATGGAGGCACGCACCAAGGCGCTCTACGGCGCGTGGCTGTGCGGCTGCTGTCTTGGCGCGGTGGGCATGGCGCTGCACCACAAGCTCTGCCACACCCTCGGCGGCACCTTCAACCTGCCCCATGCGGAGACGCACACCATCGTGCTGCCCCATGCGGTGGCCTACAACGCGCCGGCCGCGCCCGACGCCATGGCCGCCATTACCCGCGCGCTGGGCGCGCCGGATGCGGCGCAGGGCCTGTTCGATCTGGTGCGGGCGCTGGGCGTGCCGCGCGCCCTCGCCGACATCGGCATGCCGGCGGACGGCATCGAGCGGGCCGCCGACCTGGCGGTGGAGAACCCCTACTGGAACCCCCGCCCGGTGACGCGCGACGGCATCCGCGACCTCATCGCCCGCGCCTTCGCCGGCGAGCGGCCGGTGGCGGCCGCGGGCCCCCGCGAGGAGGCAGCCTGAGCCATGGCGCGCCCCTCCCGCACCCTCTTCACCGGCGCCACCATCCTCACCATGGATGGCAGCGTGGGTGACCTTGCCGCCGGCGACGTGCTGGTGGAAGGCGGGCGCATCGCCGCCATCGCGCCGCAGATCGCGGCCGAGGATGCCGAGACGGTGGACGCGGGCGGGCGCATTCTCGTGCCCGGCTTCGTCAACGCCCACATGCACACCTGGCAGACGGGGCTGCGGAGCCTCGCCGCCGACTGGACCCTGCTGGAATATTTCCGCTGGGTGCACGCCGGCCTCGCCACCCGCTTCCGGCCCGATGACATCGGCATCGCAACGCTGGTCGGCGCGCTCGGCCAGATGGATGCAGGCACCACCACCCTCGTGGACTGGTGCCACAACAATCCCAGCCCGGACCACACTGACGCGGCGGTGGACGCCCTCGCCGAGAGCGGCATCCGCGCCGCCTTCTTCCACGGCTCGCCCAAGCCGGACCCGCAGCCGGGCGAGCCGCATTTCTCCGAGGTGCCGCACCCGCGCGGCGAGATCGAGCGGCTGCGGCGCGGGCGGTTCGCTTCCGCCGACGGTCTGATGACGCTGGGCCTCGCCATCCTCGGCCCGCATTATTCCACCATGGACGTGGCCCGCGCCGACTTCCGCCTCGCCCGCGAGCTGGACCTCGTCGCCTCCATGCACCAGGGCGGCGGCACGGCGAAGACGCCGGGCGGCTGGGAGACGCTGATCGCCGAAGGGCTGGTGGGACCCAAGGTCAACGTGGTGCACGGCAACGACCTCTCCGACGAGCTCTTCGCCCGCCTCGTGGACCTCGGCGCCTCCTTCTCGGTGACGCCGGAAAACGAGATGACGCAGGGCCACGGCTTCCCCGTCACCGGGCGGCTGCTGGCGCGCGGCGCGGCGCCCTCCCTCGGGGTGGACCTGGAATCCGTGCTCGCCGGCGACATGATGGGCGTGGCGCGCATCGCGCTCGGCATGCAGCGCGCCCTCGACAATGCCCAGAGCCGGCGCGACACCGGCGCCATTCCCGCCACCTCCACCGTGCGGGTGCGCCAGGCGCTGGAATGGATCACCATCGACGGCGCCCGCATGCTGGGCCTCGACGACCGCATCGGCTCCCTCGCCCCCGGCAAGCAGGCGGACATCACCATGATCGATGCCCGCGCCCTGCATCTGCAGCCGGTGCACGATCCGGTGGCGACGGTGGTGATGCAGGCGGGCCGCGGCGACGTGGAGGCGGTGATGATCGCCGGACGCTTCGTGAAGCGGAACGGCAAACTGCTGGCGCAGGGGCTGGACGACAAGCTGGCGCGGCTCGCCCGCTCGGGCGCACGCATCGTGGACGAGCTCGGCCTCGGCAAGGCGGCATAGGAGCGGATGATGGCAGACACCCAAACCCTCGGCTGGATCGGCCTCGGCAAGATGGGGCTTCCCATCTCCGGCCGCATCGCCGCCGCCGGCCGCGACATCTGCGGCTACGACCGCGACCAGCAGCGTATCGCCGAGGCCGCCGGCAACGGCGTCACCCCGGCCGCGACGCTGGCCGAGGCGGCCGGCCGCGACATCGTCTTCACCTCGCTTCCCGACGACAGGGCGCTGCGTGCCGTCGCCCTCGACGGGCCGCTGTTCGCCTCCATGCGCAAGGGCGCGATCCTGGTGGAGACCTCCACCGTGAGCCCGGGCGTGTCGGCCGAGGTGGCCGAGGCGGCGGAGGGCCACGGCATCGCCTATCTGCGCGCCCCGGTGTCCGGCAACGCCGCCATCGCCCACACCGGCAACCTCACCTGCTTCGTCTCCGGCCCGCGCGCCGCCTTCGACGCCTTCGAGCCGGTGGCCAAGGACTTCACCCGCGCGCAGAAGTATCTCGGCGTGGCCGAGGAAGCGCGCTACGCCAAGCTCGCCGTCAACCTGATGATCGCGGTGTCGGCGGCCATGATGGGCGAAAGCATCGTGCTCGCCCGCAAGGGCAACCTCGCCTGGCAGGACATCCTCGACGTGCTCACCAACAGCGCGGTGGGCTCGCCCATGGTGCACTACAAGGCGAAGAGCCTCGAGACGCGCGATTTCAACTCCACCTTCTCCTGCCGGCAGATGGCCAAGGACCTCGACCTCATCGTCGGCGCCGGCCACGCCGCCGAGATGGCCATGCCCCTCGCCACCCTCACGCGGGAGATCTACGGCGCAATCATCGGGCGCGGCGAGGGCGAGGCCGACTTCATCGCCACCGTGCGCCTCGCCGAGTGGCTCGCCGGCCTTGGCGAGCCCGACCTCGACAAGACCGACGGGAGGCACGCATGAGGAATTTCGACCAGTTCACCATCACGCAGGCCGTGCTGGAGCGCGTCGCCAACGCGCCCGACCCGCGCATCCGCGCCATCAGCGAGGCCCTCGTCCGCCACCTGCACGATTTCATCCGCGAGGTGCGCCCCACCCAGGCGGAATGGGAAGCGGGCATCAAGTTCCTCACCGACACCGGGCACATGTGCACCGGCACGCGGCAGGAATTCATCCTCCTGTCCGATACGCTCGGCGTCTCCATGCTGGTGGACGCCATCACCCACGACCACCAGACCGCGGTCACCGAGAGCACCGTGCTCGGCCCCTTCTACGTGGAGACCCCGCCCGAGGCGCCCTGCGGCACCGACATCTCCGGCACGCTGGCCGGCGAGCCCATGTACGTGTCCGGCACGGTGGCCACCGCCGACGGCACGCCGCTCGCCGACGCCATCGTGGATGTCTGGCACTCCGACGAGGACGGCTATTACGACGTGCAGCACGCGGGCGCGGACCTCGTGGCGCGCGCCCGCTTCCGCACCGACGCGCAGGGCCGCTTCCATTTCTGGTCGATCCGCCCGGCGGCCTATCCCATCCCGCACGACGGGCCGGTGGGCAAGATGCTGGAGGCGCAGGGGCGCCATCCCTGGCGGCCGGCGCACGTGCACTTCATGATCGACGCGCCCGGCCACGAGAAGCTCGTCACCCACGTCTTCGTCGCAGGCGACACCTATCTCGACTCGGACGCCGTGTTCGGGGTGAAGGATTCGCTCATCCGCACCTTCGATCCGCACCCGCCCGGCACCGCCCCCGACGGGCGCGAGATGGACCGGCCGTGGTGCGCCCTGGCTTATGATTTTCGCCTGAACCCCGTGTCGGAGAAAGCCTCGCGCGCCGCGTGACCCCTGAGCATTTTCCGCGTGCGTGAGAGCCCGGCGAACGGGCCGAAGCAGCGGAGGGAGGAAAAGCAATGTCTGCCCACATGCCCATCGGCCGCATGCCCATGGAGGCGGCTCTCGCGCGCCTCGCCGCCATCGTCGGCGACCGCGCCAGCATCGCCGCCGGTGTGCTCGCCGATCACGGCCGCAGCGAGGCCTACCACGCCGCCCGACCGCCGGACGTGGTGGTGTTCCCCGAGACCACCGCCGAGGTGCAGGCCATCGTCAACCTGTGCCGCGAGCTCGCCTTGCCCCTCGTGGCGTTCGGCGCGGGGACGTCGCTCGAAGGCAATGCGGCGGCGCTCAACGGCGGCGTCTGCCTGGACATGGGGCGGATGAACGCCGTCCTCGCGGTCCATCCCGAGGATATGGACGTCGTGGTCCAGCCCGGCATCACCCGCAAGCAGCTCAATTCCCAGCTGCGCGACACCGGCCTGTTCTTCCCCATCGATCCGGGGGCGGACGCCTCCATCGGCGGCATGACCTCCACCCGCGCGTCCGGCACCATGGCGGTGCGCTACGGCACCATGAAGGACAATGTGCTGGCGCTGGAGGTAGTGCTGGCCGACGGCCGGGTCATCCGCACCGCCCGGCGCGCCCGCAAGTCCGCCGCCGGCTACGACATGACCCGCCTGTTCGTCGGCGCCGAGGGCACCCTCGGCATCATCACCGAGGTGACGGTGAAGCTGCACCCGCAGCCCGAGGCCATCTCTTCCGCCGTCTGCGCCTTCCCGGACCTCAAGGCCGCGGTGGACACCGCCATCGCCGTCATCCAGTCCGGCGTGCCGGTGGCCCGCATCGAGCTTCTGGACGCGGTGATGATGCGGGGCATGAACCTGCACGCCAAGCTCGGCCTGCCCGAGGTGCCGCATCTGTTCTTCGAGTTCCACGGCTCCAAGGCCTACGTGGCCGAGCAGGCGGAGACCGCGCAGGCGCTGGCGGCCGAGTTCGGCGGCGAGGGCTTCCAGTGGGCGACGACGCCCGAGGAGCGCAGCCGTCTTTGGCAGGCGCGCGACAACACGCTCTATGCCGGCCTGGCCCTGCGGCCCGGGGCGAAGGCCATGATCACCGACGTGTGCGTGCCCATCTCGCGCCTCGCCGAATGCCTCGTTCAGACGGCGGCCGACATCGCCGAGAGCGGCCTCACCGCGCCGGTGGTGGGCCATGTGGGCGACGGCAATTTCCACCTCCTCGTGCTGCTCGATCCGGAGCGGCCGGAGGAGCTGGCCCACGCCAAGGCCTTCAACGAGCGCCTCGTGCACCGCGCCCTCGCGCTCGAGGGCACCTGCACCGGCGAGCACGGCGTCGGGATCGGCAAGATGGACTTCCTCGCCCTGGAGCTGGGCGAAACGGTGGACGCCATGCGGCTGGTGAAGCAGGCGCTCGACCCGCACGGCATCATGAACCCCGGAAAGATCTTCCGGCCTCTTCCTGCCAGCCACGGAGACGCGTCATGAGGGCGGTGATGCAGGCCACGCCTCGCCTCGAGCTGGCGGCTCCGCCGGCCACGCCCGGCACGCCCCTGCTGGAGCTGAAGGGCATCTCCAAGAGCTTTCCCGGCGTGCGGGCCCTCGACGACGTGTCGTTCGCCGTGTGGCCCGGCGAGGTCCACATGCTGCTGGGCGAGAACGGCGCCGGCAAGTCCTCGCTCATGAAGGTCATGTGCGGCGCCTACCAGGCGGACGCCGGCGAATACTTCCACAACGGCGAGAAGGTGGAGATCCGCTCGCCGGCCGACGCGCGGCGCTTCGGCATCGCGGTGATCTTCCAGGAATTCTCCCTCGTCCCCTATCTCGACGTGGCGCAGAACATCTTCCTCGGCCGCGAATTCCCCTCGCGCGTCCCCGGCCTCATGGACCGCCGCCGCCTCTATCGCGAAGCGCAGAAGGTGCTCGACCTGATCGGGCTCGACGTGGACCCGCGCACCAAGGTGCACGCGCTGGGTGTCGCGCAGCAGCAGATGGTGGAGATCGGCAAGGCGCTGTCCCAGGACGCCCGCATCCTCGTCATGGACGAGCCCACTGCGGCGCTGTCCGACCGCGAGACCGAGCGCCTGTTCGAGGTGATGCGCCAGCTTCAGGCCAAGGGCGTCGCCATCGTCTACATCTCCCACCGCATGGCCGAGGTGTTCGCCCTCGGAGACCGCATCACCGTGCTGCGCGACGGCAAGCTGGTGGGCCGCGCGCTGCCGGGCGAGACCACGCCGGACGAGCTGGTGCGGATGATGGTCGGCCGCAACGTGGACATGACCTATCCGCGCCGCTTCGCCACCGAACGCGGGCCGGCGGTGCTGGAGGTGAAGGGACTCGCGGCGCGCAACGGCATCCGTGACATCGACCTCACCGTGCATGCCGGCGAGATCGTCGGCCTGTGCGGGCTCGTCGGCTCCGGCCGCACGGAGGTGGCGCGTGCCATCTTCGGCGCCGACGAGGTGACGGCGGGCGAGGTGCGCATCTTCGGCAAGGTGAAGACCGGCGGGCCGGACGCCGCCGCCTTCGCCGGGGTGGGCCTCATCCCCGAGAGCCGCAAGACCGAGGGGCTGGCGCTGATCCGATCGGTGGCCGACAACCTCGCCGTCGCTGGCCTGCCGAAGCTCTTCCCCAACATGGTGTTCTCGCCCGGCAAGGCGCGCCGCTCGGCGGACGAGCTCATCGCGCGCCTGCGCATCGCCACGCCCTCGGCGAACCAGAACGTGGCGCTGCTCTCCGGCGGCAACCAGCAGAAGGTGGTGATCGGCAAGTGGCTCGCCGCCGGCACCCGCCTCTTCATCTTCGACGAGCCGACCCGCGGCATCGACGTGGGCGCCAAGTCCGAGATCTTCGCCCTCATCGACCAGCTGGTCGCCGAAGGCGCGGCGGTGCTGATGATCTCCTCCGAGCAGGCGGAGATCGTCCATGTGTGCGACCGCGCCTACGTGATGCGCGCCAAGCGCATCGTGGGCGAGCTCTCGCGCGCCGAACTGTCCGAGGAAAACATCGTCCGAATGGGGATGCACGATGAGTGACGCCGCCCTCTCCCGCGCCCCCGTGCGCCTGCCCGCGGTGCCGGGCGTCGCCGTCGCCCTCGCCGGCCTCGCCCTGCTGTTCGCCGTGGCGACGCCCGGCTTCCTCAGCGCCGGCAACCTTTCCAACATCATGGTGCAGTCGGTGATCCTGCTGCTCCTCGCTTTGCCCATGACGCTCATCATCATGACCGAGGGGCTCGACCTCTCCATGGGCGCGGTGCTCACCCTCGCCTCGCTGGTGCTGGCGCTGACGGTGGTGTCCACCGGCTCGCTGATGCTGGGGCTCGCCGGGGCGGTGGGCGTCGGCCTCGCCTTCGGCCTCATCAACGGCTGGCTGGTGGCCGGCCTCTCCATCCCGCCCTTCGTCGCCACGCTGGGCACCATGGGCGCGGCGCAGGGTCTGGCGCTCATCGTTTCCGACGGGCAGAGCGTGGTGGGCATCCCGCGCTTCGTGCGGCAGGCCTATTCCGGCGACGTTCTCGGCATTCCCAACCCGGTGCTCATCGGCGCCGGCTTCTATGCCCTGTTCCACGTGCTGCTCTATCACACGCGCTTCGGCACCTACATCTGCGCGCTCGGCGGCAACCGCGATGCGCTCACCCTCGCCGGCGTGAAGTGGAAGCGGCTGCTGGTGTCCGTCTACATGCTGGGCGGGGCCATGGCCGGCATCGCCGCCCTGCTGATGACGGCGCGGATGAATTCCGGCCACCCCACCGCCGCCATCGGCATGGAGTTCGACGCCATCGCGGCGGTGGCGCTGGGCGGCACCTCCTTCGAAAAGGGCAACGGCTGGATCTTCGGCACCCTCATGGGCGTGCTCACCGTCGGCGTGCTGCGCAACGGGCTGAACCTCATGGCCGTGCCCTCCTCGGTACAGGTCGCCTGCATCGGCGCCCTCGTCATCTTCGCCCTCTTCCTGGACGGCATGCGGAGCCACAAGTCATGAGCCTCGCCGGCGACATCTCCGCGGGCGCCCCCCGCATCCACCTCTCGCAGGACATGCGGCAGCTGATCTACCGGCTGCTGGCGGCGGGCCTGCTGTGCCTTGCGCTCAGCCTCGCCTCCGAGGCCTTCCTCACCGCCAACAACATCCTCAACGTGCTGCGGCAGGCGAGCCTGCTGTTCTTCCTCGCCTCGGGCCTGACGCTGGTGATCCTCACCGGCGGTCTCGACCTCTCGGTGGGCGCCAATATCGGCCTCTCCGCCTGCCTCGCCGCCACCGTCATCAAGGCCACCGGCTCGCCGGTGCTCGGCACCCTCACCGGCCTCGCGGCGGGCTGCATGGTGGGCATCTGCAATGGCCTGATGGTGGCGAAGCTGCGCATCCCCTCCTTCATCGCCACCTACGGCATGCTGTGGGTGCTGCACGGCGTGACCTATTACTACATGGGCGGCGAGACCATCCACGGCTTCCCGCCCGGCTTCCGGCAGATCGGCTCGGGCTATTTCCTCGGCATCCCCATCCCGGTCTATCTGATGGTGGGCTTCCTCGTGGCCGGCACGCTGTTCGCGCAACGCACGGTGTGGGGGCAGCAGATCTACGCCATCGGCGCCAATCCGCTGGCGGCGCGGCTCACCGGCATCCCGGTCGATCGCCGGCTGATCCTGGTCTACGCCTTCTCCGGCGCCATGGCGGGGGTCGCCTCCATCGTCTTCCTCGCCCGCCTCAATTCGGCGGAGGGCGACATCGGCGAGGCCATGACGCTCCCCGCCATCGCCGCGGTGCTCATCGGCGGCGCCTCCTTGTTCGGCGGGGTGGGGACGGTGTTCGGCACCTTCGTCGGCGCGCTCATCCTCACCCTGGTGCTGAACGGCATGAACCTGCTCGCGGTCAACGCCAGCTGGCAGCCCCTGGTGACGGGCGTGATCGTCATATTCGCCGTGTGGCTCGACATGCACGGCCGCAAGAAAGCCTGAAGCACAAGAAGGCCTGAAGCCCCTGAAGACGAGCCCGGGACAGGCTCGCCCCTTTGACCCGATGCGTAACCCAACCAATGAAGAACGGAGGAACACCCATGTCGAAGCTCAAGCTTCTTGCCGCTGCGCTCCTCGCCACCGCCACCGTCGCGGGCGGCGCGCAGGCCGCCGACGAGACCATCGCGGTCTTCACCAAGAACCAGACCAACCCCTATTTCCAGACCGTGCGCGTGGGCGCCGAGGTGGCGGCCAAATCCATGGGCGCCAAGGTGGTGCACTACATTCCCACCAAGCCGGATTCGATCCCCGAGCAGCTCAGCCAGATCGAGGACGTGATCATCAAGAAGCCGAGCGCCATCGTCTTCGTGCCGGTGGACTACAAGGCCATGGTGCCGGGCGTCGAGCAGATCAACGAGGCCAAGATCCCGGTGGTCAACGTCACCGACCGCTCCGCCGGCGGCAAGTTCCTCGCCTTCGTCGGCGCCGACGACTACAGCCTCGGCCTCGAGACCGGCCGCTTCCTGCTGAAGGAGATGGGCGGCAAGGGCAACGTGGTGATCCTGGAAGGCGTGAAGGGCTCGCTCACCAACATCGACCGGGTGCGCGGCTTCAACGACGCCATCAAGGAGAACAAGGACGTCAAGCTGCTTGCCAGCCAGCCCGGCAACTACCAGCGCCTGCAGGGCCTCCAGGTGATGGAGAACCTGATGCAGTCGCACCCTCAGATCGACGGCGTTCTGGCGGCCAACGACGCCATGGCCATCGGCGCCATCGAGGCGCTGGACGGCGCCAACCGCAAGGCCAAGGTGGTCGGCATCAACGGCACCAAGGAGGCGGTGGACGCCATCAAGACCGGCAAGCTCCTCGCCACCGGCGACTACAACGGCTTCGTGCAGGGCTGCATCGGCACCATGGTGGCCATCCGCGCCCTGCGCAACGAGACCATCGTCGGCGAGGTGGTGCTGAAGCCCACCGTGGTGAATTCCACCAACTACCAGCCCTACGACGTGCCGCTGGAGGCCCGCACATGCCCGAGCTGGGACCAGGCCGCCAGCATGGCCACCAAGGCCCCCACCAAGACCAACTGAGGCGCATCGTGACGCAGCTGGCGCCGCTCGCCTTCAACCATGCCGGCGTGACCGTGCCGGACATCTTCGCCGCCATCGACTGGTACGGCGAGGTGCTGGGCCTGACCCACATCATGGGTCCGCGCCTGCTGGAGGCGGCGTCGTCGGCGACGCACGAGACGCCGTCCATCTTCGGCCCGCGCTTTGCGCGGGCCTATCAGGCGCACCTGCTGACGGCGAACGGGACCGGCCTCGAGCTGTTCCAGTTCGTCGATCCGCCGGTGGATCCGCCCGATGGCGAGATGGCGTGGTGGCGGCCGGGCACCTGGCACCTGTGCTTCACCCATCCCGACGTGCCCGCCATGGCGGCGCGCATCGCCAAGGCGGGCGGGCGCCAGCGCATCCCGCCGGTGTTCTTCGTGCCGGGGCGGCCGTTCCAGCTCGTCTATTGCGAGGACCCGTGGGGCAACGTCATCGAAATCATCTCCCATTCCTATGCGGAGATATTCGCGAACTGGCCCCAGCCGGGTATGAGCGTGGCGCCGGTGTTCGTCGACCGCCCCGCGGCGGCGGCCACCGCGCCCTGATCCAATGTGAGGAACCAAGATGCTGTTCGCCATCCACGCGGTCGACAAGACGGGCGCCCTCGACACCCGCCTCGCCAATTACGAGGCGCACAAGGCCTTCCTCTCGGACACCTCGGCCCTCGGCGTCGCCATCGTGACGTCCGGCCCGCTGGTGGCGGACGACGGCACCACCATGATCGGCAGCCTATTCCTGGTGGAAGCGCCCGACCGCGCCACCGCCGAGGCCTTCAACGCCGCCGATCCCTTCTTCAAGGCCGGCATCTGGGACCGCGTGACCGTGACCGGCTTCATCCGGCGTCAGGGCTGAGCGCCCGCGCCCATCGCACAGCGGCGGAGACAAGACATGACGAGTGACAGGCGCCCGATCAAGGTCCTGGGCATTTCCGGCAGCCTCAGGGCCGGCTCCTTCAACACCGCCGCCCTGAAGGCGGCCATCGCCCTCGCCCCCGAGGGCATGACCATCGAGACGGCCGAGATCGGCGACCTGCCGCATTATAACGACGACGTTCGCCTCGCCGGCTATCCGCCCGCCGTGCAGCGCGTGCGCGACCAGCTGACCGCGGCGGACGCCATCCTGTTCGTCACGCCGGAGTACAATTACTCCATCCCCGGCGTGCTGAAGAATGCCATCGACTGGGCCTCGCGCCCGCCGAGCCAACCGTTCGACAACAAGCCGGTGGCCATCATGGGCGCGAGCGGCGGCGTGATCGGCACCGCCCGCGCGCAGTACCAGCTGCGGCAGATGCTGGTGTTCCTCAACGCCTTCCCGCTCAACAAGCCGGAAGTGATGATCGGCGCCGCCCAGACCAAGTTCGACGCCGAGGGCAACCTTACGGACGAGCCCACGAAGGACTTCATCCGCCAGCTCCTGACCGCCCTCGCCGACTGGACCGAGCGGCTGCGCTGACGCGGTTTCGCCTCCCCGCCCCCGGGCGGATCTTCCGGCGTGTCCGGGAGATCCGCACCGGGAAGAGGGCCAGCCCGCGGCGCAATTTCCCCGGCCTTCCCAGCTGTCAGCACGCACCACAGCGCCATCCGATCGGATAGAAGGAGGGACCGGCGCACCGCTTCGTGGCTTCGGCGCGGGCGGGCCGGCAGGGTTCGGCGGGAGATCGAGATGCTGAGGATCTGGGGACGCATCAATTCGGTGAACGTGGAAAAGGCGGTGTGGTGCGCGCAGGAGCTCGGCCTCCCGTTCGAGCGCATCGATGCCGGCCTCGCCTATGGCGTTGTGGACACGCCGGAATTCCTCGCCAAGAATCCGTGCGGCAAGGTGCCGTTGCTGGAGGACGACGGCTTCGTGCTGTGGGAATCCAATGCCATCGTGCGCTATCTCGCGACCTGCCACGGGCTCGGCACGCTGATGCCGCTGGATGCGCGCGAGCGGGCCGACGCGGAGCGGTGGATGGACTTCCAGCTCGGCACCATCGCCCCGGTCCTGACCCCGGTGTTCCGCGGCCTGGTCCGCACCCCGCTAAAGGACCGCGACTCGGCGCTCATCGCCCGCACGTTCGGCGAGCTGAAGGGCGCGCTTGCCGTGCCCGAGACCGTCCTTTCGGGCAGCGACTATCTTGCCGCCGGTCGATTCACCGTGGCGGACATTGCGCTCGGCGCGGCGGTGCATCGCTGGTTCAACCTGCCGCTGGAGGGCACCGGGCTGGAGCGGCCGGACCTGCCCGGCCTCGCCGCCTGGTACGCCCGCCTCAAGACCCGTCCGGCGGTTGCCGAACTGTGGGCGGCGCCGCTCAGCTGAGGCGCGGCGCTCAGAGCGCCGTGATGCCGTCGTAGACGAGCTTCACGCCGACCGCGGCGAGGATGAAATAGACCACGCCGAAGAAGCGGTCGGCCGGCACGCGGCGCACCAGCGCCACGCCGGCGAAGGTGGCGAGGATGGCCACCGGCAGCAGCACGGCGGAGGTGGAGAGATTCTCCGCCGACACCTGCCCGAGCGCGAGGAAGAAGGGCAGCTTCACCCAGTTCACCACGGCGAAGAAGGCGACGGCGGTGGCGGCGAACTGCTGCACGCCCAGCGGCCGGCGCAGCAGATAGATCATCAGCGGCGGTCCGCCGGCATTGGCGATCATGCTGGTGAAGCCCGACACCATGCTCCACAGCCCCGCGGAGATGGGACCCGCCACCCCCGGCGGGCGCTTCAGCCGCTTGGTGAGCACCTTGCGGCCCGCCTCGGCGATGGAGAGGAGGCCGATGCCCAGCGCCACCTCCGCATCCGACACCGACGCCGCCAGGAGATAGCCCACCAGGATGCCAGCCAAAGCGCCGGGCAGGGTGCGCATGAGCTCGGCGCGGTTCCAGCGCCGCCAGTAAGCGTAGAGGCTGACCACGTCCTGCACGATGAGCACCGGGAGCAGGATGGCGGCCGCCTGGATGGGCGACAGCACCAGCGCCAGCAGCGGCTGGGCAAGGATCGACAGTCCGGTGAAGCCGCCCTTGGACAGGCCCACGAGGATGGTGGCCGGGACGGCCGCGACATAAAAAGTGGGATCGACGATCAAGGGCGGGCTCTTCTCACGCCACGCCTATATCAGCCCGGCCCGCCGCGCACGACCCAAAAATCCGGCAGCCCCGCCCCTGCTGCGTCAGCCGCCGACGCGGCGGGACGGGCGGGGCAGCCGCGCGAGGGCCAGCGCCTGCTCGAAGCCGGCGACGAGGGAATCGAGCACCGGCACGGGCGCCGACGGCGCGATGGATGCGGCATAGCCGGCGAGAGCCGCGCCGCCGATGATGACCACGTCCGGGTCCTGCGCGGCGATGGTTTCGCCCACCACCCGCTCCACCGCCCACAGCCCGTCCTGATGACTGGCGGAGAGGGAAAGGGCATCGCCCGACACCACGCCGAAGCCGGCGCAGCGCGCGTCCAGGCCGGCGCGGCGCATCAGGTCGCGCAGCATGGGCGGCCAGGCCTCGCCCACGGTGACGATGGAGAAGCGCTCGCCGAGCTGGAGCGCGGTGAGGATGCTGGCCTCGGCCATGCCGGCGACGGGAAAGTCGTTCTCCGCCCGCAGCGCCTCGATGCCGGGCTCGCCGAAGCAGGCGTGGAGGCAGGCATCGAACGGCGCCCGACCGGACCCCCGCTCGCCGGCCACCGCGGCCCGCACCGCCTCCACCGCCGCATGCCCCGCGACCGCCGCCGCCGCCCGCGTGCCCACATAAGGCAGGCCGAATCCCGCGGTGGCGGCCACCAGTTCAACCTCCGCAGGGCAGCGCGCCGTGAGGGCGGCCACCATGCGGTCGGTGACGGCGGTGGTGGTGTTGGCGTTGAGGACGAGAAGTTTCAAGGCAGCCCCCGGCTGATGGCCCGGAGCGGAGAGAAGCACGCGCCACCGGGCCTGAAAAGCATCCCCGCCGCCGACACAAGCGGCCCGACGGGCGCCTGAGCATACCGGATGGCAGCGAATGCCCACGGAATGGGCACGATGATAATATGTTGACGATTTGGAGATGTTTTGGACCGCCTCTCACCTAGCGGCATCAGGCTTTCCGGCGCGCCGGACCCATGGCACGGCGGTTGCTAGCTGGTGGGCATCTCGCCGAAGAGGACTCGACGATGCCCCAGAACAACACGCGGTTCAGCCAAGGTCGCCGCCTGCTCCAGACGACTGCATTCCTGCTCGCCGCGGGGGGCGCGATGCTCGCGCCGGGGCTTCTCGCCTCCGGCGCTGCCGTCGCCGAGACCACGCTGCGCATCGGCATGACCGCTGCCGACATTCCGCGCACCCTCGGCCAGCCCGACCAGGGCTTCGAGGGCAACCGCTTCACCGGCCTCACCATGTACGACGCGCTGGTGAACTGGGACCTGTCCTCCGCCACCAAGCCCAGCGTGCTCATTCCCGGCCTCGCCACCGAATGGAAGGTGGACGATGCGGACAAGACCAAGTGGGTCTTCAAGCTGCGCCCCGGCGTGACCTTCCACGACGGCTCGCCGTTCAACGCGGACGCGGTGGTGTGGAACGTGGACAAGGTGCTCAACAAGGAGGCGCCTCAGTTCGATGCAAGTCAGGTGGGCGTCACCGCCTCGCGCATGCCCACCCTGCGCTCGGCCAAGAAGATCGACGACCTGACGGTGGAGCTGACCACCTCCGAGCCGGATTCCTTCCTGCCCTACAACCTCACCAACCTGTTCATGGTGAGCCCGACCCACTGGCAGAAGCTCTATGAGACCGCCGAGGGGGCCGACGCAAAAGCCAAGTCCGCGGCCGCCTGGACCGTCTTCGCCCGCAGCGCCTCGGGCACCGGCCCGTGGAAGATGGCCGCCTTCGTGCCGCGCGAGCGCCTCGAGCTGGTGAAGAACCCCACCTATTGGGACAAGAACCGCATCCCCAAGACCGACCGCATGGTGCTCCTGCCCATGCCCGAGGCCAACGCCCGCACCGCGGCGCTGATGGCCGGGCAGGTGGACTGGATCGAGGCGCCCGCGCCGGACGCCATCCCGCAGCTGAAGTCCCGCGGCTTCAAGATCGAGAGCAACGAGCAGCCGCACGTGTGGCCGTGGCAGTTCTCCCGCATCGATGGCTCGCCCTGGAACGACATCCGCGTGCGCAAGGCGGCCAACCTGTGCATCGACCGCGAGGGCATGAAGGACGGCCTGCTGGGCGGCATGATGGTGGCCGCCACCGGCACGGTGGAGCCCGGTCACCCCTGGCGCGGCTCGCCCACCTTCCAGATCAAATATGACGTGAAGGAAGCCCAGAAGCTGATGAAGGAGGCCGGCTTCGGCCCCGACAAGAAGCTGAAGGTAAAGACACAGACCTCGGCCTCTGGCTCGGGCCAGATGCTGCCCCTGCCCATGAACGAATACCTGCAGCAGGCGCTGGCCGAGTGCTATTTCGACGTGCAGCTCGACGTGATCGAGTGGAACACCCTCTTCACCAACTGGCGCAAGGGCGCCAAGGACCCCTCCGCCAACGGCTCCAACGCCACCAACGTGACCTATGCCGCCATGGACCCCTTCTTCGCCATGGTGCGCTTCCTCCAGTCGGGCATGGCGCCGCCGGTGTCCAACAACTGGGGCTACATCAACAATCCCAAGTTCGACGAACTGGTGAAGAAGGCCCGCAACGCCTTCGATCCCGCCGCGCGCGACGCGGCGCTCGCCGAGCTGCACGCGGCGTCCGTGGACGACGCCGCCTTCCTCTATGTGGCCCACGACGTGGGTCCGCGCGCCATGAGCCCGAAGATCTCGGGCTTCGTGCAGCCCAAGAGCTGGTTCGTGGACTTCTCCCCGGTGTCCATCGCGCCGTGAAGGCAGGGGCTTAGAGGAGCCCGGGGCCATCCCCACCGTCGCCCTCCGGCTTGACCGGAGGGCCCAGGCTTCCCCCGCCCCTACCCAGGGCGTCGGGTCGAGGGGAGAGATGGATGCTCCGGTCAAGCCGGAGCATGACGGCGGAGAGAGAAGCGCCCTCCGCCCCCTATGGGGAGGCGGGCGCCGAGGCGATGAGACGGATGACGGGGGACTTCCCTCCCTCTCCCCGTTCCCACCGTCGCCCTCCGGCTTGACCGGAGGGTCCATGCCTCCCCGGGGCACCGTGCCGAGCGGAGGCATGGATGCTCCGGTCAAGCCGGAGTGACGGCGGAGAGAGAAGCGCCCTCCCCCCTATGGGGAGGCGAGCGATGAGACGGATGACGAGGGACCCTCCCGCCCTGTCCCCGTTCCCACCGTCGCCCTCCGGCTTGACCGGAGGGTCCATGCCTCCCCGGGGCACCGTGCCGGGCGGAGAGATGGATGCTCCGGTCAAGCCGGAGCATGACGGCGGGAAACGGAAAGAGAAGCGCCCTTCGGCCCTCGCGGGCCGGGGGCAGACAACCGAACCGCGCGGTGCCGACGGCCCGCGTTCCATCGGCTTTCACAAGGTGGCCCCGTGCTGGTCTACATCCTCAGGCGGATCATCTACGTGATCCCCATCGTCATCTCGGTCGCTCTGGTGTGCTTCCTGCTGGTGCACATCACCCCCGGCGACCCGCTGGTGGCGGTGCTGCCGCCGGATGCCTCGGCCGAGCTCGCCGCCCAGCTGCGGGCGGCCTACGGCTTCGACCAGCCGCTGCCGGTGCAGTTCGGCCTGTGGATCTGGAAGGCGCTGCACGGCAATCTCGGCACCTCCATCGCCACCGGCCGCCCGGTGCTGAGCGAGGTGACGCAGGCGGTGGGCAACACCTTCTTCCTGGCGGTCACGGCCTCCGTCATCGGCTTCGTGCTCGGCATCTTCTTCGGCCTCATCGCCGGCTATTTCCGCAACACCTGGGTGGACAAGCTCGCCACCTCCATCGCGGTGGCCGGCGTCTCGGTGCCGCACTACTGGCTCGGCATGGTGTTGGTCATCGTGTTCTCGGTCTGGCTCAACTGGCTGCCGGCGGTGGGCATGGGCACCGGCGAATGGGCATGGGACTGGGCGCACCTGCGCCATCTCATCCTGCCGGCCGTCACCATGTCGGTGATCCCCATGGGCATCGTGACGCGCACGGTGCGCGCCCTCACCGGAGACATCCTCTCGCAGGATTTCGTCGAGGCGCTGCGCTCCAAGGGCCTGAGGGAAACCCAGGTGTTCCGCCACGTGGTGAAGAATGCCGCGCCCACGGCGGTGGCGGTCATGGGCCTCCAGCTCGGCTACCTGCTCGGCGGCTCCATCCTGATCGAGACGGTGTTCTCCTGGCCGGGCACCGGCTTCCTGCTCAATTCGGCGATCTTCCAGCGCGACCTGCCGCTGCTCCAGGGCACGATCCTGGTGCTGGCGCTGTTCTTCGTCTTCCTCAACCTCGTGGTGGACATCGCCCAGGCGGCGATCGACCCGCGCATCAAGAGGGCCTGAGCGTGAGCGCCAAGGCAGAGACCCGCGTGAGCCAGCCACAGGACATGGGCCGGACCGGCGCCGCCGGAGCGCGCGCATGAGCGCCGCCAGCGACGCCGCGCTCCAGGCGGCCCCGGTGCGCAATGCGCGCGGCTATTGGGCGACGGTGGCCCGCCGCCTCGCCCGCGACAAGGTGAGCATGGTCTGCGCCTTCGTGCTCATCGCCATCGTGCTCGCCGCCCTCTTCGCCCCGTGGCTCGGCCTCGCCGATCCCTACCAGGGCTCGATGATCCGGCGGCTTCGCCCCATCGGCACCCCCAACTATCCCCTCGGAACCGACGAACTCGGCCGCGACATGCTCGCCCGCCTCATCTATGGCGGGCGGCTCTCGCTGCTCATCGGCATCCTGCCCGTGGTGCTGGCCTTCGGCATCGGCACCTCCCTCGGCCTCCTCGCCGGCTATCTGGGCGGCAGGGTCAACACCCTCATCATGCGCACCATCGACGTGTTCTACGCCTTCCCCTCGGTGCTTCTGGCCATCGCCATCTCGGGGGTGCTGGGCGCCGGCATCGTCAATTCCATCGTCTCGCTCACCATCGTCTTCGTGCCGCAGATCACCCGCGTGGCGGAGAGCGTGACCACCTCGGTGCGCAACCTCGATTTCGTGGACGCGGCGCGCGCCTCCGGCGCCGGGGCCCTCACCATCATGCGGGTGCACATCCTCGGCAACGTGCTCGGGCCCATCTTCGTCTATGCGACCGGCCTCATCTCGGTGTCGATGATCCTCGCGGCGGGCCTCTCCTTCCTCGGCCTCGGCACGCGCCCGCCGGAGCCGGAATGGGGCCTCATGCTGAACACGCTGCGCACCGCCATCTACGTCAATCCGGGCGTCGCGGCGCTGCCGGGGGTGATGATCTTCGCCGTCTCCATCTGCTTCAACATGCTCAGCGACGGGCTGCGCAGCGCCATGGACATCCGCAATTGAGCACCGAGCCCCACCTCGAACCGCTTCCGGACCTCGGCGGACCGGCCCAGCCTTTGCTCGCGGTCAGCAACCTCACCAAGCACTTCCCCATCGGCGGCGGCCTGTTCGCCGAGAAGAAGACGGTGCGGGCGGTGGACGACGTGTCCTTCGCCATCGGCAAGGGCGAGACGGTGGGCATCGTCGGCGAGAGCGGCTGCGGCAAGTCCACCACCGCGCGCCTGCTGATGCACCTCATGCCGCGCACGGCGGGGGAGATCCTGTTCGACGGCCAGGTGGTGGGCCACAGCATGTCGATGAAGGAATTCCGCCGCGGCATGCAGATGGTCTTCCAGGACAGCTACGCCTCGCTCAACCCGCGCCTCACCATCGAGGATTCCATCGCCTTCGGCCCCAAGGTCCACGGCGTCGCCGACGGCGAGGCGAGGGTGCTGGCGCGCGAGCTGATGGGCAAGGTGGGCCTGCGCCCCGAGGTGTTCGCCGCCCGCTATCCCCACGAGGTCTCCGGCGGCCAGCGCCAGCGCGTCAACATCGCCCGCGCCCTGGCGCTGAAGCCGCGGCTGGTCATCCTCGACGAGGCCGTGTCGGCGCTGGACAAGTCGGTGGAGGCGCAGGTGCTGAACCTGCTCGGCGACCTCAAGCGCGAGTTCGGCCTCACCTATCTCTTCATCAGCCACGACCTGAACGTGGTGCGCTACATCTCCGACCGGGTGCTGGTGATGTACCTCGGCCAGGTGGTGGAGATCGGCCCGGTGGACCATGTGTGGGACGCCCCGGCCCATCCCTATACGCGGGCGCTGCTGGCCGCCATGCCGACATTGGACCCCGACCGGCGCACACAGGCGCCGCCCATCACCGGCGATCCGCCCAACCCCATCGACCCGCCCTCCGGCTGCCGCTTCCACACCCGCTGCGCCTTCGCCGAGGACGTGTGCGGCAAGGTGGGGCCGGCGCTCTCCCCCGCCGGGGGCGGCAGCCACCTCGCCGCCTGCCACATGGTCATCCCGGGGTCAGGCCACAGCCGTGCCCCCGCCGCCGGAGTTGCCGCATGAGCCGCCCGCTGACCGCCGAGGAGGCCGGCGCCATCGCCGCCGCCGCCGGCCTCGCGCTGAAGGCCGAGGACGCCGCCCGCCTCGCCCGCGCCATCTCGCCCGGCCTTGCCGCCTTTGCCCCCATCGCCGGCACCCTGCCCCTCGACCTCGAGCCCGCGACCTTCCTCAAGGTGCAACGGCCGGCGGAGCCGGTGCCCGACCAGGAGGACCCGCAATGAGCCTCTCCCTGCGCCCGTCCGCCGCCGCCCCGTCCGATCCCGCGCTGCTCACTTTGGCGCAGGCGGGCCTCGCCATCCGCGAGGGCGTCCTCTCGGCGCGGGAGGCGGCCGAGGCGTGCCTCGCGCGCATTGCCCGCCTCCAGCCGCGCCTCAACGCCTTCATCGCCATCGAGCCGGAGGCGGCGCTGGCCGCCGCCGATGCCGCCGATGCGGCGCTGGCGGCCGGCGAGGTGCGCGGCCTGCTGCACGGCGTCCCCCTCGCCCACAAGGACATGTTCTACGAGGCGGGGCGCATCTCCACCTGCGGCTCGAAGATCTGCGGCGAGACCGTCGCCACCACCTCCTCCACCGCGCTTGCCCGCATCAAGGCGGCCGGCACGGTGCGGCTCGGCAGCCTGCACATGGTGGAGTTCGCCTACGGCCCCACCGGCCACAACGTGCATTTCGGCCCGGCGCGCAATCCGTGGAATCCGGAGCACGTCACCGGCGGCTCGTCCTCGGGCTCCGGGGCGGCGGTGGCGGCGCGCCTCACCTATGCGGCGCTCGGCTCCGACACCGGCGGCTCCATCCGCATGCCGGCGCATTTCTGCGGCGTCTCGGGGCTGAAGACCACGGTGGGGCTGGTGAGCCGGTTCGGCGCCATGCCGTTGTCCTTCTCCCTCGACACCATCGGCCCGCTGGCGCGCACCATCGAGGATTGCGCCATCCTGCTCCAGCTCATGGCCGGCGCCGATCCGCTCGATCCCACCACCTCCGCCGCCCCGGTGCCGGACTATCTCGCCGCCGCCGAGGGCGACCTGAAGGGCGTGGTCATCGGCATCCCCGACGCCTTCTATGTGGACGATCTCGACGCCGAGGTCGCTCGCGTGCTGGACGAGACCATCGCCACGCTGAAGCGCGCCGGCGCGCGCATCGTGACCGTCGCCCTGCCCGACCAGAGCCAGCTCTCCGGCGCCTCGCAGATCGTGCTGAACTGCGAGGCCTCCGCCTTCCACAAATCCTGGCTGCTGTCGCGGCCGCAGGACTACGGCGCGCAGGTTAAGGCGCGGCTGGAGAACGGCTTCGGCATCCCGGCGGTGAGCTATCTGGAGGCCCTGCGCTGGCGCGGGCCGGCGCTCGCCGCCCATCTGGAAGCGGTGGCCGGCGTCGATGCGGTGCTGGCGCCCACCGCGCCCATGCCCGCCCCCACCATCGCCGAGACCGACGTGGGCGGCAGCCCGGATGCCGAGGCAATGATCCAGCGCATCACCCGCTTCACCCGGCCGGTGAACTATCTCGGCCTGCCCACGGCGAGCCTGCCCTGCGGCTTCACCCGCGCCGGCCTGCCGGTGGGCCTCCAGCTCATCGGCCGGCCGTTCGCCGAGGCGACACTGGTGCGCATCGGCGCCGCCTTCCAGCGCGAGACCGACTTCCACGAGCAGATGCCGGAGGAGCCATGAGCGTGCCCCCCGCCGCCCCGCCCGCCGCGGCGCCCGTCGTCGACGTGCGCGACCTCACCATCCGCTTCACCGGCGAGCGCACGGTGCACGCGGTCAACTCCGTCAGCTTCTCCCTCGCCCCCGGCGAGGTGATGGGCCTTCTGGGCGAATCCGGCTCGGGCAAGAGCGTGACCATGCGCGCGCTCATGCGCCTGCTGCCGAAGCGGCGCACGGTCATCTCCGGCAGCGTCAGCGTCGCCGGCGAGGACGTGCTCGCCATGGACGATGCCACCCTGTCGGACTTCCGCGGCCGCACCGTCTCCATGATCTTCCAGGAGCCGGCGCTGGCGCTCGACCCGGTCTACACCATCGGCCAGCAGATCGCGGAATCGGTCATGCGCCACGAGGGCGCGAGCCAGGCCGCGGCCACCGCCCGCGCGCTGGAAATGCTGGAGGTGGTGCGCATCCCCTCCGCCAAGCGGCGGCTCGATGCCTATCCCCACGAGATGAGCGGCGGCATGCGCCAGCGCGCCATGATCGCCCTGGCGCTCGCCTGCCGGCCCAAGATCCTGCTCGCCGACGAGCCCACCACTGCCCTCGACGCCACGGTGCAGATCCAGATCCTGCTGCTGCTGCGCGAGTTGCAGCGCGAGTTCGGCATGTCGGTGATTTTCGTCACCCACGACATCGGCGTCGCCATCGAGATCTGCGACAAGGTGGCGGTGATGTATGCCGGGCAGATCGTGGAGACCGGCAGCATCGGCGAGATCGTGCGCACGCCGCAGCACCCCTATCCGCGCGGGCTCCTCGCCTCCACCGTCCACGGCGCGACGCGGGGCGCCCGGCTGGAGACCATTCCCGGCACGCCGCCCTCCCTCGATACCAAGCCCGTCGCCTGCTCCTTCGCCCCGCGCTGCGCCTTCGCGCAGCCCCGCTGTACCGCAGCTCCCCCGCCTTTGGTCCATCTCGGACCGGGCCGCGACGTGCGCTGCATTCTGGCCGAACCCGCTTTGGTGAGCTGATGCGCGCGCCCGCTTCCAACCTGAGCGTCAACGCCGACCGCCTGTGGGACACCATCTTCGAGACCGCCCGCTTCGGCGGCACGCCAAGGGGCGGTGTGCGCCGGCTCGCGCTGTCGGAGGAGGACCGGCAGGTCCGCGACTGGTTCCGCGCCGCCTGCGAGCAGGCCGGACTGACGGTGACGGTGGACACCCTCGGCAACATGTTCGCGGTGCGGCCGGGCAAGGACATGAGCCGCCTGCCCTTCGGCATCGGCTCCCATCTCGACACCCAGCCCACGGGCGGCAAGTTCGACGGCGTGCTCGGCACCCTCGCGGCGCTGGAGGTGGTGCGCACCCTCAACGATGCCGGCATCGAGACCGAGGCGCCGCTGTGCATCGTCAACTGGACCAATGAGGAAGGCTCGCGCTTCGCCCCGGCCATGATGGGCTCGGCCGGCTATGTGGCCGACCTGCCCGTGGCCGACATCCTCGCCCGCACCGACGCCGAGGGGGTGAGCGTGGGCGCGGCGCTGGACGCCATCGGCTATCGCGGCCCGGCCGAGGTGGGGGCGCAGAAGCTCGCCGGCTTCCTGGAGCTCCATATCGAGCAGGGTCCGATCCTGGAGGCCGAGGGGCGACCCATCGGCGTGGTGGAGCACGGGCAGGGCATCATCTGGTACGACGGCCGCATCACCGGCTTCGAGAGCCATGCCGGCTCCACCCCCATGCGCCTGCGCAAGGACGCGCTGGCTGCGCTCTCCGAGATCGTCCTCGCCATCGAGGCGCTGGCCCTCGCCCACGCGCCCAATGCGGTGGGCACGGTGGGAGAGGCGGTGATCGCGCGGCCCTCGCGCAATGTCATCCCGGGCGAGATCGCCTTTTCCGCCGAGTTCCGCACCCCCGATGCCGGCATCCTCGATGCCCTCGACGCGGGGCTCCAGGCCAAGGTGCAGGAGATCGCCGCGCGGCGGCCGGTGGAGATCCGCCTCGACACCATCTGGCGCAAGGCGCCCACCCATTTCGATCCCGCCGTGGCCGGCGCGGTGGCGCAGGCGGCGGACAAGCTCGGCCTCAAGCACCGCCCCATGGTCTCGGGCGCGGGGCACGATTCCTTCCACATGGCGACCGTCATGCCTGCAGCCATGATCTTCGTGCCCTGCAAGGATGGCGTCAGCCATAACGAGCTGGAGGACGCCACGAAGGCCGATTGCGCGGCGGGGGCGAACGTTCTGCTGCACGCCGTGCTGGCCCTGGCGGGCGACGGCGGAAACGGCTTTGGCCAATGACGAGGTGACGCGCATGCCGGCTCCCCTCCCCCGCCCGCTCACGCCCGAAGGCTTCGCGCGCTACGGCGAGGTGCCGGCGGTGCCGGAAGCCGTCGGCATGCGCACGTCGTTCGACGGCGGACTGAAGTCGCTCCGGCCGGGCGTGCCGGCGAGCCTGTCGCTGATCCTCGCCAGCCCCAGCCTCGCGCGGCCGGTGCCCATCGGCATCATCGAACGCCATGTGTGGACGTCGCAGAGCTTCGTGCCCATGGCGCCGGTGCGATGGCTGGTGGTGGTGGCACCCCAGGCGGCGGACGGGGGACCGGACCTCGCGGCGGCGGAGGCCTTCCTGCCGGAGCCGGGGCAGGCAATCACGCTTCATCCCGGCACCTGGCACGCGCCCCTCACCGTGCTGGACGCCCCGGCCCCCTTCGCCATCCTCATGTGGCGGGACTATGGGCCGGACGACGAGGAGGTGCGCGAGATCACCCCCATCGGCATCGCCGTCTGAGCAAAAAGCCGCCGAACCGCCGCCCGCCGGAGGCGGAACGGCGGCCGGCGAGGCTGCGGGAGAGCCGCGGGGGAGATCGGAGGCAGGAGGATCGGCGGGGCGGGGCGGCCGGGAACCATGGTGCGTCGCCGCCGACGGCCCGGCCCCTCACCCTGCCCTCTCCCCGCCGGGGAGAGGGAACCCGCCCGTCATGCGTTCCCGGCCGAGCCATGGGCCCTCCGGTCAAGCCGGAGGGCGACGGTGGCGCCGCTGGGGCAAGCCTTGGCCGAGAACCGGCCGGCGCCCTCTCCCGCGGGGGAAGAGGGACCCCGTCCGTCATGCGTTCCGGGCCGAGCCATGGGCCCTCCGGTCAAGCCGGAGGGCGACGGTGGAGACCGTAAGCCGAGGCGACGGTGGGGCCGCAAGCCGGTGGGCTCGGGTGGACCCTCGGACAAGCCCTAAGACGACGGTGGGACGCCGGGGCAAGCCTTAGCGAAAGAACCCGCCGGCGCCCTCTCCCCGCAGGGAGAGGGGTGGGTGAGGGGTGACGCAGCCCGGGAGGTGTGACCCGGCCCGACGTCCCGGCCGACGCCGGCCGGATCAGATCGTCAGCTCTTCACCATCGGGCACTTGCCCTCGGCGAGGGGACGGAAGGCCTCGGCGGCGGGGATGGTCTCGATCTGGTTGTAATAGTCCCACGGCCCCTTGGACTGGTCCGGCGTCTTCACCTGGAACAAGTACATGTTGTGGATGTGCCGCCCGTCCGCGCGCACCTCGCCCTTGCCGAACAGCGGATCGTCGGACGGCATCTCCTTCATCTTGGCCACCACCTTCTGGCCCTCGGTGGTGTTGGCGGCGGCGGCGGCGCGCAGATAATGGAGCGTGCCGGAATAGACGCCCGCCTGGTTGGCGGTGGGGCGGCGGGCGTTCATCTGCGCCGCGAAGCGGTCGGCATAGGCACGGGTGCCGTCGTTCATGTTCCAGTAGAAGCCTTCGGTGAGGAACAGGCCCTTGGCCACCGGGAGGCCGAGGGAATGCACGTCGGTGAGCTGCATCAGCAGCGCCGCGAGGCTCTGGCCGCCGGCGATGAGGCCGAACTCGGACGCCGACTTCACCGAATTGATGGTGTCGCCCACCGCATTGGCGAGGGCCACCACCTTGGCGCCGCTGGCCTGGGCCTGCAGCACGAAGGAGGAAAAGTCGGAGGCGTTCGGCGGATGGCGCACGGCGCCGAGGACCTTGCCGTTCTCCGCCTTCACCACCGCCATGGCGTCGGCCTCCAGCGCGTGGCCGAAGGCATAGTCCGCGGTGATGAAGAACCAGGTGTCCTTCTTCGCCTTCAGCAGCGCCGCGGCGGTGCCGTGGGAGAGCGCCCAGGTGTCGTAGGTCCAGTGCACCGTATTGGGCGAGCACTTCTCGCCGGTGAGCAGCGCGGTGCCGGGGCCCGAGGCGATGAAGGCCACGTTGGTGCCGCGCACCGCCTCGGCCACCGCCAGCGCCACGGAGGAGAAGGGCACGTCGAGGATAGCGTCGATGCTGCCGTCGGCCACCCACTTGCGGGCGGCGGCCGAGCCGATGTCCGGCTTGTTCTGGTGGTCGAGGGCAATGACCTCCACCTCAATGCCCGGCCGCTCCTTCTTGAAATCCTCCACGGCGAGGCGCGCCGAGACCACCGAGCCCGTGCCGGTGGAATCCGAGCCGTTGCCGGTGAGGTCGGTGAGGACGCCGAGGCGGATCTTGTTCCCGGGGATGTCCGCCTGCGCCGGCACCAGCGCCGCGGCGAAGAGGGCAGCGCCCGCGAGGAGCGCGAGCGAGGTCTTCCTGAGCATGATCTTCTCCCTGTGTGGTTCTTGTTGTGAGTCCGCGCGGGTCAGCTCCCGCGTACCTCTTCGAGCACCTTCTGCGCCACGTCCATGCGCACGCTGGCGCGCTCGACAAGGATGCGGGCGACGCGGTCGACCTCCTCGCCCACGGCACCGGCCATCATGGCTATGTTCTGGGCGTGCAGGGCCATGTGGCCCTTCTGGATGCCGGTGGTGGCGAGCGCCTTCAGCGCCGAGAAATTCTGCGCAAGGCCCACCGCCGCGATGATGCGGGCAAGCCGCTCGGCGGTGGTGACGCCGAGGATGGCAAGGCACGCGCGCGCCGTGGGATGCACCTTGGTGGCGCCGCCGATGAGGCCCACTGCCAGCGGCAGCTCAATGGCGGCGGAAAGGTCGCCGTCCTTGTTCACCTCATAGGTGGTGAGCGAGGTATAGCGGCCCGAGCGGGCGGCATAGGCATGGGCGCCGGCCTCCACCGCGCGGGTGTCGTTGCCGGTGGCCAGCACCACGGCGGAGATGCCGTTCATGATGCCCTTGTTGTGGGTCGCGGCGCGGTAAGGATCGGCGGCGGCGAACTCATACGCGCTCACGATGCCGTCGCGCACCGCCTCGCCGCCGATGTCGGCGCACTTCCACACCGCGCGGGCCCGGGCGAGGCGGCGGTCGGCGAGATTGGAGAGGATGCGCAGATAGACCCGCCCGCCCGACCATTGGGCGATGGAGGGGGCGAGCTTCTCGGCCATGGTGTTCACCGCGTTGGCGCCCATGGCGTCGCGGGTGTCCACGATGAGATGGGTGACGACCATGGTGCCGGCGGGCGTGTCGAGGAGGCGCACCTCCAGGTCGCGGAAGCCGCCGCCGAGGGAGACCAGCACCGGATCGCACGCATCGCACGCGGCCTTGATCTCGTCGCGCTTCTCCAGGATGCGGATACGCGCGCCGGCCGGGTCCGCCACCTCCACGGCCTGCACCTGGGCGATCATCAGGTTGCCCGAGACCGAGGTGAAGAAGCCGCTGTCGTAATTCTGCTTCGAGGCGTTGCACACCGCGGCCACCACGGAGGATTCCTCCGTCGCCATGGGGATGAGCACGTCCTCGCCGTCGATCTTCATGTTGGTGGCGATGCCCACCGGAATATTCATGGTGCCGATGACGTTCTCGATGAGCTTGTCGGCGAGCACCGGATCGAGATTGCCCATGTTGGCGAGGTGGGCGACCTGCGCATCGTCCAGCCCGGCGAAGCCGGCGACGAGGTCGAGCCGCTCGCGCGGGCTTTTCTTGTGGAAGCCGGCGATGCGGGAGGAACGGTTCAAGCCGGCGGCGTCGGTCATCATCAGGCCTTCCTGTCAGTCACGCGCGGGCGCTGGGAAGGCGGCGGCAAGGCACGGCAGGGCGCAGGCGCGCGGCGGCCTTCAAGGGCCCACGGCATTCGGCGTCTCATCCCGCTGTCTTGTCGGCCGCTCTTGCATCGCGTCCGTTGCCGCGGACTTTCCGCCGATGGCAGGGGTACGGCAAGGAACACTTTGCGTCGGAAACGCGATCACCGTACCCTTCCATTCATGGGTACGATCGATCATGGCGCCGGCCTTGGCGCGCCGCAGGATGCCCCGGGCGCGGCCGACGCGGACGCGCTGACGCGGGCGGCGGCCATCGTGCAGCAGCTGTCCCGGCGCATCGACGCGGGACAGCTGAGGCCCGGCGAGAAGCTGCCGTCCATCCGCTCCGCATTCGCCGCCTTTGGCGTGTCGCGCAACACGCTGGTGGAGGCCTATGAGCGGCTCGCCGCCTCCGGCCGGATCGAGGCGCGCCCCGGCTCCGGCTTCTACGTGCTGCGCACCCGCGCGGCGCCGGTGCGCCCGCCCTCGGCCCCCGCGGTGGTGGAAGCGGTGGACAGCGTGTGGCTGCTGCGCGAGCAGCTGGAGCAGCATTACGACGTGCGCGTGGGCGAGGGCCGCCCGCCCCCCTCCTGGATGGAGGGTTCCGAGGTGGGGCGCTATCTCAAGCCCGTCAACCGCCCCGGCCGCCGCCCCTTCCCGGCGAGCTACGGCAGCCCCTTCGGCTTCCCGCTGCTGCGCGAGACTATTGCCGGCCTTCTGGCGGAGCGCGCGATCGCCGCCGATCCGGCACGGGTGCTGCTAACGCAGGGGGCCAACCACGCCCTCGACCTCATCGTCCGCCTGCTGGTGGAGCCGGGCGACGCGGTGCTGGTGGATTCGCCCGGCTATTATCCGCTGTTCGGCAAGCTGCGCCTTGCCAAGGCGCGCACCCTCGGCGTGCGCCGCACGCCGGACGGGCCGGACGTGGACGATCTGGTGCAGAAGGCCGCCCAGAGCGGCGCCAAGCTGTTCTTCACCCAGTCGCTGGCGCACAACCCCACCGGCACGTCACTGACCCCGGCGGTGGCCTACCGGGTGCTCCAGGCGGCGACCCGGCACGATCTTCTGGTGGTGGAGAGCGACCCCTTCGCCGACGTGTTGCCCGCCGCCCAGCCGCGCCTCGCCGCCCTCGACCAGCTGGAGCGGGTCATCCATGTGGGCACCTTCGCCAAGACCCTCTCGGCCAGCCTGCGCTGCGGCTATGTGGTGGCGTCGGCGGCCCTCATCGACCGGCTGGGGGCGCTGAAGATGGTGACCAGCGTGAACTCCTCCGGCTATGTGGAGCGCATCGTCCACGATCTCATCACGTCGGGCGAATACCGCCGCCATCTCAAGCGGCTGCGCGGCCGGGTGAGCGCCGCCACCGCGGCGGCCCAGGCGACGCTGGGGCGGCTCTCTTTGCCCATCTTCGGTCCGCCGGGGGGCGGCTTCTATCTGTGGTGCGCCCTGCCCGAGGGCCTCGACGACAGCGCCCTGTCGCGCCGCGCCGCCGAGCGCGGCATCCTCCTCGCGCCGGGGGCGGTGTTCCATCCCGATGCCGAGCCGCGCCACCCGGCCCTGCGCATCAACATCGCCTATGCCGACGACCCGCGCTTCGAGCGCTTCATGGCCGAGGCGCTGGACGAGGCGCGCTAGGCAAGCGCGCCGGCGCCACCGTCACGTGCGGAAGGCCGGCTCCTCGGCGTCGAGGATCCGCTTGATGCTTTCCAGATGAAGCCGGGCGGATTCGGCGTCGCCGTCGCGCATCTGGCGGGCGGTGGCCTCGGCGACCTCGGGCGCCACGGGGAGCACCTTGCGGCCCGTGGACATGGCGATGCACTGCACCTCGCAGGCCCGCTCCAGATAATACAGGTCGTCCCACGCCTCGGCGATGGAGCGGCCCAGTACCATGACGCCGTGGTGCTTCATGAAAACGATGTCCGCCTCCCCCACCGATCCGGCGATGCGGTCGCCTTCCGAGCTGTCGAGGGCAAGCCCGTTGTAGTCTTCGTCCACCCGCGTGCGGCCGTAGAATTTCAGCGCGGTCTGGCCGGCGTAGATCAGCGGATCGCCCTCCACCATGGTGAGCGCGGTGGCATAGGGCATGTGGGTGTGGAAGGCGACGCGGGCGCGCGGCACGTTGGCGTGCATGCGGGCATGAATGTAGAAGGCCGTCGCCTCCGGCACCCCCTCGCCCGCCACCACGTGGCCCTCATAGTCGCAGACGAGGAGATGCGAGGCGCGCAGCTCGGCGAAGGCGTAGCCGTAGGGGTTCACCAGGAAGAGGTCGTCGTGGCCCGGCACCACGGCGGAGAAATGGTTGCAGATGCCCTCGTGCATGCCGAGGCGCGCGGCGAAGCGGAAACAGGCGGCAAGGTCCACCTTGGCGTTCCACACCTCCTCCCCATCGAGGGGCGGGCGGTTCAGCAGCGGGGCATCGGCGGGCGCGGACGGCGGGGCGCCGGGGTGAAGGGCATGGGCCATGGGCGTCTCCTTGGGGTTTTGGGCGCGCTACCGCGCCTTTCGCGCCTGGGCTTTCGGGGCGGCCTCGGCTGAAGGAACAGCGGCGAGCGGCGCGGCATCGGCGGCGCCCGCGGTGAGATAGGCCATGGTCATCTCGATGATGTGCGCCTTGCGCCGGGCCAGGTTTTCCGGGCTCTTGAGGTCGCGGTCGAAGATCATGGACAGGGTGTAGCGGTTGGAGAGATAGAAATAGCCGAGCGCCGAGATGGAGATATAGAGCTCCACCGGGTCCACCCCGCTGCGGAACAGCCCGCGCGCCTCACCCTGCTCCAGGATCGCCTGGATGGTCACGGCGAGACGGCTGTAGAGCTGGCGGATGATGGGCGATTTCGCCACGTGCTTGCCGCGGTGGAGGTTCTCCGTGTTCATCATCACGATGACCTCGGGCTCCTCGATGAAGGTCTGGAACGTGCTCTCGCAGAGCCGCCGCATGGCCACCACCGGATCGAGACCCGCCAGCGGCACCTCCTCCTGGCGCCGGCGCATGGTCTCGTAGGTGCGCTCCAGCACCTTCACGTACAGTTCTTCCTTCGAGCGGAAGTGGTGGTAGAGCAAATTCTTGCTGATCTTTGCGCGCGCGATGATGGCGTCCACGCGGGCGCCGTCGTAGCCCTTGCGGGCGAATTCGGCCATGGCCGCCGCCAGGATCTTCTCCTGCGTGCCGATGGAATCGCGCTTGCGCGGCCTCTCGCTCACGTCCCTGTGTGCCCCCGGTCCCTCACCGCTCATCAGCACGCCCGGGGCGCGCGCCGTCAACTCCGGCGTGTCCCGACGGCGACGGGGGGCGGGGCGCGGGCTCATGGGGCGCGTCCACGCGGGGCGACGAAGGGCGCGCAGCGCTCGATGGAGATGCGCGTCACCTCCTGCGGGTCGCGCAGCCACCAGTCGAACTTGGAGAAGATCTCGATCTCGAACGGCCCGTCATAGCCGATGGCGTCGAGCAGCCGGCGATAGAAGGCGATGTCGATGACGCCGTCCCCCACCATGCCGCGGTCCTGGTAGACATCGCGGGTGGGGGTGAGCCAGTCGCACAGATGGAAGGTGAGGACGCGCTCCGGCCCCGCCTTGCGCAGGCCGGCCGGAAATTCCGGGTCCCACCAGCAGTGATAGAGATCGGCGACGATGCCGGTGCCCGCCCCCAGCCGCTCCACCAGATCAAGGCACTGGGCGAAAGTGTTGAGGCAGGAGCGCTCGGCCGCATACATGGGATGCAGCGGCTCGAGGCCCAGCGCCACGCCGGCGGCGCGGGCGTGGGGCAGGAGGGCATCGAGCGCCTCCTCCACCCGCCCACGGGCGGCGCTAAGGTCCTTCTCGCCGGCGGCGAGGCCGCCCGGCACCATCACCAGCGTCGCCGCGCCGATCTCGGCGGCGAGGTCGATGCGGCGGCGGTTCTCCTCGATGGCGCGCGCCAGCGCCACCCCGCCGGTGACGTTGACCCACTGGCTGGTGCACAGGCAGGGCACGAACAGCCCGGCATCGCGGATGACCCGGGCCGCAGCGGCCCCGCCCATCTCGTCGGCATAATTGGTCCACACGCCGATGCCGCCGACGCCGTGGCGCGCATAGGTCTCCACCGCCTCCTTCAGGCTCAGCGACCGGGTGGTGATCTGGTTGATGGCGAAGCGCGACAGGTCGGCGGAGGCGTCACCGTGCGCCGGGACCTCCGAGATGACGCTGTCGGGGACGTCGCGCGTCATGCCGCCGCCCGCCGCTCAGCCCTGAGTGCCGCGGTGGCGTCTGCGTCGAGGGCACCGTCGCGCACCACCACGCCGAAGCCGCTCGCGGCGAAGGCGGGGCTCACCTTGCCGTCCAGCACGTCCTCCAGAACCCGCGCCGGATCGCGCTCCAGCGGGTCGCCATAGCCGCCGCCGCCGGCCTGCTCGTGGCGGATGACGGCGCCGTGGAAGACGTTGCGCGTGACCTTGCTGGCAAGCAATTCCGGCGGCGCGCCCTGCCCTTCGCTCAGGAGATTGCGCGAAAGCGCCGCCGGCCCGCCGCCGAACAGGCCGTAGGGCGCATTCACGTAGCGGTCGGCGCGCAGCTGCATCACCGCTTCCGCCGCGGTGAGGCGATACTGGCGCACCACGCCCAGGCCGCCGCGGAACTCGCCGGCGCCGCAGGAATCCGGCCGCAAGGCGTATTCCTCGATCATGAGGGGATAGGTCGCCTCCATGATTTCCACCGGCATGTTGGACATGTTCTGCGACGGGTTGGTCACCGCGTCGATGCCGTCCCGCGTGGCGCGGGCACCGAGGGCGCCGTTGATCATGTCCACCACGATGAAGGGCTCACGGGTCTCCACGTCGTAGCCGCCGAGGCAGACGACGGAGTTGCCTCCCTCCCCGGCCGCCGCCACCCGCGCCGGAACGATGGAGGCGAGCGCGCCGAGCACCGTGTCCACCACCCGGTAGCCGGTGAGCGCGCGCGCCGCCACGGGCGCCGGGAAGTGCGGGTTCAGCACGGTGCCGAGCGGCGCCGTCACGTCGATGCAGCGGTAGACGCCGGCGTTGTTGGGCACGTCGGGATCGAGCACGCAGCGCACCGCCAAATAGGTGGCGGACTTCACGAAGGAGAGGGTGGAGTTGATGGCCCCCTTCACCTGCGGCGCCGAGCCCTCGAAGTCGACGCCGATCTGGTCGCCCTTCACGGTGATGGTGACGTGGATGGGAATCGGCTCGGTGGTGAAGCCGTCGCCGTCGATGAAGTCGGTGAAGCTGTAGGCGCCGTCGGGCCACTGGGCGAAGGCCTTGCGGGTGAGGCGCTCGCCATAGTCGAGGAATTCGGCGAGGAAGCCTTCCAGCATCTCCACCCCGTAGCGGTCCACGAGACGCAGGAACTCGCGCTCCCCGAGCGCGCAGGTGGCGAGCTGGGCGTCGAGGTCGCCGATGACGAGGTCGGGCAGGCGCACGTTCTTGGAGATGATGTCGAACAGCGTCTTGTTGCGCACGCCCTTGTCGTAGAGCTTCAGCGGCGGGATGCGCAGGCCTTCCTGGAAGATCTCGGTGGAATCCGAGGCGTTGGAGCCCGGAACGCGTCCGCCCACGTCGCAGTGATGGCAGATCACCACCGCATAGCCGATTTGCCGCGCCCCGGCGAAGATCGGCTTGAACATGAAGATGTCCGGCAGGTGCATGCCGCCGTCGTAGGGATCGTTGAAGATGATGACGTCGCCGGGGTGGAGGTCGTCGCCATAGTGGCGCTGCAACGCCGCCATGGCGTCGGGCACGGCGCCGAGGTGCAGCGCCACCGTTTTCGCCTGGGCGAGGATGCTGCCGCCCGCGTCGCACATGGTGGCCGAATAATCCAGCACGTCGCGCACGATGGGCGAGCGGGCGGTGCGCATGACCGTATAGGCCATGTCGTCCACGATGGATTCGAATGCGCTCTTCAGCACCGCGAAGGTGATGGGATCGAGCGGCTTGCGCGGGTCGGGGATCACGGCGGGCCTCACGCGAGGGTCAGGAGCAAATTGAGGTGGGCATCCATCTCGGCGTCGGCGCCGGGCGGGATCACCACCGTGGAATCCGCCCCCTCGACGATGGCGGGGCCGGCGAGGCGCGCAGGGCAGGCGCGGCGGTCGTAGACCGGCGTGTCCAGCGTGCCGCGCTCCGGACCGAAATAGACCTGCCGCACGCCCACCGGCTCCGGCACGGGGCCGTCGCGCCGGGCGTTGGTGCGGAAATCGAGCTTGCCGGGCCGCAGGCCGCGACCGACGAGGCGCAGGCTCACGGTCTCGATGGTGTCGTTGGAGACGTAGCTGTAGGTCGCCTGATAGGCGGCGAGATAGGCGGCCTTGAGCGCCGCGCGGTCAGGGCCGGGATAGGCCACGGCCAGCGCCATCTCCTGGCCGCGGAAGCGCAGGTCCATCTCCGGCGCCAGCGTGATGGCGTCCTCCGCAAGGCCTTCGGCCAGCAAGGCGGCGCGCGCCTCCACCCGCATCTCGTCGAGCAGCGCCTCCACCGTTTCCGCGTCGAGGGCGTCGAGCCGGCCGGGCAGCGGGCGGATGAAATAACGCTCCACGTCGCCGGCCAGCATGCCCATGGCGGTGAAGACGCCGGGCGAGGCCGGCACCAGCACCCGCGGCATGGCGAGCTGGCGGGCGATGTCCGCCGCATGCACCGGCCCCGAGCCGCCGATGGCGACGAGGGTGAAGTCGCGTGGGTCGACGCCGCGCTCCACCGTCACCGCCCGGATGGCGCGGGCCATGTTGGCGTTCACCACCTCGCGCACGCCGTGGGCGGCCTCGCGCACGTCGAGGCCGAACGGGGTGGCTAGGTCGCGGGCGATGGCCGTGCGGGCCGCCTCCACCGAGAGGGCACGCGCGCCCCCCGCGAGGGTCGCGGGCAGATAGCCGAGCACGAGATTGGCGTCGGTGACGGTGGGCCGCGCGCCGCCGATGCCGTAGCAGGCGGGCCCCGGATCGGCGCCGGCGGAGATGGGGCCGACGCGCATGAGCCCGCCGTCGTCCACGAAGGCGATGGAGCCGGCGCCGGAGCCGACCTCCGCCACGTCCACCGTCGGCACGCTCATCATGTAGCCGCCCGCCTTGATGAAGCGGCTGGGGGTGGAGATGCCGGCGCGGAACTCGTACTCGCTCACCCGCATCAGTTCGCCCGCATGGACCAGCGAGGCGGAGGCGGTGGTGCCGCCCATGTCGAACACCACGAGGTCGGAGATCTCCACCGCCGCGCCCAGCCGCGCACCGCCCACCACGCCGGCGGCGCGGCCGGAGGAGATGAAGAACACCGGCTTCTCCCGCGCCGTGAGCGAGGAGGCGAGCGCGCCGTTGGAATTGCACACCAGCAGCGGCGCGTTCACCCCGGCGGCGGCGAGGCCCGATTCGAGGCGCGTGAGATACTGCTCCAGCGCCGGGCGCACATAAGCGTTCACCACCGTGGTGGAGGTGCGCTCATATTCCTTCGCCTCGGGCAGAACGGACACCGAGCTCGTCACCTGAAGCTGCGGAAAGTGCTGCGCCAGCAGCTCTTCGGCCCGCTGCTCGTGCACCGGATTTCGGTAGGAGTTGAGGAAGCACACGGCGACCGAGACGATGCCCGCGCCCACCAGCGCGCCGGCGGCCGCAAGAAGCGCCGCCTCGTCGAGGGGCACCAGCACGCGCCCGTCGGCGGCGATGCGCTCGGGCACCTCCAGGCGGTGGCGGCGGGCCACCAGCGGGATCGGCTTTTCCCACTGCAGGTCGAACATGGAGGGGGTGCGCAACCGCCCGATCTCCAGCACGTCGCGGAAGCCCTGCGTGGTGATGAGGCCGGTCCGCGCGCCCACCTTCTGCAGCAGGGTGTTGGAGCCCACGGTGGTGCCGTGCACCACCTCGGTCACCGCGCCGGGATCGATGCCGGCGTCGGCGACGATGGCGGCGATGCCCTCCAGAACCGCGGCCTCCGGGGCGGCGGGCGTGGAGGAGACCTTGCGGTGGAAGACGCCGCCGCGACCGTCGGCGAGGACGAGATCGGTGAAGGTGCCGCCGATGTCGACGCCGATCCGCGCGCCCGAGCCCCTGGAGGACCCACCGGACCCGGTCGGGCCACGCTCCAGATCCAGTTCAATGCCCATGGCGCGCGCACTCCAATTATTGGACTAGATGGTTAGTTAGGCGCTCATGGCGCGTCAAGAGATGGGGACGCACAAAGAGTTTGCGGCATCCGCCGAATAATTGGTCTTGCAGGTGGAATTGGACCATATAGTCTCATTCAAAACGTAGGGGATCACAGCATGACCTGGTTCGCTTTTGGCCGTCGCGCGCCGGGCGCACGTGCCTTCGCCGCCCTCCTCGCCACCACTCTGATCGGTGCCGCCGCCGTCGCGGCGCCCGCCGCGGCCCAGACCGCGGCGCCGGAGAAGCTCACCGTGCGGCTCGATTTCTCCCCCTGGGGCGTGCATGCCGGCATGCAGCTCGCCAAGGAGAAGGGCTGGTTCAAGGACGCCGGTCTGGACGTGGACGTGCAGGACGGCCGCGGCTCCGGCAACACGCTCCAGCTGGTCAATTCCGGCCAGGTGGACGTGGGCCAGATCCAGCTCGGCCTGCTGCCCCAGGCGCGGGAGAATGGCTCGCAGGTGAAGTCGTTCGCCGGCTTTGACAAGCGCACCGACCTCGCCGTGCTGGTGGACAAGGACAGCCCCATCACCAAGGTGTCGGACTTCGCCGGCAAGAGCGTCGTGGTGTTCGCCGCCAGCCCGTGGGCGCCCTTCATCGACTACTGGCTGAAGCAGGGCGGGCTCGACCGCACCAAGGTCAACGTGATGTTCGTGGACCCCGCCGCCCTGTGGGGCACCTACACGGCGAAGCGCGCCGACGGGCTCATGTCCACCTCGCCCTCCGCCCTCCCCGTCGCCGAGGCGGCGCGGCCCTCCAAGGCCATCCTCGCATCGGACGCGGGCGTGGTCTTCCCGAGCTACGGCCTCATCGCCACCGAGAAGACCATCGACACCCGCAAGGACGCGCTGAAGAAGCTCGTCGCCGTGCAGCAGAAGGCGTGGGACTACATCCGCAACGGCCACGTGAGCGAGGCGGCCGACGCCATCATCGCCCAGCGCCCGGATGCCAAGCTGAACAAGGCCGTGCTGGAGGAGCAGATCCGCCTCACCATCGACTTCTTCGACACCCCCGCCACCAAGGGCAAGCCCTTCGGCTGGCAGGCGGAGGAGGACTGGACCAAGGCCCTCGCCGCGCTGGAAGCCGCTGGCGCCGTCAAGCCCGGCACGAAGCCGGAGGCGTATTTCACCAACGAGCTCGTGAACTGATACGCTCGGATCATGTCCTGACGGGTCGCAGCACCATGGCGTATGTCTCCATCGACCGCGTGAGCAAGGCCTATGCCTCGCCACGCGGCCCGGTCCATGCCCTTGAGGACATCGTGCTCGATGTCAACGAGGCCGAGTTCGTCTCCATCCTTGGCCCGTCGGGCTGCGGGAAGTCCACGTTGCTCAAATGCGTCGCCGGGCTGGAGAAGGTCACGGGCGGCAGCATCTCCATCCACGGCGAGAAGCTGTCTGGTCCGCCGCTCGAAATGGGCATGGTGTTCCAGCGCGACGTGCTGCTGGACTGGCGCACCATCCTCGACAACGTGCTGCTCACCGCCGAGTTCGCCCACATCCGCCGCAGCGCTGTCATCGACCGGGCGCGGGCGCTCCTCGCCCGCTTCGGCCTCGCCGGCTACGAGGGGCGCCATCCGTGGGAATTGTCCGGCGGCATGCGCCAGCGCGTCGCCATCTGCCGGGCGCTGCTCACCGACCCCAAGCTTCTGCTCATGGACGAGCCCTTCGGCGCGCTGGACGCCATGACGCGGGACGACCTCAACCTCGAGCTCGCCCGCATCTGGCAGGAAACCCGGAAGACCGTGGTGTTCGTCACCCACGGCATCCAGGAGGCGGTCTTCCTCTCCGATCGCGTGGTGATGATGGACCGCAACCCCGGCCGCATCGTCGAGATCATCGACATCGACCTGCCCCGCCCGCGCGCCCTGGCGCTGCGCGAGACGCCGGAATTCGGCCGCTACGTGGCGCACATCCGCCACCTGTTCGCCAGCCTCGGCGTGCTGAAGGACGACGCCCCCGCGGAGGCCGAGGCCATCGCCCGCGCCGCGGCCGGAGGGCATGGCCGATGAACCGCCTCTATTCCGCCCTGTATGAAACCGCCATGGTGGCGGCCCTGCTCGCCGGCGCGCTGGTGCTGTGGCAGCTGGGCGTGGCGGTGTTCCGCCCGCCGGCCATCATCCTGCCCGCCCCCACCGACATCTGGGCCGAGTTCATCAGCTCGCCCGGCTTCTTCCTGCGCATGGCGGCCTTCACCCTCTACACCACCCTCGCGGGCTTCGCCCTGGCGGTGGTGCTGGGCCTCGTGCTCGCAGTGGGCATCGTGCATTCCAAGTTCCTGGAGCGCACGGTCTACACTTTGCTGGTGGCGCTCAATTCCGTGCCCAAGGTGGCGCTGGCGCCGCTGTTCGTGATCTGGATGGGCACCGGCATCGAGCCGAAGATCGCCATCGCCCTGATGCTGGCGCTGTTCTCCGTGGTGATCGACGCCGTGCTCGGCCTGCGCACCGTCGATCCGGACATGGTGAACCTCGCCCGCGCCAGCCGCGCCTCCACCTTCGACATCCTGCGCAAGATCCGCCTGCCCAACGCGCTGCCCAGCATCTTCGCCGGCCTGAAGGTGGCCATCTCCTTCGCGCTGGTGGGCGCCATCGTCGGCGAGTTCGTCGCCGGTTCCGAAGGCCTCGGCTTCGCCATCCTGACCGCCCAGGGCCAGTTCGACACGCCGCGGGTGTTCGTCTGCCTGTTCCTGCTGGGGCTGCTCGGCACCGTGCTGTTCTACGTGGTGGAGGCGGTGGAGACGCTGCTCCTGCCCTGGCACGTCTCCAAGCGCGCCGTTCCCGGCAGCGACCACTGAGCGAGGGCGGCCCAGCCCCCGTTCCGGCGCCCGCGCGCCTCGGCCGGCGCGAGGCGCTGCTCGCGGCGGCGGCGCTCGCCGCCACGGCGCTCCTGTGGGGCAGCAACCACGTCGCCGCCCGCGCCATCCACGGCGACGTGCCCCTCCCGGCGCTGATGTTCTGGCGCTGGGCGCTGGCCCTCGCCGTGCTCACCCCCTTCGCCCTGCCCGGCCTCATGCGCGAATGGCCGGTCATCCGTCCGCAGCTCTGGCGCATCTTCGTTCTGGGCACGGCGGGCGTCGGGCTGTTCTCCGCCTGTCTCTTCGCCGGCGCCTATTACAGCCTCGCGCTGGAGGTGGGGCTGCTCAACGCGACGACGCCCATCTGGGTTGTGCTGATGGCCATGGCGGCGGGGGCGCCCTCCGGCGGGGCGCGGCAATGGGGCGGCATCCTGCTCGCCCTCGCCGGGGTCGCCACCATCCTGCTCAAGGGGTCGCTCGCCGGCATCGGCACCCTCGAATTCCACGTGGGCAACATATTCACCCTGGCGGGCGCCATCGTGTTCGCCTGGTACACCCTGGCGCTCGGCGCGCGGCCCCTCGGCATCTCCTCGCTGAGCGCCACGGTGGTGATGGCCTGGAGCGGCCTCATCAGCATCCTCGCGCCGGCCTATGCGGGCTATCTGCTGCTCGGCGGCACCGATCCGCTCCTCTCCGCCGATCGTCCGCCCGCGGCGAGCCTTGCCGTCGCCTATATCGCCTTCGGCCCGACCCTGCTCGGCAACCTGTTCTGGATCTACGGCGCCTCGCGCCTCGGTGCGGCGCGGGCGGGGCCGTTCCTCTATCTCTCGCCGGTGGCCTCGCTGGTGCTGGCGGTGACCCTCCTCGGCGAGCCGCTGGCCCTGTTCCAGCTTGCCGGCGCCTGCGCCATCCTGTGCGGCGTCGCCCTGTCGAGCACGGCGCGCCCCGCCGCCTGAGGCCGGCCGGCGCCGATCTTTATGAGATTCCTATACGGACGGTCGGGCGCCCGTCTCGAATCCTTATGCGCCGTCTTCCAGATTGAGCCTTGCGGAGACCGGTGCCCTGCGGGGGATGCACCGGCGCTTCGGCGTGGGGCATGAGCCCCACGCACCCCGATCACTCGAAGGCACGCACGATGCTCGACATGGTGATGCTCGCATTGGGCTTCGGACTGTTCGCCGGGGCCATCGGCTATGGCTTCGTCTGCGAGCGGCTCTAGCGGCTCGACCCCTCATCGACTTCGAGGCGGGCGACCCACCGGGCCCATCGACGACATCGGCCCGGCGGATCGCGCGCCGACCAAACCCCTTCCGGCACCCTTGCCGAGGAGACGTCCCATGATCGTCGACTATGTCGCCGGTGGCCTCGTGGCCGCTGGCCTCCTCTTCTATCTCACCCTCGCGCTCGTAAAGCCCGAGCGGTTCTGAGGAGCCCATCCCATGCCCCTCGATCTCACCTTCACCGGCCTGATCCAGATCGCCCTATTCTGCCTCGCGGTCGGGCTGCTGACGCGGCCGCTCGGCGGCTACATGACGCGCGTCTTCACCGGCGAGCGCACGCTGCTCTCCCCGGTGCTGCGCCCCGTGGAGGGCCTCGTCTACCGCGCCGGCGGCATTGATCCGGCACGCGAGCAGCACTGGCTCGCCTATGCCGTCTCCATGCTGGTGTTCCACGCCGGCGGCTTCCTGCTGCTCTACGCCATCCTGCGGCTCCAGGGCTTTCTGCCGCTGAACCCGCAGGGCATGGGCGCGATGACGCCGGAGCTCGCCTTCAACACGGCGATCAGCTTCCTCACCAACACCAACTGGCAGAACTACGGCGGCGAGAGCACCCTCAGCTATCTCACGCAGATGCTGGGCCTCGCCCACCAGAACTTCCTCTCCGCCGCCACCGGCATCGCCTTGGCGCTGGCACTGATCCGCGGCTTTTCCCGCGCCTCGGTGCGCACGGTGGGCAATTTCTGGGTGGATGTGACGCGCTGCACCCTCTACGTGCTGCTGCCCATCTGCATCGTCTACGCCCTCTTCCTGGTGTGGCAGGGCATGCCGCAGACCCTCGGCGCCTATGTGGACGCGACGACGCTGGAAGGCGGCACGCAGACCATCGCGCTCGGGCCGGTGGCCTCGCAGGTGGCCATCAAGATGCTGGGAACCAACGGCGGCGGCTTCTTCAACGCCAATGCCGCGCACCCGTTCGAGAACCCCACCGCGCTCTCCAACTTCGTGCAGATGGTCTCCATCTTCGCGCTCGGCGCGGCGCTCACCAATGTGTTCGGGCGCATGGTGGGCGACGAGAAGCAGGGCTGGGCGATCCTTGCCGCCATGGGCGTGCTGTTCATCGCCGGCGTCGCGGTGACCTGGTGGGCGGAGGCTTCGGGCACGCCCGCGCTGAACGCCCTCGGCCTCTCCGGCGGCAACATGGAGGGCAAGGAGCTGCGCTTCGGCATCGTCGCCTCGGCGCTGTTCGCGGTCATCACCACGGCCGCCTCCTGCGGCGCGGTGAACGCCATGCACGACAGCTTCACGGCGCTCGGCGGCATGATCCCGCTCATCAACATGGAGCTCGGCGAGATCATCGTCGGCGGCGTGGGCGCCGGCCTCTACGGCATGCTGCTGTTCGTGGTCATCACCATGTTCGTGGCCGGCCTCATGGTGGGCCGCACGCCGGAATACGTGGGCAAGAAGATCGAGGCGAAGGAAGTGAAGATGGCCATGCTCGCCATCCTCGTCCTGCCGCTGATGATGCTCGGCTGGTCCGCGCTGGCGGTGGTGCTGCCCTCGACGGTGGCCTCCATCGCCAATCCGGGGCCACACGGCTTCTCGGAGATCCTCTACGCCTTCACCTCGGCCGCCGCCAACAACGGCTCGGCCTTCGGCGGGCTCACCGGCAACACGCCCTTCTACAACGTGACGCTGGGCATCTCCATGTTCGTCGGGCGCTTCCTGATGATCGTGCCGGCCCTCGCCATCGCCGGTTCGCTGGCGGCGAAGAAGACCGTGCCGGCCTCGGCGGGCACCTTCCCCACCACGGGCGGGCTGTTCGTGGGGCTTTTGGTGGGGGTGATCCTCATCGTCGGCGGGCTCACCTTCTTCCCGGCCCTCACCCTCGGGCCCATCGCCGAGCACCTCGCGGCGCTGGCGGGCCAGAGCTTCGGTGCGGGAGGCTGACGTGGCCGAACCCGACATCCGCCCCGGGCGGCGGGGGCGCGACGCCCGCCCCGCCCGCCGCCTGCCGCTCAGCCCCTCGGAGCTGATCCTGATCGCCAGCGTCGCGTGCCTCGTGGCCGCGGCCGCCGTCCAGGCGGTGATCGCGCTCATCGCCGAGGCCTCCGGCCAATGACCCCTTCTGCAAATTCGGGAGTTGCTCCCATGGCAAGACAAAGCTCAAGCGTGATGCAGACCTCCATCCTCGTTCCCGCCATCGGCGCGTCGTTCAAGAAGCTCGATCCGCGCGCGATGGTGAAGAACCCGGTGATGTTCGTGGTGGAGGTGGTGGCCGCGCTCACCACCCTCCTGTTCCTGCGCGATCTCGTCACCGGCGGGAGCGGCCTCGGCTTCTCCTTCCAGATCATCCTGTGGCTGTGGTTCACCGTGCTGTTCGCCAATTTCGCCGAGGCGGTGGCCGAAGGCCGCGGCAAGGCGCAGGCCATGACCCTGCGGCGCACCCGCACGGAGACGCAGGCCAAGCTGCTGGCGGCCGACGGCAGCCACACCAGCGTGCCCGGCACCGCCCTCAAGGTGGGGGATGTGGTGCTGGTGGAGGCGGGCGACGTCATCCCCTCCGACGGCGAGGTGGTGGAGGGCGTCGCCTCGGTGAACGAGGCCGCCATCACCGGCGAGAGCGCGCCCGTGATCCGCGAATCCGGCGGCGACCGCTCGGCCGTCACCGGCGGCACGACCGTGGTGTCCGACTGGCTGAAGGTGCGCATCACCGCCGCCGCCGGCTCCACCTTCCTTGACCGCATGATCGCCTTGGTGGAGGGCGCCGAGCGGCAGAAGACGCCGAACGAGATCGCCCTCAATATCCTCCTCGCGGGGATGACCATCATCTTCATCTTCGCCACGGCCTCGATCCCGAGCTTCGCCGCCTATGCGGGGGGCACCATCTCGGTGGTGGTGCTGGTGGCGCTGTTCGTCACGCTCATCCCCACCACCATCGGCGCGCTGCTCTCCGCCATCGGCATCGCCGGCATGGACCGCCTGGTGCGCTTCAACGTGCTCGCCATGTCGGGCCGCGCGGTGGAGGCGGCGGGCGACGTGGACACCCTGCTGCTGGACAAGACCGGCACCATCACCCTCGGCAACCGGCAGGCCTCCGCCTTCCGCCCGGTGCGCGGCGTCAGCGAGCAGGAACTGGCGGATGCCGCCCAGCTCGCCTCGCTCGCCGACGAGACGCCGGAAGGCCGCTCGGTGGTGGTGCTGGCCAAGGAGAAATACGCCATCCGCGGTCGCGACATGGCGAGCCTCAACGCGCAATTCGTGCCGTTCACCGCCCAGACCCGCATGAGCGGCGTCGATCTCGACGGCGCTTCGGTGCGCAAGGGCGCGGTGGACGCCATCCTCCGCCATGTGGAGGGCACGAGCCACGCCGTCGCCTCCTCGGGCGCCCTCGCCAACGTGCGCACCCTGCCCAATGCCGAGGCGGTGCGGGAGATCCAGGCCATCGCCGAGGAGATCGGCAAGGCCGGCGGCACGCCGCTCGCCGTCGCCCGCGACGGCCGGCTGCTCGGCGTCATCCACCTGAAGGATATCGTGAAAGGTGGCATCCGCGAGCGCTTCGCCGAGCTGCGCCGCATGGGCATCCGCACGGTGATGATCACCGGCGACAACCCGCTGACCGCCGCTGCCATCGCCGCCGAGGCGGGGGTGGACGACTTCCTCGCCGAGGCCACCCCCGAGGCGAAGCTGAAGCTGATCCGCGACGAGCAGGCCAAGGGCAAGCTGGTCGCCATGTGCGGCGACGGCACCAACGACGCCCCGGCGCTGGCCCAGGCCGACGTGGGCGTCGCCATGAACACCGGCACGGTGGCCGCCCGCGAGGCCGGCAACATGGTGGACCTCGACAGCGACCCCACCAAGCTCATCGAGATCGTGGAGATCGGCAAGGCGCTGCTGATGACGCGCGGTTCGCTGACCACCTTCTCCATCGCCAACGACGTGGCGAAGTATTTCGCCATCATCCCGGCCATGTTCGTGGCCTTCTACCCGCAGCTGTCGGCGCTCAACGTGATGGGCCTCGCCTCGCCGCAGAGCGCCATCCTCTCCGCCATCATCTTCAACGCGCTGGTCATCATCGCGCTGATCCCGCTGGCGCTGAAGGGCGTCGCCTTCCGGCCCATCGGCGCTGCGGCGCTGCTGAAGCGCAATCTCGCCATCTACGGCCTCGGCGGCATCGTGGTGCCCTTCGTCGGCATCAAGGCCATCGACCTCGCCGTCTCCGCTCTGCACCTCGTCTGAGGAGTTTCATCCCATGCTCAAGGACCTTCGCCCGGCGCTCGCCGTGCTCATCCTGCTCACCGCCCTGACGGGCCTCGCCTATCCCCTCGCCATCACCGGCGTCGCCCAGGCGGTATTCCCGACGCAGGCCAACGGCAGCCTCGTCCGCAAGGACGGGACCGTCGTCGGATCGGCGCTCATCGGTCAGAACTTCACCGCTGAGCGCTATTTCCACGGCCGCCCCTCCGCCACCACCGGCGCCGACCCGGCGGATGCCTCCAAGACCGTGCCGCAGCCCTACAACGCGGCCAATTCCATGGGCTCCAACCTCGGCCCGACCAATCCCGCCCTCGCCGACCGGGTGAAGGCGGACCTTGAGACCCTCAGGGCCGAAAACCCCGGCGCGCCGGTGCCGGTGGACCTGGTGACCACCTCGGGCAGCGGGCTTGATCCCCACGTCTCGCCGGCGGCGGCGCTGTTCCAGGTGTCTCGGGTGGCCAAGGCCCGCGGCCTGCCGGAAGAGACCGTGCGCCAGCTGGTGCTTGCCCATGTGGAGGAGCGCACCCTCGGGCTTCTCGGCGAGCCGCGGGTGAACGTGCTCGCCCTCAACCTTGCGCTCGACACGACGCGGGCGCAGTGACAGACAACTGACCGATCATGGGCGCGCCGTCCCCGGCCCGGGGGCGGCGCGTGATCCGTGGAAGGAGCCATGGCCGAAGAGCGTGCCGAACCCGTCCGACCCTCGCCCGAGGCGCTGCTCGCCGCAGCGCGGCAGGAGGCGCGCGGCCGCCTCAAGATCTTCCTCGGCGCGGCGCCGGGCGTCGGCAAGACCTACGCCATGCTGGAAGCCGGCCGCGCCCGCGCCGCCGAGGGCGCCGACGTGGTCATCGGCATCGTCGAGACCCACGGCCGACGCGAAACCCAGGCGCTGGTGGAAGGGCTGGAGCTGATCCCCCGCCGCCAGGTCGCCTACAAGGGCCACGTGCTGGACGAGATGGACCTCGACGCCATCCTCGCCCGCCGCCCCGCCCTGGTGCTGGTCGACGAACTCGCCCACACCAACGCCCCCGAGAGCCGCCACGCCAAGCGCTACATGGACGTGGAGGAACTGCTCGCCGCCGGCATCGACGTCTATTCCACCCTCAACATCCAGCACGTGGACAGCCTCAACGACGTGGTGGCGCAGATCACCCGCGTGCGGGTGCGCGAGACCGTGCCCGACGCCATCATCGACCGGGCGGACGACATCGAGGTCATCGACATCACCCCGTCGGACCTCATCCAGCGGCTGCACGACGGCAAGGTCTACGTGCCGCAGACGGCGCGGCGGGCGGTGGAGAATTATTTCTCCCCCGGCAACCTCACCGCCCTGCGCGAGCTGGCGCTCCGCCGCACCGCCCAGCGGGTCGACGACCAGCTGCTCACCCACATGCAGGCCCACGCCATCCCCGGCCCCTGGGCGGCGGGCGAGCGGGTGCTGGTCTGCGTCAGCGAGGATCCGCGCACCCCGGCGCTGCTGCGCTACGCCAAGCGCCTCGCCGACCGCCTGCGCGCCCGCTTCGTGGCGCTCAACGTGGAGACGGCGCGGGTGCTGCGCCTCGACGCCACCCAGCGCGCCCGCATCGCCGAGTGCATGCGCCTTGCCGAGCGCATGGGCGGGGAGGCGGTGACCATTCCCGGCGGCACCCGCATCGCCGACGACGTGCTGGCCTATGCCCGCGCCACCAACGTCACCCAGATCGTCACCGGCAAGTCGGATCGCCCGTTGTGGTTCGAGATCCTCAACGGCTCGGTGGTGCATGATCTGGTGCGCAGGTCCGGCAACATCTCGGTCCATGTCATCGCCGGCGAGGCCGAGGCGGCACCGGCGCCGGATCGGGTGGAGCCGGCCCCCGTCCGGCGTATCGACGCCCGGCCCTACCTCGTCAGCCTCGGCGTGGTGGGCGTCGCGACGCTGGTGGGCTTCGGCCTCCAGCAGGTGCTGGCGCTGCAGAACATCGCCCTCGTCTTCCTCACCGCGGTGCTGGTGAGCGCGGTGCAGTTCGGCCTCGGGCCGGCGCTGTTCGCCTCCCTCGCCGGCATGCTGGCGTTCAACTTCTTCTTCATCCCGCCGCTCTACACCTTCACCATCGCCGACCCGGAGAACGTGGTCGCGCTGTTCTTCTTCCTGGTGGTGGCGGGCATCGCTTCCAACCTCACCGCGCGGGTGCGGGCGCAGGCGCTTGCGGCCCGGGCGAGGGCCAAGACGGCGGAGGACCTCTACCTCTTCTCCCGCAAGCTGGCGGTGGCCGGCACACTCGACGATCTGCTGTGGGCCACAGCCTACCAGATCGCCTCCATGCTCCAGGTGCGCGCCGTGCTGCTGCTGCCCGAGGGCGACACGCTGGCGGTGAAGGCCGGCTATCCGCCGGAGGACGACATCGACGCAGCCGACCTCGCCGCCGCCAAATGGGCCTTCGAGCACAACCGCATCGCCGGCCGCGGGGCCGATACCCTGCCGGGGGCGAAGCGCCTGTTCATGCCCATGCAGACCGGGCGCGGCGCGGTGGGCGTCATCGGCATCGACCGCGACGCCGAGGGCCCGCTTCTCACCTCCGAGCAGCGCCGGCTCATCGACGCCCTCGCCGACCAGGCGGCGCTGGCGGTGGAGCGGGTCAACCTCGTTGCCGACGTGGAGAAGGCGCGCCTCCAGACCGAGACGGAGAAGCTGCGCGCCGCCCTCCTCACCTCCATCTCCCACGACCTGAAGACGCCGCTCGCCTCCATCCTCGGCGCGGCGGGCACGCTGAAGGACTTTTCCGGCGCCCTCGATGCGCCAGCCCGCATCGATTTGCTCGCCACCATCGAGGAGGAGGCGGAACGTCTCAACCGCTTCATCGCCAATCTGCTGGACATGACGCGCCTCGAGTCCGGCGCGGTCTCGCCCCATGCGGGCTATCATGACGTGAGCGAGATCGTCGGTACCGTGCTGCGCCGCGCCGGGCCGATCCTGCGCAACCATCGCGTCGCCACCCGCATCGCGCCGGACCTGCCCATGTTGTTCATCGACCCGGTGCTGTTCGAGCAGGCCCTGTTCAACCTGCTGGACAATGCCGCAAAATACGCGCCGGAGGGCTCGCAGGTGCTGATCGAGGGCTATAGCGACGGGCGCGAGGTGGTGGTGCGCGTGCTGGACGCCGGCCCCGGCATCGCGCCCGAGGACCGCGCCAGGGTGTTCGACAAGTTCTTCCGGGTGCGCAAGGCCGACAGCGTGCGCGCCGGCACAGGCCTCGGGCTCGCCATCTGCCGCGGCTTCATCGAGGCCATGGGCGGCACCATCACCGTCTCCGGCCGCTACGACGGACCCGGCTCTGCCTTCACCATCCGCATGCCCGTGCCCCCCGCCCCCAGGCTGGAGGCCCTGCCGTGAGCGCCCGCGTGAAGGTGCTGGTGGTGGACGACGAACCGGCCATCCGCCGCCTGCTGGTGGCCGGGCTCGGCACGCAGGATTACGAGGTGCTCACCGCCGCCACCGCCGCCGAGGCGGAGGCGGAGGCGGCGCGGGCGCGGCCCGATCTCGTCATCCTCGACCTCGGCCTGCCCGACCGGCCGGGGCAGGCGCTTCTGGCGGCGTGGCGCGCGGCGGGGGAGGACATGCCCGTCGTCATCCTCTCCAGCCGCACCGACGAGCCGGGCATCGTCGAGGCGCTGGACGCGGGCGCCGACGACTATGTCACCAAGCCCTTCGGCATCAACGAACTGATCGCCCGCATCCGCCTCGCCCTGCGCCACCGCCTGCAGCGCCAGGGCGAGAAGCCGCTGTTCCAGGTGGGCGACCTCTCGGTGGACCTGGTGCGGCGCATCGTGCGGCTGAAGGGCGAGGAGGTGAAGCTCTCGCCCAAGGAATACGACATCCTGCGCCTGATGGTGCAGCATGCCGGCAAGGTCCTCACCCACCATTTCCTGCTCCAGCGGGTTTGGGGGGACGCTTACGACGTGCAATATCTGCGCGTCTACGTGCGCCAGCTGCGGCAGAAGCTGGGCGACGACCCCGAACATCCGCGTTACATCCGCACCGAGACCGGCGTCGGCTATCGCCTCAGCGCGCCGGAGTGAGGGCGCGAGGGCGCTGAGCGGCCGAGGCCAGCGCATGCGTCGGGGCCCGCGCCAGTCTCTTTCACCATCGCCCTCCCTCCCCCTCCTCCGTCGCCCTCCGGCTTGACCGGAGGGCCCATGGCACGCCCGGGCGCTCTGCACAGGCGGAGAGATGGGTGCTCCGGTCAAGCCGGAGCACGACGGCGGGGGGAATACCGGAAGCGGGAGTGGCCGGGATCGCCGCCCCTCCCCCTCTCCTCCGTCGCCCTCCGGCTTGACCGGAGGGCCCATGGCACGGCCGGGCGTTGCGCGGGGCGGAGAGATGGGTGCTCCGGTCAAGCCGGAGCACGACAGCGGGCGGGGGGCCGGCGCGCGCTGGTGCGCCACCAATGGCGCTTCCACCCCGAGCGCCCCCGCCCCCTCACCCGCGCGCGAAAGGGTCGGCGGCGAGAGCGGCGAGAGCGGCGTGATATTCGGCGCCGAGCCGCTGGCACAGCTCGGCGGCGGGCGGCAGGTCGGCGATGCCGCCCACCCCCTGCCCGGCGGACCATATGGCCTTCCACGCCTTCACCTCGTTGTTGAGGTCGAGCTTGCCGTGGCCCGTCAGATTGTCCGGGTCGAGCCCGGCCGCTCGGATGCTGGGCTTGAGGAAGTTGGCGTTCACGCCGCTGATGGCCGGCGTGTAGAGGATGTCGGCGGCGGCGGAAGACAGGATCATGTCCTTGAACTCTTCCTGCACCATGGCCTCGCGCGTGGCGATGAAGCGCGTGCCCATATAGGCAAGGTCCGCCCCCGCCGCGCGGGCGGCGAGGATCTGCGCGCCGGTGTTGATGGCACCCGCCATCAGGATGGTGCCGGCGAACACCTGCCGGATCTCGCTCACCAGCGCGAAGGGGCTCACGCTCCCCGCGTGCCCGCCCGCCCCTGCCGACACCGCGATGATGCCGTCCACACCCGCTTCCGCCGCCTTCTCCGCATGGCGGCGGCTGATGACGTCGTGGAACACCACGCCGCCGTAGGCATGCACTACCTTCACCAGGTCCGGCACCGCCCCGAGCGAGGTGATGATGAGCGGCACCTGCTCCTCGGCGCAGATGGCGAGGTCCGCCTCCAGCCGCGGGTTGGACTTGTGCACGATGAGGTTGACGCCGAACGGCGCCGCATCGCCCGCCGCCGCAAGGCGCGCCTTGATCTCGCGCACCCAGTCGCGGAAGCCCTCGCTGGTGCGGCAGTTGAGCGCCGGGAAGGTGCCCACCATGCCCGAGCGCGAGACCTCGACCACGAGATCCGGCCCCGAGGTGAGGAACATGGGCGCGGCGACGGCGGGGATCTTCAGGCGGCCCTCGAAAGAAGCGGGAATGGGCATGGAATGGTCCTTGGGTCTTGAGCGGCCGGGCCGCCGACGTGTTTGCACAATTCGAGTGGTCCTGCCACCGCCGGTCCGGATGTGATAGCCGCCTGGCGCACGGCTATCCGGCCTCGGCTGTCCCCACGGCCGCCGCGCTCGCCTTCGCGGTCCCGCGGGTGAAGAAAGCGGCGATCTTTTCTTGCGCCTGCGCACTCTGGATGAGGCGGGCGCAATAGTCGCGCTCCACCTTCTGCGCCGTGTCCATGGCGAGGCGTGATCCCTCGAAGACGCAAGAGAGGATCGCCTGCTGCGCCGGCTCCTCGCCCCGCGTTCGGGCCAGCACGCGGGCGTTCCAGAGGGCGAAGAGGTCGCCGGCGGCGCTGCTGGTGGGCGCCAGGCCGGGCAGGCGGAAGCCCTTCGCATCCCACGGGGCGACAGGGTTCACCCGGCCGTTCCGCAGCGCCGCCTTGGCGGCGGGGATGAGGTCGCCGGGCGGCACGACGGCATCGAGCAGTCCGGCCTCCAGCGCCTCGGCGGCGGGCATGGTCCGGCCCTCCAGCAGCAGCGGGATCGCCTTGGCGATGCCGAGGCGCCGCAGCACGCGCTGGGTGCCGCCGGCGCCGGGCAGGATGCCCAGCGTCACCTCGGGCAGGCCGAACAGAGCCTTGGGGCTGTCGGCGGCGATGCGGTGATGGCAGGCGAGCATCCATTCCAGCCCGCCGCCCAGCGCCGTGCCGGGCGCTGCGGCCACCACCGGCTTGCCGCAGGTCTCCAGCCGGCGGAACAGGCCGCCGATGCGGCCGATGCGGCGCGCCGCCTCGATGAGCGTCACCTGCGGCGCGGCGAGCCCGGTCATGATGGATAGGTCCGCCCCGGCCAGGAAGGAGGACTTGGCCGAGGTGACGACGATGCCCGACACGGCGCCATCCGCCACGAGGCGCTCCACCTCCGCCTCCAGCACCTCGAGCAGCGCCCAGCCGATCGTGTTCACCGGCCGCTCCGGCTGGTCGAGGATGAGGGTGGCAATGCCGTCGCCGTCGATCTCAGTGCGCAGCATGGCTCAGACCCGCTCGATGATGGTGGCGACGCCCATGCCGGCGCCGATGCACAAGGTGGCGAGGGCCGTGCCCTTGCCGGTCCGCTCCAGCTCGTCGAGCACGGTGCCGAGGATCATGGCGCCGGTGGCGCCGAGCGGATGGCCCATAGCGATGGCCCCGCCGTTCACGTTCACCTGGGCGGGATCCAGCTCCAGGGCGTCGATGAAGCGCAGCGCCACGGCGGCGAAGGCCTCGTTGATCTCGTAAAGGTCGATGTCGCGCGCCCCCATCCCCGCGCGCTTCAGCGCCCGTTCGGCTGCGAAGGACGGGGCGGTGAGCATGATGGTGGGCTCCGAGCCGATCTCGGCGAAGGCGCGGATGCGCGCCCGCGGCGTGAGCCCCGCCGCCGCCCCGGCCTCCCGCGTGCCGATCAGCACCGCGGCGGCGCCGTCCACGATGCCGGAGGAATTGCCGGCGTGGTGCACATGGGCGATCTCGCCCACCTCGGGATAGCGCAGGAGCGCGATGGCGTCGAAGCCCGGGTCGGCGCCCATGGCGGCGAAGGCGGGCTTCAGCCGCGCGAGGTCCTCGGTGGTGGAATTGCCGCGCACGGTCTCGTCGCGCTCCAGCAGCACCTCGCCGATATGGTCGGTGACGGGCACCACCGAGCGGGCGAAGCGGCCTTCCGACCACGCCCGCGCGGCGCGGCGGTGGCTCTCCACCGCGAACGCGTCCACCGCGGCGCGGTCGTAGCCCCATTTGGTGGCGATGAGATCGGCGCTGATGCCCTGCGGCACGAAGCGCGTGGCGAAGGACACGTCCGGGTCCTGGCTCCAGGCCCCGCCGTCGGACAGGATGGGAATGCGGGACATGGATTCGCAGCCGCCGCCCACCACAAGGTCCGCCTGCCCGGCCATCACCTTGGCGGAGGCCATGTTGACCGCCTCCAGACCCGAGCCGCAGAAGCGGTTGATCTGCACCCCCGCCACCTGCTCGTCATAGCCCGCCCGCAGCGCCGCGATGCGCGGCAGGCACTGGCCCTGCTCGCCCACGGGCATCACCACGCCCATCACGATGTCGCTCACGCCGCTGGTGTCGAGGGCGCTGCGGTCGCGCAGGGCGCAGAGCACCGTCGAGGCGAGATGGACGGGGGTCGCCGCGTTGAGCGCGCCGTCCGGCTTGCCGCGCCCGCGCGGGGTGCGCACGTGGTCGAAGATGAAGGCGTCGGGCATGGCAAGGTGTCCTGCGTAACGGCGCGCGCACGGGTGGGGAGCTCAGGCGGAGGCGTAGAGCCCCTCGATCTCCGCGGCATACTTCTTCTGGATGTTGGAGCGGCGGATCTTCATGGTCGCCGTCACCTCGTCGTCGTCATGGTCCAGCTCCTTGGTGAGGAGATGGAAGCGGCGGATATGGGAGACCTGCGCCAGCTGCGCGTTGGCACGGCCGATCTCCGCTTCGATCAGCGCGCGCACCGCGGGGTTTTCCACGAGGTTGCGGAAGTTGGTGTAGGCCACCGCCTTCTCCTCGGCCCACTTGCCCACCGTCTCGAAGTCGATCTGGATCAGGGCCGAGACGTATTTGCGCGCCTCGCCGATGACGATGCATTCCTTGATGAAGACGCTGGACTTGGCGACGTTCTCGATCTCCGACGGGCTCAGATTCTTGCCGCCGGCGGTGATCATGATGTCCTTGAGGCGATCGACGATCTTCACCTGATCGCCCACCATCTCCACCACGTCGCCGGTGTGCAGCCAGCCGTCGCGCAAGGCGGCGGCCGTCGCCTCCGGGCTGCGGTAATAGCCGGCGAAGACGATGTCGCCCTTGACCAGAAGCTCGTTGTGCGGCCCGAGACGGACCTCGACGCCTTCAGCAGCCGGGCCGACACAGCCGGGCCTCAGGTCCGACAGGCGCTGGCCCGTGGCCATGCCCGTGGTCTCTGTGGCGCCGTAGACCTCCACCAGCGGCACGCCGATGGTGCGGAAGAAGCGTACGATGTTGGGCGAGATGGGCGCCGCCCCCGTCATCGCCACCTTCGCCCGCCGCAGCCCGATGAAATTCTGCAGCGCGCGGAAGAACAGCACGTAGGCGAGGGCGAATGTCGCCCGCTCCCTGAGCGTCCGTTCGGCCGTCGGCTTGGTGGCGAACGGCTCGCAGGCCTTCAGCAGCCGCTCGTAGAGCGCCCGGCGCAGGCCGCCCGCCTCCATCATCTTGATGGTGATGGCGGCGTTCAGCTTCTCCCAGATGCGCGGCACCCCGAGGAACATGGAGGGCGCCACCTCGCGCAGGTCCTCCTGGATGGTGCGGACGCTCTCGCCGAAATTCACCTGCGAGCCGAGATAGATAGGCGCCATGGTGGTGAGCATCTGCTCGGCCACGTGGCAGAGCGGCAGATAGGAGACGTGGGTGGTCGAGGCGTCCAGCTCCAGCCGCTCGGCGAGCGCGATCGCCTCCGCCCTGAGGTTGCGATAGGAGAGCATCGCCCCCTTGGGCTTTCCGGTGGAGCCGGAGGTGTAGATCATCAGCGCGATGTCGCCGAGGGTCTGGCGCGCCAGCACGTCGTCGATGAGGCCGGGATAGGCGGCGCGGTGGGCGGCGCCCTCCCCGAGCAGCGCGTCGAAGGAGACGACGGCGCCGTCGGCATAGCCGCGCAGGCCCTTCTTCTCCATCACCACGATGCGCCGGAGCTTCGGCAGTTCCTCCCGCCGCTCCAGCACCTTGTCCACCTGCTCCTGGTCCTCGCAGACGACGATCTCCGCCTCCGCATGGCCGAGCACATAGGCCACCTCGTTGGCCGGGCTGGTGGGATAGACGCCCACCGTGACCGCGCCGACGAGCCCGGCGCCGAGCTGCGCCAGCACCCACTCGATGCGGTTCTCCGACAGCACCGCCACGTGCCCGCCCGCATTGAGCCCCAGCGCCCGCAGGCCGTGGCCGGCGAGGGCCGCGCGCTCGAAATAGGCCTGCCAGGAGACCGGAGTCCAGATGCCGAAATCCTTCTGGCGGATGGCCGTGCGCGCGCCGATGCGCTCGGCATTGAGGCGCAGCATCTGCGGCAAAGTGAGGTTGGGGAAGCTCGGCTTCGTCATGGGTCGCACGCTCACGAAAGCCAGCGCTTGCGGCGCTTGTAATGCTTGATGTCGCGATAGCTCTTGGCGCCGGCCTCGCCGGCCATGCCGAGGTAGAACTCGCGCACGTCCTGGTCCGCCATCAGGCGCTCGGTGGGGCCGTCGAGCACGATCTTGCCGGTCTCCATGATGTAGCCGTAGTGGGAGACCGCGAGCGCCACCGCCGCATTCTGCTCCACCAGCAGCATGGAGACGCCGCGCTCGCGATTGATGCGGGCGATGATGGTGAAGATCTCCTCCACCAGCTTGGGCGACAGGCCGAGGGAGGGCTCGTCCAGCAGGATCAGCTTCGGCTCCGCCACCAGCGCGCGGCCGATGGCGAGCATCTGCTGCTCGCCGCCGGAGAGATAGCCGGCGCGGCCGTGCCGACGCTCGTGCAGGCGCGGGAAATACTCGTACACCGCCTCGAAGGATGCGGGCTTCGCCTTGCGCCCGGAGAGCGCATAGGTGGCGGCGACGAGGTTTTCCTCCACCGTCAGGTCCTCGAAGATGCGCCGGCCCTCCATGACGTGGAACAGGCCACGGCGCACCAGATCGTGCGGCGCGAGCGCCCCGCTCGGGGCGCCGTCGAAGGTGATGGCGCCGGAGGTGACGTCGCCGTCCTCCAGCGCCAGCAGGTTGGAGACCGCCTTCAGCGTGGTGGACTTGCCCGCCCCGTTGGAGCCGAGCAGCGCCACCACCTTGCCGGCCTCCACCTTCAGGGACAGGCCGCGCAGCACCTGGATCGTCTTGTTGTAGACGACCTCGATGCCGGAGATGTCGAGGATGGGAGCCGCAGGGACCGCAGCCTGGCTCATCTTCCCCTCCCCCGAACCGCCGTCAGGCCAACCGCCGTCATGCTCCGGCTTGACCGGAGCATCCATCGCGCCGACGCGCCGGAGCGCCCGGACCGGCCATGGGCCCTCCGGTCAAGCCGGAGGGCGACGGCATAAGGGACCGGCTGGAGCGGGTTCATCTGGCTCACTTCTTCAGGCTGATCCAGTCGGACGCCGGCTTCATCTGCTTGTCGGCGGCGCTGAACTGGTAGATGCGCCCCACCGGCACCGAATTGCCCGGCACAGAGACGGGCACGCCCATGATGCCGCCGGTGTCGAAATCCTTGATGGAGTTGAGCGCGGCCTTCAGATTCTTGGCGTTCAGCTCCTGGCCCTTGTCCAGCGTGCGCCTGGCCGCCTCGCCCATGAGCATGGCGGTGAGGAAGCCCTGCATGTAGCCCGTCGCCTGATAGGTGGGGCGCAGCTTGCGGATCTTCTCCAGCATGGGGGCGTCGGGCGCGGTGTCGTAATAATAGCGGTAGGGCATCACGCCCATGAAGCCGTCCGCCGGCGCGCCCACATTGGCCCAGAGCGAATTGTCCATGGACCAGAAGGTGCCCATGAACTTGGTCTTGAGCCCGAGCTGCTTGGCCTGCGACATGAATTCCGGCAGCGGCGCCAGCACATAGCCGTGGAAGATGGTGAAGTCCGGATTGGCGCGGCGCAGCTTCAGCACCTCGGTGGAGACGTCCACCGCCGTGGGCGGGGTGACGATCTGCGCGACCACGTCGAGGCCCGTCGCCTTCGCCCGCTTCACGCTCGCCTCGATGGGGTCGCGGCCGAACTCGGTATCGGAATTGACGAAGACCAGCTTCGCCCCCGGCTGCGTCTTGGCGATGTATTCGAGCAGGATGGCGAACATCTCCACATAATCCGGCCCGGCCATGAACTGGAACGGATACTTGGCGGGATCGTTCAGCTCGCTGCCGAAGGAGGCGCCGGCCATCATGATGGTGCCGCGGCGGTTCAGCTCCTCGTTGATGGTCTTGGCGAAGCCGGTCGAGTCCCCATAGTAGAGATGGATGTCGTTCTGCGTGGTCAGCTTGTTGAACACCGCCACCGAGGTATCCACCTTGTAGGCGGTGTCCTCATAGGCGAGGCGCAGCTTGCGCCCGGCGATGCCGCCCGCCTCGTTGGCGATCTTCACATAGTCCGAAATGCCGGCCTCGATGGCGACGCCGGCGAAGGCGAACACGCCGGTGAGCGGGATGGACCCGCCGATCACCAGCTCTTTCTCCTGCGCCTGCACGGTGAGGCCCGGAAAGGTCGAGGCAAGGCCGGCACCGGCGGCGAGGGCCATCATCTGACGTCTGTTGAGACTGGTCATAGGCGTTTCCTTCCTTGGATCTTTTTACTTCCGTTTTTCTTTATTCACGTCCTGAACGGCCACAAATGGAAGAAGCGGCGGACGCGCCGCACCATCTCCGCAAGCCCGTGCGGCTCGAACACCAGGAACAGGATGATGAGTGCGCCGAACACGATGGTGCGCACCGGCGAGAGTGCGGCGCCGGCATTGGGGAAGACCGGGCCGAGCCACTCCACCACGTATTTCAGCAGTTCCGGCACCAGCGTCATGAAGGCCGCGCCCAGCACCGGGCCGAGAATGGTGCCGAGCCCGCCCACGATCACCGCCGCGAGGAAGAAGATGGAGGTGGCGAAGGGAAAGCTTTCCGGCGTCACCACGCGGAAGAAATAGGCCCACATGCCGCCCGCCACCCCGGCATAGAAGGAGGACAACGCGAAGCTCATGAGCTTGTAGCGCAGCAAAGGAATGCCCAGCACCTCGGCCGAGATGTCCCGGTCTCGGATGGCGATGAAGGCGCGGCCGATGCGGGTGCGGAACAGGTTCGCCGCGCCCAGCACCATCAGGCAGGTGATGGGCACGATGACGAAATAGAGCGCGAACGGGCTCGCCAGCTCCAGCCCTAAGAGACGCGCCGGGGCCACGTTGATGCCGCGCACGCCGCCCGTGACCGACACCCAGTGGGTGAAGACGAAATGCAGGATGAAGGAGGCGGCGATGGTGGCGATGGCGAGGTACAGCCCCTTCACCCTCAGGCTCGGGATGCCCACCAGCACACCCACGAAGGCGGCGACGAAGCCGGCGGCCAGGATGTTGAGGAGGAAGGGCGTGCCCAGCGCGCCTTCGAGAAAGGCCACCGCATAGGCCCCCACCGCCATGAAGGCCGCCTGCCCGAGGCTCACGAGGCCGGTATAGCCGGTGAGGATGTTGAGCCCGGTGGCGCTCGCCACGTTGATGGCGACGAGGCAGGCGAGATAAAGCCAGTATTGGTTCAGCACGAAGGGCGCGAGCACCAGCATGGCGATGAGCACGCCCATCCACGCCCGCTGGGTGGCGGTGACGAGCAGGCCCTCGTCGGCGATGTAGGTTTCCTTGGCGGTTGCGATGCGCATCAGAGCCGCTCGATCTCGACGGTGCCGAACAGGCCGTAGGGCCGGATCATCAGCGCCGCGATGAGAAGGGAGAAGGTGGTGACAAGCTTGTACTCGCCGCCGAGGAAGGTGCCGGCCCAGGCCTCCACGAGGCCGATGAGGATGCCGCCGACGAGCGCGCCGAGCACGCTGTCCAGCCCGCCGATGATGACCACCACCAGCGCCGAGAGGCCGAACACGCCCATGGTGGGCGAAATGCCGCCGATGGCCCCCACCAGAAGCCCCGCCCCCGCCGCGGTGGCGCAGGCGACGATCCAGGCCAAAGAGAACACCGCCGGCACGTTGATGCCGCAGGAATAGGCCGCCGCCTGGTCGGTCGCCGTGGCACGCAGGGCAACGCCGCCGCGCCAGAAGCGGAACAGCAGCAGGAACAGGGCGATCACGATGGCCGCCACGACGAAGCCGATGGCGATCTTGCGCGAGACATAGGCCTCGCCGATGAACACCGGCGTCTGCCCCATGAAGTCCGGCAGGGCCCGCGGATCGGTGTTCCAGATCAGCTCGACGGCGCCGATGAGCACGGAGCCGAGCCCCACCGTGAGCATCAGCACCGAGATGGAGCTTTCCCCCAGCATGGGCCGGATGAGCGTGCGCTCCACCACCATCCCGAACAGCCCGCCGCCGGCGATGGCGAGGGGGATGGCGAGCCAGGTGGAAAGGCCCAGAGCCGTGACGAAGGCGAAGAAGAGATAGCCGCCCAGCATCAATATCTCGCCCACTGCGAGGTTGATGACGCGCGTCGCCTTGTAGATCAGCACGAAGGACAAAGCGGTGAGCGACAGGAGCGCGCCGGAGCCGAGCCCCGCCAGCGTCACCTCGGTGAAGAAGAGCCAATCCATCAGGCGGCCTCCCCCACGCCGGAGAGACGCCGCATCAGCTCCGCCGGATCGCCCGAGCCGAGATAGGCGGCGGCGACCTCGCTATTGCGCTGCACCTCGGCGGGCAGCCCCTGGGCGATGACCTTGCCGAAATTGAGCACCACCACATGGTCGGAGATGTCCATCACCATCCCCATGTCGTGCTCCACCATGAGGATGGAGATGCCCCACTCCTCCTTCACGTCGAGGATGAAGCGGGCCATGTCCTCGGTCTCTTCGCGGTTCATGCCGGCGACGGGCTCGTCCAGCATCAAAAGGCGCGGGCGCATGGCGAGCGCGCGGGCGAGTTCCACCCGCTTCTGCAGGCCGTAGGAGAGCGAGGCGACCGGCTTGTTGCGGATGTGGTCGATCTCCAGGAAATCGATGATCTGCCGCTCCACCTCGGCGCGCAGCTCCATCTCCTCGGCCCGGGCCGCGCCCCAATAAGTCAGCGCCTGCAACAAGTTGGTCTTCATGTGGGCGTGCCGGCCGAGCTTGATGTTGTCGAGCACGGTCATGCCCTTGAAGAGCGCGATGTTCTGGAAGGTGCGGGCCAGCCCCGCCTTCGCCCGCTCCGGCGGATGGGTGCGGGTGATGTCGGCGCCGTCGAGGCGGATGGAACCGGCGCGCGGGCGGTAGAAGCCGGAGATGCAGTTGAAGAGCGAGGTCTTGCCCGCGCCGTTGGGGCCAATGAGGGCGGTGATGGTGCCGGGCTTCACCTCGAACGACACGTCGGTGAGCGCCTTCAGCCCGCCGAACCACAGGCCGAGGCCTTCCACCGCGAGATGGGCGGGAGCGAGATGGGCAGCGGCGCCGGGCGCGGCGGCGGGAGAGGACGCGGCAGGAGCGATGCTCATGCCCCCTCCCCCGGCCGCAGGCCGGCGCACGCGCGGTCCCCGGCCCGATGGACCAAGATGACGTGTTCCAAGGCACTCCCTCCAAAGTCGCCGGTTTCTCCGGCGATCATCTTGGCTTTACTTGTTCTCAGCTCTGCGACTTGCTCAGAGCGTAGCGCGCGAAGATGCGCTCCACCGGCTGGTCGATCTCGCGTCCCGCCCGCACGAAGCCCTTGCGCCAGTCCACCAGATGCCGGCGCATCCAGGTGCGGGCGAGATCGAGGTCGCGGGCCTTGATGGCGTCGATGATGTGGCGGTGCGCCTGCGCCATGCGCCCTGCGCCCTCCGGCACCCGACGGCAGATCATCTCCGTGGACGGAAAGAACAGGAGGGCGGCAGGCTCGCGCGCCATCTCCAGCACGAGGTTGCCGCACGCGCGGGCGAGCAACGCGTGAAACTCCGAATCCAGCTCCGCGATGACGACGGGATTGTTCACCGCCGCTTCCAGGCGCTCCTGATTGTCCTCCAGCGCGGCCAGCATCTCCGCATCCGCATGGACGACCGCGCCCTCGACCGAGCCCACTTCGAGCACCATGGCGGTGTCGAACAATTCGCGGAAAGTCACGTCCTGTAGCACCAGCGCCCGGCTGATCCGGGTGGACAGGCCGCCGGCGCGCGGCTCGCAGACGAACAGCTTGCGGCTCGCTTCCCGCCGCACCAGGCCGCCCTGTTCCAGCACGCGGATGCCCTCGCGCACGGTGGAACGGTTGACCCCGAACTGCCGCACCAGCGCCGCCTCGGTGCCGATCTCGTCACCCGGCCGCAGGCGGCCCGAGACGATCTCCGCCTCGATGGCGTCAGCCACCATCTCGTAGGCTGAAGGGACCTTGATGCGGTCGAAGCGTTCCATGGCGCCCGAGGCTCAGAAGCGAAAAGCCGCTTTGTCCGACAAACGCTATTTTTCTCGTCGCAACGTGTCAATGCACCAGCTTTGCAGGTGCAACATGGCGATAATATATTGCTTTTAAATGATATAATGGCAGTTGGCAGAATCTGCCCGATAATCCCCGGAATTGTCGCAGTGCGACATTCTTCCGCCAAGTCGACGCTTATGGGGCGGAATTTCGAGGCGGGTTCGGTGACCGTCTTTGCCCGCTCAGGCCGAGCGGCAGAGGGCGGTAAATCCGGCGGCGACAAAGCGCACGAAATCGTCGAACAGGTCCGGATCGCCTGCCGTGGCCCGGCCGTCCGACAGGCGCTCGATGCGCTTGTCGGCCACGTACATCAACAGCGCGCCCACGGCATATTCATAGGCCCACAGCAGGCGGTCCGGCGGGCATCCCGGCAAGGCGATGGCCATGGCGTCCACAAAGGCCCGGACCAGCGGGTCGTAGAAGCGCTCGATGATCTGCGTCGCCTCCGGTCCCGGATCCCAGGCGGTGCGGGCGACCAGGAGGGAGAAGCTGTCGCCGCTCGCCGACCCGTGCAGGCGCACCACCGGCTCGGCCCAGGCCACCACGATCTCCTCCACCCGTCCCGGCCCCGGCCCGCGCGCGCCCACCTCGCGGATGCGGGAAATGCGCTCGTCCAGATTGGCCTGGCGATGCTCGAAAACGGTGGCGAGGAGCTCGGGCTTGCGGCCGAAATAATAGCCCACCAGAGCCACCGGCACGCCGGCGCGGGCGGCGATGTCGCGCACCGATACGGCGGAATAGCCGCGCTCCGCGAAGAGATATTCCGCGCTCGTCAGGATGTCCTGCCGCCGGTCGGGGCGCTGCAGTTCACCGGGAGCCACGGCCGAGCGCCGCGCCCTCTTCGCCCGCGCCGGCGCCGTCTGTCGCGCCGTGCCGGGGGACTTTTGCCTCGTCGTCTCCATGGACTCGTTCTAGCCTCGCACCGGCCGCGGCGCCAGCCGCTGCATCAAGCGCGCCGATGGCCGCTCGCGGCATCTTGTACAAGCGTACAATAACATATACGACTGTACAAAACAGGCAGGATCGCGCCGCGCCGGGAGGAAGCCGAGACAGTGCCCCGATTCATCGACATTTCGATTCCGCTGGAAAACGACGTGCCCGCGGACCCGCCCTTCCAGCGGGTACGCATCGAGTATTCCACCCATGCGCAGACCGCCGCAACTCTGTGCACGGCCTTTCCCGGATTGACGTCCGAGCAGCTTCCCGACCGCATGGGCTGGGCGGTCGAGACGGCCCACATCTCCACCCACAACGGCACCCATGTGGACGCCCCCTGGCACTACCATCCAACCATGGATGGCGGCGCGCGGGCCATCACCATCGACGAGATTCCCCTCGACTGGTGCTTCCGTCCCGGCGTGAAGCTCGACTTCCGCCACCTGCCGGACGGCCATGTGGTGTCCCCGGCCGAGATCGACGCGGAGCTCGCCCGCATCGGCCACACCTTGAGCCCCCTCGACATCGTGGTGGTGAACACCGCCGCCGGCCTCGCCTACGGCCAGCCCGACTATATCGACAAGGGCTGCGGCTTCGGCCGCGATGCGACGCTGCACCTCGTGAATCTGGGGGTGCGCGTCGTCGGAACGGACGGCTGGAGCTGGGATGCCCCCTTCTCCTTCACCGCCCGCCGCTTTGCCGAAACGGGCGACGCTTCCCTCATCTGGGAAGGCCACAAGGCGGGACGCGAGAAGGGCTATTGCCAGATCGAGAAGCTGCACAATCTCGAAGCCCTTCCCGCCACCGGCTTCACCGTCAGCTGCTTTCCCGTGAAGGTGCGCGCCGCCTCCGCCGGCTGGACGCGCGCCGTCGCCATCCTTCCCGATTGAACGCCTCTTTTCCCGGAGACATGTCTTGAGCAAGGTCATCATCACCTGCGCGGTGACGGGCGGCATCCACACGCCCACCATGTCCGATGCGCTGCCCATCACGCCCAACGAGATCGCCGAGCAGGCCATCGCCGCGGCGGAGGCCGGCGCCGCCATCCTGCACCTGCATGCCCGCGATCCGAAGGACGGCCGCCCGACGCCCGATCCGGCGGTGTTCATGGAATTCCTGCCCCGCATCAAGCAGGCGACCGACGCGGTGATCAACATCACCACCGGCGGCGGCCTCAACATGACGGTGGAGGATCGCCTCGCCGCGCCGCTGAAGGCCGCGCCGGAAATGTGCTCGCTGAACATGGGCTCCATGAACTTCGCGCTGCATCCCCTCGCCAAGCGCTATTCCAACTGGAAGCACGAGTGGGAGGAGCCCTACCTCACCGGCACCAAGGACTTCATCTTCCGCAACACGTTCGGCGACATCGAGCGGATCTACAAGATGCTGGGCGAGGAGCACGGCACCAAGTTCGAGCATGAATGCTACGACGTGGGCCACCTCTACAATCTCGCCCACTGCCTCGATCAGGGCTGGTTCAAGCCGCCGGTGTTCCTGCAGCTCATCTTCGGCATTCTCGGCGGCATCGGCCCGGACATGGACAATCTGATGTTCATGAAGCGCACCGCCGACAAGCTGTTCGGCAAGGATTACTACTTCTCGGTGCTCGCCGCCGGCCGCCACCAGATGCCGTTCGCGACGCAGTCGGCCATGATGGGCGGCAATGTGCGGGTGGGGCTGGAGGACAGCCTGTTCATCGGCCGCGGCAAGCTCGCCTCCTCCAATGCCGAGCAGGTGGCGAAGATCCGCCGTATCCTGGAGGAGCTCGGCCACGAGATCGCCACCCCGGACGAGGCCCGCGCCACCCTCGGCCTCAAGGGCGCCGACAAGGTGAGCTTCTGACAGACTGAGGAACGCCATGGCAGCGCCCAACCCCATCGACGGCTTCGAGGTCGATCCCGCGGCCCTCTCCTATGTGGGCGAGGGGCTCCAGCGGCCCGAATGCATCCTCGCCGAGCGCGACGGCTCCCTGTGGAGCGCGGATGCGCGCGGCGGGGTGGTGCACATCCGCCCGGACGGCACGCAGACCCTCATCGCCCAGACCGAGGAGACTCATTTCGCCTCGGCCACCGACGAGGAGACGCGGTTCGTCTCCGGCACGCTGCCCAACGGCCTCGCCTTCGCCCGCAATGGCGACATCCTCATCTCCAATTTCGGCACCGACCGGCTGGAGGTGATGACCCGCGACGGGCGCAGCCATGTGCTCGCGGACACCCTCGACGGCGCCCCTATCGGCAAGGTCAATTTCGTGCTGCGCGACAGCCGTGACCGCATCTGGCTCACCATCTCCACCCGCATCAAGAACTGGATGCGGGCCATGAGCCCGAGCGTGTCGGACGGCTATGTGGCGCTCTATGACGAGGGCCGTCTGCGCATCGTCGCCGACGGCTTCTGCTTCACCAACGAGATCCGCTTCGATGCGAAGGAGGAGTGGCTCTATGTGGTGGAGACCGGCGGCAAGAAGGTGACGCGCCTGCGCGCCCTGCCCAATGGCGACCTCGTGGACCGCGAGACCTTCGGCCCCTCGGACCACGGCGCCTTCATCGACGGCATCGCCTTCGACGCCTATGGCAATCTGTGGGGCACCCACGTGATGACGGATCGCATCTTCGCCATCACGCCGCAGGGCGACCTGCGCATCATTCTCGACGACGACAAGGGCAGCGCCGCCGGCAAGGCGCTGATGGCGGCGCTGGAGCAGGATGCCGTGACGCCGGAGCTGATGCTGGCCTGCGGCGGCACCATCGCGCCCTGGTTCGCCAGCGTCACCTTCGGCGGACCGGACCTCAAGACGGTTTATGTGGGCAGCCTGCGCGGCACCCGCATTCCGCTCTTCCGCTCGCCGGTGGCGGGCCTGCCCATGGTGCATTGGTAAAAGCCGAGCGGACCGAACGAACCAACGGGAGGAAGTCATGAAGGTAAGGATTGCGGGAGCCGCGCTCGCGGTGACGCTGGCGGCGGGCCTGTCCCCGGCAGCGGCGCAAGGCTCCGGCCCGGTGAAGGTGGGTGTGCTCACCGACATGTCGGGCGTCTATTCCGACATCACCGGCAAGGGCTCGCTGATCGCCGCGCAGATGGCCATCGACGACTGCCTGAAGGCCGAATGCGCCGGCATGAAGATCGAGATGATCTCGGCCGACCACCAGAACAAGGCGGACATCGCCTCGGCCACCGCGCGCAAGTGGATCGACCAGGAGGGCGTGGACGTCCTCGCCGACATGTCCAACGCCTCCATCCAGCTCGCCATCGCGCCGCTGGTGAAGGAGAAGAACCGCGTTGCCCTCTTCCCCGGCGGCACCGCCCGCCTCACCGGCGATGCCTGCCAGCCCGGCCATGTGGTGCAGTGGATGTGGGACACCTACGTGCAGGTGGCCGGCATCGCCAACCGCCTCACCCAGCCGGGCACGTCGTGGTACCTCGTCACGGCGGACTACGCCCTCGGCCAGCAGCTGGAAGCCGATGCCAAGACGGTGGTGGGCAAGAAGGGCGGCAAGGTGCTCGGCTCCGTGCGCCATCCCTTCCCGGCGGTGGACCTCTCCTCGCCGCTGCTGACGGCCCAGGGCTCCGGCGCGGACATCATCGCCCTCGCCAATGCCGGCAACGACACGGTGCAGGGCATCAAGACGGCGCGCGAATTCGGCATCACCACCTCCAAGCAGAAGCTGGTGGCCTTCTTCCTCACCGCGCTGGACGTGAAGAGCGTGGGCCTGCCCGTCGCCCAGGGCACTCTGCTCTCCGAGGGCTTCTACTGGGACCTCGACGACGGCACACGCGCCTTTTCCGAGCGTTTCAAGGCGCAGAACGGCAAGGTGCCCTCCGCCATCCACGCCGGCGTCTATTCCTCCGTCCTGCATTATCTGAAGTCGGTGGCGGCGGCGAAGAGCAAGGATGCCGAGACGGTGGTGAAGAAGATGGGCGAGCTGCCCATCAAGGACGACGTGGTGCGCAACGCCAGGCTCCGCGAGGACGGCCGCATGGTGCACGACTTCTACGTGTTCGAAGTGAAGGCGCCCGACGCCTCAAAGGGCGAGTGGGACCTCTACAAGCTGGTTGCCACCCTGCCCGGCGACGAGGCGTTCCGCTCCCTCGCCGACAGCGCCTGCCCCGCGGTCATCGCCGCACGCGGCGAGAAGAAGGCCAACTGAGCCGGCCCTCGCGGCGCGGCCCCATTCTTGCTCCGTTCGCCGGCGCGCTCCCTCACGCGGGAGCGCGCCGGCAGGTGTGGGCGCCGGGGACGCGGTGGGACGAGGGCAAGACCTTGGCTGACTTGATCTTTTTCGCGCCGCACGGCGCCTGCGCCGGCGCGTCGCATATCCGACACGGCATGCGCCATGGTGCGGCCGTGCACCGGCATGGGGCGTAAGGCGGCCATGACGAGCCTTGCCGCCCCTCTCCCCGCCGCCGACGACGCCCCCGCGCGGGATGGCGCCATCTCCGCCGGCCCGATGATCTCGGCCCTCTCCTGCGGCAAGCCGGCCTTCCTGGTGGTGCTGCTGCACGAGGAAGGCGCGTGCGGGCAGGATGTCATCAACCTCGCCCTCAACTGGGCGCCGGAGCTGCCCAAGGCCGATTTCCTCGCCGCCGAAGCCCCGTTTGTTACCGAGGGCGGCGGCCGGCGCTGGTTTCCCGATGACCCAATGACGCCGGAGGCGATCTCCGCGGGGCTCGCCGCGGTGGGGCCGAAGCTGGAGGCGTTCCTCGCGGAGATGCTGGCGGCGCGGCGCCTGCCCGACCATCACCTCGCCCTCGTCGGCTTCTCGCAGGGCGCCATGCTGGCGCTGCACGCCGGACTGCGCCGGCCCAATGCGCCGGCCGTGGTGATCTCTTTCGGCGGCGCGCTGCCGGAGGACGATCCCGCCGCCGAGGCCGTCACGGCCCGCCCGCCCGTGGTGTTCATCCATGGCGAGGCGGACGCGGTGGTTCCCGCGGCACAGATGATCGCCACCCGCGACCGCCTGAAGGCCCTCGGCATCGCCGCCAAGAGCATGCGCCGCCCGGAGTTGGGCCACGGCGTGGATGACGTGGGCATCATCGCCGCCGGCGACGTGCTGACCCAATCGCTGAAGAAGAAGCCGCCGGCCGCGGCGGCCCAAGAGAGCCACGACCAAGACAGCCACGACCAAGACAGCGACGATCATGACGACCACGATCACGACGACCACGACCACGATCATGACCACTGAGACGGCGTCCGCCCCCCCGGCGGAGACCCCTGCCGCCCCCGAGCCGCTCCGCCGCTTCAGCTGGGATATCCAGTCCATGGTAGAGCTGGCGGATGATCCGCGCGAGATATTGATGATCGGCCGCGATCTCATGGGCCGCCTCGTGGCGTCGGACGACTGGCTGCCCGAGGTGTTCGCCCGCCTCGATGGGGCGCCGTTCCGCCAGTACCAGCTCTATGCCGACCAGATGACTCGCTTCACCGTCGTCGCCACCGTGCTGGCGCTGGGCGCGGCGCTCCCTTTGTGCGAGCAGGCGGTGTGGGAGCTGGCGGGCGTGCTGCGCGGCGCGATCGTCCGCCAACGCTTCGGCCTGCCCGAGGGGGCAGCACCGGTGGCGCGGGCGGTGGAGAAGAGGTTCGCGGCGGGCGCGGTGGATGCCTTCGTCGCCAAGGATGGCGACGGCCTCGCCATCGCCAATGGCTCGTCGACGGACCCGGCCATCCTCATCCAGGTCCACGGCGCGGAGATCGGCGGGCAGCCGCGCCGGACCGTCGCGGCGGACGGCGCCCGCGGCACCTTCGCCACCACCTACGCCAACCCGCCCGAGGCGCCGGCCTGGGACATCCTGACCATCCAGGCGCGGATCGTGGACTGAGAGGGGAGCCGTGGGCGGCAGCTAGCGCGAACAAAAAAGCCCCGGAGCAGTGATTGCCGCTCCGGGGCCTGCCTCAGAGTCTGAGGATCAGTTCTTCGTCTTGTCCACCAGCGCCTTGGCCTTGATCCAGGGCATCATGGCGCGCAGCTTCTCGCCGACTTCCTCGATGGGATGGGCGTTGGCGCGGGCGCGGGTTGCCTTGAAGGAGGCCTGGTTGACCTTGTTCTCCAGCATCCAGTCGCGGGTAAACTTGCCGGACTGGATGTCGTTCAGCACGCGCTTCATCTCGGCCTTGGTCTCGGGCGTGATGATGCGCGGGCCGGTGACGTATTCGCCATATTCCGCGGTGTTGGAGATGGAATAGTTCATGTTGGCGATGCCGCCCTCATAGATGAGGTCGACGATGAGCTTCACCTCGTGCAGGCACTCGAAATAGGCCATCTCCGGGGCGTAGCCGGCTTCCACCAGGGTCTCGAAGCCGGCGCGGATCAGCTCCACGAGGCCGCCGCACAGCACCACCTGCTCGCCGAAGAGGTCGGTCTCGCACTCTTCCTTGAAGGTGGTCTCGATGACGCCGGCGCGGCCGCCGCCGATGGCGGACGCATAGCTGAGGCCGAGGTCATGGGCGTTGCCCGAGGCGTCCTGGGCGATGGCGATGAGGGTCGGTACGCCGCCGCCGCGCTGGTACTCGGAGCGCACGGTGTGGCCGGGGCCCTTCGGGGCCACCATCAGCACGTCGAGGTCCTTGCGCGGCTCGATCAGGTTGAAGTGCACGTTGAGGCCGTGGGCGAACAGCAGCGCCGCGCCGTGCTTCATGTTGTCGGCGAGGCTGTCGCGATAGATGTCGCCCTGCAGCTCGTCGGGGGTGAGCATCATCACCACGTCGGCCCACTTGGCGGCGTCGGCGGCGCTCATCACCTTGAAGCCCTCGGCCTCGGCCTTCTTGGCGGTGGCGGAGCCCGGACGCAGCGCGACCGCCACTTCCTTCACGCCGCTGTCGCGCAGGTTGAGCGCATGGGCATGGCCCTGGCTGCCGTAGCCGACGATGGCGACCTTCTTGCCCTTGATGAGGTTCAGGTCGGCATCGCTGTCGTAATAAACGCGCATCATTGTCTCCTTATGGGCGTTGTCTTGAATTGGGTGATGGCCGCGGCTCCTTTGCACCGGATCGCGGCAAATGAAAACAGGCGTTTCGCCCGGCACCCCTGCCGGTGAACGCCTGTTTCCGATCGGTCACATGGTCAGGCCACGGTCCTCACATGGCCTCCGGTCCGCGGGAGATGGCGACCACGCCGGTGCGCGCCACCTCCACCAGGCCGAGGGGCTCCATGAGCCAGGCGAACTGGTCGATCTTGTCGCTCTTGCCGGTGATCTCGAACACGAAGCTCTCGCGGGTGGCGTCGATGACGCGGGCGCGGAAGGCCTCGGCCAGCCGCAGGGCCTCGCCGCGGGCCTCGCCCACGCCGCGCACCTTCACCATGGCGAGCTCGCGCTCCAGACCGCTCGATTCCACGGTGAGGTCGCGCACCCGGTGAACGGGCACCAGGCGGTCGAGCTGGTTCTTGATCTGCTCGATCACCATGGGCGTGCCGGTGGTGACGATGGTGATGCGCGAGAGGTGGCCCTCGTGGCTCACCTCCGACACCGTCAGGCTGTCGATGTTGTAGCCGCGGCCGGAGAACAGGCCGATGACGCGGGCCAGCACGCCCGGCTCGTTGTCGACCAGGACGGAAAGGGTGTGGCGCTCGGTGGGCTCGGGGGTCTGGGACATGGAAGTCTCGGATGGATGGGCGTGAGGGCGCCGGGAAGAGGCTCCCTCTCCCCTTGCGGGAGAGGGTTGGGGTGAGGGGGTGTGTCGCGGCTCGGCCAGCCGGCCGCCTTTCACCCGCCCGTCCTCACCCTCAGCCTGGCCCCTCTTCCGCAAGGGGAGAGGAGAAGGGCAGGAAAGGGAGAGGTCCGGAGCGAGCAGGACGTCCGTCGCCTCACACCAGCATCTTGCCCTCGTCGGTGATGGCCTCGTCGAGGTCCACGGCCATGTCGCCGAGGATCATCTCGTTGTGGGCGCGGCCCGAGGGGATCATGGGGAAGCAGTTTTCCTGCTGGTCCACGATGCAGTCGAAGATCACCGGCCGCTTGATGGCGATCATCTCCGCGATGGCCGCATCGAGGTCGGCCGGCTTGTCGCAGCGGATGCCCACGCCGCCATAGGCGTCGGCCAGCTTCACGAAGTCGGGCAGCGCCTCGGAATAGGAGTGGGAGTAGCGCCCGCCGTGCAGCAGTTCCTGCCACTGGCGCACCATGCCCATGTATTTGTTGTTCAGGATGAAGATCTTCACCGGCAGGTCGAACTGCACCGCGGTGGACATCTCCTGCATGTTCATGAGGATGGAGGCCTCGCCCGCGATGTCGATGCACAGCGCGTCCGGGTGCGCCTTCTGGGCGCCGATGGCGGCGGGCAGGCCGTAGCCCATGGTGCCGAGGCCGCCGGAGGTCATCCAGCGGTTCGGCTCCTCGAAGCGGAAGAACTGCGCCGCCCACATCTGATGCTGGCCCACCTCGGTGGAGATGTAGACGTCCTTGTCCTTTGTCAGGTTGTAGAGCCGCTCGATGGCGTACTGCGGCTTGATGATCTCGTCGGACACCCGATAGGCAAGGCAGTTGCGTGCCCGCCAGCGGTCGATCTGCGACCACCAGGCATCCATGGCGCCGGCGTCGAGCCTGAGGTCGCGGGCCTTCCAGGCGGCGACGAGGTCGGCGAGCACGCGGGTGCAATCGCCGATGATGGGCAGGTCCACCTTGACGTTCTTGTTGATGGACGAGGGATCGATGTCGATGTGGATCTTCTTCGAGCCCGGCGAGAAGGCATCGAGGCGGCCGGTGATGCGGTCGTCGAAGCGCGCGCCGATGCACACCATCACGTCGCAATCGTGCATGGCCATGTTGGCTTCATAGGTCCCATGCATGCCCAGCATGCCCAGCCACTGGCGGCTGGCCGCCGGGAAGGCACCGAGGCCCATGAGGGTCGAGGTGACGGGCACGTTGGTGAGCCGCGCCAATTCGCGCAGCAGGCGGCTCGCCTCCGGGCCGGAATTGATGACGCCGCCGCCGGTGTAGAAGATCGGCTTCTTCGCACCGGCAAGCATCTCCACCGCAGCGGTGATCTGCGGCACCTCGGCATTCAGCTTCGGGCGGTAGGTCTTGTGCTGGATGTTTTCGCGCCCGACATAGGTGCCGGTGGCGAACTGCACGTCCTTGGGGATGTCCACCACCACCGGGCCGGGCCGCCCGTTCTGGGCGACGTAAAAGGCCTCGTGCAGCACGCGCGCGAGGTCGTTCACGTCCCGCACCAGGTAATTGTGCTTGGTGCAGGGGCGGGTGATGCCCACCGTGTCGCATTCCTGGAAGGCGTCATTGCCGATGAGGTGGGTCGCCACCTGTCCGGTGATGCAGACGATGGGGATCGAATCCATGAGCGCGTCGGTGAGGCCGGTCACCGCATTGGTGGCGCCGGGGCCGGAGGTGACGAGCACCACGCCGACCTTTCCGGAGGAGCGGGCATAACCCTCGGCCGAATGCACCGCCGCCTGCTCGTGCCGCACCAGGATGTGCTCGATGCGGTTCTGGTGGAACAGCGCGTCGTAGATGGGCAGGACCGCGCCGCCCGGATAGCCGAAGATGTGCTCGACGCCCTGATCGGCGAAGGCCTGGATCACCATTTCGGCGCCGGTCATCTGTTTGGTCATGGTCGAAACTCCCTGCGGAGCGCGTCGGGCTCCGGGCGGCCGCTGCGGCCGGACTGTCGATGGATACGAAGGTCGAGAAGCAGGTCCAGAAACGACGAAGGGGCCCGAAGGCCCCTCGTCACGCACCACCTCGCTCGTCGCGGCCTCAGGCCGGACGGAAAGTGGCGCACCACCCTACGAGAAGAATAACGATCTTGCGCATGTCGGCGCCGTCCCTTTCGAAAGTTGCGCGAAACTACCGGCGCTCAGCGGGCCCGTCAAGCGCCCCGATGCATTCCATTAGGGAATGTGTGCTAGCTTCCGCGGATCCCGCCGCGATATTGCCCCATCTTCGGGGTCTGTATATCAAGCAGAGTTCCGCAGGGGTGGAATGAGGAGGGGCACAGCCTCATGAAGAAACTGACGCTCGTCATGTCGGCCGCACTGGTCGGAACGGCGCTCTCGGCCGGCGCCGCCCTGGCGGATTGCCAGAGCGACGTCGTCTCCATCCGCGGAGAGCTCGAACAAAAGGGCAAGGCGCTTCAGGCCGTCATGGGCAAGAAGCAGAACGACCCGCAGGTCCTCTGCCCGCTGTTCCGCGCCTATGCCGCTGCCGAATCCAAATGGGTGAAGTTCCTCGCCGACAACAAGGACTGGTGCCAGATCCCCGCCCAGGCCATCGACCAGGCGTCGGCCTCCAACAAGAAGACGGTGGAGCTGCGCAACCGCGTATGCGATGCGGCCGCCAACGGCGGCGCCCCGGCCGGCGCGCAGAAGCCGCCGCCGCAGGGCTCCATGTCCAGCGCGCTGGGCATCACCACCGGCTACAGCATCAACCCGGAAAAAAATACCGGCGTCTTCGGCACGCTCAACGGCAATGCGCTGAAGTGAGGTTCGCGTATTGAGTTCGAGCGAAGGGGCGACCGCCCCGCCGATCGCCGATGCGCCGCGGGGCAATTGGGTGGAACGCGTCGCGCCCGCGCCGCTGCGCCCGTATTTGCGCCTGGCTCGGCTCGATCGCCCCATCGGGTCCTGGCTTCTGCTCCTGCCGTGCTGGTGGTCGACGTCCCTCGCCGCCATCGCCAATGACGCGCCGCATCCGGATCTGAAGCTGCTAGTGCTGTTCGCCGTCGGCGCAGTGGCCATGCGCGGCGCCGGCTGCACCTGGAACGACATCCTCGACCGCAAGATCGATCGGCAGGTGGCGCGCACGCGCGGCCGGCCCATCGCCTCCGGCGCCGTGAGCGTGCCGGCAGCATTCGCCTTCCTGGTGCTGCAGGCCCTCATCGGCCTCGCGGTGCTGCTGTCGCTGCCGCATTTCGCCATCGTTACTGGCCTCGCCTCCCTCGGCGTGGTGGCGGTCTACCCGCTGATGAAGCGCGTGACCTCGGTGCCCCAGCTCATCCTCGGCATCGCCTTTTCCTGGGGGGCGCTCATGGGCTGGGCGGCGGTCATGCGCACCATTGCCGATCCCGCCCTGCTGCTGTTCGCCGGCTGCGTGCTCTGGGTGTTCGCCTACGACACCATCTATGCCCATCAGGACAAGGAGGACGACGCCATCGTCGGCGTGCGCTCCACCGCTTTGCTGTTCGGCCGCGCCAGCGCCCTCGCGGTGGGCATCTGCTACGCTTTTGTGGTCGCCCTGTTCGCGGCGGCCCTCCTGTCCGTTCCCGTCGGCGTCTTCTCCGTGCTCGGCCTGATCGGCTTCGCGCTGCACTTGTGCTGGCAGGTGCTTCGGCTCGACATCGACGACCCGGCGCGCTGCCTCGCGGTGTTCAAATCCAACCGCGACGCCGGCCTCATCCTGTTCGCGGGCCTCGCCCTCGACACCTTGATTCCCAACACCATAGCCCCGCTTCTGCCCTGACCCGGCGCGGGTCGGATTGACGCGGTGCAGCACGAGTCGGCTTGCCTCGCGGCGTCGGCGCCCCTATGTGGCAGGCGCATGAGCATCGAGACGACGAGCGCCGGCGGCGGGGCAGCCCTCCCCTCCGCCCTCGACGACGCCTTCGCCCGTCAGGTCACCGACACGGTGACGGCGGCGGGGGAACTCGCGCTCGCCATGTTCAGGGCCGGGCTCAAGACCTGGACCAAGGGCAACGACTCCCCCGTCACCGATGCCGACATGGCGGTAGACGCGTTCCTGCGCGAGCGCCTCACCGCGCTCGATCCGGCCATCGGCTGGCTGTCGGAGGAATCCGTCGACGGTCCCGAGCGCCTCGCCGCCCGCCGGCTGTGGGTGGTGGACCCCATCGACGGCACCCGAGCCTTCATGGCCGCCGGCGCGGACTGGGCGGTTTCGGTGGCGCTGGTGGAGGACGGCCGCCCGGTGGCGGCGGTGCTCTTCGCGCCGGCGAGCGGCGAGCTCTTCACCGCCGTGGCTGGCGCCGGTGCGCTGCACAACGGCCGCCCCCTCGCCATCGCTCCGCGCACCCGCCTGGATGGAGCCCGGGTGGCCGGCCCCGCCGCCGACCTCGACGCCATCGCCCGAACGGCGCCCATCGAGCGCCTGCCGCGCATCCGCTCCCTGGCGCTGCGCCTCGCCCGCGTCGCCACCGGCGAGATCGACGTCGCCTTTTCCGGCGCCAACAGCAACGACTGGGACCTTGCCGCCGCCGACCTCATCGTGGAGGAGGCGCGGGGCCTGCTGACCACGCGGGACGGCGCGCGCCTGCGCTACAACGCGCCGGTCCCGCGCCATGCGTCCCTCGTATGCGCCGGCGCGCCGCTCCATGCGGAGGCGCTTGGCGCCCTCAAGGCTGAAGTTTTTTTGAAAGCCAAATTGGACACGCCATGACCGAGACCAACAAGCAATTGCCGCACCTCGTTTTCGGCGGGGAGCTGACCACCCTCGACGGCACCGAGTTCAAGGATCTCTCCAAGCTCGACATTGTCGGGATCTACCCCGACTATGCCAGCGCGGCCGCTGCCTGGAAGGCGAAGGCGCAGCAGACGGTGGACAACGCGTTGATGCGCTACTTCGTGGTACATCTTCACCGGCTGCTTGATCCCGAGACCGGCAAGGTTCAGGGCGGGTGAGCGTGAGGCCACGAGCGGTGCCGCAGGGCCCGCGCCGGCGGCGGCACACAGAAAGAGCGAGCAGACCCTAAATGTGGCGGCGACTGAGGACCAACCGTGCCTTCAAAGTGGCGGCGGGCACGACGTTCGCGTCCTATTTCAAGCTCGTGGCGCGCACGACCGACTTCATCATCGAGCCGCCGGACATCTTCGAGACCATCGACGAGCACATGCCCGTCATCGTCACCTTCTGGCACGGGCAGCATTTCCTTACGCCGTTCGCCATGAAGCCGCACCACAAGGCGAAGGTGCTGATCTCCCGCCATGCCGATGCGGAAATCAACGCCATCGCCGCCGAGAAGCTGGGGGTGGGCACCATCCGCGGCTCCGGCGCCACCTCCCGTCGGGACTTCCACCGCAAGGGCGCGGTTTCGGCCACCTACGAGATGCTCGACACGCTGAAGGAGGGCATCAACGTCGCCATGACCGCCGACGTGCCGAAGATCGCCCGCAAGGTCGGCCTCGGCGTCGTGACCATTGCGCGCTATTCGGGACGCCCTATCATCCCGCTCGCCATGGCTACCCGTAACCGGATAACGCTGAAGAGCTGGGACCGCGCCAGCCTCAACCTGCCCCTCGGCCGCGGGGCCGCGGTGGTCGGCGAGCCCGTCTATGTCGCGCGCGACGTGGACGAGGCCGGGCTCCACGCCGCCCGGGACCTGCTCCAGGCGCGCCTCGAGGCCGCCACGGCGCGGGCCGAGGCGCTCGCCCGATCGAGGGGCGCATGAAGGGGCGCGCGCTGCCGCTCACCCTTCGCCTCTATCGCGGCGCCAGCTCGGCGGCCGCTCTCCTCGCCCCGGTCTGGCTGTCCTACCGCGTGCGCAAGGGCAAGGAGGACCCGGCCCGCCTCGCCGAGCGGCGCGGCTATGCCAGCGCCGATCGGCCGCGCGGCCCGCTGGTCTGGGTGCACGGGGCGAGCGTCGGCGAGGTGATCTCGGTGCTGCCGCTGATCGAGCGGCTGAGCGCCCGCGGCTTCAAGGTTCTGCTCACCTCCGGCACGCTCACCTCCAGCCGCGTGGCGGAGCGGCGGGCGCCGCCCGGCGTCATCCACCAGTTCGTGCCCCTCGATGCCCGCGGCTTCGTCGGCCGCTTCCTCGACCACTGGGCGCCCGACCTCGTGCTCCTGGCCGAGTCGGAGCTGTGGCCGAACGTGCTGGCCGAGCTCGGCCGGCGCGGCACCCCCGTGGTTCTGGTCAACGGCCGCCTCTCCGAGCGCTCGGCGCGCCGCTGGGCGCGCCTGCCGCGCAGCGCCCGCGCCCTGCTCTCGCGCGTCGACCTCTGCCTCGCCCAGAGCGAGGAGGACGCCGCGCGCTTCCGCGGCCTCGGGACGCCGCGCGTGGTGGTCTGCGGCAACCTCAAGTTCGACGTGCCGCCGCCTGCCGCCGATTCGGTGGAGCTGCAGCGCCTCTCCAAGGCCGTCGGCCGCCGGCCGGTGCTGCTCGCCGCCTCGACCCATGATGGGGAAGAGGACCTGATGATCGAGGCGCACGAGATCCTCATCTCGAAGATCCCGGACCTTCTCACCATCCTCGTCCCGCGCCATCCCGACCGCGGCGCGGACGTGGCGGCCCTCGCCCAGTCGGCCGATTTCTCCTCGCGCCAGCGCAGCCTCGGCCAGCTGCCCGATGCCGAAACGGACATCTACGTCGCCGACACCATCGGCGAGCTCGGCCTGTTCTACCGCCTCGCGCCCGTGGTGTTCATGGGCGGCTCCCTGGTGGAGCACGGCGGGCAGAACCCCATCGAGCCATCGAAGCTCGGCGCCGTGGTGCTGCACGGCCCCCATGTGTGGAACTTCGGCGCCATCTATGCGCAGCTCGACCGTGACGAGGGGGCGGCCGAGGTGCCCGATGCCCTCGGCATCGCCCGCGCCGCCTATGCGATCATGAAGGACCCCCAGCTTCACGGCCAGATGTCGGATGCCGCCCACGCAACCGTCAGCGCCCTCGGCGGCGCGCTGGAGCGGACGCTGGGCGCCATCGAGCCCTATCTGATCCAGATCCGCCTCGAGGCCCGCTGATGCGCCGCGCGCCCGCCTTCTGGTGGCGCGAACCGGGCCTTGCCAGCGCCCTCCTCTCCCCCATCGGCGCGGTGGTGGGCGCCGTCGCGGCCCGCCGCATGACGCAGGCGGGGGGGATCGTGGAGGTGCCGGTGCTGTGCATTGGCAATCCCACCGTGGGCGGTGCCGGCAAGACGCCCACCGCCATCGCTCTGCTCCAGCGCCTCATAGCGGCGGGCCACCGCCCGTTTGCCCTGCTGCGCGGCCACGGCGGCACGGCGCGCGGGCCGCTCCGGGTCGATCCGGCGGTACACGGCGCGCGGGAGGTGGGCGACGAGGCGCTGCTGCTGGCGTGTGTGGCGCCGACCATTGTCGCCGGCGGCGACCGGCTCGGCGGCGCCCGGCTGGCGGTGGCGGCGGGCGCAACCCACGTGGTCATGGATGACGGCTTCCAGAACCCCTCCCTCGCCAAGGATGCATCCCTGCTGGTGATCGACGGCGCGGTGGGCATCGGCAACGGCGCCGTCACCCCTGCCGGGCCGCTGCGTGCGCCCCTCGCGCCGCAGCTCGCGCGGGCGGACGCGGTGCTGGTGGTAGGTGAGGGAAAGGCGGGCGACGCGGTTGCGGGTGCCGCCCGCGCCGCGGGTGTCGCGGTTCTGCATGGCCGTCTCGTGCCCGACGGGGACGCGGTGGCCTCCCTGCGAGACGGGCCGCTCGTCGCCTTCGCCGGCATCGGCCGGCCGGAGAAATTCTTCGCGACCCTGGAGGCGGAGGGCCTCGCGCTTGGCACCCGCCACGCCTTTCCCGACCACCATCCCTATCGCGTGGAGGAGATTGCCCACCTCGCCGCCGAGGCGGAGCGCGGCGGGGCGCGGCTCGTCACCACGCAGAAAGACATGGCGCGCCTCTCCGGCCCGGCGTTCGCCGCGCTGCGCGGGCGCATCGCCACCCTGCCGGTGACCCTCGTCCTGAGCGAAGAGGCGGGCCTCGGCGGGCTGATCGCCCGCGCCGAGGCGCGCCGCGCAGCCCGGGGGTGAGCGCTCAGGCCTTGCGGGCGAACAGCGCGGCGACGGCGACGCCGAGCCAGCCGAGGATCATGAGGGAGCCGCCAAAAGGCGCGCTTCCGCCCAGGAGCTTGACATCCATCAAGGCCCGCATCGCCAGATCGCCGGAAAACAGCACTGCGCCGAGGGCGATGGCGCTGGCGCCCGTCCTCACAAGCGCACCCGCGCGGGACAGGTGCAGCGCGAGCGCGCAGAGCGCCGCCAGTGCGGCGGCGTGGAAGAGCAGGAAGTGCGCGGCGGTTTCGAGATTGGCGCCGCCGCCCACGTGGGCGGCCGCGGCCGCCGCGGCAACGCCAGCGGCGCCCATGAGGCCGGACAGGACAAGAAGAAGGCGGGTCCAGACATCCATGGCAGGTATCCTGCTGCGCAGAGCGCGATCTGTCCGTCTATAGGCCCGGCGCAACGGGGGGGAAACGCCCCGGACTGCGGCATCAAGGTGCAGGGCCGGTACGTTGCGGGAGTGGGGGCCGACCAACGGCTATGCGCCCAAAGTCTGCGCCGGGATGCCTTGTGGAGCGCCCGGCCGGTCCCCATAATCCGCCGCAAGCAAGGCGGGAAAAGCCGCCGTGAACGAAGGATCGCGGGTCTAGCACCTCGCGCGAGGGAGGCAAGAGAATGTCCGACAAGGTCTATGACGTTCCGTCCGATTGGGCGAAGAAAGCCTATGTGGACGATGCCGGCTATGAGTCCATGTATGCCGCCTCCGTGAAGGACCCGGATGCTTTCTGGGCCGAGCACGGCAAGCGGATCGACTGGTTCACGCCTTATACCAAGGTCAAGAACACTTCGTATGATCCCGGCCACGTCTCCATCAAGTGGTTCGAGGACGGCATCACCAACGTCGCCTACAATTGCGTCGACCGACACCTGGAGACGCGCGGCGATCAGGTGGCGATCATCTGGGAGGGCGACAGCCCCGACGAGAGCCGCCACATCACCTATCGCGAGCTCTCCGCCGAGGTGAACAAGCTCGCCAACGTGCTGCGCAACCGAGGCGTGGAAAAGGGCGACCGCGTCACCATCTACCTGCCGATGATCCCCGAGGCGGCGTACGCCATGCTCGCCTGCGCGCGGCTCGGCGCCATCCATTCCATCGTGTTCGGCGGCTTCTCGCCCGACAGCCTTGCCGGCCGCGTGGCCGACTGCGGCTCCAAGTGCATCATCACCGCCGACGAGGGCCTGCGCGGCGGCCGCAAGGTGCCGCTGAAGGCCAATGTGGATGCCGCCATCAACCAGATCGACGGCGGCGTCGACCATGTGATCGTGGTGCGCCGCACCGGCGGCAAGGTGGACATGACCCCGGGCCGCGACGTGTATTACGACGAGGCCGTCGCCATGGTGACGGAGGAATGCCCGGCCGAGCCGATGAATGCGGAAGATCCGCTGTTCATCCTCTACACCTCCGGCTCCACCGGCAAGCCGAAGGGCGTGCTGCACACCACGGGCGGCTATCTCGTCTATGCGTCCATGACGCACCAGTACATCTTCGACTATCACCCCGGCGACATCTACTGGTGCACGGCGGACGTGGGCTGGGTGACGGGCCACTCCTACATCGTCTACGGTCCGCTGGCGAACGGCGCCACCACGCTGATGTTCGAGGGCATCCCGAACTATCCCAGCATGTCGCGCTTCTGGGACGTGATCGACAAGCACAAGGTCAACATCTTCTACACCGCCCCCACCGCCATCCGCTCGCTGATGCAGGCGGGCGAGGAGCCGGTGAAGAAGACGTCGCGCGCGTCCCTGCGCCTGCTCGGCTCGGTGGGCGAGCCCATCAATCCCGAAGCCTGGGAGTGGTACTACCGCGTGGTGGGCGAGGAGCGCTGCCCCATCGTGGACACCTGGTGGCAGACCGAGACCGGCGGCATCCTCATCACCCCCCTGCCCGGCGCCACCAAGCTGAAGCCCGGCTCCGCCACCCGCCCGTTCTTCGGCGTGGTGCCGGAAGTGGTGGACGCGGCCGGACAGGTGCTCGAAGGAGCATGCGAAGGCAACCTCGTGATCGCGGATAGCTGGCCCGGCCAGATGCGCACGGTCTATGGCGACCACGACCGCTTCGAGCAGACCTATTTTGCCACCTATCCGGGGAAATACTTCACCGGCGACGGCTGCCGCCGCGACGCGGACGGCTTCTACTGGATTACCGGGCGCGTGGATGACGTGATCAACGTCTCCGGTCACCGCATGGGCACGGCGGAAGTGGAAAGCGCCCTCGTCGCCCATCCCAAGGTGTCGGAAGCGGCGGTGGTGGGCTTCCCCCACGACATCAAGGGTCAGGGCATCTATGCCTATGTCACCCTGATGGATGGCGAGGAGCCCTCCGAGGAGCTGCGCAAGGAGCTCGTCGCCTGGGTGCGCCGGGAGATCGGCCCCATCGCCTCGCCCGACCTCATCCAGTTCGCGCCGGGCCTGCCCAAGACCCGCTCGGGCAAGATCATGCGCCGCATCCTGCGCAAGATCGCGGAAGACCAGTTCGAGAGCCTCGGCGACACCTCGACCCTGGCCGACCCGACCGTGGTGGAAGACCTCATCCACAACCGCCAGAACAAGCGCGACGCGGCCTGAGGATCTCACACACTTTTGTCATCTCCCGGCGGTCCGGGGGATGACGAAGATCCGGCAAACTTTCGGCACAACGAGACGGCGCCCCCCGGGCGCCGTTTTCGTTTGCGCCGCACAGCAAAAAAACCGGGCGCTCGTGAGAGGCCCGGCCGGAGGAACGCGACGAAGAGGGAAGCCGGCGTCAGTGGGAGCGGCCGACCACGGTATATTCGCCGGCGGCAACGCGCTCGGCGACGCGGGCGACGTATTCGGCGCTCGCCTTCTCGCCATAGGTGGCGACGAGGCTGCGCAGGGCGGTGAACAGGGCGGCCTGCACGAGGCAGTCCTCCTCCAGCCCCTCGCGCACCGCCTCGACCCACGCGTCGTTCAGATAGGTCAGCGCGGCGTGGCGGTCGTCGGCGGCCATGTCCGAGATTTCGGGCAGGTCGATGACAGGGGTGGGCAAGGTGGACACGGTGTTTCGCCTCCGCGCCGTGAACCGGACGGCGCAGGCGCATCTCTAGCACGCCGCGCGGCGCTGTTCAGGGGAGTTCTGACCAAAAGGTTAATGTCAGGCGGTCAATTTCCGCCAAATCGAACCACGATCTCGTGTGCGAGCCGCGCGCCCTCGTCCAGCTGGCGGTCCACCGCCACTTTCGCCGCCGGCGTGCAGGTGCGGTAGACCTCCGCATAGCTCGAATAGCCGCGATTGAAGCTGGCGATGATTCGCGCACGGCGGGCATCGGAAGGCTGCTCGGTGTCGATCAGCGCCTGCATCTCGTTGCGCCAGCGCTGGCCTTCCGCCGTGACGCCGCACAGCGGCCGCAGATAGTGCAGCGCACCGAGGATTTCGGCGAGGCGCATGAGATCGCCGTCATAGGGCGGCGGCGCGCCTTCACTCGGCCCCGCGGCCGCGGCGGGAGAGAGGGTGCCAAGGGTCAGGGCGGCGGCGAGGAGAAGGGCAAGGGTGCGCATGGCGGTGCTGGTTCCGCCGCCACTCCTGCGGCCCGCGCCCGGCCGGGTCAAGGGGGGCAGGGACATCCGACTCACGTCTCGCCCAGAAGGAGCGCCGCCTTCTCCACCACCTCGGCGAGCCCCTCGGTGGTGGTGAGGCCCGCCACCTCGACGGGGCGGAACCAGCCCACCTCCGCCGCTTCCTCACCCGGCATGGGCTCGCCGGCGCGCCAGCGGGCCGCATGGGCGAGCACGACGAAATGCGCCCTCAGTTCGCCCTCGCGATCGCGCACGATGATGTCGCGGGCGGCGGCGAGGCCGACGATCTCAGCCTCCACCCCCACCTCCTCCATCACCTCCCGGGCGGCCGCCTGCGCCACCGTCTCGCCGGGCTCCACGCGCCCGCCGGGCAGGCTCCACAGGCCCGCGCCGGGATTGGCCGCGCGGCGGGCGAGCAGCACCAGCGGGCCGCGGAATACCGCGGCGCTGGCGGCAAGGGTGGGACGCACGGCGGAAAGAGCGGCCGTGGCGGCCGCGGTCGCGTCAGGCGCGGGGGCGTCGGACATGGTGGATCTCGAAAAGGGCTCGATGCGGCCGGGGATCAGGGGTGCCCGCCCGTGACGGACGGCTTGTGGAGCGTCGGCGGCAGCTTACCTTTGCCCGATCCCTGGAGCACGCGATTCGTGACCGCCGACGCCGACGACACCCCCGACCCCTCCGCCCGCAGGACGCCCGCCCCCCGGCGGGCTGCGCCGCGGGCGTGGCAGCGCATGCTTTCGGGCCGCCGGCTCGACCTGCTCGACCCCTCTCCTCTCGACGTGGAGATCGAGGACATCGCCCACGGCCTCGCCCGCGTGGCGCGCTGGAACGGCCAGACCTCCGGCGCCAACATCTATTCGGTGGCGCAGCATTCCCTGCTGGTGGAGCGCCTGTCGCGCCGCTCCCATCCCGACCTCGACCGGCGCTGGCGGCTGTGCGTGCTGCTGCACGACGCGCCGGAATATGTGATCGGCGACATGATCTCGCCCTTCAAGGCGGTATTGGGCGGGGATTACAAAGCGGTGGAGGCGCGCCTTCTCGCCGCCATCTCCATCCGCTTCGCTCTGCCGGCGGTGTGGCCCGATGCGCTTGTGAAGATCGCCAAGAGCGCCGATCGCGCCTCGGCCTATTTCGAGGCGACGCGCCTTGCCGGCTTCTCGGCGGAGGAGGCGAAAGCCTTCTTCGGCCGCCCGGCGCGCCTCGACGCTGCCGTGGAAAAGGACTATCTCACCCCCTGGGAGGCGGAAACGGCAAAAGCGCGTTTCCTGAAGAGGTTCGAGGAGCTGAACCCATGATCCACGTGTGCTCCCTCGCGAAGCTGCACGAGACGGTGGCGAGCACCGGCGCGCGGCATGTCATCACGCTCATCAACGGCGGCACGGTGTTGACCCGGCCGAGCAATGTCGACCCCACCAACCACCTCTTTCTCGGCATCAACGACATCGTCGAGGAAATCGAGGGTATGGTGGCGCCGGAGGAGGCGCACATGCACGAGCTCTTCGAGTTCGTGCATGCCTGGCCGCGCCAGACACCGCTGGTGATCCATTGCTACGCCGGCATCTCGCGCTCCACCGCCGCGGCCTATGCGACGCTCTGCGCGCTTCTGCCCGAGCGCGACGAGCTGGAGCTCGCCCAGCGCCTGCGCCACGCATCCCCCACCGCGACGCCGAACCCCCGCATCGTTGCCCTGGCCGATGCAGCGCTGCGCCGCGAGGGCCGCATGGTGGCCGCCATCCACACCATCGGCCGCGGCACCGACGCCTTCGAGGGCGAGCCCTTCTCCCTGCCGGTGGCGTGACGCGGCCGCGGCGCCTCGGCGCGGGCCTTTTGGCGCGGGAGCTTTGGCGACAAGGGGTAGGGTTTGAATTGTCCTGTGCCACCGAGCTTGGCGCGTGCAATCGCTTGCGCGCGCAAATGCCTTCGGGTATTTTGTTACGCCCAGTCAAGATACTTCAGCTCGCGTATCAAGCCCGGCAAGATCATTTGGCGGCTATAGTATTGCGCGCCGCGCCCGACAACGCCTGAAGTACCCAGCCGCGGGCGTGTAAGTCGTTGTACCAAGACATCTGAGCCGCGGCTGATGCCTGTTCTTCATAACCGCGCCGTCCGATCTTGTCCTGATTACCGCCACGGGCCCCATCCACCTGCGCGGGCGCCCGCACCCGACCCTTCCATTGCCGACCTGCGGCAACGAGGCCCAGCGCCATGGCTGACATCACCGGCACTCCCGGCAACGACACGCTCACCGGCACCGACGAGGCCGACACCATCCAGGGCCTCGGCGGAGACGACGAGATTTTCGGCCTCTACGGCAAGGACAACTTGTACGGCGGCGAGGGCAACGACAATCTGGTCGGGGCCGACAGCAACGACCTCCTTGACGGCGGCACCGGCGACGACCGGATGGAGGGCAACGAGGGCAGCGACACCTACATCGTCGACTCGGTCGGAGACGTGGTCGTCGAGGCCTTCGACCCCTCCGAGAACAGCGATGTCCGGCATACAGACCAGGTCCTGACGAGCCTCGACAGCTACACGCTTGGCGAATACGTCGAGAACCTGACCTACACCGGCACGGGCAGTTTCACCGGAAACGGCAACGCCCTCGCCAACGTGCTGACCGGCGGCGCGGGCATCGATACCCTCGCCGGCGGGGCGAACAACGATACCTATGTCATCAATCGCGTCGACGACGTGGTCATCGAGGCCGCGGACAACGGCACCGATACGGTGATCGCCTCGTTTACCGGCCCCTACACGCTCGGCGCCAATCTCGAGAACTTCACCTACGACGGGTCGGATACGTCCCCCATCACCCTCACAGGCAACGAGCTGGACAATGCGATCCGCACCGGCGACGGCGCCGACGTGATCGAGGCGATGGGCGGGAATGACACCGTCTACGGCCTTCTCGGCGACGACACCATCTACGGCGGCGACGGAAACGACAGGCTCTACGGCGGCGCCGGAAACGACTTCATGGATGGCGGCGCCGGGGTGGATCGGTTCGACGGCAGCAGCGGCGACGATACCTATGTGGTCGGAGCCGGCGACACCATCACCGAATATTACGACAGCGGCATCGACACGGTGCTCACCGACCTGTCGAGCTACACGCTGGTCGGCTATGTGGAAAACCTGACCTACACGGGGACGGGCGACTTCAACGGCACAGGCAACAGCGCCGCTAACATCATCATCGCCGGCAGCGGCAACGATACCATCTATGGGATGGGCGGCTCCGACACCATCTATGGCATGGACGGGGACGACCTGATCCACGCCGGCGACACCGGCGCCAACACCCTCGTCGGCGGCGCCGGCAACGACACCTATTACGTTCGCACCTACGACACCATCATCGAGGAGAGCGGCGGCGGCTACGATGTCGCCTTGTCCCGCTCGGCCTCCTACACGCTCGGCGCGTTCGTCCAGGACCTCACCTTCGTCAATCCCGGCGCGTCCACGGGCATCGGCAACGATCTCGACAACATCATCAGCGCCTATTCCCTTTCGGCCTACAACGACACGCTCAAGGGCAAGGGCGGCAACGACACGATCTACGCCTTCGGCGGCGACGACGTGCTGGACGGCGGCGACGGCAACGACACGCTGGACGGCGGCACGGGCAACGACCAGATGACCGGCGGATCGGGCAACGACGTGTTCCTGGTCGATGCCGCGGGCGACGTGGTGATCGAGGCGGCCGGAGGCGGGACCGACACCGTGCGCACCTCCTTGGCCAGCCACACCCTCGCCGCCAATGTGGAAAACCTGACCTACACGGGCGCCGCCGCCTTCGCTGGCACCGGCAACAGCCTTGCCAACGTCATCCGTGGCGGCGCCGGCAACGACACCATCGACGGGGGCGCCGGCAACGACACCATGTATGGCGGCCTCGGCGACGACCTCTATTTCGTCGATGCGGCCGGCGACGTGGTCATCGAGGACGCGGATGCGGGGATCGATTCCATCCGCGCCGCGACCGCGATCTATACGCTCGGCACGAACGTGGAGAACCTCGCGTACATCGGGTCCGGCAATTTCAGCGGGACCGGCAACACCCTCGCCAACGTGATGGCGGGCGGCGCCGGCAACGACAGCCTCGTGGCCAGCGCCGGCAACGACACCCTCAGCGGAAATGCCGGCGACGACTATCTGGACGGCGGCACCGGCGCCGATGCCATGACCGGCGGAACCGGCAACGACGTCTATCTGGTGGACAACACCGGCGACACGGTGAGCGAGGCGGACGGCGGCGGCACCGATCTGGTGCGCACCTCGCTCTCCTCCTACACCCTCGCGGCGGCGCTGGAAGACCTCACCTATACCGGCGCCGGTGACTTCACCGGCAACGGCAATGCCTCCGCCAATGTGCTCACCGGCGGCACCGCCAACGACACGTTCACCGCCGGCGCCGGCAACGACACGCTCTATGGCCGCTCCGGCAACGACTGGCTGGACGGCGGCACCGGCAGCGATGCGCTGATCGGCGGCACCGGCGACGATGTCTATCTGGTGGATTCCACCGGCGACGCCATCACCGAATATGCCGACGGCGGCAACGACACGGTCCGCACGACGCTGGTCAGCTACACCCTCGCGCCGGAGCTGGAGAACCTCGTCTACACCGGCACGGGCGGCGCCAATTTCACGGGCACCGGCAATGCCGCGGACAATTCCATCAGCGGCGGCAAGGCCAACGACACGCTGGACGGCGGCGCCGGCAACGACGCGCTGGCCGGGGGCCTCGGCAACGACACCTACATCGTCGATGCCGCCGGCGACGTGGTGACCGAGGCGGCGAACGCCGGCACCGACACGGTGCGCACCTCGCTCTCCTCCTACGCGCTCGGCGCCAACGTCGAGAACGTCACCTATACCGGGACGGGCGATTTCACCGCCACCGGCAACACCCTGGACAACACGCTGAAGGGCGCCGCCGGCAACGACATCTTCTCCGGCGACACCGGCAGCGACACGCTCTATGGCCTTGTCGGCGACGACTGGCTGGACGGCGGCGCGGGCAGCGACTGGATGGAGGGCGGGGCCGGGAACGACACCTATGTGGTGGACAGCACCGGCGACACCGTGAAGGAGGCTGCCTCCGCGGGCACCGACACGGTGCGCACCACGCTCGCGACCTATACGCTCGGCGCGGACTTTGAGAACCTCGTCTATACCGGCACGGGCGGCGCCAATTTCACCGGCACCGGCAACGCGCTCGACAATTCCATCAGCGGCGGCAAGGCCAACGACACGCTGGATGGCGGCCTCGGCAACGACTCCATGGCGGGCGGGCTCGGCAACGACACCTATTTCGTCGATGCCGTCGGCGACGGGGTGAGCGAGGCGCAGGACGCGGGCATCGACAGCGTGCGCACGTCGCTCACCACCTACACGCTCGGCGCCAACGTGGAGAACGTGACCTACACAGGCGCGGACAATTTCTCCGGCAACGGCAACGGCCTCGCCAATGCTTTGAAGGGGGGCGCGGGCGACGACACCCTCTATGGCGGCGCCGGGAACGACACGCTCTACGGCCTCGCCGGCACCGACACGCTGGCGGGCGGCTCCGGGGCGGACCTCATCTATGGCGGGGGCGGCGCCGATCAATTCGTCTATTCCGACGTGGCCCAGTCGAGCGCCTCGGCGTTCGACACCATCGCCGACTTCTCGGCGAGCGGCGGCGACATCGTCAATCTTGCGGCCATCGACGCCAACAGCGTCGGCGGCTCCGCCAACGACGCCTTCGTCTATGTCGGGTCCGCCGCCTTCTCCGGCACCGCGGGCGAGCTGCGCTTCGCCGACGGCCAGCTCCAGGGCGACACCAATGGCGACGGCAACGCCGATCTCGTCATCGCCCTCAGCAACACCACTTCGCTCTCGGCGACGAGCCTGAAGCTGTAGCCCGCGGGGGCGCTCAGCCACGCCCCGCCACGCCCACCAGCCCGGGGACGGGCACGCCCTTTTCCGAGCGGGTGGATGCAGCCTCCAGCGCGACGAGGGCAAGCCCCGCCTCCGCCGCGAGGCGCCGGACATGGGCCTCGCCATGCGCGAAGCGCAGCGTCTCGCGCAGCAGCACGCCGTCGCCGCCGTGGGTCTCAAGCGTGAAGGCGAACAGCCCGCCGGCGGCGAGCGCGCGGTGTGCGGCGCGGAAGATGGGCGCGAGGTCGCCCACGTAGCACAGGGCGTCGGCGGCGAGGACGAGGTCGAGCCCGGCCTCCGCCTGCGCCTCCAGCGCGGCTCTCATCTCCCCCACCTCCAGGCGGGCATAGACGCCGAGCGCGCGCGCCTTTTCCAGCATGGCCGGCGAGAGATCGACGCCCTCCAGCCGCGCCGCCAGAGGCGCGAACAGCACGCCGGCAAGGCCGGTGCCGCAGCCGAGGTCCAGCGCCGCGCCGAAGGCGGGCTCCCGCCCCACGGCGGCGCAGGCGCGCAGCGTCGCCTCCACCAGCAGCTCGGGGCCGCGGTAATTGAGGCTCTCGCGCAGGGCGGCGTCGAAGCGGTCGGCATATTGGTCGAACAGCGTGCGCACATAGGCCGCCGACATGGCCCCTTGGGCCGGCTCCCCTCCGAGACGCGCCCGCCGCAGGCCCGCGCCGAGCCTGTCATCGGGATCGAGTGCCAGCGCCCGGCCATAGGCGTCCCCGGCCGCGGCGCCGTCGCCGAGGCTCTCGCGCGCCTCGCCCAGCAGGAACCACGCGGCGGCAAAGGCGGGCGCCGCGCGCACCGTTTCGGCCAGCAGGTCCGCCGCCGCCGCCGCGTCACCTTCCGCCAGGAAGGCCCGCGCCCAGTCGAGCCGCCGGTCGAGGACGGGGTCGCCGGAGGTGGAGGGATGGGCAGGAAAGGCCAAGGCCGACCTCGGGATTGTCAGGGAACCTCGCGCACGCGCTTGGGCGTTCCCATATAACGGGCAACCCGCCCGATAAAGATACCCGCCGGAACACATGCGCCCGGAAGACCTGCTCTGTCCCTCGCCCCGCGGGCTCTATTCGCCTGCCGGCGATTTCTACGTGGATCCGACCCGTCCGGTGGAGCGCGCCGTCATCACTCACGGCCATTCCGACCACGCCCGCGCCGGCCATGCCCACGTGCTCGCCACCCGCGAGACGCTGAACATCATGGCGCTGCGCATGGGCGCGGGGTTCGCCGGGGCGACCCAGGCCATCGCCTATGGCGAGGCGGTGGAGATCAACGGGGTGAAGGTGAGCGCCCATCCCGCCGGCCACGTGCTCGGCTCGGCGCAGATCCGCATCGAGAAGGACGGTCTGGTGATCGTGGTATCGGGTGACTACAAGGATGCCGCCGATCCCACCTGCGTGCCGTTCGAGCCGGTGCGCTGTCATGTCTTCGTCAGCGAGGCGACCTTCGGCCTGCCGGTGTTCCGCCACCCGGACGCCATGGGCGAGACCCAGAAGCTGCTCGCTTCGGTGCGCATCTTCCCCGAGCGCACCCATATCGTTGGGGCCTATTCCCTCGGCAAGGCCCAGCGCATGATGGCGCTTATCCGGCAGGCGGGCCACCGCGCGCCCATCTATGTCCACGGCGCCCTCATCGCCATCACCGATTACTACCTTAGCCTTGGCATGGACCTCGGCGAAATCGTGCCAGTGAAGGGCGCGCCGAAATCCGCCTTCGCGGGGGCCATCGTCATCGCCCCACCCTCCTCCATGACCGACCTGTGGGCGCGCCGTTTTGCCGATCCCATCACCTGTTTCGCCTCCGGCTGGATGCGGGTGCGCGCCCGCGCCCGCCAGCGCGGCGTCGAGCTGCCGCTGGTGGTGTCCGACCACGCCGACTGGGACGGGCTCTGCGCTTCCATCCGCGCCACGGGATGCGAGGAATTGTGGGTGACCCACGGCGCCGAGGACGCCCTCGTCCACTGGGCCCACACCCGGCAGCTGAGAGCGAAGCCGCTCCACATGGTGGGCTATGGCGAGGAGGACGAGGAAGCCGCCCTGCCCGCCGCGGAGCGCGAGGGATGAACCGCTTTGCCGCGTTGCTGGACCGCATGTCCTACGAGGCCGGGCGCAATGCCAAGATCCGGCTGATGGCGGACTATTTCCGCACCACGCCGGACCCCGAGCGCGGCCTCGCGCTGGCAGCGCTCACCGGCGCGCTGTCCTTCGCCAATGCCAAGCCCGGGCTGGTGCGCGCGCTGATCGCGGAGCGGGCGGACCCGGTGCTGTTCGAGATGTCCTACGATTATGTGGGCGACCTCTCCGAAACCGTCGCGCTCATGTGGCCGAAGCCGGAAGGCGCGGCGCCGCACGCGCCGCTGCTGTCCGAGATCGTCCACGGCCTCTCCACTTTGTCCAAGACCTCTTTGCCCCGCCGCCTCGCCGACTGGCTCGACGGCCTGGACGAGACCGGCCGCTGGGCGCTTCTGAAGCTCATCACCGGCTCCATGCGCGTTGGCGCCTCGGCGCGTCTCGCCAAGACCGCAGTGGCGAGCCTCGGCCAGGGCCTGACCGAGATCACGCCGGACGAGGTGGAGCTGGTATGGCCGGGGATGGTCCCGCCCTATGAGGACCTGTTCGCCTGGGTGGAAGCGCGCGGTCCGCGGCCGCAGACCTCCAATCCCGCGCCGTTCCGCCCGGTGATGCTGGCCCACGCCATCGAGGAGGCGGATTTCTCCACCCTCGATCCCGCCGCCTTCCGCGCCGAATGGAAATGGGACGGCATCCGCGTCCAGGCGGTGGCCGGCACCGGTCCGGAGGGCGAGCGAACGGTGCGGCTTTATTCGCGCACCGGCGAGGACATCTCCGGGGCGTTTCCGGACCTTGCCGGATCCTTGGCCGATGCCACCGCCTTCGACGGTGCCATGGACGGCGAGCTTCTCATCGTCCGCGACGGCAAGGTGGAGCCGTTCAACGTGCTCCAGCAGCGGCTGAACCGAAAGACGGTGACGGTCAAGATGCTGGCCGAGTTCCCGGCCCATATCCGCGCCTACGACCTGCTGGTGGAGAACGGCGAGGACCTGCGCGACCACACCTTCGAGGCCCGCCGCGCACGGCTTCAGGCGCTGGTGGAGCGGCTCGCGAGCCCCCGCATCGACCTCTCGCCCATGATCGCCTTTTCCTCATGGGATGAACTGACCCGCGCCCGCCGCGATCCCGAGGCCGCCGGCGCCGGTGCGGACGCCGAGGCGGTGGAAGGGGTGATGATCAAGCGGGCCGACAGCCTCTATCTGCCGGGCCGGCCCAAGGGGCCGTGGTGGAAGTGGAAGCGCGATCCGCACACGGTGGATGCGGTGCTCATGTATGCCCAGCGCGGCCACGGCAAGCGCTCGTCCTTCTATTCGGACTACACCTTCGGAGTGTGGACGCAGGGCGAAGAGGGCGAGGATGTTCTGGTGCCGGTGGGCAAGGCCTATTTCGGCTTCACCGACGAGGAATTGAAGCAGATCGACGCCTTCGTGCGGCGCTTCACCGTGAACCGCTTCGGCCCGGTGCGGGAGGTGGTGCACGAGAAGGAAAGCGGCCTCGTGCTGGAGGTGGCGTTCGAGGGCCTCGCGCGCTCCACCCGCCACCGCTCCGGCATCGCCATGCGCTTCCCCCGCATCGCCCGTCTGCGATGGGACAAGCCGCCGGGCGAAGCCGACCGGCTGGAGACGCTGGAGGCGCTGCTGGCGTAGCGCTCGCCGCTCACGCCGCGGCCGAGCGGTGCTCAGCCCGCGCCGCCTGCCACACCTCCCGCGCCGCATCCGCATTCATCAGCGCGATGCCGAGGCCGACGATCACGTCGGGCCACGCCGACACGCTGAGCCAGGTTACGAGCCCGGCCACGATGATGGCCATGTTGACGAGGGTGTCGTTCCGCGCCGAGAGGAAGGCAGCCCGGGTGAGGCTGCCGCCGTGGCGCCGATAGCGCGAGAGGATGAGCGCGCAGGCGAGGTTGACCGCCAGGGCGCCGAGGCCGGTCAGGGACAGAATGAACGGCTCCGGCGCCGTGGGGGTCATCACCTTCGTCCAGGCGGTCCAGAGCGTGGCGAGGCCGGGAACGAGGATGATGGCGGCGAGCGCCATGCCGAGCCGCGCGCGCCAGACCGCGGGCCAGCCGAGTGCCACGAGGATCAGCAGATTGATCGACGCATCCTCGAGGAAATCGACGCTGTCGGCGAACAGCGACACCGATCCGATGGCGCCCGCCACCGCAAACTCGATGCCGAAATAGCCGAGATTGAGCAGCGCCACCACGAGGACGGCGCGGCGCAGCCCGGGATCTCGGGAAGCTTCGTCCATCGCCTCACCTTTATCCGAACACCATGGCTCGCGGAGCAGCGCGCTGCCCGCCTCTCACTGGCTGGCCCAGATGATGCGGGCCATCCATTCCACCTGGTCGAGGGGGATCTGGCGGTCCTCATGAGCGGGGTTGAGGGAGCGCAGCTCCACGTGGCGGGTGGTCTTGCGCACCAGTTCCTTCGCCAGCACCTCGCCCTCCTTGGTCTTCAGCACTACCCGGTCGCCGCGGCGCGGCTCGGAGGCGGGGGACACCACGACGATATCGCCGTCGCGATACACCGGCTCCATGGAATCGCCGGCGATCTCCAGCGCATAGGCATGGGTATCGTTCACGTCGGGAAAGGCGATCTCGTCCCAGCCCGCGCCGGCAGGGAAGCCGGCGTCGTCGAAGAAGCCGCCCGAGCCGGCCTGGGCGAAGCCGATCTGCGGAATGGCGTGGATCGGCCCCTTGGGCGGATCCTCGGCAAAGCCGGAGGCGCCGCCGTGGGGCGGACGGTCGGCGGGGTCCATGAGGGCGAAGAAGTGCTCGGCGCTGGTGCCGGTGGCGGCCAGCGCCTTGGCGATGCTCTCGGTGGAGGGCCAGCGCGCCCGCCCGTCGATGGTGATGCGCTTGGAGCGGTTGAAGGTGGTGGGATCGAGCCCCGCCCGGCGCGCGAGGCCGGAGGTGGACATTCCGTGCTGCTCGGCGAGCTGGTCGATGGCGCGCCAGATCTGACCGTGGGTAAGCATCAGATAGAGGTTCCTTGCCTCGACAGCGGACCCGCCGCCTCCGGATCCTGGCGCATCCCCGACGATGCGGATGATAAGAATTTGTTCCCTATTTGTACAGGAATTGAATCCGCACGCAACCTGGAGGCGAAATGGGTTGCCGTTTCGTTCAGGCCACCCTATGGCAAGCGCGCCCCTTTTGAAGTCCCCTGTTCGAGTCCTCTGCCCCGCGCCCGGAGCCCAGCCCATGCCCGCCCCCGACCTCGTCTTCAAGATCTGCCCGGCCGACATGTGGGCCGAAGCGGAAGCCCGGGGCGAGTTCACCGGTGCGCCGGTGGATCTTGCAGATGGCTTCATCCATTTCTCCACCACGGCCCAGGTGCGCGAGACTGCGGCACGGCATTTCGCCGGCATGGACGGCCTGAAGCTGGTGGCGGTGGAAACCGCCGCCCTTGGCCCGGCGCTGAAATGGGAGCCGTCCCGCGGCGGCGACCTCTTTCCCCATCTCTACGGGGCGCTGCTGCTCTCGGCCGCGCTCTGGGTGCGCGATCTGCCCCTGGGACCCGACGGCGTGCACGTCTTTCCCGCCGAACTTGCCGCCCCGCCGCGCTGACCTCAGGGGCCGAAGGTCCGCCGCACCAGCGCCGGCAGCCGCAGGGCCTGCAGCACCCCGCGCGCCAACAGGAAGGCGAGGAAGGCGAGCCACAGGCCGTGGTTGCCGAGCGGCTGAAGCGCCCACCAGGCCAGCAGATAGACGGCGAGGGCGGCGAGCATGAGGTTCCGCATGTCCCGCGACCACAGGGCGCCGATATAGACGCCGTCGAAGGCGTAGGCCGTCACGCCCGCCACCGGCAACAGCGCGGCGTAGATCAGGAATATCCGCGCCTCGGCCCGCACCTGCGGGTTGGTGCTCATGGCATCGACGATGGCCGGGCCGGTCAAAAGATAGACGACGCCGGCCGCGAGGGCGAAGCCGAGGCCCCACAGGAGGCTCAGCCGCACCCCCGCCGAAAAGTCCGCCCGCCGCCGCGCCCCGACGGCCGAGCCGCAGACCTGCTCAGCGGCGGTGGCGAAGCCGTCGAGGAAATAGGCGGCCACCATCACCATGTTCTGGAGGATGGCATTGGCGGCGAGCGTCACGTCGCCGGCGCGGGCACCCTGCGCGGCGAAGAAGGAGAAGGCAAACATCAGCGCCGCCGTGCGGATCATGATGTCGCGGTTGAGCATGAAGGTTTCGGCAAGCCGCACGCGATCGAACAGCACCGCGCGTCGCACCCCGGGCATGCCGCCGAGGGTGTGGGCGCACAGGGCGAGGCCCGCCACCGCTCCGGCGATCTCGGCGATGAGCGTGCCCGCGGCGGAGCCGGCGACGCCCCAGCCGGCGCCAAGCACGAGGGCGGCGCTCAGCCCCATGTTCAGCACGTTGATGCCGACCTGAAGCGCCAGCGCCCGCCCGGTGCGGCCGAGGCCGACGAACCAGCCCAGCACCACGTAATTTGCGAGGGTGAAGGGCGCCGCGAAGATGCGCACGGCGTAATAGTCCATCACCGCCGCGTTCACCTCGGCGCTCGCGCCGGCCAGGGCGAGTGCGGCCTGCGCGATGGGCCGCTGAAGCGCCACGAGGGCGAGGCCGAGCACCAGGGCGACGAGGAGCCCGCGCACCAGCACCGCCCGTTCTTCCACGGTGTCGCGGCGGCCCAGCGCCTGCGCGGCGAGACCCACCGTGCCCATGCGCAGGAAGCCGAACACCCAGAACAGCATGTCGAAGATGACAGCGGCGAGCGCCACGCCGCCGAGCAGCGCGGCATCGCCCAGCCGACCTACTACGGCGGCATCCACCACGCCCAGAAAGGGCGTGGTGAGATGCGCCAGCGTCATGGGCAGCGCGATGGCGAGCACGCGCCGGTGCGTGACCGGGCCGGCCCTCTGCGCGGTCATGGCTGCGGCCTCAGCGGCGGCCGATGAGGCGCATGATGAGCCAGAGGGGGATCACGATCACCGCGCCCAGCAGGAAGTAGCGCCACAGCCGCTCGACCGCCTCGAAGCTGAAGTTGAAGGTGTTGCGCACCAGCCGCTCGAGGCTGGTGAGGATGTTCATGGGGTCGAGGCCAAGCGCGGCGAGGATGACGCCGACCACCACCGAGAGAATCACGAGACGCACCAGGACCCAGGCGGGGGATCCGCCGAAGAAGCGGGTGATCTCGTTGTTGTCAGGCATGGGTCTCTCCTCGCAGGCCGTGATCTAGCACGGGCGCCCGCGAAGGGGGAGAGCGGGCGGCCACCGCCTAGGGCGCATCGAGAAACGGCACGACCAGGGCGATGGTTGCACCGGGATTTTCCTCCATGATCCAGTGGCCACTGCCGGGCACGACGCCGCCCGTCACGTCGGTGGCGGCGAAGCGCATGACGTCGGCCATGGCGGCGCCGAACGACGTCTCGCCGCCGAGAGCGAGCACCGGCACCGAGAGCTTGCCGTCGGCGGCGAGCAAGGCCGCATTGTCGACGGCATCCTGGTCGAAGGCGGCGAATTGCGAAAAGCCCGCGTGCATGGCGCCGGGCAGCGCATAGAGCGCCGCGTAATGGGCCCGCGCGGCCTCGCCGAAATGGCTCGGATGGGCGGAGAATTCATTCCAGAACCGGTCGAGGTAGATGCGTTCGCGCCCCTCCACGAGGCGCTCCATGTCCGGGCCACCGAAGCGGAAGTGCCACAGCAGCGGGTTCTTGAGAATCTCCTCCCAGGGCCCCACCCCCGGCAGCGGCGCGTCGATGAGGACGCATTTCGTCACCCGGTCGCGGTACACAGCGGCGAACGCGAAGCCCACCATGTTGCCGATGTCATGGGTGACGAGGGCAGCCTTCTCGATCTTGAGCGCGTCGAGCACGCCCGCCACGTCGCCGGCCTGGGTCTTCTTGTCGTAGCCGCCGGGCGGCTTGGCAGAGAGTCCCATGCCGCGCAGGTCCGGGACCACCACCGTGTAGCGCGGCGCCAGCGCCGCGGCCATGGCGCCCCACATGTCGCCGGTCTCGCCATAGCCGTGCAGCAGGACCACGGCCGGGCCCTGCCCGCCGGAGCGTACATGGATGGTCGTGCCGTTGGTGGCGATCTCGTCGATACGGAAATCGGCGGGAAAGGGGACGATCTGTCCGGCGGCGGCTGGGGCGGCTGTCTCTGGCGTGTCGGACATGATTTCCTCCCCGCCGATGCCGGCGGACCGTGCTCGCGTGATAGCGCATGACGATACGCTTATAATGACGCCGGAACAGCGGCGTCCGCGCACTTTGGCCACTCGGATTTGCCTCCGCGGCGCAAAGCTGCTACTTACCCGCGCTTCACGAGGACGGCCATGCCGATCCCGCCGACCGGGCCGAGAGCCCGGAGGCCACCGCCCGACAGCGCGTTGCGCTCTCGGGCGCGATGGGCGTTGGCTTGTCCTTCGTGAGCCCAAACAGACGGACACCCATGTTCGATACCCTTTCCGACCGCCTCGGCGGCATACTCGACAAGCTGAAACGGCGCGGCGCTCTCACCGAGACCGACGTCGGCGAGGCCATGCGCGAGGTCCGCCGGGCGCTGATCGAGGCGGACGTGGCGCTCGACGTGGTGCGCTCCTTCACCGACCGGGTGAAGAACCGCGCCGTGGGCGTCGAGGTCATCAAGTCGGTCACCCCCGGCCAGATGGTGGTCAAGATCGTCCACGACGAGCTCGTGGCGACACTCGGCGCCGACGCCGACCCCATCGACCTGAACGCCCCCGCCCCGGTGCCGATTCTGATGGTCGGCCTGCAGGGCTCGGGCAAGACCACCTCCACCGCCAAGATCGCCAAGCGCCTCACCGAACGGATGAAGCGCAAGGTGCTGATGGCCTCGCTCGACACCCGCCGTCCGGCGGCCATGGAGCAGCTGGCCACGCTGGGCAAGCAGGTGGAGGTCGCGACCCTTCCCATCGTCGCCGGGCAGAGTGCGGTGCAGATCGCCAAGCGCGCCATCGAGGCCGCGAAGCTCGGCGGCTACGACGTGGTCATGCTCGACACCGCCGGCCGCGTCACCCTCGACGAGGGGCTGATGGCCGAGGTGGCGGAGGTGAAGGCCGCCACCAATCCGCACGAGGTCCTGCTCGTCGCCGACAGCCTCACCGGCCAGGACGCGGTCAACACCGCCAAGGCGTTCGACGGCCGAGTCGGCCTCACCGGCATCGTGCTCACGAGAGCCGACGGCGACGGCCGCGGCGGCGCCGCCCTCTCCATGCGCCACGTCACCGGCAAGCCCATCAAGCTGCTGGGCACCGGCGAGAAGATGGACGCGCTGGAGGATTTCGATCCCAGCCGCGTCGCCGGCCGCATCCTCGGCATGGGCGACGTGGTGGCCCTGGTGGAGCGGGCCGCCGAGGCCATCGACATCGAGAAGGCGAAGGTCACCGCCGAGCGCATGCGCAAGGGCACCTTCGACCTCGACGACCTGCGCGGCCAGCTGGAGCAGATGGCCAAGATGGGCGGGCTCGGCGGGCTCATGGGCCTCATGCCCGGCGTCGCCAAGGTGAAGAACCAGATCGCCTCGGCCAATCTCGACGACAAGGTGTTCAAGCGGCAGGTGGCCATCATCAATTCGATGACCCCCAAGGAGCGGCGGGCGCCCAAGCTGCTCGACGCCTCGCGCAAGCGCCGCATCGCCGCCGGCTCCGGCACCAAAGTGGAGGAGATCAACCGCCTCCTGAAGATGCACCGCCAGATGGCCGACGTGATGAAGGCCATGGGTGGCGCGGCGGGCAAGCGCGGGCCGCTCGCCGGCCTCGCCAACATGATGGGCTTCGGCGGCGGCAGCCCCTCGCCCGAGATGCTGCAGGAGATGGCGGAGAAGATGGGCAAGGGCGGCATGCCCGGCGGACCCGGCGCGCCCGGCGGCCTGCCCCCCAATTTCCCCGGCCTGCCCGGCGGCGGCCTTCCGGCCAAGTTCCCCGGCGGCTTGCCGGGCCTGCCGAAGGGCCTTCCTGGATTGGGAGGGCCCGGCAAGAAGAAGTGAAGCCTCCGCTCCTCGTCCCACCGGGCGCCTCCGTCGCCCTCCGGCTTGACCGGAGGGCCCATGGTTCGCCCGGGGACTGCGCCGGATGGCGGCGCAGCGGCGAAATGAGCTCTCCGCTCACGCCGGAGGGCGACAATCGATCAATCCCAACAGACGACCCAGACACTGACTTAAAAAGGAAGAAGACCATGTCCCTGAAGATCCGTCTCGCCCGCGGCGGCGCCAAGAAGCGTCCCTATTACCGCATCGTCGTCGCCGACGCCCGCGCCCCGCGCGATGGCCGCTTCATCGAGAAGATCGGCACCTTCAACCCGCTGCTGGCCAAGGATGCCGAGAACCGCGTGGTGCTCGACACCGAGAAGGCGAAGTCCTGGCTCGAGAAGGGCGCCCAGCCCACCGACCGCGTGGCCCGCTTCCTCGACGCCGCCGGCCTGATGAAGCGCGATGCCAAGAACAACCCGAAGAAGGCCGAGCCCGGCCAGAAGGCCCAGGAGCGCGCCAAGGAGAAGGCCGACAAGGCCGCCGCGGCCGCCGGTGGCGAAGCCGCCGCCGAGTGAGCTGGGGCGGCTCTGCCGCCCGCTTGCTCTCCGAGTCCGCGGCAGCCGCGCCGCCGCATTCCGGCCGCTCCCGCGCCGCCGTTCGGGCGGCCGGCACCGGGGTAATTTCCTGCCCCGCCTGATATTCGCAGGCGGGGTGGATGTCTCCAGACCGTGACCGGCCGCGCTCTTGCCGCCCGGAACGAACCGCGCCTAGATCTTCCCCAACGTGCGCGGCCCCAGGGCCGAAGACACGAAACGGGGGAGGCCACATTGCGGATGATTCCTGCGCTGCTTCTGGCGGCGGCGACGCTCCTGCCCGGTGGGGCCTCGGCCCACCCCGAACTCCTGCGCGAGCCCCGCGGCCTCGACACGCTCGAGCCGGCCGCCGTGCCTCCGACCCCGGCGCCCGCCGCCGACACCATCATCATCTATACCGCCAGCAAGATCGTGACCCTCGACCCGGCCATGCCCACGGGCGAGGCGGTGGCGGTGCTCGACGGCCGCATCCTCGGCGTCGGCACCCTCGATCAGGTGCGCGGCTGGGTCACCACGCAGAAGGTGGAGATCGACCGGCGCTTCGAAAGCGCGGTCATCGTGCCCGGCTTCATCGAGGCGCACATGCACCCGCACATCACGGGCATCCTGTGGCAGGGCGTCTATGTGGGGCGCTTCGACCGCACGGCGCCCGACGGCACCGAGGTGAAGGGCGCCGCCACCAAGGCGGAGGTGGTCGCCCGCATCCGCGACGCCGCCGCCCGGCTGCCCGCCGACGGACGATGGATCTTGGCGTGGGGCTACCAGCCCGAATTCTATGGCAACGCGCCATTGACCCGCGCCGACCTCGATCCGGTCTCGGCCGGCCATCCGGTGTTCATCGAGAACCTCTCGATGCACATCTACTACGCCAACAGCAAGGCTTTCGAGATCGCCGGCATTGGCGACACCACCACCCTCACCGGCATCGTCAAGGCCGACGGCAAGCCCACAGGCGAGATCCAGGAGATCGAGGCGGCGCTGACCTTCGTGCAGAAGCTACCGCCGCTCGATGAAAAGGTGCTCCTCAAGGCCACGTGGGATGCCGCCCGCCTCGCCCAGCGCGTCGGCGTCACCACCTTTGCGGACCTTTCCTTCGGCAGCCTCCCCGGCGCCTACAAGGCCTATCAGGCCGCAGCCGCCGACCCGGATTTCCCCGAGCGGATCGTGCTCAACCCCATCATCGAGATCTTCCAGCAAGGGCCCATCGCCCAGAAGGGCGGCCTCGACTATCTCGCCGAGATGCACAAGGCGGACAGTGACCGCCTGAGCTTCGGCGGGGTGAAGTTCGTCATCGACGGATCCATCCAGGGCTACACCGGCCTGTTCCTCTGGCCGCACTATTACAAGACCTTTCAGAATGGCGTCGCCAACCTGCCCCAGGACGAGCTCAGCAAATGGGTTCTGGAGGTGCACAGGCGCGGCTTCCAGAGCGTGATCCACACCAACGCCAGCCTCGCCACGGACATGGCGCTGAAAGCGCTGGAGGCGGCCTATGCCGCGGCGCCCGGACCGCGCACCCGCGACCGGCTGGAGCACAACCAGTATGCCACCCCGGCGCAGCTCTTGAAGATGAAGGCGCTCGGGCTCTCCACCAACCTCTTCACCAACCACATCTATTATTGGGGCGATCTGCACGCCTCCACCTTCGCCGGTCCCGACCGGGCGCAAGGCATGGACCCTGCGGGCAGCGCCCAGCGCCTTGGCATCCCGTTCAGCCTGCATTCCGACGCCTCGGTGACGCCGGTGAACCCGCTCTTCTCCATGTGGACGGCGGTGGCGCGCAAGACCATGTCGGGGCAGGTGCTAGGCGAGAGCGAGCGGCTCACCATTCCCCAGGCCCTGCACGCGGTGACGCTCGGGGCGGCCTATTTGCTCGGACAGGAAGACAGGAAGGGCTCCATCGTCTCCGGCAAGCTCGCCGACTTCACCGTGCTCGACCGCGATCCCCTTGCGGTCGCTACGCCGGACGAACTGAAGGCGATCAAGGTGCTGGGCACGGTGATGGGCGGCAAGGCCTTCCCCGCGCCGGCGCCGCGCTGAATCGCCCCTGCCCCTGCGGCCGCTCTTTCCAATTGGTCGGGGCAACCTATCTTTGCCTCAGTCCCTTGGGCTTGAGCGCGATGGAGCTTGCGGTTCCACCCTGTGTCGCGGCGGGCTAGAGAAGGGCGAGCCGATTCTTTGAACGCCTTTCCTGCCCCTGGAGCGCCGCATGTCCGACCCCGTCACCGTCTCGTTTTCGCGTCTCACCGCCGCGCCCAAGGGGGTGCTGATCGTGCTGACCGACGAGAGCCTCGCCTTCGGCACCCAGACGCAGAAGCTGGTGAAGGGCGCGGACAAGGCGCTGACCCGCGCCTTCGATGCGGAGCGCTTCAAGGGCAAGGCCGGAAGCACCATCGACCTGCTCGCCCCTGCTGGCATGGACGCGCCGCGCCTCGTGGTGATGTCGGTCGGCAAGGCGGCGGAGCTGAAGCCCTCCGACTTTCTGAAGCTCGGCGGCGCGGCCGCGTGCCGCATCCCCTCCAGCGCACGCGAGGCGACCATCGTCCTCGACCTTCCCGGCACCAAGATCGGGCCGGATGCCGCGGCGGAGGTCGCACTCGGTCTCCTCCTGCGCAGCTACACGTTCGATCGCTACAAGAGCAAGAAGAAGGACGAAGCCGAGCGCAGCGGCCTCGCCGTCACCCTGCTCGTCTCCGACGAGGCCGGCACCAAGCGCGCCTTCGCCGCCCGTCAGGCGGTGGGCGACGGCGTGCTGTTCGCCCGCGACCTGGTGAACGAGCCGCCCAACGTGCTCGATCCGCCCGAGTTCGCCCGCCGCGCCGAGGAGCATCTCTCCGCCGTGGGCGTGGAGGTGGAGGTGATGGACGATGCCGCCCTCGCCGAGGCCGGCCTTCGGGCGCTGCTCGGCGTCGGCCAGGGCTCCATCAAGGAAAGCCGCGTCGTGGTGATGCGCTGGAACGGCGGGCCGCAGGGCGAGGCCCCCGTCGCGTTCATCGGCAAGGGCGTGACCTTCGACACCGGCGGCATCTCCATCAAGCCCGCCGCCGGCATGGAGGACATGAAGGGCGACATGGGCGGCGCCGCCTGCGTCACCGGCCTCATGTATGCCCTCGCCGCCCGCAAGGCGAAGGTGAACGCAGTGGGCCTCATCGGCCTCGTGGAGAACATGCCCGACGGCGCCGCCCAGCGGCCGGGCGACATCGTCACCTCCCTGTCGGGCCAGACCATCGAGATCATCAACACCGACGCCGAGGGCCGCCTCGTGCTGTGCGACGTGCTCTGGTACGCCAAGGAGCGCTTCAAGCCGAAGTTCATGATCGACCTCGCGACGCTCACCGGCGCGATCCTGGTGGCGCTGGGCGGGGAATATGCCGGCCTCTTCTCCAACGATGACGAGCTCTCCGAGCGCCTCGCCAAGGCGGGGCAGGAGACCGGCGAGCGGGTGTGGCGCCTGCCGCTGGGCCCGGAGTACGACAAGCTGATCGACTCGAAGTTCGCCGACATGAAGAACACCGGCGGCCGGCACGCCGGCTCGATCACCGCCGCCCAGTTCCTCCAGCGCTTCGTGGAAAAGACCCCCTGGGCGCATCTGGACGTGGCCGGCACCGCCATGTCCTCGCCGACGTCGGACATCAACAGGAGCTGGGGATCGGGCTGGGGCGTGCGCCTGCTCGACCAGCTGGTAAAGGACCACTACGAGGGGTGAGGGAGACTTCCTCCTTTTACGAACTGGCGACGGCGAGATGCTCTTGCCGTCGCCCTCCGGCTTCACCGGAGGGCCCATCTCCCGGGGAGTCATCACTGGGCCCGGTCAAACGCCACCGTGGCCCTCCGGCCAAGCCGGAGAACGAAACTCGGCCCGCCATGCTAGGCTCACCTCGTCTCACCCGACCCGCGGCCCATGACCGAAATCCTCTTCTACCACCTTGAGCGCCGCCCCCTGGAGCAGGTGCTGCCGACGCTGCTGGAGAAGTCGCTGGAGCGCGGCTGGCGGTGCGTGGTGCAGTGCGGGTCGGCGGAGCGGCGGGACGCGCTCGATTCTCACCTGTGGACCTATAGCGAAGCCTCGTTCCTCCCCCACGGCACGGAGGCCCAGCCGCTGCCCGAGCGCCAGCCGATCCTGATCGCCACCAGCGAAGCCAATCCCAATGGCGCTCACGTGCGCTTCCTGGTGGATGCGGTGCCACTGGGCGACGCCACGCCCTACGCGCGCGTGGTCCATCTCTTCGACGGGCGCGACGACGAGCAGGTCGCGCAGGCGCGCGAGCGCTGGCGCGAGGCCAAGGCCGCCGGCGGCCACGACCTCACCTACTGGCAGCAGGACGAGGGTGGCCGCTGGGTGCGCAAGGCGTGAGGTTCAGTTCCGGCGTCGGCCGCGGAACAGCCCCAGCACCATGGTCAGCGCGGGAATGATCAGGCCCGGAACCGCCGCGAGGGAGGCGAACTGGGTGACGCTGGAGGAGGTAGACTTCAGGTTCGCCGAGACCGCATCCAGGGCCGACTGGCTCACCTGATTGGCCAGCGCCAGCTCGCGTGAGGGCTTGAGGGTTGCGCCGATGGCGGCGACGATCCCCGCCAGCACGAGCCCGCCGGCGCCCACGGTCACGGCCGCCCAGACCGGCCCCATGGAATGCTCCAGCACGAGGAACAGGGCCACGCCGAGCATCACTACCCCGAAGCCCGCCACGAGCGCCGCGAAGGCGAACAGGCCGGCGCGCGCCGCAATGTGGCGAAGGTGGATCTCGGCGATGATGGTATTGGAGCGCAGCAGGATTTTGAGGTTCCGCGCCAGCTGGTCGAAATTCATCTTGCGTCCCTTCCTCTGCGCACCGTCACCGGCCGGAGCAACGCGCCCGCCACCGCACCGGCCATGAAGGCCACGGCCATCCAGGCCAAAGGACTGACCCGAACGGCCCGCCGGGCCTTGCGGCTTCCGGCGTTGGCGGCGGCCTTCGGGCCGCTCACCTGGTCCTTCTCCATGGCCGCCCTCAGCGCGACCCCCGCCAGTTCGCTCTGGAGCCCTACCAGCTCCAATTCCCGATCGTCGCTCACATACGCCTCCCGGATGGTCCTCCGGGCCGGCTGAGAGGGGACCACCGCACCACCGCCTGTCAAGCCGGCCCACGCAGACAACTGTCGTGCCGTGGCTTTGATCCGTCGCTAAGCGCGAGAGCATTTATCCGTTTGCCCCTGGCCTGCCGGGGCGCTTGCGGCGCGCAGATCTGGTCTATGATCGACCGCGTCCCTCCTCGCTTGCTCAAGGCGTCCCATGTCCGCAGCCACGCGCACCATCGACTATTATTTTTCCTGCGTCAGTCCGTGGACATTCCTAGGGCACGCCCCGTTCGTTGCGATGGCGCAGCGCCATGGCGCGTCGATTGCCTATTTCCCCGTGGGCCTCGGCCCGGTCTTCGCCGAAACCGGCGGCCTGCCGTTGCCGAAGCGGGCACCGCCCCGCCAGCGCTACCGCATCTTCGAGCTTCAGCGCTGGCGGGTGAAGCGTGGCGTGGACCTAAACATCAACCCCGCCTTCTGGCCGTTCGATCCCACCATCGCCGACCAGACCATCATCGCGGCCGTCGCGGCCGGGCTGCCGGCGGATGCGCTGGCGGGCCGCCTCCTGTCGGGTGTGTGGCAGCGCGAGGAAAATCTTGCCTTGCCCGAAGTGGTCTCGGCGATCGCCGACGAAGTGGGCCTGCCGGGCATGGAGCTCGTTTCCGCGGCCCAAGAGCCGGCGGCGGCGGCCACCTATCTGGACAATCGCGCCAAGGCACTCGCCGCGGGCGTCTTCGGCGCCCCGTCCTACGTGCTCGAGGGCGAGGTGTTCTGGGGGCAGGACCGCATCGACCTTCTGGAGGACGCGCTGGCTTCCGGCCGGGAGGCCTATCGCTCGGACGCACCGTAGATTCTGCGGTGCCCTCTTCCGGCCGGGATCGCGATGCTTACTTTCCTGCAGTGACGCGGCGGAATGGGTCGTCGCATGATACCGGAGGTGGCCATGACCTTCTCGGTGACGTCCTGCCCGGCCCCGCGGCGCAGCGAAAACCTGCGCTCCGTCTCGGCGCGCAGCTTCGCCGCGTGCGGCCTCGCGCTCGGCGCTCTCGTCCTGGGCGCAACAGCGGCTGCGGCGCAGGGTCCGCTGCCGGGGGAAACGCTCGCGCCGCGCTTTTCCTTCGCCCCGGTAGAGGGCGGCGCCCTCAAGCTCGACCGCGAGACCGGGCGCGTGTCCCTCTGCGCCAAGCGTGGCACGGGCTTCGCCTGCGAGGCGGTGCCCGACACGCGCGACGCCTATGAGGCGGAAATTGCCCGCCTGCAGGCGGAGATCGACACGCTGCGCCGCTCCGCCCAAGCCAGCCCGCCCACGCCGCTTCCCCTGCCGGGCCGCCCGCCCGCGGCCGCGCCCGATACCTCCGACCTCGACCAGGCCCTCGCGTATGCCGACCGCTTCTATCGCCGGCTGAAGGGGATGATCGACGATTTGCGGGCGCCGAGCGGCCGGGAAAATCTATGACCCTCGGACGCGCGCTCAGAAATCGGCCAGGAAGCCGTTGATCCGCTTCAGCGCCTGGTCGGCGATGGTGCCGACGAAGCCGATGAAGACGTGGCACCCGCCGGGATAGACATCCATTTCGGCGCCGTTGCCGGCGGCAAGCCAGGCGTTGGCCATGAACAGAGTGTCGTCGAGCAGCGCGTCGCGGGTGCCGACGGTGAACAGGGCCTTCGGCATGCCCTTGAGGCTGGCCAGAAGCGGGGACACGTCGGGGTCGTCGGCGCGGCCCTGGAGGCGCAGATAGTTGTTCACGAAGAAGGTGATGTCGTGGGTGTTCAGCACCAGCGGCAGGTCGCCCCAGTTCCGCGCCGAAGGCGTCAGGCGCAGGTCGTAGCAGCCGGCGGTGAGCACGGCGGCAGAGAAGGGCGACATGAGGTGGCGGTCGCGCAGCCGCAGCAGCGTGGCGACGCTGAGGGTCGCGCCCCCCGATTCGCCGCCGATGGCGAAGCGCTCCGTGCCGAAGCGGTCCCGGCCCTCCCTTACAAGCCACAGGGCCGCCGCCTCGCAGTCATCCGGCGCAGCGGGATAGGGCTGCTCGGGCGCGAGGGCATAGTCCACCGACACCACCGCGAGGCCGCACACGGCGGCGATGCGGTCGAGCATGGATTCGTTCTCCCGCGCCGAGCCGAGCGTCCATCCGCCGCCGTGAATGTGGAGATAGACGCCGCGCGCGGCGCCGTCCGGCATATAGATGCGCACCGGCACCGGCCCGCGCGGGCCGGGGATGGTCTCGTCCCGCGCCCGCGGGCTTTCCGGCGGCAGGGGGAACACGCCCTTGCCCGCCAGCCGGGACGCCCGGATTTCCGGCAGGGGCGTCGCCCAGCGGTCGGGGATCGCCGAGAGGGCCCGGATGATGGCGTCGTTGACCATGCGGGTGTCAGGCGCGACGGCCGCTTCCGAGAAGACGGCGGCATCGAGAACGAGCTTCGACATGCGCGGCGGTTCCTGATCGGTTTCAGGCGGGGAAAACAAGGTCGGCACAGGACGGGCAGGCTGCGAACTGGTACGTGCCGTCCGGAACGGACGCAAGCACTGACGAACGCACCGACAAACGCACCGACGAACGTACACCTGCCCCCACCGACGGACGGAGAGTAAGATGGGACGCATCAGCCGCAGCCCCGCGGTCCTCGCCGCGGCGGTCCGCCATGCCGAGGCCCGGCTTCAGCTGGACACGCCGGGCGAAGGCTTCACCGAGATCACCGCCGAAGCGGCCGCCTTTCTCGCCGAGATCGGCGCCGGCGACGGTGTGCTCACGGCCTTCTGCCGCCACACGTCGGCGTCGCTCACCATCCAGGAGAATGCCGACCCCGACGTGCGCACCGACCTTGTCAGTGCCCTGCGCTCCCTCGCGCCGCGCAACTTCGGCTGGGTTCACGACACGGAAGGACCAGACGACATGCCGGCCCATGTGCGGACCATGCTCTCCGACACCAGCCTGTCCATTCCCGTCAGCGGCGGACGCATGGCGCTCGGCACCTGGCAGGGGCTTTATCTCATGGAGCATCGCGCCCGCCCCCACCGCCGGGAAGTGGTGCTGACCTACACCGGCACCCTTTCGCAGGAGCGACCGGCCATTTGAGCCGTTCGGCTTGTCACGGCTCCGCCATGGATTGATGATCGCCGTAGCGATTCGCGCCGGCGGAATGCACGGCGCGGCATGGGCGACAAGCCTCAGGGGGAGGGTGCATTGGGAGAAGACGCCGGGAGCGGCCTGCGCCTCGTCATCGCCGACGATCACCCCCTGTTCCGCGGCGCCCTGCGCGAGGCTGTGGTGGGCCGCCAGCAGGACGCCCGGATCGAGGAGGTCGGTACGTTCGACGACCTCACCGCCTTGCTGGAGCGCGATCCCAATTTCGACCTGATCCTGCTCGACCTGACCATGCCCGGGGCGCGCGGCTTTTCCGGCCTCATCTATCTGCGGGCGCAATATACCGCCATACCGGTGGTGGTGGTCTCCGGCAACGAGGAAGCTGCGGTGGTGCGCCGCTGCCTCGATCTCGGCGCCTCGGGCTTCATTCCCAAGACCATGGCGGTGGGCAACATGCGCGACGCGGTGGCGAGCGTGCTGAAGGGCGAGACCTTCATGCCGCCGGACATCAACGTCGCCGGCAAGGCGGATGCGGAAACCGACGCCATCATCGCCCGCCTCGCCACCCTCACCCCGCAGCAGGTGCGGGTACTGATGATGCTGGCGGAGGGCCGGCTCAACAAGCAGATCGCCTATGAGCTGTCGGTGTCCGAGGCGACCGTGAAGGCCCATGTGTCCGCCATCCTGCAGAAGCTCGGGGTGGAAAGCCGCACCCAGGCCGTGATTGCGGTGTCCAAGGTGGAACAGGGCCTGTGGAGCCATCCGCAGGCCTGACGACGGGACGCAGGTGCCGGTAGGGTCCTTTTCACCGGTCTCGGTCTAAAGGGTTTGCGGCCGGAGCGTCGGCGCCATGCCGCCCCCGGCGTCCCGGACAACGGCCGAAGGTATCCATGACCGACGAAACCCTGCGCCAGACCCAGACAGAAGCTGCCCCGCGGCGCTCCGCGTGGGATGCGGTGATGGTCTATGGCCATCCGAGCGTCCTCGTGGTCATCCTGCTCGGCTTCTCCTCGGGCCTGCCACTGGCCCTCACCGGCACCACCCTGTCGGTCTGGATGACCGAGGTGGGCGTGAGCCTCGGCACCATCGGCCTGTTCTCGCTGGTCGGCCTGCCCTACACGCTGAAATTCCTCTGGGCGCCGCTGGTGGATGCCCTCGACGTGCCGCTGCTCTCCCGCCTGCTCGGCCGGCGGCGGGGCTGGCTGCTCGCCACCCAGATCGCCCTCCTGGGCGCCATCGCCTTCCTCGGTGCGCAGGACCCCACCGCCTCCCCGCTTCTCGTGGTGGTGGGCGCGCTGGCCGTCGCCACCGTCTCGGCGACGCAGGACATCGTGGTGGACGCGTTCCGCGTGGAACGGCTCGACACCAGCGAGCAGGCCGCCGGCATGGCGGGCTATGTGGCGGCCTACCGCATCGGAATGCTGGTGTCCGGCGCCGGCGTCATCGCCATCGTCGCCTATCTCGAATACGCCGGCATGCCGAAGGATCAGACCTGGTTCTGGGGCTACATCTGCGCCGCCGCCTGCGTCGCGGTGGGTATGATCGCCACCCTCATGGCCCGGGAGCCGAAGGCTCCGGCGCGGCAGGAGGGGGTGGGCGCGGTGAAGCGCGTGGCGGCGACCGCCGTCGGCGCATTCGGCGAGTTCCTTGCCCGCGAGCAGGCGGTGGCCATCCTGCTGTTCGTGCTGCTGTACAAATTCTGCGACGCTTTCGCCGGCGTGCTCACGGCGCCCTTCGTCATTTCCATCGGCTTCGACAAAGCGACCTATGCAGGCATCGTGAAGGGCGTGGGCCTCGCCGCGGCGCTCGCTGGCGGGTTCGCGGGCGGCTTCATCGCCCGCGCCTATCCCCTCGCCACCTGCCTGTGGATCGGTGGCATCCTGCAAATCCTCTCCAACCTCGCCTTCACCGGCCAGGCGCTGGTCGGCGTGAACGTGGCCGCGCTCACCGCCACCGTCGTGGTGGAGAATTTCACCGGCGCCATCGGCACGGTGATCTTCGTCGCGTATCTCTCGGCCTTGTGCGGGGTGCGGGCGCACACGGCAACGCAATATGCGCTGCTCACCGCGCTGACCGCCGTGGGCCGCACCTTCCTTGCGTCGGGCGGCGGCTTCATCGCCGAGGCGACGGGGTGGCCGATCTTCTTCGTCATCACGTCCATCGCCGGCCTGCCGGGGCTGGCGCTGCTGGCCTGGCTCCAGCTGAAGGGCCACTTCCGCGGCCTTGCGCGCGAGAGCGCGGAGGCGGCGTGAGACCGCCCGCCGGGGCTCAGCGCACGGTGACGACGGCAGACCCGAACCGATAGCCCTTGTAGATGGCATCCGGCGGATAATAGGCGGTGAACCGGTGCAGGCCGCGCGCGATACCCCTCACCCGGAAGGTCGCGAGGGTGCCGTTGGCGCCCAGCATGCCGGTACCGATCTTGCGGCCATTGTCGTAGAAGGTCACCGAATTGGTGAGGCGCGGCGATCCCACCGCCACAAGACCCGGGTCGGCGCCGTAGCCCTTGGGGCGGAAGTCGGTGGTCTCGGTCATGGCCGGCTGGAGGACGGCGTTGAGGACGATGTCCGCGCCGGCGGCCGCGGTGGCCGTGGTGAGATTGGTGGCGCTGCCGACCGACGTCACATCTGCCGACACGAAAAGCTCGCCGGTGAGGAAGGGCCACAGGCCGTCGGGGCAGCCATGGGCGGGCACCGGAACCGTCAGCGGGGTGCGGGGCGGGTCATATGCGTTGGTCTTGGCCGTGCTCCACCCGGGCGGCGCCGTCTCGCGATCCAGCTGGTTCAGGCTGGGCGGATAGAGCACGCGCTTGGTGGTCAGCACGTTGCCGATGGCCGCGCCGCCCGACAGCGACGTCTTGCCGAGGGAGATGTCGTCGATGACAACATTGTCGAGCGTCAGGTGGTTGGAGAAGTGCGGGGGATCGGCCACCAGCGTCAGCAAATAGGAGCCCGGCCCGCCAGTGGGGATGCCCTTGCTGAGCGCGGGGAACTGGGCGGTGGGCTTGAGCACGTGGATGTTGCGGAAGGTGACGCCCTCGATGGTCGGAAAGCTCGAGGAGCCCGAGCCGCTCTGTCCTTCCGCCTGCCCGATATAGATGGCGTTCTGCACGTCCTGGAGACAGACCTTGTCGAACATCACGTTGCGGACGGCGCGCTTGAAAGGCTTGCCGTTGTCCTCGCCGAACAGCGTCGTGATCTGGAGGCCGTAGAGCGAGGCTGCGTTTGGCAGGGCCTGACCGTAGCTCTTCAGATTGTACTGCTGCTTCAGCACGGACTCGGGAACGCCGTTGACCGTGGTGCCCACCACGCTCGGCAGGTCCCCCGTCATGTTGAAGTTCTCGATAAGAATGTGGTCCACGCCGTCGGTGTAGAGCGATGCGACGTTGACCCCGCCTCGCGAATAAACCGTGGTGTCGCGGATGGTGACGTTGGTGGTCGCGGGTCCGCTCGGCTCCACCACGATGTCCTGGTCGCCGGCGGAGATGGTCGCCTCGCGGATCAGGATGTCGTTGCCATGGATGACGAAGCCGGCGGTGTTGCCGATGGTCCAGGGGGCCTGAACCTTGACGCCCCAAGCCGTCAGGTTCGTCGCGCCCACCAGCACGTTGTGGAAGGGCGGATTGCGCAGGGTGATCTTGTAGAGGGTGATCTGGTCGAGCAGCGGCTGCTGCGGCTCCGGGCCCATGATCAGGATCGGCGCCTCCTGGAGGCACTGGGCGGCGGGGATGCCGGGGCAGTCCTTGTTGCTTTCCAGGCCCCACCAGCTGGTGTTGCTTATTTTCGAGCCCTGGATGATGGGCTTGTCGCCCTGCCCGTCGATCACGCCGTAGCCGTAGACACCGGTCTGGCTCGAGAGGCTGATGACGGGTAGGCAGCCGTCATTCTGGTCGCCTTTGCGCAGCGAGCTGCACTTGATGTCGGGGTTCTTTGGGTTCTGGTAAAACTCGGCATTGCGCGAGGCATAGACGGTGACGCCGCCGTCGATGATGAGCGACGTGCCCTTCGGCAGCTTGAGCGGATTGACCAGGAAGGCGTTCTGGCCGGTCGTGCCCAGCGCCAGTTCCACTGCATTGCCGCTGCCTGCGCACTTGGTAATCGCCTTTTCGATGCGCGCCGTGTCCGCCTTCGAGGCGTTGTTCTGCGCTTCGGCGGTGGTGAGCCCGCTCGGACCGTCGGGCGATGAGGAAAGCGTCGCGCGCACCACTTCGCAGGTGGTGGGGAAAGTGGGCTCGCGCTCCGGACGGCTGTCCTGCGCCTGTGCCGATCCCAGACCCAAACCGACTCCCAGGCTGATGCCCAGACACGCCATGACCTTGAGCATCCAGCCGCCCTGCATGCGACCCTCCGGCAGTTTGCGGTGATGGCCGGCCGCGGTGCGAGCAGCTGACAACCCGGCCCTAAATCCCCAGCCCGCCTGAACGGGCACGTCCCAGGATACCGCAGAGTGCGCGGCCAGATTGCAAGGTGTCAAGCGAAGCAAGCTTGGCGGCAGCCGGCGCAAACCCCGCAGGACTACCGTCGCCGCGCGGCCTGCTGGGCGACCTGGAGCACCACCCGCTCGCACAGAGCCGGCGCGAGGGCGGCGTTGCGGCGTGCGGCGAGGACCGCATCATCCACCGCCAGCAAGGCTTTCAGGCAGCGGTCCGGGTCGAGCGCCCGCAGAGCCTTCTCGAGCTTCGCCTTGCGCGAGAAATGGATGGGCGGGCGGGCGGAGCCCACCACCTGCTCAGGGCTCGATCCGGCGGCCACTGCGAGCGCCATCTGGTGGAGCGAGGTAAGCGCCCGCAGCAAAGCGCCGAGCACGGCATCGGGCCGCGTCGCCGCGCCGAAAGCCTTGGCCAGGGCGGCAAGCGCCTCCCGCGTCTCGCCGGCGAGGGCCGAATCGACCACATCGTCCAGCGCCAGCGCCGAGGCATCGCCGACGATGACACGCACCTCGTCGGCGCTCACCCGCGTCGTGCCCTGGGCGTAGAGGATCAGCTTGGCGATCTCGCCGCGCGACGCCAGCCGGTCTCCCCCGATGAGAGAGACCAGCAGTTCGCGCGCATCCCGGTCGATGGCGAGGCCGGCCTCGGCCATCATGGCGTCCACGAGGCGGGCGAGGTCGCGCTCGCTGTCGGCATAGCAGGCGATGGCAAGTGCGTTGGGCGCGTTCTCGCACAGGGCCCGCAGCGGCGCCCCCTTCTTCAGGTCGCCCGCCTCCACCACCACCAGGGCGTCACAGCGCTCGGCCAGCACCGGCTGGAGCGCGGGCACGATGTTCTTGCCGCCGGCGCGCACCCACACCACCCGCTCGCCGCCGAACAGGCCGATGGTGGAGGTCTCGTCGATGAGGCGGCGGGGATCGGCGGCGATTTCGTCGCCTTCGAGGCGCACCAAGGCGAAGGGATCGTGGGCGTCGGGCACCGCGCGGCGCACCAGCCCCTCGGCGCGTTCGCGCACGAGGCCGGTGTCGGGGCCGAAGATGAGGACGACGCTTTTGGATGGGTCGCGCCGGACGAGCGCCGCGTCGGCGTCGCCGGGCCGGACCGCGACCATCTCAGCTGGCCGAGCGGGGCGCGTTCGCCGTGCGGATGAAATAGGCGGCGAGCTGGGCCTTGATCTGGTCGGCCACGGTGCGCGCCGCGCGCTTTTCGGCATCGATGGAGGCGCTGTAATTGGCGAAGCGCTGGTCGCTGGTGTCGATGGTGGCGGTGCCCGAGGCCGAGCCGTCTACCACCGTTACCTTCTTCGGATCGTCCGCCCGGATCACCCGCCAGTTGGCGGTGACGCGGATGATCTGGTTCTCGGGCAGGCCCGAGGCGGAGTTCAGCAGCGCCGTGGAGGTGGAGCTGTCCACCGAAATGATCATCTGGAGCGGGGCGCCCTTGGGATTCCCCTCGCCGCCGGTGAGGGCGAAGATGAGGTCGTTGCGCAGCTCGTTACCGAGGCGGCCCTGGATCTGGACGATCTCCACATCCTTGAGCTTGTCCAGAAGCGCCGGGCCGCCCACCGCCGCATTGTCGGCATAGAGCGGCTGGAAGCAGCCCGCGAGGGCGCCCGCGAGCACGCAGACAAGCGCGAGGCGCGCCGCCAGCCGGGATGCGGGCGACGGACGGAAGGCGCGGAACGAGGGATCAGGCAACGACATTCACGATCCTCTGCGGCACCACAATGATACGCTTCGGCACGCGTCCGTCGAGTGCCCGCTGGACGCTTTCGAGCGCGAGCACCGCCGCCTCCACTTCCGCGGGGGTCGCCTCGCGCGGGACGACGATGTCGTCGCGCTTCTTGCCATTGATCTGGATCGGAAGTGTGACCGTGTCCCGCCGCAGCAGATCCGCCTGCGCCACCGGCCAAGCGGCCTCCGCCACCAGCGTGGTATGGCCCAGCACGCCCCAGCATTCCTCGGCGAGGTGGGGGGTCATGGGCGCGACCACGCAGACCAGCATCTCCGCCGCCTCGCGCAGGGCGAAGGCGAGGTCCTCGGCCACCTGCGCCGCCGAACGGGCGGCCGCGACGGCCGAGCCGAAGGTATTGGCGAACTCATGCACATGGGCCACCGCCACGTTGAAGCGCAGGCGCTCCACGTCCTCCGCGACGGTTGCGACCAGGCCGTGGGTGGCGCGGCGCAGGTCGAGGGCGGCCGCCCCGAAGGTGGCGGGCGCCGGCGCATTGGGCCCGGCGCCCAGCTCCACCGCCTCGTTCACCAGGCGCCAGACGCGCTGCACGAAGCGCCAGGCGCCCTCGATGCCGCCCTGCGTCCATTCGCTGTCGCGCTCGGGCGGGGTGTCGGAGAGCATGAACCAGCGGGCGCAGTCCACGCCGTAGGTATCGGCCACCACTTCGGGGGCCACCACGTTGCGCTTGGACTTGGACATCTTCTCCGGCGGGGAGACGATGACGTCCGATCCATCCTCGATCTTCACGGCCTTGCCGTTGCCGAGGAGCTTCACCTCCTCGGGGAACAGCCACTTGCCGTCATGGTCCTTGTAGGTTTCGTGGACGATCATGCCCTGGGTGAAGAGGCCGGCGAACGGCTCCTCCAGGTCCACGCGGCCGCAATGCTTCAGCGCCCGGGTGAAGAAGCGCGAATACAGCAGGTGCAGGATCGCGTGCTCGATGCCGCCGATATACTGGTCGACCGGCAGCCAATGGGCGACCGCCGACTTGTCCAGCGGCTTGTCCACATTGTCGGATGCGTAGCGCAGGAAGTACCAGGACGAATCCACGAAGGTGTCCATGGTGTCCGTCTCGCGCCGGGCGGGCTTGCCGCACTTGGGGCAGGGCACGTCGCGCCACGCCTTGGCGCGGTCCAGCGGGTTGCCGGGACGGTCGAAGGTGACGTCCTCCGGCAGGATCACCGGCAGTTGGTCGCGCGGCACGCCCACCGGCCCGCAGTCGTCGCAATGGATGACCGGGATCGGGCAGCCCCAATAGCGCTGGCGCGAGATGCCCCAGTCGCGCAGGCGGAAATTCACCCGCCGCGTCCCCTGGGGCTCGTCGCCGACGCGGAAGCGCTCCAGCTGGCGGGCCACCGCCTCCTTGGCGTCGGGCACGCTCATGCCATTGAGAAAGCCGGAATTGAACAGCGAACCATCGCCGTCATAGGCCACATCGCCGACGCTGAAGGTGCCGGGATCGGTCTCCGGGGGCAGCACCACCGGGGTGACGGTGAGATCGTACTTGCGGGCGAAGTCGAGGTCGCGCTGGTCGTGCGCCGGGCAGCCGAAGATGGCGCCGGTGCCATAGTCCATCAGCACGAAGTTCGCGACATAGACCGGCACGGTGCGCTTGTCGTCCAGGGGATGGACGACCGAAAGGCCGGTGGCGTAGCCCTTCTTCTCCTGGGTCTCGATCTCCTCCGCCGAGGTGCCGCCCCGCTTGCATTCGGCGATGAAGGCGGACAGCTGCCGGTCGGTGCCGGCGAGGTGCTGGGCCAACGGATGGTCGGGCGAGAGCGCAAGGAAGGAGGCGCCGAAGAGCGTGTCCGGCCGCGTAGTGTAGACCTTCACCGCCTTGGTGCCGGCCGGCAGCTTGCCCGCCGCGAGAGCGGGCTTGGCGAACTCGAACAGGACCTCGAGGCCCTCCGAGCGGCCGATCCAGTTGCGCTGCATGAGGCGCACCTTGTCCGGCCAGCGGTCGAGCGTATCGAGGGCGTCCAGCAACTCCTGGGCGAATTGGGTGATGCGCAGGAACCACTGCGAGAGCTTTCGCCGCTCCACGATGGCGCCGGAACGCCAGCCCCGGCCGTCGATCACCTGCTCATTGGCGAGAACGGTGTTGTCCACCGGGTCCCAATTGACCTCGCTCTCCTTGCGATAGGCGAGGCCGTGATCGAAGAAGTCGAGGAAGATGCGCTGCTGCTCCACGTAATAGGACGGGTCGCAGGTGGCGATCTCGCGGTTCCAGTCGAGCGACAGGCCGAGCAGCTGGAGCTGCTCGCGCATGGCGGCGATGTTCTCGTAGGTCCAGGCCTTGGGGTGGATGCCGCGCTCGATGGCGGCATTCTCCGCCGGCAGGCCGAAGGCGTCCCAGCCCATGGGATGGAGCACGTTGAAGCCCTGCATGCGCTTGGTGCGCGCCAGCACGTCGCCCATCACATAATTGCGGCCGTGACCGATATGGATGCGCCCCGACGGATAGGGAAACATCTCCATGACGAAGAATTTCGGGCGCGGGTCGTCGTTGCGCGTGCGGAAGATGCCGCGCTCGGCCCACGTCTTCTGCCATTTGGGCTCGGCTTCCCGGGCATTGTAGCGGTCTTGCGCGCGCTCGGGGGCACGCTCCAGCGAACGATCTTGGGTCATGGGTCCGTCAGGCATCGAAACGGCCGGGACTAGGACAGAAACGGACCCTGCGGTCAACCTTCGCGGGCGCACGGGGGCGCACGCTGCTTCAATCGTTTGGCCTTGCCACAAGCGGCACCATCGTCCATCAAGCCTTGGTCGGCAATCTGGAGGGTGGTATGGCGGGATTGGGTCGCGCGATGACGTGGGTTTCGGGATCCGCTGCCGCACTCATCCTGGCGTTCGCATCCGCTTCCCCCGCCTCTGCGGCGGAAGGGCTTCCGGTGCTCAACGGCGCCACGCTGTCACTGCTGTGGGGCATTCCGTTCGCCGGCATGCTGTTGTCGATCGCCCTCTTCCCGCTACTCGCCAACCATTTCTGGCACCACCATTACGGCAAGATCGCGCTGTTCTGGGGCCTCGCCTTCGCCGTCCCCTTCGCGGCGGTCTACGGTCCGTCGGCGATGGCGCACGAGGTGGTCCATACCGCGCTCCTGGAATACATCCCCTTCATCATCCTGCTGTTCGCTTTGTTCACCGTCTCCGGCGGCATCCTCATCACCGGCAACCTGAAGGGGACGCCGGCGCTGAACACGACGATCCTCGCCATCGGCACGCTCATCGCGAGCCTCATCGGCACCACCGGCGCCTCCATGGTGCTCATCCGCCCGCTCCTGCGCGCCAATGACGACCGCCGCCACAACGTGCATACGGTGGTGTTCTTCATCTTCCTGGTCTCCAACATCGGCGGCTCGCTCACCCCCCTTGGCGACCCGCCCCTCTTCCTGGGCTTCCTGAAGGGCGTCACCTTCTTCTGGACCACCACCCATCTGTTCCACGACACGGTTGTGGTGGCGGCCATCCTGCTCACCGCCTACTACCTGCTCGACCGGTATTTCTACGCCCGCGAGGACGAGATCGTCCGCGACCCGCCGGATCCGACGCCCACCACCGAGCGCGTCGGCCTGCGCGGCGTGCAGAATGTGCCGCTCCTCGGCGGCATCATCGGTGCCATCCTCATCTCCGCTTTGTGGAAGCCCGGCATCGTTTTCAACGTCTATGGCACCCATGTGGAGCTGCAGTGGATCCTGCGCGACGTGCTGCTGGTCGGCTTCGCCATGGTCTCCCTGGCCATCACGCCGGCCCTGCTGCGCGAGCGCAACGGCTTCGACTGGGAGCCCATCATCGAGGTGGCGAAGCTGTTCGCCGCCATCTTCCTCACCATCATTCCGGTGATCGCCATCCTCAAGGCCGGTATCCACGGCCCCCTGTCGCCGCTGGTGGACCTTGTCACCGGTCCCGACGGCCGGCCGGTGAACGTCTGGTACTTCTGGCTCACCGGTGCGCTCTCGGCCTTCCTCGACAACGCCCCAACCTACCTCGTCTTCTTCAACCTCGCCGGCGGCGATCCCCACCAGTTGATGGGGCCGCTCGCAGTGACGCTGGAGGCCATCTCGGCCGGCGCGGTGTTCATGGGCGCCATGACCTATATCGGCAACGCACCGAACTTCATGGTACTTTCCATCGCCCGCCATCGCGGCGTGAAGATGCCGAGCTTCTTCGGCTACATGGGCTGGTCGATCACCTTCCTGCTGCCCTGCTTCGCGCTCATCACCTTCCTCTACTTCGTGTGAGGCGCGAACAGGGTCCCGGCGCGGCGTGCCAGGACCCTGTTCGCCCGCGAGGCGCACCTACTCGCCGGCTAGGCGCATGGGCGTGCGCTGGGCCGCCTCGGCCCGGCGCAGGCGATCCTCGGCCGCCGCGATGTAGCCGCGCGTGATCGGCACCGCATCCAGCCGCCGCGCGAGCTGGATCTGGAACACGTTCAACCCCTGATAGCGGAACGCCATCTCGCTGGCGGCAAGGTAGAACTCCCACATGCGGCAGAAGCGCTCGTCGGTGAGGCGCACCGCCTCTTCCCAGCGGGCGCGGAAGCGCTGGCGCCAGGCCTTCAGCGTCTCGGCATAGTGCAGGCGCAGCAGCTCGACATCGGTGACGACGAGCCCGGCCTTCTCGATGTGGGGCAGAACCTCCGACAGGGCCGGGATATAGCCGCCGGGAAAGATGTACTTGGCGATGAAGGGATTTGTGACGCCCGGCGGGTCGGAACGGCCGATGGCGTGGAGCAGCATCACCCCGTCGTCGGCCAGCAGCTCCCGCGCCTTGCGGAAGAACTCGCCGAAGTGGTCGACGCCCACGTGCTCGAACATGCCCACCGAGACGATGCGGTCGAACGGCCCCGCCACGTCGCGGTAGTCGCGCAGCTCGAAGCGCACGCGCTCGGAGAGTCCGCGCTCGGCGGCCCGGTTGCCGGCAACGGCCAGCTGCTCGCGCGAGAGGGTCACCCCGGACACCTGCGCCCCCGCGGTCTCGGCGAGATAAAGGCCGAGGCCGCCCCATCCCGAGCCGATATCCAGCACCGACAGGCCGGGGCGATCCAGCACGAGCTTCGCCGCGATATGGCGCTTCTTGGCGAGCTGGGCATCGTCGAGGCTCTGGCCCTCCTGCTCGAAATAGGCGCAGCTGTACTGCCGGTCATGATCGAGGAAGAGGGAATAGAGCCGGCCATCCAGGTCGTAATGGTGGGCGACGTTGCGTTGGGCCCGGCCGCGGGGATTGAACTGGGCGATGCGCCGTCCGAGCCGGCGCGCAAGATAGAGCAGCTTGGCGGAGGCGGAGGGATTGAACGCCTCGGGCTGGGACATCAGCAGCGCGAGGAGATCGGCGATGCTGCCCTGCTCCATCACCAGCGTGCCGTCCATGAACGCCTCGCCGAGGCGCAACTCAGGATCGAGGAAGATGGCGCGCTGCACCGCGTTGGTGGTGAACCGAACCGCGACCGGCGGCGGGGTGGCCGGCGCGCTCTCCGCTGGACGGCCGGAAGTCTCCCTTGCCTCCGGCGGCGCCGCACCGGCGGTGATGACGCGGCCTGAGGCCGTCGTCACCTTCAACGCACCATCCACGATGACCCGTCGCAACACACCTTGCAGCAACCGCTCCATCGGCCGCCTCCACGTTCGCCAGACCAGAATCCTTTCTCCCGTCCCGACCGTGGGCGCCGGGGCCGTCGTCGGGGCGTGGGGCGGCTCGCGCGCACCCGCTTCACCAGCAACGCTCGGCCCACGGCCAAGGTTCAAACTGACCAAAGGGCAGTTGCCCGACCGAGCCCGGAACTCCGCAACGCCCAAGATGAAAACATCACGGCGACGGCACCGCAATACTGACGAACGAGGATTTGAACTGACGTTGCGCAACCGGCCAATCGAGCGGCGCCAAAAGCAACGGCGCCCCGATCGCTGGATCGGGACGCCGTGAATGCTAGACGGATGCTTCGGGACTGCTGCCCCTGGCCGGACCCGCCGGAGCGGGTCGCGAAATCAGGCCTCGGTGCCTTCCTCGGCGGCGAGCTCGGCCGCCACTTCGGCGCGCTCGATGGCGAGCTCGGCCTCAATCTCCGCATCCTCGTCACGGGCGGTGCGCACGTCCTCGCCGCGGGCCTGGCGCTCGGCCTCCTCGGCGTTGCGGGCGACGTTCACCTGCACCGTCACCTCGACCTCGGGATGCAGGCTCACCGGCACCACGTGAAGGCCGAGCGTCTTGATGGGGTGGTTGAGCACCACCTGCTGGCGATCCACGGTGAAGCCGGCGGCGGTCAGGCCCTCGGCGATGTCGCGGGTGGAGACCGAGCCGTAGAGCTGGCCGCTCTCGCCGGCCTGGCGCAGCATGGTTACGATCTGGCCGGAGAGCTTCTCGGCCACCGCCTCGGCGTCCTTGCGGCGCTCGAGGTTGCGGGCCTCGAGCTCGATCTTCATGGTGTCGAAGCGGTCCTTGTTGGCCTTGGTGGCGCGCAGGGCCTTGCCGTTGGGCAGCAGGAAGTTGCGGGCGTAGCCGTCGCGCACCTTCACCACTTCGCCCATCTGGCCAAGCTTGGCGACGCGCTCGAGAAGAATGACGTCCATTTTGATTCTCCTGGTCTCTGATCGTTTGAATGTCGGATGAGGTCAGCGATCGTTCGCGGCGGGCGGGCCCCGGCCCGTGGCCATGCGCGAGCGGAAGTCGAACATGCCGTCGATGAAGCCGAGCACCGCCATGGCGATGACCGGCCAGCCCAGCACGGCGGTGGTAAGCCACAGCCCGGCGAGGATGAGGAATCGCGCCGCATGGCCCAGCGTGATGGCATGCACCACGGCAAATCCGGCCAGGGCATAGGCGAAGATGAGCGTCGCCGCGGCGGCCGAGGCGGAGAGGCCCACCATCTCGCCCGCCATGGCGAGGGCGATGGCCACCGCCAGCACCAGCGAGGTGACCGGCGGAAGGCGGAAGGCCGACAGGCTCGGCCAGGGGCGCTTGAGCCGGCCGGAGATGAGCGCCGCGCGGCCCGCGAGATAGAGGCAGACGAGTTGGGACAGCATGGTCAGCACCGCCGCCATGCCCGGCAGGATGCGGGCGATGAGGGCGCCGACCGCGGTCGGGTCCTGCGGGCCTGCCCCGGGCATCACCTGGCCGGCCAGCAGCGCCTCGAACGCGCCGATGACGGCGCTGCGGTAGCTGTCATAGTCCCCAGCCACGGCGAACAGCGCGATCACCACGGCGAGGGTGGAGAAGGCCGCTGACAACAGCACCAGCCCGCCCACCGGAAACCACACGAGCCCGTCGCGTCCGGCCGGGTCCTGCCGCGCCATCATGGCGGCGTAGGACAGGCCGAAGGCGGGTCCGCCCAGGCTCACGAGATAGGTGATGAGGAAGGTGGTGCCGAAGATCAGCGCCAGGCCGCCGCCCCCCACAGCCACGGCAACAAGCGCGGCCAGCGGCGCGAAGGCAATGCCGGCGATCATCACCGGCAGGGGCGCGAGGTAGAACAGCGGCACGGCCAGCGTCGATCCCGCCGCCACGCCGGCGGCGAGAAGCGCGGAAGCAAGGCCTGCGGCCATGCCGATGAGGAGAAAAGGCAGCATCTCGACCAGCTGTCCCGCTTGCGCGGTTAGAGGCGGCGCGCCGCCCCAGCAGACGCTCCGGGGGTCATTCCCCGAAGCGCGTCGTTTCTAGAAATGGCGCGCCCTCGTAAAACGAGGGCGGCCGGATCAGCGGATCACGAAGGGCAGCAGGCCCAGGAACCGCGCGCGCTTGATGGCGGCGGAGAGCTCGCGCTGCTTCTTGGCGGAGACCGCCGTGATGCGCGAGGGCACGATCTTGCCGCGCTCGGAGATGTAGCGCTGCAGGAGGCGCACATCCTTGTAGTCGATCTTCGGCGCGTTGGGGCCGGAGAACGGGCAGGTCTTGCGACGACGGAAGAAGGGACGGCGCTGACCGCCGCCGGCACCACCGGACGATGCGAACGCCATCAGACTTCCTCCTCACCGTGGGTTTCTTCGCTGGGACGCGGACGGCGCGGGCGGTCCTCGCGGCCGCCGTCACGTCCACCGTCGCGGCCGCCGAAACCACGCTCGCCCCGCTCGCCGCGCTCACCGCGGTCGTCGCGATCGCGCTTCTGCAGCATGGCGGAGGGACCCTCCTCATGCTCCTCGACGCGCAGGGTGAGGATGCGCAGGACGTCTTCGTCGATGCGCTGCTGACGCTCCAGCTCCTGCACCGCCGCCGCGGGGGCGGTGATGTTCATGAGCGTGAAGTGAGCCTTGCGGTTCTTGGCGATGCGATAGGTGAGGGACTTGACGCCCCAATACTCCGTCTTGCCGACCGACCCGCCGTTCGCCTCGATGACACCCTTGAATCGGGTGGTGAGTTCCTCGACCTGCTGCGCCGTCACGTCCTGGCGCGCGAGGAACACGTGCTCGTAAAGCGGCATGTGTCCACTTGCCTTTCATTTCACTCTTCCGCCCACCGGCGCCAAGCCCTTCTTGCCTTTCGGAAAGGCGCGAAGCTCGGAAGGCGGGGACACGGGACGACGGGCCTGCGCCCTGCTCTCCTCCGCCATGGCGATAGGCCGTGGCACAGAAAAGCCGTCCGTTCAGCCCCCGGCCGGGTGCGACGGAAGCGGGGCGTATAGCAGATTTAGGCGGGAAGGCAATGCTGCGGACACATTCCGGTTTCAAAACGCCGGCGCAGCGCCGTGCGCGGCCAAGCAAGCGACCGCAGCGGCGCCGTCTTCAAATCCAGCCGCGCTCAGAACAGGCCCATGGTGGCGCCGGAGCTGCGGATCGGCGCAGGCGGCTTGGTGGAAGCCGGCTTCGGCTTGGGGGCGGCGGCGGTCGCGCCGGCCACGGCAGGGACGACGGCCGCAGTCGTGCCCTGAGGCTTCGGCTTCTTCTTCGGGGCCGGCGATACGGCAGCGACCTTGGGCTCGGGCACGCCCTTGTTCATGGCGATCAGCTCGCTGACCGTGACGAACTTGAAGCCGCGCGCCTTCAGGTCGTCCAGCGTCTTCGGCATGGCCTCCACCGTGGTGGGGTGGATGTCGTGGACGAGGATGATGGCGCCGGCGTGCACGTTGTTCAGGATGCGGTCGTGGATCAGCTGGGGGTTGCGGTCCTTCCAGTCCAGCGGGTCCACCGACCAGTAGATGAAGGTGGAGCCGAACTTTTCCCGCAAATGCGCCCGCAAGGCCGGTGTCATGGCGCCATAGGGCGGGCGCACGTTGCGGATCTTCTGCCCGGTGATCTGCTCGATGGCGGCGTTGGTGTCGCCGATCTGCTTGTCGGCGGCGGCAACGGAGATCTTGGGCAACTGGGGATGGTCCCAGGAATGGTTGGCCACCTCATGACCCTGCGCCACCATCTGCTTGATGATGGCGGGAGAGGCCACGGCGCGGCTGCCGAGCACGAAGAAGGTCGCCTTGATTCCCCGCTGCTCCAGCATCTTCAGCAGCTTTGGCGTGGTCTCGGGGTTCGGCCCGTCGTCGAAGGTGATGGCGATATACGGGCCATCCACCACCGCCGCCGAATAGGCGACCAGGTTCTGGGGCGAGGTCCCGCCCGACTCGGCCGGTGCCGCGTTCGCCGGGGCCGTGGTGGCCGGAGCAGTCATGGCGGGCGCTGGCGCGCCGAGGGAAAAGCCGGGCGCCGGCTCGGCCATGGAGGAAGGCACCGGGCCGGTCATCAGCGCCGGACGGCCCGTGCCCGCGGGCACGAAGGTCTGGCCTACGGCGGGCACGGCCGCCAGAAGGCCGGCGGCGGCAAGCGCAACAATTCCCCAGGGACCCTTCACGGCGGAGCACTCTCTCATGCGGGCGTCACGCCCAATCTCTGTCGTCCCCTATGGATAAATTGTGAAGGCGGCGTGGCCAACCCCCTGCTTTCCCCAAAGAGAGCCGATGTGGCGCGGGCGTTGCCTTGACTCGCCCACATTCCCGGTGTCTCTCCCCTCCCCAAATTTACGAACCGGAGGGCCGCCATGTCGGATGGGCCACGCACATCACCCCATACCGCCTTCATCTTTCCCGGCCAGGGCAGCCAGGCCGTCGGCATGGGAAAGGCCTTGGCCGACAGCTTCCCGGCCGCCAAGGCGGTGTTCGAGGAGGTGGATGCCGCCCTCAACGACAGCCTCACCAAGATCATGTGGGAGGGGCCGGCCGACGCCCTCACCCTGACCGCCAACGCCCAGCCGGCGCTGATGGCGGTATCCATGGCCGCCCTGCGCGTCCTGGAGGCCGAGGCCGGGCTGGACCTCGCCCGCGAGGCCGCCTTTGTGGCAGGGCATTCGCTGGGTGAATATTCCGCCCTTGCCGCCGCGGGCGCGCTCACCATCACCGAGGCCGCCCGGCTGCTCCGCATCCGCGGCCGCGCGATGCAGGATGCCGTTCCGGTGGGCGAAGGCGCCATGGCCGCCCTTCTGGGGCTCGACTACGACCAGGCGGTGGCCGTGGCGGCGGAAGCCGCCGGCGACGACGTCTGCGAGGCGGCCAACGACAATGCCCCCGGTCAGGTGGTGGTGTCCGGCACCAAGGCCGCGGTGGAGCGCGCCATCGCCATCGCCAAGGAGAAGGGCGCCCTGAAGGCGGTGCTCCTGCCGGTTTCCGCCCCCTTCCACTGCCGCCTGATGGGCCCTGCCGCCGAGGCCATGGAGGTCGCCCTCTCGGGCTCGACCGTGATGACGCCGCGGGTGCCGGTGGTGGCCAATGTCCGCGCCTCGCCGGTGACCGACCCGGCCGAGATCGTCCGCCTGCTGGTCGAGCAGGTGACCGGCACGGTGCGCTGGCGCGAGAGCATCATCTACATGGCGGGCGCGGGCGTGAGCCGCGTTGTCGAGGTCGGTGCCGGCAAGGTGCTGTGCGGCCTCGTCAAGCGCATTGACAAGCAGATCGCCGCCAGCGCCGTGGGCACGTCCGAGGACGTGGCGGCCTTCATCGCCGCCCGCAACGCCGCCGCATCCGCCGCCTGAAAACCCTGCGGCAAGGCCCTCTCCCGGCTGCGGGAGAGGATTGGGAGGCGCGGGAGGCGTCCCGCAGAGGCGGCTTTTGCCGGAAGCCTCGTTTCCCTCCCCGGCCCTCCCCCGCTAGCGGGAGAGGGAGTGGCCGAGACCCGCTCCCGCCTTGCTCAAACAAGCGGCGCTCACGCCGCGACATCTGAAGGACTGGGGGCTTACATGTTCGACCTTACCGGCAAGACCGCGCTCGTGACCGGCGCCACCGGCGGCATCGGCGGCGCGATCGCCAAGGCGCTGCACGCCCAGGGCGCCACCGTCGCCATTTCCGGCACGCGGCGCGAGGCCCTGGACACGCTGGCGGCGGAATTCACCGAGCGCGTGGTCGTGCTGCCCTGCAACCTCGGCAATGCGGAAGAGGTGGAGAAGCTTGTTCCGGACGCCGAGGCGGCGCTGGGCGGCCATGTGGACATCCTCGTCAACAATGCCGGCATCACCCGAGACAACATCTTCATGCGCCTCTCCGACGAGGCGTGGGACCAGGTGATCGCGGTGAACCTCACCGCCGCCTTCCGCCTGTCGCGGGCCGCCGTGCGCACCATGATGCGCCGCCGCTCGGGGCGCATCATCTCCATCACGTCCATCGTCGGCGTCACCGGCAATGCCGGCCAGGGCAATTATGCCGCGGCCAAGGCGGGCATGATCGGCATGTCAAAGTCGCTGGCGCAGGAAGTCGCCTCGCGCGGTGTCACCGTGAACTGCGTCGCCCCCGGCTTCATCGCCACCCCCATGACCGACGCCCTCAACGACAAGCAGCGCGAGAGCATCCTGAAGGCGGTGCCGGCCGCAAAGCTCGGCACGCCCGAGGACATTGCCGCCGCCTGCGTCTACCTCGCCTCCAATGAGGCCGCCTACGTCACCGGCCAGACGCTCCACGTGAACGGCGGCATGGCGATGATCTGACGCGCCCCGCCGCGGCACTGCCGCCGCCCATGCCGGCAGACGGCTGCCGGGATTGTGCGCCTGTTCGAAACGAATCTATTCTATAGCTGCGTGCGGGGGATGGGAGGCACGCATGAGGATCGAGCGTGTGGGCGAGCACGCCGGACGCGCGGAGCGCATGTCGGTTCCGCGACGGGGTACCGGCGCGCTGGCACGGCTTCTCGGCCGAATCCTCGATTTCGCGCTGATTCTCTGGGTCGTGCGGGTACCGCTGGCGAGTGTCGCCATCGGCCTCCTGCTCATGGCCGGCGTCACCCAGGCGCAGGACGTGATGCTGGACGTGGCCATGGCGGGCGCGCCCATCGGCGTTGCCGCCGGCCTCTTCCCCGCCATCCTTTCCCTCGTTCTCGGCGTCTTCCTGCTGTGGGCGATGCCCGTGCATTACGCCGCGCGGCTGCTGATGGAGACCGACCACGGCCTTGCCGCGGTCACCGCCCAGCGCAATGCCGCAGCGGGGCGCAGGGGGCATGCAGGGCGGGACGGGCTGCACTGCTTCATGCTGGTGCAGATCCCCCGCATCCTCGGCGCGCTCACCTTCGTGGCCTTCGCCTTTGGGGCCGCAGCGGCGGTCGCCAACCTGCCGACGCTCGGGGATCGCCCGGCGGTGGAGGCGGCGCGCGACCAGCTGTGGCTGGTGACATGGGCCATGCTGGCGGCGATCCCTTTGTTCTACGCCTATGCCATCCTGCGCGGCCGTCTGACGCGGGTTGCCGGGATCGCCGCCGTGGATCGCACGCTCGGCCGGTGGCTCGCGCCGGTGTTCTCGCTCCTCGGCATCGTCCCCCGCCGCGACGATCCCGACGCCGAGCTGCACGCCACCGGCCGCCTTGCCCTGCTGCTCTACGCGCTGCTGGTGATCGCGATCCTGGTGGCGAGCCCCCATTGGCTCGCCCGGCGCCTGCCGCTCGCCTTCGCCGTGCCGCTGATTCTCGGTGGCTGGGTGCCGGTGCTCGCCTATTTCTCCTCGGTGGGCCGGCGCTTCCATGTGCCGATCCTGACGGTGCTCTTCATCGCCGGTGCCGTCGGGGTCTATGTCTTCGGCGACAATCACGCGGTGCGCACGCTCGCCGCGGTGGAGCCGGCGCATCGCCGGACCACAATCGTGCAGGCCATCCACCTGTGGATGCGGGCCAACGGCTGCGCCGAGAACCCGGGCGACTGCCCGCGGCCCGTCATCATCGCGGCGGCGGGCGGGGCGAGCCGCGCCGGCTTCTTCACCGCCAGCGTCATCGGCCATTTCCTCGATTTTGAGCAGCAGAAGGCGGCCTTCAGCTTCACCCGCGCCGACGGCTCGAAGATCAGCCGCGCCGCGCGGGACGACGGCCGCTTCTCGCAGGAGGTGCAGCAGGCCCTCGACGGCAAGGACATCGCGGGGCGGATCTTCGCCATCTCCGGCGTCTCGGGCGGTGCCTATGGGGCGGCGGTGGTGGCGGCCGCCCTCTCCGCCCGCACCGGTGCCGCGCCGCCCTGCCCCACGGACGCGCCGGCCCACTGGTACGGAGGCCGGATCGGCGGCTGGCGCGACTGCCTGGAGAGCATGACTGCCGACGATTTCCTTACCGCCACCTTCTTCGGCCTCGCCTTCCACGATCAGGTGCAGCTCTTCCTGAGGGACCGCGCGGCCCTGCTGGAGGAGGCCTGGGAAGAGAGCTTCGCCCGCCACGTCAGCACGTCCGGCCCGCGGGCGGCGGCCGGCGCCGCGCGACGCCTCGCCGCCCCGTTTCTCGGTGCCGCCCGCGATCCGGCGCGCTGGGTGCCCTATCTGGTGCTGAACGGCACGTCCGTGGAAACCGGGCAGCGCATCATCACCACCGACCTCCTGCCGACCTATGCCGCCAGCGGCCGCTGCCCCAGCGGCGGGCCGAATGCGGAATGCCCCATCTTCACCCATGCCATCGACTTCCACGGCCTGGTGCGCTCCGACCTCGACGTGCGGCTGTCCACCGCCGCCACCAACTCCGCCCGCTTTCCGGTAATCTCGCCGCCCGGCTCGATCTACGAGGTGGACACCGACGTGGTGGACCGCATCGTGGACGGCGGCTACTTCGAGAATTTCGGCGCCGAGAGCGCCCTAGAGCTGGCGCAGGCGATGGTGGACGTGGAGCCCGCCCTCGCGCCCTTCATCCTCGTGATCGCCAACGATCCGGCGAGTGTGCTGACCGAGGAACGCACGGCACGCGGCGTGGTGGTGCCGGACGCCAGCGACCACTTGGCCTTGGCCGAGCTGCGCGGACCGCTGGGCGCCATCGGCGCGGTGCGCGGCGGGCGCGGACGCCTCGCCGTCGCCCATGCGGCCACATGGCTCGACAGGCGGTTCGCCGGCCGCTGCCCGGTCAATCTGGTGCAGATCAAGGTCTGGCCCGAAGGCGAGGACGGCAGATGCCCGGTGGGCACCGCGACGCCCGAAAAGATCCGCGACGTCTCCATGAGCTGGTGGCTGTCGAAGCCGGTGCAGATGAACCTGCATGAGCAACTGGAGCCGACCGCAGACCGCTGCAACAACCGCACGGCGGTGGAGGCGGTGTGGGCCGCATTGGCGACGCCCTCGGCCGCCTGCGCTCCCTCCGCCGCGCGCTGACGTCGCCTTTTGCGCCGGAACGAACGCTTTTAAGCTCGGCCCGTTTCAGCCCGCCGCCGGACCCCGGCGGCCCCCATGTTTTAACCTATTGGAGGAGCCGCCATGGCGCGCGCCCAGACCTGCTATCTGTTCCGGGCCGAGGTGCCCGCCCGCCCCGCCCTGCAGGCGGCGATCGACGCATTCAAGCTCAAGCTGGTCCTGGACGACGGGTACGTGCCGTTCGAGACCTCCGGCTATCTGCCCTGCACCCTCGACGGCGAGGACGCCGGTTGCACCATCCGCTTCCGCGCGGTGGAGAGCGACGGCGCCTCGGCCGTGCTCGCGGCGGCGCGCGGCGGCGCGCGGCGGGCGCGATGTTGCGCTGGATGTGAAATGGAGCGGCGACGTGCGCGAGGAGATCAGCGCCATGGCCCTTGCCGCCGCGCTGGCGGGCAGCTTCGGCGCGGTAGTGCACGATCCCGAGAAGGATGCTCTCGTCGATGCCGCAAAGCTCCTCGCCCGCGCCCGGGAAAAGGCCGAAGAGCTTTAGCTAACTAAAAGGGGGCGCCGGTGGCGCCCCCCTCGATCTTTGCGGCCTTTCGGCCGTGCGGCGCCGAAGCGCCCCGGCTCACTTCTTGGCGGGGTCGGCAGCCGGAACGGCGGGCGCCGCACCAGCCGGGGCCGCCGTCTTCTCGATCTTGGCGTCGGCGCGCAGCTTGGTGACCATGTCCGCCTGGGCCTTGCGGACCAGATACTGCTCCACCTGGTCCTCGACCTGCTCATAGGTGGGCACGGGCTTCTGGCGCTTGTCCTCCACCTTGATGACGTGCCAGCCGAACTGAGTCTTCACCGGGTCGGAGACCTGACCCTTCTCCAGCTTGAACGCCGCCTCGGCGAATTCGGGGACCATCTGCTCCTTGGTGAAGTAGCCAAGATCGCCGCCGTCCTCGGCGCTGTCCTTGGAATTCTCCTTCGCCAGCTTGCTGAAATCCTCGCCGGCCTTGGCCTTCTTGGAGATCTCCTTGGCCTTGGCCTCGTCGTCCACCAGGATGTGGCGGGCGCGCACCTCGGCCTCGGCCGGAGACGACTTGACGAACTCGTCGTAGGTCTTGCGCTTCTCCTCGGCCGTGACCGCCTTCTTCGCTTCCTGGGTCATGATGGTTTCCATCAGAGCCTTGGTGCGGGCATAGGCGAGGCGCTGCTGGAAGTCCGGCGACTGGTCCAGCTTCTGGGCTTCGGCCGCCTTGGCGAGGAGCGTCATGTCGGTGAGGAAGGACAGGACATATTCCTCCCGCGCGGGCCCCTGCACCTGGGGCGGGAGACCCGAGCCGATGTCCTCGAGGGCAATGGTGATCTCGCTCTGGCGGATCGGCGTTCCGTTCACGGTCGCGACCACCGGGTCGGCGGCTGCGGCCGGCGCGGCAGGAGCCGCCACGGGCGCCGGGGCACCCTGCGCGAGCGCCGCGCCGACGGACGCTGCGGAGACGGAGGCGGCGAGTGCGGCGGCGATGAGACGGATCTGGGCGGAACGCATCATGTGTCCGGTTTCCTCGGGGGTTCTTCGGATGCTCCGAAGCGGGCGCAACCTTGCTTAGCTCTCCTCAGCTGACAAGAGGGCATTGTTGGGGCATTCCGCCACCGGAAAACGCACGGCGGGGCTTTCGTTCCCCCGCGCGAGCCTGTATAAGGCGCGCCTTCAATCGGGAATGCTGGCCCTTGAGCGAGCCCCGCGCGAGCCTTCATCAAGGTTCGCAACCGGGCTCCGGGCGGATGCGCTCATGTTCGCGTGCGCCATTCGGGCAGAGCAGGCCCCGATCACAAGTTCGAAAGCCGCAAGCCCGCCGTCGGCGGGCTCTGCACGTTACGCCGTTCAGGAGTTTGGACAATGGCTGTCCCGAAGAGAAAGACCTCGCCGTCCCGCCGCGGCATGCGCCGCTCGGCCGACGCGCTGAAGCAGCCCACGTATGTGGAAGACAAGGATTCGGGTGAGCTGCGCCGTCCGCACCACCTCGACCTGAAGACCGGTATGTATCGCGGCCGTCAGGTTCTGAAGCCCAAGGCCGAAGCCTGATTTCGACGGCGCCGCGCTGCCGGCGCCGCTGACGTTTCGCGCACCGCCGCCGATCGCCCCAAGGGCAAGAACCGGCGGGCGCACCACGGGTTTGCCCGGGCGTGTCCTGGAAATCTGAGCCGCCCCGCGTGTGGCGGCCTTCGGGGCTCCGGCGATTCGTGCTCCACCTGCCCACTCCGTCGCCAGATCGTTCCTGAGGGTCCGAAGCCGGCGAAGAAGGCCCGCGCGAGCGGTATCCCTGCCCTCCGCACTCCCCGTGGCGATCCGGCGCCTCGCGCGCCCGTGACTTTCCGCCCTCGATGTGGCATCGCATCGGCTCTGCCGGGGCGACGGTCGGGTCCTGCGTCCGCGGCGAATCCGCCCGAGGAGCACACATGCTGACGCCCGTCCCGCTGCTGATCGTTCCGCTCGCCCTCTACAACATCATCGTGTTCCTGATGCCCGGCACCGAATGGTCCACCGTGCTCACCACTGTCTCGATGCTGTCCGGCGCGGAATGGACCATCAGCATGGCCGAGGCGTTCGTCGTCCTCAGCCTGGTCTTCCTGTTCTTCGAAATCCTGAAGTCGACGCGCATCACCTCGCGCTCGATCATCGATCACATGCTGTCCATGCTGGTGTTCGTGGCCGGCATGGCGGAGTTCCTGCTGGTGCGCCAGGCCGGCAATTCGGTGTTCGCCATCCTGCTGTGCATCATGCTTCTGGACGTGGTCGCTGGCTTCTCCGTGTCGGTGCGGGTGGCCCAGCGCGACTTCGCCATCGAGCCTCGGGATTCCTGAGCTGCATTGGCGGCACGCGCGGCAAGAAAACGCGCCAGGCGATCGAGACATGCGAAAACGGCCCGGAGCAAATCCGGGCCGTTTGTCGTCAGGGGTTCGGGTTCAGGCCGGTCGCCCCGGCGTCCGTATAGGCGACCCTGAAGGGCGGGACGGCTCAGAGGCCGGTGCTGCCCTCGCCGCCGCCGTCCTTGGGCTCGCTCTTCGTCTCACCCTTCGGCACCAGCTGTTCCAGCTTCGCCTGCATGTCGGCCATCTGCCGCTTGAGCGCGTCGAGCTCGTCGGTCCGCTCGGGCTGGGCCGAGACCGCAGGGGTGGACGAAACGGCGGCTGGAACGGGGGTCGTGCCGGCCGGCTCCTCGCCCTTGGGGAAGGGCAGGAAGATGTGGAAGGCCCGCTCGAACATCTCCATGTTGCGACGCACGTGATCATCGAGGCCGGCAAAGCCGCCACCGGTGATCGTCTTCGCCACATGGTCGCGGAACTTCTCCTGATCCTTGGTGAAGCTGTCGATGGACGCTTCTAGGTAGCGCGGCACCAGCATCTGCATGCTGTCGCCGTAGAAGCGGATGATCTGCCGCAGGAATGCGATGGGCAGCAGGTTCTGCCCCTTGTTTTCCTGCTCGAAGATGATCTGGGTCAGGACCGAATGGGTGATGTCCTCGCCGTTCTTGGCGTCGAACACCACGAAGTCTTCCCCCTCCTTCACCATGTTGGCGAGGTCTTCGAGGGTGACGTAGGTGCTCGTCCCCGTGTTGTAGAGACGGCGGTTGGCGTATTTCTTGATGGTGACTGGCTCTTGCGATTTTGCCATCGTCCGGTCATCCGTTTTCCTTGGGCGGAGCCGCAGGTTACGGCCTTTCCATGTGCAGAGCTACCACTTTGTGTGCGCCGCGCATCTGCCTTTTCGCAGCGCATCCGCGCGCGGCGGGGGAGCGGCACAGACAAAGGTTGTAGGCGACCATTTGCGGCCGGCCCTTGCCATGAGATGGGTCATTGACACATGGTCCGCCACGCCCACGATAGGGCCTAGCCACCTTCCATTTGGCCAATCCGGCTAACGAGGCGCGAAGCCCGCCCGATCTTCCCAGGAGAGACCCCCATGAAGGATGAGGTCGTCATCGTCGCCGCCGCGCGCACCCCGGTCGGGTCGTTCAACGGCGCGCTGTCCCCCCTGCCGGCCCATGAGCTCGGCGCCATCGCCATCAAGGCGGCGCTGGAGCGCGCGGGCGTCCCGTCCGAGGCCGTCAGCGAAGTGATTCTGGGCCAGGTTCTCACCGCCGCCCAGGGCCAGAACCCGGCCCGCCAGGCCTCCATCAAGGCCGGCGTCCCCATCGGCAGCCCGGCGTGGGAGGTCAACATGGTGTGCGGCTCGGGCTTGCGCACTGTGGCCCTCGGCGCCCAGGCCATCGCCAACGGCGACAGCGAAATCGTGGTGGCCGGCGGCCAGGAATCCATGAGCCAGTCGGCCCACGCCGCCCATCTGCGCAACGGACAGCGCATGGGCGACCTCGCCTTCGTCGACACCATGATCAAGGACGGTCTGTGGGACGCCTTCAACGGCTACCACATGGGCATGACCGCCGAGAACGTGGCCAAGGAATTCCAGATCACCCGCGCCGAGCAGGACGAGTTCGCGGTCGCCTCCCAGAACAAGGCCGAGGCCGCCCAGAAGTCCGGCAGGTTCAAGGACGAGATCGTCCCCGTCACCATCGCCTCGCGCAAGGGCGACGTGGTGGTGGACCAGGACGAGTACATCCGCCACGGCGCCACCATCGACGCCATGACGAAGCTGAAGCCCGCCTTCGCCAAGGACGGCACCGTCACCGCCGGCAACGCCTCGGGCATCAATGACGGCGCCGCCGCCGTGGTGCTCATGAGCGCCGCCAAGGCCAAGGCCGAGGGCAAGACCCCGCTGGCCCGCATCGTCTCGTGGGCGCAGGCGGGCGTCGATCCCGCCGTCATGGGCACCGGTCCCATCCCGGCGTCGAAGCTGGCGCTGGAGAAGGCCGGCTGGAGTGCCTCCGACCTCGACCTCGTGGAGGCCAACGAGGCGTTCGCCGCCCAGGCCATCGCGGTCAACAAGGGTCTCGGCTGGGACACCTCGAAGGTGAACGTGAACGGCGGCGCCATCGCCATCGGTCACCCCATCGGCGCCTCCGGCACCCGCATCCTCGTGACCTTGCTGCACGAGATGCAGAAGCGCGACGCCAAGAAGGGCCTCGCCACCCTGTGCATCGGCGGCGGCATGGGCATCGCCATGTGCCTCGAGCGCGACTGAGCCGCGCAGCGCGGGGATGAACGCCAGATCCCCGCGCAACCGGCCGGACCGCGACGCCCCCCACGGGGCGCCGTTGCCGGCCTGCCATATGCCCTTGCTATAGCCTCAGGCAGGAAGTCGTCACGGCTCGCCGAATAAGAGGCGTTAATCCAAAGATTTAGAGGATTTCCCCGATACCCCGTAGCGGGGAAATCCTCTAGAAACCGCCTGGGCGTGGCTCGACCCGCCTGGAACGCTGAAGATTATCTGGTCGGGCCAATAGTCAATCGTAATGGAGGGAGCCATGGGACGCGTCGCATTGGTCACGGGCGGCACGCGGGGCATCGGCGAGGCGATCTCGGTGGCGCTGAAGGCCGCCGGCAACACCGTCGCGGCCAATTTCGCGGGCAACGAGGAGGCCGCCAAGGCCTTCACCGAGAAGACCGGCATTCCGACTTTCAAGTGGGACGTCTCCGATTTCGAGTCCTGCAAGGCGGGCATCGCCAAGGTGGAAGCCGAGGTCGGCCCGGTCGAGATCCTGGTGAACAACGCCGGCATCACCCGCGACGGCCAGTTCCACAAGATGTCGCTGGAGCAGTGGAGCGCGGTGATCAACACCAACCTCAACTCGGCCTTCAACATGACCCGCCCGGTGATCGAGGGCATGCGCGACCGCAAGTTCGGCCGCATCATCTGCATCTCGTCCATCAACGGCCAGAAGGGCCAGTTCGGCCAGACCAATTATTCCGCCGCCAAGGCTGGCGAGATCGGCTTCGTGAAGGCCCTGGCGCAGGAGAGCGCCAAGCTCGGCATCACGGTGAACGCCATCGCCCCCGGCTACATCGCCACCGAAATGGTGAAGGCGGTGCCGGCCGAAGCCCTGGCCAAGATCACCGCCACCATCCCGGTCGGCCGCCTCGGCGAGCCGGAGGACATCGCCCGCTGCGTGGTGTTCCTCGCCTCCGACGAGGCCGGCTTCATCACCGGCTCCACCATGACGGTGAACGGCGCCCAGTACATCACCTGAGCGCGCCTGGGTCCCGCATCCCCGCCACGTCCGCATGCCCCGGCCCGCCGCCGGGGCATGCGCGTTTGATGGGCCTCAGACCGCGATCGTCAGCAGCAGCGCGCGTACCGGATCGGGGATGGGCACCGGGCGCTGGCTCGCCCGCTCCACATAGACGTGAACGAAATGCCCCTGCGCGGCCGCACTCGGATCCTCGCCCTGGAACAGGGCGATCTGGTAGCGGACCGAGGAGGTGCCGAGCTTCGTCACCCGAAGGCCGGCCATGACCGGCGCGGGATAGGTGAGGCTGCGGAAATAGACGCAGCGCGTCTCCACCACGAGACCGATCACCGGGCTCGTCTGCGGGTCCAGCAGCCCGGCCGAGACCAGGTGCTCGTTCACCACCGTGTCGAAATAGGAATAATAGACCACGTTGTTCACGTGGCCGTAGACGTCCACGTCCATCCAGCGCGTGGTGATGGGCAGAATGTGGCGGAAGCCGTCGATCGTCGCCGGCGCCTCGCGTCCCCCCGCCCCCTCAGCCTGTCCCGTCATCGCGCCTCTCCCCTCACGCATCTCGCAGCCCGCAGCCGATAGCGCTTTGCGGTCGGAAGGTGAAGGCCGGCGGAGTCCTTAGCCCGGCTCGTCGCCCGCCGGCGGCAGAGGCACCTCGCGCGCGCCGAGGGCGTCGGCGAGGCGCATCTTGGCCGAGCCGGGCCGCAAGGGCTTCTGCTGGCTCGGGTCCGGCGCCCAGCCGGAGAGGAACACGATCTCGAACGTGGCGCGCAGCTTGCCGTCGGGGTCGGAAAAGCGCTCGGCGTAGACCTCGGCGGCGCGCAGCAGGGTGGCCCGCCGCAACGGCACGCGGCGCCGCTCCACCAAGGGATTGGCGCCGCCCATGCGCCTCAGGTCGGCAAACAGCGTGAAGGGCGAGCCGTAGCGCACCACCACCCGGTCCACGTCGGTGACCGGCAAGGCGAAGCCGGCCCGCTGCAGCAGAGCACCGAGATCACGCACATCGGCGAACGGCGCCACCCGTGGCGAGATCCCGCCGGTGGTCTCGCTCTCGGCGATAGCGAAGGACTGCCGCAATTCGCCGAGGCTTCCACCGCCCAGCATGGCGGCGAGGAAGAGGCCGTCCGGCCGCAGGGCGCGGCGCAGCTGGGCCAGCACGCCCGGCAGATCATTGACCGATTGCAGGGCAAGGGCCGAGACCGCAAGATCCAGCGTCCCCTCGCCGAAGGGCACCGCCTCCTCGTCCGCCACCAGATCCGGCGCCGGCACGCCCGCAAGCAGCGGCGCAGCGCGGAAGAGACGCTCGACGGTGCCATGGCCGGCGAGCGCACGGCGCACCGCGTCGGTGGGCGTGCCGAGATCGAGTGCGGTGGCGAACTGCCGCTTCACCGCCGCGAGCCGGTCGGCGAGGTCTTCCGCCGCGCGCTCCAGCAGGAAGGGCTCAAGGCCGAGACGGGCGGCGCGACCAAGGCGGCGGCGCAGCAAAGGGCGGTCGAACACGAGGGGCGGAGCAGCGCTCATGGCCCCGATATAATGCCTCGCCCCGCGCCATGCACGCCCGTCGCCACCGGTCGCTGTCCCTCCGCCGACCCGCTGCGCGCATTAAAGCAGCCTTTCCCGCCGGCTTATTGATCGCTGGCCTGCGAGCCGCTACAGGCGGCACAGAGGAATAAGACTTTCGCCGCACAGGCGAGGCGGGAGAACGCCCCATGGAGACGAAGCGATGACGACGGCCCCTGCCCTGCCCAGCGACCGCGAAATCCTCGTCACTTTGTTCGATGCCGCCCTCGCCGCGGCATTGCCGGAGGGCAAGTTCAGGGACCGCCTGCCGGCGCCGCCCAAGGGGCGCACCATCGTCATCGGCGCAGGCAAGGCATCGGCCCGCATGGCGCGGGCCTTCGAGGAGGAATGGGGCCGCCCGTGCGAGGGCCTCATCGTGACACGCTATGGCCATGCCTGCGAGACCCGGCACATCGAGATCGTCGAGGCGGCCCACCCGGTGCCGGACCAGGCGGGACTTGATGCGGCGCGGCGCATCCTGGAGCTCGCCCGCAGCGCCGGGCCCGACGATCTCGTCGTGTGCCTCATGTCGGGCGGCGCCTCCTCCCTCCTCACCCTGCCGGCGGAGGGGCTGACCCTCGCCGACAAGCAGGCGCTGAACGCGGCGCTGCTGAAATCCGGCGCGCCCATCGGCGTCATGAACCGGGTGCGCAAATCCATGTCGGCCATCAAGGGGGGAAGGCTTGCGGCCGCCATCGCCCCGGCCCAGGCAGTGACCTACCTCATCTCCGACGTGCCGGGGGACGACCCGGCCGCCATCGGTTCGGGCCCCACCATCCCGGAAGCGTCCGACCCCGAGGCGGTGCTGGGCCTGATGCGCACCTGGGGCATCGCGGTGACTGACAAGCTGGAGGCGGTGATCCGCGCCAACACGGTGGCGGGCGATCCCATCCCCGGGCAGGAGGTGCACATGATCGCCACCCCGCTCATGGCACTGAAGGCGGCCGAGGAGAAGGCCACGGCGATGGGCCTCGCGGCGCTGATCCTTGGCGATGCCATCGAGGGCGAGGCGCGGGAGGCCGGCAACGTGTTCGCCGGCATCGCCCGCTCGGCGTCCGAGCACGGCCTGCCGGCGGCCGCGCCCTGCGTGCTGCTCTCGGGCGGCGAAACCACGGTGACGGTGCGCGGAAACGGGCGCGGCGGGCGGAGCGTGGAATTCCTGCTGTCGCTCGCCATCGCCCTCAAGGGGCGCGCCGGCGTGTCGGCCATCTCGTGCGACACCGATGGCGTCGACGGCACCGAGGACAATGCCGGAGCGTGGTTTGATTCGGGCCTGCTCGCCGCGGCGGCTGAGCGCGGGATGACGGCCGACGCCTTCCTCGCCAACAACGACGGCTACACCTTCTTCTCCACCCTGGACCGGCTGGTGGTGACCGGCCCGACGCTGACCAACGTCAACGATTTCCGGGCGATTCTCATCCGTTAGCCGAGCGCCGCCGCGAGGGGCGCACCCGACGGCAGGCGCGATGGGGCGCGATCAAGGCCAAGCCTCAATGCTGCGGCGCAGCAGCGCTGCACCAAGCGCATGGCTTACTTATTTCGTCTTATGTCAATGATTTAGGTCAATTCAAACGCTAAAACGGTAATCCCATGACCTATGCGTCAAGGTCAGCCGTATTGACCTTTGCTGCGATGCACATAAGTTCAGTCGCGGAGGAACCGGGGGGCTTTCCGACACGCCGTCTGGAGACCACTTATGACCGAACAGGTCGCACCGGGGATCATCCGCAAGCTGTGGACCGGGGAGTCCGGACTTTTCCGGGACCACCTCCTGAGGCTCGACACGGAGAGCCGCCGGTTCAGGTTCGGCTCTGCGGTATCTGCCGAATTCATCGAGCGCTACGCTTCGCGGGTGTTTCGCACCGGAGCCATCATTCACGGCTGCTTCGTGGATGGCGAGCTGCGCGCCGCCGCCGAGCTCTATCCCATGGGTGACGTGCTGCCTGGCGAGGCGGAAGCCGCCTTCAGCGTCGAAAGCGGCTACCAGAACCACGGGCTCGGCACGATCCTAATGGAGCGCGTGATACTGACCGCGCGCAATCGCGGCATCCGCTCGCTCTACATGAGCTGTCTCGCGCACAACCGGCGCATGCAGCAGATCGCCCGCAAGTTTGACGCCGACCTCACCTTCGACACCGACGAGGTGATGGCCGAATTGACCGCTCCCTTCCCCACCGCCCTGTCGCTGGCGCAGGAAGCCAGGGCCGATGCACAGGGCATGGCGGGCGCCGTCATCCAGGCGCAGCGCATGGCCACCGGCCGATTGTTCGACCTGCTGCTGCCGACTCCCCCCGTCGCGGCGGAGCTGGAGGCGAGCTGAAGACCAATCCCGTCTGCCCCGGACGCATGGAAGGGCGGCGCCGCAAGGCGTCGCCCTTTCCTTTTGGCGCGTCGGCGCCAAGCGCGTCTCAGGGGGCGCCCCTCAGTGGGCGACGCTCTTGGACATCAGGTTCACCACCAGCACCCCGGCGATGATGAGCCCCAGCCCGATCAGCGCGGGGAGATCCAGCTTCTGCCCGTGCAATACCCAGGCGATGGCCGCCACCAGCACGATGCCGACGCCCGACCAGATGGCATAGGCGATGCCGACCGGCAGCGTCCGCAGCGTCAGGGACAGGCAGAAGAAGGCGACGCCATATCCCGCCACGACGATGGCGGATGGCCCGAGGCGCGTGAAGCCCTCGGCGGATTTGAGCGCCGACGTGGCGATGACCTCCGCCACGATGGCGATGGCGAGATAGAAATAGCTCATTGTTGGCTGATGCCTCGGAGGGGAGCGCATGCGGAACCCGGCCCGATCCCGAGGCTGCCGCTGGCGGTAGAGAGGCGCGGCGCCCCCCTCCTGTCAACGGGCAAGCCGCGCCCCGCGCGGATGCGAAAAATGCGCGGCGGGCGGCGTTGGATGGGCTATGGTCAAGCCTTCCCGCCCCGTGATGCCCAGCCCGTCCATGACCGCCAGCGCCTTTTCTCCCTCCGATCCCGATTTTGAAGCCAAGGTGCGCGCGAGCTTCGCCCGCCAGCCCTTCATGGCCACCCTGGGCGCCAGGCTCGGCGCAGTGGCGGCCGGACGGGCGGAGGTGGTCCTTCCCTATGCCGAGGCGGTGACCCAGCAGCACGGCTTCTTTCACGGTGGCTCCATCGGCGCAATCGCCGACACCGCCGGGGGCTACGCCGCCTTCACCCTGTTCCCGCCGGACTCAACGGTGCTCACGGTGGAATACAAGATCAACATCATGGCGCCCGGCAAGGGCGAGCGGCTGGTGGCGGTGGGCGAGGTGACGCGCTCCGGCCGCACGCTCACCGTGGTGCGGGTGGATGTCTATGCTGAAGCGGGCGACTCCCGGATCCACTGCGCCACCGCCACCCAGACCCTTATCTGCCTGATGGGCAGAAGCGACACGAAGGCAAGCGACACGAAGGCAAGCGACACGAAGGCGGGTGATAGCGCGGCCGCCTCCGCCTGATGCGCTTCGCCACCCCCCTGCTGCCGGGCCGCCTCGTGCGGCGCTACAAGCGCTTCCTCGCCGACGTGGTGCTGGACGACGGCACCGAGACCACCGCGCACGTGGCCAATTCCGGCGCCATGCTGGGCCTCGACACGCCCGGTGCCCGCGTCTTCCTCTCGCGATCCTTGAACCCGGCCCGCAAGCTGGCGCTCAGCTGGGAACTGGTGGAGGCGGATTTCGGCGCCGGCCCGGAGCTGGTAGGCGTCAACACCATGCATCCCAATCTGCTGGTGGCGCAGGCCATCGCCGCGGGCGCGGTGCCGGCGCTCGCCGGTTACGCGCGGATGCGCCGCGAGGTGAAATACGGCCGCTCCAGCCGCATCGACATACAGCTGGAGGACGACGCCCGCCCCCTGTGCCTCGTGGAGGTGAAGAACGTGCACCTCATGCGCGCCGCGGGCCGCGCGGAGTTTCCCGACTGCGTCACCGCCCGCGGCGCCAAGCACTTGGACGAGCTGGCGCGCGAGGCGGCGCGCGGCAACCGGGCGGTGATGGTCTATATCAGCCAGATCGGTTCGGCCCGTTCCATCGGCCTCGCCCGCGATCTCGACCCCGGCTACGGCCGCGCCTTCGATCGCACGCGGGCGGCGGGCATCGAGGTCATCGGCCTCGTCTGCCGCATCACCCCCGAGGCCATCGAGGTGGCGGGCGAGGTCCCCATGACCGGATGATGCAACCGCTGCATGGACAGGGCGCCGCGACGCACCAATGATGGGACCGCTGCGATTCGCATCCGGGGATACCTCATGCCGCTTTTGCTCCGCCTCGACCGGCGCGGGACCTTGAAGCTTGCGACCGCGCTCGCCGGCGCACTCCTCGCCGACACGCTCCTGCCCGCCACGGCGGCGGACGACCCGGACCTTGCGGCCATCAAGGCGCTGAAGCCGGGCAGCTATGTGTGGTACCCCGAGCGCGCGCCGGACGGCTTCGTCGCCATCGTTGTCAACCTCAGCGATCAGCTCGCCTTCGTCTATCGCAACGGCGTGCGCATCGGCGCCTGCGCCGTGTCCACCGGCAAGGAGGGGCACGATACGCCCACCGGCGTCTTCACCATCCTGGAGAAGGACGTGGACCACCACTCCTCGCTCTATAACGACGCCTCCATGCCCTATACCGAGCGCCTCACATGGTCGGGCGTCGCGCTGCACGCGGGTGGGCTGCCGGGATATCCCTCGTCCCACGGGTGCATCCACCTGCCGCTGGAGTTTTCCAAGCTGGTCTTCGGCGTCACCCATATCGGCACGCCGGTCATCATCGCCGACGCCCATTCGGCGCCGGAGGACGTGCTGCATCCCGGCCTCATCATGAGCGAGGGCCTGGAGCAGCAGTTGGCGGTGGCCGCCACCGGCCAGGGTGCGCCCGCCGACGCGACCGCCGCGCCGGAGCCGGTCTCCATGGTGGTGAGCGGGGCGGACCGCACCATCACCGTGCTGCGCGGCGCCCAGACGGTGGTGCAGGGACCCGTGACCATCGCCGACCCGCAGGCGCCCCTCGGCAATCTTGTCTATGTGCTGATGAGCAGCGACGGCAGCGCGCCGCGCTGGAGCGCCATTTCCTACGAAGGCGCGGGCGTTGCGGCGGGACAGGCGCAGAAGGTGCTGGCCCGCATCAGCGTCGACCCCTCCATCAACAAGCAGGTGGCGGCGCTGGCGGTGCCGGGGGCGACCCTGTTCGTCACCGACCTGCCGGCTCATCCCGGCACGCGCAGCGATGGCGGCTTCGTGGTGATGGCGCAGAAGAGGACCAGCTGATGGCCGGCCCGGCGCCTCGCCTCCGCCAACTGCTGCTGGCGCTGCCGCTGCTGGCACTGGCCGCCACCGGCGCGGCCGGGCAATCGGCACCGAGAAGCGCCGCGCCGGTGCCGGCGAAGGAATTGTTCGGCCGCGTCGCCACCCCCGCGGCGCTCGCTCCCCGCGCCATCGGCTTCTATTCCAAGGGCTGCCTTGCTGGCGGCACGGCGCTGGCGGTGAACGGGCCGAGCTGGCAGGTGATGCGCCTGTCGCGCAACCGCAACTGGGGCCATCCGGACCTCATCGATTTCATGGAGCGCTTCGCCGCCGAGGTGCCGAAGGTGTCGTCCTGGCCGGGCATCCTGGTGGGCGACATGGCACAGCCGCGCGGCGGCCCCATGCTCACCGGACACGCCTCCCACCAGATCGGCCTCGATGCGGACATCTGGCTCACCCCGAGTCCCGGCCGCGAGCTGACCCGCGAGGAGCGCGAGAAGATCTCCGCCACCGTGATGGTGCGCGCGGACCGCCGCGACATCGACCCGGCGAACTGGCAGCCCGACCACTGGAAGGTGGTCCGCGCCGCCGCCGTCGACCCGCGGGTCGAGCGCATCTTCGTCAACGCGGCCATCAAGAAGGCGCTGTGCCGCGATGCGCGGGGCGACCGTGGCTTCCTCGCGAAGGTGCGGCCCTATTGGGGCCACGACTACCACATGCACGTCCGCCTCACCTGCCCGGCCGCGAGCCCCGACTGCCGCCCGCAGGAAGCGCCGCCGAGCGGGGAGGGCTGCGGCTCGGAGCTCGACTGGTGGTTCACCGATGAGGTGCTCCATCCCAAGCCCGAAAAAGAGCCGGCAAAGCCGAAGCCGCCGCTCACCCTCGCCGATCTGCCGGGCGCGTGCGTGCAGGTGCTGGACGCCCGCTAGGTCAACGCACAGACGGCTTCTGACATCGCGAGATCTTGCGCAAGCCGGCGGCGGCCTGCCTGCGGCCGCGCTGGCGCTTGCGCAAGCCGCGGGGCATGATGCCCCCCACAGGCCGCCAAGGCCGGACATGGGATGGGGAGGACCAGATGAGACACCTGATCGTGGCGGTTGCGCTCATGGCCGGCATGGGTTCGGCCGCAGCGGACAAATGGGACCTGTCCACCATGACGTGCCAGCAGTTCCTGCAGGCCGACAAGCCGACGATCACCATCATCCTGACCTGGCTGGACGCGTATTATAAGGACGAGGACGCCCCGCCGGTGATCGACACCGACAAGTTCGTGAAGAATGCGGAGAAGCTGGGCGCCTTCTGCGCCACCTCCCCCAACCTCGGCCTCATCACCGCCGCCGACGAGGTGTTCGACTGAGCGGCGGCCGCCGCCCCGCGCCGCCGCAGCGCGTGCCCCGGACCTTTTTCCCGCGGTACAGATTGTCTCTGACATCCCTCTAGCGCCGGACCCGCCGGCGCCCGCCCCGCCGTCTGCGCGGGCCAGCGCACAGGAGAAGCGCATGTCCGACCTCTCCGACCTCTTCCCCGGCTTTGCCTCCCAATATGTGGACACGAAGGCGGGCCGCATCTTCCTGCGCCATGGCGGCACGGGATCGCCCCTGCTGCTGCTGCACGGCTTTCCGCAGAGTCATGTCATGTGGCACCGCGTGGCGCCCAAGCTGGCGGAGCGCCATACCCTCGTCATTCCCGATCTGCCCGGCTACGGCTGGAGCGCGGCGCCGGAGGGCGGGGCCGACCACGCGCCCTATTCCAAGCGCGCCATGGCCGCCGCCATGGTGGAGGTGATGGAGGACCTGGGCTACGCCCATTTCTCCCTCATGGGCCACGACCGCGGCGCCCGCGCGGCCTACCGCCTCGGCCTCGACCACCCCGGCCGGCTCGACCGGCTGGTGGTGCTCGATATCGTGCCGACCTATGTGATGTGGCACCGCATGGACCGGGCGCGCGCGCTGCAGGTCTACCACTGGTCCATGCTGGCCCAGCCCAAGCCCCTGCCAGAGCGGCTGGTGGGCGGGAATCCCGCCTGGTTCCTGGACTGGACCATGGCGAGCTGGACGGCGACGAAGGACCTCTCCCCCTTCGACCCGCGCGCCATGGCCTATTACCGCGCCGCCATCGGCTCGCCCGACCGGCTGCACGCCATGTGCGAGGACTATCGCGCCGGCGCCACCATCGATCTCGCCCATGACGAGGCCGACATCGCCGCCGGCCGCACCCTCTCCTGCCCGCTCTTCGCTCTGTGGGGCTCGGGCGGCATTCCGAGCCGGGGCGCGAGCCCGCTGGACGCATGGGCGGCGCTGGCGCCGAAGCTTTCGGGCGTGGCGGTGGAGTGCGGGCACTTCGTCGCCGAGGAGGCCCCGCAGGCCGTGCTCAGCGCGGTGATGCCCTTCCTCGCCGAGGGACGGGAATGATCGGCCCGCCTGCGAGCCGCCCGGGTGCCTGCCTCATCGCCCTGCTCGCCACTTGCACGGGCGCGGCGGCCGCCGAGAGCATCGTCGGCACCTGGGCGACGCCGGGCCGGTGCGGGCGGCCGCTCTCCACCATCGTGGTCGAGCCCATGGGACTTTCCGGCGAGGATTTCTTCTGCGAGTTCCACTCCGTCTCGCGCGCCGGCGACGCCGTGCGCTGGCGCGGCACCTGCACCTATGGGGTGGATGCGGAAAAGACCACCGTCACCGCCCGCCTCGCCAAGGGGCAGCTGCGCTACCAGATGAACCGGGACGGCTGGAACGGCCCGCTCCAGCGCTGCCCGAACTAGGCTGCGCAAGCGCGCGCCGTACGCGTCCGGCTTCACTCCACCGCAAGGCGCTCGGCGAGTTCGGTCACGTCGTCCCAGTCGAGATGATGACCGCCGTCGGTGGTCTCCACGTCGAGCCCCTGCTCGGTGACCGCTGCGGAGAATTCCACGTCGCTGCCCACCGGGCTGAGATAGATGGCATCCGTCCGCCGCCAGTCGAAGGCGACGGCGGTGAACGCGCGCGAGAGGGTCCGGCCCTCTTCCAGGGTCAGATCGAAATACGCGCGTTCACTCAACATCATGCGCAGCATGTCGCCAAGCATCCGATGCGGCACGCGCTTGACCAGGGGATAGCTCATGGATCCTCGCTCGTTCCCGCACCTTCATGCCCCGGCACCCGCACGGGCTCAGACCTGCCGCACGTCCTCGGGCTTGGCGATGAACTCCAGCCGGTCCATCTGGTCGAAGTCCGCCAGCGGCACCTCGAACACGAAGCGGTTGGGGTACCAGAAGCTGGCATAGGGCAGGAACAGGCTGGTAGAGGAGAGGCTCGCCAACGGCTGGGCGCCGGCGAACAGCTCCGCGTCAAACCCGACGCCGGCGGTCGGCGCCACGGTGTCGTCGCCGAACACCTCGAACTGGATGAACACCTTGGCGGTCGGAATCCCGCCCTCTGCCGTCTTGATGGCAGTGATGCGCAGGTCCTGGAAGCGACGCCCGATCTTGCCGTCCGCCAGAAGCTGCATGAACTCGTGGGCGCGACCCTTCTTGACCTCGGGGGTGTCGCCCGGCGGCACGCCCAGATCGGCCAGCCCGGCGGGCTTCGCAGGGGCGAGGGTCACGACGGTGCGGGTTTCTTGCAAGGTGGGCAAGATCGGCTCCTTGTAGCGTTCAACGTTGGAAACCCGACGCAAAAGCCGGGTTCGCACGCCACAAGGCATAATGCGCGCCAACCCGCGAGCGCCGCCGGGCGCCCGTGCAACGTCCTAAAACGAAAGGATTTTCCCTCCGCGGCGCGGCAGCGCGTGTGGCGCATACCCGCCAGCGTCCCCCGCCTCGGATCAGCGCTGGCTGGGCGGAGGGAAGAACCATTTGCCGTCGCGCAGCGGCAGGAACGCGCCGTCGTCCACGCCCACCTCTTCGGCGATGCGCGCGTTCATCTTGTCGTTCATCGCCATGACGAGGTCGCGCGCGCCGCCGGTCGCGGCGAGGTTGCGCGTCTCGTTCGGGTCGGCATGGAGATCGTAGAGTTCCAGATCGTTGTTGGCGGCCAGCGCCTCATAGGTGGTCGGGGTGTTGAAGCCGAGCGGCGCGAAATAGCGGCTGAAGCGGTAGCGCCCGTCGAACACGCTGCGGATGGCGCAGCGCTGGTGGAAGTCCGGCTCGTATTGCAGCATCCACGCCCCCTTCTGCGGCCTGGGGATGCTGTCGTCGTGGATCACCTTCTCCGCCCGCGCGATCCACTTGGCGTCCTGGAACAGCAGCATGTTGTAGTTGAACAGGGCGGCGGGGCGCAGCGCATCGAAGCCGGCGGACTGCGGGGCGCGCAGCAAAATCGAGAAATCCCGGCCCGGAAGCCCGGCGGCTGACGCCTTCACCGCCTCGGGCGCCGCTCCCGTGAGCGCCAGGAGGGTCGGAGCGAGATCGACCTGCGATGTCACCGCCCGGCACGCGCCGCCGCCGGGAAGGGCGGGATGCACCACCATGAGGGGCAAATGGTTCTGCTCCCGGTATGTGCTGTTGCCCTTGCCGCGCATCTGGTGGGCGCCTCCCAGCTCGCCGTGGTCGGCGGTGAAGACGATGATGGTGCGCTCGGCCTGCCCGCTCTCGCGCAGCGCGTCGAGCACAGCGACCACCTGCCGGTCGCAATCGCGGATGCAGTTGAAGTAATAGTCGCGCAGGACCCGCCAGCGGCGGTCCTCGTCCGGCCACTGCCCCACCAGCACATCCTGCACCGCCTGGTAGATCTGCTGCGCCGCCGGACGGCCCGGACTGTCGAAGGGCTGGCTGCGCGTCGGCGGCAGAGGCACGTCGTCCCAGGTGGCGCGGTAGATCTCGTCTTTGGGCGGGCGGGCGATCTTCATCGCCGAATACGTGCCCTGTACCGTCTCTCCCGGCCGGTCCGAATTGATATACATGACATCGTGCGGATTGACGAAATTGACCGCAAGATACCAGGGCGTGCCCGCCTCCCCGAGCTCCAGCCCCCTTGTGCGCAGCCACCGCGACGCGAAGGCGGTGGTGGCCTCGTCGTAATTGTAGCCGCCCAGCGTGGTGTCGGTGACGTCGCCGAAGCCGAAGAAGTCCTTGAAGCCGTAGGTTTCGATGATCTTGCGATACTGCCCCATGGGGGCGTCCACGGCATCGTCGACCGTGTCGAGATTGACGCTCAGGTGCCATTTGCCCTGGTAGGCCGCGTGGTAGCCGAGGTCCGCGAGACGATGGCCGATGGTCTTCACCTCGGTCGACATGTCCGCCTGCCACGGCGAGTTGGCGTTGTCGAAGATCTTCGTGTGCTGGATATGCTGGCCGGTATAGAGGGTGGAGCGCGCGGGCGAGCAGACGCAGGACGCCGCCTGGTGGTTCAGGAAGCTGGTGCCGTTCTTGCGGATCCATTCGCGCCCCGGCACCGGGAAGGGCCAGCGCTCGAAGAAGTGCTCCTGGTCCACGAGAATGAAGAGGATGTTGTAGCCGCCGGCGGGCGGCTCGTGGGCGCGGGGGCCCGCGCCCACCGCAGGGCCCTGCGCCGCCGCTGCGGCGGGAAGAAGCTGCGCACCGATGAGGGCGGCCCCGCCGCCGATGACGGCGCGGCGCCCGGGGTCCTGAATGTCGGCGCCGGAACCCGTCTTGCGATCGCCCATGCCGCAAAGCCTCCGGCCGTGATGGCCGCGCTCATGCTTGCACAGGTACGGAGCCGCGGGTAGAGGCGCCGGAAACCCGCGGCGTCAGGCCGGCAGCCGGCTGATGAGATCGCCGGACCCGGCGACGGCGCCGAAGACGCCGCCCTGCATCTTCACCATCTTGATCGCAGCGGCATGGTTGCCGGCATCGGTGGCGCCGCAGCAATCCTCCAGCAGCAGGCACTCGAACCCGCGGTCGTTGGCCTCGCGCATGGTGGTGTGCACGCACACGTCCGTGGTGATCCCGGTGAGGATGAGATTGCGGATGCCGCGCGTGCGCAGGATCATCTCCAGGTCGGTGGCGCAGAAGGAGCCCTTGCCCGGCTTGTCGATGACGATCTCGCCCGGCAGCGGCGCCAGCTCCGGCACGATCTCCCACCCCGGCTCGCCGCGCACCAGCACCTTGCCGCAAGGGCCGGGATCGCCGATGCCGGCGCCGATCTGGCGCGAGCGCCAGCGCTTGTTCTCCGGCAGGTCGGACAGATCCGGCCGATGGCCCTCGCGGGTGTGGATGATCCAGTAGCCGGCGGCGCGCATGGCCGCGAGCACGCGGGAGATGGGCTCCAGCGGCGCACGGGTGAGGGAGATGTCGTACCCCATCGCATCCACATAGCCCCCAGGCCCGCAGAAATCGGTCTGCATGTCGATGACGACGAGGGCGGTGTCCTTCGGCGAGATCACGCCGTCGAAGGGCCAGGCGTAGGGGTCGGCGTCGATGAAAGGCACGTGTTTCCTCCGGACTGACGGCGCGCGCAACCGTGGCGCCCCACGCCCGGGGCAAGATGCGGGCCGATCCTCGGGGTTCAACGAAAAGCACGATATTTCAGCTTGTTGCGCGTGGAAGGCCAGGAAATCCACAGCGAAAGGCTCACCGACAAAACGCCGGAATGCATACACTCGTAGTGCATTTGCATAAAAAATATTCAATTCTAGCCTAATCGTAGTGATCGAGAGGGGAGGCCTGTACACGGAATGGTTTCGGCCTCGGGGATTTCCAAATTCTCTGGCATCCCTTGGCACGGTTCAACCCACGCAGATGGCGTACTAATCGCGCCGTACTTTGATGCCCCTCCCGGGGTTTTTGGCACCCGCCTTGCGTACATCCAACACAGCGTCGCGCGCGGCAGACTTTCGGAGCACCGCCGGCGAGCGATGATTGAGGCCGATACCACGCGTATGCAAACGCACATTAATGCGCATTAAATAGGCAGATTTATGCACGCAGACATTTCGGGATGGCGCCGCTGGGCCTTCATGGCCATTGGTCCTTTGGCCCTGTTCCTCATCTGGTACGCGGTGTTCGTGATGGGGCTGGTGACGCCGAAGCTCCTGCCCTCCCCCGTGCGCACGCTGCAATCGGTGTGGGAGAATCTCGGCGAGGGCCTTGGCCAGGACTTCGGCTTCACCCTGAAGCGCACTCTGCACGCTTTCGGCATCGCGGCGGTCCTCGGCGTGCCGCTGGGCATCGTCATCGGCGCCAGCGAGAAGCTCTACCGGTCGGTGGAGTTTCTCATCGATTTCTTCCGCTCGACACCGGCGACGGCCATGTTCCCGCTGTTCATGATCATCTTCGGCCTCGGCGACTTCTCCAAGGTCTCGGTCGCGGCCTTCGCGGCCTTTCTGGTGATCCTGTTCAACGTGGCCCACGGGGTGATGCACTCGCGGCCCACCCGCGTGCTCGCCGCCCGCGTCATGGGCGCCTCGCGCCTGCGCGTGTTCAAGGACGTGATGTTCTACGAGAGCCTGCCACAGACTTTCGTCGGGCTGCGCACCGGTATTTCGATGGCGCTGGTGGTGATCGTGGTGGCCGAGATGTTCATCGGCTCCGACAACGGCCTCGGCAAGCGCATCATCGACAGCCAGATCACCTTCGACCTGCCGCAGCTCTACGGCACCATCCTGGTGTCTGGCGTCCTCGGCTACGGCCTCAACCTGCTTTTCCTCGCCGCCGAGAAGCTCCTGGTCCACTGGGCCGGCCGCTGATCTCCCCCCGCTCCCCGTGTGAAGGACCCGACCATGACCTCCCGCCGCACTTTCATCCTGGGCGCCGGCGCCGCGACGCTCGCCGCCTCCGCCACCTTGCCCCGGCCGCTGCGCGCCCAGCCGAAGGAGAAGGTGGTGGTCTCCTGGCTGCCCATCATGCAGAGCTTCGCCTATTACGTGGCGCTGGAGCAGAAGCTGTTCGAGAAGCGCGGCATCGAGATCGAATCCGTCCGCTTCCAGGCGCCCAACCAGATCATCGATTCCCTCGTCTCCGGCCGCGCCGACGCCGGCGCGCCGGGCGCTGCGGCCGGCATCGCGGTGATTGCCGAAACGCAGTTTCCCGGCACCTTCAAGGTGTTCGGCCTCCAGGGCGGCGGCATCAAGGTGAACCGCATCAATGACGCCCTGATCGTCGCCAACAATTCCCCGATCGCCACCTTCGCCGATCTGAAGGGCAAGTCGCTGGGCCATCTGCCCGGCATCCAGTGGCGCACCCTGTCGCGCTACATGGTGCGCAAGGCCGGCCTCGACCCGGACAAGGACGTGCGGCTGGTGGAGCTCGCGGTGGGCCTCCAGGTTCAGGCGGTGATCGCCGGCACGGTGGACGCCACCTTGTCCCTGGAGCCGGTGGGCTCCATCGCCGTCGCCTTGGGCGAGGCCAAGCGCGCCATCACCAATCCCATGTCGCTGGCGGTCTACGATCCCTTCTACTCGGGCGTGTCGCTGCTCACCACGAAGTTCATCAAGGAGCGGCCCAAGGTGGCCAAGGCCTTCGTGGAAGCGCTCGACGAGGCCACCATCATGGCCGAGAAGAACTACACCTCCCTGCGCACCATCCTGCCCGCCTACACCGCGGTGAAGCCCGACCAGGTGGAGATCGTCGCGCAGCCCTATCTGCGGCCCTGGACCGAGCTGAACGAGACCGATCTCACGTCCTACCAGACGTTCGTGAACGTCTTCCGCTCCGAGGGCGCGCTGAAGCAGGACTTCGACATCAAGCCCTTCATCCTGAAGCCGTCGGATCTCGCATGAGCGCGACGCCGACCGCCGCGGCGCCGGCGGGGGAGCACGCTCCCCTGCCCGACCTCACCTGGTTCGCGCCCGGCACCCACATCACCATCCGTGGGCTCACCAAGACGTTCCGCGGCAACCCGGTCTATGCCGGCTTCGACATCGACTTCCCCCGCGGCGACATCGTCTCCATCTTCGGGCCGAACGGCTGCGGGAAGTCGACGCTCATCAACATGATCTCCGGCATCCTGCCGTTCGATGGCGGGCAGATCCTGTTCGACGGCAAGACCATCGCGGAGACGCGCATCGGCTACGTCTTCCAGAACTATCGCGAGGCGCTGTTTCCCTGGCAGCGCGCCATCGACAACATCCATTATCCGCTGAAGATGATGGGCGTGCCAAAGGCCGAGCGGGCGCAGCGCATCGAGAAGCTGGTCGCCCAGTTCGACCTCAAGTTCGACCTGAACCGCTATCCGTACGAGATGTCGGGCGGCCAGCAGCAGACCGTCTCCATCATGCGCGCGCTGGTGGTGGAGCCGGAGGTGCTGTTCCTCGACGAGCCCTTCTCGGCGCTCGATTACGAGATGACGCTGATGATGCGCGACCTGCTGCAGAAGGTCCTGGCAGAAACGCGCACCACCACCCTCCTCGTCAGCCACGACCTGGAAGAGGCGGTCTATCTCTCCGACCGCCTGCTGCTGCTCACCCGCCGCCCCTCGCGGATCGCCGAATACATGGAGATCCCCTTGCCTCGGCCGCGCAATTCCGAGACCATCTCGGACCCGCGCTTCGTGCGTCTCAAGGCGCATGCGCTGGACGTGTTCCAGAAGGCCGTGAGGACCAGCGCCCCATGAGTGCCGAAGACCCCGCCGCCCCCGCACCGCCCGACGGCCCCTATCGCGGCTATCACGACATCGGCGGCCGTCCCGCCGGCCCCGTGGCGCGGGACGAATACGCCTTCGCCGACTGGCAGAAGCTCTCCGAGGCGCTGCGCGGCGCGCTGGAGGCGAAGGGGCGCCTGGTATCCCTCGACGAGATCCGCCGCGTCTTCGAGAGCTTCGGCGAAGGCCTCTACAACACGCTCGGCTTCTACGAGCGCCGGGCGGAGGCGCTCACCGTCCTGCTCGACGAGAAGGGCATCGTGCCCCGCGCCGCCGTGCTGGCGCGCATGGACGCCATCGCCGCCACGGAGTGCCGCGCGGTGGACCACGTCGCGAAATCCGTCGGGCCGAAGGCCGGCGACGGACCGGACGGCGCGCGGTGAGCCGCTTCGCGCCGGGCGACCGGGTTCAGATCCTCGACCTCGGCAAGCCGGGGCATGTGCGCATCCCCTGGTACGTGCGCCACAAGACCGGCGTGGTGGAGCGCCATTGCGGCGCATATCCCAATCCCGAGGAACTGGCGGTGGCACGGCCGGGCCTGCCCGCCATCGACCTCTATCGCGTCCGCCTCGACCAGCGCGACCTCTGGCCCGACTATGCCGGTGCCGCCGAGGATACGCTGGAAATCGAGGTTTACGACCACTGGCTGGCGCCGGCGGCCGACCCATCGGCGAAGGACTGACGAGATGCGCGAGCCCACCCTTCCGGATCCCGCCGCGCTTGACCGCGTGCCCGTGCGCGAGGGGTATGACGGCGCCGATTACTACGCCCTCATGACCCGCGCGCTGCACCAGATCCTTCTGGAGCAGGGCCTTCTCGCCCCGGAGGACACCGACCGTGTGATCGCCGCGCTGGAGGCCCCCCGGCCGGAATGGGGGGCTCGGCTGGTGGCGCGGGCGTGGGTGGATCCGGCCTTCAAGGCGCGCCTTCTCGCCGACGGCAGCGCGGCGGCGGCGGAACTCGGCTTCACCATCAAGGAGGCGCGCCTCGTGGCGGTGGAGAATACGGCCGATCTCCACAACCTCATCGTCTGCACCCTGTGCTCGTGCTATCCGCGCTCGCTGCTGGGCCAGCCGCCGTGGTGGTACATCTCCAAGGCCTATCGCGCCCGTGCCGTGCGCGAGCCGCGGGCGGTGCTGAAGGAATTCGGCGTCGATCTGCCTGACAGCGTGCGGGTGCGCGTCCACGACAGCAATGCCGACATGCGCTACCTCGTCCTGCCCCGCCGCCCCGAGGGCACGGACGGCGCGGACGAGGCCGACCTCGCCCGCTTCGTTACCCGCGATTCCATGATCGGAACCGCCCACGCCGACATCCGCGCAGGTCTGGCGAAGCCCGCCTGAGAGCCTCGCCCCAAGGGTTCAGCGCTTGGCGATAAGGTCGATCTCCACCAGCGCGTCGCGGGCGAGGCCGGTCACGCCGATGCAGGTGCGGGCGGGGCGCCGGTCAGCCGGAAAATAAGAGGAATAGACGGCGTTCATCGCCTCGTAATCCTCCTGGAAGCGGGTGATGTAGACCCGCGCCTGCACCACGTGGGACAGGTCCAGCCCGACGCCGGCGAGGACGATGACGAGATTGTCCATCACCCGCGCCGTCTGCGCCGCGATGCCATCGGGCAGGGCGCGGCCGTCGTCGTCAGGCCAGGTGGGCATCTGCCCGGTCACGAACACCCAGTCGTCGATCTCCACCAGATGGGAAAACGGCGCCACCGGGGTGGGCGCGCCGGCCACCATCAAAAACTGCCGCTCTTGCATGCTGCCTCTCGGTCCGGGAAACGCGGTTGGGCCGGACAGCCCTGCCGCCTCCCCCCTCAGGCAATCGGGATGCCAATCGGCGTCCGGTCGGCCGGGGCAGGGTCCACGAGGCCCTGCTCCACGATGTTGGCGCGCAGCATGGCGGAGGTGTCGGCGATGTGGCGGCGCAGGATTTCCACCGCTCGCGGGGCATCGCGCGCCACCGCCGCCGCCACCAGCTCGGCGTGATCGTCCGCCACACCGGCGAGATAGGCCCGGCGCGGAATCCCGAGCAGGCGGTAGCGGTCGTAGCGGTCGTAGAGCATGCGGCAGAAGTCGCCCAGCACGCCCGCCCCGCCCGCCGCCACCAGAGCGAAATGGAAGCGCCGGTGCCGCGCCTCCCATTCCCGGTCGAGGGGGCGGGCATCGCCCACCTTCTGGAGACTCGGGCGCAAGGCGTCGAGGGCGCCGTGCACCTCGGCTTCCCAGTCTGCATCCCCCGCCGCCACCGCGCGCTCCAGCAGCGCCGGCTCCAGCAGCAGGCGGGACGCCACCAGTTCATCGAGATCCGCCAGCGACATGGGCGCGACACGGAAGCCGCGCCGGCTCTCGCGCACCACGAGCCCTTCCCCGGCAAGCAGCGACAGCGCCTCGCGGATGGGGCTCTGGCCGGCGCCATAGCGCTGTACCAGCATCTCGGCCGAAAGTTTCAGTCCCGGAGCAAGGTCGAGCGAGAGAATGTCCGCGCGCAGACCCGAAAGCACGCGGTCGCCGATGGAGGTCGGTTCAGGTTCGCGGGACATGGCCGGCACTATCGCGAGGGGTGGGCGCAAATTCAAGTTCTGCCTGTGATTTGACCGGGTGGCGTCGCCCCGCTGGGCAGTGCGGCGGATTCTCGGGAAAACGCCTCATCTGCCCCTAAGGGAGGGCAAACCGCTCCGCACATGGGCGCAGCATGGCGCCGGTTTCGCAAAAAGCCAGCATTTATGCCCCCAGCACGGCTGGCACACGACTTGCGGTGCTTCCGGCAGCCAGCAGGAAGCCGAGATGCCAGCAGCCGCCGCCGAAATCACCCAATCCCTCGCGCCGCCGCCGCTGATGCGGTTCGAGGAGGTGGGCCACGCCTTCGATACCGCGGGCGGCCTGCTGCGCGTGCTCGACGGCGTCAGCCTCGGCATCGGGCCCAGCGAGTTCGTGTCCATCGTCGGCTCGTCGGGCTGCGGCAAGAGCACCCTGCTGCGCATCGCCACCGGCCTGCTTGCCCCGAGCGAGGGCCGCGCCGCCTTCGGGGGGCGGACCGTGTCGCAGCCGCTGGCCGAGATCGGCATGATCTTCCAGGACGCGGTGATGCTGCCGTGGATGAGCGTCATCGAGAACGTCACCCTTCCGGTGCGCATCGCCGGCGGCGACATGGCCGCAGCCCGTCGCGAGGCGGGATTGCGGCTCGACCGCGTCGGCCTCGCCGGCTTCCATGACGCCGCCCCCGCCACGCTCTCCGGTGGCATGCGCCAGCGCGCCGCCATCGTCCGCGCGCTGATGACCAAGCCTCGCCTGCTGCTGATGGACGAGCCCTTCGGCGCGCTCGACGCACTCACCCGGGAGCACATGAATCTGGAGCTCGCCCGGATCGCCGAGGAAAGCGGCATCGCGGTGCTGCTCATCACCCATTCCATCGCCGAGGCGGTGTTCCTCGCCGACCGGGTGGTGGTGATGACCCCGCGCCCTGGCCGCATCGCCGAGGAGATCGCCGTTCCCCTGCCCCGCCCGCGCACCGAGGCGACCCTGCTGGAGCCGGAGTTCGCCGCCATCTGCCACCGCGTGCGGCGGCACTTCCGCTCCGAGACCGGGATCGAGTGAGGCCGCGATGACCGACGCAACCGCCCCCCTCGCCGCCAAGAGCCCCGCCGGCCACGCCACGACCGCCGCCGCGTCCCGCTCCACCGGCGCCGCCCGCCGCGCCCGCACGCGGCGTACCGACACTTTTCTGCGCATCCTCATCTTTGTCGCCATCCTCGCCGCCTGGGAGGGGCTGGTCCGGCTGTTCAACGTTTCGCCGCTGATGTTCGCGGCACCGTCGGAGGTCTATGCCGCCTTCGTCCGGGGCGTGACGCGCGGGCTCTACTGGCAGCACCTTGGAGTCACGGTGTTCGAGATGGGGTTCGGCCTCCTGATCGGCGCCAGCCTCGGCTTCCTGCTAGGGGTCGTCGTCAGTGAGTTCGAGCGCGTGGGGCGGTTGTTCTTTCCCTATCTGGTGGCCATCCAGTCGCTGCCGAAGGTGGCGGTGGCCCCCCTCGTCATCCTGTGGCTCGGCTTCGATGTGGAATCGAAGGTGGTGCTGGTGGCGCTCATCACCTTCTTCCCGGTGCTCATCAACACCCTGAGCGGCCTCGCCATCGTGGATGCCCAGCGCATGGACCTCATGCGCATCCTGCGGGCGAGCCGCTGGCAGACCTTCCGCTTCGTGCGTCTGCCCTCGGCGACGCCGGCCATCTTCGCCGGGCTCAACGTGGCGGTGATCCTCGCGCTCACCGGCGCCATCGTGGCGGAGTTCGTGGGCGCCCAGCGCGGGCTCGGCGTGCTGCTGCTGCAGGCCCAGACCAATCTCGACACCGCCGGCATGCTGGTCATCCTCGTCATGCTCGCCATCATCGGCATGACGGCCAACACGCTGGTGCGCGTCATCGAGCGGCGCGCCACCTCCTGGGTGTCGCGGCGGGAGGACACGCTGTGAGCGTGCCCGGCTTCGCCACCGCCCTCCAGGACCGCACCAACGATCTGCTGGACCGCTGCACGCGCTGCGGCGCCTGCTTCGACATCTGCCCCATGACCGGCCCGGCCGGCATTGCCGACGCGCCGGCCGGGGCGACGGTGGGCGGGGTGCTCGGCCTGCTCTCCGGCGGCGCGACGACGCCGGCCGCGGAGCGCTGGGCGGCCACCTGCTCCGGCAGCGGAACCTGCATTCCGGCCTGCCCCGAGGGGATCAATCCGCGCTTCATGCTGTCGCTGGCGAAGCTCGCCCTCGCCCGCCGCGCCGACGACGAAACCCGCCGGGCGCGCGGCCATGCGGCCTTCCGTGCCATGAGCCGGGGTGTGCAGGTGCTTTCGCGCATCCAGATGGGGCCGCAGGAACTCGCCCGCTTCTCCCGCGACGAGGCAGAGGGGCCGGCGCCGGAGGTGGTGTTCTACACCGGCTGCAATCTCCTGAAGACGCCCCACATCGGCCTCCTGTGCTTCGACATCCTCGAGCGCATGGGCGTCGACTACAAGGTCATGGGCGGCCCCGGCGACTGCTGCGGCGTGCTCCAGTTCCGCACCGGCGACCTTGAGGGCTCGGAGCGGATCGCCGACCGAACCGCCGCGCGCTTCGGCCGCTTCAAGGCCTCCCGCGTGCTCTCCTGGTGCCCCACCTGCCAGGTGCAGATGTCGGAAAACCTGCTGCCGGGGCGCTGGAACCAGGAGGTGGACGGCACGCGCTACGAGATGGAGGCCTTCGTCGCCTTTCTCGACCGCCATATGGACCGGCTTCGCCTGCACTTGGTGCATCCCGTCCAAAAGCGCGTGGGCCTGCACGAGCACCCCGGAATCGCGGGCGTCGGTGCGGCGGCCGAGCGCATTCTGCGGGCGGTGCCGGGGCTCGAATTCGTCGACCTCGCCCAGCCGAAGGTGGGCTGGATGTGCAACACGCTGCAGCCCCTGCCGCAGTACAAGGCGGACATCCATCAGGCCCTGCTGGAGGCGGCGGCGGCCGCCGGCGTCACCACCCTCGCCGGCGTGTATCACGCCTGCCACCGCGAGATCTGCAGCCACCAGCGCGACTGGCCGTTCGAGGTGGTGAACTTTCTGGAGCTGGTGGGCGAGAGCATGGGCATTTCCCATGAGGACCATTTCAAGCGCCTCAAGATGCTTCAGGACGTGGACGCCATCGTCGCCGACGTGGCCGACCTCGTGGCCCTCCACGGCCTCAACGGCGCGGAGGTGCGCACCGTCGTCATGGAGGCGCTTCTGTCCGAGCAACCCCTCGCGCTGCGCGGACCCGCGTCGCGCGAACCCTCACCTTCTTCCCACGGAGACCAACGATGAAGCGGATAGCCGCCTTTAGCGCCATTCTCGCCGCCGCCGCCCTTCTCCCCGCGGCCTTTGCGCCCGCGGCGCTGGCCCAGGGGCAGCTCAAGACCGTGATCCTGCTCCAGCCGGTGCCCCAGATCGACATCCGCAACGCTCCGTGGGCGGTGGCGGAGGAGATGGGCTATCTCGCCGAGGAAGGGCTCAAGGTGGATATCCGCACCGCCAAGGGCGCATCCGTGGTGATCCAGCAGATCCTCAATGGCAGCGCGCAATACGGCATGCCGCCGCCGGAAAATGCGGTCGTGGCGTTCCAGAAGGGCGCGGCGCTGAAGTTCTTCTTCGCCTTCACCTCGAAGAGCCCGTTCCCGCTGGCGGTGACGGCCGACGGCCCGATCAAGTCGCTGGCCGATCTCAAGGGCAAGACCATCGGCCTGCACTCGCTCACCGCGGTGCAGTTCTACACCACGCAGGCGATCCTCGATTCCGTCGGCCTCAAGCTCGACCGCGACTTCAAGCTGGTGGACGTCGGCGCCGGCCCGGCCGCCCTCAAGGCGCTGGAAACCGGGCAGATCGCAGCCCTCTCCACCAACGTGCTCAACTACGCTGGCTTCGAGAACCGCGGCGCCAAGTTCCGCTACCTCATCTCCGACCAGGTCGCCCCGATCTTCGGCTGGAGCCTCATGGCGAGCGCCGACTATCTGGAGAAGAACCGGGCCGAAGCGGTGGGCCTCGCCCGCGCGTTCAACCGCGGGCAGATGTTCTGCCGGACCCAGGCGGAGGCCTGCGTGAAGGCCTATTACAAGCGCTTCCCCGAGGCCCTGCCCTCCGGCGTCAGCGAGGAACAGGCGGTCAAGGACCAGCTGCGCATCCTCGAGGTCTTCCTCGAGTATTCGCCCAAGGCCGAGGGCCATCCCTGGGGCTATTACGATCCGAAGGCCTGGACCGCCGTGGTCGACTACATGGTCGCCACCGGCCAGATGGAGAAGCCGGTGGACCCGGCAGGTCTCTACACCAACGACCTTCTGGCCGACATCAACGCCGCGCCGAAGACAAAGACTCAGTAGGTCCGCGCTGCACGGCCAGACGATGCAGGGGGCTGCGGGGTACCCGGCATCCCGGCGCCGGGCACCGCATTGCATGCGGGTGCCCGGCGCTGCAGGATGAGGGTTAGGAGGTGGCATGAGCCTTTACCTGAAGCAGCTGCGCTACCTCGTGGCCCTCGCCCGCCACCGGCATTTCGGCCGCGCCGCCGCCGAATGCCAGATCAGCCAGCCGGCTCTCTCCCAGGCGCTGCGGCAGCTGGAAAATGCGTTCCGCATCCCCATCGTGGACCGCCACAACCAGGGCTTCGAGGGGTTCACGCCGCAGGGCGAGCTGGTGCTGGACTTCGCCCGCCGCACGCTGGACGGCTTCGCCCACCTGACGCAGGAGCTGCTCAGCCCGGACGATGCCCTTTCAGGCCACATCCGCCTCGGCGTGATCCCCGTGGCGATGCCCGGCATCTCCATCATCACCACCGCCTTCAACCAGCTCTTTCCGAACGTCAGCGTCTCGGTGTCCTCGCTCAACTTCTCGGCCCTCAAGGCGGGGCTGGAGAATTTCGACGTGGACATCGGCATCAATTATCTCGACCACGGCGCCTCCACGGGCCTGCGGCCGTATTTCCTCTACGATGAGTCCTATTTCCTCATCGCCCCCGCCACCCATTCCATCGCCCGCCAGGACAGCGTGACCTGGACCGAGGCGGGGCGGCTGCCGCTGTGCATGCTCACGTCGGACATGCAGAACCGCCGCATTCTCGATCGCATCTTCGCCAGCGTCGGCGCCTCGCCGCGCACGGTGATCGAGACCGACTGCGCGCTCGCCCTGTGCTCCCACGTGCGGCCGGGCTATTGGTTCGCGGTGCTGCCCAACACCTTCTTCACCATGGTGGGGGAGTGGAGCGAGACCCGCGCCATCCGCCTCGTGGAGCCCACCATCACCAACACCATCGGCATGATGGTGCTGGAGCGCGAGCCGCAGCCGCCGGCGGTGCGGGCCTTCATCGAGGTGGCGGGCGAAATCTCCATGGCAGACGAGCTGATGCGCTACGCGCCGCTCCACATCCGCGCCGCCGCCGTGCCCGGCTGAGGGCACGACCCGGCGCTTGCGCGATCAGGCCGCCGGCAGCACGGCAACGCCGATCATGCAGTCGCGCGTCACCAGATCGGCGAGCGCCGCCTCGTCCAGATCGTCGGTGCCCTCGGGCCGCTGGGGCAGCACCAGATAGCGCATGTCGGCATTGGAATCGTGCACCACCAACTGCACGCCCGCAGGCAGCTCCAGCCCGAATTCCTTCAGCACGGCCCGCGGCTCGCGCACGGCGCGGGCGCGATAGGCCTTGGAGATGTACCAGGCCGGCGGCTGGCCGAGGATCGAGCGCGGGTAGCACGAGCACAGGGTGCAGCAGACGAGATTGTGGGTGGCGGGATCGTTCTCCACCACGATGAGCTGCGCCTCGCCCACCCCGATGCCCAGTTCCGCCACCGCCGACTTGCCATCCGCCAACAGGCGACGCCGAAAGTCGTCGTCGATCCAGGCGCGCGCCACGATCTTCGCACCGAGGTGCACGCCGGGGGATTCGATACGTTCGATCTCGCGCCGCACCTCGCCGGGAGCGACGAGATTGCGCTCCACCAGCAGCGCCTGGAGCGCGGCGACGAGGATCTGGCCCTCGATGTTGCCGGCCTCGTCCTCGATCACCAGCGGCTCATGCGCGTCGTGCCCGTGCGCGTGATCGTGCGCGTGATCCTGGGAATGGTCGTGGTCATGGTCGTACGGATGGCCGTCGGCGCTCATGGTGCCTCTCCGTCGGATTGGGAGGGGAGGCCGTCGGCCTCCAGCCAGTGGTCGTAGAGCTCGATGGCGAGCATGTCGGCGGGATCGCCCGCATAGTCGGGCCACAGCTCCACCATGGCGAAGCCCACCCGATAGAGCGGCACCACGGGCCCGCACACCCGCCCCACCGCGAGATCCTCGGGATTGAGGAACGCGCCGGCGCGATGCATCACCGTGCCCACCCGGTGGCGGACGTAGAAGGGCGTGCGCACGTGCCCCGCCTTGCCGAGGTCGAGCACGCGCACCCGGTCGCCAGCGTCGAAGCGCGGCTTCATGGGGCGCATTCGGGCGGCGGTTCCCACGTCGCCCGCGCCCGCGCCACCGCCGCCTCGTAGTCCGCCCGGGTGAACACCTCCTTCTCGATGAGGATGTCGACCATGGCCTCCAGACGGCGGCGATAGAAGGAATAGGAGCGATACTTGTCCTCGCCGAAGGATTCGAACCCGCGCCGCAGTTCGTCGAGGGACATCATCCGGCGGGTGCCGTCACCCAGCAGGTTGCGGATCGCCTCCACCTGCTTTTCCCATTGCAGCCACGGCAACTCGACGATGGGGATCTCGCCGGCGGGTGCGCCGCCGATGTCATGGTATCCGCGCGTCATGGCGGGCCTCCTCAGGAGCGCTTGATGGCGAAGCTGTCCACATAGGCCTGCGGCTGGGACGGATCGAAGGTGCGGCCGAGGATGGTGTGGGGCGTCGAGGCCGCGGGCGGCACCGGCAGGCCCATCTCCTTCATGCGCTTAGCGGCATCGGTGGAGAGGAAAACCTGCTTGGCGATGGCCTGATAGTCCACGTCCTTCGGCACCATGTCCCAGCGCCTGAGCTGGGTGAGCAGCCACACCGCGGTGGACTCGTAGGGGAAGGGCTTGAAGCCGATGCGGTCCGGCCGGTCCACCACCTGCCCGAGCCCGTCGGCATAGCGGCCGGTGAGCACCTGCGTCAGCACCGTCTGCGGCTGGTTGAGATAGGCCGCCGGGGCGAGCAGCTCCGCCACCTTGGTGCGGTTCTCCGGCTTGTCGGCGAAGGCGGTGGCGCGCACCACGGCGCGGAACATGGCGCCATAGCTGTTGGGGTTCTCGGAGATGAACTTGTCCGTCACCGAGAGCACGCAGCAGGGATGGTCGGGGAAGATGTCGCGGGTGAGCATGTGGAGGAAGCCGACGCCCTCGAACACCGCCCGCTGCCCCCACGGCTCCGCGAACAGCATGCCGTCGAGATTGCCCGCCGCCATGTTGGCCACCGAATCCGGCGGCGCGAACACGCGCAGTTCCACATCCTTGTCGGGATCGAGCCCGTTGTCGGCGAGGTAATAGCGCAGCAGCATGGCGTGCATGGAATGCTGGTGCGGGATGCCGAACTTGAACCCCTTCCAGTCCTTGGGGTTGCGCTTGTCCTTGTGCTTCACGTGCAGGGTGATGGCATTGCCGTTCACGTTCTGCACCGACGACACATAGGTGCGCGTCGCCGGGCCGCCCACGCCCATGGTCATGGTGAGCGGCATGGCCAGCACCAGATGGGTGGCATCGAACTCGGCGGCGATGAGCTTGTCGCGCACGATGGCCCAGCCGGGTGTGCGCGCCAGCGTCACGCTCTCCAGACCCTCCTTGCCGTATTCGCCCATGGCGTGGGCGAGCAGCAGGGGCACGGTGCAGGTGATGGGCACGTAGCCGATGTTGAGGCTGGTCTTTTCCGGCTTGGCGGTTTCCTGGGCAATGGCCTTGGCGGTGCCGAGGGGGAAGAGCTGGGAGATGGCCGCAAGCGCAGTCGCCGCCCCCACCGACTGGAGGAAGGCACGGCGGGCCACCGGATGGGGGACCATGGCGTTGAGGACGGCCGTCTCGACCATGCGGTCGACGTAATTCTCCTCGCCGTCATAGGCGTCGGCCCGCATGGCCGGCCCGAGGTCGTCGCGGTGCAGGCGCATGGCACCGCGGCATCCGCAGGCGCACTCCGCGCTCAGGCGGCGCGGTGGGTCGCGGTCGGTCATGGTCTGACTCCCTCTTGTGGCCGGATGTGGAGTGTGGCGTGCAACGCACGTGCCACGGCCCGGAGGACGGGCGCGACCTTCAGCGAAGCCGCCAAATACATTCTACATAAGTCCTGCTTATCGCCCGTTAAATCCGACACGCCCCATTCATGAGCGACGTTTCGACCATATTTTAAGCTGTCTGGCGCGGGCGATTACGCGCATTTTATCTATGCCTGATCAGTGAGGGCACGGGCGGGGCAACGAATGCATCTGGAGAGACAGCGATGAACGGATTGGGCGGCCTGAACAAGTCGGACGAAGGCGTCGTGCTGGGGCTCGTTCAACTGCAGCTTCCGAACGTCGTGACGCCGGACGACCTTGCGGCGCAGACCCGCAAGATCGTCTCCATGGTGGGCAAGGCGCGCCGCAACCTCGGCACCATGGATCTCGTGGTCTTCCCGGAATACGCCCTGCACGGCCTCTCCATGGACATCAACCCGCAGATCATGTGCCGGATCGACGGGCCGGAGGTGGCGGCGTTCCGGCAGGCCTGCATCGACAACAAGATCTGGGGCTGCTTCTCCATCATGGAGCTGAACGAGGGCGGCATGCCCTACAACACCGGCCTCATCATCGACGATACCGGGGAGATCCGGCTCAATTACCGCAAGCTCCATCCCTGGGTGCCGGTGGAGCCGTGGGAGCCGGGCAATTTCGGCATTCCCGTCATCGACGGGCCGAAGGGCGCGAAGATCGCCCTCATCATCTGCCACGACGGCATGTTCCCCGAGATGGCGCGCGAATGCGCCTACAAGGGCGCGGAGATCATGATCCGCACCGCCGGCTACACCGCGCCGATCCGCAAGTCCTGGCGCTTCACCAACCAGGCCAACGCCTTCCAGAACCTCATGGTGACCGCCAACGTGTGCATGTGCGGGTCGGACGGCAGCTTCGATTCCATGGGCGAGGGGATGATCGTCGATTTCGACGGCACCATCATCGCCCATGGCGAGACCGGCCGGGCGGACGAGATCATCACCGCCGAGGTGCGCCCCGACCTGGTGCGCGAGGCGCGGCGCATCTGGGGCGTGGAGAACAACATCTACCAGCTCGGCCACCGCGGCTACGTGGCGGTGAAAGGCGGCGCGCAGGACTGCCCCTACACCTTCATGCAGGACCTCGTCGCCGGCACCTACCGGCTCCCCTGGGAGGACGAAGTGCGCGTGACCGACGGGACGAGCTGCGGCTTCCCGGCGCCCACGCGCGTCTATGGGGGCTGACCCTCAGGGCTGCCGCGCCAGCGCCTCGAACACGCGGGCCACCGCCTCGGCACCGGGGTCCACCACGCCCTTGAGGTCGGCGCCCGACAGGTAGCTCGACCGCCCGGCCCGCGCCGCCGTCATGGCAGCGGTGGCGTCGGCGCCTTGCCGGGCCGCCCGCGCGGCTGCGGCGAGGCCCTCACCCTTCCCGAGGGCGGTGATGGCGGGCACCAGAGCGTCGATCATGGTGCGGTCGCCCGGCACGGCGCCGCCGTAATGGGTCATGCGCCCCACCCCGGCCTCCAGCGCCGGGGCGAGGCTCGCGCCCTGCTTCAGGGCGACGCCCGCCGCCGCCGCGAAGATGGAGAGCAGCACGCCGCTCGATCCGCCCATCACCCGCGACAGGCGCTCGGCCACGGCCTCGCACAGGGCCGCCGGATCGGCGAGGGGAAGGGTGTCGAGATCCTCAGCCAGCCGGCGCGCCGCGGCAGCGAAGGTGGAGCCGGTGTCGCCGTCGCCCACACGCGCATCGAGCGCGTCCAGCTCCGGATGGGCGGCGATCAGAGTGGCGCAGAGCGTCGCAAGCAGCGCGCGCGTCGCCGGATCGGACGAGGCCGCCGCCGCCGGCGGGGCGAGGCGGGCCGAGGGCTCCACCACGCCGATGGCGCCGGGCGCGCGCGCCGCCGGCCAGGCGGGGACGTCCACCGGCGCGGTGAGCCAGGCGTGGCGCGTGTCGTCGAGGGGCATGAGCGACAAGGAGAAGCCGCGCATGTCCAGCGCCGTCACCGCTCCCGCGGGCCCCAGAACCAGCGCGATGCGCGCGCCGATGGGATGGGTCAGCACCTCGCGCAGCACGATGGCGAGTTCCAGCGCCGGCGCGCCTCCGAGGTTGTTGACCAGCAGGGCGAGGCGGGGCGCCTCGCCCACCTCGTGGCCGAAGCGGGCGAGCATGTCGGCCACCAGTTGCGCGGCACCGGGCAGCACGATGCGCTCCAGCCCCGGCTCGCCGTGAATGCCGAGGCCCAGTTCGGCATGGCCGTCCTCCATGCGCGCCTCGGCCGGACGGCCGGGGATGGTGCAGGTGCTGGTGGCGACGCCCAGCGACTTCACCGCGTCAGCCGCATCCTGCGCCCGGCGCTTCACCTCCGCCAGCGGCAGGCCGGCGGCGGCGGCATGGCCGGCGGCCTTGTGGACGAAGATGGTGCCGGCGATACCCCGCGGGCGCGGATTGTCCGGCAAAGCGATGTCGTCCCCGACAATCACCATCTCCACGTCGAGGCCCTGTGCCCGGGCGCGTTCGGCGGCGAGGCCGAAATTGAGCCGGTCGCCGCCGTAATTCTTGACGATGAGCAGGCATCCCGCCGGCCCCGCCACGGCGAGGATCGCGGCAAGAACCGCGTCCACCGTGGGCGAGGCGAAGACCTCGCCGCAGACGGCCGCATCCAGCAGCCCCTCCCCGACGAAGCCGGCATGGGCCGGCTCGTGGCCCGATCCGCCGCCGGAGATCACCGCCACGCGGTCCGCCTTGCGGTCAGTGCGAAGCACCACCTTGATCTCGGGATAGCCGTCGAGCCGCGCGAGCCGGCCGCCAGAGCCGAGGATCAGCCCGTCGATGGCATCGGAAACCAGCGTCTCGGCGGAATTGTAGAAATGCTTCATGGCGGCTGTCCGTGCTGCGCGTCGCGTGGTGCGGACCATAGAGCGCGACGCGCCGCGATAGAATCCGCCCGCCCCGGAAATTCTCAGGTCCGCGCACGAAAGTCAGCTACAGGAAGGAGGGAACAACCCGGCGGGAGCATTGCACGCTGAAGATGCATACTTTAAAGTTTCAATCTTCAGGCTTGGAGGCGTCCATGTCCCCCTTGTACAAACTCGCCGGACGCGCGTTCGGCGTCGCGCTGCTGGTCTGCGGCGCCGTCCCTTCATACGCGCAGAATGCCACACCCGAAGCCAAGGCCCTCTCCCGGCTGACCATCAAGGGAGATCCCGGCACCAAGAAGGAGCGCAGAAGCCTCAGTGGCATGGCCTGCGCCACGCCAGCGGGGCAAAGCGAGCGGATCTGCCTCCTCGCCGGCGACGAGAACGACCTGTTGTGGAGCGTGACGCTCGGGCCCGACAAGATCCGCCTCCTCGAACGCATCCACCTTTCCGGCAGCGACGCGCAAACCGAGATCGACCTTGAGGCGGTCGCCTTCGATCCGAAGGCCGGTGGCGGCAGCTATTACGTCACCGGCTCGCACGGCGCCGCGCGCAATAAGGGGACGTATCAGGCAACGCGCTACGAAGTCTTCCGCATCCCCGCCGACCCGACGACCGGCAAGCCGACCGGGCTGTCCCGGACCGGCGCGCTGGCCAAGGTCATCTTCGCCATCCCCGAGCTCGCCCAGGTGGCCTGCGGCCCGAACATGAGCTGCGTGCCGCTCAACGCAGGCGGCCTCACCATCGAGGGGCTCGCGGCCCGTGAGGGCATGCTCTATTTCGGCCTGCGGAACATCGCCAAGGACGGGCGGGCCACCATCCTGAAGGTGCCGGCCGACGCCTTGTTCGCCGGCCCGACGCCGAATGGCGAGATGCTTTCCGTACGCCTCGACGGCAACGGCGTGCGCGACCTCGCGGCCGTCCCCGGCGGCTTTCTCATCCTCGCCGGTCTTCCGGGCGATGACGACGACTTGCCCCAGCGCCGAAGCGTGATCCATTTCTGGGACGGGCAAGGGGAGACGACGAAGCCGCTGGCCCAGATCATCTCGACCGGAGCCGCCAAGCCGGAGTCCTTGCTCGTTTTGGCCGACAGCAGCGCCGGCGGCCCATACCGCGTGCTGGTGATTTCAGATGGCGAAGACGAGGGGCTTCCGACCATCTATGAGGTACCGGCGCCCTGATCCGCCGCGCCTTCAGGCCGCCACGTCGGGGAGCCAGTGCACCGACATGGCGAAGCTGTGCGAAGCGCCGGGCGGGATGTGGACGAGGCCGGGCTTCTCCAGGAATGGCCGCGCATCTCCCTGCGGCGTCGCATAGCCGGCCCAGGGCTCGATGCACAGGAAGGGCGCCCCCGGCTTGCTCCAGATGCCGAGCTGCGGCATGCCGTCGAACGAGATCTCCAGCCCCGGCCGCCCCGGCACGCCGTAGCGGATGCGCCGCGAGCGCGGGTCGAGGAAGATCAGCGCATCCCGTTCGAACAGCGCGTCATCCGGCGCCAGCACGCCGTCCGCCGCCGGGCTCGGCTCCGTGGCGCGGGAGAGAAGGCCATTCACCGGCCGATGGATGGGCGCCGGCTCGGGCACCTCGAAGAAAAGCCGGTGTTCGGCGCGGTTGCCGCCATAGGGCAGCGGCCAGAGGAAGCCGGGGTGGAAGCCGAAGCTCGCCGGCAGCACGTGCGGCCCGGGATTGCGTACCTCAGCGGTGATGGCAAGCGTCGCGCTGGCCAGCGCATAGGTCACGTCGAGACCGAAATCGAAGGGGTATTGCGCGCGGATGGCCTCGTTCGGCTCAAGGCGGAACCGGGCGCGGTCGCGCGTCTCCTCCACCACCTGGAACGTGCTGATGCGGGCAAAGCCGTGCCGCTTCATGGGATAGCGCCGGCCGTCATGCACCAGCGCGAGATCGGGCAGTTCCCCGACGATGGGAAACAGCAGCGGCGCGCGACCCGCCCAGACGGCGGAATCGCCGTGCCACAACAGCGCGCGGCCGGCGCCGTCGCGCAGCGCCGTCAGCTCCGCTCCGAGCGTCGAGACCTCGGCCGAAAGGCCGTCCGACGCGAGCGTCACCACCCGTCCGCTCATGCCCCCTCCCCCCACGGTGCGTGCCGGAAAGCGTCAGCCGAAGATGTCCGCCACATGGGCGCGCACGCGGGCGAACGCATCCTCGGCGCCGCGTGCGACCTCGTCCTCCTCGGCGGGGGACAAGGCGACGGCATCAAGCGCCGCCACGAACGTCTTCCAGTGCAGTCCCCGCCCCTCGGGCGCGGCGGCGAGATGGCGCGCGCCGAACTCCTCCCCCAGCCCGAGCCCCGCCGCGGCCTTGAGCAGGAATGCGGCGCCGAGATTCGAGCCCTCCGCCACATAGAGCCAGCCGAGCGCGGTGGGCACGGCGGTTGCCGCATCCAGCGCCGGCGCCGGGGCATCGGGCAGTGCGAGGCCGAGATCGGCAAGATCGGCAGCGATGAGATCGAGGCGGCGGCGCCCCTGAAGATCCGGCAGCAGGCCGGCGAGGGCGGGAATGCCATAGAGGGCGGCGATGTCCCGGTGGAAAAGATACTGGACGGCGAGCAAGCGGCCGTAGCGCTCCCGGCTCTCGAACGGCTGCCCGGCCATGATCGCCTGATCAAGCCGGCCATGCGCCGCCGCGGTCACGGCCTTCAGGCCCTGGGCGCGGGTGGCGGGCTGGTCGAGCGCGCTGGATGTCATCTGCAATCCTCAATTGTGGAAATAGTCTCAATCAAATCCAAGCATCCGCTTCAGCACCGAAACGCGGCAGCGAAAGAAGAACGGACTTTATCTGGCTTATACCAAGTGGTCGCGGCGGTGCCCCGCGCGGACACGCCATGAATGCGAACATATGGCTGCGGCGGAGGCGGAGCAAGGCGATCGACGGCTGCGCAGGGGATGCAAAGCTCCTGTGACAACCTTTGCGCGCCGTGCGGGGCTGCGGCACCCGTCTGCCCGGCATCGGCTCGGCGGCCGGTCGAGAACCGCGAACGGATGATGTAGGCTCCCCCGCGCGGGCATCCCCGACAGCCCCGCCATAAGAAGGAAGACGCCCATGGCCGCTTGGAAATGGTTCGCTGCCGCTTCGACCCTGCTTCTCGCCGCGCCCGCGGCCTTCGCCCAGGCCCCTGCTCCCGCCGCTGCCGCGCCCAAGGTGGTGAAGGCGGACCTCATCGGCAACGACGGCAAGACCATCGGCTCCGCCACCGCCACCGGCACCGAGCGCGTCACCATCGTGCGCATCATGCTCCAGCCCGGCGCGTTGACCCCCGGCTGGCACGGCATCCACTTCCACACCGTGCCGGACTGCTCCGACACCGAGAAGTTCCTGCTCTCCAAGGGTCACGTGAACCACCACGACAAGGCCCACGGCCTGCTCAACCCCAACGGGCCGGACCAGGGCGACCTGCCCAACATCTTCGCCGTCGCCGACGGCTCGGTCACCGCCGAGGTGTCGAGCCCCACCGGCCTCACCGGCAAGGACGGCCTGTTCGATGCGGACGGCTTCGCGCTGGTGATCCACGCCAGCCCCGACGACTTCGTCACTCAGCCCATCGGCGGCGCCGGCGCGCGCGTTGCCTGCGCGCCGTTCAAGTCCTGACACGGACCCGGAGCGGCCGCTCGCCCGGCCGCTCCTTCCACAGTGAGGTTTTGTCATACAAAGGAATAAACGTCGGAAACTGGCTATTATATTGAATCTCTCGATTTAATTGTGTTACTCCGCAACCAGATCCGCGGAGACCCTTCATGCGCCTCGCCTTTGCCCTCGTTCCCGCCATTCTCGCAGCCCTTGCCGGCACCCTTCCCTCCGCCGCTGCCGATCCCAAGCCGCTGCGCATCGGCGTGCTCAACGACCAGTCCGGCATCTATGCCGACATGGCCGGCCCCGGCTCCGTCATCGCCGCCCGGATGGCGGTGGAGGACTTCGGCGGCAGCGTCCTTGGCCGGCCCATCGAGATCATCGCCGGCGATCACCAGAACAAGCCGGATGTCGGAGCCGCCATCGTCACCCGCTGGATCGACGAGGACGCCGTCGACGTGATCGCCGACATTCCCACCTCGTCCGTCCTGCTGGCGGTGCAGGAGATCGGGCGCACCAAGAACCGGCTGGTGCTCGCCTCCACCGGCGGCTCGTCCGACTTCACCGGCAAGGCCTGCGCCGCCACCGGCATCCACTGGACCTACGACACCTATGCGTTGGCTGCCGGGACCGGAGCCTCTCTCGCCAAGGACGGGCCGTGGTTCTTCATCACCGCCGACTACGCCTTCGGCACCGCGCTGGAGCGCGACACCGCCAAGGCAGTGGAGAAGAACGGCGGCAAGGTGGTGGGCTCGGTGCGCCATCCCCAGGGCACCACCGATTTCTCGTCCTTCCTGCTCCAGGCCCAGGGCTCCGGCGCCCGGCTCATCGCCTTCGCCAACTCGGGCGCGGACCAGGTGAACGCCATCAAGCAGGCCAATGAATTCGGCATTCCGCAATCGGGCATCAAGCTTGCCGGGCTCTATCTGCACATCACCGACATCCACGCCATCGGCCTTGCGACCGCGCAGGGGCTCATCCTCACCCAGGGTTTCTACTGGGACCTCAATGACGAGACCCGCGCCTGGTCGAAGCGCTTCTACGAGCGGCACAAGGCCATGCCGACCATGGGTCAGGGCGGCACCTATTCCGCCATCCTGCATTATCTGAAGGCGGTGAAGGCGAGCGGCACCACCGACACGGCGGCTGTGACGGCGCAAATGAAGGCGACGCCGGTCGACGATTTCTTCGCCCATGGCGGCCGCATCCGCGAGGACGGCCGCATGGTCCACGACCTCTATTTGCTGCAGGTGAAGACCCCGGCGGAGCAGAGGTATCCGTGGGACTATCTCAAGCTGATCCGCACCATTCCCGGCGACGAGGCCTTTCGCCCCCTGGCCGAGGGCGGATGCCCGCTGGTCGGCCAGCAGGCCGGCCGCTGAGCGCAGCCCCGCCGCTACAAGGCGCGGCTCGTGGTGCCCTTCATGAGGATCGGGCCGGTGGGCCGCCCGGTGGGCGAGCCGCCCGCCGGCTCCAGCGTGACCTCGAACAATTGGTCGGGCACCGGCGCCGGCAGGTCCTTCAGGACGAGGTCGAGGCTTTTCATGGCATCGATGAGACCCACCGAGACCGGCCCACGCGCCCGGTCCCACAGGGTCCACACCTGAAGCGACTTGCCTTCCGGCGCCGCGAACGCGGCCAGCGGCACCAGCTCGGCGCGGCCGTCGCGGAAGGTGTTCACCACGGCCTGCGGACGGTTCTGGTCGGACAGCAGCACCGCCACCAGCACCGGTGCGCGGGCGCTTTCGCGCATCTGGAAGCCGAGGCCGAGGGCGAGCACGAGGGACGCCGCCAGGGCGCTCAACCCCACGCCGCGCCACACCGGAAGGCTGTCCCACAGCGCCGCCAGCGGCCGGCGGGGGGCGGGGCGCGGCCGGCGGGCCATGGCCGGTCGGGCCATGGGGCGCGTGCCGGCGGCGATGCGCTCCCACAACGCGTCGGGCGGCGGCTCGGGCGATGCCGCAAGGTCGATCTCGGCGAAGCGCGACCGCCATGCGCCGACGGCGACGGCAAAGGCTGCATCGGTCTCCTCCAGCCGGGCGCAGCGCAGCGCCTCGGCCGGATCGAGGAGGCCCAGCACATATTCGCCGGCGAGCGCGTCCGTGTCCTCGCTCATGCCAGGCACTCCCGCAGCGAGAGGAGGCTGCGGCGGATCCAGGACTTTGCGGTGCCGAGGGGAATGCCGAGCCGTCCGGCGAGCTCGCCATGGGTCAGACCGCGGCTGTAGGCGAGGACGATGGCGGCCCGCCGCTGCGGCTCCAGCCGCTCCAGGCAGCGCCGGAGGGCGCCGCCCTCCGACAGGGAGAGGACCACCGCCTCGGCATCCGGCGCGTCGTCGGCGAGGGCAAGGGGCTCGAAATCGTCCACCAGATCGGTGCGGCCCTCGGCGCGCAGCACGTTGAGCGCGCGGTGGCGCAGGATGGCGAACACCCAGGTCACCGCGCTGCCCCGCGCCGGATCGAAGCTCGACGCCTTCTCCCAGATGCTGACGAAGGCGTCGTGGACCACCTCTTCCGCGAGATCGCGCCGCCGCAAAAGACGCAAGGCGACGCCGATCATCTGGGGCGCGAGACGGTCGTAGATCTCCCGCAGGCTCGCCGCGTCGCCCCGCGCGCAGCCGCCCAGCGCATGGGCGATGGCCTCGGGGTCGGCCCGGCCTCTGCCCTGCGCTCCGCCCGAGATGACCTGCACGCGCCCGGCTCCTGTTCCACGCCCTTCCTGATTACGCCGCAGGATGGCCGGCGGATGCGCGGCGCGAAAAAAATCGCCGTCCGCTGCATCCGCCACGGCAGGCCGCGTGTAGCCGCTCTGTCCGGGCCGAGATCCTTGGCCCATGGAGGAGGAATTCAAATGAACAGCCCGATCGTGATCGCCGCCGCCACCGCCGCCGTCCTCGCCGGCCTCGGGTCCGCCGGCACCGCCAAGGCCCAGAGCGTGGTGGCGCTGATGGATGGCAACCAGATCGCCGTGATCGACGCCAAGACCTGGAAGGCCACCGCCCCGCTGAAGGTGTCGGGCGTCGCCGGAACCCTCGTCGGCATCGACGTGCGCCCCGCGGACGGCAAGCTCTACGGCCTGTTCGAGGACGGCACTGTGGCCATCCTCGATCCGGTGAGCGGCAATGCCACCGCGAAGGCGAAGCTCGAGACCATGCTGCCCGCCGGCGCCATGGCCACCGTGGACTTCAACCCCGTGGCCGACCGCCTGCGGGTCATCGGCAGCGACGGCACGAACCTGCGCGTGAACGTGGACGACGGCAAGGTGACGAAGGACGGCACGCTGAAGTTCGCCGACGCCGACAAGAACGCCGGCAAGGCCCCCATGATCGTGGCCGGCGCCTACACCAATTCCGTGAAGGGCTCCAAGGAGACCGCGCTTTACGACATCGACGGCAAGCTCGGCGTGCTGGTGAAGCAGGCGCCGCCCAATGACGGCCTGCTCAACACCGTCGGCGCCACCGGTGCCGAGGGCAAGGGCTACGCCTTCGACATCGTGACCATGGACGAGGGGGCGAACGAAGGCTGGCTGATGGTGGGGCCGATGCTCTACCGCGTCGATCTCGCATCCGGCAAGGCCACCGGCGTGGGCAAGGTGGCGGGCGTGAGCCGCGAGGTGAAGGACATCGCGGTCGTCCCCGCCAAATGATCGAGGCCGCCCAATAAGGACGGCGGCGCGAGCCGCGTGAATGCGCTAGCGGCGGGCGGGAAGAGGCCCGCCGCTGGCGAGATAGACCCCGATGGTGGCCGAGATGATGCCGAGCCAGTCGAGCCCGCTCGGCCATTCGCCCAGGATGGGGATGGCCAGCAGGGCGGCCATCACCGGCACGAAGGCGCCGAAGGCGGCGCCGGCCGAGGCGCCCAGCAGGGTGATCGCCTTGGCGAACAGATACAGCGAGACAGCCGTGGCAAGCACGCCCTGATAGAAGGCCTGGAAGAGGATGCTGCTCAGCGGCGCATCCATCGGCTTCAGGCCATGGATGGCCAGATAGAACGGCGCGAACAGCACCGCCGATCCCACCGAGACGATGGCCACCGCATGCAGCGCGCCGAGCGGCTCTGCTTCAGCACAACGGCGTAGCAGGCCCAGATGAAGGCGGCGGACAGGCACAGGAGATGGCCGGTCGAGATGCCGGACACGGCGGCCGACACGCCGGCGATAAGCACGACGCCGACGGAGATCAGCGCATAGCCGATCTTGCGCACGCGGGCGAAGCGCTCCGCCAGGAGCAAAGCGGAGATGAGGGCGACGAACAGCGGCATCACGCCGGGGATGAGGACGCCCGCCTCTGCCGCCGGCGTGGTCCGCAGCCCCATGTTCGCCACCACCGCATAAGGCGCCCCGGCCCCGCAGATGAGGACCAGGAGCCGCCAGGCCGCGACGCGGTCGAGGCCGAGCCCCTCGCGCAGCAGCACCGGCAGCAGCACGAGGCCGGCCGTGCCGAAGCGCAGCATGGTCATGTCATAGACGCTGAGGGAGGTGGTGACGCCGAGGCGCGTGACCGACATCCAGCCCGCCCAGATCGTCACGCTCGCCAGCCCGAACAATGCGCCGGCGACATAGCGCGTCGTGGAGCCGGACGCGCCGTCTACTCGTCCATCCATGCCGAATCCCTAAGGGTGCCCTCTGGACGGTAGCCCGAACCGGAGCCGGTGAGAAATGAGACTTGCCCGCCCCACCCATGAGCTGCGCTGATGAACCGTGCCCGACGGCGGGCCCGCGCCGGCCTCAGCCGCCCTCGGCGGCCACTGCCTGCCAGCCCGCCACCACGGCCAGCTCGGCCTCGGGCCGCGCCGAGATCACCTCGCGCCGGCCGAGGAAGACGAGGCCCGCCTCACCGTCCAGGGAGAGCCAGTCGCCCTCCCCCACCTCCGCACCGCCAAGGCGGGCGCGGGGCTGCGCCGGATCGATGGCAAGGGCGCCGCAGCCGACCACGCAGGCGCGGCCGAGCTGGCGCGCCACCACCGCGGCGTGGGCGGTGCGCCCGCCGACGCTGGTGAGGATGCCGGCGGCCAATGCCAGGCCGGCGATATCGTCGGTGGCCACGTCAGGACGCAGGAGGATGACGGGATCCCCCGCCTCGGCGAGGCGGCGCGCCGCGTCCACGTCGAATGCCGCCCGCCCGCTCACCGTGCCCGGCGAGGCTGGAACGCCCGCCGCCACCGGCTCGGCCGCGCCGGCGAAGCGCGAGGTGACGAGCGCGTCGAGGTCCACCCCGTTCAGCAGGGCGAGGCCCTCCCCCGGGCTGCGCAGCCCCTCGGCCACGAGGTCCACGGCGATGCGCAGGGCTGCGCGCGGGGTGCGCTTGGCGGCGCGCGTCTGCAGGAAGAAGAGCCGGCCCTCCTCGAAGGTGAATTCCACGTCCTGCACATCGCGATAGTGGCGCTCCAGCGCAGCGACGCCGGCCTTGAGCTCGTCCGCGAGGCCCGGCTGCGCGGCCGCCAGCCGCTTCAGCCCCACCGGCTGGCGGCGGCCGGAGACCACGTCCTCGCCCTGCGCCTCGAACAGCAGGTCGGCATAAAGACCCGGGGCGCCGGTGGCCGGATTGCGCGAGAAGGCGACGCCCGAGCCGGAGCGGGCGCCGGCATTGCCGAACACCATGGCCTGCACCGTCACCGCCGTGCCCGCGAGGTGCTCCAGATGGTTGATGCGGCGATAGTCCTGCGCCTTGGGCGCGGCCCAGGACCGGAACACCGCCTCCACCGCCTCGGCAAGCTGCGTCGCGGGCTCGGCCGGAACGATGCAGCCGAAGCTGTCGCGGGCGAGGTCGAGATAGGTTTGCGCGAGGCGCTCCAGCGCTTCCGGGTCGAGACCGCGGTCAGAGCCCGCCTGCTCGGCGGCCACCAGATCGCGCAGGGCCGCCTCGAACGGTGCCCGCGGCAGGCCGGCCACCACCTCGCAATAGGCCTCGATGAAGCGGCGCCGGCAGTCCATGGCGAGGCGCGGATTGCCGGTGAGCCGCATGAGGCCGCGGACGGTTTCCGCCGTGCTGCCCACGTCCAGCACCGTCTCCAGCATGCCCGGCATGGATTGCGCGGCTCCGGAGCGCACCGACACCAGCAGCGGGCGGCGGCGGTCGCCGAAGCCGCGTCCGGTGACGCGCTCCAGATACTGGATGCCCTCCTCCAGCAGGCGCTCCACCCGCTTGGGCGCGCGCTCCCCGCCACAAAAGGCGGTGGAGAGCGCGAAGGCCGGGGGCACGTTCAGCCCCAGGGCCTGCATGCGCCAGAGCTGGGCCGCCTTGGAGCCGAAATCCGCAGGATCGAGCGGCGCGGACGTGCCGCCCCGGCCGATGAAGGCGATGGGGCCCTGCGCGGCCGGCACAGCGAGGATGGGCGAGGCAAGGGCGGGCGAGGCAAGCGCCGTGTTCTGGGTCGCCGGCATCACTGCGTCACCTCCTCAAGGATGGATGCCCGCAGCGCAAGGGCCGCGCGGGCGAGGTCGTCGGTGCCGGTCTCCAGAGCGCGGGCGAGCTCAAGGGTGCCGACCAGCGCTTCCGCGCGCACCCCCGCATCCGGCGCTGCGGGGCTCAGGGCCGCCTCCTGCACGCGGCGGTGGGCGGCGTCGGCGCGGCGCTCGCCCTCGATCACCGCGTCGATGGCCTCCAGCGCGTCGGACATGTCCTCGCGCCGGCCGGCCGAGCCCTCGCAGGCAGCGGCCGTGGCGCGCACCATGTCCGAGCAGCAGGCGACCGCCACCTCGGCGAGATCGCGCAGCGCCCCCGCCGCCGGGGCGCTGGCCTCCAGCCGCGCGGCACTCAGCAGGAAAGCCGCCTCCTCGAAGGCGTCGGCCGCCTCCTCCGCCGCATCGGTCACGGGCAGGAAGCGACGGCCGCGGCCGAAGGGCCCGGTGGCGTGCTCGCGGGCCGCCACCACCTGCCGGTCCCCCTTCTCCTCCAGCCGCTTGGCGCGGTCGCGCAGAACGGTGCGGGCGACCTCGGGAAAGTCCGCGATGGTGTCGAGCGCTGCGGCCACCTCAGCCGCCAGCATGCGCACGATGCCGAGCTGGCGCAGCGCGACGGCGAGGATCTCCTCCTCGGCCGAGCCGAAGCTGCGCGCGAGCTCCGCCCGCACCTCGTCGCGGATGAGGCGCACCGAGCGATGGTTGGACAGCCCCGCGCTGGCGAGGCGCAACACCTCGCCGAGAAGCCGTGCCACCGCCGGCTGCCCCAACACCCGGTCGAGGCGGGCGCCGTAGGGCACCCGGCCCTCGGCGCTCCGGCGCACGGCGTCGAACACCAGCTCCGCGCCGCCCAGCTCCAGGAAGGCGCGATGCCCGCGCCGCGTGCGCGCCGCCTCGCCGAGGAGATGGATGGCGGTGGCCTTGTCCACGAAGGTCTGGAGCTGCTTGCGCGCCTTGTTCCAGTCGATGAGGAAGACGAGGTTGCCGCCGACGCCGGCGAGGAAGGCGTCAAGGCCGGCCTCGTCCCGGGCCGTGTAGCGCCCGGTGACGAGATGGAAGCGCCCGCCGTCCGCGAGCCCTGCGGCGCTGCGCTCGGCCAGGGGCGTCCACTCCGCATCGAAGGGGGTGAACAGGCCGACGAAGAACTTGGCGCGGGAACGGTGCACGTCGGTATAGGTGACGGTGGCAGTGAGCCCCGACACGGCGACGATGATGACATGGGCATCGGTGGTGCCGATGTCGTTCTGGATGATGAGGCGCGCGCCCGAGCGGCTCGCCGTGGTGTCGAGGCCGGGATGGCCGAAGGCGAGGCCGCGCGTGGCATCGAGGCCGGCCATGAAGGCGGCGATGCGCGGGCGGTCCTCCTCGCGGACGCCGAGGGTGCGGGCGCCGGCCACGCTCTCCACCGAGATGGAGGCGGCGAGCTGGTTCAGCGCCTTGTGCAGGTCCATGACGAGAAGGTGCGCGCTGTCGTCGCCGCCGCGCCGGGCGGAGGTGAGGCGCGCCAGCGCGGCGTCGGCGAGCACGTCCGCCGCGACCGATGAAAACGCGGTCCTGAGGGCGGCGAGGCGGGCGGCGAAAGCTTCGGCGTCCGGCCCCGTCGGCGGCGCGGCGGCGAGCGGCGCGATCATCAGGGCGATGTCGTCCAGCACCCCGTCCACCAGACGGCGCGCACCGGCGACGGCGGTTCCGCCCCCCTCCAGCGCCCGTGCCCCCTTCACCAGTGCATCAAGGCCATCCTCGCCGGCACCGGCAGCGCGGGCCTCGGCATCGAGGGATCGGAATGGGGCGAGCGGCGTCCGGGCACGGGCGGCCGCGTCCTGCAAAGCGGTCATGCGCAGCTTGGCGCGGTCGTTGGCCTGAAGCGCGGTCTCGATGAGGGCCGGAAGCAACAGGCCGCTCTCGCCAAGCTCCTCGACGATCTGGGTCTTGTGCATGCTGCCCCTCCTCGATCGCGGCACGCGGACCCGCCCTCAACTGTCCACCAGCGCGGTGGGGCGGGCCGCGCGGCGGCGCGGAAACGGGACGCCGGAGACGGTGGCGTACGACGCAATTCTGACAGGCAGACGACACCGCGCCCGCCGAAGCGTCGCAGCCGCCCGCGGCCTCTTACGCCCGCGGGCGGTCGGGGCGCGCCCGCCCCAGACGCCGCATCGCCAGCTTGGACAATTCCCGCAGCCACAGCACCGAGCTTGCGACGGCGGCGCACACCAGCCAGTCGAAGGGTCTGAGGGGCACGGTGGAGAAAGCCTCGCGCAGCAGGGGCACATAGATCACCAGCGCGTGCAGCCCGAGCGAGATGGCCACCGCGCCGAGCAGCCAGCGATTGGCGAAGGCGTTGCGGAAGGCGCTCTCCTCGTCGGACCGCGCGTTGAACACGTTGAACAGCTGGAACAGGACGAGGGTAGTGAAGGCCATGGTCTGGCCGTAGGCAAGCGAACCGCTGCCGGCGAGGCGCCCGCCCGGCAGGGAAAGGTCCAGCACCAAAAGCGTGCCCGCGGCCATGATCGCACCGACGAGGAAGATGCCTGCCCACATGCGGGCGGTGATGACCCCTTCGCCGCGGGGACGGGGTGGACGGGTCATCACGTCGGGGTCGGCGGGGTCGATGCCGAGGGCGAGGGCCGGCAGTCCGTCGGTGATGAGGTTGATCCACAGGATCTGAGTCGCCAGCAGCGGCAGGGCCAGGGCGCCCTCCGGGGCCATGGCGGCAAGTCCCAAGGCGTCGGCGAGAAGCAGGCCGAGGAACATGGTGGTGACCTCGCCGATGTTCGACGAGAGCAGATAGCGCAGGAACTTGCGGATGTTGGCGAAGATCGCCCGGCCCTCGGCGACGGCATGGACGATGGTGGCGAAATTGTCGTCCGCCAGCACCATGTCGGCCGCCTCCTTCGACACGTCGGTGCCGGTGATCCCCATGGCGATGCCGATGTCGGCGGCTTTGAGCGCCGGCGCGTCGTTCACCCCGTCGCCGGTCATGGCGACGGTCTCGCCGGTGCGCTGGAGCGCGCGCACGATCCTCAGCTTGTGCTCGGGATTGACGCGGGCGTAGACGCAGGCCGCGCGCACCGTCCGGTCGAGGTCGGCGTCGCTCATGGCGGCGAGCTCCGCCCCGCTCACTGCGCGGCGGTCCGCGCTGATGCCCAGCTCGGCGGCGATGATGGCGGCGGTGCGCGGATGGTCGCCGGTGATCATGATGGCGCGGATGCCGGCGCCGTGCGCCCGCTCCACCGCGGCCCGGGCCTCGGCGCGCGGCGGGTCGATCATGCCGATGAGGCCGATGAAGACGAGGTCGCGCTCGTGCTCCGCCGCGAAGGAGCCCGCGTCCGGCCCGCCGACGGGCAGGATGCGAAAGGCCACCGCGAGCGTTCTCAAGGCCTCCTCGGCGAGGGCATCGTTGCCGGCCAGGATCGCGGCCCGCCGGTCCGCGCAAAGCGCGACCTCGCCCTCCCCCACCAGCTCGTGGGTGCAGCGGGCAAGCAGCACGTCCGGCGCGCCCTTCGTCACCATCACCAGCCGGCCGGGGCGCGCCGCATCGCTGTGCAGCGTGCTCATGAGCTTGCGTTCGGACGAGAACGGCACCTCGCCGATGCGGGCGAAGCGGGCTTCCAGCGCGGCCCGCTCCAGCCCTGCCTTGCGGGCGGCGACGATCAGCGCGCCCTCGGTCGGGTCGCCCTGGACGCCCCAGTCCGCCCCGGCCTCGCTGACCACCGCATTGTTGGCGCGCTCGGCGGCGGTGAGCGCGCGCTCCAGCTCGGCGCGCAGGGCGCTCTGCGAGCCGCCGGCCAAAGGCGAAAGATCCACCGCCCCGTCCGGCCCATAGCCCGTACCGCCGAGATGGACGGCGCCGCTGGCGGTCACCACCCGGCGCACCGTCATCTCGTTGCGGGTGAGCGTTCCGGTCTTGTCGGAGGCGATGACGGTGGCGGAGCCCAGCGTCTCCACCGCCGACAGCCGGCGCACGATGGCGCGGTGGCGCGCCATGCGCTGCATGCCGAGGGAGAGCACGGCGGTCACCACCGCCGGCAGGCCCTCCGGCACCGCGGCCACCGCCAGCGCGACGCCCAGGATCAGCACGTCGAACGTCTGGGCGACACCATGCACGTCGCCGACCAGAAACAGCGTGCCGATCATCACCGCCGCGATCACCAGCACGGTGACGGCGAGCGCCCGCCCGACCCGCTCCAGCTCGCGCTGCAGCGGCGTCAGCTCGTCCGGCGCCTTCTCCATCAGGCCGGCGATGCGGCCCATCTCGGTGGCCATGCCGGTGGCCGTCACCACCGCGCGGCCGTGGCCGTAGACCACAACCGTTCCGCTGAACACCATGTTGCGGCGATCGCCCGGCTCGGCCGGGCCGTCGAGGGTCGCGACCGCCTTCGCCGCCGGCAGGCTTTCCCCGGTCAGCGCCGCCTCCACCGTCTGGAGGGCGGTGGCGTGGAGGAGCCGTGCGTCGGCCGGCACCGTGTCGCCCTCGGCGATGAGGATGATGTCGCCCGGCACCAGCTCCGCCGCGTCTATCGCGCGCGGAATGCCGTCCCGGATGACGCGGGCGCGGGCCGCCGTCATCTGCCGCAGGGCCGCCGCGGCGCGCTCGGCGCGGGCTTCCTGCAGATAGCCCATCAGCGCGTTGATCAAGACGATGGCGAAGATGGCGAGCGCCTCGTAGGGCGCGGGGGTGTCGCGCTCCCACAGCCAGACGGCGGCGGAAACCGCCGCCGCGGCCACCAGCAGAAGCACCAGCACATTGGCGAACTGGGCGAGGAACTTCAGCCATTCCGGCCGCGGCGGCACCACGTCCAGCGCGTTGCGGCCGGCGGCGGCCAGGCGCCGCTCCGCCTCCGGGGCGGCCAGGCCGGCCTCCGCGTCGCTGGCGAGGCGGGCAAGCAGCGCCTCAGGGGACTGGCGGTAGGCATCGGGCGTGGCAATGGGCGGCTGGGGCATGGACATGACGCAAGGATAGCCGCCCTTGCGGCCATGTCTTCTGATCCAGGACAAGCGCCGCGTGCAAATCCCGCGGCGTTCGGGCGGTCAGGTCCTGTAGCCCTCCTCCGCCAGCACCTGCCGCACCACCGGGCGGGCCCGCACCCGGCGATAGTGGGCCTCCACGCGGGGCGGCAGCTTGATGCCCGTGCGGTCGGCCCAGAACTCGTTGTAGAACAGCGCGGCGTCGGCGATGGTGAAGTCCGGCCCGGCGACATAGCCGGTCTCGGGCATCTTCTTCTCAAGCACCTCGAAGGCCTGGCTGACGATCTCGCGGCCGTGGGCGGTCACGTCGTCTTTCAGACGTCCGCCCTGTTGGCTCTCCTGCGCCACGTAGCGATCGGCGACGAAGACGCGGGTGAAACCCTCCCCGTGCAGCTGGATGAGGGCAAACTCCATGAGGTCGATGACCTTCTGCGCCTCGGCCGCGTCCGCCGGCAGCAGCTTGCCGCGGGGATAGGTTCTCGCGAGCCACAAAGCGATGGACTTGAAGTCCGTAAGTGCCTGTCCGTCATCGAGAACCAGCGATGGGATGGTGCCCCGCGGGTTGATCTTCAGATAGTCGGGCCGCAGGTGGTCGCCGGCCGGGATATTGATGATCCAGGCCTCGAACGGCAGCTCCAGCGTCTCGAGCAGGATGTGGATGCCGGTCGCACGAGCCCGGCGTCATGTAGAATTTCATCGCCATGCCGCGCCGCAAGCAAGAAGCGTGACATGCGCCGCCCTTCGCGCGGAGGTGCGGCGAGCGGCCCGCCGGCGATGGGGCGGTCCGGCACCGGTGTGGATCCGCTTGCGCTTGGATGGCGTTGACGGTCCATGGACATGGACCGAAAGACCGACGACGCACCGGACGACGCGCGCCCCATCGGACCCGCTCGCCTGCGCGTTCTCACCTACAACGTGCGGCGCTGCCTCGGCGTCGATGGCCGCTATGCCCCCGAGCGCATCGCCGCCCTCGTCGCCCGCACCGGGGCGGACGTGGTGGCGCTGCAGGAGCTGGACGTGAACCGGCTGCGCAGCGGCGGCGTCGATCAGGCCCTCGCCATCGCCGGCGCCCTGCGCATGGCCCATCATTTCCATCCGGCCATGCGGGTGGTGGAAGAGCTGTATGGCGACGCGATCCTGACCCACCTGCCCATGCGGCTGGTCAAGGCGGGCACCCTGCCCGGCCGCCACACCAAGTGGCAGGAGCCGCGCGGCGCGCTGTGGGTGGAGATCACTGTCGCCGGACGCCCCGTGCAGGTCATCAACACCCATCTCGGACTGATGCCCGGCGAGCGCATCGCCCAGGCCGCCGCGCTTCTCGGCCGCGAGTGGCTGGGCAACCCGGCGTGTGAGGGGCCGGCCATCCTGCTGGGCGATTTCAACGCCCGCCCCTCATCCGCCGCCTATCGCCTGCTGGCCCGCAGCCTTCAGGACGTCCAGCTGGCCGACGGCCGGCGGCCCCGGCCCACCTTCCCCGGCCGCTGGCCTACCCTGCGCATCGACCACGTCTTCGTGCGCGGCGGCGTCGACGTGGCGGACGTGCGCATCGTTACGGAAAAGGAGGCTCCGGTGGCCTCGGATCATCTGCCTTTGTGCGCCGACCTCCTCATCGCGCCGACCGTGGGGACCGCCGTGACCGACAGCGGAGCCGCACGCTCCGGGACGGTGCCGGCGCGCGAGGTGACGGTTTGACCGCGGCGGAAGCGGGACGGATCCCGCGTCGGCGGAGCCTTGGAGCACGAGCCAAGGCCGTTCTCTCATCCCGCGCCTTCCAGATCTGCGCCTTCGCAGCGGCGGTGGCCCTCGGCGGCTTCCTGCTCTACCGGGCGCTGCGGGACTACAGCCCCGCGGAGCTTCTTGCAGCGATCATGGCTGTGCCGGCGGGCGGCCTCGCCTTCGCGGCGCTGTTCGCCGCGGCGAGCTATCTTACGCTCACGCTGTTCGATTATCTGGCGTTGCGTTGCGCGGGCAAGCCGCTCAGATGGCGCCAGGCGGCCCTCGCCTCTTTCTCCAGCCTGTCGGTGGGCCATACCATCGGTTTTGCCGGGCTCAGTTCGGGCGCCATCCGTTACCGCTTTTATGCGCGCTGGGGCCTGAGTGCGGCGGAGGTCGCGCAGGTGGTGCTCTATTGCGGCCTCACCGTCGCGATGGGCCTGTGCACCCTCTGCGGCATCATGCTCCTGGTCGATCCGGCGACGGGCAGCCGGATGATAGGCCTGCCGCCGGGCGCCGTTCTGGCTCTGGCTGGCGCCGCGCTGGCCATTCCGGCGCTCTATCTCGCCCTCGCCGCCATACCCGAGCGCAATCTGCGCCGGCAGGTGTGGCGGCTGCGCCGTCCGCCATTGTGGATCGCGGCGGCGCAGGTCACGGTCGGAACGGTGAATTTCGCCTTTGTCGCCGCCTGCCTCCACCAGGTGCTTCGGCACCTTGGCGACACCGGCTATCCGGCGGTTGCAGCGGCCTATGTGGCCGCCAATGCCGCGACCCTCGTGTCGCATGTGCCGGGTGGGCTTGGCGTCGTGGAAACGGTGGTTCAGCACCTCATCCCCGGCGCGGCCCTCATCGGCCCACTGCTGGTGTTCCGCATCGTCTATTTCCTGACGCCACTCGCCCTCGGCCTGAGCGTGTTCGCCGTGAGCGAGGCGGTGTTCCGCCACGCCAAGGGAAGGACTGATCAGCCTCAGGTCTGATCCGGCCGCTTCGGCCAGAGGCCGTTCCACAGGCCCGCCCACGAGAATGGCTCCGTGGGATCGAGCAGCGACGAGCCGATGATGGGGTCGAGGGCGCCCGGCTTGGTCATGGCGCGGAACGGCTCCAGACGGCGCTCACCGACGTTGAGCTGCTCCACCGCGGCGATCAGCGATCCGGTCTCGGCCACGACCTCCGCCAGGCGCTCTGCCGGCACGCCGAGGTGCTCGCCGAGAAGGCGATCCCGCAGGCGGGTGATGGCCTCGCGGTCGTCTGCCCCCGCCGCCTCGATCACCACCTCAAGCTCGGTATCGAGACCCACGGAGCGGTTGTTGAGGTTGGAGGAGCCGATGCGCAGCAACTGGTCGTCGGCGATCATCAGCTTGGAATGCACCAGGATGGGGCAGCCGCCATCCGGCCCCGGCGCCATGGGGTGGTAGATTCGAAGCCGCCCATGGCGATCCGCCCGCCGCAGCCGGCGGATCATGCGATTGCGGTTGGCGCCCATGATGACCCGTTCCAGGAAGGAGTGGGTCACGTCGCTGACCACAGCGACGATTTCGGGCCCCTCTGGCGCCTTCAACCGCTCCGTGAGGATATGGCCGATGTGGTCGGCGGTAAGGTATTGCGCCTCAATATAGAGGCTGCGGCGGGCCGAGCGCAGGACGTCCTCGATGAGGCGCGGTGCCTCCTTGATGCGACGGCGCGCCGCCCAGGCCGGCAGCGAACGCGCCAGCCCCACCCGGACACCCGTGAAGTCGGCCGTGCGATGCGCCGGCCAGGGCTCCACGTCGCCCGGCGCCGCAGGCATCTCCTCGCCGGTGGCCGCCTTCCAGCGCTTGCTGGCGAGGGCGCAGACGGCGCCCGCGGCGGGGCCGTCCAGCATCAGCATCACGTCGTGCACCGGACCGTAGCTCTTGCCGTTCGGGCACACCCGGCGCGGATCATCCACGACATGTTCGGGCGTGTCCCAGCGATCCACCGTGATATCCATACCGCCGACGAACGCGAGGGCGCTGTCGATGCACACGATCTTCTGATGATGGGAGGCATAGATCGGGTGGGTGGTATCGAGGCGCAGTGAAATACGCGGATGATCCTGCCACGCCGAGCCGAATAGCAGTTCCTGGGGCGAGCTCGGCCCGTGCAGGACCGCGCTGCTCCATATCAGGATCCGCACTTCGAGTTCCGGGCGCGCCTCCACCAGACGGCGCAGCAGGGGACCGAGGTCCCAACCAGCGCCGCCCTGCGGGCGCAGGCGGACACCACCGTCGAAATCCCAGCCGACGATAACGATCGACCGGACCGCGCGGCGCAGCGCCGCCTCCAGTTCGGAGAAATATTCGCAGCCGTCGATGAGCATCGCGGCGCGTTTCGCGGGAAGGGCGCGAAAGCAATTGTGCCCTTCCACGAGGATGCTGCCCGCCTGGGCCGCAGAGCCGGCCTGGGGTCGCCGTTGGACCGCCGAGGCAGGCGCGATACCGCTAAAATGGGAGACCGTCACGCGTCGCCACTCCCGACATTTGAACTTTGTCGGTATCAATGCTGCGCCACCGGGTTCGTTCCTGCCCGGCTGGCGCTCGCAAACCCAATGGCAACGCTCACGATTGCGCGAAATTGCCTGTGCCGCAGGGCGATTAGCCGTTTCGTCCTTCCGTCATCGAGCCTATTCTTGGAACGATAACAGAGAGCGCGAAGGCGCAGATCATGTATGGACGTACTGTCGCTTCTACTTCTGCGCCCCAGGGGCTGGTGAAACGTCTGGGGGGAGCGGCCCTCACGCTACTCGCTCTCCTCGCCGGCACGCCTCCGGCGGCCGCCGAACATGCGGGCGATGGCAGGATCCACCTGCAGATCGTTGGGGGCCTCGCCGGCGTCACCCAATACACCAAGCTGGAGCAGCCGTTCTGGCAGAACGAGATCGCCGAGCGCTCCAACGGCCGCATCACCGCCAGCATCCGCCCGTTCGACGGGGGCGGACTGCGCGGGCAGGAGATGCTCCAGCTCATGCGGCTCGGCGTGGTCCCCTTCGGCACCGCCCTGCTGTCCCTCGTGTCAGGGGATGACCCCGAGCTCAACGCCGTGGACCTGCCGGTCCTCAATCCGGACATGGCGACGCTCCGGCGCAGCATCGCCGGCTTCCGCGAGCATCTCGCCGAAGTGCTGCGCGTGCGCTACGATATCCAGCTCCTCGCGGTCTATGCCTATCCCGCCCAGGTGCTGTTCTGCACCCGGCCCTTCTCCGGCCTCACCGACCTCGCCGGCCGCAAGATCAGAACCTCCTCGGTGGGCCAGTCCGAACTGATGTCCGCGCTCGGCGCGGTGCCCGTGCTGCTGCCCTTCAAGGAGATCGTGAGTGCGCTGAAGTCCGGCGTGGTCGACTGCGCCGTCACCGGCACCCTCAGCGGCTACGAGATCGGCCTTCAGGGCATCACCGACTACGTGCACAGCATGGCCATCACCTGGGGCCTGTCCTTCTTCGGGGCCAACATGGTCGCCTGGAACGCGCTGTCGCCGGAGGACCAGAAGATCATCAGCACCGGCATCGCCGACCTCGAACGCCGCATCATGGACCAGGCGGAGGCCGATACCGCGCGCGGTCTCGCCTGCAACACCGGCGCCATCGCATGCGGCGCTTCCGGCGGCCCGCCCATGAAGCTCGTGCCCGCCTCCGCGGCGGACGAGGCGCGGCGCCAGGAGCTGCTGAGCAAGATCTCGCTGCCACGCTGGATCGAGCGCTGCGGCGCGCCCTGCGCCGAGGCATGGAACCTCCATCTGGCGCCCACCCACACCTTCACCGTCAAGGCCGAATAGGCCGTGCAGAGCCCTGGCATCCGCCGCGCATGATCTGGCATCGCCTCAAGCTGATCGTCGTCGGCGGCATGAGCCTACTCCTGCTGCTGCTGGCGACGGGTACGGCTCTGCTTCTCGACCGCGGCGAGACCGTCGCCATGCCCTCGGCGCAAACCAGTCTGGAGCGCTCCGCCCAGGCGGTGGAAAATGCGCTCAATCGCCAGCTTCTCCAGGTCCACGGCGCGCTGGCGAGCCTGCCGAACCTGTTCGCCGCCGCGCGGGTTTCGCCGACCGACAGGCCCGCGGCGGCCGAGTTGCTGCGCGGCCTCAACTTCCAGACCCTCGCCTTCCGCGACCTTCTGCTGGTGGGTCCCGACAGCGCCGTTCTTGCTTCGGCGCGCATGCGGCGCGCCAACCGTTCGCTGCCGATCACCGCTGCCGCGCTCCAGCGCGAACCCATGACCCTGCTCGGGCCGGTGCTCAACCCCATCACCGGCGACTGGTCGCTCTATGTGGCGCGGGTCGTCTCGGGCTGGAACGGCGTCATCCCCGTCGCGGAAGTTCCCATCGGCACGCTGATGAGCCTGCTTTCGGAGACCGACGTGACTCCCGGCGCGCGCATCCTGCTGGAGCGGCCGGATGGACAGCTCATCGCCGCCCTGCCCCACGACGAGGTCCAGACGGGCAAGGTGAGGCCCAACGCGCTTGGCATGCGCCCGGCGGGCGGGAAGGCCTTCACCCGCGTCATCGACGGCGAGGAGGTGCTCGCCGTGGTGCGCACCTCGCTCTACAACGAGGTGCGCGTCGTCCTCGCCGAGCCGCTGGACGTGGCGATGGCCGCCTGGAGGCGGGATCGCGACCGCACCACGGCCGGCGCGACCCTGGCCGGGCTCGCCATCGCCATCTTCGCCGCGACGCTGTTCATCGCCCTGCGGCAGCGCGAGATCGCCGAGGCCGACCGGACGCGGGCCGCTGCCGTGCTCGCCAATGCCGTGGACGCCATGTCCGACGGCTTCGCCATGTGGGACCCCAACGACCGGCTGGTCACCTGCAACCAGCCCTTCCGCGACCTCTACCCGCGCGCGGCGCCCTTCATGGTCCCCGGCGCACGCTATGAGGAGATCGTGCGCAAGGGCGCGCATGCCGGGCAGTTCGACACCGAGAGCGAGGACGTCGACCAGTTCGTCGCCATGACCCTGGCCTGGCACCGCGCCGCAAACCAGCCGCTGGAACGGCGCCTCGGCGATGGACGCTGGGTGCTGATGAAGGAGAGCCACACCGCCGACGGCGGCACCGTGGCCATCCGCACCGACATCACCGCGCTCAAGACCATGGTCGCCAACCTGGCCGAGGCCAACGCCCGGGCCAAGGACGCCATCGAGGAGACGCGGCGCCAGAACGAGGTGCTGGTGGAGCGCGAGGGGCGCATCCGCTTCCTCGCCCACCACGACGACCTCACGGGCCTCGCCAACCGCGTGCTGTTCCGAACCCAGATCCAGGAGGCCTTGCAGACCTCGCGCGAGCGCGACCTGCGCATGGCCCTGCTCTATCTCGACCTCGACCGCTTCAAGGACGTGAACGACACCCTCGGCCACCCGGTGGGCGACGCGCTGCTGCGCGCGGTGGCGAAGCGGCTGCGGGCCTGCGCCGGCGCGTCGGAGTGCGCGCGTCTCAGCGGCGATGAATTCGCCGTCATAAGCCTCGCGCCGACCCAGCCGGACGAGGCCGAGGCGCTCAGCCGCGCCATCATCCAGGCGCTCGGCCGCCCCTTTGGCATTCTGGGCCACACCATCTCCATCAGCGTCAGCATCGGCCTCACGGTGGCGGACGATTCCAACGCCGATGCGGACGCGCTGCTCAAGCAGGCGGACCTCGCCCTGTATCAGGCGAAGGGCGGGGGCCGCGGCACCGTCTGCATCTTCGCGCCGGAGATGGACGCGCGGCTGCATGCGCGGCTGCAGATGGAGGCGGACCTGCGCCAGGCGCTGGCGCAGCGGCAGTTCGCGCTGGCCTACCAGCCCGTCTTCTCGCGGGCGTCGGGCGCGGTCTGCGGCTTCGAGGGGCTGCTGCGCTGGCACCATCCCCGGCTCGGCCTCATCCATCCCAACATCTTCATCCCGCTGGCGGAGGAAACCGGACTGATCGCCGAGATCGGCACCTGGGTGGTGCGCCGGGCCTGCGCCGACGCGAGCCTTCTGCCGTCCCACATCAAGGTCGCGGTCAATCTGTCGCCGGTGCAATTGAGCTCGGGCAATCTGCTGGAGGTGGTGGGCGAGGCGCTCGCCGCGAACGGGCTGGACGGCCGCCGGCTCGAACTGGAGATCACCGAGACCGCGCTCTTCGCCGAGAGCGAGCGCAACCGCGACATGCTGCAGCGCCTCAAGGACCTCGGCGCCGCCATCGTGCTGGACGATTTCGGCACCGGCTATTCGAGCCTCAGCCATTTGCGGGTGTTCGCCCTCGACAAGATCAAGATCGACCGCTCCTTCGTGGCGGAGATGGCGCAGCGGCCCGACAGCGCGGCGATCGTCGAGGCCATCGCCAGGCTCGCGGGAAGGCTCGGCATCGGCGCCACCGCCGAGGGCATCGAGACGGCGCAGCAGCTGGCCATCGCCTGCAAGGTCGGCTGCACGGAGCTCCAGGGCCACTATCTCGGCCTCCCCGCGCCGCTGGAGGAGGCCATGGCCAAGGCGAGCGCGATGCGCCTCCCGCCTTTCCCGTTCGCGGCAGAGGAAAGGCCCGGCGACGCCTGCGCGCCCTGACGTTCGGTCAGGGTCCGCGGAAGCCGAAAGTGGCGCGCGACACCAGCGTTCCGCATTGACAGGCGGGGCGTCCTGCCGTCCCTTCTGCGTCCTCTCTGCCCTCCCGGACCTCCTCCCGCATGCTCGACTATCGTCCTCTTGGACGCACCGGCCTTTCGGTGTCCTCCATCGCGCTCGGCACCATGACCTTCGGCCAGCAGAACACCGAGGCCGAAGGCCACGCCCAGCTCGACCTTGCCCGCGACCGCGGCATCAATCTCATCGACACTGCCGAGCTTTATTCGATCCCGCCCAAGGCCGAGACGCAGGGCTCTACCGAGCGCATCATCGGCAGCTGGCTGAAATCCCGCGGCGGACGCGACAAGATCATTCTCGCCACCAAGGTCGCCGGCCGCTCGGACAACACCTATCTGCGCGCCGACGGCGCGCCCACCCGGCTCAATGCCCGCAACATCAACGCCGCCATCGACGGCTCGCTGAAGCGCCTCGGCACCGATTATGTGGACCTCTACCAGCTCCACTGGCCCGACCGCGCGGTGCCGCTGTTCGGCCACGCCCGCGGCAGCCGCGCGCGCGGCGGCGGCGACGGGCCCGATGTGCCGATCGAGGAGACGCTCGCCGCCCTCGCCGACGTGGTGAAGGCCGGCAAGGCCCGCCACATCGGCCTGTCCAACGAAACCGCCTGGGGCCTGCACGCCTTCCTCGCCGCCGCGCAGCAGGGCATCGGCCCGCGCGTCGCCTCGGTACAGAACGCCTACAACCTCATCAATCGCACCTATGAGGCGGGGCTTGCCGAATTCCACCAGCAGGAGGACGTGGGCCTCCTTGCCTATTCTCCCCTCGCCCAGGGCTTTCTGACCGGCAAGTATCTCGCCGGCGCGCGGCCACCCGGCGCGCGCAACACGCTATTCAACCGCGGGCAGCGCTACGAGAAGCCCGGCGCGGAGGAGGCCATCCGCGCCTATATGGACCTCGCCGCGGAGCTCGGCCTCACGGTGGTCCAGCTCGCCATCGCCTACGTGACCAGCCGGTCGTTCGTGACCTCCAACATCATTGGTGCCACCTCCATGGCTCAGCTGGAGGAGAACCTCGCGACGCTGGATGTGGTCATCACCCCGGAGATCGAGGATCGCATCGACGCCCTGCACCAGCTGCACGGCAGCCCGGCGCCCTGAGGCGCCAGAGGGCTGCTCACTTCGCCCTGGGTCAGGCGGTCGGCAGGGCGATCTCAGCGGTGAGGCCGCCGCCCGGCCGGTTCGACAGGGTGAGTTCCCCGCCGTGCGCCTTCACGATGCTGCGGGCGATGGCGAGGCCGAGGCCCATGCCGCCGGTTTCCTGGCTGCGGGACGGCTCGAACCGCACGAACGGCTGGAACGCCTGCTCCAGCTGGTCCTCGGCGAGGCCCGGCCCGTCGTCCTCCACCCGCACGCAGACCGTTGCCGGCGAGGGGCGCAGGGTGGTGACCTTCGCGCGGCGGCCGTAGCGGACGGCGTTGTCCACGAGATTGCGCAGCGCCCGCCGCAGGGCGACGGGGCGGCAGGCCAGCAGCACGTCGGCGCCCTCGTCGGCGATCTGCGCATCGGCGCCGACGCTGGCGAACTCCTCCACCACGTCGGCGCAGAGGGCATCGAGATCCACCGTCTGGGTCGCCTCCGAGGTGGCCTCGGCGCGGGTGAAGGCGAGGGTGGCCTCGCAGATGGCCACCAGTTCGTCGATGGTGGCGACGATGTCGGCGCGCACCTCCTGATCGTCCACGAACTCGGCCTTGAGACGCAGCGTGGTCAGCGGCGTGCGCAGGTCATGGCTGATGGCCGCCAGCAGGCGCATGCGGTCGCGCACGAACTGGCTGAGGCGCTGCTGCATGGTGTTGAAGGCGAGGGTCGCCGCCGCCACCTCCGCCGGACCGCGCAGCGCGAGCGCTTCCACCGTCTCGCCCCGCCCGAACCGCTCGGAGGCGTCGGCCAGCGATCGCAGCGAGCGCGTCTGCAGCCGCACGCCGGCGATGGTGACCAGCGAGACCGCCAGCGCGGAAATGAGGAAGGACAGCAGCGTCGGCCGGTTCCAGATGCCCGGCAGCACCACCACCGTGTTCATGTGCAGCCAGCGTGTCCCCGAGAGGGGCACGGAAAAGGCGACCATGCCGAAGCTCTTGCCCTCCACGACGCCGGTGGCGTCGCGCCGCGGCCGCGGCGCGCGCTGCGGGCACAGCCGCTCCCAGCTGCCGTCGGTGGCGATGTGCACCTCCGGGCGCCCGGCCCCCGTCGCACGCAGCCGGCGCTGGAGCAGGCGGGCAAGACCGTCCTCGGCGCGCGTCATCTCCCGGCTTTCGGGCGGCTCGGAGGCGACCCACGCGCAGGCGCCGCGGGAGCCGAAGGCGGCGGCGAGCCGGTCGGCGTCCTCCGCCGGCATGGTCTCGATCAGGCGGGCAAGCGTCACCGTCTGGCTGAGGGCCTGGCCACGCACGATGTCCACGACGATGTTGTCGTGCTCGCTCTGGAGCACGATCACCAGGATCAATTGCGACAAGGCGAGGGTTGCCACCAGCAGCAGCACGAGGCGGCCGGCGAGGCTGCGCGGCCAGAGGAACCGCGCGAGGCGCCTCACGTCTCGACCTCCACCGGCGCGGCGAAGACGTAGCCGTCACCCCACACCGTCTTGATAAGCGCCGGCTGCTGCGGATCGCGCTCGATGCGGCGGCGCAGCCGGCTGACCAGATTGTCGATGCTGCGGTCGAACACCTGGGCCGGCCGTCCGGCGGTGATGTCGAGCAACTGGTCGCGGGAGAGCACCACGCCCGGGCGGGTGACGAGGGCGAGGAGCAGGCGGAACTCGGCGCTGCCGAGGCGCACCTCGCTGCCGCTCTCGTCGAGCAGCACCCGGCGGCCGGGATCCAGCTGCCAGCGATCGAAGCGGTAGCGGCTCGGCTCGCCCTGCGCCGTGCGCGCCGGCCCCTGCGCCCGGCGCAGGATGGCGCGGATGCGGGCGAGCAGCTCGCGCGGATTGAACGGCTTGGTGACATAGTCGTCGGCGCCGATCTCGAGCCCGACGATCCGGTCCGTCTCCTCGGCCACCGCGGTCAGCAGCACGACGGGAATGTCGCTGGTCTGGCGCAGCTGGCGGCACAATGTGAGCCCGTCGTCGCCGGGCATCATGATGTCGAGCACCACGAGATCGAAGGTGCCGGTGCGCATCTGCTGGCGCATGTCGGCGCCGCCGGCCGCAACGCTCACCCGCATTCCGTTCCGCGCCAGATATTTCGCGAGCAGTTCGCGGATCTCGCGGTGATCGTCGACGACGAGAATGTGCGGCGTGCGTTCCATTGGTCCCCAAAATCACCGGGGCGCGACGCACGGCCGCGCCTGCCGGTCATAGCTGGCGGAAAAGCGCCGGCATTCTGCGCCCGGCCCGGCGACTTGAGCGGAGCGCCGGGTGCCGTGCCAGCACGATTTTGTATCCGAATATGTCACGGCTGCCGAGTGAGACGAGCAGTTACGAAGCCGCTGCGCTGGGACAAATTTCCAGGACGGGTATGATCCATTGATAACGTGAACGTCCTTCGCCAGACCCGCCTCGCGCCGTCCAGCCAGCATGTGCCGTTCTGCCTTACGGAGTTCGTCATGTCGCTTGCGCCTGTTCGGTTTGGTCTGGCGTTCCTGCATCGCTGGATCAGCCTCATCCTCTTCCCGGTGTTCCTGGTGATCATCGTCACCGGCGCGATCCTGTCATTCCGCCCCATCGTGAACAGCGGTCCCCCGGCGGTCCCGCCGGGCGCCGGCGTGGACGTGCCGGCGCTTACGGCCCTGCTTGGAAAGATCGAGGCTGCCGGACAGGTCGGCGCGGTGAGCGTGACCGGCGGCGGCCGCGCCGTCACCGTCATGTCGCAGGATCCCAAGGTCGCCGGCCGCTGGGAGATCGCCACGGGGGCGCATACGCCCGCGCCGGTGGGCGGCATCGACCTGTTCCGCACGGCCGAGGGCCTGCACAAGTCGCTGCTGCTCGGCCTCGGCATCGTGGTGGAGGTGGCGAGCTTCCTCATGCTCGGGATCATGGTGGCCGGGCCGTTCCTCGCCTGGCTGCGCTTCCGCAACAGCCTCATGGGCTGGCACACCGCCGTGGGCTGGTGCCTGCTGCCCCTCACCCTCACCTCGCCGGTCACCGCGGTGATGCTGACGCTGGGCATCGGCGAGGGCCAGCGCCCGCAGCTGCCGCGCACCAAGCGGCCCATCGCCGTGAGCGAGGCCGTGACCATCGCCTCCCGCACCCTGGACACCACCCGCATTGCCGGCCTACGCCGGTTCCGCGGCGGAACGGTCATGCTTCAGCTGGCCGGCGATGGCGCCGGCACGAAGCCTGCGTCGTTCATCGTCACCGATTCCGGCGCCACGCCGCTCACCGGCGGCCCGAGCCTGGTCAAGCAGATCCATGAGGGCACCTGGGGCGGCGCATGGTCAGGCACGATTAATTTCGCCATCTCCCTCGCTTTGCTTGGCCTCAGCGTGACCGGCATGGTCTCGTGGGTCCGGCGCTGGCGGCGCAACCGTGCCCGGCCGCTGGCCGCCGGCTCGGACATCCTCGTCGCCCACGCCAGCCAGACCGGAACCGCGGCGCGGCTCGCCGCAGCCACATGCGACGCTTTGACGGCGGCGGGCGAGCGGGCGACCCTCGCCCCCCTCGGCGCGGTGAAGCCGGCCGAGCTCGCCCGCTTCCGCACCGTGCTTCTGGTCGCCTCCACCGCCGGCGACGGCGAGGTGCCCGATGGTGCCCGCGGCTTCGCCAAGGCGCTCAAGCCCGGCCTGTTGAAGGGGGTGCGCGTCGCCGTCCTCGCGCTGGGCGATCACAGCCACGCCCATTTCTGCCGCGGCGGCCGGCGTTTGCGCGACGCGCTGGTCGCCGCCGGCGCCGACGAAGCCGTGCCCCTGTGGGAGGTGGACGGCGACCCCTCCGCCCGCTTCGTGTCCTGGATCGACGTGCTGCGCGCCGAGCTGGAACTGAAGTGCGAGGTGCCCGGCCTCGCCCCGGTGAGCCCGCCTGTCGCGCTCACGGTGGCCGAGCGGCGGCGGCTCGACGACCCGGCCCGCGGCGGCACGCTGGAGACCTGGCGCATCCTCTTGCAGGGCCCCGGCGAGCTCGCCTTCCGGCCCGGCGACCTTGTGCGCGTGTCGCCCGGCGGCGGAGACCGGCACCGCTCCTATTCGGTGGGCAGTTCGAGCCGGGTCGATCCCGGCCGCATCGAGCTGACGGTCCGCCTGCACGCCTGGAGCGGGGAAGATGGGACGCCGCAGGTGGGCCGCGTCTCCGGATTCCTGGTGCGAGAGGCGGCGGAAGGCGCGGTGATCGAGGCACGGCTCGATCCCCACCCCGGCTTCAACCCGCCCTCCGACCCGCAATGGCCCATCCTGATGATCGGCGCCGGCTCGGGCATCGCGCCCTATCCCGGCTTCATCACCGAGCGGCGAGCCTCCGGGCGGCCGGGGCTGGCCTGGCTCATCTTCGGCAACCGCCACCGCGACGGCGACTTCCTGTGGCAGGAGCTGTTCGAGGAGGCGCTGCGTGACGGCACGCTGACGCGCATGGATACCGCCTTCTCCCGCGATCCCGACGACGGCGCCCGGGTGCAGACCCGGCTCAGGGAGAATGCGCCGGCGGTCTTCGACTGGCTGGTGGAACGCAAGGCCATGGTCTTCATCTGCGGCCGGCGTGCCATGGCGCAGGAGGTGGAGGCGGCCATCGCCGATATTCTGGTGTCCGAGGGTGGGTTGAAGCCCGAAGCGGCGCAGGACGAGATCGGCCGCTGGCTTGCGGAGGGGCGCATCCGGGTGGATACGTTCGACTGATGCGACACGAGATGACCGTACGCAGCTTTGCCGCAAGGTTCGGCCCGGTGGCCGGATGCCTGATGGCCCTGGGCCTCGCCGCCTGCGCCGTGGGACCGGAGTACGACACGCCGGCGCTGTCCGTGCCCGCCCATTGGGGCGCCACCGCGCGGCCCCGCGCCGAGGCGGTGCCGAACCTGAAGGCGTGGTGGCGGCGCATGGGGGACCCGCTGCTCAACGCGCTCATGGAGGAGGCGGTGGCCGGCAATCTCGATGTCGCCACCGCCAAGGCCAATGTGCGCTCCGCCCGCGCCAGCTATCGCCAGCAGGTGGGCGGCCTGTTTCCCCAGGTCTCCGGCAGCGCCTCGGGCACGCGCGGCGACAGCGGCGGCGGAGTCAGCTCCGGGGGCGACGTCACCGTGGACAACAGCTACGGCCAGTATCAGGCCGGGCTCGACGCCAGCTGGGAGATCGACCTCTTCGGCGCCAACCGGCGCGGCGTGGAGGCGGCGGCCTTCGGCGTCGATGCCTCGGTGGACGACCTCGACGCCGCCCTGCTGACGCTGGTGGGCGACGTCGCCTCCAATTATGCCGACGCGCGCGGCTATCAGGCGCAGATCGCGCTGGCGCGGCGCACCGCCGCCTCGCAGCGCGAGACCGAGTCGCTCACCCGGCGCAAGCTCGAGGCCGGCGCCGCCACCGCCGTGGACGTGGCCAACGCCTCGGGGCAGGTGGCGAGCACGGAAGCCAATATCCCGGACCTGGAGGCGGCGCTGGCTGCGAGCGTGCACCGCCTCTCGGTGCTCACCGGCCAGCCGCCGTCGGCGCTGGCCCGGCGCATGGCGGCGGTCCGCCCGGTGCCCAGCCCGCGCCTGCCGGTGCCCCGCGGCATCCCCGCCGACGTCCTGGTGAACCGGCCGGACGTGCGCGCGGCCGAGCGCCGGCTGGGCCAGTCCACGGCGCTCATCGGGCAGGCGGAGGCCAACCGCTATCCCGCCATCAGCCTCTCCGGCAACATCGACGCCAGCGGCTCCCAGCTCGGCGATCTCGGTCGCGCCTCCTCCATCAGCTGGGCCTTCGGCCCGACCCTCACCGTGCCCATCTTCACCGGCGGCCAGCTGAAGGCGATCGTGGACCAGACCGAGGCAGCGCGCGACGCCTCCTTCCTGGCCTACCAGTCGTCGGTGCTGCTAGCGCTGGAGGAGGTGGAGAACGCCTCGGTCTCGCTCTCCCAGCAGCGCATCAAGACCGGCAAGCTCTCGATCGCCGCCACCGCCTATCGCGAGGCGGCGCGGCTCTCCAGCTCCCTCTACCGCAACGGCGCGTCGAGCTTCCTCGACGTCCTGACGGCGGAGCGCTCGCTCTATTCGGCCGAGACCCAGCTCATCCAGAGCCGGGTCTCGACGGCCAAATACTACATCGCCCTCAACAAGGCCCTCGGCGGCGGCTGGGACGGCATGGTCGACAGCGCCACGCCCGTGGTGGTCGACGGCTACACCGGGCCGCACTTCGCCCGCCTCCCGCCGCTGGCGAGCCAATGACCGGACGCGTACGCCCATGAATGCCCTGCCGCCCCTGAACGAGGTTCCCCTCGCCCCGCCGGCCACCGCTCCGATGGCCCCGCCGCGGCCCGCAGCGGCCGCCCCGCCCCGGCGCCGGCGGCTGTGGCGCTGGGTGCTGCTCGCGCTCCTCATCGCCGCCGCCGCCTACGGCTATTCGCGCTACACCGCCCCCGTGCCCGGCGCCGGCCTGATGAGCGCGCCGGTGGTGCGCGGGACGGTGGAGGAGACCGTGCTGGCGAGCGGCACGTTGAAGCCGGCCCGGCTGGTGGCGGTGGGCTCGCAGGCTTCCGGCCGCATCCTCTCGCTCAAGGTGAAGCTCGGCGAGCGGGTGAAGAAAGGCGACCTCATCGCCCAGATCGATTCCGTCACCCAGGAGAACGCGCTGAGGACCGCCGAGGCCTCGCTCGCCAACACGCGCGCCCAGAAGGCGGAAAAGGAGGCGACGCTCGTGCTGAACGAGCAGACCCTCGCGCGCCAGCGCACCATGGTGGCGCAGAAGGCGGTCTCCCAGGCGGACTTCGAAACGGCGGAGGCCGAGGTGAAGGTGACGCGCGCGCAGCTCGCCGCCCTGGACGCGCAGATCGTCGGGTCGCAGGTGGCGGTGGACACGGCGCGCGCCAATCTCGGCTACACCCGCATCACCGCCCCCGCCGACGGCACGGTGCTTGCCACGGTGGCGCAGGAAGGCCAGACGGTGAACGCCTCGCAATCGGCGCCCACCATCGTCATCCTCGGCGATCTGGACGTGATGACGGTGCGCGCCGAGATCTCCGAGGCCGACATCGTGCGCGTCGCCCCCGGCATGCCGCTGTGGTTCACCGTGGTGGGCGCGCCCGACGAGCGCCATACGGCCAAGCTCGACTTCATCGAGCCGGCGCCCGAATCCATCAAGAGCGACAGCAGCTTCGCCACGACCACGAGCAGTTCCTCCTCGTCGTCCAGCAGCACGTCGTCCGCCATCTATTACATCGGCGTGTTCGACGTGCCGAACCCCAAGGGGCGGCTGCGGACCTACATGACCGCCGAGGTGCACATCGTGCTTGGCCGTGCCGAGGGCGTCCTCACCGTCCCCGCCACGGCGCTGGAGCGGGCGGGGCGCGGCTATCGCGTGCGGGTGCTCAGCGCCGACGGCACGGTGGAGCGGCGCCGCGTCGAGGTGGGGCTAAACGACAAGGTCACGGCGGAGATCCGCTCCGGCCTTGCCGAGGGCGACCGGGTGGTGACGGGCGAATCCCTGGCGGGCGCAGGCGGGCCTCCGGGCGCGGGCGCGTCGCAGCGCCGTCCCCCCTCGCCCATGGGAGGGCTGTGAGCATGGAGGCGCCGCTCATCCAGCTGAAACAGGTGTGGCGCGAGTATCCCTCCGGCGAGGGCACCATCGCGGCGCTCAAGGGCATCGACCTCGACATCCGCGCCGGCGAGATGGTGGCCATCGTCGGCGCGTCAGGCTCGGGCAAGTCGACGCTGATGAACATCCTCGGCTGCCTCGACCGCCCCACCTCCGGCAGCTACCGGGTGAGCGGCAAGGAGACCTCGGCGCTGGAGCCCGACGCGCTGGCGGCGCTGCGCCGCGAGCATTTCGGCTTCATCTTCCAGCGCTATCACCTGCTCGGCGAGCTGACCGCCCTGGGCAATGTGGAGATCCCCGCCGTCTATGCCGGCGCCACCCCCGACGCGCGACGGACGCGGGCGGAGGCCATTCTGGCCCGCCTCGGCATGGCCGACCGCACCGGCCACCGGCCGGGCCAGCTCTCCGGCGGACAGCAGCAGCGCGTCTCCATCGCCCGCGCGCTGATGAACGGCGCCGACGTGATCCTCGCCGACGAGCCCACCGGCGCCCTCGATTCGCGCAGCGGCGCCGAAGTGCTGCGCATCCTCGACGAACTGAACACCGAGGGGCGCACCATCATCATCGTCACCCACGACATGAAGGTGGCCGAGCGCGCCCAGCGCATCATCGAGATCCGCGACGGCGAGATCGTCGCCGATCGCCCGGGCGGCGCCCGCACCGCAGGCCTCGGCGGCGAGGCGGCCAAGGGTCCGCGCGTCGGCTCGGGCCGCGCCGCGCGCTGGCGGGCCTATGCCGACCGGCTGCGGGAAGCCTTCGTGATGGCGCTGCTCGCCATGAACGCGCATCGGCTACGCACCTTCCTCACCATGCTTGGTATCATCATCGGCATCGCCTCGGTGGTGTGCGTGGTGGCACTGGGCGAGGGCTCGCGCCAGAAGGTGCTGGCCAACATCTCCAGTCTCGGCACCAACACGCTGGAGATCTTCGCCGGCCGCAGTTTCGGCGACACGCGGTCGGGCCGCATCACGACTCTGGTGGTGTCCGACGCGGACGCCCTCGCGCGCCAGCATTACGTGGCCGCGGTGACGCCGACCGTATCGAAATCCAGCACCGTGCGCTTCGGCGCCACCGAGGCGAGCGCCCTCGTCAACGGCGTGGGCGAGGGCTATTTCGAGGCCAAGGGCGCGCGCCTCGCGCAGGGCCGCTTTTTCGATGACGACAGCGTGCGCAACCGGGCGCTCGAAGCCGTCATCGACGAGAACACGCGGCGCACCCTGTTCCGCGAATTTCCCGGCAGCCCGCTCGGTCAGGTGATCCTGCTTGGCGACGTGTTCGTGCGGGTGGTGGGGGTGGTGGCGCCGCAGCAGTCGGGCTTCGGCTCCAGCCAGAACCTCAACATCTACCTGCCCTTCACCTCGGTGCAGACGCGCTTCGTCGGGTCCACCTCGCTGCGCTCCATCACCGTGAAGGTGACCGATGACGCGCCCATGGACGTGGCCGAGCAGCAGGTGACGCGCTTCCTCACCCAGCGCCATGGCACCAAGGACTTCTTCATCATCAACACCGACGACATCCGCAACACCATCACCGCCACCACTGAGACCATGACGGTTCTCATCGCCGCCATCGCCGTCATCTCCCTCATCGTCGGCGGGATCGGCGTGATGAACATCATGCTGGTGTCGGTGTCGGAGCGGGTGGGCGAGATCGGCGTGCGCATGGCGGTGGGCGCACGGCAAAGCGACATCCTCAGCCAGTTCCTCATCGAGGCGGTGCTGGTGTGCCTCGTGGGAGGCATCGCGGGAATCGGCCTCGCCCTCAGCTTCGGCGTGGCCTTCGCTTATTCCGGCTCGAATTTCACGCTGATCTATTCCGCCTCCTCCATCGTCGCGGCGGTGGTCTGCTCGAGCCTGATCGGCGTCGGCTTCGGCTATCTGCCGGCCCGCAATGCCTCGCGGCTCGATCCCGTGGCGGCGCTGGCGCGCGACTGAGTTCGCGCTCCTAGGTCCGACGCCCGAGGAGGGTGGCGGAGAGCGTCGCCGAAAGACGGGCCGTCAGGCGGCGCCGCGGCGCGGGCCTGCGCGCCGCGGCCTCGGCCTGAAGCGCCGCCTCGCGCGCTGCCCGCCGGGCGTCTCCATCCTGCGCCCGGGCGAGCGCGCGGGCGGCGAGTGCGTCGAGGGCCGGATCGCCCGCGTCCCTCAGCCCCTCCGCCGCGAGCCGGCAGAAGTCCGGCACCGCGGATTCGATGGAGCGGGCAAACCATGCCAGCGCTTCGTCGCGAAAACCGTCCTCATATCGGGTGCGGGCGAAATCGAACTGCCCGCGATAGTCGCCGCCTATGGCTGCGCGCCTGTACCAGCGGCGCGCGGCGAGAGGTCGCGGCTGGCGCCCCCAGCCGTGCTCCAGGAACCGCCCGACCATGGCCATCGCCTTGGCGTTTCCGCCCCGTGCTGACCGCACATACCAGCCGAGCGCCTCGACGCGATCGGCCGCCGCGCGGTCCGGCTGGAGCAGCAGGGATGCGAGATTGAACTGCGCCCAGGCGTGGCCAAGGCTTGCGGCTGCACGATAGTGGCGTTCCGCCGCGGCGGCGTCGGGCGCGACGCCCCAGCCCAGTTCGTGGCATCGCCCCACCATGTTGATGCCGTCGAGGCTGCCGGCATCGCCGGCGATCCTGAACCAGCGCAGAGCCGCATCCACGTCGCGGGCCGTGCCTTCGCCATCAAGCAGCATCTGGCCCCACGCCACCTGCGCCGTCTTGATGCCGTTGTGGGCCGCCGCGCGCACCCACGGCGCCGCCTCTGCCGGAGACGCACCCATGCGCCGGCGCAGGCTCTCTTCGTCCATCTCCTTGAGAATCTTGTAGGAAATTCGCTCGTCAGACATCTCTGATCCTGGGCGCGCGGCGCCGGGCAGCGGTGGATGCGCAAAGGGAGAAAGCCAAGGACCGGTGAAGGGGCGCCCCTGTCAATAGACGCGCGGCAGCAGAATACAGATCAGAATTATTATGATTTCAAACCGAGTATGGAATTGTAACGCACAGCATCAGAGTGCAACGAAGACCTCTGATCCAGCCAAACTTAGACCTAATAAAAAACATAATTGTTGCAAGGCCAGGCGCTCGTTCCTTATACCTCGATATATGGCAATGCATCTTCCGCTTCCATTGACTGGCCCCAGCCGATGGCGCCGACTTGCATGAATATACGATCCGATTTGCCTGGGTTTTCGAGCGGGAATTCCTCGATTTCTTTGGACGACTCAGAGTATAGACTTCACCAATATTGATTTAGGTAAATCCGAGACCAGCACACCAAGTTCCTTGATGCCGCTCGGCATTGAATTCGTCGAAATGGCCTCAGTACACGGGGGAAGAAGTTATGGGAGCGTTGACGACACTTCGTCCCGCGATGTCGCATTCCACGGTCACCATGGGACTGGCGATGACCATGTCTGCGGTGCCTTTGCTCGATGCGCTCGCGCAACAGACGCAGGCGCCCGCGGCGGGATCGAGCGAGACCGACCTGCCCACCATCGTGGTCGGCAGCGACGGAGAGCCGGTCAATTCGCTGGAGGCGACCACCGGCCTCTCCCGCCTTCCCGGCACCATCCAGGACACGCCGCAGACCGTCACCGTCATCTCTCAGGAGACGATGCAGCAGCAGGGCGTGACGACGCTTGAGCAGGCGCTGCGCAACGTCCCGGGCGTCACCGTCGCCATCGGCGAGGGCGGCGGCGGCATGAACGGCGACCAGTTCCGCATCCGCGGCTTCCAGGCCAAGGGCGACATCTACATCAACGGCCTGCGCGACTTCGGCGTGTACGTGCGCGACAGCTTCGCCTACCAGAACGTCGAAGTGTTCAAGGGCCCGAGCTCCGAGAGCTTCGGTATCGGCACCACCGGCGGCGTCATCAATACCGAGCTCAAACAGGCGCACCGCGGCAACGTCTACGATTTCGAGGGCCAGTACGGATCCGGGCCGCTCTATCGCGGCGTGTTCGACCTCAACCAGCAGCTCAACGACACCACGGCCGTGCGCATCGTCGGCATGGTCAACGAGCAGGACATCGTCGGCCGCGACCACGTGGAATCCAACCGCTGGGGCCTCATGGGCTCCGTGGGCTTCGGCCTCGGCACGAACCAGACCTGGTACCTGAACTATCTGTACCAGCACGGCGAGCGCACGCCCGACTATGGCGTGCCGATCCTCACGCCCAATTTCGGGGACATCAAGAAGTTCGGGTCGATCGGCCAGCCGGTCACGGAATGGGGCGTGCCGCGCTCCACCTTCTACGGCAAGGAGACTGACCGCGACATCTCCGACGCCAACATGTTCACCTCGAACTACAAGAACGAGATCAACGACTGGCTGACCATCACCAACGACAGCCGCATCGGCTACTACAACCGCAACTTCGCCACCACGGTGCCGGGCTGCGCGGCGGGCGCCACCTCCTCCACGCCGGCGACCCCGGCGAGCTATGCCGCGAGCTGCACCGGGCAGTTCTTCGCGGGCAACAACCCCGCCATATCGTTCGGCGGCGGCAATCCGGGCTTCGATCAGGAAAGCTGGGCGGCGCAGAACGTCGCCACCATGATCGCCAAGTTCAACACGGGGTGGCTGCGCCACGAGGTGGTGACGGGCATCGACTATTACGTGGTCAATGACGAGCGCACCCTCATCTCCGTCAGCGGCAGCAAGGGCACCTCGCACATCTGGAACCCCATCTACGCCAACACGACCGGCTACTTCCTCTACAACAATCCCTACGGCAACAATGGCCAGAAGATCAGTGACACCTCGGACTTCGGCTTCTTCGCCAGCGACCGCATCTGGTTCACCGACCAGATCTCCATTCTCGCCGGCGCGCGCTGGGACAGCTATTCGACGGACTATAAATACTGGTGCGTGAACACGGCCGGCACCTGCGCGGGCAGCCCGGGCACCTGGGTGAACACCGAAGCGGACACGCAGTTCTGGAGCCCCAAGGTCTCGCTCATCTGGGAGCCCACCAAGACCCAGACCTACTACGTCTCCTACGCCAAGTCGTTCACCCCCCAGGGCGCCTTCCCCACCAACGATTCCACGGTGGTCAGCCCGACCCAGCCCAATCTTGATCCCGAAGACAACGAGACCTGGGAGGCGGGCGCCAAGATCTCCGTGCTCGACGGCAAGCTCGGCCTCACCGCGGCGATCTTCCGCGTCGAGAAGAGCAACGTCTCCTACGTCGATCCGGTCACGCTCAGCCCGGTGCCCACCGGCGAGACCCAGCGGGTGCAGGGCGTCGAGCTCGGCATGACCGGCAACCTCACCGATGCGTGGACCATCCAGGCGGGCTACGCTTATTACGACAGCACCGTGCTCACCTCGCCCACCGCCAGCTACATCGGCAACCAGGTGGCGTTCGTGTCGCCCAACAACTTCACGCTCTGGACCACCTACGACCTCATCCGCGGCGGCGTCGTGAAGATGCTGCCGGGCCAGCTGCTGGTCGGCGGCGGCATCACCTATGCGGATCAGTACTTCACCAACAGCGGCAACACCTCGATCATCCCCGAGACCTTCTCGCTCGATGCGCTCATCTCCTACAAGTACGACAAGTACCGGATCGCGCTGAACGGCTACAACCTCACCGACGCGCTCAACTATTCGAGCGGCTTCGGCAACCGCGCCATCCCGGCCTCGGGCCGCAGCTTCACGCTGACGGTGGGCGCGACATTCTGAGCGCCGTGCCGGGCGCGACTTGAGGACCGGGGCTTGCCCCAGGATCGGTGCAGGCGGAGCGGGCGCGCAGCCCCTTCGCCTGCACCTTCGTCTTTGACAACGGATGGGTCATGCTGGTCGAAATTCCCAATCTCCTGACCGCGGCGGAAGTCGCCCATTGCCGCAGCGTTCTGGAGGCCTCCCAGTGGGTCGACGGGCGCGTCACCGCGGGCCAGCAGGCGGCGAAGTCCAAGGCCAATCTCCAGCTTCCGGTCGAGTCCAAGGAGGCGCTGGAACTGGGCGATCTCATCCTGCGGGCGCTCGGGCGCAACCCCACCTTCAATTCGGCGGCCATGCCGCTCCAGGTCCTGCCGCCCATGTTCAACCGCTATGACGTGGGCATGAAGTTCGGCGCCCATGTGGACGGCGCCATCCGCGCCATTCCTGGCGCCGGCCGGCGCATGCGCTGCGACGTCTCCACCACGGTCTTCCTCACCGATCCGGCCGATTACGAGGGCGGCGAGCTGCTCGTCGAGGACACCTTCGGCGTGCACGAGGTGAAGCTCGCGGCCGGCTCTGCGGTGGTCTATCCCTCCAGCAGCCTGCACAGCGTGCGGGAAATCACCCGCGGCAGCCGGTGGGGGGCGTTCTTCTGGACCCAGTCGATGATCAAGGAGGACGAGCGGCGCGCCCTTCTGTACGACCTCGACCTCGCCATCATGGCGATCCGCGCGCGCCTGCCGGACGAGGACCCCTCGGTGCTCGGCATCACCAACGTCTATCACAACCTGCTGCGCCAATGGGTGGAGATGTGAGGGGCGGCATCGCGCCGGGCGGGTCGACGGCGCGGTTCAAGACCTTTCCCCCGCCATCCGCGTCAAGCCGGGGGTGTGCCGAACCCGCCCGGATCCAGCGCCCGCCCATTTTGGCGGCAGCCTGAAACTTGAGCCGCGGCCGGCGGATTTCGCCTTGCCGCGGGTGCGCGGCGTTCCTACCCTCGCGATACAGCTCGACGCGCGGGCGCGCAGCCCTTCGGGGGAGGACGCCGCCTTCGGGGAGGACGCGTCATGAAATGGGACAAGGGCAACACTACGGTCATGCCGCGCATCGTCCCCGGCACGACCATCCGCATTCGCGCCCCGTGGCAGAAGAAGGCGCCGCAGCGCACGCCGCTGCGCCCCGGCGGCCCCGTCCTGCGCATCGTGGAGACACCGCCGGCCGAGGGCGAGGACAAGGCCTGACCGGGCCGCCATCATCGAGGGAGCAGCAGCCATGAGCGAGATGCGCCCGCCCGCCGAAGCCGCCCACCGCCCCGACACCAGCGCCGCGCTGCGGCTGCCGGAGGTGGGTGCAGCGCGCGCCGATTTCGGCGGCTACGCCTTCGACGCCGTCGCGCAAGCGCCCGAGGCGCCGGGCCTGTTCATCGTCACCAAGCGCGTCGGCGCCCGCCTCTATCCGCTGTATGCCGGCGAGGGCGCCGACATGGCCGGGGCGCTCGCCGCCTTCCGCTCCGCCGTCCCGCAGGAGGCCGGCCTCGCCGATGGCCTGTTCGTGCTGGAACGGGCGCTGGAGCGGGTGCGCGTCCATACGCTGCGCGACATCGTCGGCCGCTACAATCCACCGCTGAACGTCGCCCATCGCACCGGATGGGCCGCGCCCGAGACCACCGCCCTGGTGCGTGACCGGGCGGAGGGCCTTGCCGGCCACGGCGAGCAGCCCGGCGCCGCCATGGATGTGAGCGAGGACGATCTGATGCGCCTCGTGCAGGATTTCTATGGCAAGGCGTCCGCCGATCCGCTGCTTGGTCCGGTCTTCGCTCGCGCGATCCCCGATTGGGAGAGCCATTACAGCATCGTGCAGGATTTCTGGTCGCGGACCCTGCTGGGCACCACGCGCTACAGCGGCATCCCGTTCGCCGCCCACGTGTCGCTCCAGTTGCGGCCGGAGCATTTCGTGCGCTGGGTTGCCCTGTTCAGGGAAAGTGCCGCGGCCGTGCTCGATCCGGTGGCCGCGGCGCGCGCCGTCGCCAAGGTGGAGCACATGAGCAGCTGCTTCCAGGCCGGCCTGTTCCCGCCGGATCTCTCCCCGGCCGCCGCACCGCATCCCGCACCCCACGCCTGAACGGCGCTCCGCCCGGGTCAGATGCTGGCGCGGTCGAGCCGGCTGAGGGCGGCCGCATCGAGCCTCACCTGCGCCGCGTCCATGATCTCCTCCAGCTGTGCAAGGCTGGTGGCGCTGACGATGGGCGCGGTGACGGCGGGCTGGGCCATCAGCCAGGCGATGGCGATCTGCGCGGTGGTGGCGCCGAGGCGGGCGGCGATGCGGTCCATCTCGCCCAGCAGATCGAGGCCGCGCGGATCGAGATAATGGGCGACGGTGCCGCCCCGCGCCCGCCCCGCCAGGTCCTCCGGCCGGCGATACTTGCCGGTGAGGAAGCCGGCGGCCAGAGCATAATAGGGAATGACGCCGATGGTCTCGGCGAGGCAGAGCTGCTGCAGCGCCCCCTCGAACAGGGCGCGGTTGGCAAGATTGTAGTGGGGCTGAAGCACGCTGAAGCGCGGATAGCCGCCGGAAGCGCTTGCGGCGAGGGCCTCTGCGAGGCGCGGAGCGGTGTAGTTGGAGGCGCCCACGGCACGCACCTTGCCCGCCGCGACGAGCCCGGCGAAAGCCTCCAGTGTCTCGTCCAGCGGCACCGTGATGTCGTCGATATGGGCCTGGAACAGGTCGATGTGATCGGTGCCCAGATTGCGCAGCGCCTGCTCCGCCGCGGCGATGATGTGGGCGCGGGACAGGCCCTTGCCGCCCGCCTTCATGTCCATGCCCACCTTGGTGGCGATGTGGATGGCCTCCCGCCGACCGCCCCGCTTCAGCCAGCGGCCGATGATTCGCTCGGATTCCCCGCCCTGATGGCCCGGCACCCAGATGGAATAGACATCTGCCGTGTCGATGAGGGAGAAGCCCCGTTCGACGAAGGCATCGATGAGGGAAAGGGAGGTTGCCTCGTCGGCCGTCCAGCCGAAGACGTTCCCGCCGAGGGCGAGAGGGGCGACTGTAAAGCCGGACGTACCGAGCGCGCGCTTTTCCAATGGCATTCCCCAGGAGGGCGGCGCAGGACTGGCCGCCGATGACCGGTGGTTCTGGACCGGAAGGCGTCAGCGCCCGCGCTGGTCCCAGGAGCCGCCCATGGTCTGCACGAGATGGATGTAGTCGAAGAGGTCGCTCAGCATGAAGTGGCGGTTCTCCACCGTCTTCATGTGGGCGACGGTGTGCGGGTCGCCTTCCAGATAGCGGAAGGCGGTGGTGCGGAACTGCTCCGGCAGGCTGAGGTTGAAGGCCGACGGCTGGGTGAGCATGCGGCAGATCTGGTCGAACAGAAACCGGAAGCGCTCGTCCTCCGGGTCCATGTAGACGTCGCCGAAGTCCTTCTTGTACTGGCCGAAAAGCGAAAGGTAGTCGCCGCTGTCGGGCTTTTGCTGCATCTTGGTGTCCCGCCCCTGTCAGGTCGCGCCTGCTCATTCAAGATCGGTGCCAAGGGGCGTTGCGGCGGCGGCCGGATCACGAAGCGCGGAAGGCTCATGAAGCCGGCGCATAGCTGCATGCCGGCAGACCTGTCTTATGGAATGCTGCCGACCAGCCTATGCTCCCCGCCGACCATCATCCCCCTCCGTGGAGAAGACCCATGCAGAAGCGCACATTGGGCAGCACCGGCCTTGAGGTTTCGGCCATCGGCTACGGCTGCATGGGGCTGAATTTCAGCTACGGGACACCCATCGCACGGGCGGACGCCATCGGCATCATCCGCAAGGCGGTGGACCTCGGCGTGACCTTCTTCGACACCGCCGAAGTCTACGGCCCCTACACCAACGAGGAGATCGTCGGCGAGGCGCTGCGGCCGGTGCGCGACAAGGTGGTGATCGCCACCAAGTTCGGCTTCAACATCGTCGACGGCAAGTCGTCCGGCACCGACAGCCGGCCGGAGCAGATCCGCAAGGTCGCCGACGCCTCGCTGAAGCGGCTGGGCGTGGATGTGATCGACCTCTTCTACCAGCACCGGGTCGATCCCGCCGTGCCCATCGAGGATGTGGCGGGCACCGTGAAGGAGCTGATCGACGCCGGCAAGGTGAAGCATTTCGGCATGTCGGAGCCGGGCGCGGCCACGGTCCGCCGGGCCCATGCGGTGCAGCCGGTGGCCGCCCTTCAGAATGAATATTCCCTGTGGACCCGCGGGCCGGAGACCAACGGCATCATCGAGGTGTGCGAGGAGCTGGGCATCGGCTTCGTGCCGTTCAGCCCCCTCGGGCGGGGCTACCTGACCGGCGCGCTCGGCAAGGACACCCAGATGACGCCGAACGACCTTCGCCGGAGCCTGCCGCGCTTCACGCCGGATGCGATGGAGAAGAACCAGGCCCTCGTCGATCTCTTGAAGCGCATCGCCACCGCCAAGGGCGCGACCCCGGCCCAGATCGCCCTCGCCTGGCTGCTGGCCCAGAAGCCCTGGATCGTGCCCATCCCCGGCACCACCAAGGTCCACCGGCTGGAGGAGAATCTTGGCGCCGCGGCGGTCGAGCTGACCGCCGAGGACCTCGCCGACATCCGCCAGGCCCTCAGCGCCATCGACATCGAGGGCGAGCGCTATCCCGAGCAGATGCTCGCCGCCACCGGCCGCTGAGCGCACGACCGGCGCACCTCCCGCGCACCACCGGCCGCTCCGCGCCCGCCGGTGGTGCGCGCCTGTCGGGGCTTATTTTTTCGCCGCCTGGATCTTCGTCACCGTCAGGCGGCCGTCCACCCGGTCCGCCTCGAAGGTGACCTTCTGTCCGACCTTCAGCGTCTTCAGCACGGCGGGATCCGCGACCGTGAAGATCATGGTCATGGGCTCCATGTCGAGGTTCTTGATCGGCCCGTGGCGCAGCGTGATCTTGTTCTGCGCCGTGTCGATGCGGGTGACCTCGCCGGAGGCCGGCACGGCCTGGGCCGCGGCGGCGCCCGCCCACAAGAGCGCGGCGATCGCGAGACTGGTCCTGCGCATGGCACTGTCCTTTCCGTTCATTTGACGATGATGGTGCCGGTCATCCCCGCCTCGCGGTGACCCGGGATCAGGCAGGAGAAATCGAAGGTTCCCGCCTTGGTGAATTTCCAGAGAATCTCGCCGGACGCCCCCGGCATCAGGCGCCGGGCGTTGGGATCGTCATGCTCCATGTCGGGGTGCTTGCGCATGACCTCGGCGTGCTTGAGGTTGTCCTCAAGCGTCGCCAGGACCAGCTCATGGTCGAGCACGCCGGTGTTGCGCAGCACGAAGCGGATCTGGTCGCCCCGGCGTACTTCCACCCTGTCGGGCTCGAACCGCATGCGGCCGTCGGCATCGCTCATCACCACCTCCACCACGCGGGAGGTGCGTGCGGGATCGCCCGGAACGCCATAGGCGCGCTGCCCGCCATGGCCGTGGCCCGGGTCGGCAAGAGCGGGGCCGACGAGGACCACCGAAAACAGCGCGGCCAGCAAAGATCTTGTCATGACATGCCTCTCAAGGTGATGGAGCAGAAAACTCAGCGCGCATGACCGCCGGAATGGCCGGAATGACCGCTCGGCTTCACCACCTTCACCTCCACCCCGCCGGCCGGTGCGGCCGAAGAGGATGGCGCACGGGCGGCGGCGGCGGTCGGGCCCGTCCAGGCATAAGCGACGGTGCCGGGCGGATGGGCGAACCAGCCCGGGTCCTTGTAGTCACCGGATGCGAGGCCCTCGCGCACCTTCACAACGGAGAACATGCCGCCCATCTCCAACGGGCCGAACTGGGCGAAGCCCGTCATCATGGGCAGGGTGTTGTCGGGGAGCGGCATCTCCATCGCGCCCATCTCGGCCATGCCGGACGCGCCCATGGGCATGTAGTCCGGCACCATGCGGCGGATCTTCTGCGCCGCCTGCTTCACGTTCGCGCCGATGTAGGTGCGCACGTCATGGCCCATGGCGTTCATGGTGTGATGCGACTTGTGGCAGTGGATGGCCCAGTCGCCCGCATGCTCGGCGACGAAATCGAACGCCCGCATCTGGCCCACCGCGCAGTCGATGGTCACCTCCGGCCACGCCGCCGCCTCGGGCACCCAGCCGCCATCGGTGCAGGACACCTTGAAGTCGTAGCCGTGCAGGTGGATGGGGTGGTTGGTCATGGTGAGGTTGCCGAAGCGGATGCGCACCTTGTCGTTCTTGCCCACCACGAACGGATCGATGCCCGGGAAGGCCCGGCTGTTCCAGGTCCACAGGTTGAAGTCGAGCATGGTGTTGACCTTGGGCACATAGGCCCCGGGCTCGATGTCGTAGGCGTTGAGCAGAAAGACGAAGTCCCGGTCCACGCGGCGGAAGGCGGGGTCGCGCGGATGGACGACGAAGAAGCCCATCATGCCCATGGCCATCTGCACCATCTCGTCGGCATGGGGGTGGTACATGAAGGTCCCGCTCTTGCGCAGCTGGAACTCGTAGACGAAGGTCTGGCCGGGCTTGATGTGCGGCTGGGTGAGGCCGCCGACGCCGTCCATGCCGCTCGGCAGGATCTGGCCGTGCCAGTGCACCGTGGTGTGCTCCGGCAGGCGGTTGGTGACGAAGATGCGCACCTTGTCGCCCTCCACCGCCTCGATGGTCGGTCCCGGCGACTGGCCGTTGTAGCCCCACAGGTGCGCCACCATGCCGGGGGCGATCTCGCGCACCACCGGCTCGGCGACAAGGTGGAATTCCTTGAAGTCGCCATTCATCCGCCAGGGGGCGGTCCAGCCGTTGAGCGTCACCACGGGCTGGTAGTCCGGGCCCGTGGTGGGCACGAGGGGCGGCTGCATGGTCGCCTCCTTCATCGTGGCGGCCTCGGGAATGGAGGCCGCCTGGACGCGGCCGGAGACCGCGCTCGCCCCGATCAAAGCGAGGGCGCCGGAGGCGCCGAGCATGTCCCTGCGGGAGAGGCTGGAGCGCGGGGGGGTCTTGGGGGAATGGGGCATGGGAGCTCTCCTCAATCGCTCTCGGCGGAGGGGGAGGCGGCGGAGGCGACCATGGCGCGGCCACTGCCGCCGCCGGTGATGGCCGTCTCGAAATCCACCTCGGCGAGGAAGAAATCGCGTTGCGCGGCGATGGCCGCGACGGAGCTGTCGATGCTCTCGCGCTCCGTGGTGAGCAGCTCGAAGACGTCGATGAGCATGCCGTTGTATTGCAGCAGCGCCTGCTCATTGATGATCTTGCGCAGCGGCAGGATCTTCGCCTGGTACTGCCGCGCGATGTCGTAGCGCGCGCGATAGCCCACATAAGCGGCGCGGGCCTCGGAGCGCACGTTCACTGCCTGCTCCATCAGCAGGTTCACCGCCTGCATGTAGACCTCCGCGCCGCGCCGCACCTTCGTCTCACCGAGGTCGAAGAGCGGCACCTGCACCTCCAGCTCGAAGCCGGAGGGGCGCAGCGTCTCGTTGCCGGCGCGCTGGTAGTTGCTGCGATAGGCACCGTCGATGAGCGAGACGAAGCGCGTCGCCTCGGTGAGCCCGAGGGTCTTCGACAGGGCATCCAGCTCGAGGCGGGCGGCGATGAGGTCGGTGCGGCGCATGACCGCCTCCGCCTCCACATGGCCGACGCTCCGCAGGCGGCCGGGCAGCCGCGGCAGCTGCGACGGCAGCCGGAAGGCGGTGTCGGCGCCCCACAGGCCGAGGCTGCGGGTCAGTGCCTCGCGCTCGGTCGCCGATGCAAGGCGCGCCTGCGCCAGGGTGCTGGAGACCTCGGCATAGAAGGCGCTGGCGCGGGCCTGGTCGAGCTTGGTCGCGGCGCCGGTCTCGCCCAGCTTGACGGTCAGGTCGGCGGCCGCATCGGCGATCCGCCGGGCGCTTTCCAGGAAGACTTCCGTCTGGCGCGCCGCCACCGCACGGTAATAGGCCCGCCGCGCCTCGGCCGCCGTGCGGAAGGTGGCTTCCACCGCCCTCTGGCGGGCCGCCTCGAACTGGCTTTTCGCGATTTCCGTGCGCGCGGGCAGCGTCAGCAGGGCAAGCAGGTTGGCGGCGAGCCGGCGCTCGATGTCCAGCTCGCCGCCGCCCGAGAGCCGTTCCACCCCGAAGACGGGGTTGGGTGGAAGGCTCGCGGCCACATAGTCCGCCTCGGAAATGCCGAGGGCATTGTATTGCGCCTGAAGCCCGCGGTTGCTGAGGAGGGCGATCTGCGCCGCCGCCCGCGCGTCGAGGGGCCGGGACAGTAGCGCCGCGACGCGCGCCTGCGCCTCGGCGGCCGCCTCGGTGGAGGAGATCTTCAGCACCGAGGCGCCGGTCTCGCCGGCCACCTGGTTGGCGACGGGCGTCATGCCGCCGTCGGGCGTGAAGCTGGCGCAGCCGCCAAGGAGCAGCAGCAAAGGCGCCGCGAGGTGGCGCCGCAGAGCGATCGCGGCCATCACCGCCCACCCTGTCCCGGCGTGGCGGCCCGGTTCTGCTCGATCCACGAGCGCGGTTCCACCGGGCGGTAATCGACCTCGCCGGCGAACACCGGCGCATAACGGGTGGCGCGCACCGGCGCGGCCGGATCGGCCGGGTCCGGGCCTACGGCGATGGACGGCGGCCCCGAGCACGCAGCAACGAGCACGGCCGTCGCGGCCAGCAGAAGCGATCTCATGAATGCACCCCGCGCGCGGGCGGTCTCGCGCCGCCGCGCTCTGTGTCTGGATGAGGGTGGGGCGGTCCGCGCCAAGGCGGCCGCGACCGGGCGTCGGCGACGGGCGGGATCAATCGGGGCCATGGACGCCGCGGCGCCGGCCGCGCGAAGCGGCGGGAGCAAGGGACGTCACGCCATGGGGTACGCGGGTCGGCGGGCGATGCAACATCCCCCGCCCGGAGCGTCCGGCGACCTCGATGATCCGGCGGATCAGCCGACTTGGGAGATCAGGCCCTTCGGCGGCCGGTCGAGACCCTGTGCGACGCGGGTGACGCCCTTCGTATCGGCAGGCAGCGGCTGCTTGCCCGCCGCGACACGGACGAAGACCGGAACATGGGCCGTCGGCGGCACCGCCATGTGGCAGGCGGTGGCGCAGCAGGGATTGGCCTCGCCCGCATGGTCGTGGCCGCCGGTGGACGCATCGGCACCCGACGCATGGTCGTGGGAGCCGGCGCTCGGGTGGGCGGCGTGCGTCTTTGTAACGTGCGCGGCCTCGTGCGAGGCGGGAGCGTGGCTGCCGTCGGCGCTGGCGTGGTGGGCGCCATGACCGGCGGGCGCATGCGCATGGTCTGCGCCCGGCCCGGTCCCGGCGACTGCCGAAGCCTCATGGGCATGGGCATGGGCCCCGCCGAGGGCGCGCGCACCCGCAGCGTTCCACCCGGCACTCGTCAGCGCGAAAGCGCCGGCAGCGAGGAGGAGCATGAGGATGCGGAGGGTGCGCAGCATATCGCAGGGAAGATAGCCCAATCATCCGGCCCGGCCAAGCGCGGCCGCGGGCGCCGGCGGGTGCGGGCGTCGCGGCGCGCTTCAGGCGGCCGCGTGGAACTGGAGCTGGGCGAGACGGGCGTAGAGGCCGCCCTTGGCCACCAGCTCGGCGTGGGTGCCCTCGTCCACCACGCGCCCCGCCTCCATGACGATGATGCGGTCGGCCGAGAGCACCGTGGCGAGCCGGTGGGCGATGACGAGGGTGGTGCGCCCCACCATGGAATGCTCCAAGGCGGTCTGCACCAGCGTCTCGCTCTCGGCATCGAGGGCGCTCGTCGCCTCGTCGAGGAGCAGGATGGGCGCGCCGCGCAGGATGGCGCGGGCGATGACGATGCGCTGGCGCTGCCCGCCCGAGAGCGTCACGCCGCGCTCGCCGACGCGCGAATCCCAGCCCTGCGGCAGGCGGGCGACGAACTCGTCCACCAGCGCCGCCTTGCCCGCCGCCTCCACCTCCGCGTCGGTGGCGTCGGGCCGGCCGAGGCGGATGTTGGCGCGCACCGTGTCGGCGAAGATGGCCACCTCCTGCGGCACCAGCGCCATTTGCCGCCGCACGTCGACCGGGTCGGCATCGCGGATGTCGGTCTCGTCCAGCAGGATGCGGCCGGCCTGCGCCTCGTAGAAGCGCTCCAGCAGCTGGAACACCGTGCTCTTGCCGGCGCCCGAGGGGCCGACCAGCGCCACCCGCTCGCCCGGCCGCACGGTGAAGGAGACGGCGTGCAGCGCCGCCCGGTCCCCGGCGGTGGGATAGGCGAAGGACACCTCGTCGAAGCGGATCGCGCCGGAAACCCGCGCCGGCAGCGGCACCGGGCGCGCCGGCGGGCGCACCTGCGGCTCGGCCTTCAGCAGCTCGCCGATGCGCTCGGCGGCGCCGGCGGCGGCGGAGACCTCGCCCCAGGTCTCCGACAGATTGCCGAGGGAGGCGGCGGCGAGCACCGCATAGAGCACGAACTGGCTGAGCGCGCCGGAGGTCATGGTGCCGGCGAGCACCGACTGGGCGCCCGTCCACAGCACCGCGACGATGCTGGCGGTGACGAGGAAGATGCCGACCCCTGTAAGCCACGCCCGCGCCCGCGTGGCGCCCCGCGCCGCGGCGAAGGCCTCCTCCACCGCCGCATCGAATCGCCCGCGGGCCGCGCCCTCGGCGCTGGAGGACTGCAGGGCGCGCATGCCGTTGAGCGCCTCGGCGGCATAAGCGGAGGCCTCCGCCAGCGTGTCCTGGGCGTGGCGCGACAGGCGGCGCACCTTGCGGCCCGACGCCACCAGGGGCAGCACGATGATGGGGATGGCCACCAGCACCAGGCCGGAGAGGCGCGGGCTCGTCACCACCATCATCACGATGGCACCGAGGCACAGCACCAGATTGCGCAGCGCGGTGGAGGCCGAGGCGCCCACCGCCGACTTGAGCTGCGTGGTGTCGGCGGTGAGGCGCGAGGTCAGCTCGCCAGAACGCGCGGTATCGTAGAAGGCGCCGTCGAGCGTCACGAGGCGGGCGAAGACGGCGGATCGCAGGTCCGACACGACCCGCTCGCCCAAAGTGGTGACGAGGTAATATCGCACGGCCGAGGCCAGCGCGAGCACGGCCACCACCGCCACCAGAACCGCGAAATAGCGGTCCACGAGGCCGGCATGGTCGGCGGCGAAGCCGAAGTCGATCATGCGCCGCACCGCGATGGGCAGCGCGAGGGTCGCGAGCGCGGCGACGAGAATCGCCGCCAGGGCCGCCAGAACCCGCGCGCGGTAGCGCGAAAGATAGGGGGCGAGCCCGCCGAGGGGCCTGAGATTGCGCCGCGGCTTGGCGCCGGGCACGGGATCGGCGACGGCGGATGAGGTGTCGGCTTGTGTCAAGGCATGCACTCGGCTATAGACCCGCCACTTCCGTCAGGAACCGAATTTGACGCTGCCGGCCGCGGAAGCGGAACGGCGTGGCGATAAAGGATTGAACCAATGAAGAGCGACATCCACCCCGATTACCACTTCATCAAGGTGGTGATGACGGACGGCTCGGAGTACACGACCCGGTCGACCTACGGCAAGGAGGGTGACACCCTCCAGCTCGACATCGACCCGCGCACCCATCCCGCGTGGACCGGCGGCAGCCAGCAGCTGATGGACCGCGGCGGCCGCGTTTCGCGCTTCAAGAACAAGTTCGGCGCCCTGCTCAAGGGCTGAGCCGGACCCGCCGGCCCGGACGGGACGCGCCCCCGGCGCGCCTTGGCCCTGCGCGTCTCGGTCGCAGGGCTTTCGGTTCGGCAGCGTCAGATTGAAAGACCGTCACAGCGACGGTGGGACGAGAGAAAGCCGCGGGCGGCCCCGTCGAGGGACATGCCGCCGTCGCGGCTTTTCGTTGTCCGGCCCCGGCACGGTGCCGGCGGCCGAATTCTCGGTCAGTTGCTGCGAAAGCGTCGCGGCGAGGGCGGACAGGTCCAGCACGGCGAGTCGCGCCGCCGCCGGCAGAGCGGCCAGAAGCCCGGCGGGCGGCGTGAGGTCGAGCGCAGCGGCAACCTCACGGAACTTGGCCCGGCCGATGCCGCCTTCGCGGCGGTCCGCGAGCAGCAGAAGCGCCGCGGAGAGGTCCATCAGGAAACGGGTCACGATCGCGGCATCGGCGCGCGACAGACGCTCCCGCGCGCCGGCGAGGCGCGCCTCGGCGTCGGCGATGCGGTCGAAACCCGCCGCCAGCGCCTGCGCGTCCATGCCGCCTTGATGCCCCACCTGCCTGCCCCTTCCTGTCCGGCGGCAACATCAAGGCGCGCGGCCGCCGCGTCGTAAAGGGGTAACGCGCGAACAGGGGCTGGGGATATCGGGGCTTGCGCAAAGAAGAGCCGCCTTGCGGCGGCTCGAAGTCCGACAGGGAGATATGCCAGAAGTCCGGGGAGGATCTTTCCAACGGACAACGCCATCATGACCCACGGGAATTAACGCCGCGTTAACGCGAAGGCCTTATCCACCTCGCCCCGATTTTTCCCGCGGCACGCCTGCCCCTAGAATTTGAACGCGGCGGCCGCCGCGGCGCGCGAGGCGCGCTTGGCCTCGAGGGCGGTCTCGAGGCGCGCGATCTCGGCCTTCAGCTGGTCGATGCGATGGGCGATCTCGTCCTCCGACAGGCGCGAGATGTCCTGGGCCACCAGCGGGTCGCGCGGCTTCGGCAAAGGCTCCTCGTCCATTGGCTTTACCCCTCCTTGTCCCTATTCTCCCCGGCGACCGGCGACAGGCCTCAGGCCAGCGCGGTTCCCCGCCCTATTTTGCGCGCCGGCGCCAAGGTTTAAAGAGCCAGCCCGGCGGCGCCCCGCCGCTTTCGGAGTAACTGATGTCCGTTGCCGTCGCCCTTCCCGAGACCATGACCGCCATCACCATCGCCGCACCCGGCGGGCCAGAGGTGCTGCTGCCCGGCCCGCGCCCGGTGCCCGCCCCCGCGCCCGGCGAGCTTCTGGTGAAGGTGGAGGCGGCGGGCGTCAACCGGCCGGACGTGATGCAGCGCAAGGGCCTCTACCCGCCGCCGCCCGGCGCCTCGGACATTCCGGGCCTCGAGATCGCCGGCACGGTGGTGGCGCTGGGCGAGGGGGCATCGCGCTTCAAGGTGGGCGATCGGATCTGCGCCCTGGTGACCGGCGGCGGCTACGCGCAATATTGCACCACCCATGAGGCCACCGCTCTGCCAATTCCCGACGGCCTCTCGGCGGTGGAAGCGGCGGCGCTGCCGGAAACCGTCTTCACCGTGTGGAGCAACATCTTCGAGCGCGGCGCGCTGAAGGCCGGCGAGACGCTTTTGTTGCACGGCGGGGCGAGCGGCATCGGCACCACGGCGATCCAGCTGGCGAAAGCGTTCGGCGCCCGCGTCATCGTCACCGTGGGATCGGACGAAAAGGCCGCCGCCTGCCTGAAGCTCGGCGCCGACGCGGCGGTGAACTACAAGACCCAGGACTTCGTCGCCGAGGTGAAGAGCTTCACCGCCGGCAAGGGCGCCAACGTCATCCTCGACATGATCGGCGGGCCTTACATCCAGAAGAATTACGAGGCCGCCGCGCAGGACGGGCGGATCGTGCAGATCGCCTTCCAGCAGGGCGCGAAGGCGGAGGTGGATTTCATGCGCCTCATGCTGAAGCGCCTGACCCACACCGGCTCCACTTTGCGCTCGCGCCCGGTGGCGGAGAAGGCGGCCATTTCCGCCGCTGTGGTGGAGCATGTGCTGCCGCTGATCGCCGACGGGCGCTTCCGGCCGGTGGTGGACGCCACCTTCCCCTTGTCCGACGCAGCCGGCGCCCATGCCCGCATGGACGCGAGCGCCCACGTGGGCAAGATCGTGCTGACGGTGGAATAGGCGGCGAGATCCGGCCGGCCGACCCGCGAACCCCGCACCCCTGCCCCTCTCCCGACGGGAGAGGGGTGGACGCGGTGGATCGGGACGCGGCGCGTGCCTGCCCGCTCAGGGACGCCAGTCGCGCGGCGGCACGCCGCCCGAGCGCTCGATGGCGTCGATGACCTCCCGCTGGCGCCGGTCCGTGCGCCGCATGTGCACGGCGATCACCGCATGCACGCTGGGCACCAGGAACAGCGGCGGGAAAATCAGGCCCAGCAGGATGCAGGGCACGATCATCACCAGATTGACGAGGGCCGAGATCGGCTGCCCGTTCACCAGCAGGCCGACCGGCGGAAGCAGAGCGGCGAGAATGTAGATCATGGTCGTTCGCGGCCCTCCTCAAGGCCCGACGATGCATATGGTGTTCCCCGCAGCTGCCGCAAGGATCGCCCGCCCGCAGGGCGCAGATAGCCGAATCGTGACCCGCCCAAGCCCCGCCCGCCGGCGTCCGGGCAGTTGATCCCGCCAGGGCCAGCCCCTATTGCGGGAGAGACGGGCACGCCCGCCGTCCGCCCCCCGAGGCGCGCGGCCCGATGGAAAAGCCCATGCCGTTTAAGGCGCTGCCGCCCCAGGTTCTCATTCCCCTCATCGTCGCTTGTGCCCTGTTCATGGAACAGGTGGACGCGACCGTCATCGCCACCTCGCTGCCGGCCATCGCCAAGGATCTCGGCGAGGACCCGGTCTCGCTCAAGCTGGCCATGACCTCCTATCTGCTCTCCCTCGCCGTCTTCATCCCGGCATCGGGCTGGGCCGCCGACCGCTATGGCGCGCGCACGGTCTTCCGCTCGGCCATCGTCATCTTCACCGTGGGCTCGGTGCTGTGCGGCCTCTCCTCCTCGCTGGGCGACTTCGTGCTCTACCGCATCATCCAAGGGCTCGGCGGGGCGATGATGGTTCCCGTGGGCCGGCTGGTCATCCTGCGCACCGTGCCGAAGTCCGAGCTGGTGTCCTCCCTCGCCTGGCTCACCATTCCGGCGCTGCTCGGGCCGGTGTTCGGGCCGCCCCTGGGCGGCTTCATCACGACGTTCTTCAACTGGCGGTTCATCTTCTTCATCAATGTGCCCATCGGCATCCTCGGCGTGTTCCTCGCCACCCGCTTCATCGAGAACGTCCGCGAGGAGGACGTGCCGCCCCTGGATCTGAAGGGGCTGGTGCTTTCGGGCGTCGGGCTCGCCGGCCTCGTGTTCGGCTTCGCGGTGGCGGGTCAGGAGGTGCTGGTGCCCCTGTGGGCCGCCCTCGCCATCGCCGGGGTCGGGGCGCTGTCCATGACGCTCTACGTGCGCCACGCCCGCGTCACCCCCCACGCGGTGCTCGACCTCAGCCTCTTGCGCCACGCCACCTTCCGCGCCGGCGTGGTGGGCGGCTCGCTGTTCCGCGTGGGCATCGGCGCCCTGCCCTTCCTGCTGCCGCTGATGCTGCAGCTGTCCTTCGGCCTCTCGCCCTTCGCTTCCGGCCTGCTCACCTTCGCCGCCTCGGCCGGTGCCATGGCGATGAAATTCACCGCCGCGCCGATCCTGCGGCGCCTCGGCTACAAGCGGGTCCTGGTCGCCAACGCCCTCGTCTGCTCGGGCTTCATCGCGGTGAACGCCACCTTCACGCCGCTCACGCCGCACTGGGTCATCATCATGCTGCTGCTCGTGGGCGGCTTCCTGCGCTCGCTCCAGTTCACCGCCCTGAACGCGTTGAGCTATGCCGACGTGGAGCCGCACGAGATGAGCCGCGCCACCTCCTTCGCCAGCGTGGCGCAGCAGGTCTCGCTGTCCTTCGGCGTGGCGCTGGCCGGGCTGGTGCTGGAGACGCTGCGCGCCCACCGGGGGGAAACGACGGTGACGCAGGCGGACTTCTCCGCCGCCTTCCTGGCGGTGGCGGCGGTGAGCGCGCTCAGCCTGCTGTACTTCATCCGACTGCCGAAGGATGCCGGCGCCTCGCTGACCGCCCGCAAGCCCGACCTCGACGACCCGCGCAGCGAGGTGCCGCCGGACTGAGGAGCGCCGTTCAGGCCTCCGCCTCGCCCCCGGTGAGGCCCGCATCGTTGCCCTCGTCCTCCAGGGCAGCGTTCCGCCCCCTGAAGCCCGTGGCCAGCACGTAAAGCTCGGCCGAATCGGCGCGGCTCGCGGCGGGCTTGATGTGCTTCACCACGGCGAAGTCGCGCTTGAGGTCGCCGAGCAGCGTGCCCTCGGTGCCGCCCTGGATCACCTTGGCGAGAAAGGCGCCGCCCGGCGCCAGCACCTGCCGGGCGAACGCGGCGGCGAGCTCGACGAGGCCGACGATGCGCAGGTGGTCGGTCTTCTTGTGGCCGGTGGTGTTGGCCGCCATGTCCGACATGACGAGGTCGGCCTGGCCGCCCAGCATCTCCATCAGGCGGTCCGGCGCCTCGGGGGTGAGGAAGTCCATCTGCGCGAACACGACGCCGGGGATGGGGTCGATCTCCAGGAGGTCGATGGCGACGATCTTGCCGTGGCCTTCCTCAAGCCCGATCTTCTTCGCCGCCACCTGGCTCCAGCCGCCCGGCGCGGCGCCGAGGTCGACGATGCGCAGGCCGCGCTTCAGAAGCTTCGCCTTCTCGTCCAGCTCGATGAGCTTGAAGGCGGCGCGCGAGCGCCAGCCCTCGCGCTTGGCGCGGGCGACATAGGGATCGTTGAGCTGGCGCTGCAGCCATTTCTGCTGGGAGGTGGTGCGGCCGCGCGAGGTCTTCACGCGCACCTTGAGGGGGCGGCCGTCGGGTCCGCGGGGCGGGGTGGTCACGCGGGGGCTCCTCCGGCGGCGGCGGGCGGCGGCCGGTTGCGGCGCCACGCGCCATCGGCGCGCATGAGCTGCACCAGCATGCCCTCGCGCAGGCCGCGGTCGGCCACCCGCAGGCGGTCAGTGGGGAAGATGCGCCGCACCGCCTCCATGATGGCGCAGCCGGCGAGCACGAGGTCCGCGCGCTGGGCGCCGATGCAGGGATTGGCCACCCGCTCCTCGAACGACATGGCCATCAGGCGATCCACCACCTGCTCGATATGGGCGGCGCCGAGCCATGCGCCGTCGACCCGGGCGCGGTCGTAGCGCTCGAGGCCAAGATGAATGCCGGCCACCGTGGTGACGGTGCCCGAAGTGCCCAAGAGATGCATGCGCCCGGGGGCGCGCACGCCCCAGCTCTGGCGCACGCCGTCGAGCATGGCGCAGACCTCGTCCACCATGGTGGCGAAGATGTCGGGCGACACCCGCACCCCGCCGTGGCGCTCGGACAGGGAGACCACGCCCACCGGCAGCGACACCCAGGAGCGGATGCGCGCGCGGGGCGGACCATCGTCGCCGGCGGAGCGGCGGCCGAGCCACACCACTTCCGTGGATCCCCCGCCGATGTCGAACAGCACCGCGCCGTCGCAGGTGGGGTCCACCAGCGGCGCGCAGCCGGTGGCGGCGAGCCCCGCCTCGGTGCGGCGGTCCACCACCTCCAGCGTCAGGCCGGTGCGGCTTTCCACCCGGGCGCAGAATTCCTCGCCGTTGGCGGCGGAGCGGCAGGCCTCGGTGGCCACCATGCGGGCGCGGGTGACGCCGCGCATGTCCATCTTGGTGGCGCAGATCTCCAGGGCGGCGAGCGCCCGGTCCATGGCCTCGGAGCAGAGCCGGCCGGACGCGGCCAATCCCTCGCCGAGGCGGACGATGCGCGAGAACGCATCCACCACCCGGAAGCTGCGGGCGGTGGGGCGGGCCACCAGCAGGCGGCAATTGTTGGTGCCAAGGTCGATGGCCGCATAGACCGCGTGCTGCGGGACGAACCTTGGCTCGGGTGCAGCGTCGGGGGACGGGCCGGGAGGGGCGGAAGAGAATCGGGCGGGCGCGTCGGCGGCCTCGCCGCAGTCCGGCGCGAGGGGTCGGGCGTCGGGAGCGGTGGCGCACGCGGGCCGGGCGGCGCTCCCGTCGGCCTGTGGCGTGCCCGCTTGCCGCGTATCCGCCGCGGCTTCCGCTACGGCATTACCACGGGAGGACTGCTCCGAACCCGCACCGGGCCGGCGCGTCTCGTCCCTCATGTCGAACCCCTCGCCGCAAGGCGGACCGTTGCGCTCAGGCCACGCCGCGTATCCGCTGCGGGCTGCGCCTTGCGGCCAGTGTATCAGCGCAACAGGCGGGCGCAATGCCGCAGTGCCTAAAGGCGCGCCGTGCAGCTTCCTGCGGCAGACGCCTCATTCGGCGGCTTCGCGGCCCTTGAGGTCGAGGGTGAGGCCGGCGGCCAGGGCGTCGGCGCGGAACGCCTTCACCGCGTCGAGGGAGAGCTCGGCGGCGGTGCGCGAGCCCATGGCCGGCAGCTTCTTCAGCACGTCGGCGGGGGCGGTGATGATGTGGCAGCCCATGGCGTCCGCCTCGATCACGTTCCACACCTCGCGGGTAGAGGCCCAGATCACCTCCACGTTGGGGGTGGCGCGGGAGAGTTCCACCGCGCGGGAAATGGCCGGCTTGTAATCGATGCCGAGGTCGGCGAGGCGACCGGCGAAGACCGAGATGATGGAGGGCGCGCCGCCGGCCAGCGCCTTCACCCCCTCCTCCACCTGCGGCACGTCGAAGATGGCGGTGAGGTTCACCTTCACGCCGTCCTGCACCAGATCGCGCACCAGATCGTAGAGCGTCTCGCCGCGGGTGGTGGAGACCGGGAGCTTCACGTGCACATGCTCGCCCCAGGTGGCGATGACGCGGGCCTGGGCGCGCATTTCCGCGATTTCGTCGGAGAACACCTCGAAGGAGATGTGCCGGTCCGGCACGGCGGCGACGAGGTCGCGGGCGTAGGCCTCGTAATCGGTGACGCCGGCCTTGCGCAGCAGGGAGGGATTGGTGGTGAAGCCGGCGATGTGGGGCTGCTTCGCCATTTCCACGATCTGCGCCTTGTCGGCCCCGTCGGTGAACAGCTTCACCTTGAGGTCGTTCAGCTTCACGGACATCGGACGGGCTCCCTGATCGCTTGGTTGGCGGCATCCTAGTGGCGCGGCTCCGCCGCCGCAATGCAACGCAAGGCGACCGCCCGTGCATTAACGGCGCATTGACCATAAGGACAAGCGGGACCCGAGGCCCGCCCCGCGGCAACTTCCGGGAAAGGAGCGCCCGCCATGCTCCGTGCGTCCGGGGGGCTTGCGCGGACAGCGCACCGGACGGTTTGCGTGAAGCGTTTCGCGTTCGAGCGTAAGGGGGCGGGGCATGGTGGCGACGGATATGGTGGAGCGCATGGCGCGCGCGATGCACGCCTATTCGCAGCAGCGCTATCCCCTGCTGGAGCCGTGGGAGACCCTTTCGGCGGAACGCCGCGCCTACCAGCGCCAGCTCGCCGCCCATGCGCTGCAGGCGCTCACCCCGCACGACGTCATCGAGATCACCTCCCGCGCCGCACCGCAGATCGTCGCCATCCCGGTGGACCCCACGCCCTGGGCGCTGGCCGAGCTGCAGGAAGCCGCCATCGCCGATAACGGCACCGCCATGGACGCGCGCCGGCGCTATCGCTCCTTCCTCGCCACCGCCTCGCTGCCGCTGGCCACCCGCCACGCGGAAAGCGAAACCGCGGGCTAAGACCCGCCTCAAGCTGCAGATCTGCGCCGACGACGGTCCGCATCGGGCCAGGTTCACCAGCTGAACCGCCAGCGGGCGCGCCCGCGCCCGAGATTCCCGGGCATAAGGGCCGAGCCGGCTATGGATCACTCGGCGGCAAGGGCCGCCTCGGGCATGGCCCGGCCGGAGCGCGTGAGATAGCGCCGGCACTGCTGCTCGCGGTCGTAGCCCAGCATGGTCCCCAGCATGAAATCCTCTTCCGCCGAGAGGGTGTTGAGCGGCCGCGTCACCAGCGCCCGCGCCACCGCCACGAAGGCCTCGCGGCCGAAGAACAGATTGACCTTGGCGGGGCTGACCTGCTGCACGAAATGGTCGATGCCGTGCCGCTCCAGCCGGGCCAGCAGCGGCGGCAGCTCGCGCGTGGAGATGGTCATCAGGAACAAGGCGCGCACGCCCCGCCCGTATTCGTAGACGTGGTGATGGAACAGCCGCATCAGCGATGCGTCGGCGCCGGCCAGCGGCAGGCGGACCGGCAGCGGAGGCCAATCGGCCTCCGCGCCACCCGTGCCGCCGAGGACCTCGCCTAGAGCGGAAGCGTGCTGAGCCATGCGGTCACCCTCTTGTCGGTCATGCCGGACTGCGTGTCCTGATCGAGGGCGAGGCCGACGAACTGGCCGTCCCGTTCCGCGGTGGAGCCCACGTAATCGTAGCCCTTGGTCTCGGTGAAGCCGACGACCTCGGCCTCGAGCGCGGTGACCTCGTCATAGAGGATGCCCATCGCGTCGACGAAGGAGGTGGGATAGGTTTCCTGGTCCCCGGTGCCGAAGAGCGCGACCTTCTTGCCCTTGAGACGGGCGGCGCGCAGCTTGTCGATGTTCTCCTCCCAGTCGGTCTGGAGTGTTCCGTCGCCATAGGTCGGAGAACCGAGGATGAGAAGATCGCAATTCTCGAAATCGGACGATGTCGCGTCCTTGATATCCACGGAGCGGCCCTTGCACTTCTTGGAGATCTTGGAGGCAACACCCTTTGTGGCTCCACCGTCGGAGCCGAAAATCACCGTGACAGCCATGTCCTCGTCTCTTTATGGATTGAATGAATTTTACGATCGGGAGATGGCGCGGAAACTGCGCCCCTCCGGCTTCCACAATCAACGCTAGCGCAGCACTATTGCGCCAACAACATAGGACAACACCGGATTGAAGATTACAACAAGAAATGCTAACGGTTCTCAGGTCTCGAAACTACCTTTTCGAGAACTATTATAACCTGCCTTCGCAGTTTTTACTTTTTCTCATTTGAGACCTTGCGCGCGGCGGCCGTCGGCGCTCCCCGCCAGCGCCCCCCTCCAGAGCCGCCTGCGCGCAGCCGCCTCAGCGCAGCATGAAGCCGATGGCGAGGGCGTTGGCGATGTCGATGAAGAAGGCGGAGACCAGCGGCAGGATGATGAAGGCGAGCGGCGCGGGGCCGTGGGTGCGCGTCACCGCCGTCATGTTGGCGATGGCGGTGGGCGTGGCGCCGAGGCTGATGCCGGTAAAGCCGGCCGCCAGCACCGCCGCCTGGTAATCGCGCCCCATGGCGGGGAACACCACGAACAGGATATAGGCCACCGCCACCAGCGTCTGCAGTCCCAGCACCGCCGCCAGCGCCGGGCCGAGCCCGCCCAGCGTCCACAGCTGCATGCTCATGAGCGACATGGCGAGGAAGATCTTCAGCGACAGGTCGGAGATCAGCGCCAGGGCCGGGGTGCGGGCCGGCCACGGCAGGCGCGGCGCCAGCCGCGGCACGGCATTGGTGATGAGGATCGCCACCAGCATGCAAACGACGAACATCGGCAGCTTGAGCCCGGTCTTCTCCACCGCCCCTTCCAGGGCGAAGCCGATGATGATGACCACGTTCAGCGCCAGCAGGCTTGCGAGGATGTTGCGATAGGTGATCTGCCCGCCCCCGGGCGCGGTGCTGTCCTCCGGCAGGCCCACCATGGGCGCGGCCGGTTCGGCGCCGCGCAAGTTGAAGCGGGCGATCAGCAGGCCGGCCACCGGGCCGCCCACGAGGCTGGCGATGACGAGCCCGAGAGTCGCGCTGGCGATGCCGATCTCCATGGCGTTGGCGATGCCGGTGCGCTGGGCGATCAGCGGCGCCCAGGCGATGGTGGTGCCATGGCCACCCACCAGCGACACAGAGCCGAGCAGCGGGCCGATGCCCTCGGGCAGGCCCAGCGCCGCCGCGCCGCCCACCGCCACCACGTTCTGCAGCACGAGATAGCAGACGGTGAGCAGCAGCAGGATGGCGAGCGGCCGCCCGCCGGTGGCAAGGTCCGACAGGCGGGCATTGAGCCCGATGCCGGTGAAGAAATAGAGCAGCAGCAGGTCGCGGGCGGTCAGGTCGAACGCCACTGCGATGCCCAGCACCCGATAGGCGAAGAGCGTGGCGAGCGCCGCCACGATGCCGCCCGAGACCGCTTCGGGAATGTTCCAGCGCCGCACCGGCGCGATCGACCCGTTGAGCCCGGCGCCCAGGAAATACACCAGGATGGCGATGGTGAACGTCAGGAGGCCGGGAACCTCGAACGTCGCAGGCATGTGGGCAGGCTCCTCGGCGGCGGTTCAGCTTCTGCTTAGCCGATCCGCGCCCGCGCTCAAACCCATCATGCTGCAAGGCGGCCGCCGGGTTTCGCCGGCCGAGGCGCGCTCCGCCTCAGGGCGCCGCGGCCTCCATGCCGGCGATCACCGCGCCCTTCATCACCGAGCCCACCAAAGCGTTGATCCGGTCGAAGGCGGCGTGGGACAGTTCGCTCGCCCGCATCATGGCATCGACGCAGGCGCCGTGGTCCTGGTTGACATGGGCGGCCACGGCCGCGGTCAGCTCGCTCTGGCCGATGGCGAGGGTGCGCAGCGCCAAAAGCAGGTTGTCGAGATCGGTGCGGGTGAGGGCGAGCCGCAGCGGCGCATCCTCCGAAAGGGCGGTCCAACGCGCGATGGCTTCGGGCGCGATGGGGCTCACCGCAGTATCGTTCATCATGAAAAATCCCCGTCTGAAAATCGCCGGTACGGCCGGGCCGCCCCGCCACTGAAAAAGCCGGCACCCAACGGCGCCGGCGCAAGTCTACACAAAATCGCGGAGCGGGTCCGCCCCCATCCCGCGCCCACCCCCTCAACCGCCGTCCACCGCCCGCTCGATGGCGGCGATGTCCGGCTTCACCATCTCCAGGACCGCGGCCAAAGCGCGCCCGGCGCGGTCCGGGTCGGGGTCCATGAGCAGCGCGTTCAGGCGCTTCGGCACGATCTGCCAGGCGACGCCCCAGCGGTCGCGCACCCAGCCGCACTGCTCGGCCCGGCCCTCGGCCGTGAAGGCCGCCCACAGGCGGTCCACCTCCGCCTGGTCATCGCAGTCAATCTGGAGCGAAATGGCGTGGGTGAATTCCATCGTCATCCCACCGTTGAAGGCGAGAAAGCGCTGGCCCGCGAGCTCGAAGACCACCGCCAGCACCGACCCTTTCGGCCCGGAGGGGGCGTCCACGGCATTCAACTGGATGTGGACGATGCGACTGCCGGGCAAGAGCGAGACGTAGAAGTCCGCAGCCGCCTCCGCCTCGCCGTTGAACCACAGGCAGGGCGTGATCTTCGATGCTGGGATGTCGGCCATGACCGCCTCCGTGGGTGACTATCCCTTCGAGGAACGCCCACGCGCCGTCGCTCCCGACAGCATGACGGGCTTTTTCTGGGTCGCCCCCAACCTGCGTTGACCGGCATCAATGCCCCGGCCCGGCTTCATGGTGACGATCGCGATACCGACAAGACGTCGTCCCGCCGGCGTGCGACTGTGGCCGGCAGGCGGCGACGCGACCCAGAAGCCCCGACAAGGGACGCCGTCAAAGGAACCGCACCATGACAGACATTGCGACCGACACAGCCACGCCCGCCGCCGTGGTCGAGCGCCATCGTCCGGGCCGGGCGAAGATGAAGGCCGCCGTCTTCGTCGAGACCAACCGCATCGTGCTGGAGGACAAGCCGATCCCCGACGTGGGGCCGCTGGACGCGCTCATCCGCATCACCACCACCACCATCTGCGGCACCGACGTCCACATTCTCAAGGGCGAGTATCCGGTCGCCAAGGGGCTTACCATCGGCCACGAGCCGGTGGGCATCATCGAAAAACTGGGCTCGGCCGTGGAGGGCTTCGCCGAGGGCCAGCGGGTGATCGCCGGCGCCATCACGCCGTCGGGCTATTCCAACGCCTGCCTGTGCGGCGTCTGCTCCCAGGACGGCCCGCGCATGAAGCACGGCTTCAAGCCCATGGGCGGCTGGCGCTTCGGCAACACCATCGACGGCGCGCAGGCGGAATATCTCGTGGTGCCGGATGCCATGACCAACCTCGCCCCGGTGCCGGATGCCCTTGCCGACGAGCAGGTGCTCATGTGCCCGGACATCATGTCCACCGGCTTTGCCGGGGCGGAGAGCGGGAAGGTCCGCATCGGCGACACGGTGGCGGTTTTCGCCCAGGGGCCCATCGGCCTCAGCGCCACCGCCGGGGCCCGCCTGATGGGCGCGACGCGCATCATCGCCGTGGACCGCGTGCCCGCCCGCCTGGAGGTCGCCCGCGCCATGGGCGCCGACGAAGTGGTGGACTTCTCCGAGGTCGATCCGGTGGAGGAGATCCTGCGCCTCACCGACGGGCGCGGGGTGGACGTCGCCATCGAGGCGCTCGGTCGGCAGGAGACCTTCGAGGCGGCGCTGCGGGTGCTGCGTCCCGGCGGGACGCTCTCCTCCCTCGGCGTGTATTCCGGCGACCTCAAGATCCCCCTCGACGCCTTCGCCGCCGGCCTCGGGGACCACACCATCGTCACCTCCCTCTGCCCGGGCGGCAAGGAGCGCATGCGCCGGCTGATGGACGTGGTCGCCTCGGGCCGGGTGGATACCCGCGCCCTCGTCACCCACCGCTTCCGGCTGGACGACATCGAGGCGGCCTACGATCTCTTCGCCAACCAGCGCGACGGGGTGCTGAAAGTGGCGATCACCCCCTGAACCGGCCTTGAACCCCGCCGGAAACCTCGGGTGGCGTCATTTCAATCCCACCGGATCGCGCTCTAATCTGCGCGCTCCGGCATCTCGCCGGCCCCCCTCCTTCGGGACCTGCGCATGTCCGATCCGACTCCGGCCGCCCCGCTCATTCCGCCCGCCGACCATGTGGTGGCGGACCAGAGCCGCGTGTTCGCTTTCCTTGAAGATCCAGCCACTTACGGCCTTGACGAGGCGGTGATGCGTATCGACACCCACGGGGCTGCGGTGTTTCTCGCCGGACCTTTCGCCTACAAGGTGAAGCGCGCCGTCCTCTTTCCCTTCATGGACTTCTCCACCCTTGAAAAACGCCACGCCGCCTGCACCGCCGAGGTGGAAATCTCCGGCGCCGCGGCCCCGGGCCTCTATCTCGGCGTTGTCCCCATCACCCGCGAAGGCGACCGCCTTGCGCTTGGCGGCGGGGGTGAAGTCATTGAATTTGCAGTGAAGATGCGCCGCTTCGACAGCGGCCTCACCCTTGACAAGGTGGCGGAGCGGGGGGAGTTGAACGCCCCCGTGACCCGCGCGCTCGCGGCCGCGGTGGTTCGCGCCCACGCCGTCGCCCCCATCCGCCGGGGCTTCGACATAGCCGGGCGGCTCGGGATGTATATCGCGGACAGCACAAGGGAATTTACCGCCCGGCCGGAGCTGTTTCCACCCGACGACATTGCCGAACTGGCGCGGCTGTCGGACGCCGCTCTTGAGCGCGTCGCCCCCGTGCTAAAGTCCCGTAGCGCCGCCGGCTTCGTCCGCCGCTGCCACGGCGACATGCATCTGCGGAATGTCGTCCTTTTGGACGGAGAGCCGGTGCTGTTCGATGCGATTGAGTTCAACGATGAGATCGCCACCTGTGACGTTCTTTACGACCTCGCCTTCCTGCTCATGGATCTGTGGCAGAGGGGCCTCAAGGCTCAGGCCAATGACGTCTTCAACCGCTACCTCTGGGCAAGCGACGACGCCCAGATCGAGGCGCTCCAGGCGCTGCCGCTCTTCCTCAGCATCCGCGCCGCCATCCGCGCCAAGGTGGAAGGGGCCGGTCTGGCGCATCTTTCCAGCGACGCTCGTTCGCAGGCCGAGCGCCGGGTGCGCCACGCCTTTGCCGAGGCCCTCCGCTTTCTCGCCTCCGAGCCGCGAGACGCAACAAAGGATCGCCCGCGGCTGGTCGCCATCGGCGGCCTTTCCGGCAGCGGGAAGACCACGCAAGCCATTAAGATCGCATGCGACTTCAGTCCGGCGCCAGGTGCGGTGATCGTCCGGTCCGACATTGAGCGAAAGCGCATGTTCGGCGTGGCCGAGACCGACCGTTTGCCGCCCGAGGCCTATACTGCGGAGGTCGGTGCAAGGGTCTATGACCGCCTGCGGGACGTGGTACGGCGGGTTCTCGCCTGTGGCTATTGCGCCATCGTCGACGCCGTCCACGCCCGTGCGACGGAGCGCGATGCGATCGAGGCCGTGGCCGAGGAGGCGGGGGTGCGCTTTTCAGGCGTCTGGCTGGATGTGCCGGTGCCCGAACTGCTCAGGCGCGTCGACGCCCGTATGGGCGATGCCTCCGACGCCGACGCCAGGGTTGTTCAACACCAAACAAGCTATGATTTGGGCGAGATCAAATGGCGCCGTACAGGGGCTCTCAAGAGTCTAGCCGAAAGTTAGCCTCAGGCGATCTTGCGAGTTCTCGAATTCGCGCTTGGCTTATCAGCACTTACGCTGTGACCCGACCTTCGGATCGACGCCGGTCACGGTCTGCGGATGATCGCTGGGCGAGCCGGGCGTCGGCACCTGGTTCGTCGTCCCCGTGAACGACCCGCCCGTCGCGCCACTCCAGCCCGTGGACGCGCTGCCGGGCTGGGTGCCCGAATTGGAGCCCTGGGGCACCGGGGTTTCGGCTTGGTGGGCAGGCTGCTCGCATCCGGTCGACGGCGTCGCAGGCGTCACAGATTGCGCTGCGGCGGGAGACGGACCGGCGGAAGCCAGAAGGAACATCACCGCCCCCACCGCTCCCGTCGCGCAGACGCGGGCGCAGGTGAGCGTTGCGGCAGGCACCACAACAGGGAATGCGCGCATACGCGTCGTCGAATGGGCAGTGGCGGGCATGGCCGTTCTCCTTTTGCCGAGGAAACGACCCGGAAAGCGCCAAGGTTCCTTGCGTTGATCGCGGCCCGCCCTCAGCCGGTGATCGCCACCCGTCCCGGACCGGCATCTACGGTGCCGATCAAAGTCGCCGCCGGGTAACCCGCGGCCTTGATCTGCGCGAGCAAGCGGTCCGCCGCCGCCGGGGCGCAGGCGACCAGCAAACCGCCCGACGTCTGGGGATCGGTCAAGAGATGGCGCATCCACTCGCTTGTGCCGCCGGGCAAGTCCACCTCGGCGCCGTAGCTCGCCCAGTTGCGATGCGAGGCGCCGGTAACGAAGCCCTGCTGCACCAGCGCTTCCGCGGAATCCAGAAGCGGCAGCGACGCGCGGGATATGCGCAGCGTCGCGCCCGAGCCGCGGGCCATCTCCAGGGCGTGGCCGAGGATGCCGAATCCCGTCACGTCCGTCATGGCGTGCACGTCTGCGTCGCGGCCGAGCTCCGCGCCAACGCGGTTGAGCTTGGTGACCGAGGCGATCATCTCGTCGTAGGCAACAGCCGAAAGCGCATCCTTCTTGAAGGCGGCGGAATAGACGCCCACCCCCAGTGCCTTGGTGAGGATGAGCGCATCGCCGGGCCGGGCGGTGGAATTGCGCCGCAGCCTCGCCTTGGGCGCACGACCGATCACGGCGAGGCCGTAGACCGGCTCGGGGCAGTCGATGGAATGCCCGCCCGCGACCGGGATGCCGGCCTCGGCGCAGATGGCCTGCCCGCCGGCGAGGATGGCGCGCACGGTGGACGTGTCGATCTTGCCCAGCGGCATGCCGAGAATGGCGAGCGCCATCAAAGGCTCGCCACCCATGGCATAGACGTCGGATATGGCATTGGTCGCGGCGATGCGGCCGAAATGATCGGGATCGTCCACCATGGGCATGAAGAAGTCCGTGGTGGCGATGATCGCCGTCTCGCCATCGAGATCGTAGGCGGCGGCATCGTCGCCGGTCTCGGTCCCGACCAGCAGACGCTCGAAGGGCCCGCCGGGGGCCTGCCCGGCCAGCAGCTCCTGAAGCACGCCGGGCGCGAGCTTGCAGCCGCAGCCGCCGCCGTGGGCGAGGCTGGTCAGCCGGATATGGGGCACGTCGAGCATCGCCTAAATTCCTTCTGTCCCGCCGTCCGAAAACCCCCCGTCGCCATGCCACGCCCCGGCGCGGCGACGGGGGACCGCCCTGACCGGCGGGAGGTCACACCGCGATTTCGGCGGCGCGGATCGTGTACTTGAAGGTGTCGGGATCGAGGCAGTCGAGCGGTCCCCCGGCCGATACCGCCTGCGGATACATCAGGAAGCCGAGGCGGGGGCCTTCGAAGCCCGGCAGGGCCACGTCATGGGCGGTGTTGTAGGCGAACCAATTGCCCTCCCACGCGCCGAACAGCGCCTTGCGCGCCGCCACCACCTTCGGGTCATCTAGGGCGAGCTTGCCCGGCGGCTCCTCCAGAACCACCTTGCGCACATCGGCAGGGTCCATGGGGGTCCAGCCGAACTCGGACAGGTAGACCTCGGCCCGGCAATGCTGCGCCTTGGTTACCACCTCCGAATTGGCGCCGAGGCTCTTGTAACCGAAGCGCGAGGGCACCACGCGCAGGCCATAGACGTCACGGGCGGGGATGCCCTGCGCCCGCACGAGGCCGACGAACAGCGCGTTGAGGTCCGCGCACTTGCCGCCGAGGTCGCCGCTCTTCAGCAGCGCCGCGATATCGCCGATGCCGCAGCCGCGGGTGGCGGCGTTGCGATAGGTGTTCTCCACGATCCATTCGAAGATGGCACGCACCTTCTCAAGCTCGGCGGCCTTGCCGGCGACGATCTTGTCCGAGGTGGCCTTCACAATGCCGTCGGTGGGGATGAGGTCGGTGGCGGCCGTGTTGCGGTGGCGCTCCTCCGCGCTCAGCGCTGCGGGTTTGGCCGGCCGCGAGAGGTCCACCGACCAGTCGCGCGTGGTGGCCCGGCTGACGAGGTCCACCTTCGGCGCGGTTTCGCCCTCGGCCCACACCAGATGCAGCATGTCCGCGCCGGAATGCGGGTCGCGTACGAGCTTGGCCGTGCGGGCGTTGGTGGTCCAGCTGTTCGCGCCGGGCCTGAACCAGTCCGGGTTGCTGAACGAGGCAACCGGCAGCCAGGCCTGCACCTGACCCGCCGGCTTCAGGATCTCCACCGTGGTGGTAATCTGGAAGCTGCGCCAATTGCCCACCGCGGGGGCGAACACGCGGGGCTCGGCGGTGGAGCCCTGGGCGAAGGCGGCGCGCGGGACGAAGGCGGCAGCGGAGACGAGTGCGCCGGCCTTGAGTAGATCCCGTCTGGTCGTCATCTCGACAGTCCTCCCTGGCTTTTTATGGTGAGGCCGGCAGGCCCGGCCACGGCGGAGATCGCGGCATCGGTGGCGGCCGCGTCCCAATCCACTTCGCCCTCATGGGCGAGATGAAGGCGTGCGCCGGCGACTACGAACGTCGCGGGCAGAAGGCTTACGCCCCAGCGCCGCGCCGCCGCCCTGTCCCGGTCCACGAGAATCGGACCGGGCGCGGCGCTGCCGGCGAAGAACCGTCGGATCCTCTCCTCCGGCTCGGCCACGTCCACCAGCAGGACGCGCACGTCCTGGCGGCGCACGGCGAAGCGGGCGAGGGCCGGCAGCTCGGTGCGGCACGGCTCGCACCAGGTGGCGAAGAAGTGGACCACGACGGCGCGGCTGCCCGGCTCCGCTCCGGCGGAGAGATCGGCCGGCGGACCATCAAGCGTTTCGAGCCGAAGCTCGGGCGCGGCGGGAGCGCCTTCGACCTGGGCGAGGAAACCAGGAACCGGGGCGCGCGTCTCCTCGGCCCGCGCCGGCCCGCAAAGAAGCAGGCAGGACAGGGCGAGCGCGATGGAAAGCCGGCCCTGAGCCGGCAAACGTGCGGAACCACGGGATACTTGTGAGACGGACGCGCGAAAGCCAAAACGCGGCCGCGCGGGCGGGGTCGCCGGGCGATGGGCCGCGGGGCCGAAACCTGATGCAAACTTGCCCCGATCCTCGGGAGCCCATGGCGTCTTCACCCAGGCAATCTGCGTCACCGTACCACCAACGGTCAACGCCCGATTCCGTGATCCACGGCCCTCCCGCAACGCATCACGCCGGCCGGCAACGGCACACCGATGAAATCACAGGAGAAGTATTATATTGCCCCCATCCACATTGCGCTGCAGCACGCCTCAGGGCGATTTTTCGTGAAAGCACGGAGACTTGCTCCAACGTAAATTGACATGCTTCCAGTTCCAAAATACCGTCCCCCCGTGCCGGATTCCGGCATGGAGGCGCGGCATCGCGGGCGCCCCCCATCGTCCCCGGTCGGGGCACAACGGGTCGGAGGTTTCCTTCGATGAACATGGAGCTTTCGCGCCGCCAGTTTTTGAAAACGGCGGGCGCGGGCGTGGCGGGAACGACGTTGGGAGCGATGGGCTTCGGCGCCATCGAGGAGGCCTACGCTTCCACCATCAAGCCGTTCCGCCTCGTCAATACAACCGAAGTTCGCAACACCTGCACCTATTGCTCGGTGGCCTGCGGCATCCTCATCTTCGCCAAGGGCAACCTCGCCAAGGGCGAGAAGGCGGACATCACCCACATCGAGGGTGACACCGACCATCCGACCAACCGCGGCACGCTCTGCCCGAAGGGCGCGGCCCTGCTCGACATCGTCAAGTCCGAGACGCGCCTGAAATATCCGATGATCCGGCGCGCGGGATCCGACAAGTTCGAGCGGATTTCGTGGGACGAGGCGCTCGACAAGATCGCCCGCACCATGAAGACCGACCGCGACGCGAACTTCATCGCCAAGAACAAGGACGGCGTCGCGGTGAACCGGTGGGTGACCACGGGCTTCCTCGCCGCTTCCGCGACGACCAACGAGACCGCCTGGGCGACGTACAAGACCATACGTTCGCTCGGCATGCTGGTGTTCGACAACCAAGCGCGGGTTTGACACGGCCCCACGGTGTCCAGTTTGGGCCCAACTTTTGGCCGTGGCGCGATGACCAATTCGTGGACCGACATCCGGAACACGGACCTGGTCGTCATCATGGGCGGCAATGCCGCCGAGGCGCATCCGTGCGGATTTAAATGGGTTACGGAGGCGAAGGCCACCCGTGGCGCGAAGCTTGTCGTCGTGGACCCGCGCTTCACGCGCTCGGCCGCGGTGGCGGACTATTACGCCCCGATCCGCCAGGGCACGGACATCGCGTTCCTGCTCGGCGTGATCAATTACTGCATCTCGAACGACAAGGTGCAGTGGGAATACGTGAAGGCCTTCACCAACGCGACCTATGTCGTGAAGGAGGGCTTCACCTATCAGGACGGTCTCTTCACCGGCTATGATGACGAGAAGCGCGACTACAACCGCTCCACCTGGGACTATGAGATCGGTCCCGACGGATTTGCGGTGGTGGACGACACGCTCCAGAATCCGCGCTGCGTTTGGAACCTCCTCAAGGGCCATGTCGCCCAGTACACGCCGGAACTCGTCGAGCGCATCACCGGCACGCCCAAGGACAAGTTCCTGAAGGTGGCCGCGATGATCGCGGAGTGCTCATCGCCCACCAAGACGATGACCTCCATGTACGCCCTGGGATGGACCCAGCATTCCAAGGGATCACAGAACATCCGCTCCATGGCGATGCTCCAGTTGATCCTCGGGAATATCGGCGTTCGCGGCGGCGGCATGAACGCCCTTCGCGGGCATTCGAACATCCAGGGGCTGACCGACGTCGGGCTCATGTCCAACATGATTCCCGGCTATCTCACTCTGCCCACGGAGCGCGAGCCCGACCTCAACGCCTATATGTCGACCCGCGGCTTCAAGCCGTTGCGGCCGAACCAGATGAGTTACTGGCAGAACTACCGCAAGTTCTTCGTCAGTTTTCAGAAGGCCATGTGGGGTGCCTCCGCGACGGCGGAGAACAACTGGGCGTTCGAAAACTTGCCGAAGCTCGACGTACCGGCCTACGACATCTTGCGCGCCTTCGAGCTGATGAAGCAGGGCAAGATGAACATCTACATCTGCCAGGGCTTCAACCCGCTGCAGGCCTTCCCCAATAAGGCCAAGCTCGCCGACGCGCTGTCGAAGCTCAAGCTCTTGGTCGTGATCGACCCTCTTGAGACGGAAACCGCGCGCTTCTGGGAGAACCACGGCGTCTACAACCCGGCGGATCCGGCGAAGATCCAGACCGAGGTCATCCAGCTCCCCACCACCTGCTTCGCCGAGGACGAGGGCTCCCTCGTCAATTCCGGCCGGTGGATCCAGTGGCATTGGCCCGCCGGCTCGCCTCCGGGCGAGGCGAAGACCGACGTCGCCATCATGGCTGGCCTCCATCTGCGGTTGAAGGAGCTGTATCGCAAGGAAGGCGGTGCCTTCCCCGATCCGATCCTCAACCTCACCTGGAACTACAAGGATCCGCACGAGCCCTCGCCGGTCGAGCTCACCAAAGAGCTCAACGGCTACGTCATCGCCGACGTGCTCGACCCCAACGATCCCACCAAGAAGGTCCTTGAGGCCGGCAAACAGGTGGCGACCTTCGGTGTCCTGCGCGACGACGGCACGACGGCCTGCGGCAACTGGATATATTCCGGCTCCTTCACCGAGGCCGGCAACATGATGGCCCGCCGGGACAATTCCGACCCCGACGACACCGGTGCCTATCTGAAGTGGTCGTTCGCCTGGCCGGCCAACCGGCGCATCCTCTACAATCGCGCCTCCTGCGACATCAACGGCAAGCCGTGGGACCCCTCACGCAAGCTGCTGGAGTGGGACGGCGCGAAGTGGACCGGATACGACGTGCCGGACATCGCCCCGACCGCCAAGCCGCAGGACGTGGGCCCCTTCATCATGAACCCGGAAGGCGTCTCCCGCCTGTTCGCCCGGGGCATGATGCGCGAGGGTCCGTTCCCGGTGCACTACGAACCGTTCGAGAGCCCGGTCGCCAACCTCATCGCCCCCAAGGTGCGGGGCAACCCGGTGGCGCGTGTGTTCAAGGATGACTTCGCCCAGTTCGCGGACGTGGCGTCGAAGGAGTTCCCCTATGCGGCGACCTCCTACCGGCTCACCGAGCACTTCCATTACTGGACGAAGAACAACCACGTGAATTCGGTGCTCCAGCCCGAATTCTTCGTGGAGATCTCCGAGGAACTGGCCAAGGAGAAGTCGATCCAGAATGCCGGCTGGGTGCGGGTGTGGTCGAAGCGCGGCTCCGTCACCGCCAAGGCCTACGTGACCAAGCGCATCCGTCCCCTGATGGTGGACGGCAAGCCCGTGCACATCGTCGGCATCCCCATCCACTGGGGCTTCGTCGGGGCGGCCAAGAAGGGCTTCCCGGCCAACGTGCTGACGCCCTTCGTGGGTGACGCCAACATCGAGACGCCCGAGTTCAAGGCGTTCCTGGTCAACATCGAGCCCTCCACCGGGCCGGTGGCGTAAGGAAAAGGAGAGCCATCATGTTTCCTCCGATTCCGAACCCCACCACCGCCCCGGTGGCGCCCAAGATGGGCGATGCGGACCTGATCCGCCGTTCGGCCTCCGGCGCCCCGTCGAAGGTCGAGTTCAAGGAGCCGGTGGCCAAGCTCATCGACGTGTCGAAGTGCATCGGCTGCAAGGCATGCCAGGCGGCGTGCCTCGAATGGAACGAGCTCCATGAGGAGATCGGCACCTTCAACGGCTCCTACACCAACCCGCCGGACCTCACCCCGGCGTCGTACACGCTGATGCGCTTCACCGAGTGGGTGAACCCCGAGACGGACAATCTCGAATGGCTCATCCGCAAGGACGGCTGCATGCATTGCGCCGATCCGGGCTGCCTTAAGGCCTGCCCGGCGCCCGGTGCCATCGTGCAGTATTCGAACGGCATCGTGGACTTCGACCACGCCAAGTGCATCGGCTGCGGTTACTGCGTGAAGGGCTGCCCCTTCAACATCCCGCGCATCTCGCAGGTGGACCACAAGGCCTACAAATGCACCCTGTGCTCCGACCGCGTGGCGGTCGGCCAGGGCCCGGCCTGCCAGAAGGCGTGCCCCACCCAGGCCATCGTCTTCGGCACCAAGACGCAGATGAAGGAATGGGCCGAGGGCCGCATCAAGGACCTGAAGTCCCGCGGCTACAAGAACGCGGGCCTCTATGACCCGCCCGGCGTCGGCGGCACGCACGTGATGTACGTGCTGCAGCACGCCGACAAGCCGTCGATCTATGCAGGCCTGCCGGACAATCCGCGCATCAGCCCAATCGTCGAGGCGTGGAAGGGCGTGACCAAATATGTCGGCCTCGGCGTCATGGGCTTCGCCGCCCTCGCCGGCGCCCTGCACTATCTCGTCAACGGCGCCAACAAGGTGACGCCGGAAGATGAGGCCAATGCCGAGAAGCTGACGCAGGGAGGGCGATCGTGAGCGCACCCTATGACGTCGAAACGGGCGACGCGGTCCATCCGGGCCGCCCGGTTCAGGTGGACCGCTACACAGTGGGCGCCCGAATCAACCACTGGATCACGGCCATCAGCCTGATCCTGCTGGCGATTTCGGGCCTCGCCTTGTTCCACCCCAGCCTCTACTTCCTCACCGGGCTGTTCGGCGGCGGACAGATGACGCGCACCATCCATCCCTGGATCGGCGTGGTGCTGTTCTTTTCCTTCGCCGGCATGTTCCTGCGCTTCTGGAAGGCCAACCTCTGGAAGAGCGAGGACGGCACGTGGATGCGGCGCATCCGCGACGTGATCGCAGGCCATGAGGAGAAGCTGCCCGAGCTCGGCAAGTATAATGCCGGCCAGAAGCTCGTGTTCTGGGGCATGAGCCTGCTCATCATGATCTTGATCGGCTCGGGCCTCGCCATCTGGAACGCCTATTTCGCCAACTGGACGTCCATCGAGCAGCAGCGCATCGCTCTCCTCGTCCACGCCGTGGCGGCGGTGGCGATCATCTGCGTGTGGATCGTCCACGTCTATGCGGCGATCTGGGTGAAGGGCACCATCGGCGCCATGACGCGGGGGCAGGTCACCGGCGGCTGGGCATGGCGGCACCATCGCAAGTGGTTCCGCGAGCTGGTCAGCACGTCCAAGACCGGACGCGGGTCCGGCACGCGGGGGACTCCCGCCGAATAGCTGCCGCTGTATAATCAGGTCCCGGCCGCCCGGTCGCGGCCGGGGCGTGCACGTGACCCGTGAGGTTCGTGAGGTAATGATGTCGCGTCCGTCCGGCCCGCCTTCGGCCATCATCCCCGATCCCTCCGTGCTGGAGGGGGTGAGCGCCCCGGTCTTCGCCTATCTTCCCGACCCCTCCACCCTTTTCGCCCGCCGCGCCGCGCGGCTGCGCCATCTCGCGCCCGGCCATCCGGTCGGGGCCTATCTGTCCTTTCTCGCCGGCCTGTGCGACGCCCAGCACGCCGCAATTGCTGCAACGCCCGAGCCCGAGGCGACGGACCCCGCCCAGGTGGACCGCGCCCGCGCCAACGAGATGCCCCCTCTCGACCGCAGCCGATTCACCGCAGACGGCGCGTTCGACAGTCTTTTCGACCGCCTGCTCAGCGAAGCGGCCGCCGTTGAGATGCCGGCGCAGGCCGCCGACAATCTGGCGCGCGTGCGCAGCCAATCCGCCGCGGCGCGGGGCGAGATGATCCGCAACGTGCTCGCCACCTCCATCCCCGAGGCCGAGCTCGGCGAGCACCTGTTCGTCGCCGCGGCACTGCAGGCCCATTTTGTGCGTCTTGCCGCCGCCCTCGATGCCGCGCGGCTCGTTCCCGTCGGCGACGGGGTGTGCCCCAGCTGCGGCGGGGTCCCCGTGGCGAGCCTCGTGGTGAACTGGCCCTCGGCCGCCGGGGCGCGCTATTGCGCCTGCGCCCTGTGCGGCACGCTGTGGAACTACGTGCGCGTGCGTTGCACCGCCTGCGGCTCCACCGGCGGCATCGCCTATCAGGAGATGGAAGGCGGCAACGGGGCGGTGAAGGCCGAGACCTGCGACACCTGCCACGCTTACAGCAAGGTGCTCTATCTCGCCCAGGACGACGCCCAGGACCCTGTAGCCGACGACGTGGCGAGCCTCGGCCTCGACCTGAAGCAGAAGGAGGGCCCCTACCGCCGCGCCGCCTTCAATCCCTTCCTGCTCGGCTATTGAGGCGCGCCATGACCCAGGCGGCCGCCCGATCCGACGCCCTCACGCCGCTCCGGCTCCTGCCGGCGGTGGATCAGGTGCTGAAGGCGGAGGCCGCCCGCGCCGCGCTGGAGCGTCACGGACGGCAGGCGACCACCGCCGCTGTCCGAACCGCGATCGACGAGCGCCGCGCCGCGCTGCGGGCCGGCGCCGGTGGACCGGCGAGCGCCGAGGAGATCGCCGCCGCCGCCCTCGCCCGGCTCGACGCTGCGGCCATGCCGAGCCTCAGGCCGGTGTTCAACCTCACGGGCACGGTGCTCCACACCAATCTCGGCCGGGCGGTGTTTGCCGAGGAGGCGGTGGCGGCCGCGACGCGCGCCATGCGCAGCGCGGTCGCGCTGGAATACGACCTCGACGGCGGCCGGCGCGGCGAGCGCGACGACCATGTACGAAACCTCATCTGCGAGCTGACGGGGGCAGAGGACGCGACCCTCGTTAACAACAATGCGGCGGCGGTCCTGATTGTTCTCAACACCTTGTCCCAGGGCCGGCCGGCGGTGGTCTCCCGCGGCGAGCTGATCGAGATCGGCGGCGCCTTCCGAATGCCGGAGATCATGCGCCGGGCCGGCGCGGAGCTGTGCGAGGTGGGCACCACCAACCGCACGCACGCGCGGGATTATCGCGATGCGATCACCCCCGCGACCGGGCTGATCTTGAAGGTGCATACCTCCAACTACCGCATCGAGGGCTTCACCGCGGAGGTGCCGGCGCGCGAGTTGGCGCAGATTGCCAGTGCCGGCGGCGTGCCCCTCGTCAACGACCTCGGGTCCGGCACGCTCGCCGATCTCGCCCGCTACGGGCTCGTGCACGAGCCCACGGTGAAGGAAGCGGTGGCGGAGGGCGCGGACATCGTCACGTTTTCCGGCGACAAGCTTCTCGGCGGTCCACAGGCCGGCTTCATCGTCGGCCGGCGGGAGCTGGTGGCGCGCATCAACAAGAATCCCATGAAGCGGGCGCTGCGAGTTGACAAGGTGCGCCTTGCCGCCATCGAGGCCACGCTGCGCCTCTACAGCGATCCCGACCGCCTCGCCGAGCGCCTGCCCACCCTGCGCTATCTTACGCGGTCCGCCGAGGACCTCGCCGCGCAGGCGGCCCGGCTTGCGCCGCTTTTGGCTCCTATCCTTGGGGCAGGCTTCAGCATTCAGCCTGAGCCTTGCCGCAGCCAGATCGGTTCCGGCGCGCTGCCGCTGGAGACGTTGGCCGGGGTCGGGCTCGCCATCCGCGCCCGCGACGGAAGCGGCGGCCGCATCGCACGCCTGGCGGATGCGCTCCGGCGATTGCCTGTACCGGTGATCGGGCGCATTGACGATCAGGCTCTGGTGCTGGATTTGAGGTGCCTTGAGGACGAAGCGGCGTTTGTCGCGTCGGTGACCGCTTTGGAGGGGGCACATGAGTTGGCTTGATCGCCTGAAGGGCAAGGGGGGCGCGCCGGACGACCCGCGCCGCCCCGGCAGCGAAACCGAGCGCCCCGAGCCGGCACGGCCCGAGCCGCCGGCTCGGCCCATGCCGCGCATGCCGCGTGCGTCGGATCGCCGTCCGCCTGGTGACGCCGAGGTGGATCTCGATGCATTGCTGGGCGACATCGCGAGCGGGCTTGCCCCTGCCCGGCCGCCGGAGCGGCCCGAGCCGGGCCTGCCCCGTCGCCCGCGCCTTGAGGATCGGCTGCGCGAGGACGATCCCTTCGCGCCGCAGCGGCCGGCGGCCCCCGCCCCGTCGGCTCCCGAGCCTCGCGCGCCGACCCCGGTGGCCGTCGAGCCGCCGCGAAAGGTGGAGGTTGCGCCCGCCGCAGCGGTGAGCTTCGAAGAAGAGCTGTTCGCGGCCGCGATCCAGGCGGAGCCGCCGCCGACGGACGTCGAGGAAGCGCCGGAACCCCCTCCCGCGGAGGAGCCCGCCTTGCCGGAAGAACCGGCGCCCGACAGCCGCCCGCCGGATGAGCAGATGGCGGCAGCGCTCGCCGCCGCCACCGCCGGCGACTATGAGACCGCCCTCTCCATCTGGGAGCCTCTCGCCCGCGCGGGCAACGCCCGGGCGCAGAACAATATCGGCGCCTGCTTCGTCGACGGTCTCGGCGTGGAGCAGGATCTGGACCTCGCCCGGCGCTGGCTGGAGCTCTCCGCCGAGGGCGGCGATCCGGTGGGCCGGCGCAACCTCGCCACGCTCTTCTTCAAGGGCGACGGCGTGAAGCAAGACTACGCCCGCGCCGCCGACCTCTATCGCGCCGCGTCGGAGGATGGCGACGGACCGGCGCAGGACATGCTGAGCTGGATGTTGCTGGAGGGCGAGGTGGTGCACCCCGATCCGACCGAGGCCCGGCGCTGGGCGCTGGCGGCGGCCGACCAGGGCATCGCTTCGTCCATGACCCGTCTCGGCATGATCGCCCACAACGCCCTCGGCATGGAGCGCGATGCGGTGGAGGCGGCCCGCTGGTGGCGCAAGGGTGCCGAGGCGGGCGACGCCGACGGACAGGCCATGCTCGGCGCTGCCTACCATTTGGGCGCCGGCGTACCGCGAGACCGGATCGCGGCCTTCGCCTGGCTGGTGCGCGCTCGCACGGGCCACAGCGCGCTGGCTGACCGCTTCTTCGATGCGGTCCGCGCGACGCTCACGCCCGAGGAAGAGTCGGCCGCCCTGCGCCGGGCGGCCATCCCACTGGGGGAGCTGCCCTAAGTGATCATCGGCACGGCCGGACACATCGACCACGGCAAGACCACGCTGGTGCGGGCTCTCACCGGTGTCGATACCGACCGGCTGAAGGAGGAGAAGGCCCGCGGCATCTCCATCGACCTCGGTTTCGCCTATCTGCCGGTGTGCGATGAGGTGCTCGGTTTCGTGGACGTGCCTGGCCACGAGAAGTTCGTCCACACCATGCTGTCCGGCGCGAGCGGCATCGACTTCGCCGTGCTGGTGGTGGCGGCCGACGACGGGGTTATGCCGCAGACCCGCGAACATCTTGCCATTCTCGACCTGCTGGGTGTCTCGCAGGGCATTGTCGCCCTTACCAAGGCCGACCTCGCCGACGATGCCCGCGTCGCCGCGGTTACGGCCGAGATTCGCGCGCTGCTCGCACCCACCGGCCTCGCCGGGGCGCCGATCCAACCCGTAGAGGCCGCGCGCGGCGAGGGCATCGCCGAATTGCGGGACGCCCTCGTGGCGGCGGCCCATGCCCTCGGACGGCGGGCCGGCGGCGGACGCTTCCGCCTCGCGGTGGATCGCAGCTTCACGCTCTCCGGCGCCGGAACGGTGGTGACGGGTACGGTCCTTTCGGGCAGCGTCCGTGTGGGGGATCGGGTGACGGTGAGCCCGACCGGCCTTTCCGCCCGCGTGCGCTCCATTCATGCCCAGGACCGGGTCTCGGAGATTGGCATCGCCGGCGACCGCTGCGGCCTCAACCTCGCCGGGGACGCCATCAGCAAGGAAGCCATCGCCCGCGGCGACGTGGTGCTCGATCCCCTGCTCCATGCGCCCGCCAACCATATCGATGCCGAGCTGAAGGTCCTGCCAAGCGAGCCCAGGCCGCTCTCCCAATGGCTGCCGGTGCGGCTGCACCATGCCGCGCGGGAAGTGGGCGCGCGTCTGGTCCTGCTCGGCGACCCCATCGCCCCCGGCGGCAGCGGCAAGGTGCAGTTGGTGCTGGAGGCGCCCATCGCCGCTGCGGCGGGCGACCGTTTCGTCATCCGCGACACCTCTGCCCAGCGCACCATCGGCGGCGGGTTCTTCCTCGACCTGCGCGGCCCCCTGCGCAAGCGCCGCGCACCCGACCGCCTCGCTCAGCTTGACGCCATGGCCGCGCGCGATCCGGCGGAGGCGCTCGCCCGCCTGCTCGCGGTGCCGCCTCATTACGTCGATCTCGACACCTTCGCCCGCGACCGCGCGCTGGCGGCGGACGAGGTGGAGGCGCTCGTCGCCACGCTCGACCTGAAGCGCCTGGCTGCGGGTGGCACAACGCTCGCGCTCACCGCGACGCGCTTTACCGATCTGAGCGCTCAGATCATCGCGACGCTCGATGCCTTCCACGCAGAAAATCCCGATCTGCCGGGCCTCGGCCGCGAGCGGCTGCGTCTCGCGCTGGTGCCGCGCCTGCCCGCGCAGGTCTTCCCCTCGGCGCTCGCCGGCCTGCCGCCGGGTCTCGTGAAGCTTGAGGGCGCCTGGGTGCGGCGGGCCGGCTTCCAGGTGCGCCTCACCGCTGCGGACGAAACCCTGTGGACCACGATCAAGCCCCTCCTCGAGGGCATCGAGCGCTTCCGCCCGCCCCGCGTGCGCGACATCGCCGGCCTGCTCGGGGTGCCGGAGGCCAATGTGCGGCGGCTGCTCAAGCTTCTCAGCCGTCTGGGTCGGGTTGACGAGGTAGCGCACGACCATTTCTTCCTGCGCCCGGTGGTGGCGGAGATGGTGGCGATCCTCACCCGCCTGTCGGGCGAGCGCATGAAGCTGGAATTCACCGCCGCCGCCTTCCGCGACGAGATCGGCAGTGGACGGAAGGTGGCGATCCAGATTCTCGAATTCTTCGACCGCCATGGCGTAACCTTGCGCCGTGGCGACCTGCGCCGCATCAATCGCTTCCGGCTGGACCTTTTTGCCGGCGCAGAGCTTGAGGCACAGGAGCATTCAGCCGCGGTTGCGCCGCGGGGAAGAGAAGCGTCCCTGGTGGGGCGTCCGGACTTCAAATCCGGGAGGGGCCGCGAGCCGGTCCTTGGTGGGTTCGACTCCCACTCTCTTCCGCCAAATCGCGGGGGATCCGCGGGCGCCGCGAGTCCGCCCGCCCTGGGGGGAAAAAAGGCGGACGGCTGCCCGCCGTCGTGACGCGGGCCCTCGCATCGTCCTTAGCGGATACGGCTCACGAGGCCGGCTCGCTCTGCTCCGAGAAGACGACCACCTGCGAGCGGCCGGCGCCCTTCCCGCGATACATGGCGGAATCCGCCCGCAGGATCAGCGTCTCCGCGCTCACGCTCTCGTTTGTGGCGACCGCTACCCCGATTGAGGCGGAGATGGACGCCTCGCCCTGCTTCAGGTGGAAGGGCTGGCGCAGTCCGTTGAGGATCTTTTCGGCGACGGTGGTCGCACCGACTGCGCCGTCCACGGCGGGAAGCAGCACGACGAATTCGTCCCCGCCGAAGCGCGCGACCGAATCTTCGGAGCGCAGCGCATCCGAGATCCGCTCAGCCGCGAGGCGCAGCAGTTCATCGCCGGCGCCGTGGCCCCATCGGTCGTTGACCTGCTTGAACCGGTCGAGGTCGATGAAGAGCAGCGCGACGGCGGTGTGGGCCCGCCGACTGTGCGCCAGGGCCTGGTTGGCGCGATCGAGGAGCAGCGTGCGGTTCGGCAGTCCGGTGAGCCCGTCGAAGTTCGCCCGCCGCCAGATCTCCTCTTCCTGCTTCTTGCGCGAGGTGATGTCCGAGAGGAGCGTGACGTAGCCGGAGAGAGTTCCGTCCGCCCGCACGATGGCGCTGATGACGGCGCGCTCCACGAACAGGCTGCCATCCTTGCGCCGGTTGGTGATCTCGCCCTCCCAGACGCTCCTGCCCTCCAGGCTCTCGAACATCTCGCGGAAAAACCCCGCCCCGTGCCGGCCGGAGGACAGCACCTTGGGCTGCCGCCCCAGGATCTCGTCCTGGCCGAACCCGGTGATCTCGGTGAAGGCCGGATTGATGCGCACGACCCTGCCGTCGGCGTCCGTCACCATGATGCCCTCGGCGGCGGCCTCGAACACGCGCTCGCTGATGAGCGCCGCCTCCTCCAGTTGGACTACCTTCGTGATGTCCGAATAAGTGAGGATGGCGCCCATGGTCTCCTGGCCGTCGCCAAAGCTGAAGCGCCGCCCGTTGATGTTGATCCACGTGCGCCGCCCCTCTGGGTCGAGCACGAAATAGAGCTCGTCGTGGATGTCGGCCGAGAGGCACCGCATGGACGGCCGCTCCTCCAGGCTCAGGCGCCGCCCGTCGCGATGGTACATATCGAAGGAGCGTGAGACGAGCGCATCGGCATCCACATGCATGAGGCGAAGCGCCTGCTCGTTCCACCCGGCGATGGTGCCGTGCCTGTCAATCACCATCACGCCGGCGGGCATGGCCTCGAAGATCGTGCGATAGCGTGCCTCGCTCTCGCTGAGGCGCCGCTCCAGCTCGAAGCGGCTGGTGACGTCGTGGATGATGGAATAGAGCGCCTTGGTGCCGCCGAACTGCACGGGGCCGGGGAACACTTCCACCATGCGGATCTCGCCCGAGGCGAGCCGATGCGGGAAGATGAAGGAAGTGCCCTCGCCCTCCGCCACCGCCGTCATCAGGCGCGAAATCTCCTCCTGCGGCCGGCAGTTGATCTGGAAGAGCGTCATCCGGCTCAGCTGCTCGCGGCTGTAGCCGTAGAATTCGGCGGCGGCCGTGTTTGCCGCCAGGATCCGCCCGTCCCTCGGATCGGAGACCAGCTTGACGGAATGGTTCTGGTTGAACAGGGCGTGGTAGAGCGCCTCCTGCTCGACGAACCGTGCGTGGTGGCGCACGTCCCTGAGCGATAGAAGGATGAGGCCGGCGGTGAGCAGCACCATGGCTAGGGTGCCGATCACATTGGTGCGGCGGTGCGCTTTGATCGCCTCGTTCAGGGGCGCCATCAGATCGGCGATCGACAGGCCGACCACCGTCACCACCGGCTGCTCGCGCAGGTGGGTCCACGCATAGATGCGCTCGATATTCTCCTGGCTGGAGACCGCGGTGAAAATACCGGCGGGCGGCGCATCCGCCGTCAGGAACGGCCGGCTGGCGACGACGCGCCGTCCCACGACGCCGTCGATGCCGCTGCTGCGCGCGATGTAACTGCCCTCCGGCAGATGGATCGCCGCGACCACGTCATTGGCGCCGAGGCCCACGAGCGCGAACTCCCTCGACAGATATCGCGGCGACACCAGCAGGCGGATGACACCGGCAAACCCCTCGCTCGCCATCAGCGGTCGGGCCAGAGGCACGCTCCAGTGGCCGGGGCGTTCATCGGGCACCGGCACGCCGACGAGCAGCGCATCGTCGGCACCGGAGCGCCGCATCGCCTGGAACTCGGCCGTTGCCGCAATGTTGGGGGGCGCAGGTGCAACGCCGCTGGTCGCGACCAGCTTCCCCTCCGCGTCGTAGATGGTGAGCTGGGCGTCCGCGAGCGGAGGCAGCAGCGCCAGCACCTGCGCCGCCGAGACCTGGAAGTCGGTCGGATCCTGGACGAAATCGCGACGCGCATGCTGCAGCAGAAAATCGGTCGCCCGCAGGGTGGCCGCAAACTGCTCCCGCGTCGCGTCGCTGAGCTGGCTGGCGCGAAGGCGCGCATTCTCGAGCACCACGGCCCGGGCGGTGCTGAACGAATATTCGAGATAGACCCAGTAAGATGCGACCAGCACCACAAGTGCAATGGACGCCGCGATGATCCGGGCAAAGCTCAGTCTTGCGCGCATCAGGGTGGGTCCAGTGAGGGCGGAGCGGGGGGCAGCTCTAGCCAAGTTTTTGTGGCTGCGCAGTTCGGAAATTCAAGCGCTGCGCCGGCATTCCTTTACGTCGCGTAGGTGAGCATGCCTAGCATTAGGTGGGACGGGCCATCGCTCTGCCCTTACCCCGGTATCGCTAGACCCTCATCAACAGCTTTTTTAAGCATCGACCGATATCCAGCCGTTCAGAGCTTGGCGCTTTCGTCGGCCCGCGGCACCAGAATGCCACGAGGTTATACTATAATCCTCAATTATTATGAGGACGCATAGTCTGGTTGCCCTAAGCTGCCGCCGGCATCGAACAATCTAAAACGCCAATAAAATCAAACAATAATCACAGTCGGGAGAAAACGCGCCATGATTGGCCTGCGCTGTTTGCAACGCGCCCTTATTCTGGCCGGCGGACTGGCAACGCTGCCCCTGGCGGGGGCCGCGCTTGCCGAGGATCTCAAGATCGCGCTCATCGCGCCGGTCTCCGGCCCCATGGCCCGCCAGGGCGACCTGATGCGCAAGGGCGCCGAGCTCGCCATCGAGGACATCAATGCCGCAGGCGGCATCAAGGCCCTGGGGGGCGCCAAGCTCGCCCTCGTGGTCGAGGATGCCGGCGACAAGGTGGAGACCGCCAAGAACGCCGCCCAGCGCCTCGTCGCCAACCGCGCCGGCGTCGTCGCCGGCACCGGCTCTTGGAGTTCCTCGCTCACCCTCGCCGTGACCGAGGTGACAGAGCGCGCGGAGCTGCCGTGGCTCACCTTGTCCTACGCCGACCAGATCACCGACCGCGGCTTCAAGTACGTGGTCCAGACCGTGCCGGTGGCGAGCCAGCTCGCGCTCAATTCCATGCCCACCGTGCTGGACATGGCGCAGGCAGCCTCCGGCAAGCGGCCCACCAAGGTCGCCATCATCTCCGACAGCACGGCGGCCTCGCAGGCCTTCGTGAAGCCGCTGCGCGAGGGCGGCTTCGAGAAGCTCGGCGTGACCGTGGTGGCGGACGAGGTGTTCACCCCGCCGCTCACCGACGCCACCGCCATGGTGCAGAAGCTGCGCGCCACCAAGCCGGACTTCATGCTGTTCTATTCCACCAGCTTTCCCGACGCGAAGCTGGTGCTCACCAAGATGAACGAGTTCGGCCTCGGCAAGGGCAAGCTGCCGGCCGTCACCGTTGGCGTGCAGCTCGCCAGCCCCGAGATGCTCAAGGCCGTGGGCCCGGAGCTGCTGGAAGGGCTGATCGTGGTGGCGCCTAACTGGCCTTCGAAAGCGCAGGAAGCCGCGCTGCCGGGCCTGACGAAGCGCAGCGGTGAGCCGTGGCTCGGGCAGGACACCATCAGCACCTACGGCGACGTCTGGCTGGTGAAGGACGCGCTGGAGCGCGCCGGTTCCGCCGACGGGGCCAAGGTGATGGCGGCGCTTCGCGCCACCAATCGCGCCGACGGGCCGGCGGACTATTACCTCGGCGATCATGTCGCGTTCGACGACAAGGGCCGCCGGATCGGCGGTGCCGTGGGCCTCGTGCAGTGGCAGGGCGGTATGCCCTACCTGATCTGGCCGAAGGAAGACGCCGTCCGCACGCCGCTCTGGCCGAAATCGTGAGACCCGGGCGGCGGCCCGCAGCCGCCGCCCCCGGCCCGCTCGAACGAGGCGAATGCTTATGCCTTTCTCCCCACCCGGCCTCGAAGCGGTCCTGCAGGCCGTGGCCACCGGCCTGCTCGTGGGCTCTACCTACGGCCTGATGTGCGTCGCCCTCGGGCTGATCTTCGGCATCATGCGCCTCATCAATTTCGCCCAGGGCGACTTCCTGATGCTGGGCATGTATTTCGCGCTGGCGATCCTGTCGGGGCTCGGCCTCAGCTCGCTCATCGGCTCGCTGCCCGCCCTCATCCTGGCCGCCCTCGCGGCGGTGCCGGTGTTCTTCGCCATCGGCTGGCTCATGCATCTGGCGCTGCTCGGCCGCATCGGCCGGGACCGGCCGGGCATGACCGAGGGCGAGGTGCACCAGACCCAGCTCATCATGACTCTGGGCATCTCCCTCGTGCTGTCCAACGGCGGGCTGATGGTGTTCGGCTCGACTCCGGTGTCGCTCAATACGCCGCTGGCCTCGCAGGCGGTGGTGCTGGACAGCTTCGGCGGCGACATCCTTGTCTTCCTCAACGAGGCGCGGATTCTCGCCGCGGTGGCCGCCCTCGCCGCCTCCTGCGGCCTCTACGCGCTGCTCCACCGCACCGATCTCGGCAAGAAGCTGAGGGCCGCGGCGGACAATCCGCTGGCCGCCACCTATATGGGCATCGACGTGGCGCGCTGCCATCGCGTCACCTTCGGCCTCGGCTTCGGCCTCACCGCCCTCGCGGGCACCATGGTCGCCACCTACTACCCGTTCCAGCCCTACGTAGGGCTCGACTTCATCATCGTCATGTATGCCGGCGTGGTGCTGGGCGGGCTCGGTTCCATCATGGGCTCGTTCTGGGGCGGGCTCGTCATCGGCCTCGTCCAGCAGATGTCGACCCTCGTCCTGCCCATGCAGCTCCAGGGCACCACGGTCTTCGTGGTCTTCCTCCTCATCATGCTGGTCCGCCCGCAGGGGCTGTTCGGCCGCAGCGTGGAGCGCGCCTGATGTTTTCCCAGCGCCCGCGCCTCGCCTATATCGCCATCTGCGCCCTCGTCGCCGCCTATGGCTGTGCCATCCTCTTCACCACCAACTCCTATTACCAGCTGATGCTCGCGCTGGTGCCGGTGTGGGCGGTGATGGGCCTCGCCTGGAATCTCTTCTCCGGCTACAGCGGACTCGTGTCGTTTGGCCACGCCGCCTTCTTCGGCATCGGCGCCTACACCACCACGCTGCTGTTCGCCAAGGCCGGCGTGACGCCGTGGATCGGCATTCCGCTCGCGGCGGTCACGGGCAGCCTCGCCGGCATCATCATCGGCGCCATCACCTTCCGGCTGCGCGGGCACTACTTCGCCCTCGCCATGCTCGCCTACCCGCTGGCCATGCTCTACGTCTTCGAATGGGCGGGCTTCCAGGAAGTGTCCCTGCCCATGAAACGCGAGAACGCCGCGCTCTACATGCAGTTTTCCGACCCGCGCTGGAACGCGCTCATCGGCCTCGGCCTCCTGGTGCTGGCGCTGCTGGTTTCGCTGAAGGTCGAGCGCTCGCGCTTCGGCATGTCGCTGCTCGCCATCAAGCAGAACGAGATCGCCGCCCAGGTCGCCGGCATCGACGCCTTCCGCTGGAAGCTGAAGGCCATCGCCCTCTCCGGTGCGCTGGCGGGGGCCGCAGGCGGCTTCTACGCCGTTATCCTGCTGGTGGTTACGCCCAACACCGTGTTCGGCCTGGCGACGTCCGCGCAGGCCCTCATCGTCACCATGTTCGGCGGCGTCGGAACGCTTTGGGGACCGGTGGTGGGCGCCTTCCTTCTGGTGCCGGCCTCGGAGATCCTGCACGCCGAGCTCGGCGGCAAGCTGCCGGGCATCCAGGGCGTGGTGTTCGGCATCGCCATTATCCTGGTCATGATGAAGATGCCCCAGGGCATCGCCTGGGCGGTGCGCGACCGCTTCCTGCCCCGGCGGGGGCGGCCGGCTCAGGCCGTATCCGCTTCAGCAGTGGAGCGGCTCGCCACACCCTTCGTGCTGCCGCCGCATGCGGCCATCATGCTGGAGGCGGAGGGCATCTGCCGCAGCTTCGGCGGGGTGCGTGCCGTTGCCGACGTGAGCTTCCAGGTGCGGACCCAGGAGATTCTCGGCATCATCGGGCCCAACGGCGCCGGCAAAACCACCCTTTTCAATGTGCTGAACGGCCTCGTGACGCCTGATCGGGGCGCCATCCGGCTGAGCGGGCGGGACATCACCGGCCTTCCGCCCAGCCGCATCTGCGCCCTCGGTGTCGGCCGCACCTTTCAGGTGGCGCGCGTCTTCGCGCGCATGTCGCTGGTGGAGAATGTCGTGGTCGGCGCCTTCGTCGGCACAGCCACCGATGCCGAGGCCGCCGAGCGCGCCCGCGAGGCGCTGGGGCGGGTCGGCCTCGGCGCGCTTGCGGAGGCCCCCGCCGAGGCGCTGACCAATTGCGAGCTGCGCCAGCTGGAGGTGGCCCGCGCCCTCGCCTCGCGGCCGCGGCTGCTGCTCATGGACGAGCCCTTCGCCGGGCTCGATGCCGGCGAGGTGCGCGCCTTCATGAGCCTCATCCGCACCCTGCGCGACGACGGCCTGACCATCGTCATCATCGAGCACACCATGCACGCCATGGTGAAGCTGGTGGACCGCTTCGTGGTGCTCGACCACGGCAGCGTCATCGCCGACGGCGCGCCCCAGGACGTGGTGCGCGACCGGACGGTCATCACCGCCTATCTCGGCGAGAAATGGGTGCCCGATGCTGTCGCTTGAAGGCGTGAGCGTGCGCTATGGCGGGCGCACGGCCCTGTGCGACGTCGATCTCGACGTGGCCGAGGGCGAATTCGTCACCATCATCGGGCCCAACGGCGCGGGCAAGACCACGCTGATGAAGGCCATCTCCGGCGTCGTGCCACTGGCGTCCGGCGTGGTCCGCCTTGCGGGCAACGACCTCGCACCGGTGCCGGCGAGCCGGCGGCCCCACCTCGGCCTCGCCCATGTGCCGGAATACAGGCAGGTGTTCGCCAACCTGTCGGTGATCGAGAATCTCGAACTCGGCGCCATGCCGCTGGCCGATCGCGCCCGGCGGGCGGAGAATATCGAGCACGCGCTGATGCTTTTCCCGGTCCTGCGGGAGCGCGCGCACCAGCTCGCCGGCACCCTCTCCGGCGGACAGCAGCAGATGGTGGCCATCGCCCGCGGCCTCGTCTCTTCGCCCCGCGTCCTGCTGTTGGACGAGCCGTCCATGGGGCTAGCCCCGAGCGTGGTGGATGCCATCTTCGAGCGCATCGCCCACGTCCATCGCGAGACCGGCCTCACCATCGTGCTGGTGGAGCAGCGGGCGGTAGAGGCGCTGGAATTGTGCTCGCGCGCCTACGTGCTCTCCACCGGCCGCGTGGTGGCGAGCGGCACCGGCCGCGAGCTGATGCGCAACGAAGACGTCAACCGCGCCTATCTCGGGGCCTGACCCCTTTCGGCCCTTCCCGGAGACCAACCATGTGCGACGCATGCCTGAAACCGATGACCGGCTGGCACGGCTTCATGGAGCTTCCCGCGCGGCGGCCGCTGTCGGCGACGGGGGACTGGGTCAGCCTGTCCCACCCAGTGGGTCCCGCCATGCCCTGCGCCTCAATCTTTCCGGCGCCGAGCTTCGAGCCGATCCGCCGGGTGCCGCAGGACCCGTTCAACGTCACCGAGATGCGCCTCGTGACCCACGCGGGAACCCACGTGGACTCACCCCGCCATTTCTTCAACGACGCCCCGGCGTTCGATGACATTCCGCTGGAGCGCCTGTGCGGGCCGGGCGTGGTGTGGCACCTGCCGCAGCCGCCCGATGCGGTGATCGGCGTCGGCGAACTCCAGCGCGCCCGGCCGCTGCTCCAGCCAGGCGACATCCTCGCCATCGACACCGGCTGGGCGGCGCGGGTCGGCACCCCGCTGTATGAGCGGCATCCGAGCCTGTCGGTGGAAGCGGCGCGCTGGCTGGTGGCGCAGCGCATCAAGCTCTTCGCCTGCGACTTCGCCACGCCCGATCTCGTCTATCACCTGCGCCGGCCCGGCTTCGACTGGCCGGTTCACCGCGCACTGCTCGGCAACGGCATCCTCGTCTGCGAGCATCTGACCGGGCACGCGGCGTTCGCCGGACAGCGGGTCGAGTTCGTGTTCGGCGCGCTGGAGATCGAGGGCGGCGACGGCGCTCCGGCGCGGGTTCTCGCCCGCACCATCGCCGACTGAGGCGCCTCACGCCGGCGGGAAGGAAGGCGCGCCGCCCCTCCCCTTACACCCGGACGGCGAACGGGTCGCGCACGTCGTCGGAGAAGTCGATCATCACGTTCTTGGTGCGCACGAACTCATAGAGGCCCGCCTCGCCGCGCTCGCGGCCGAAGCCGCTTTCCTTGACACCGCCGAACGGAGTCTGTGCCGCGCTGGCCCGATAGGTGTTCACCCACACCATGCCGGAACGGATCGCCCGGCTGACCCGGTGCACACGGTTGAGGTCGTTCGTCCAGATGCCCGACGCGAGGCCGTAGCGCACGTCATTGCCGATGGCGATGGCCTCCTCCTCGGTGTCGAAGGGCAGGATGGACAGGACCGGCCCGAATACCTCTTCCTGCGCGATGCGCATGGTGTTGCGCACATTGGCGAAGATGGTCGGCTTCACGAACAAGCCGCGGGCGAGGTCGCCGTCCCGCGCCGCCTCGCCGCCGGCCACCAGTTCCGCGCCCTCGGACTTCGCCGAGTTGATGAAGTCGAGGATGAGGTTGAACTGCGGCTCGTTTGCCGCCGTGCCCATCTCGGTCTCGGGGTCGAGAGGATCGCCGAGGCGGATGCGGCCGGCGCGCTCAACAAGGCGGCTCACCATCTCGTCATAGACCGGACGCTGCACCAGCAGGCGCGAGCCGGCGATGCAGGTCTGCCCCGTCGCGGCGAAGATACCCGCCAGCGCGCCCACCACAGCGCGGTCGATGTTGGCGTCGGCGAACACCATGTTGGGCGACTTGCCGCCCAGCTCCATGATGACCGGCACCAGCGCCTTGCCCGCGGCGGCCGCCACCTTGCGGCCGGTGTGGCCGCTGCCGGTGAAGGACACCTTGTCCACCCCCGCGTCGATGAGCGCCTGACCGGCGCGCCCGTCGCCGGTGACCACGTTGAACACCCCCGGCGGGAAGCCCGCCTGCTCCACCAGCCGGGCGAATTCCAGCGTCGTCACCGAGGCGTGCTCGGACGGCTTCACCACCACGCAATTGCCCGCCGCCAGCGCCGCCGGTAGCTTGTTGGCGAGCAGTGCCATGGGCGAGTTCCAGGCGGTGATGAGCCCCACCACGCCCAGCGGCTCGTAGGAGGCGTAGTCGAACACGTTCTGCTGATCGAGGGGGATGACCCGGCCCCAGATCTTGTCGGCATAGCCCGCGTAGAAGCGATAGATTCGGGCCGAGAACAGCATCTGCGGCCGGGTCTCGCGGATCACCTTGCCATTGTCGGTGCTCTCAAGCCGAGCCATGCGGTCGGCGTTCTCCTCCAGAAGCTCGGCGAGGCGCAGGAGGAGCCGGCCGCGCTCGAGGCCGCTGGTGTCCCGCCAGGTGGAATCGAAGGCGCGCCGCGCCGCTGCGACAGCAGCCTGCACGTCTGTGGCACTCGCCTGGGACACCAGCGCCCACGGCTCCTGGGTGAAGGGGTTGTAGGTGGGGAAGGTCTCGTCGCCCCCTGCCGGCGTCCAGCGACCGTCAATATATAGCTGGTACGTCTTGAGCTGGCCGACGGCGTTCATTCCGTATCTCCCTGAAGCCAAAGAGTAGCGCGCGGTGTCGCGGCGCGTTACCGTTCGGGCCAGACGCTAGAAGCGGCGGGCACGGGCGAGAAATAAAATCTGTCCGGCCCGGGATGCCGGCATCGCATACTGACACCCCGCCCCACCATGCAGCTGACGTATACTGAAGGCCGTTTCGTCATTGTCGCTGGATAATGAAGCGCCCTAAGGTCCCGCCGAGGCAAAGACCAGAAGACGGTCCGTAACGGACTGCAAGGACGGTGGGAGCATGGAAGCACGAGGAAACGGCGCTGTGGAGGCGCACGAATTCGACATGGTGGTGGTGGGCGCCGGCTCGGCGGGCTGCGTCGTCGCCAATCGCCTGTCGGCGGATGGCAAGCATCGCGTGCTGCTCATCGAAGCCGGCGGACGCGACAATTCCATCAACATCCATGTGCCGCTGATGGTCGTGAACCTCCTGAAGGACGAGCGCTACACCTGGCCCTTCATGACCGAGAAGCAGGAGCACCTGAACGGCCGCGAGCAATTGTGGACGCGTGGCAAGGTGCTGGGCGGGTCGAGCTCCATCAACGGCAACGTCTATGTCCGCGGCGACCCGGCCGAGTTCGACAGCTGGACCAGCATGGGCTGCCCCGGCTGGGGGTGGGACGACATGCTCCCCTATTTCAAGCGGATGGAGAATTTCGCCGACGGCGATCCAGCCTCGCGCGGCAAGGGTGGACCCATCAACGTCACCCAGCTGAAGAACTTCGACAAGCTCGCCGACGCCTATCTGGAGGCGAACCGCGAGGCCGGCTTCGAGCTGGTGAACGACTATAACGACGGCCATTACGAGGGCGCGTCCTACCTGCAGTATTCCACCAAGCGCGGCTTCCGTTGCTCCTCCTCGGTGGGCTATCTGCGGCCGGCCCGCGGGCGCTCCAACCTCACCATCTGGACCAACACCATGGTTTCCCGCGTGCTTCTGGAAGGCAAGCGCGCGGTGGGGGTCGAATGCGTCCGGGACGGCCGCGTCGTCCAGGCCAAGGCGCGGCGCGAGGTGATCCTATCGGCCGGTCCGCTGCAGTCTCCCAAGATCCTTGAACTGTCCGGCATCGGCCGCCCCGATGTGCTCGCGCCCCTCGGCATCGAGGTGCGCCATGCCCTGCCCGGCGTGGGCGAGAACATGTCGGACCATCCCAACGTGCGCCTGACCTTCGAGTGCGGCGAGCCCATCACCATCAACGACGTGCTGCAGCGGCCCACCAGCAAGCTGAAGGAGGGCATCCGGTACATCCTGTTCGGCAAGGGGCTGTTGTCCATCTGCTCGGCCACCGCGCACACGGTGATGCGCAGTCACCCGCGGGAGAACCAGCCGGACCTCAAGCTCCAGCTCCAGCCCTTCTCCGGCAAGGACCGCTACGCCCGCCGGCCGAAGGACGGGCTCGATCCCTACTCGGGCTTCACCATCGGCATCATGGCGCTCAGGCCCCGCTCGCGCGGCTATGTCCACATCGCCTCCACCGACCCGATGAAGCATCCGCGGATCGACCCCAAGTATCTCGCCGACGAGGCGGACGCGAAGGTGCTGATGGCCGGCATCCGCGCCGTCCGGCGCCTTGCCGCCGCGCCGTCGCTCAAGCGCCTCATCGTGCGTGAGACGCGGCCCGGCCCGGAGGTCGAGACCGAGGAGGAGCTGATCGCCTACATCCGCTCCACGGCGCAGACCACGTGGCACGTGGTGGGCTCCTGCAAGATGGGTCTCGACGCCGATGCGGTGGTGGACCCCGACCTCAAGGTGCGAGGGATCGAGGGCCTGCGGGTCATCGATTCTTCCGTCTTCCCGACCATCCCCTCGTCCAACACCAACGCGCCCACCATCGCGCTGGGGGAGAAGGGGGCCGAGCTCGTCCTGCGCACCTGGGAGGGCTCCGGCCGGATGCACGAGGCCGCCTGAGGGGCGATTGCGTACCCAGCGTCAGAATGCGACGGACATCATGGCCGGGAACGCCCGTCCATGATGCGTGCGCAGCGGCGCTCATGGGGCGACCCGGCACCGGACTCGTTCTCCATCACCACATCACCGCGCAGCTCCTCCGGCCGCGCGCCTCGGCACCGGCGCCTCCTCCGCGGCGCCGGTGCCGCTCCCTGCAACGGCTTTCGAGACGGGTCATGATCGAACGCATCGAGGTCTTCGTCACCGAGCTTCCCATCCGCCTCAAGCGCATCTTCTCCAGCGGCAGCTATGACACCGGCCCGGCCGGCCAATTGCTCGGCAAGCCGGTGTTCGTGAAGATCCACGCCGACGGCGTCGTGGGATGCGCGCAGATCCGCCCCATCAGCCCCGGCCATTTCGTTGCCGACACCACCCAATCGGTGGTGGCCGCCATCAAGGAGATCTACGGGCCCAATCTCATCGGCCGCAGCATCTTCGACATCGAGGCCATCACGGAGATGTTCGACCTGCGCCTCGCCGGCAATCCGGCGGCCCGCGCGGTGCTGGACATCGCGCTCCACGATGCCCAGGGCAAGGCGCTCGGCGTGCCCGCCAGCAGCCTCCTCGGGGGCCGATGCCAGGACACCATCCCCCTCGAATGGTCGGTGAGCCTTGCCGACGACATCGCGGTCATGATCGCCGAGGCCAAGCGGGCGGTGGACGAATTCGGCATCAAGGTCCTGTGTCTCAAGGCCGCCGGCAAGAAGGGCTGGCGCGAGGATGTGCGGAATTTCGAGCAGGTGCGCAAAGCGGTGGGCGACGACATCGTCATCGGCGTCGATCCCAACACCGGCTGGACGGTGCCCGATTCCATCGCCGCCATGGAGGCCATGCGTCCCTTCGATGTCGGCTATGTGGAGCAGCCGGTGGGGCGGCGCGATCTCGCCGGCCTCGCCGAGATCCGCCGCAACGCCCACGGCGTTCCCCTGATGGCGGACGAGAGCCTGTTCACCATCGAGGATGCCACCGCGCTCGCCGAGGCCAAGGCGGTCGATGTGTTCTGCATCAAGCTCTACAAGGTCGGCGGGCTCACCCCGGCCCGCAAGATCGCCGCCGTCGCCCAGGGCGCCGGCATTCCGCTCAATTGCGGCGGGCTCGCCACGGTCTCCACCTTCGAGGCGATGGCCGCGGCGCACTTCTGCGCCACCATCCCGGCGCGGCGCACGTTCGGCGCAGCGGAGTTCGTGTTCGGCCTCGGCCCGATCGGCCGCGATCCGCTGGTGGCCGAGGGCGCGCCGCAGATCCGCGACGGCGCAGTCGCCGTGCCGCAGGGGCCCGGGCTCGGCCTCATCCTCGACGAGGCCGCGCTGGAAAAGGCGACGCTGCTGAGGGAGGTCGTCACCCGCTGAGGCTTGGAGAAGGCCGGCGGAGTCAGTCGCCCCCGGCGCGCCCGTCGTTGGCGTCGCGCAACGCTGCCCGCACCACCGATGGGGTCAGCTTCGGCGCCACCGAGCGGATGAAGTCGAGCATGTAGCCGCGCAGGTAGGTGTTGGACCGCAGGCTGATGAAGATGGTGCTCGGCTCGAACAGATGGCTCGCGTCGCGCGCGCCGAGCTCGGTGTCGCGAGTCGGGTCGAAGGTGATGTTGGTGAGGACGCCGATGCCGAGGCCGAGCTCGATATAGGTCTTGCACACATCGGCATCGATGGCGCTGAGGATGATCTTCGGCTCGATTCCGGCCGCCTTGAAGGCGTTCATCACCCGCCAGCGCCCGCTGTAGCGCTGGTCGTAGGAGATGATCGGATAGCTCCCCACCGCCTCCAGCGTCAGCTCCGGCACCTCAAGGATGGGATGGTCCTTCTGCGCCACCACCGAGCGCGGCAGGGTGAAGCACGGCAGCTTCACGAGATTGGGCATGGCATTGACCGTGTCCGTGCCGATGGCGAGGTCCGCCTCGGCTGCATCCACCATGGCGCAGATGTCCTCCGGATTGCCCTGCCGCAGCACCAGTTGCACGTCCGGATGGGTGCGGACGAACTCCTGGATCACCCGCGGCAGCACGTAGCGCGCCTGGGTGTGGGTGGTGCCGATGGTGAGGGTGCCGTGGGTACCGGAATTAATGTCGTCTTTCAACGACTTGAGCGCGGCCATGTCGGTCACGACGCGCTTGGCGATTTCCAGCACCAGCTGTCCGGGCTCGGTGGGGCCGATGATGCGGTTGCGGGTGCGCTGGAAAATCTCGAACCCCAGCTCGGATTCCAGCAGCTGCACCTGCCGGCTCACCCCCGGCTGCGATGTATGCAGCGCCTCGGCGGCCGCGGACAGGTGATTGTTCTGGCGGACGATTTCTAGAATGTAGCGCAGCTGCTGCAGTTTCATGGCGTCTCTGCATGTGATTTTTATATGCCAGAATAACATTATATTCTGTGCGCGCATACTGAGACAGCCTCTATTTGTTTCCCCGGATGCAGCGGGACGTATCGAGCCCGCCCCGGGAGATGCGCTCGATGTCAGAGCTTGCGACCAAGAATTACGATGTCGTCGTCGTCGGAGGCGGCAATGCGGCCCTGTGCGCGGCGCTGTCGGCCCGCGAGCAGGGCGCGAGTGTCCTCATGCTGGAGCGCGCGCCGCAGGAAGAGCGCGGCGGCAACTCCGCCTATACCGACGGCCTCATGCGCGTCGTCTACAACGGCGCAGACGACATCCGCGCGCTCGCCCCGGACCTGACCGACGAGGAGATGGCAAACTCCGATTTCGGCGCCTACACCGAGGACGATTTCTTCGACGACATGGCGCGGATCACCCAGTACCGCACCGATCCGGACCTGTGCGAGATCCTGGTCCGCCGCAGCAAGGAAACGCTGCTGTGGATGCGCGACCAGGGCGTGCGCTTCATGCCCAATTTCGGCCGGCAGGCGTTCCGCGTGGATGGCCGCTTCAAGTTCTGGGGCGGCGCCACCATCGTGGTGGCCTCGGGTGGTCCCGGCCTCGTGGATGCCCTGTTCGCCACCGCCGAGAAGAAGGGCGTGGACGTGGTCTACGAGGCCTGGGTGCGCGGCCTCATCCATGACGACTCCGGCGTCCACGGCGTCACCTTCCAGCTGCATGGCAAGACGGTGGAGGTGAAGGCCCGCGCGGTGATCCTCGCCTGCGGCGGGTTCGAGGCCAATGCGGAATGGCGGGCGCGCTATCTCGGGCCCGGCTGGGACCTCGCCAAGGTGCGCGGCACCCGGTTCAACAATGGCGACGGCCTCGCCATGGCCCTCGCCATCGGCGCCCAGCCCTACGGCCACTGGTCCGGCTGCCACGCCACCGCGTGGGAGCGCTATGCCAGCGAGTTCGGCGACCTCGCCGTGACGCCCCAGTACCAGCGCCACTCCTATCCGTTCGCGGTGGTGGTGAACAAGGACGGCAACCGCTTCATCGACGAGGGCGCCGACTTCCGCAACTACACCTACGCCAAATACGGCCAAGCGGTGCTCCAGCAGCCGGGACAGGTCGCCTGGCAGATCTACGACGCCAAGACCCGGCACCTGCTGCGCGACGAGTATCGCACCCGCACGGTCACCAAGGTTTCCGCCGACACGCTGGAAGAGCTCGCCGACAAGATCGAGGAGATCGACAAGGACCAGTTCCTCGCCACCGTCCGCGAGTTCAATGCCGCGGTCCAGCAGGACGTGCCCTTCAATCCGAACGTGAAGGACGGGCGCGGTGCGCCGGGACTGCCGGTGCCGCGCTCCAACTGGGCCTGCACCATCGATACCGCGCCGTTCGAGGCGTACGCCGTGACCTGCGGCGTCACCTTCACCTTCGGCGGCGTGCGCGTCACCACCAGCGCCGAGGTGGTCGACACCGCCCAGCAGGTCATCCCCGGCCTCTATGCAGCGGGCGAGATGGTCGGCGGCATCTTCTACTTCAACTATCCGGGCGCGAGCGGACTCACCAGCGGCGCGGTGTTCGGCCGCCTCGCCGGCCGCAGCGCAGCCCTCTTTGCCAAGGGCGTGAGCCACCCCGATGCCCCCGCGGTGGAGACCCGCAAGGTCGGCTGATCGCCGGCCCTCCCAACAGCAGGACAGCGCCGCGCGGCGCTCTGGAAATTCCCCAGGAGCTTGAACAATGAACGTCGCCGTTTCCGTCGAATCGCCCACCCGCGCGCTCGCCGAGTTCGCCGCGAACCTCACCTATGAGGACTTGCCGGCGGACCTCGTGGCCCAGGCCAAGCAGTGCATTCTCGACAGCCTCGGCTGCTCCATCTTCGGCTCCAACAAGCCGTGGACTCTTGCCGTCGCCCGCGTGGTGTCGCGGCTGGACCAGAAGAAGAGCGCGAGCGCGTTCGGCATGAACCTGCGCGCGGACCCCACCGGCGCAGCGCTCATCAACGGCACGTCGGCCCAGGGCTTCGAGCTCGACGACTGCCACGATCAGTCCATGTCGCACTACGGCGCGGGCGTGGTGCCCACCGTGCTCGCCATGGCCGAGGCCTTCGGTCCGTTCTCGGGCAAGGACATCATCCTCGCCACCGTGGTGGGCTACGAGCTCGGCACACGCATCGGCAACACGGTGAGCCCGCATGCTTTCAACCGTGGCTTCCACCCCTGCGGCCTCACCTCCACCTTCGCCGCCGCCGCCACCGCTGGCAAGCTGCTGCGCCTCAACGTGGACCAGTTCGTCAGCGCCCTTGGCCTCGCAGGCTCGCAGGCGGCCGGGCTCATGGCCTCGCAGTACGGCGCCATGGCCAAGCGCTTCCACTCGGGCAAGGCGTGCCAGAACGGCATCCTCGCCGCCATGTCGGCGCAGGAGGGTCTGACCGGGGTGCGCAACGTGCTGGAAGCGCCCTACGGCGGGTTCTGCTCCACCTATGCCGAGACCTACGACCTCGGCTACGCCACGAAGGGCCTCGGCACCGACTTCGAGATGCGCCACAACGGCTTCAAGCGCTATTCCTCGCTCGCCTCCAGCCAGACCTCGGTGGACGCCCTGCGCGCCCTGCGCGAGCTGCATGGCATCAAGGGCGAGGACGTGGAGAAGGTTTTCATCGAAACCACCGCCATGGTTCACCGCCACTGCGGCTGGCCGTATGTGCCGGCCGAGACCATCACCGCCCAGATGAACCTGCCCTACACTGCGGCGGTGACACTGCTCGAAGGCAACGCCTTCATCGACCAGTACACGGACGAGAAGCTCCGCGACCCGACCATCATGGATCTCGCCAACCGGGTGGAGGTGGTCATCGCGCCGGACCTCGACGCCCTTGGCCCGCACGAGATGCGCGCGGTGCGCGTGACAGTGACCATGAAGTCCGGCGAGAGCTTCACCCACGCCCAGACCTACCGGTCCGGGCACTGGAAGAACCCGCTGTCCGACGACGTGCTGAAGGCGAAGTTCCGCGACCTCGCCGGCCGCGTGCTCGCCCCCGAGGCGGTGAAGGAGGTGGAGGCCATCGTCTCCACCCTCGAGACGCAGGGCGAGCCTGCCCCCGCCCTCGGCACCGCCCTCCAGAAGCTGCGCGCCTGACGCGCAGCGAGACGTCGACGCCGGCCGCGCCCTCGGCGCGCCGCCCGCGCACCGGACCCGTCCCGGTGCGCGGGAACACCCCATGAGAAGGATCGCGAGAATGGGACAGCCGACCACAGAGCGCACGCTCTCCATGGATTTCGCCGCATTCGCCACAGCGCTGAGGCCCGAGCAGATCCCCGCCCCGGTGCGTGAGGCCGCCCTTTGGCACGTGGTGGATTCCATCGGCGTGTGCATCGCCGGTGCCAACCCGCGCGAGGAGAGCGGCATGGTCGCCCACAGGCTGGCGGCCAAGTGGGCGGCGCCTTCGGGCGCCACGGTGCTCGGCGTCGGATCGAGTGTGCGTCCCGAGATGGCCGCGCTGCTCAACGGTGCCCTCGCCCAGGCGCTGGAGATGGACGACAAGCACGGCTCCTCCCTTGCGCGCCCCGGCTCCACCGTCATCCCGGCGGTGCTGGCCGTGGCGCAGGCCAACAACCTCTCCCTCGCTGAGGTGGTGACGGCCGTGACCGTGGGCTACGAGGTGATGATCCGCCTCGGCTTCGTCGCGGGAGAGCGCTTCCTGGAGCGCGGCTATCACACGTCCTCGCTGCTCGGCGCCTTCGGCACGGTGGCCGCGGTGGGCACGCTGACCCGCGCGACGCCCGCGCAGATCGCCGACGCGCTCGGCATCGCCGGCACCTTCGCCGCCGGCATCCAGGAGGCGACCCGCACCGGCTCCACCTCCAAGATCCTGCATGGCGGCTGGGGCGCCCATTCGGGCATCATCGCGCTCGATCTCGCTCAGGCGGGCATCACCGGGCCGGCCACCGTCTTCGAAGGGAAGTTCGGCTTCTTCAGCTGCTTCCTCACCCCGATCACCGGCACGCTTGATTTCGCCCGTGCGGCCGAGGGGCTGGGCAGCCGCTGGTATCTGCCAGAGACCGCCTACAAGCCCTACCCCTGCTGCCAGCTGCTGCACGCCTTCATCGAGGCCGGCAAGCAGATCCGCGCCGAAATGGCGAAGGACGGCGTCTCCCTCGATACCATCGAAGGCATCCACTGCCAGCTTGCCGAGCCCGGGCTCACCCTCGTCACCGAGCCGAAGGACAGGAAGCGCGCGCCCCAGCACCCCCACGAGGCGCGCTTCAGCCTGCCGTATGGCGTCGCTGCCACCCTGGTCCACGGCGACGTGGATGTGGAGACCTTCCGCATCGAGCGGCTCGGCGACCCCGTCGTCCGCCGCATCTGCGCGCTGGTGGATGCGAGCGTCGACCCACAGTCGGATTATCCCCAGCATTGCCCGGCTCGCCTGACCGTGCGGGCCGGCGGGCGCACCTACTTCCGGCATGTGCCGTTCCACCCCGGCTCGCCGGAGGCCGCTCTCTCCCACGACGACGTGCTGGACAAGTTCGCCCGCAACACCGGCTGGCTGTTCGGCTCCAACGCCCGCTCGGTGGGCGCGGCGCTCACCACGACGGAGGAGACCGCCCCCGCCGATGCCCTGTTCCGCCGGCTCGCGGCGGAGACGGCACGCAACAAAGTGGCGCAGGCGGTCTGAGCGATGGCCCTGCCCTCCTCCGCCCCGGCCGCCGCGGCCGAAGTCATGCGCTTCGACCGCCTGTTCATCGGCGGCGAATGGGTCGCGCCCCGGTCGGGCCGGGTGATCCGCTCGGTGGACCCGTCCACCGAGGAGGTCTGGGCGGAGGTGGCGGAAGCCGATGCCGCCGACGTCGACGACGCGGTTGCGGCGGCCCAGGCGGCCCTGAAGGGGCCGTGGGGCCGCAACACAACGCCGAGCCGGCGCGGCGAGCTCCTGTCCCGCCTCGCCGCCCTGATGCGCCGCGACGCCGACACCCTCGCCGAGATCGAGAGCCGCGACAACGGCAAGCCGCTGCGCGACACCAAAGGCGAAGTTCTGCGCGCCGCCGACTGGATCACCTTCTTTGCCGGCGCCGCCGACAAGATCAATGGCGAGCAGATCCCCTTCCGCCCGGACGCGCTCGCCTACACGCGCCGGGAGCCGGTCGGGGTGGTAGGCGCCATCCTGCCCTGGAACTCGCCGATCTCCTTGTGCTCGTGGAAGCTCGGCCCGGCACTCGCCGCCGGCAACACCATCGTGCTCAAGCCGGCGGAGCAGACGCCCGCCAGCCTCCTGGCGCTCGCCCGCCTCGTGGAGGAGGCCGGCTTTCCTGCCGGGGTGGTGAATGTCGTGCCGGGCTACGGCGCGGTGGCCGGCGCAGCCCTCGTCGCCCACAGGGGCGTCGCCAAGGTGTCGTTCACCGGCGACCACCGCACCGCGCGCAAGATCATGGCCTCGGCCGCGGACACGCTGAAGCGCTGCACCTTCGAGTGCGGCGGCAAGTCGCCTTACATCGTCTTCGCCGACGCCGACCTCGACAAGGCGCTGACGGTCGCCACGCACAGCGCCTTCCGCTCCACTGGGCAGTCCTGCTCGGCCGGCTCGCGCATCTTCGTGGAACGTCCGGCCTATGAGGCGTTCGCCGCCAACCTTGCGGGACGCGCCGGGCGCATCCGCATCGGCATGCCGCTAGATCCGAGGACCCACATCGGCCCGCAGACCTCGGCCGAGCAGCGGGAGAAGACCGAGCGCTACATCGCCCTCGGGCGGGAGGCCGGCGGGCGGGCCCTGGCGGGCGGCGGGCGGCCCGCCGCATTGCCGCGCGGCTATTTCGTCGAGCCCACGGTGTTCGTGGACGTGGCCAACACGGACCAGCTGGCTCGCGAGGAGGTGTTCGGCCCGGTGGCCGTGGTCATCCCGTTCGACGACGAGGAGGAGGCCATCGCGCTCGCCAACGATACCGACTATGGCCTCGTGGGCGGCCTGTGGACGTCCGACGTGACGCGCGCGCACCGCGTGGCGCAGCGCATCGAGGCGGGGCTGGTGTCGGTGAACACCTTCCGCCCGGTGCACCACATGCTGCCCTACGGCGGCTTCAAGATGAGCGGCATCGGCCGCGAGAACGGGCTCGAGGTGCTGAAGGAGTATACGGAGGTGAAGACCATCGTGGTCGAGCTGGCGTCGGGCGCGCCTGCCGACCCCTTCGCGGACTGACGCTACGCGAGCCCCCGGCAGGCCGAACCCTTGCCGCCGGCTGTTTGAGACGTCCAATTATAGCTGGCGGCGGTTCGATATCATTTGCGCATAGTGCGATCGCAATCGGTATTGGAATCGCTTTGCCCCGAACCTAATCTCAATGGGCCAGAACCGCGAAACGGCAGCCGCGCGCCGCCGAAAAAGACGGTCGATCAATGGCAATCTAGGGAGCACATCCATGATCCGTCGCAGTGGCATCGCGTGCGCCGCGGCCGCATTTCTCGCCCTGAGCGCACCCGTGGCGCGGGCGGAACAGCCCATATCCATCGTGGTCGCCTACCAGGCCGGCGGAACCACCGACACGCTCGCCCGCATCCTCGGGACGCGCCTGTCGGAGAAGCTCGGCACCCCGGTCATCGTTGAGAACCGCGCCGGCGCCACCGGCCAGATCGGCTCCAAGCACGTGGCGAAATCCGCGCCCGACGGGCGCACGCTCCAGCTCGCCACCCAGACCACCCACGCGGTCGCGCCCTCGCTCTATCCCAACATCGGCTACGATCCGCAGAAGGACTTCACTCCCATCAGCCTCGTCGCCTGGTCGCCGCTGGTGCTGGTCACCAACCCGTCCTTCGCGCCGAAGTCGGTGAAGGAGCTCATCGCCTATGCCAAGGCGCACCCGCGCGATCTGAGCTACGCCACCGGGGGGCGCGGCGACGGCTCGTTCATGGCGGCCATGTTCTTCAACAGCATGGCGAAAATCTCGCCGGTCGCGGTGCCCTTCCCGGGCGAGGCGCCGGCCCTGCCGCAGGTGCTCGGCGGCCAGCTGCCCTACATGTTCTGCAGCGCGCCCACGGTCGCGGCCGCCATCGAGGCCGGCCAGCTGAGGGCGCTCGCCGTGACCAGCAAGGTCCGCGCCTCCAACCTGCCCAATGTGCCGACCATGGCCGAGGAAGGCCTGCCGGGCTACGAGATGGTCAATTGGTGGGGCATCTTCGGGCCCGCCGGCATGTCGCCCGAACTGGTGAAGACCCTCAACTCCGCCTTCCTCGACATCCTCAAGGAGCCGGACACCCGGGCGAAGCTGCAGCAGCTCGGCTATGAGCTGACCGGCACCTCCTCGGACGCGTTCAAGACCTATGTCGCCGCCGAGAACGAGAAGTGGGCCGCCCTGGTGAAGGCCGAGGCGAGCGTCCCGGCCCAATAGCCGCCGTCCCCCGGGCGAGGTTCGGCCAAGACCCTCCGCCCGGGCCGTCCCGGCCGCTTCGCGCCGGCTCTCGTCCGGCGCTGGCGACGCCGCGCACGCACCGCCTCATCCGCACCGTCCACCGCCCGGAGGTCGCCCTTGGACCATCCTCGATCCGGCACAAGCCGCGCCTTCGTCCGCGATCCGCAGAATTTCGTCGCCGGCCTTGTCCTCATCGGTTTCGCGGCGATCGGCTGGGCGGGCACTTCCGGCCTCGACGTGGGCCACATGGGTGCGATGGGTCCCGGCCTCGTGCCCCGCTTCCTCACGCTCTGCCTCGCCGCCTTCGGCGTCTTCCTCGCGGCCACGGCCTGCTTCCACCGCGAGGGCACCCGCATCGGCCCGGCCGACTTCAGCGGCGTCCTTCTCGTGGCCGCCATCGCCGCCGCGTCCCTTGCCGTGGGGTCGGTGCTGCCCGCCGCGCCGGACGGCATTCCTCCCGCAGCCTTCGCTTTCGGCATCCTCTATCTCGCGGTGATGATCGGCCTCGTGATCCTCGCCGCGCGCCGCTCCACCTTCCTGGACCGCAGCGGCCTCCGGGGGCCGATCTTCGTGGTGGGCGGCATCATCGCCTTCGCCCTGACGGTGCGCTCGGTCGGGCTTCTGGTGGCGGGACCGCTCCTCGCAATCATCAGCGGGGCGGCGGCGCCGGACACCAAATTCGGCGAACTTCTGCTGTTCGCCGTCGGCATGACGGCCGTCAGCATCGCCTTGTTCCGCTATCTGCTGCAGCTGCCCATGCCCGTGCTCGTCATTCCCGGCGTGCTCTATCTGTGAGGGACGATGGACATCCTCGCCAACCTCGGACTGGGCTTCGCAACGGTACTCAACCTCGCCTACGTCCAGCTGCCGCTCATCGGCGCGGTGCCGCTGCCGACCAATATCCTGCTGTGCTTCGTGGGCTGCCTCGTGGGCACGCTGATCGGCGTGCTCCCCGGCGTGGGGCCGATCGCCACCATCACCATGCTGCTGCCGATCACCTTCGGCCTGCCGCCCACCGGCGCCCTCATCATGCTTGCGGGCATCTATTACGGCGCGCAGTACGGCGGCTCGACCACCGCCATCCTCGTCAACATTCCCGGTGAGGCGACCTCCGTCGTCACGGCCATCGACGGCCACGAGATGGCGAAGCGCGGCCGAGCCGGCTCGGCGCTCGGCATCGCCGCGATCGGCTCGTTCTTCGCCGGATGCGTCGCGACGGTGGTGATCGCCGCCCTCGCCGTGCCCCTCACCCGCATGGCGCTGATGTTCGGCCCGGCCGAATATTTCTCGCTCATGGTGATGGGCCTGGTGTTCGCCGTCGTGCTGGCCCATGGCTCACTGGTGAAGGCCATGGCCATGATCTTCCTCGGTCTCCTGCTCTCCACCGTGGGCACGGACCTTGAGACCGGCCAGGACCGGCTGACCTTCGGCTTCGAGCCCATATCCGACGGCATCGACTTCGCGATCCTCGCCATGGGCATCTTCGGCTTCGCCGAAGTGCTGCGGAACCTTGGAATCGACGAGAAGCGCGATCTTGTCTCCAAACCCATCGGCCGGCTCCTGCCGTCGACGGCGGAGCTCAGGGAAGCCTCCATGCCGGTGCTGCGCGGCACCATCGTGGGTTCCATCCTGGGCATCCTGCCGGGCAACGGCGCGGTGCTTGGGCCCTTCGCCTCCTATTCCTTGGAAAAGCGCATCTCGCGCCATCCCGAGCGGTTCGGGCGCGGCGCCATCGAGGGGGTCGCGGGACCGGAGAGCGCCAACAACGCGGGCGCGCAGACCTCCTTCATCCCTCTTCTCACCCTCGGCGTGCCGCCCAATGCGGTGATGGCCCTCATGGTCGGCGCCATGACCATCCAGGGCATCATCCCCGGTCCGCAGGTGATGACCCGCAATCCCGATCTGTTCTGGGGGATGATCACCTCCATGTGGATCGGCAACCTGATGCTGCTCGTCATCAACCTGCCGATGATCGGGATCTGGGTGCGGCTTCTCCAGGTGCCTTACCGCCTCCTGTTCCCCACCATCCTGATCTTCTCCTGCATCGGCATCTATTCCATCAACAATCAGCCCATGGACGTCATCATGACGGCGGGCTTCGCGCTTGCCGGCTACACCCTCATCAAGCTCGGGTTTGAACCGGCGCCGCTGCTGCTCGGCTTCGTGCTCGGCAAGCTCATGGAGGACAACCTGCGCCGTGCGCTGCTGATGTCGCGCGGCAGCCTGCTCGGCGTCATCGAGCGCCCGCTCAGCGCGGCGCTCCTCATCGTCGCCGCAGCCATCCTGTGCGCCGCCATCCTGCCCACCCTGCGGCGCGGACGCGACCGCGTCTTCGCCGAATAGGCCGTCCCCGCCCGCGCCGCGACGGTGCGTCGATGCCACAAGGCACGGCGCTCGCATCGGCTGCCGGCGGGGCCATATCCGCGCCCTTGCGCGTCACCTCCCTTGACTTGCGCCCGCCCGAACGGAATGGGTTAGGAAAGTGCGCGCGTGAAGGACCTGACGTGACGAAGCCGGTCAATGCGATCGAGGGCAAGCCGGTCAAGGGCCGGCCGGTCAAGGGTAAGCCTGAGAAGGCCAGAACCGAGAAGTCCGGGCCGGTGAAGGCGGCGTGGCCGGGCGAGGCTTCGCCCGCGGGCGCGCCGGTGGAGGCCAAGTCGGCCGAATCCCTGTCCTCGGAAGCCTTTCGGGCCATCGAGGAGCGGATCGTGACGCTCGCCTTCGCGCCCGGCAGCACCTGGTCGGAATCCGCCATCGCCGAGGCCGTGGCCATCGGCCGGACACCGGTGCGCGAGGCGTTGCAGCGCCTCGCCGTGGGCCATGTGGTGAAGATCGTGCGCGGGCACGGCATCGTCATCTCGCCCATCGACCACCAGACCCAGCTTCTCGTCATCGAGACCCGGCGCGAGCTGGAGCGGCTGGTGGCGGTGCGCGCGGCGCGCCGCGTGCTCGCTGCCGACAAGCGCGAACTGCGCAAGATCGCCGACGAGCTGGAGGAGATCGGGCGCACCCAACAGATCAAGGAATTCCTGAGCAAGCAGTTCGTCTACAAGCATCTGCTTGCCGAGATCGCCGGCAATCCCTTTGCCGCCGCCGCCCTGGAGCCGCTGCACATCCTCACGCGCCGATTCTACTTCCGCTACCATCCCGATCTGGAGGATCTGCCGGAGGTGACGGCGGTCCACGCCTCACTGCTGCGGGCGGTGGCGAGCGGCGACGAAGCGGCCACCGCGAAGGCGGTCAACGTGATGATCGACTATGCCGAGCAGCTGACGCGCCGGATCGTCGAGCGCGAGCGATAATCGAAACTAATCAGTGACTTGATTCGAAGCGAGCGGCTTGCCCCGCGAGCCGCTTGACGACCGTCCGTTTTTGGATATTTTTGCGATATATTACAAAAATATCTGGAGCGAGACGCTTGGAACAGGGACGCCAGGGCCGGGATGACCGGCCCCCCATCGCGCTTGCCTGCGACGTGCTGGTGGTCGGAGGAGGCGCTGCCGGGCTCGCGGCTGCGGTCACTGCCGCCCGACAGGGCCTCAAGGTCACTTTGCTGGAGCGCTACGGCTTCTGCGGCGGCGCCGCGGTGGCCGGCCTCTCCGGCACGGTCTGCGGCATGTACGAGGCCTCCACCGACGACAACCGCCCGCCGGTGCAGGCGGTGTTCGGCTTCCTGGACGAGTTCGTTGCCCGCATGGAGGCGCGCGGCGGTCTCACTGGGCCGATCCGCTACGGCAAGACCTTCACCCGCGTCCACGATCCCCTCGCCTGGCGCGAGACGGCCGACGATCTTCTGGCCGACGCGGGCGTCCACATCGTCTACCACACGGTCGTCACTGAGGCGCTGTGCGAGGGCGACCGCATCGAGGGCATCCGCGGCTACACCAAGGAAGGCCCGCTCACGGCGCGGGCGAAGCTGGTGATCGACGCCTCGGGCGACGCCGATCTCGCCGTCATGGCGGGCCTGCCCTGCACCGTGGGCGACGAGGGTCGGGTGCAGAACCCCACCATGATCTTCCGCATGATGGGCGCGGACGTGGATCGCCTGCGCGCCGAGGAAGGCGAGGATTCCATCCTCGGACCGCACATTTCCGAGCTGATCGCCAAGCTCCACGCGCAGGGCGAATACGTGCTCCCGCGCTCCAAGATCTTCCTGTTTCCCACCCCGCGGCCCAACGAGATCCTGTGCAACGTCACCCGCGTCATCGGGCGCGACGGGCGCGAGCTCAACCCGCTGATCGCCGCCGACCTCACCGAGGCGGAGATCGAGGGCCGCAAGCAGGTGCGCCAGTACGAGCGCTTCATCCAGAACCACATCGCCGGCTGCGCCGACGCCTTCGTCAACGATACCGGCGTGCAGGTGGGCGTGCGCCAGACCCGCCAGATCGTCGGCACCAGCCGGCTCGCCAACGCGGACGTGCTGGCGGGGCGCAAGTTCGACGACGGCATCGCCCGCTCGCCCTGGCCCATCGAACTGCATTCCGGCGCCAAGCCCCGGCTCGAATGGCTGATGGAGGACGTCTACGAGGTGCCCTACGGCTGCTTCGTGCCTAAGCGCGGAGAAGGCATTCTCGTTGCCGGCCGATGCCTTTCGGCCGAGCACGAGGCCCTCGCCTCGGCCCGTGTCACCGCCCAGTGCTTCTCCTACGGCCATGCCATCGGGCATGCGGCGGCCATCGCCGTGAAGGACGGCGTGGCCCCCCGCGACATCGACGGGCGCGACCTGCGCCAGGTGCTGAACCGCGACGGCGCGCGGCTCGGCTGACCCCCATTTCAAGAGGAGTAACCCATGCTCAAAGAGGATCGGCACGGGTCGGTCTGCGTCATCGCCATCGACCGGCCCCGGCGCCGCAACGCTTTGGACCACGCCACGGTCGCCGCGATGCGGGTGCGTTTCGCCGCACTGGACAGCGATCCGTCGGTGGCCGCCATCGTGCTCACCGGCAGCGAGCCGGGCTTCTGCGCCGGTTCCGACCTGAAGGAGCTCGCCACCCTCGATACCGACGGAATGGCCGAGCATGAGGCGGAGACGGCCGCCTTCGCCCGCGGCCTCTCCTTCCTGTCGAAGCCGGTGGTTGCGGCGGTGGCAGGCTTCGCCCTCGGCGGCGGCTTCATCCTCGCCGCCTCCTGCGATGTGGTGGTGTCCGAGCCCTCAACCCGCTGGCACCTGCCGGAGGTGCTGAACGGCTGGATCCCGCCGTGGGGCCTCACCGTGCTCGCCGCCCGCTGCGGGCCGGTGGCGGCGCGCCGCCTCACCTGGGGCGCCCGTCCCATCGACGGCACCGAGGCGCTGCGCGTCGGCGTGGCGGACGTGGTGGCCGAAGGCGCCCTCGGCGCTGCCATCGCCGAAGCGGAGGCGCTGGCCCAGCTGCCGGCCGCGGCGGTGGCCTCCACCAAGCGCTATTTCGCCCGCCAGATCATGGGCTCGGGCGAGGCCGACGACATGGAGGCCAACCGGCTGTTCGTCGAGGACTGCCGCAGCGCCGCCGCCACCGCCACCTTCCAACGCTTCGGAATGCGCGCATGAACGCCCCCATGCCCCACCCGCGCAACAAGGTGGTTTCGGCCGAGGTGGCGGCCGGCCTGATCCGCGACGGCGATGCCGTCGCCTGCGTCGGCGTCATCGGCTGGATCACCCCCGACCACATGCTCAAGGCCGTGGGCGAGCGCTTCGCCAGGACCGGCACGCCGCGCGGCCTCACCTTCTATTTTCCCGTCGGCACGGGCGATGCGGTGGACATTCCGGGGATGGACCATGTGGCCCGCGAGGGCCTCATGAAGCGCATCGTCTCCGGCTCCTACATCAACCCGCTCAACCCCAGGACCGGCCAGCGGCCGGCGCTCATGGGGCTGATCCGGGAGAACAAGGTGGAGGCCTATTCCTGGCCCATCGGAGCCACCATGCACTGGCTTCGGGAGGTGGCGCGACGCTCCCCCGGCTACCTCACCAAGATCGGCCTCGGCACCTATGCGGACCCGCGCCACGGCGGCGGCAAGTTCACCACCCGCTGCCAGGACGACCTCATCGAGGTGATGGACTTCCGCGGCGAGGAGCACCTGTTCTACCCGACGTGGCCGCTCAATGTCGGTATCATTCGGGCCGCTTCAGCCGACGAATTCGGCAACCTTTCGTGGGAAGACGAGCCGCTTCTGTCGTCGAACCTGCAGATCGCCCTCGCGGTGAAGGCGTCGGGCGGAAAAGTCATCGCCCAGGTCCGCCGCATCGTCCCGCGCCACTCCCGTCCGGTCTCGTCGGTGCGGGTGCCGGGCGTGCTGGTGGATGCGGTGGTGGTGGACCCCGAGATGGTGATGAGCACGGATGTCGCCTACGACCCGGGCTATCTCGGCATGGCCAACCATCCCCTCCAGCTCGGACCCCTGCCGATCTCGCCGGACAAGGTGATCGCCCGGCGGGCAGCGCGGGAGGTGCGGCCGGGGGAGGTCTCCATCTTCGGCTTCGGCGCGTCCTCCGATGCGCCGCAGGTGATGGCGGAGGACGGCCTGCTCTCGGGCGACCGGCTCTATGACTACGACTTCACCACCGAGCACGGGCCGTTCGGCGGCTTCGTGATGAGCGGATGGCAATTTTCCGCCAACTGGAACCCGGACGCGCTGCTCGACGGCGCCTCGCAGTTCGACTTCATCGACGGCGGGCTCTGCCCCTTCGCCGCCCTCGCCTTCGCCCAGTTCGACGATGCGGGCTGCGTCAACGTCTCGAAGTTCGGCGTCGCCAATCCCGGCGCCGGCGGCTTCATCGACATCGCCGCCAATGCGAAGCGGCTGGTCTTCACCGGCACCTTCACCACGGCGGGTCTCGACTGCAGCTTCGCCGACGGCCGTCTGTCCATCGTCAGGGAAGGCAAGGTGCGCAAGTTCGTCACCACCGCCGACAGCATCACCTACCGGGTGCGCGACGGCGTCGGCCGCGGCCAGGAGGCGATGATCATCACCGAGCGCGCGGTGTTCCGCGTGGAGGCCGACGGGCTGGTGCTGGCGGAGGTCGCCGACGGCATCGACGTGAAGACCGACATCCTCGACCTCATGGAGTTCAAGCCCGTGCGGATCGCCGACCCCCTGCCCAGGATGGACCCGGCGCTGTTCAAGTAAAGATCAAGCATCAAGACAACAGATCGGGCGGATGAACCGGCCCGGCAGCACAATAGGGAGGATCACATGGTCAGCAGACGCAACATGATCGCGGGGGGCGCCTCGCTCGCCGCCGCCGCAACGCTCGCCGCCCCGGCCATCGCCCAGAAGACCCACCGCTGGCGCATCCAGACGCTGTGGCAGGCCGGCACTGTGAACCAGCAGGCGTTCGAGCGCTTCTGCGACAACGTCAAGGCGGCCACCGACGGGCGGGTGCAGATCACCCCCCTCGCGTCGGGCGCGGCGGTGGGCCAGCAGGAGACGCTGGATGCGGTCTCCCGCGGCCTCCTCGACGGCCACCATCCGGCGACCGTCTACTGGACCGGGCGCAACCCCGCCTTCGGCGTCATCGGCGACCTCAACGGTGCCTACGACACGCCCTACCAGGCCCAGGACTATTTCGAGAACTACGGCGGCCTGGACGTGCTGAAGGAGATCTACAAGCCGTTCAAGATCTATCCCATGGGCGTGGCCTGGTGGGGCATGGAATCCATCCCCGTGGCGCGCCCGGTGAAGAGCCCGGACGACCTGAAGGGCCTCAAGATGCGCCTGCCCCAGGGCATGTCGGCGGACATCTTCGCCAAGTTCGGCGTGGTGGCGGTGAACCTGCCGGGCACCGAGGTGTTCAGCGGCCTCGACCGCGGCGTCATCGAGGCGGCAGACTGGGGCACCCTCGGCATGAATGCCGAGATCGGCCTGCACGAGAAGGCCAAGTGGGCGCTGTTCCCCGGCTTCCATTCCATGCCGGTGGGCGACGTCTCGGTGAACCAGGACCGCTGGGACGCGCTCACCCCCGATCTCAAGGCGATCCTCACCATGGCGGTGCGCGACTATTGCCGCGACATGATCCAGTCGGTGGCGCGGCAGGACAGCACCGTTGCCGTGAGCCTCGCCGAGAAGAAGGTGGAGATGATCTCCTGGAGCCCGGACGCCCGCCGCAAGTTCCGCACGGTCGCCGAGGAAGTCTGGCAGCAGTACGCCCAGAAGAACGAGCTCTGCAAGAAGGCGGTGGACGGCCAGGTGGCCTACCTGAAGAGCCGCGGCCTCATCGGCTGACGCGCGCGAAGGGCGCGGCCCGTTCCGCGTCCTTCTCCCCCGAAGGAGAGCCTCCATGAACCGGTTCGACCGCGCGAGCGCCGCTTTCAGCGACGCCATCGCCTGGATCTACTTTGCCGTCTTCCTCATCACCGCCTACGACGTGGTGGCGCGCTACGTCTTCAACGCCCCCACCGTGTGGGGCGCGGACCTAGTGATCGCGCTCGCCGGCTGCCACTACATGCTGTCGGGAGCCGGCGCGCTCCAGCGCGGCGAGCACGTGCGCATCGACGTGATCTACAACATGCTGCCCGGACAGGCGCGGTTCTATTCCGACATCGTCTCGGACATCATCATCATTATGGTTCTTCTGGCGCTCATCTGGTTCGGCGTCGCCCAGGCCCTGCCCTCGATCCATGATTTCGAGACCACCGGCACCGCCTGGAATGCCCCGACCCCTATGGTCATGAAGATCGCCATCCCCGTGGGCGCCGCGCTCATGCTGGCGCAGGCCGTGGTGAACCTCGTCCGCCGCCTGCGCGGCGACGCCTCCCCGCCCGCCATCACCGACGCCACCTCCCGCCCGCTCGACTGAGCCCGCCTCTCGCCCTCCGACCGGCACAGGTATTTCGATGTCCATTGAATACGGCACGCTGCTGATCGTGACGCTCATGGTCGCGCTGATGGTGATCGGGCTTCCGCTCGCCTTCGTCACGGCCTTCACGGCTGGCGTCTTCGGCTTCATCCTCTTCGGCACCGAGAGCTTTTTCCTCATCGTCAGCCGCATCTTCACGCTGATGAACAATTACGCGCTGATCTCGGTGCCGCTGTTCGTCCTCATGGGCTGCATCCTGGAGCGCAGTGGCCTGGTGGAAGGGATGTTCAAGTCCCTCCACCTCCTGGTCGGGCGCATTCCCGGCGGCCTCGCCGTCGCCACCATCGCCGCATCCACCATCATGGCGGCCATGGTCGGCGTGATCGGGGCGGAGATCGTCACCCTCGGCCTCGTCTGCCTGCCCGCCATGCTGCGGCGCGGCTACGACAAGCGCCTCGTCAGCGGGGTGATCTGCGCCGGCGGCTCGCTCGGCACGATGATCCCGCCATCGGTGGTGCTCATCGTCTACGGCCTCGTGGCGCAGGTCTCCATCGGCGGCCTGTTCATGGCCGCCATCGGCCCCGGGCTGCTGCTCGCGGCCCTGTATTCCGCCTATGCGGTCTTCATCTGCTGGCACCGGCCGGACCTTGCCCCGCCGCCGGACCCGCGGGAGTACGACGTGCCGTTTGCCCAGCGCGTCGCCGAAATGCGCCAGCTCATCGCCCCGGCGCTGCTCATCGCCTTCGTGATGACCTGCTTCTACACGGGCATCGCGACCCCCACGGAGGTCGGCGCGCTCGGCACCCTCGGCGCCCTCGTCATCCTCGCCGTCAACGGCCAGTTCAATTATGCGAACCTGCGCCACTCGGTGGTGCAGACCGGCCGCACGGTGGCCATGGTGACCTGGATCTTCTTCGGCGCCTCGGCACTGGTGGGCATCTATACGCTGGCGGGCGGCACCGACTTCCTGCGCGGCGAGATCCTCGATCTCGGCTTCGGCCCCATGGGGACGCTGCTGCTGATGATGGGCATCCTCATCGTGCTCGGCTGCTTCATCGACTGGATCGGCATCGCGCTCCTCACCATGCCCATCTTCGTACCCATCATCAAAGGGCTGGGCTACGACCCCATCTGGTTCGGCATTTTGTTCTGCATGAACATGCAGATCTCCTACCTGTCGCCGCCGTTCGGGCCGGCCGCCTTCTACCTGAAGGGCGTGGCGCCGCCCGAGGTGTCGCTCGGCGACATTTTCGCCGGGGTCTGGCCCTTCATCCTGCTGCAGCTCCTGGCCCTCGGCCTGGTGATCGCCTTCCCGCAGATCGCCATGTGGCTGCCGGCCCACATCCAGTGAGGACACCATGACCGACACCGCACAGGTCCTGGCGGAAGAGGCGTACGGCACGGTGCGCCGCCTCACCCTGCTGCGCCCGCTGCGCCGCAACGCCATGGACGGCGCGCTGGTGGAGACGCTGGCCGCGGCGCTCCGCCGGCTCGACCGGGACGAGAGCGTGCGTGCCATCGTGCTCGACGGCGTCGCCCCCGGCTTCTGCGCCGGCAGCGACCTGAAATACATCAGCGCCATGGAGCTGGACGCCATGTGCCGCTTCGAGCAGGCCTGCGGCGATCTCGGCCGGCTCATGGCCTTCCTCTCCAAGCCGGTGGTGGCGGCGGTGGAGGGCTTCGCCATTGGCGGCGGGCTCACCCTCGCCGCCTGCTGCGACCTCGTGGTGGCCGGCAAGAGCTCACGCTGGAGCCTGCCCGAGGTGCCCATCGGCTGGCTCACGCCCTGGGGCCTCAAGGCGCTGGTGGCGCGGGTCGGCTTCGTGCGCGCCCGCACCCTGTGCTTCTGCCTGGACGCGCTAACGGGCGAGGAGGCCGTGGCCATGGGCCTCGCCGACCGCATGGCGCCGGACGGCGAGGCGCTCGCCAGTGCCCTGCGTCTCGCCGGGCAGATCGCCGAGCTGCCGCCGCCCGCCGTCGCCGCCACCAAGCGCTTCTTCGCCCGCCATGTCATGGCGGACGGCGAGGCCATGGACGTGGAGGCGAACCTGCTGTTCGCCGCCAACTGCGCCGCCCCTGCCGCCCGCGCCACGTTCGCCACGTTCCGCGCCAAATCCGTGTGAGGACCAGATGCTTCTCGATTTGTCCGACGACGAGACCCTGCTGAAATCGAGCCTCGAAAGCTTCGCCCGGCAGGTGCTGGCGCCGCGCATCAAGGCCTTCGTCGACCGTCACGAATTTCCCACCGAGCTGGTGCGCGAGTTCCTCGCCCTCGGCTTCATGGGCACGGCCTATGAGGAGGCGTTCGACGGCGGCGGCATGGGCACGCGCGGTGCCGCCATCGTCGCCGAGACGCTGGCGCGGGCGGAGCCGGGCTTCGCCGCCATCTATCTGTGCAACAGCGCGCCCATGACGGTGATCGCCCGCTACGGCACGCCGGAGCAGAAGGCAAAATGGCTCGCCCCCCTTTGCCGCGGCGAGATGATCGCCTCCTTCGGCGTCACCGAGCCCCACGGCGGGTCCGACGTCGCCGCGACGCGCACCCGCGCGGTGGCGGACGGCGACGATTTCGTGCTCACCGGCGCCAAGATCTTCTCCACCAATGCCGGCACGCCGCTGCACGGGCTCTCGACCTTCATCGCCGTCACCGATCCCGACAAGGGCGCGCGCGGCCTCTCCACCTTCGTGGTGCCGGTGGGCACGCCGGGCTTCCGGGTGGGCAAGGCGAGCCGCAAGATCGGCTGGCGCATCGCCGATTCGGTGGAGCTGTTCCTCGACGAATGCCGCGTGCCCAAGGCCAACATGATCGGCAACCGGGGCGACGGGCTGAAGCAGATCCTCACCACCCTCTCCATCGGCCGCATCCTCGTGGCCGCCACCGGGCTCGGCCTGTCGCGCAAGGCGGTGGACCTTGCGCGGAGCTACGCCGCCGGCCGCACCGTGGGCGGCGCGCCCATCCTCTCCAACCAGGGCCTCGCCTTTCCCCTGGCGGATGCCCTCACCAAGATCCACGCCGCCGAGCTGATGGTGCGCAACGCCGCCGCCATCTCCGACGCGGGCCGGCCGTTCCGCACCGAAACCTCCATGACCAAGCTGTTCGCCAGCGAGATGGCGGGCGAGATCGCCGACATCGCCCTGCAGGTGCACGGCGGCTACGGCGTGTTCGAGGAGTTCGAGGTCTCCGGCCTGTTGGGCGAGGCCAAGGTGCTGCAGATCGTCGAGGGCACGAGCGAGGTGCAGCGCCTCATCATCGCCCGCGAGCTGGCGGGCTGATCCCCCGCATCCGTCTTGCTGGTCCGCCCGCGCCGTGACAGAACGGGGCGCTGGGCGGGCCGGACGGGTATGATGTCGGAAGCAAAATCGCGCGAGAGCATCTGCGCCTTCGGCCGCTCCCTGTTCGAGCGCGGGTTGACGCCGGGCTCGTCCGGCAACATCAGCCTGCGGCTCGACGACGGCGGCTGGCTTGTGACGCCCACCAACGCCTCCCTCGGCTTCCTCGACCCGGCCCGCATCTCGCGCCTCGACGCTGCCGGCCGGCTGGTGGAGGGCGACGCCCCCACCAAGGAGATCCCGCTGCATGCGGCGCTCTACGAAACGCGGGGCAGCGCGCGGGCCATCGTCCACCTGCACTCTACCCACGCGGTGGCGCTGACCATGCTGCCGGAGATCGACCCGCGCGCCGCGCTGCCCGCCATGACGCCCTATTATCTGATGCGCTGCGGCCAGACGGCGATGCTGCCCTATTTCCGGCCGGGCGACCCGGCGGTGGCGGATGCGATCCGCGGGCTTGCCGGGCGCTATTCGTCCGTTCTGCTGGCCAACCACGGGCCGGTGGTGGCGGGCGACAGCCTGGAAGCGGCCGTCTTCGCCACCGAGGAGCTGGAGGAGACGGCGAAGCTCTACCTGCTGCTGCGCGGGCTGAACCCGCGCTACCTCTCGCCGGAGCAGGTGGCAGACCTCGTGAGGGTCTTCGGCCTCACCCTGCCCGCACCCGACGCCGACGGCCACGACCACTGACGGCGGAAGGGGCGCTCAGCCCCCCGCCGGCAGCACCTTGCCGGGATTGAGGGTGCCCTTGGGGTCGAGCGCCGCCTTCAGGCGGCGGGCGAGGGCGATCTCCTGCGGCGCGCGGCGGTGGAGGAGCTCGTCCACCCGGTACTGGCCGATGCCGTGCTCGGCGGAGATGGAGCCGGAGAAGCGCGCCACCACGTCGTGCACCAGCGTGTTGATGGCGGCGCCGTCCTGTCCCGGCGCCAGCACCACGTTGTAATGGATGTTGCCGTCGCCGAGATGGCCGAAGGCGTTCACCCGCGCCCCCGGCGCGCCCTCGGCGATGGCCACGTCGGCCGCCGCGAGGAAGTCGGGCACCTGCGTGATGGGCACCGAGACGTCGTGCTTCATGCTCTTGCCCTCGCGGGCCTCGCCGTCGGTGATGTGCTCGCGCAGCGCCCACAGCTGCGCCGCCTGGGCGCCGGTCTCGGCCACCACGCCGTCCAGGGCGATGCCCTGCTCCAGCGCCGCGGCCAGCGCCGCCTCCGCCGCCTCGCGCAGCCCCGCGAGGCTCGCGCCGGCCTCCATCAGCACGAACCACTCGCCCTCGCCGATGGGAGGTGTCAGGTTCAGATGGCGCTTCAGCAGGTCGAAGGAATAGCCAGACATCAGCTCGAAGGCCGAGATGGTGTCGCCCAGCTCCTCCTGCGCCAGCGCAAAAAGCTCCAGCGCCGCCGCCGGGCTCGGCACGGAGAGGAGCGCCGTCACCGTGTGGCGGGGCCGCGGCACGAGGCGCAGCACCGCGCCGGTCACGATGCCGAGGGTCCCCTCGGTGCCGATGAACAGCTGCTTCAGGTCGTAGCCCGCATTGTCCTTGCGCAGGGCGCGGGCCATGTCCACCACCGTGCCGTCGGCCAGCACCACCTCGAGGCCGAGCACCAGTGCCCGGGCCATGCCGTAGCGCAGGACGTTGACGCCGCCCGCATTGGTGGAGACGACGCCGCCCACCGTGGCCGAGCCTTCCGCTGCGAGGCTGATGGGCAGGAGCCGGCCGGCCTCGGCGGCGGCATCCTGCGCCACCTTGAGGATGCAGCCGGCGTCGGCGGATAGGGTCAGCCCCACCGGGTCCACCGCCCGCACCTTGTTCATGCGGGTGAGGGAGAGCACCACCTGGCCGCCCGAGGCGTCGGGCACCGCGCCCCCGGCAAGACCGGTGTTGCCGCCCTGCGGCACCAGCGCGACGCCGGCGGCGCGGCAGATGTCCACCACCGCGGCGACCTCGGCGGTGGAGGCCGGCCGGGCGACGCACAGGGGCTGGCCGGGAAACAGCCGGCGCCAGTCGATGGCGTAGGCGGCGGTATCCGCCTCGCCGGTGAGAAGGCCCGAAGGGCCGAGGGCGGCAGCAAGCCGCGTCGTCACATCAGCGCTCATGAGGCTCCCCAAGCGCGAATTCGTCGACGCGGCTTAGCGCCTGGGGCGGCGCTTGCCAACAGGAAGGCGCGGGGCACGGGCGCGCACCGCGCCGACCGCGGCTCAGTCGTCGCTCTGGCGGCGGCGCCGGCCCACCTTGAAATCGGCCTTCAGCTCGGCCCGGCTGTAGTGGTTGTTGCCGTCCACCAGCTGGGAGAGCATGGCGAGGAAGGCGGGGCGGAACTCTGGATCGAGTGGCTCCAGAAGGCGCTCCTGCGCCCGCACCATCGAGCCGTACATCTGGTCCACCAGCGCCCGCCCCTCCTCGGTGAGGTAGGCGTTCATGGAGCGGCGGTCCTTTTCCGAGCGGGCGCGGCGCACGAGTCCGCGCTCGGCGAGGCGCTCCAGCACGTCGGCCACATTGGTGCGGTCGAGGCCCACCTCGACACCGATGGTGCGCTGGTCGCTGCCGGAATGCTGAAGCAGCGTGGTCATCAGGCCGTACTGCACCGGCGTGATGTTGAAGGCCTTGCACTCCTCCAGAAACATCGCCGAGTGGATCTGGTGCAGCCGGCGCACCAGGAAGCCGGGGCGCTCCCACAGGGGCATGCGCCGCCCGCCGGCGTCGTCCTCAAAGGGCTTGAGATCCCCGGCAGGAAACGCGACGAGGTCTCCGGCGCGATCCGCGGCGCGGGCCTCCGGCGGCACGGGGGTCTTGCGGGCCCCGGCGCGGCTGGCGTCCTTCGCCATGCGGCCCGGCCGGGCGCTTGCGGCGGGCGTCTTGCGCGGACCGCCTGCGGGGGCCTGCGCCTCGGCGCGCGGCTCCGCGTCCATGTCCTTCCCCTTCAAGGCCTCACCCTTCCCTCGATCCCGAGCCGCTGCGCCCGAACATCCCTCGCGCGCTCCGATGCCTTGCCCGCCACCGATGGGAGCACACCCGCCAAGGCGCCCGCAAGCGGCGAACCGGCGCACGACGGACGCACAATTGTGGAAAGTTGATCGCGGGAAGGCATGTTTCGTGCAGTGTACCACATTGTATCTTGCGCAACATGGGCGTCCTGCGCCCGGCGTATCCGCCCTAGGTGATACCATACAAGGACTGATCGCGATGTTCGGAACGTCTGCCCCGGCTCTCATTGCAACAATTATCAGCTGTATGCTGATGATTTCACCGGCATCCGCCGCAGATGTCATCCGTGTCCGGCTGGATTGGACGCCGTGGGGGGTCCATGCCCCCTTCCACCTCGCCGCCAAGAAGGGCCTGTTCGCCGCCAACGGCCTCGACGTGGAGGTGGTGGATGGCAACGGCTCGGTGGCCACCGTCCAGATCGTGGGCAACGGCGAGTATGACGTGGGCCACGCCTCCCTCGCGCCCATGGCCATCGGCCGGTCCAAGGGCCTGCAGGTGAAGGCCATCGCCGGCTTCGTGCGGCAGAACGACATCGGCCTGCTGGTGGCGAAAGACAGCGGCATCACCGGCCCGGCCGGGCTGAAAGGCAAGAAGCTCGCCTTCACCGCCGGCTCGCTGGAGGCCCCGTTCATCGACCGCTTCCTCGCCGCCGGCGGCCTCTCCCGCAGCGACGTGGACCTCGTGGCGGTGGACGCCTCCGCCAAGGCCGGCACCTACATGGTGGGCCGGGCCGACGGGGTGTTCTCCTCCGTGCCCTTCATCCTGCCGCTGGTGGATGCGCAGCGGCCCTCCAGCGCACTGAACTTCGCCTCCTACGGCCTCTCCTTCCCGAGCTTCGGCCTGTTCGCCACGGAAAAGAGCATCGCCGCCAAGGGCGACGCCCTGCGCCGCTTCGCCAGCATCATCGCCGGCACGTGGACCTACATCCTCGACGGCCACGAGGACGAGGCGGTCGCCGCCATCGTCGAGGCGCGCCCCAACGCCAAGCTCAATCCCGCCATCCTGCGCCAGCAGATCGAGGTGCTGAAGGGCTTCGTGAGCACCCCCGCCACCAAGGGCAAGCCCATGGGCATCATGGCCGAGCCGGACTGGGCGCAGGCCCTCGACGTGCTCGCCCAGGGCGGCCTGGTGCCAGCGGGCCAGTCGGCGCCCGACTATTTCACCAACGACCTGCTCGATCCCGCCCTGTCGGCCAGCATCAAGTGAGCCCCGGCGGGCGCGGGACTGGTCCCGCGCCCGTTCTCACAACGCCGGATACGCGCCGGGACAGGCCGGCGCCGGCACCACGGCGGCGAACGCCGCGGCAGCGGCCAGCAGCGCGGCGTCGCTATTCCACGCCGCCACCAGTTGCACCGCCAGCGGGCCGCCGTTGGCGGCAAGTCCCACCGGCACGGCGATGGCCGGATGGCCGGTGAGGTCGAACAGGGAGAGCGCCGAGGTCCATTCGGCCCGCAGCGGCCCCACCGCCTCGCCGTCGATGGTCAGCGGCCCGGCAAGGTCGAAATCCGCCGCCACCAGCGGCGCCGACACGCAGGGCGTGAGGATGAAATCCACCTGCGCCATTTCGGCCTGAACCCCCCGGAACAGCCGCGTTCGCGCCACCTGGGCGCGCTGGAGATCAAGCGCGCTCCAGCCCCGGGCGGCCGCGATGCCCTCCTTTAGCGCCGGCGACAGGCGTGCCACCTCGGCCTCGGGAGCGGCGGCAAAACGCATGGCCCAATTGGTCTGCTGCAACGTGCTCCAGATGGGATCGGGCGGGGCAAGGGCATAGTCCGCCTCGCGCACTGTCGCGCCCAGGCTTTCCAGCACCCGCGCCGCCTCCCGCGTCGCCGCCTCCACTTCGGGCGCGACGCAGGTGTTGCGGGTGCGCATCCACAGCAGCACCCGCCGTCCAGCGAGGGGCGCGCCTTCCGCCGGCGCCGGTATGGCGCGTTGGCTCCAGGGGTCGCCGGCCTCGGGCCCCGCCACCACCTCCAGCGTGGCGGCGATGTCGGCGACGCTGCGGGCGATGAGGCCGAGATGGATGAAGCTGCCGAAGGCGTCGGGCACGCGCTCGTGCGGCACGAGGCCCAGCGTCGGCTTGAAGCCGTAGGTGCCGGTGGCCGCCGCCGGCAGGCGGCTGGAGCAGCCGGCATCGGTGGCAAGCGTCACCGGCGTCACGCCGAGCGCCGCGCTCACCCCGGCCCCGGACGAGGAGCCGCCGCAGGTGAGATGGGGCGCGAAGGGATTGAGGGTGAGGCCGGTGAGGGGCGAGCCGCCGAGGGGCGAATGGGCGAATTCCGTGGTGGTGGTCTTGCCGATGACGATGGCCCCGGCCGCCCGCAGGCGCGCAACGGCAGCGATGTCGGCGGCGGCCGGCGCCGCATCGGAGAACAGCGGCGAGCCCCAGCGGGTGGGCAGGCCCGCGACATCGAGAATGTCCTTCACCGTCACCGGCACGCCGGCGAGCGGACCGGGCGCGGCGCCGGCCGCGATCTCACCGTCGATCCGCGCCGCGGCGGCCATGGCGCCGGCATCGTCGATGGCCGCGAAGCAGTTCGATGCCGCCTGCGCGGCATGGGCGCGGGTGAGCGCCTCGGCCACCGTGTCGCGCACGCGCACCCGCCCCGCCGCATGGGCCGCGGCGAGGCGCCGGATGCTCCCCTCCCCCATGCTCACACCGGAATGCACAGGGCGTTGTCGATGAGCAGGCTGTCGTAAATGCAGGTGCGCGAGGCGAGCTTCAGCCCCTCCGACGTGCGCTCGAACCGGTCCACGTAGCGCCCCACCTGGTGGATGGTGGCATCCGGCCGGTCGAACAGCACCTGGAACACCGCATAGTTCGCACCGGCGGTGATGGTGCCGTCCGGCTCCTGAGCCACCTTGAGGGAGCCGATCATGTGCCGCAGGTAGCGCGGCGCGAACATGGCGGTCTTTTCCAGCGCAAAGGCGCGGTCGCGGATCATCCCGCGGTTCTCGCAATAGATGAGGCCCACCGGCAGCTTGCGGTCGTAATTCTCGCGCGAGATGATGGTGTAGAAGCCGTCCGGCGTGAACAGCTCCGCCCAGTCCATCAGGCGCTGCTCGTCGAGGGCGCGGGCGTAGGCCTCGTTGAAGGCCTCCACCTCCGCCTTGAGCAGCAAAGCGTCGATCATCTCGTCCCGCGACGGGGTGTTGGGCAGGGGTACGGTCAGCATCTCCGCATCCTCCTCAGGCGATGCCCATGACGTCGCGCCAGTGGCGGTACATGGCGCGGATGGCGGCTTCCGAGATGAGGGTGTCGGCGGTGCCGGCCTCGGTGTCGGGATCGAGCTTTACGAGGTGCTCGCCGCCGGGAATGCCAAGCATGCCGTCCTGCACGAACTTGATGGCCTCGTTGTCCTCGAGGCCGAGGAAGCCGGCCGGACCCATGAGGTTGCCCTGGCGCAGGCGATGGCGTGTCATCTCCGCATCGTCGCCCTCGAAGCCGAACATGGTCCACTTCATGATGAATTCGTTCGGGCCGTTGGGCACGATGTGGCGGATGCCCAGCGTGTTCATCTCGCGCTGGACGATGAGGTTCGGCCAGATGGTCGCCATGGTGACGGACCACGGGCTGTCGAACTCGTCGATGAAGTCCATGAAGCGCGGCTCCTCGAGGGTCATGCCCTCCTTGTAGGCCCGCATCTCCTTCTTCTTGTCCTCGGAAACCACGGCATCCGACTTGGCCGAGGCCATCACCCCGTGCCGGCCGGTGGGATCGGCCAGCATCAGCGACTTGTTGCCCGCCACCAGCAGGCCGAACGTGACCAGGAAGGTGTGCAGCAAGGTGGCGTGATAGGGGTCCTTGAGGTTCTCGTGATAGAGCTTCCAATTGCCCGGCAGGCTGTGGCGGTAGTGCCCGAGCAGGGTCAGCTTGCGCCCGTCGAAGGTGGCCTCGAACTCGCGCAGCACCTCGTCGCCGAGATAGTCGGCGAGGGGCTCCATGTCGTCCGCATAGGAGGCGAAGACCACGCCGCGATGGGTGGTGACGTTGAGCTGCTTCAGGCCATGGTCGGCCGACTTGAAGTCCTTGGGCATGCCGCCCTTGCCGTCCACGCCCCGGCGGAACGGGACGCCCACCAGATTGCCCTTCAGGTCATAGGACCACTGGTGGTAGGGGCAGACGAACTCCTTGGCGTTGCCCGACAGGTCGCGGCAGAACTCGGCGGCGCGGTGGGCGCAGCGGTTCTCGAAGACGTTGATGGAGCCGTCCTCGGCGCGGGCGACCACCACCGGCGTCGGGCCGACGTTGGAGCGGATGAAGTCGCCGGGATTCTCGATCTCGCATTCGAGCGCCACATAGTTCCAGGTGCGCCCGTGGAAGATCTTCTCCACCTCGCGGCGGTAGATGGTCTCGTCCGTATAGACCCAGTCGGGAATGATGGAGAGACCCTCCTTGGGCCACACATAGGTCTTGGCGAACTGGGCTGCGGGGTCCGCGCTCATGTCGTCCTCCTCTTCGCTGGTCGCATCATGGGGTTCGCCGGGCGCGACGAGGCGTGCGCCGGCGGCTTCAAGGTCGAAAATCGTGCCGATCTCCGCCCGGCCGGCGCGCAGGGCGGCGGCATCGGAGAAGGCGACGACGGCGGTGACGCGGCCGGCGTCGTCGAGGGTGCGGTAGAGCGCCCCCTCGGCCGCCGCGGGCCCGCTCACCGCCACCTGGTCGGCAAGGCCGGGCACGCCGGCCATCTGGATGTTGAGGCCGAACTGGTCGGTCCAGAACCACGGCGCCTTGTCCGCCCGGGCGGTCTCGTCGCCGGCGATGCTGCGGCCGGCGGCGGCGCCCTGCTCCTCGGCATTCTGCCAGCTTTCGAGGCGGCCACGCCGGCCGTTGAGCGGGGCGTGATGGAGGGCGCAGTCGCCCGCCGCCCAGATGCCGGGAACGCTGGTGCGGCCCGCCGCATTCACGACGATGCCGCCCTCCACCGCGCAGCCGGCAAGTTCGGCAAGGCCGGTCTCGGGAATGAGGCCGACGCCCACCAGGACGGTGTCGGCGGTGATCTCGCCCTGGGTGGTGGCGAGCACGAGGGCGCCGTCGCGGGCGGCGATGGCCTCCACCGCCACATCGCGGCGGATGTCCACGCCGTTGGCCGTGGCGAGGGTGCGGAAGGCGGCGCCCAGCGCGGGCGGCAGCAGGCGCGCCATCAGCTCGCTCTCGCGCTCCAGCACCACCACCTCGGCGCCGCGGGCGCGGGCGGCGGAGGCGAGCTCTAGCCCGATGAAGCCGCCGCCCACCACGGCCACCCGCTTCGCGCCCTGGAGCGCGGCGGCGATGGCCCGCGCATCTTCATGGGTGCGCAGATGGTGGACGCCGGGAAGGTCCGCCCCCGGCACTCCGAGGCGCCGGGCCGCGCCGCCGGTGGCGATCAGCAGCGCGCCATAGTCGAGCGCCGTGCCGTCGGACAGCGTCACGCGGCGGGCGGCGCCATCGACGCCGGTGACGCGGGTGGAAAGATGCAGGCTGACGCCCAGCGTCGCCGCGTCCTGCATGGAGAAACAGGTGGCGCTCGCAGGATCGAACGTCTCCGAGAGCGCGTCCTTGGAGAGCGGCGGCCGCTCATAAGGCAGATGCGGCTCGGCGCCCACCAGATGGATGGGCGCGGCGAAGCCGGCGGCGCGCGCGGCACGGATGGCGGCGGCGGCGGCCTGCCCGGCGCCGGCGATCACCAGCGGTAGCTGCGCCGGTGCATCGGCCGTCTCGGGCGCGGCCGGTGCCGGGGCGGCGGAGGCGGTTTCGGCGACGGCGCCGGAATCAGGTTGTGTACTGTCTATTTTCAGGTCCACATAGACTGCCCCACCCTCCACCTTTGCGGCGAAGGTCTGAAGGTCCCGGGTCAGCGGTGCGCACAGGGCTTGGCCGGTGCGGATGTCGAAGACGCCCTGATGGAGCGGGCACTCGATGGTGCCGTTCTCCACATAGCCGTCCTTGAGGAAAGCCAGAGCGTGCGTGCAAATACCGTGGGTGGCGCGCACCTCGTCGCCCATGCGGAACAGGGCGATGGGGGTGTTGTCCACCTCCACGCCGGTGACGCCGCCGTCGCGCAGCGCCTCGAATGCCGCCACCTTCCGCCAGGCCATCGCGCCCTCCCGATCCGTCCGACTGTTTTTAATCAGTATACTTTGTATTTTCCGTCGGCAAGCAGTTCTGAGCCTGCCTGCCGTCTGCGGCCTTCTCAGCCGCCGCGCAGGCGGCCGAACCAGCCCTTCACCAGTGCCGCCAGCACCGCCATGACACTGAGGCCGCCGGACGCGGCCACCGGTGCCTCGCCCTTCAGCCGCGCCGCCAGATTTGCCGCGAACAGCGCGGTGAGATGGCTGACGAGGTTCTGCACCAGCGCCCCGCGGGAGAATTGCGCCAGCGGGCCGGAGATGCGGTAGCGCAGCGCCAGATCGATGTCGCTGCCGCCCGCCGCGCCGGGCTTCACGGCGAAGGCGATCTCGCCATGGGCGCGCGAGCCCGAGCCGCTGTCGCGGCCGGAGCCCACCACCAGCCCCGTGCGGGCCGCCTCGTCGAAGCGCACGGTGGCATCGCCGCCGAAGGCCGCCTTGATGGGGCCGAAGGTGACCACCATGCGCCCCTTCAGCCGCTCGCCGTCGAAGGCCAGAACCTCCGCGCCGGGCAGGCAGCTCGCGATGAGGTTCATGTCCTTCAGCGCCGGCCACACCGCTTCCGGTGGGGCATCGACGCTGAGGGACTGGCGGATCTCGCTGCCACCCGCTCCGACGGAAGCCGCGGCCGGCGCCTGCACGGCGGGCTTTGCCGCCGCGGTGGAAGGCGCAGCCGGCGTGGCCGCCGCGACCGCCGCCACATCCGCCACCGCCGCATCGCCCGCCGGCGCCTTGCCGGCAGAGACCGCACAAACGGCGTTCACGATGCCCACATAACCGGTGCAGCGGCAGAGATTGCCGCTCAGTTCCTCGCGCACCGTGCGCTCGGAACTCTCGCCCAGGCGCAGCACGATATCGCGCGAGGAGATCAGCATGCCCGGCGTGCAGAAGCCGCACTGCAGGGCGTGATGGACGGAGAAGGCCTCGCGCAGCTCGCCCATCACCGGGTCGCCGTCGAAGCCCTCGATGGTGCGCACGTCGGCCCCGTCGCAGGCGGCGGCGGAGGCGATACAGGAGCGCTGCGGCTTGCCGTCGATCAGCACGGTGCAGGCCCCGCACACCCCCTGCTCGCAGCCGAGATGCGTGCCGGTGAGGTCGAGATGCTCGCGCAGGAAATCGGCGAGATGGGTGCGCGGCTCCACCAGGCTGGAAACCCGCCGGCCGTTGACGGTGAGGGTGATGGCGTTCATGAGCGCACCTCGTCCAGCGCGCGCTCCACCGCCACCCGGTGCAGTGCGCGGAAGCTCTCCGCCTGGCCGGCGAAGGCCGCATCCACCTCTTCGGCCGCCAGCCGGGCCGCCTTGGCCGCATCCCCCGCGCGCAGCGCGTCCGAGGCCGCGGCGAGCACCAGCGGCGGGGCTTCCACCGCCCCCGCCACCACGCGGGCGAAGCCGCGCGGCCCATCCAGCACCACCGCGCCGATGGCCTGGGCGAACTCGCCGGTCTTGCGGCAGATCTTGTGGTAGCCCGCCCTGGCGCCGGCCGAGAGCACCGGGACCCGCACGGCCGCCAGAACCTCGCCGCTGGCGAGGCTGGTGGTGTAGGCGGCGAGCATGAAGTCCCCCATGGCGCATTCGCGCGCGCCGGCGGCCGAGCGGATCAGCAGGCGGGCGTCCAGCGCGGTGAGGGTGGAGATCCAGTCCGCCGCGGGATCGGCATGGGCGAGGCTGCCGCCGATGGTGCCGCGGTTGCGCACCGCGCGATAGGCGATGCCGTGGGCAACGCGGCGCATGAGGCCGGCGGTCACGTCCGGGACGACGCCGTCCTCGATCTCCGCATGGGTCCAGCCGGCGCCGATGTCGAGATGGGTCTTGCTGCCCTCCAGCGTGCGCAGCGCGCCGACGCGGCGCAGGTCCACGAGGGCCGAGGGCCGCGCGAGGCGCAGGTTGAGCATGGGCCCGAGCGAGCAGCCGCCGGACACCGGCTTGGCGCCCTCCGCCGCGAGAGCGGCGAGGGCCTGGGGCAGGCTTTCGGCGAGGGTGAGGTCGAACGGGGCGGGCTTCATGCCGCGCTTCTCCCCTTGGCATCGGACAGCGCCGCGAGCACGCGCTCGGGCGTCGCCGGGATTTCGGTAAGGCTCGCGCCGAGGCCCTTCAGCGCGTCGTTCATGGCGTTCACCACCGCCCCGGCGGGGGCGATGGCGCCGCCCTCCCCCACACCCTTGATGCCGTGGGCGGAGAAGGGCGAGAGCGTCTCGGTGTGGGCGACGCGCACCTTGGGCAGCTCGGTGGGACCGGGCAGCAGATAGTCAATCAGGGTGGACGCGAGGGGCTGGCCCTCGGCGTCGTAGGTGCTCTCCTCGAACAAGGCGGTGCCGATGCCCTGGGCAACGCCGCCATAGGCCTGCCCCTCGACGATCATGGGGTTCACCATGCGCCCGCAATCCTCCACCACCACATAGTCGAGAATCTCGGTGGCGCCGGTCCTGGGGTCCACCGCCACCACGGCGGCGTGGGTGGCGTAGGAGAACACGCCGGTGTCCACCTGCGGCTTGTAGCCCTCGGTCACCTCGAGACCGCCGGTGTCGACGCCGTCGGGCAGGACTTCCGGCGTCGTGTACCAGGCGCGGGCAACCTCGGCGAAGGTGGTGGAGCCGTTCAGGCCGTGGATGACGCCGCTGTCGAAGCGGATGTCGGAGGGCGCGCACTGGAGCAGATGGGCGGCGAGCTTCTTCACCTTCTCCGCCAGCTTCTCCGCCGTGCGCGAGACCGCCCCGCCGGCCATGACGATGCCGCGCGAGGCATAGGCGCCGGTGGAGAAGGGGGTGGTGGCGGTGTCGCCGAGGATCACCCGGATCTGCGCCACCGGAAGGGTGAGGATCTCGCTCGCCATCTGCGCCAGCGTCGTCTCCAGGCCCTGGCCGATGGTGTGGATGCCGGCGCGCACGTCGGCGCTGCCGTCGGGGTTGATGCGGATGGTGGCCTGCTCGTAGCCGGGCACGAGCGGCGTGCCCCAGGAGGCGAACACCTTGGTGCCGTGGGCCGACTGCTCGGTATAGGTGGAGAAGCCGACGCCGATGAGCCGCCCGTCGCTCTCGCCCGCTGCCTGGCGGGCGCGCACCGCGTCGAAGCCGATCATCTCCCGCGCGGTCGCGAGCGAGGCGGGATAGTCGCCGCTGTCGTAATATTTCTTGGTGATGTTGGTATAGGGCATGGCCGAGCCGGGCACGAGGTTCTCGGCCCGCACGTCCACCGCCTCGCGCCCCACCGCCGCGGCGATGGCGTCGATGGTGAGCTCCATGGCGAAGCACACGCCCGGCCGCGCCACGCCGCGATAGGGCGCGAAGGGCGGCTTGTTGGTGGCCACCGAATAGGTCTTGCAGCGGTAGACCGGCCAAATGTACGGCCCCGGCAGGTTGCCGCCGGCCTGCGCGGCCTCGAGGCAGGCGGTGAAGGGCCAGACCGAATAGGCGCCCACGTTCACCGCCACTTCCGCATCGAGGCCGAGCAGCTTGCCGCGCGCGTCGGCATAGGCGGTGATGACGTATTCATGCTCGCGCGCATTGGCGCCGGCGGTGAGGTGCTCGCGCCGGTCCTCGATCCAGCGGAACGGGCGCTTCAGCGTCATCGCCAGCCACGCCACCAGCACCTCCTCCGGCTGGAGCAGGCACTTGTAGCCGAAGCCGCCGCCTACGTCGGGCGGCGCGATGCGGATCTGGCCCTCCGGCAGGCCGAGGGTCTCGGACAGGCCGGTGCGGATCATGTGCGGCACCTGGGTCGAGGTGTTGACCACCAGCATGTTGGCCTGGAAGTCCCACCACGCCACCAGCCCCTTGCCCTCCATGGGGTGCATGCACTGGCGGCCGGTGCGGAAGCGCTTCTGCACCCTGACGGGGGCGGTGCGGGCCACCTCCTCCATGCCGCCGGAATCGAAGCTCGTCTCGAGGAAGAGATTGTCGCCCCACGCCTCGTGCAGCAGCGCCGCGCCGGCTTCGCGGCCCTGGTCGCAATCGACGATGACGGGCAGCTCCTCGTAGTCGAAGGTCACCGCCTCGCACAGATCCTCCGCCTCGGCGCGCGTCGGGGCATAGGCCATGGCGACGATATCGCCGACGAAGCGCACCTTGTCCCGCGCCAGCGGCGGATAGGCGGAGAGCTTGTAGCCGGGAATGGTGGAGCGGGTGATGATGTCGCCCACGGCCGCCGCATCGGCGCTGGTGAAGATCTCGCCTTCGTGCCCCTGCGGCTTCGTCACCGAGATGATGCGCGCGTGGGCGACCGGGCTCCTGAGGAACGCCACGTCGCTCATGCCCGGCATGCGGATGTCGCCGGCGAAGCGGCCGCGCCCCATGAGATGGCGCGCATCCTCCTTGCGGCGCACCCGTGCGCCGATGCCCTCGCCCTTCACCGCAGCTTCCGCCTGGTCCACGGCCATACCCGTCTCTCCTGTGGCGGACCGGGGCGGCGGCGCCGTCCCGGTCCGGGGTTTCAGTCGATCACAGCCGGGCGGGCCCGGCCACTCACGCTCGGTTGCTCACCCGATCACGGCCGCTTTCCTCACGGCCACTTTCCTCACGGCCACTTTCCTCACGGCCACTTGGGAGCGGCGAAGCGGAAGGTGTCTAGGCGATAGTCGGCGACGCGCATCCAGCTGTTGGATTCGTTCAGGAAGGACTTCCACGGCTCGTAGATCTTCTTGAACTCGGCATTGGTGCCGGCGATCTCGGCGAAGGTCTCCGTGGTGGCCTTGTAGACCGCGTCCATCACCGGCTGCGGGAAGGCGCGCAGCTCCACGCCGAGGCCCAGGAGGCGGCGCAGCGCCTCGGGATTCTTGGTGTCGTAATTGGCGAGCATCATCAGGTTCTGCTCGGTCGCCGCGGTCTCGAACGCCACCTTGTAGAGGGGCGGCAAAGCGTCGAAGGCTTCCTTGTTGGCAAGCGTGGTGATCTGGGCGCTGCCCTCCCACCAGCCGGGGGTGTAGTAGAACTTCGCCACCTTGTTGAAGCCCAGCTTCTCGTCGTCATAGGGGCCGATCCACTCGGCCGCGTCGATGGTGCCGCGCTCCAACGAGGGATAGATGTCGCCGGGGGAGATCTGCTGGGGCACCACGCCGAGCTTGCCGAGGATGCGGCCGCCGAGGCCGGCGATGCGCATCTTCAGGCCCTGGAGGTCTTCCAGGCCCTTGATCTCCTTGCGGTACCAGCCGCCCATCTGCACGCCGGTGTTGCCGCACGGGAAGGAGACCATGTTTTCCTTGCCGAACAGCTCCTGGATGAGGGCCTTGCCGCCGCCGTAATAGTACCAGGCGTTCTGCTGCCGCGCGTTCATGCCGAAGGCGATGCCGCCGTCGAAGGCATAGGCCGGGTTCTTGCCGGTGAAGAAGGCGGTGAGCGTGTGCGAGCACTCCACCGTCTTGTTCTTGGTGGCATCGAACACCTGGGTGGCGCCCACGATTTCGCCGCCGGCAAACGGCATCACCTCGAACTTGCCGTCGGTCAGTTCGCCGATGCGCTGGCACATGGCGGCGGCCGAGCCGTAGATGGTGTCGAGGCTCTTGGGCCAGCTGGTCGCCATGCGCCACTTCACCGAGGGCAGGCCCTGGGCGAGCGCCGGCGCAGCGACGACGGAGGCCGCGGTCCCTGCGGCCATCTGGGTCAGGAAAGTACGACGCTTCATCTTCATTCCCCTCTTCGGTCCCGACTGGACGGCCCGCTGTGCGGTGCCGGAAAAAGCTCTTGGTTCACGCCGGCGCGCACGGCGCCGGTCACAGGCCCGCGCCTGGCTTCGGCAGATCGTTTTTGGGCAGATCGTTTCTGGGCAGATCGTCGAGTCCCGGCATGCCCGGCAGGTCGGAGAGGCCGCCCGGCCCGTCGAGGCTGTCGAGCTGGCGCTGGGCGGCGGCGGGGTCCGCCGTCACGGCGGCGGACTTGTAGTGCATGACGAGGCCGGGGAAGGCGATGATGATGCCCACCATCACCAATTGCACCACCACGAAGGGGATGGCGCCCCAATAGATCTGCGCCGAGGTGACGGGCTCCATCCGCCGGCCGGTGAGCTTGTCGAGATAGGGCACCTTCGGCGCCACCGAGCGCAGATAGAACAGCGCGAAGCCGAAGGGCGGGTGCATGAAGGAGGTCTGCATGTTCACGCCCAGCATCACCCCGAGCCAGATCAGATCGATGCCGAGCTTCTCCGCCGCCGGGCCGAGCAGCGGCACGATGATGAAGGCGAGCTCGAAGAAATCGAGAAAGAAGGCGAGGATGAAGATCAGCGCGTTGATGAACAGCAGGAAGCCCACCTGGCCGCCCGGCAGGCTGGTGAGCAGGTGCTCCACCCACAGATGCCCGTTGATGCCGTAGAAGGTGAGCGAGAACACCCGCGCGCCCACCACGATGAAGATGGCGAAGGCCGAGAGCTTCGCCGTGGTTTGCGTCGCCTGGGTCAGGATGGCGAGGGAGAAGCGGCCCGGATTGTTCTCCAGCCGCCGCTTGATGGCCGCGAGCACCATGGCGCCGATGGCGCCCATGGCGCCGCCCTCGGTGGGCGTTGCGACGCCGAGGAAGATGGTGCCGAGCACGAGGAAGATCAGGAGGAGCGGCGGCACCATCACGAAGGTGACCTGCTGCGCCATGCGCGAGACCAGCCGCACCCCGGTGAAGCGCTCCACCCCGCCGGCGATGAACGCATAGAGCGCGCCCGCCGCGACGATGTCGGCGGCAAGGCCAAGGGCCTGGTGGCCAGTATTGCTCAGCATCCCGTAGGCCAGCGCGAAGCCGGCGGCCAGCACCGCGGAGAGCACCAGGCGGCGCGCGCCGAGGAAGCGGTTGAGCAGGGCGCTCACCAGCGCCACCACCACGGCGATGCAGATGGCGAGGATGACGTAGTCCGCTCCGCCCTTGATGCCCGTGTCGCGCATCACCAGCATGGCGACGCCGGTGGAGAAGGCGAGCAGGACGGCGAGCTGCCACACGCCGCGCGCGCCGGACGGCTCGCAATAGTTCAGCGCCTCGCGCGGCAGTCCGGGGGCGGACTTCGGCGCCACCAGCGTGACCAGGAACACCAGCCCCATGTAGAGGCCGGAGAGGAGCAGGCCCGGCAGGAAGGCGCCCTCGTACATGTCGCCCACGGAGCGGCCGAGCTGATCGGCCATCACGATGAGCACCAGCGAGGGCGGGATGATCTGCGCCAGCGTGCCGGAGGCGGCGATCACGCCCGAGGCGAGGCGCCGGTCGTAGCCGTAGCGCAGCATGATGGGCAGCGAGATGAGCCCCATGGAGATCACCGAGGCCGCCACCACGCCCGTCGTGGCCGCCAGCAGCGCGCCGACGAAGATCACGGCATAGGCGAGGCCCCCGCGCACGGTGCCGAACAGCTGGCCGATGGTCTCCAGCAGGTCCTCCGCCATGCCGGATCGTTCGAGGATCAGCCCCATGAAGGTGAAGAAGGGGATGGCGAGCAGCACCTCGTTGGCCATGGTGCCAAACACCCGCTCCGGCAGCGCCTGGAGCAGCGGCCAGGACAAAGTGATGGTGTCCGGCGCGTAAGGCGAGAGCTCCACCGCGATGAAGAAGAACAGGAGGCCGTTGGCGGCGAGGGCGAAAGCCACGGGATAGCCCAGCAGCATGAACACGACGAGGGTCGCGAACATGATGGGCGCGAGATTCTGGGCGACGAACGCGATCATCGGTAGAGGCCTTGGCCGGTGCAGGCGGACGGGCGGAAGAGGCGAAGGCTCATGGCCGCATGCCCCCTTCGGAGACGCGCGGGTCCACCTTCGCGAGCTCATGCAGGATGCGCTCGGCCTCCGCCTCGTGCAGGTCGCCGCCCGCCGTGTCGTCGAGGTCGCCGCGCATGATGGCGATACGCTTGATGAGCTCGCTCACGCCCTGCAGGAGCAGCAGCACGAAGCCGATGAGGATCAGCGCCTTGGCCGGCCACAGGATGAGGCCGCCGGCATTGGTGGACATCTCGCCCGAGCTGAGCGAGCCGAGCACGAACGGCACCGACAGCCACACCATGAGGCAACAGAACACCATGAGGAAGAGGACGATGCAGGCCACCTCGATGAGGTTCACCGCGCGCCGGCTCAGGCGGGACGCCACGATGTCGATGCGGATGTGCTCATTGAGCTGGAGGGTCCACGGCGCGCACAGCATGAAGACGGCGCCGAACAGATACCATTGCAGCTCCAGCCAGGCGTTGGAGGAGATGCCGAAGGTCTTGCGCACCACCGCATTGCCGGCGGAGACGAGAATGGCGACAAAAATCGCCCAGCAGGCGATGCGGCCGACGAGGGCGTTCAGCGCATCGATGGAACGGGCAATGGCAAGCGGCGTCTTCATGCCTTTACTCCCGGGGCAGGGGGATGCGAGCACGGCGAATGTGCAAATGTAAAAATAACTATTCTAAACTAGGCGGCGTCTGCCTGAAGCTTGGGATGTGTGGAAGAAAAGCAGTCAAGGTCCATGCAATTCTCATAGATCCTGAGCGCCAGCGGGTAATCGGTAAGATCACAGTCGAACCGCAGGGCGTTGAACACCTGGGGCACCAGGCAGATGTCCGCCATGCCGGGGGCATCGCCGAACACGAAGCGCCCGCTCAGCCCGCGGGCGCGCAGCGTCGCCTCGATGCTGCGGAAGCCCTCGGCGATCCAGTGGGCGTACCACGCGGCGCGCTCGGCCTCGGTGCGGCCGAGGCGGGCGTCGAGATATTTGAGCACCCGCACGTTGTTCAGCGGGTGGATGTCGCAGCACACGATCTGGCTGACGCCGCGCACATAGGCGCGGGCGGCGGCGCCCTGCGGCAGCAGCGGCGGGGCGGGATGGGTCTCCTCCAGATATTCCATGATGGCGAGCGACTGGGTCAGCACCGTCTGGCCGTCCACCAGGGCTGGCACGAGGCCTTCCGGGTTGAGCCGCACGAAGTCGTCCGCCTTGTGCTCCATCTTCGGCAGGCTCACGGCCCGCGGCAGCGCGGCGAGGCCCTTGAAGGCCAGCGCGATGCGCACCCGGTAGGAGGCGGACGACCTGAAGAAGCCGTAGAGTTCCATCAGCGCACTCTGGAGGATGTTGTTTTTTTGTCTTCGCGACGTTCGTTGCCGTCGCGATGTCGCTTGCGGCCCGCGGTGCGCCGAGCGCCCGCTGGCAACGGGCGCGCCGCCCTCCGGGGCGGACCCGCCGTGTCGGTGCGGGTGGCGCCCCCGCGCGCCACCCGCAAGGGGACCGGTGACGCGTGTCAGCCGGCCGCCTTGGCCAGGATCTCGTCGGGGGTGCTCGAAACCACCTTGGCATAGCGCGGCACGAAGCTGCCGCCGACGATATGCCGGATGAAGGAGGGCTTGATCTCCTCCGCCAGGATCTTGCGGATCTTGGCGTGCTCCTCGATGTCCTTCCACTCGGCGATCAAGTAGAACCGGAGCGGATTTTCCTCGTCCCGCAGGAGGACGCCGTCCTTCACCTGCGCCCATGACTTGTGCATGGGGTTTCCGTCCGAATAATCGAACGCCTCGAACTCCTTGATGAACTCCTCCTCCACGCCGGGGTGGATGGTGAAGTCATAGATGTGCAGGAAGTTGCCCTTTGTGGCGAGCGGCTCCTGAGCCATGCTTTTCTCCCTCGTGCGCCATCGGCGGAGCCGCCAGCGGCGGACTCCATTAATAGGAGTACACTGATTAATTCGGCCGTCAATGCGCCACATCAGAATTCGACTAAATGCCGACCATGTGGGCTCAATGCTGCATTATTGCGCAGCAAACTGCCTTCCCGCTGTTCGGTTCAGCCGGAAAAAGCAATGCATACTGACTAATTCCGCAGGCGCCCTTCCCGCCCCGCCCAACGCGAGACGCACCGCCGGCGCGGCCGCGGCCGTCAGCGCCTCACTGCGACAGCGAGGCGGAGATTTTCTGGGCGGCATCGAGCAGCGCGGGCAGGAAGCGCGTCTTCATGGTCTCGAGCGTGGTGCGGCCGGCGTGGGTGCTGACATTGAGCGCCGCCAGCACTTCCGAGCGGCGGTTGCGGACCGGCACGGCGATGGACCTCACCCCCATCTCCAGTTCCTGGTCCACCAGCGTCCAGCCCTGCCGGCGCGAGGCGTCGATGGCGTCCTTCAGCGCCACCATGTTGGCCACCGTGTTCTCGGTGCGCCGCTCCAGCTTCACCCGGTCGTAGAACACCGCCAGCTCGGCGGGCGGCAGGCCGGCCAGCAGCGTCCGCCCCATGGAGGTGCAGAAGGCCGGCAGGCGGCTGCCGATGCTGAGGCCGATGGTCATCACCCGCTCTGTGGGCACGCGCGCCACATAGACGATGTCGAGCCCGTCGAGCACCGCGAGCGAGCAGGATTCCTGCAGGCCGTTCACCAGCTCGCGCATCACCGGCTGGGCCAGTTCCCACATGGGCAAGGAGGAGAGATAGGCGAAGCCGAGGTCGAGCACCTTGGGGCGCAGGGAGAAATACTTCCCGTCGGTCTCGGCATAGCCCTCGCGCACCAGCGTGAGCAGGAAGCGCCGCGCAGCCGCGCGGGTCAGGCCGGCGTGCTGGGCCACCTCGCTCAGGGTCATGCGCGGCTTGTACTGGCTGAAGGTGCGGATCACCTCCAGCCCACGCACCAGCGACTGGACATAGTCCTTGTCCTCGGCTGCGTCCTTCATGCGCCGGCTCCCGCCGCGTTGTCGCCATGCGCCCGCGCCGCGGTGCGGGCGGCGGCGCGGGCCTCCATGAGGCGGGCGTCGCGCCAGGCGACCCGCGCGTCCCACTGGTCGAGAGGCAGCGCCGCGCGCCGCGCCGCCGTGGCGCGCGCGACGAGTTCCTCCCCCCAGACGTCCGGCTGGCCGCGCTCGGCGCCCATCTCGCGATAGCGCGTGCCCATGCGCGCGGCGTGCTCGGCGATGCCGCCGCGATAATTGAGGTCCGCCGTCTCGAACGGACCGATGATGGACCAGCGCAGGCCGAGGCCCGAGGTCATCACGGCGTCGATGTCGGCCACGTCGGCGATGCCCTGCTCCAGCAGCCAGTAGGCCTCGCGCAGCACCGCGCCCTGCAGGCGGTTGTAGATGAAGCCGTTGACCTCGCGCTTGAGCAGCACCGGCGCCTGACCGACGGCAGCCATCAGCGCCCGCGTGCGCGCCACCGCCTCCGGCACGGTGAAGGGGGCGGGCACGATCTCCACCACCGGCAGCAGATGGGGCGGGTTGGCGGGATGGGCGACGAGGCAGCGCCCGCGCCCGGGCAGGTCCGAGGCGAAATCCGAAGCCGGCAGGGAGGAGGTGGAACTGGCGAGCACCGCATCGGGCCGGGCGAGTTCGTCGAGGGCGCGGAACAGGTCGAGCTTGAGGTCGAGCCGCTCCGGCACGTTCTCCTGCACGTGCACCGCCCCCTCCACCGCGGCGGCGAGGTCGCCCGCCACGTTCACCCGGGCGAGGATGGCCTCCGGCGCTTCGTCGAGCAGGCCGTAGTCCTTAAGGGCCGAGAGGCGCGCGGCGACGCCGTCCCGCACCTGCGCGCGCACCTCGGCCGAGGCATCGAACACACGGACCTGCCGTCCGGCGCGGGCGAACACCACGGCCCATCCGAGCCCCATGCTGCCCCCGCCCACCAGCGCCACCTGCCCCGTCCCGTCGTCCGCCATGGGCCACCTTTGTGCGATTATCAGATCACTTGTTCGTATTACGCACATTCCAGTGGCCACGGCGCTTTGTCAATCGGGGCTCGGATTGCCGCGCGCATCAGGTGTGAACTGAACATCCCCAAGGTTTTCTCGCTTGAATGCTTTGCAGCATTGCAGGTGCAGCATGAATTCGCCTTGACCTGCGCCGGACGCAAACTGTAACCATAGCCCGCATAAAAGTTCGCAATGCGAACACGCCAATCGAGCCCCATGGTGCCCCATGAGCGAAGCCTTCATCTGTGATGCCGTCCGCACGCCCATCGGCCGCTATGCCGGTGCCCTCTCCGCGGTACGGCCGGACGATCTGGCGGCGCACGTCATTCGCCAGCTGGTGGATCGCCAGGGCGGGCTCGACGCCTCCCGCGTGGAGGACGTGATCTTCGGCTGCGCCAACCAGGCGGGGGAGGACAACCGCAACGTCGCCCGCATGGGCGCCCTGCTCTCTGGCCTGCCCATCGAGGTGCCGGGCTCCACGGTCAACCGCCTGTGCGGCTCGGGCATGGATGCGGTGGGCACTGCCGCCCGCGCCATCAAGGCCGGCGAAGCCGACCTCCTCATCGCCGGCGGCGTGGAAAGCATGAGCCGCGCGCCCTTCGTCATGGGCAAGGCAGACAGCGCCTTCTCGCGCACCGCGAAGATCGAGGACACCACCATCGGCTGGCGCTTCGTCAACCCGCGCATGAAGGCCATGCACGGCACCGATTCCATGCCCGAGACGGCAGAGAACGTGGCCGAGGACTTCCAGATCTCCCGCGCCCGCCAGGATGCCTTCGCGCTGGAGAGCCAGCGCCGCGCCGCCGCCGCATGGGACGCCGGCCATTTCGCCGCCGAGATCGTCCCGGTGCCGGTGCCGCAGCGCAAGGGCGACCCCAAGCTGTTCGAGCGCGACGAGCACATGCGCCCGGAGACCAGCGCCGCGGACCTCGCCCGCCTGAAGGGCGTGGTGAAGCCCGAAGGCACCGTCACCGCCGGCAACGCCTCGGGCGTGAACGATGGCGCTGCCGCCCTTCTCCTCGCCTCGGAGGCGGCGGTGGCCCGCCACGGCCTGACGCCCCGCGCCCGCGTGCTCGGCATGGCCACCGCCGGCGTGGCGCCGCGCATCATGGGCATGGGGCCGGCGCCGGCCACCCGCAAGGTGCTGGAGAAGGTGGGCCTCAAGCTCTCCGAGATGGACGTGATCGAGCTCAACGAGGCGTTCGCCGCCCAGGCCTGCGCCGTGCTCGCCGATCTCGGCCTGCCGGACGATGCGGCCCATGTGAACCCAAACGGCGGCGCCATCGCCCTCGGCCATCCCCTCGGCATGTCCGGGGCCCGCCTCGTGGGCGCGGCGCTGCACCACCTCACCCGCACCGGCGGCCGCTACGGCCTCGCCACCATGTGCATCGGCGTCGGCCAGGGCATCGCCCTCGTCATCGAGCGCGTCTGACGCCGCCTATTTCGCATCAGGAGGATCCATGACGACGAAAGCCACCACACTGACGGCACTTTGCGCCGCCCTCCTCGCCGGCGCCGTGCTCGCGACCCCGGCGCGCGCGCAGTATGCCGGCGACAGCGTCAAGATCGGCGTGCTCACCGACATGTCGGGCGCCTATTCCGATCTCGCCGGCCAGGGCTCGGTCGAGGCGGCGAAGATGGCCATCGAGGACTTCGGCAAGCCCATCAACGGCAAGCCGGTGACCCTGCTCTCCGCCGACCACCAGAACAAGGCGGACATCGCCTCCTCCACCGCCCGCCGCTGGTACGACACCGAGGACGTGGACGCCATCTTTGACATCAACGGCTCGGTGGCCGCCCTCGCGGTGCGCCAGGTGGCCAATGAGAAGGGCAAGGTGGACATCAATTCCGGCGCCGCCTCCATGGCGCTCACCAACAAGTCCTGCTCGCCCACCGGCCTGCACTGGACCTACGACGTCTATTCGCTCGCCGCCGGCACCGGCAACGCCCTGGTGAACGAGGGCTTCAAGACCTGGTACTTCATCACCGCCGACTACACCTTCGGCCACGACCTGGAGAACCAGGTGGCCAAGATCGTGAAGCAGAAGGGCGGCACGGTGAAGGGTTCCGTCGCCCATCCCTTCGGCTCGTCGGACGTGTCGTCCTACCTGCTCCAGGCGCAGGCCTCCGGCGCCAAGATCATCGCCATGGCCAACGCCGGCGCCGACACCATCAACACCATCAAGCAGGCGCGCGAGTTCGGCATCACCCAGGGCGGCCAGACGCTCGCGGCGCTGCTGCTGTTCCTCACCGACATCAAGTCGGTGGGCCTCGAGGCCTCGCAGGGCATGGTGCTGACCACCGGCTTCTACTGGGACTATGACGACAAGACCCGCGCCTTCTCCAAGCGCTTCGCCGAGCGCATGGGCGGCAAGATGCCCACCATGGTCCACGCCGGCGTCTATTCCTCGGTGCTGCACTATCTCAAGGCCGCCGAGGCCGCCGGCACCGACGAGGGCGCCAAGGTGATCGCCAAGATGCGCGCAACGCCCATCGACGACATGTTCGCCCGCAACGGCAAGATCCGCCAGGACGGCCGCATGGTGCACGACATGTTCCTCGCCAAGGTGAAGGCGCCCAAGGACTCCAAGGGCCCGTGGGACTTCTACGAGATCGTCCGCACCATCCCCGGCGACGAAGCCTTCCAGCCGCTCAGCGAGAGCACCTGCCCGCTGGTGAAGTCCTGACCCCTGAGGCCGGGCGGCGCTGCGCCGCCCGGTCGCTCCATCCAAGGGACCGGTCATGCTGTTCCATGTCGAGATGACGGTGAAGATCCCCCACGATCTGCCCGCCGAGAAGGCCGACGCCATCAAGGCGGCCGAGAAGGCCTATGCGCAGGACCTGATGCGCCAGGGCAAGTGGGTGCACATCTGGCGGGTCGCCGGGCGCTACGCCAACGTCTCCATCTTCGACGTGGAGAGCGTCGACGAGCTGCACGCTTTGCTCTCCGCCCTCCCCCTCTTCCCCTTCATGGACATCGTGGTGACGCCTCTGGCGCGCCACCCTTCCGCCCTCTGACGGACCGGCCGCGATGATCGACAAGACGAAACCCGACACGGCGAGCTGCGTCGCCGATATCCCCGACGGCTCAACCATCCTGGTGGGCGGCTTCGGCGGCGCCGGCATGCCGCTCGATCTCATCGACGCGCTGATCGCCCGCGCGCCGAAGGAGCTCACCATCGTCTCCAACAATGCCGGCAACGGCACCAAGGGCCTCGCGGCGCTGCTCGCGGCCGGCCTTGTCCGCAAGGTGATCTGCTCCTTCCCGCGGCAGGCGGATTCCCACGTCTTCGACGGCCTCTACCGCGCCGGCAAGCTGGAGCTGGAACTGGTGCCGCAGGGCAATCTGGTGGAGCGCCTGCGCGCCGCCGGGGCCGGCATCGGCGCCTTCTTCACCCCCACGGGCTACGGCACGCCCATCGCCGACGGCAAGGAAACCCGCGTCATCGACGGGCGCGGCTACGTGCTGGAATATCCCATCAAGGGCGACTTCGCCCTCATCAAGGCGCAGCGCGGCGACCGCTGGGGCAACCTCGTCTATCGCAAGACCGCCCGTAATTTCGGGCCGGTGATGGCCACCGCCGCGAAGGTGACGGTGGCCCAGGTGGAGGATATCGTCCCCCTCGGCAGCCTCGACCCGGAGGGTATCGTGACCCCCGGCGCGTTCGTGGACCGGGTGGTGGCCGTCGGCGCCGGGAGGACCCAATGAGCGATGTGGCAAGCACCGTGGCAACCGACGTGAAGCTTTGGACCCGCGCCGAGATGGCGCAGCTCATCGCCAACGACATTCCCGAGGGGGCGGTGGTGAACATCGGCATCGGCATGCCCGAGCTGGTGGCCGACTGCCTGCCCTCCGACAAGGAGATCCTGCTCCAGTCCGAGAACGGCCTGCTGGGCATGGGGCCAAAGCCCGGCGCCAACGAGATCGACTGGGACCTCATCAATGCCGGCAAGCAGCCTGTGACGCTCCTGGAGGGCGGGGCGATCTTCGATCACACCCTTTCCTTCACCATGATGCGCGGCGGCCATCTCGACATCGCCATCCTCGGCGCCTTCCAGGTGGCGGAGAATGGCGACCTCGCCAACTGGGCCACCAACGACCCCAACGCCATCCCGGCGGTGGGCGGCGCCATGGACCTCGCGGTCGGCGCCTCACGCGTGTTCGTGATGATGGAGATGCTCACCAAGAAGGGCGAATCCAAGCTGGTCGAGCGCTGCACCTATCCCCTCACCGGCCTCGGCTGCGTCTCGCGCGTCTACAGCGACCATGCGGTGCTGGACGTGGTGGACGGCGGCTTCACCGCTGTGAAGCTTGCCCCCGGCCTCACGCTGGAGGCGCTGCGCCAGCTGACCGGCCTTCCCATCCGCGCCGCCTGAGATCCGCCATGCCCTACATGATCGAGACCTTCGACAAGCCCGGCACGCTGGATCTGCGCGCCAGGGTGCGCGACGAGCATCTCGCGTTCCTCGCCGAGAATGCAAAGCTGCTGCTCGCCTGCGGCGCCAAGCTGGACGACGACGGCAACGCCGCCGGCGGCGGGCTCTATGTGGTGGCGCTGGAGACGCGGGCCGAGGCCGAGGCCTTCATCGCCGCCGACCCCTTCCACAAGGCGGGCCTGTTCGAGCGCGTCGCCATCACCCGCTGGCGCAAGGCCTATTTGGACGGCGTGAGCTACCTGCCGCCCGCCCAGCCATGAGCGCCCGCACCCTCGTCACCGGCGGTTCCGGCGGCATCGGGCTCGCCATCGCCCGGCGGGAGATCGCCGCCGGCCGCGCGGTGGTCGTGCTCGACCGCGCGCCGCCGCCGGAGGACCTTGCCGCCCGCTTCATCGCCGTGGACATGATGGACGAGGCGGCCACCGCCGACGGCCTCGCCGCGGCGCTGGCGGACGGGCCGATCACCCGCCTCGTGAACAACGTGGGCATGGTGCGGCCCGCGACCCTCGACGACACCACCGGCGCCGATTTCGCCGCGGTGATGCGGCTCAACCTCGGCGCGGCCATCCAGGCCACGCAGGCGCTGTTGCCGGGCATGCGCGTGGCGCGCTTCGGCCGCATCGTCAACGTGTCGAGCCGCGCCGCCTACGGCAAGGAACTGCGCACCGCCTATGCCATCAAGGCCGGCCTGCTCGGCGCCACCCGCACCTGGGCGCTGGAACTGGGCCGCGACGGCATCACGGTGAATGCGGTCGCTCCAGGCCCCATCGCCACACCCCTCTTCACCGCCGCCAACCCGCCCGACGCCCCGCGCACCCGCGCCATCATCGAGAGCATCCCCGTCGCCCGCATGGGCCTGCCCGAGGACGTGGCTGCGGCCGTCGGCTTCTTCCTCTCGGACGATGCCGGCTTCATCACCGGCCAGACGCTGCCGGTCTGCGGCGGCATCACCGTGGGCAAGGGCAGCGTGTGAGGCGCGCGCGGGCGCACCGCGCGCCCGCTTCAGGCAGCATCTCGCCGTCACCGGCTTGAGGATCAAAGGAGCCCGCATGAGCCAGAATCCCCGCTGGGCGCGCCGCCCCGAAGGCTCCACCTGGGGCGATTTCGGGCCGGACGACGAACTCGGACGCCTCAACCTCATCACCCCCGAAAAGGTGCGCGCGGCGGTCGCCGAGGTGCGCGAGGGGCGCACCTTCTGCCTCAGCCTGCCGCTGGACCGGCCGGGCGGAAACGTGCTGAACGTGCGCCGCGTGCCGCCGGTGCTGAAGCCCACGGGGCCGGAGGAGGCGCCGCGGTTCAACGCCTTGCTGTGCGCCGACGACGCCAGCTTCGTGGACGTGGTGTGCGACGACAAGGTGGAGATCTGCCTGCAATATTCCACCCAGTGGGACAGCTTTGCCCATGTGGGCGCGCTGTTCGACGTGAGCGGTGAGGGCAGGCCTGAGCCGGTCTATTACAACGGCTTCCGCGCCGGCATCGACATCGTCGGCCCGCGCGAGGCGGCGGCGCGGGGCGTGCCGGCCGGCGCCCACCGGCTCGGCATCCACACGGCGGCGGCCCACGGCGTCCAGGGGCGCGGCGTGCTGGTGGACCTGCTCTCGCCGTTCGGACGCGACCGCCACCTTGTGGGCTATGACGACCTGATGCGCACCATGGAGGCGCAAGGCGTCGGCGTGGAGGAGGCCGACCTGCTGTGCCTCTACACCGGCTTCACCGAGGTCATCATGGCGATGGGAGGCAACCTTGACGGGGCTGTCCTCGCCCGCAGCTGCGCCGTACTGGATGGGCGCGATGCGCGCCTCCTGCAATGGATCGCCGACAGCCGCATCTCCGCTCTGGTGGCCGACAATTACGCCGTGGAGCAATTGCCCGCGAAGCGGCTTGCGGCCACCGCCCAGGCCTCCATGCCCCTGCACCACCATTGCCTGTTCCGCCTCGGCGTGCCGCTCGGCGAATTGTGGTGGCTGGCCGATCTCGCCGCCTATCTGCGCACGGCGGGGCGCAACCGCTTCCTGCTCACCGCGCCGCCCTTGCGCCTGCCCGGCGCGGTGGGCTCTCCTGTCACGCCCATCGCCACCGTCTGATTCCGCCGGAGACCGCCGGACATGCCCTTTATTCTCGCCGGAGAGATCACCACCCATTACGCCCTCGAAGGTCCAGAGGGTGCGCCGGTGCTGCTGCTCGCCAATTCGCTCGGCACCAGCTTCCACATCTGGGATGACGTGATGGCGGACATCGTGCCGCATTTCCGCGTGCTGCGCTACGACATGCGCGGCCACGGCCTCACGGATGCTCCGCCCCTGCCCGATGCGCAGTCCGGCTATTCCATCGCCACCCTCGCCGGAGACGCGCTGGCGCTGATGGATGCCCTCCACATTGGCAAGGCCAACGTCTGCGGCCTGTCCATCGGCGGCATGGTGGCCCAGCATCTCGCTGCCCACGCGCCGGAGCGAGTCAACCGCGTGGTGCTGAGCGACACGGCGATGCAGATCGGCCCGCCCTCGGTCTGGAATGAGCGCCTTGCCGGAATCCGGCGCGACGGGCTGGCGGCGGTGGCGCCGGGCGTGATGGCGCGCTGGTTCACCGAGGGTTTCCGCACCGCCCGGCCGGAGCTGATGCGCGGCTATGCCAACATGGTGGCCCGCACCGCCCTCGATGGCTATGTGGGCTGCGCCATGGCGGTGCGCGACGCCGACCTCACGGCGTCCGCCGCGCGCATCCGCGCCCCTGTTCTGGTGGTGGTGGGCGACCAGGATCCCGCGACGCCGCCGGCCTCGGCCGAAGCCCTCGCCGCTGCCATCCCCGGCGCGCGGCTGGAGGTGATCGCGGACGCCTCGCACATCCCCTGCGTGGAGCAGCCCCAGGCGCTGATGGGCGTGGTTCTGCCGTTCCTGCGGGGATAGGACCGAAGGGTCGAACGGACGGCGCGCGCCATGGCGCGTCGATCCCGGACCCGCCTCCCCGCTTCAACGCGGGGCCGGCCGCCGGGGCCTATTTGGCGGTTTTCGCCCGCAGGAGCTCGGCGTCCCGCGCCTCGCGCTCGGCGCGCAGGCGGCTGGACTTGGCCCGGACGGCCTCGAAATCGGCCTTGTAGCGGTCCATCGCGGTGGCGACGGATTCTTCAAGCTGCCGGCGGCGCTCGGCGGACGAAAGGGGGGGATTTGATGAGGACATCCATCATCATGGCACACTTCCTCTCAAAACGCCCGACATATCCTCGGATCGCCCCTGAGGCCCGCCCGGAGTCCCGCCCCTGGGCACCCGCATCCCTCAGGGGGAAGGCCGGTCGGCGGCGGTGGGGCGATGGAAGAGGATCTGCCGCATCCGCTCCGCGCCGACGGCCCGCGTCACGTTCTTGAAGCCGAAGAACGGCAGCAGCGACACGAACAGGATGGTGCCGACGATGGCCACGCCGGCCCATCCGCCGCCGCCGATGGCCAGATCGCCGGGCGCCAGCGCGACGCCGCGCAGCTTGGCCATGACCATGCGCTCCACCAGATGGAAGGCGAGGAAGAACACCGTGCAGATCGCCGCTTCATAGAGGATCACAAGGATCACCGGCCGGCTCCGCAGCCAGCGCGCCAGCTCCATCCGCTCGATCACCAGCATGACCTTGGCGAGCACGAACGCATTCAGCAGGGCAAAGCCCTGGAAGGCAAAGGTATCGCCGTGCTCGCGCTCCACCAGCGCCTGGTTGAGGACGAAGAGGCCGAGCAGCACCCACAGGTAAAGGAAAAGGAACAGGAAGGTGCGGGCCTCCTCCAGCGCGCGCTCCAGCAGCGCCGCGGTGCGGCCTCCCCCAGCCTCCTCGCCCCGCGGGGCCTGATCGCTCATCGCCGCTCTCCATCGGTATGGAAGCTGTGCAATGGCGCGTCCGTACCGGGTTGGCAAGGCGCCGGTCCGCCCGTCCCGCCTCCCGCGTGACGGACTGGGGGGTGCGCTCGCGGGGCAGCCGCGCGTCCCGCGCCCTGCTTGATCGCGGCTATGGCACTTGCTGACGGACCGGCACTGCCTTGTAATCCGGCCGTGGTGGACGCAGCAAAGGCCGATCGCTCATGTGGACGCTCCCCCTCCCGCCCGCAAACGAAAGCGACCGCCTGCGGATCCTCGACGCGTGCGGCGTCATGGACGCATCGCCCGACGAGCGATTCGACCGCGTGACCCGGCTCGCGGCGCGCATCTACGACGCCGACGTCGCTTTCATCGGGCTGGTGGACGGACAGTTCCAGTCGCTCATCTCACTGAACACTGACGCCCTCGGGCGAAACGTCCCGCGCCGCGACAGCGTGTGCAACATGATCGTGGAGAGTGGGCAACCGATGGTGGTGGGGGATCTGAAGACCGATCCCAGACTCGCCGGCCACCCCCTCGTGCCCCATCTCACGCTGCGTTTCTATGCCGGCGCGCCCCTTGTCGCCGAGCCCGATCTGGTGCTCGGCACCTTGTGCGTGATGAAGCGGGAGCCCGGCGATCAGGAGACGTTCGATCTCGGTCCCCTTCTCGATCTCGCGGCCATCGCCGCCAACGAGATCGCACAATGGAAGCTCAATCTGGAGCTGAAGCAGATTTCGGAGACGGACAGCCTCACGGGACTGCCCAACCGGCGCATCTTCGATGATGCGTTCGAACGGGCGATCCGGCGCGCGCGCAGGACCGCGCAGACGGTGTCCTTTCTCATGATCGACATCGACCACTTCAAGGCGCTGAACGACCTGGCGGGGCATCAGACGGGGGACAAGGTCCTGAGCCAGATGGGGCGGCTTCTCTCCGCGATGCCACGGCGGCCACTCGACACCCTGGCGCGGATCGGCGGCGAAGAGTTCGCGCTGATCCTGCCCGATACCGACGGGGCCGGCGCGCGGATCGTTGCGGAGGGAATACTGGAGAAGCTGCGGCAAGCCGCCATCATCCACCCCGCCGGCGGCCTGGTGAGCGCCAGTATTGGAGGCGCCAGCCAGACGGGGGCGGCGGCCTGCGCTTCCGATTTGTATTTCGCTGCCGACATGGCGCTGTACGAAGCCAAGCGCGGCGGGAGGGGGAGATACAGCGACAAGGCGGGTTGAGCCGGCGGGCGCGGCGGCCGGATGAGACCGCCTACGCGGTCAGATCGGGCGGCGGTCGTTTCGAATCAGGTCCGGGAAGGCGCGCGAAGTTCGATCACTCCGCGGCGCGCGCGGCGGGCAGTGAGATCCGCGCCGGATCTGCGCTGCGCGTTTTCAGCTCGTCGGCTGAGACGTTGGGGTTTGGAAATTTGGTGGAGCCAGGCGGAATCGAACCGCCGACCTCTTGAATGCCATTCAAGCGCTCTCCCAACTGAGCTATGGCCCCACCGGGCCGCGGGCTGCGCGCATCGGGGCTCCGGAGAATGGTCAGATAAGACCGGGCCGGAAGGCCGTTCTGCGCGCCGGGAAGTCCCGCGGCGGGGTGCCCGGCGATTCATGTCCGCCGAGCGAGAGCGGCCTTTAAGCACAGGCCGCGACGGGTATCAAGCCTCTTCGTCGTCCTCGAGGCCCTCTCCGATGAGATCGGAGACATCGTCCCCATCATCTTCGTCTTCTTCGAGGAACGTGTCGTCGTCACCGGCCTCGATGTCGTCGTCCACGTCCACGTCGTCACCGGCGACCACCTTGGCGGGGGTCGCGGCTTCCTCGTCGGCCTCCTCGAGGCTGATGACCTCGGCCTCGGCGTCCTCGGTGTCCGCCTCTTCCGGAGCCGGTCGTGATTCGGCCCGGCTGGAGCCGCCGCGGGCGGCGGGCTCGAAATAGGACCGCGGATAGGACTCCCCCGTGAACGGCGACACGATGGGGTCCTTGTTCAGGTCGTAGAACTTGCGCCCCGTGACAGGACAGATGCGCTTGGTGCCGAGTTCGGGCTTCGCCACGGCAAAGATCCTCGGAGCTGTATAAGGAGCGTGCTCCATTGGCGCCTGACTTCTCCCCTGTCAAGGGCAGATCATCACGGCGGCTCAACACCGTGACGCCGCGGGCGGCGCCGTGCTAGAGCACGCCACCACCGATCACGCGGCGATCCCCCCGGCAGGTCCGGGCGGCGGATCGCCCGAGCGAGGCAAGAATGTCCGCCGCTGAAAGCGCAAACGCTGCCGCCACCGCCGTTTCCGGCCATGGCTCGGGCGAGCCCCGGCCCGCCACCGGCCGCCGCTCGCCGGCCCTTGCCGGCCGCGTCCGCGTGCCCGGCGACAAGTCGGTGTCGCACCGCTCCCTCATCTTCGGCCTTTTCGCCGAGGGCACGACGCACATCACCGGCCTGCTGGAAGGCGAGGACGTGCTGAACACCGCCAAGGCCTGCGCCGCGCTCGGCGCCTGCGTCACCCGCACTGGCGAGGGGACGTGGGAGGTGACGGGCACCGGCGGCCGGGGGCTCGCCTCCCCCAAGGCGCCCCTCGACTTCGGCAATTCCGGCACCGGCGTCCGCCTCATGATGGGGGCGGTGGCCGGCCAGGCGGTGATCGCCGCCTTCGACGGCGACGCCAGCCTCCGCCGCCGGCCCATGAAGCGCGTGCTCGACCCGCTCGCCCAGATGGGTGCCGAGGTGGTGGCGAGCGCCGAGGGCGGCCGCCTGCCGCTCACCCTGAAGGGCCAGACCGAGGCGCAGCCCATCACCTACGAGACGCCGGTCCCCTCGGCCCAGGTGAAGTCCGCGGTGCTGCTCGCCGGCCTCGGCGCTGATGGAGAGACCGTGGTCATAGAGCGCGAGGCCACCCGCGACCATACCGAGCGCATGCTCGCCCATTTCGGCGCCCACATCACCGTGGAGGCGCACGGTGCCCACGGCCGGCGCATCACCCTGAAGGGCCGCCCGCATCTCGTCGCCGCGCCGGTGGACGTGCCGGCGGACCCCTCCTCCGCCGCCTTCCCCATGGTCGCCGCGCTGCTGGTGCCCGGCTCCGACGTCACCCTCACCGACGTGATGATGAACCCGCTGCGCACCGGCCTCATCACCACGCTGCTGGAGATGGGGGCCGATATCACCGTGGTGGCCGAGCGCACGGAGGGCGGCGAGCGCGTCGCCGATCTCCGGGTGCGCCATTCCCGCCTCAAGGGCGTGGAGGTGCCGCCGGAGCGGGCGCCGGCCATGATCGACGAATATCCCATCCTCGCCGTCGCCGCCGCCTGCGCCGAGGGCGTCACCGCCATGCGCGGCCTCGCCGAGCTCAGGGTGAAGGAAAGCGACCGCCTCGCCGCCGTCGCCGCCGGCCTTGCCGCCTGCGGCGTCGCCCATGAGGTGATCGGCGACGACCTGCTCGTCACCGGCGCAGACACGGTAAAGGGCGGCGGGCCGGTGGCGACCCACATGGACCACCGCATCGCCATGGCTTTCCTTGTGCTCGGCCTCGCCAGCGAGGACGGCGTGAGCGTGGACGACGTGGCCTTCATCGCCACCTCCTTCCCCACCTTCCTGCCCATGATGCGCGACCTCGGCGCGATCATTGACTGAGCGCTGCAATGGTCATCGCCATCGACGGTCCGGCCGCCTCCGGCAAGGGCACCCTCGCCCGGCGCCTCGCGGCGCATTACGGCCTGCCGCATCTCGACACGGGGCTGCTGTACCGGGCGGTGGGCGCGCGCTGCCTCGCGCTCGGCCGGCTCGCCGACGAGGCGGCATCGGTGGAGGCGGCCCGCGCCCTCGACGTCACCACCCTCGATCCCGAGGCGCTGCGCACCGCGGAGCTGGGCGAGGCGGCGTCCGTCGTGGCGGCGCGGGACGGCGTGCGCGCCGCGCTGCTCGACCTCCAGCGCCGGTTCGCCGCCCGGCCCGGCGGCGCAGTGCTGGACGGTCGCGACATCGGCACGGTCATCTGCCCCGATGCGCCGGCCAAGCTCTTCGTCACCGCCCGGCCCGAGGTGCGGGCGGACCGGCGCTTCCGCGAACTCGCCGGGCGCGGCGAGGCCGTCACCTACGAGGCGGTGCTGGCCGACATCCGCAAGCGTGACGCCCGCGACCAGGGCCGCTCCTCCGCGCCGCTGGCCATGGCCGACGACGCGATCCTGCTCGATACCTCGGAACTCGGCATCGAGGAGGCCTTCGCCGCCGCCCTCGCCGTGGTGGAGGCGCGGCGCAGGGGGCTTTGACGCGCGCGGGGCGCGGCCCTTTCGTGCGCCTTGCGGCCCTTTCCTCCTCCGCGCGCCGGGCTTATGGAGGACGCCGGTCTTCCCCGGAGCGTCCCATGGTGAGCTACGTCTTCCCGCCCCTGCCCCAGCCGCACCTGCCCGTAGTGGGCAGCGACGCGCTGTTTCCCGTCCACCGCATCTATTGCGTCGGCCGCAACTTCGCCGACCATGCGGTGGAGATGGGCCACGATCCCAACAAGGAGCCGCCCTTCTTCTTCCAGAAGAATCCCGACACGCTGGTGCGCTCCGGCGCCACCATCACCTACCCCAAGCTCACCAAGGACCTGCACCACGAGGTGGAACTGGTGGTGGCGCTGAAGTCGGGCGGCGAGGACATTCCGGTGGAGCGGGCGCTCGACCACGTCTTCGGCTATGGCGTCGGCCTCGACCTCACCCGGCGCGACCTGCAGGGCGAGGCCAAGAAGCTCGGCCGTCCGTGGGAAACCGGCAAGGCGTTCGAGGACTCCGCCCCCTGCTCCGCGCTGCTGCCGGTGGCCACCGCCGGCCACCCTGGTGCCGGGCACATCTTCCTCAAGGTCAACGACAAGGTGAAGCAGCAGGGCAACCTCAACCAGATGATCTGGAAGGTGCCGGAGATGATCGCCACGCTCTCCACCCTCTTCCGCCTCGCCCCCGGCGACCTGATCTTCGCCGGCACCCCGGCCGGCGTCGGCCCGGTGGAGAAGGGTGACGTGCTGGAAGGCGGCGTCGAGGGCGTGGGCGAGATCCGCCTGACGGTGGATTGAGCCTGAACGGGCGGGTGCGGCGCAAGCCGCCCCGCCTTTGGCTCAGCCGGCGGCGCGGAAGGCCAGCACGGCGTTGAGGCCGCCGAACGCGAAGGCATTGGCGAGCGACACCTCGGGCGTCCCGGCGCGCGGCGCGTTGGGCACGCAATCCACGTCGCACTCCGGGTCCGCCTCGCGGAAGTTCAGCGTCGGCGGCAGGAAGCCATGCTGCATGGCGAGCAGGGCCGCCACCGCCCCGAGCCCGCCCGATGCGCCGAGGCAATGGCCGGTCATGGACTTGGTCGACGAGACGGGGATCTGCGCCAGCCGGTCGCCCAGCACGCGCTTCATGGCTGCCGTCTCGGTCTTGTCGTTCAGCACCGTTCCGGTGCCGTGGGCATTCACGTAATCCACCGCCCCGGCGTCGATGCCGGCGTCGGCCAGAGCCGCGGCGATGGCCCGGCCGGCGCTGGCGGCGTCAGGGGCCGTCAGGTCGGCCCCGTCGGCGCTCATGCCGAAGCCGATGATCTCGCCGAGAATGGTCGCGCCGCGGGCAAGGGCGCGCTCGCGCTCCTCCAGCACCAGCACGGCGGCTCCCTCGCCCAGCACCAGCCCGCTGCGATCTTTCGAGAATGGGCGGCAGGTATCGGAGGCCAGCACCCGCAGCGCCTCCCAGCTCTTGACCATGCCAAGGGTGATGGGCGCCTCGCAGCCGCCGGTCACCGCCACGTCCATGAGCCCGCCGCGGATCATGTGGAAGGCCAGCCCCATGGCGTGGGAGGCGGACGAGCAGGCCGATGCGGTGCTGAAGCTTGGCCCGAAGATGTGATGGGCCATGGAGATCTGGCTCGCCGCCGAGGACGGCATGACGCGCGGCACGGTAAAGGGCATGGGCCGGGCATTGTCGCGCAGGATGCGCACATAGCCGTCTTCCAGCGTCTGGCAGCCGACCGCGGCGCCGAAGATGACCCCGGCCTTTTCCGGCGCGACGCCTTCGGTGGCGCCGCCCGCGGCGGTCATGGCCTCGGCCGCGGCGATGAGCGCGAACTGGGCCGAACGGTCGAGCATGGAGATCTGCTTGGGCGCGAAGTGCGCCTCGGCCGCATAGCCCGGCACCTCGCCGGCGACGCGCGTCTTGACCTGATCCTGCGGCACCAGCGACAGAGGACCGATTCCGCCCTGCCCTTCCCGAAGGGCGGCCAGATGCGACGGTATTCCGATGCCGAGGGCGGAAACCGCGCCGAGGCCGGTGATGACGACCCTTCGACTCATCGCGCCGGCTGTGCCGAGGCGACCTTGCCGTTCGCCGCGTCGATCATTTGCTCGATGGCGTCGAGCAAAGCGAAGACCTTCACGTCCGTGCTTTCGAGCGGCCCCTGAGACGGTATCTCGATGCCGAAACGTTCCTCGATCTTGAAGATCAGCTCGATGAGGTCGAGGGAGCCGATCCCGAGGTCCGCAATGCTGGTGTCGGCGTCGACGATGGCGGGATCAACGGATGCTTCCTCAGCGATCACCGCCAGAATTTCGGCCTTGCGCCCGCTGATATCCGCCACGCACCATCCTCCGTCCCCAGACAATAGCGGACATGCCGCCGACGCCCCATCCGAGTGGCGGCTAACATGCACAGCGGCACCAGCGCTGTCCACCTCGCAGTCGGTCGCCCGCCCCGGCCCCATGGAGGGCCTCGGCTCCCGATACCTGCGCTGCGCCCCGCCGCCCTGCAGCACCGGCACGATTGATGCGGCGCTGCCGCCCCCGCTTCGTGACTCCGCGACGGGGTGTCCTCGCCATGTGACGGGCACCCTCCTCGGCTGTCGCGGTGGCCCGGCGCCGTCCGGGTCGGCCCGATATCCTCACGACGCAAGTGGGTCACCGACCCTGACCTAGGTTTTACGACGAAGGGCCAAGTCCCCGCGCACCCTACCCGAAGGTATTAGAAAATTGCCCTTGCCCTCACGACCGCCCCAGGCTGCATCCCGCAGGTCTTCGGGGGCGTGATTAAATCGTCGCGATTTCAGCTATACATCTGGTGAATCTGACAAATCCTGATGAAGGTGCCGTTGGATAAGGTATTCACCCATCCCTTGGACGTATGGCCGAAAGTACGGGGTTTCCTCAACTAGCGCGGGCTGATCGTCTGGTCCAGATTGCCGCCCGACGAGGCCGGTCCGGTCCCAGTCATCACGAGAACAACCGAGGCCCACGGGGGACCGCGGGCTCTGAGGGGAGGCCATCCGATGGATGCATCTTTGGCCGCGCGCATCGCGGCTGATCCCAACTACCAGCTCTTGAAGTCGAAGCGATCGAGCTTCGGGTGGATGCTCACCCTGGCGATGCTCGTGGTCTATTACGGCTTCATCCTGCTCATCGCCTTCCGCAAGGATCTGCTCGCCGCGCGCATCGGCGATGGGGTGATGACCTGGGGCATCCCGATCGGCTTCGGCGTGATCGTCTTCACGATCCTCATCACCGCCATCTACGTGCGGCGCGCCAACAGCGAGTTCGATGAGCTCTCCGAGAAGATCAAGCAGGAGGTGCTCAAGTGAAATCGCAGCTCCACACCCTCAGCCGGGCGCTCGCGCTCGCCGCCGTCTCCCTCGCCCTCGCGCCCGCCGCCTTCGCGGCCGAGGCCATCGGCGCGGCGGAGAAGCAGGCCACCAACTGGACCGCGATCTCCATGTTCGCGCTCTTCGTGATCGGCACCCTCTTCATCACCAAATGGGCCGCGGCGAAGACCAAGTCGGCGGCCGACTTCTATACCGCCGGCGGCGGCATCACGGGCTTCCAGAACGGCCTCGCCATCGCCGGCGACTACATGTCGGCGGCCTCCTTCCTCGGGATCTCGGCCGCGGTGATGTCCTCCGGCTTCGACGGGCTGATCTACTCGATCGGCTTCCTGGTGGGCTGGCCCATCCTTACTTTCCTCATGGCCGAGCGCCTCAGGAACCTCGGCAAGTTCACCTTCGCGGACGTGGCGGCCTTCCGCTTCGCCCAGACGCCGGTGCGCGTCTTCGCCGCTTCCGGCACACTGGTCGTGGTCGCTTTCTACCTCATCGCCCAGATGGTGGGCGCCGGCCAGCTCATCAAGCTGCTGTTCGGCCTCGACTACTGGATCGCCGTGGTGATCGTCGGCGCGCTGATGATGGTCTACGTGCTGTTCGGCGGCATGACGGCCACCACCTGGGTGCAGATCATCAAGGCCTGCCTGCTGCTCGGCGGCGCCACCTTCATGGCGGTCATGGTGATGTGGCGCTACGGCTTCAGCCCGGAGCGGCTGTTCGCCGCCGCGGTGCAGGTGAAGGCGCAGATCGCCGCCGCCAAGCCCGGCACCACGCCGGAGGCCGCGGCCGCCGCCGGCCAGTCCATCATGGGACCGGGCAATTTCATCAAGGACCCGATCTCGGCCATCTCCTTCGGCATGGCGCTCATGTTCGGCACCGCCGGCCTGCCGCACATCCTGATGCGCTTCTTCACCGTTCCGAGCGCCAAGGAAGCGCGCAAGTCGGTGATGTGGGCCACGGGCTGGATCGGCTATTTCTACCTGCTCACCTTCATCATCGGGTTCGGCGCCATCACCTTCGTCCTCACCGACCCGGCCTTCCTCACCGGTCCCGGCGGCGGGCTGATCGGCGGCAGCAACATGGCGGCGGTGCACCTCGCCACGGCGGTGGGCGGCAACGTCTTCCTCGGCTTCATCTCGGCGGTGGCCTTCGCCACCATCCTCGCCGTGGTGGCCGGCCTCACGCTGTCGGGCGCCTCGGCGGTGTCGCATGACCTCTATTCGACGGTCTTCAAGAAGGGCAAGGCCGACAGTGCCTCGGAACTGAAGGTCTCGCGCATCACCACGGTGTGCCTCGGCATCCTCGCGGTGCTGCTCGGCATCGCCTTCGAGAAGCAGAACATCGCCTTCATGGTGTCGCTGGCCTTCGCCGTGGCGGCCTCGGCCAACTTCCCGGTGCTGTTCATGTCGGTGCTGTGGAAGGGCTGCACCACCCGCGGCGCTGTGGTGGGCGGCTTCCTCGGGCTGCTCTCCTCGGTGGTGCTCACCGTGCTGTCGCCCTCCGTGTGGGAGGCGACCCTCGGCAATCCCGCCGGCTCCGCGCCCTTCCCCTATACCTCGCCGGCGCTGTTCTCCATGACGCTCGGCTTCGTCGGCATCTGGCTGTTCTCGATCCTCGACACCAGCCAGCGCGCCCGCATCGACCGGGCCGGCTTCGCGGCGCAGGAAGTGCGCTCCGAGACCGGCATCGGCGCGGCGGAAGCCTCGGCGCACTGACGCCGGAGCCATGCCACGGCCGGACGGCACTGACGCCGGCCCCCCTGACGGGGACCGGACCAGCGATCCCCGGGCCACATCGGCCCGGGGCGGAGATGGTCTTCGTCCCGAGGACGCCCCCGCAGCGTCCGGCCCGCCCGCCCCCGGGCGGGCATCGGCTTTTGGGCGGGAGCGGCGGGAGCTTGTCTCGCTGATGACGTCGCGGGTGCGCGACGTGTTTCTCCGCAAGCCCTTCTACGTGGACGGCGCGACCGACCTCGTCACCCTCTGCCGCGAACTCTCGCGCCGCCGGCTCAGCGAGGCGGTGGTACGCGACGGCGGGCGGATCGGCATCTTCACCACCACGGACCTGCGTGACGCGCTGACCCGCGAGACCCCGCCGGCCGCCCTTGCCGTGCGCGACGTGGCGACCTTCGAGCCCTGGTCCATCGACCTCGACGCCGAGCTCTCCGACGCCCTCATCCTCATGCTGCGCCACCGCATCCACCGCCTGCTGGTGCGCGGCGAGGGCGGGGCGGAGACGGACATCGTGGGCGTGCTCGGCCAGCTCGATCTCATGGCCTTCGTCGCCAATCACTCCCATCTCATCGCGCTCGAGGCAGCCCATGCCACGAACCCCGAGGAGCTGAAGGCGGCCGCCCGGCAGATCGACAGCCTCGTGGGCGTGCTCCACCACGACGGCGTCCGGGTGGAGGTGATCGCCGCCCTCGTCGGCGAGCTCAACCGCCAGATCTTCCGCCGGCTGTGGGAGATGCTCGCGCCGGAGACGCTCAGAACCCACAGCTGCCTCGTGGTGATGGGCTCGGAGGGGCGCGGCGAGCAGATCATCAAGACCGACCAGGACAATGCCCTGCTGCTGGAGGACGGCTTCAGCTTCGACGGGCTGGAGGAGGTGACCGCGCGCTTCACCGCCGCGCTGATCGATTTCGGCTATCCGCCCTGCCCCGGCGGGATCATGCTGAGCCGCCCGCTGTGGTGCCAGCCGCTCGCCCGGTTCAAGGACACCCTGCGGCACTGGATCTTCGGCGGACCCGAGGGTCCCGACAGGGACGGGCCGATGAACCTTGCCATCTTCCTCGATGCGGCGCCGGTGGCGGGCAACGTCGGCCTGCTGGCGGCGGCGCGGGGCCATGTGGACTTCCTGATGATGAACGATCAGGGCTATTTCGCCCGCTTCGCCCAGGCGGTGGAGCGTTTCGGCGAGAGCGGGAGCTGGTGGAGCCGCCTGCCCGGCCTCACCGGCCGCGCCGCCGCCGAGATCGACCTGAAGAAGCTCGGCATCTTCCCCCTGGTCCACGGCGTGCGCGCGCTGGCGCTGGAGCACCGCATCGGCGCTCTGGGCACCGCCGACCGGCTGAAGGCGCTGGTCGCCACCGGCCACATGGAGGAGAACTTTGCCCGCGACCTCACCGACGCGCTGCGCCTCCTCATGGGGCTGAAGCTCGCGAGCAACCTGCGGCAGATCGCCGAGGGCCGCAGCCCCGGCAACGCCATCCGCCTCAGCGATCTCGGCACCCTCGACCGGCAGGGGTTGAAGGAGGCGCTCGCCATCGTCCGCGGGTTCAAGCAATGGCTCGCCCGCCACTACCGGTTCGACGCCCTATGACGACGAACCGCATCGAGCCTGCCACCGGCGCCGCGGCCGACCGCGGGCCGAGCCCGCAGGGGCTCGCCGCCCTGTGCGGCGCCGGCGTCCTCGTCTTCAACTTCCCGCTGCTCATGGTGTGGGATGCGGACGTGAGCGTTCTCGGCCTGCCGCTCTTGCCGGTGGCACTGTTCGCCTTGTGGGCCGCGTTGATCGCGGCCCTGGCGTTCGCCAGCGAGCGGGGCGGGCGCGCGCCGGGCCTGCGGCCGCTTCCCCCCGGCGATGACGCCTGAAGCCGCGCGGGCGCCGCCGTGACTCCCACCTTGACCGCCGCCCCCGTCCTTTCCGCGCCGCTGGTGGTGGGCGTCGCGATCGCCTATCTCGCGGCGCTCTTCGCGGTCGCGGCCTTCGCCGACCGGCGGGCGCGGCAGGGCCGCTCGGTGATCGGCAGCGCCTGGATCTATGCCCTGTCGCTGGCAGTCTACTGCACCGCCTGGACCTATTTCGGCAGCGTCGGGCGCGCCGCCACCACGGGCGTGTGGTTCCTGCCCATCTATCTCGGGCCCATGCTGGCGATGGTCCTCGCCTGGGTGGTGGTGCGCAAGATGGTGCGCATCGCCCACAGCTACCGCATCACCTCCATCGCCGATTTCATCGCCGCGCGCTACGGCAAGAGCCCGCTGGTGGCGGCGGTGGTGACGCTCATCACCGTCGTCGGCATCGTCCCCTACATCGCGCTCCAGCTGAAAGCCGTGTCTTCCGGCTTCGCCGTCCTCACCGGTCCGGCCGGTGCCGCCGGTGGTGCGGGCGCTGCCTGGTGGCAGGACGGCACGCTGCTGGTGGCGCTGGCGCTCGCCGTGTTCACCATCCTCTTCGGCACGCGCCACCTCGACAGCGCCGAGAGGCACGAGGGCATGGTGGCGGCGGTGGCGGCGGAATCCCTGGTGAAGCTTGCCGCCTTTCTCGCCGTCGGCGCCTTTGTCACCTGGGGGGTGTTCGACGGCATGGCCGACATCTGGGCACGCGCCCAGACGCTGCCGGGCCTCCATGACCTCATGCGCCTCGGCGGTGCGGAGGGCAGCGCCAGCTTCGGTTATGCCCAGTGGTTCAGCCTGACGCTGCTCTCCATGCTGTCCGTGGTGCTCTTGCCCCGGCAGTTCCAGATGATGGTGGTGGAGTGCGTGGACGAGCGGCACATCCGCCGCGCCGCCTGGGTGTTTCCGGCCTACCTTCTCGCCATCAACATTTTCGTCCTGCCGCTGGCCCTGGGCGGGATGGTTCTGTTCGGCGCCGGGTCCGCGTCCCAGGCCGAGACCTTCGTCCTCACCCTGCCGCTGAGCCAGGGCCAGACCGGGCTCGCCCTGTTCGCCTTCGTGGGCGGCCTCTCGGCGGCAACGGGCATGCTCATCGTCGAGACCATTGCCGTCTCCACCATGGTGTGCAACGACCTCGTCATGCCCACGTTGCTGCGGCTCGGCGCCTTCCGGGCGCAGGCCGGCGGAGACCTCACCGGGCTGCTGCTCGCCATCCGCCGCGCCGCCATCGTCGGCGTGCTGCTTTTGGGCTACCTTTATTTCCAGGTGGCAGGGGAGGCCTATGCCCTCGTCTCCATCGGCCTCATCAGCTTCGCCGCGGTGGCCCAGTTCGCCCCGGCGCTGTTCGGTGGCATGTACTGGCGCGGCGCGACCCGCCTCGGGGCGCTGGGCGGGCTCCTGGGTGGCTTCCTGGTCTGGGCCTGGACGCTGATGCTGCCGTCGGTGGCGAAATCCGGTTGGATCGGCGACGCCTTCCTCACCCACGGGCCATTCGGCATCGCGGCGCTGGCGCCGGAGCGCCTGTTCGGCCTCGCGGCGCTCGACAATCTCTCCCACTCATTGTTCTGGAGCCTGCTCGCCAACGTCTCGCTCTATGTCGGCCTCTCCCTGTGGCGGGCGCCGTCCGGGCGGGAGGCGAGCCAGGCGCTGCTCTTCGTGGACGTGTTCGCGCGCGGCCGCAGCGCCGCCGATCCCATCTTCTGGCGCGGCCGCGCCCGTCCCGATGCCCTGATGGCGCTGGCGCGCCGGCTGATCGGCCCCGAGGCCGCCGCCCAGATCTTCGCCGCGCACGCCCACACGGCCGGCGTCGCCGACCCCACCGCCGACGCCCGGCTGGTGGACGCGGTGGAGCGCCGCATCGCCGGCGCGGTGGGGGCGGCATCGGCGCGGGTGCTGGTGGCGGCGGTGGCGGAGGAAGAGCCCCTCGGCACCGCCGACGTGATGGAGATCCTCGACGAGGCCTCGCAGCTGCGCGTCTACGCCCGCGCGCTGGAGGAGAAATCCCGCTCGCTGGAGGCGGCTTCCGCCGAGCTTTCCGACGCCAACGCGCAATTGCGGACGCTGGACGAGCTGAAGGACGACTTCATGTCCTCGGTCACCCACGAGCTGCGCACCCCCCTCACCGCCATCCGCGCTCTGTCCGAGCTGATGGTGGACGCGCCGGACATGGAGGAGGCGCAGCGCGAGGAGTTCCTGCGCATCATCGTCGCCGAGAGCGAGCGCCTCAGCCGCCTCGTCGATCAGGTGCTGGACATGGCGAAGATTGAATCCGGCCATGCCGAGTGGCACGCGGTGGACGTGGACCTCGCCGCCGTCGTGCGCGACGCCGTCACCGCCACCCGCGCCCTCGCCCAGGCCCGGGGGGCCGAGATCGAACTCGCGGCGCCGTCGACCGTGCCGCCGCTGAAGGCCGATCCCGACCGGCTGACGCAGGTGGTGCTGAACCTCATCTCCAATGCCGCGAAATTCGTGCCCGCGACGGGCGGGCGCATCGCGGTGCAGGTCTCGGCCGACGCCGACGGGGTGGAAGTGCGGGTGGCCGACAACGGACCGGGGGTGCCCGATGAAGACCGCGACACCATATTCGAGAAGTTCCGCCAGGGCGGCGACGCCCTGACCCGCCCGCCCGGCACCGGGCTCGGGCTTCCGATCAGCCGCCGGATCGTGGATCATTTCGGCGGCACCATGTGGCTGGAGCAAAGACAAGGCAGCGGGGCGTGCTTCGCCTTCCGACTGCCGTACCGGCCGAAGAAGATGGAGGAAACGCCATGACCACCGCAGCGAGCCCGTCGCGGGACGGCCCCGCCCATCCCAAGGTGCTGATCGCCGACGACGAGCCCAACATCGTCGTGTCCCTGGAATTCATGATGAAGCGCGAGGGCTTCGAGGTGCTCGTCGCCCGCGACGGGGTGAAGGCGCTGGACGCCATCCGGCGCGAGCATCCGCGCCTCGTGCTGCTGGATGCCACCATGCCCGGCATGAGCGGCTTCGACGTGTGCGAGGCGGTGCGCGCCGACGCCGCCGTCAGCGGCACCTGCATCGTCATGCTCACCGCCAAGGGCCGCGAGACGGACATGGCGCGGGGCGTCGGCGCCGGGGCGGACGCCTATGTCACCAAGCCCTTCTCCACCCGCGACCTGGTGCAGAAGGTGAAGGAGATGCTGGCGCGGGATTCGGCCGCATGAGGCTGAAGGGGAGCGGCCTCGCCCTCGCGGTGCTGGCGCCGGGCTTCGCCCTGCTGCTGTGGGCGGTGCTGGGCGCGGGCCTCCTCTTCGCCGCTCTCGACCCGGCGACGCGCGCCGGTGTGGTGGACGTGCTCGGCCCCGTCGCCGAGAGCCATGGCATGATCCTGGTGCTCTGGTGGGCGCTGGCGAGCGCCGGGGCGGGGCTCATCGCCCGCCGGCTGTATTCCGTCCATGTGGAGGCCCCCCTCCGCCTCGCCGACGCCGCGCGGGTGCTCGCCTCCGACGCCGCCGCCCCGGCGCTGGTGGCACAGGGAGGCGCGGGGCTGCGCGACCTCGCCGGCACGGTGAACGCCCTCGCCGGCCAGCTCCGCGCCCAGCGCGAGGACATGGCGCGCCACATCGCCGAGGCCAGCCGCGCCGTCGCCTTCGAGCGCGACCAGTTGGCGACCCTGATGGCGGAGCTGCAGCAGGCGGTGGTGGTGCTCAATCTCGAAGGGCGCATCCTGCTCTATAATGCCGGCGCCCGCGCGCTCTTCCGCCGGCTGTCGCGATCCCCGGCGGCGGAGGGTCCGCCGGACCTCGTCGGCCCCGACCTCATCGGCCTTGGCCGCTCCATCCATGCGGTCATCGACCGCTCGCTCATCGACCATGCGCGCGAGACCATCGAGCGGCGCATGGCGGGTGGCGATGCGCGCCCCGCCGCCCGCTTCGTCACCACCACCGCCCTCGGCCATCTGGTGCAGGTGCTGCTGGCGCCGGTGCGCCATGGCGACGGCGCGGGCCTGAGCGGCTTCGTGCTGCTGCTCGACGACATCACCGACGATTACGAGGCCCACGCCCGCCAGGACCGGGCCCTGCTGGAGCTGTCCGAGGCGAGCCGGGCCTCCTTCGCCGCCATGCAGGCGGCCCTCGACATGCTGGACTATCCCGATCTCGAAGCCGCCGACCGCGAGCGCTTCCAGGCGGTGGTGCGCGACGAGGTGGCGGCCATGAGCACCCGCCTGTCCGCCCTCGCCGCCGATGCCTCGCAGGACATGACCACCCGCTGGCCGCTCCAGGACATGCTCGGAACCGAGCTGGTGGCCGCCGCCGCCCGGCGCATCGCCGCGGAAACCGGATGCGAGGTGGCGACGGCGGAGGTGGATGGCGACCTGTGGCTGAGCGTCGACAGCTTCGCGCTGCTCCAGGCCCTCGCCTATCTCGCGCGCAGGCTGGTGCAGGCCAGCGCCAGCCCCGGCCTGGTGCTGCGGCTGGCCGCCGCCGGAACCCGCGCCCATCTCGACCTCGCCTTCCGCGATCCGGAGGCGGGGCGCGCGCTGGCAGGCTGGCAGACCACCCCCATGCAGAGCGGCGCCACCCCCTCGCCCCTCACCGTCCGCGACGTGGTGGAGCGCCACGGCGGCGAATTGTGGCTGGAGCACCCGCGCGGTGTTGCAGAGGCCTGCTTCCGCTTCCTCCTGCCCACCGCCATGGCCGCTGCGCAGCCGCCCTCCCCTGAGGCGCCCGCACCAGGGGAGAGCCGGCCGGCCTATTTCGACTTCGACCTGTTCGCCGCCAGCGCCGGCAGCCGCGACAGCGACGAGCGTCTTCTCGGCGAGATCGCCTATACAGTGTTCGACACCGAGACCACCGGGCTCGATCCGGCCGGGGGCGACGAGATCCTCCAGATCGGCGCCACGCGCATCGTCAACGGGCGCCTGCTGGCGGACGACTGCTTCGACCAGCTGGTGGACCCCGGGCGCTCCATCCCCGAGGCGGGGATCGCCGTGCACGGCATCCGGCCGCAGATGGTGCGGGGCAAGCCGGCGATCACCAAGGTGCTGCCGGCATTCCACGCCTTCGCCGCCGACACCGTTCTGGTGGGCCACAACGTCGCCTTCGACATGCGCTTCCTGACGCTGAAGGAGAAGGCCAGCGGCGTGGTCTTCGACCAGCCCGTGCTGGATACGCTGCTGCTCGCCGGCCTCGTCCACCCCGGCGAGGCGAGCCACAGCCTGGAGGCCATCGCCGGGCGCCTCGGCGTCGCGGTGTCCGGCCGGCACACCGCCCTCGGCGACGCCCTCGTCACCGCCGAGATCTTCCTGAAACTCATTCCGCTGCTGCGCCAGCGCGGCATCCTCACCCTCGGCCAGGCCCGCGCCGCCGCGCGCACCTCCTATTACGCCCGCCTCACCTATTGACCGGACGGGCCGCAGCGACGCTAGAGGTCCACCACCAGCCGCGGCCCGGCGGATAGGGCGACGCAGGCCAGCAGCGAGGTTTCGCGCTCCTGCGGGCTGAGCGCCCGGTCGCGATGGAGGGGCACGCCCTCGATCCAGCCCACCTTGCACAGCCCGCAGATGCCGCCGCAGCAGGAATGGGGAATGTCGATGCCGTGGGCGGCCAGCGCCTCCAGCATGCTGGCGCCCGCCGGCACCGCGATCTCGCCGCCGGTTCGGGCAAGCACCAGCCGATAGTCCTGCGCCTCGCGCGGCGCCTCCAGGGGCGGCGGGACGAACCGTTCCACATGCACCCGGTCGGCGGGCCAGTCCCGCGTCGCCGCCTCGAAGGCGTCGATGAGCGCTGCGGGCCCGCAGCAGGCCGCCGCCCCCGTCCCGGCGAAAGGTGCGAGAAGATCGCCGAGGAGCGGCCGCAGGCCGGCCCGCGTGTCGTGCACCTGCGCAAGGCCTGCGGCCACCAGCGGCGCGATCCGCTCGGCCAGCGGCGGCGCGCCGCGCGCGATCACGTGGAGCATGACGTCGCGCCGACCCTGGCGGACCAGGGCGGACGCGGCGGACAGGAAGGGCGTGACGCCGATGCCGCCGGCGATGAACACCTGCGGCTGCGGCCCGAGCGGCAGGCCACCGCGCGGCAGCCCGATGCCAATCTCGTCGCCCGCGGCGAGCCTGTCGCACAGGAAAGCCGAGCCGCCGCGCCCCTGCGCCTCGCGCTTCACTGCGATGACGTAGCGGTCGTTCTCCGCCGGATCGTTGACCAGCGAATAGGTCCGCACCAGGCCGCCGGGCAGATAGAGGTCGAGGTGAGCGCCGGGCCGGAACGGCGGGAGCTCCCAGCCGTCCGGGTCCTTCAGCACGAAGGCGGCCACGCCCTCTCCCGCCTCGGCGCGGGCGGCAACCACCGCCCGCATGCGTCGCGGCGCCATTCTAGAGGCTCCGCACCGTATCGCCGATCCGCACGATGCCGCCGGAGAGGATGCGGCAGTTCAGCCCCGACCGGTTGATGAGCGGGTCGAAGACGGCCTTGCCGGTGATCTCCTCGATATGCCGGCAGGGCACCGAGAGGCGCGTCGCTTCCAGCAGCGTCTCGCCGAGGCGGAAGCGCCGGCCCACCAGATGGTTCAGCGGCACCCCTTCCACCGTCACGTTTCGCCGGTGCTCCTCGGGGCCGAACTCGACGCCGCAATCGCGCTTCATCGCGTCAAGCGTCTCCAGCTCGAACAAAGTGATCTGGCGGCCGTCCTCGGGCCGGTCGGAATAGAAGCCCTCCTCGCGGCCGACCATGTAGCGGTCGCCCTCGATGCCCTTGCCGGCGACGAGAGTGATCTCCGGCATGGCGCGCATGGGCAGGAAGGCCCGCGGCGTGATGTGGAGGAAGCGCACCACGCCGACGAAGCTGGTGGCGGGGCCGGCGGATGCCGGCGTGGCGTCGCCGGTCGCGAGCTCTTGGACGTCCATGGGAAACAACTCCTTGTTTGGATCGGGACCGGTGCGGCCGCGGCCGCACCGGCAGGGTCTCGGGGGCGCGGCTCAGGTCAGCTCGCGCCCGGCGGTCTCGGGCGCGGCCCAGGTGGCGATGGCGGTGACGAGGGCGCAGAAGATGAGGAAGAGCGACACCGGCCAGGTGGCGCCGCCGCTCCAGGCCATCAGGGAGGCCGCGATCACCGGGGTGAGGCCGCCGGATATGGCGGCGCCGATCTGGAAGCCCAGCGAGGCGCCGGAATAGCGCAGGCGCGCGGTGAACAGCTCCGAGTAGAACGGCGCGCCCACCCCGAACATCACCATCTGGCCGAAGGAGATGGCGACGACCACCGTGAGCGAGACGATGACCGGATCGCGGGTCGCCAGAAGGGCGAACATGGGGAAGGCGAAGCCGGCGCAGAACAGGCAGCTCAGGAAGAACATGGTCCGCCGCCCCAGCCGGTCCGAAAGCCAGCCGAACAGCGGGATGGAGAACAGCGCGACGAAGGCGGACAGCATCACGCCGTTGAGGATGGTGGAGCGGGCCATGCCGAGTGTTTGCGTCGCGTAGGAGAGGATGAAGATCGACGCGATGGAGGCGTAGGAAATTTCCGCGATCTTCAGGCCCACCGCGGTGAAGAAGGTCTTCTTGTGGTCGCGGAACACCTCGGCCACGGGCATGGGGGCAACGTCGTGCTTCGCCTTCACCTGCCGGAACGCCGGCGTCTCGTGCAGCTTCAGGCGGATGAACAGGCCGACGCCGATAAGCGCGATGGAGAGCAGGAACGGAACGCGCCACGCCCAACCGAGAAAGTCCTGCTCGGGCAGCTGCGAGGCCAGGGCGAACACCCCCAGTGCCGCGAGGTTGCCGATGGGGTTGCCCACCTGCACCATGGAGCCGAGGAAGCCGCGCTTCTCCTTCGGCGCGTTCTCCACCACCATCAGCACCGCGCCGCCCCACTCGCCGCCAATGCCGATGCCCTGCACGAAGCGCAGCAGCACCAGCAGGATGGGCGCTGCGACGCCGATCTGCTCATAGGTGGGCAGCAGGCCGATGCAGAAGGTGCCCAGCCCCATGATGATGATGGTGATGGACAGCATGGCCTTGCGGCCGAGCCGGTCGCCGTAATGGCCGAAGATGGCGGCGCCCAGTGGCCGCGCGAGATAGCCCACCGCATAGGTGCCGAAGGCCGCGATGGTGGCGATGGCCGGATCCTGGTTCGGAAAGAACAGCTTGTTGAAGACGAGGGCGGTGGCCACCGCATAGATGAGAAAATCGTACCACTCGACCGCCGTTCCGATCACCGACGACCAGACGATGCGGCGCATCTCTGAGGCCTGAAGGGGCGGGGCGGAAACCACCATCTGATCCGTGACTGCCATGTGCGTATCCCCATTGAGGTGCGGAAGGCTCGGGCGCAGGCTCCCTTCCGCCCGGCGTGTTCGCGTCCGGGCGGCTGCTGGTTCTCGTTGATGGGGCGAGTGGCGGTCAGCCGGTGGGCAGGGCCGCGATGCAGCCGATCTCCACCTTGATGCCGGGATGGGCGAGCCGGCTTTCGACGCAGGCCCGCGCCGGCGCCGCGCCGGGCGCCACCCACGCGTCCCACACGGTGTTGAAGGCGGCGAAATCGCCGATGGCGGGCAGCCACACCGTCGCGGTGAGGATGCGCGCCTTGTCGGTCCCGGCCTCCGCCAGGATGGCGTCGATCTTGGCCAGCACCTGCAGGGCCTGGTCCTCGACGCCGGTGGAGACATCGTCCGGCACCTGTCCCGAGACGAAGACGAACCCGCCGAAGACGGTGGCGGCGGAAAGCCGGGGGCCGGCCCCGATGCGGCCGATCACGACGCCGCCTTCAGGGTCGGCAGCACCGCCGGCTTGCCGAGCGCCCGGGCGATGGTGTCATCCAGCATGTCGAGGCGATCCTGGCCCCAGAAGGCCTCGCCGCGGAAGACGTAGAACGGCGCGCCGAACATGCCGTGGGCGATGCCCTGGTCGGTGTTGCGATAATACTGCTCCGCCGCTTCCTTCCCCTTGGAGCGGGCGAGGATGGCGGCGCCGTCGAGGCCGAGCGCGTCGGCGAGGGCGACGAGGGTCGCCTCGTCCTCGATGTCCTTCTCCTCCACCCACAGGGCGGTCATGATGGCGTGGACGAGGTCGTGCGGCGGCAGGCCCATGTGGATCGCCGCGATGGCGAAGCGCGAGGGGATCTCCACCGTCTGGGTGCCGTACTTGGGCTCGAGATTGATGGGCATACCGAGAATGTCGCGGAAGCGCCGCATCTCCAGCAGGCGGTAATCCTTGCGCTCCTTGGAGCGCAGCGGCAGCTTGATGCCGCCGGTGCGCGCATAGACCGAGCCGATGTCCACGGGATAGTAATTGACCGGCAGGCCATAGCGCTCGCTCATGGCCTTGAGCCGCGGATTGCCGAAATAGGCCCAGTCGGAATTGATCCAGAAGTAATAGTCGATGGCGTCGGAAGTCTGGCTCATGGATTTTCTCCGAAGGGCGGTCAGCGTTCGTTGAACTGGGGGGACCAGCGCAGGAGGCGGCGCTCCACACGCTCGGCGAGGGAGACGAGGCCGATGCCGCACAGGCCGAGGACGGAGATGGCGGCAAACATCTCGCTGGCGTTGAGGGTCGAGAGGGACGAGACGATCAGGTAGCCCATGCCCGTGGTGGTGCCGACGAACTCGGCGATCACCACGCCCACCAGCGAGAAGGAGATGGCGTTGGGCAGGGCTGCGAAGGTCCAGGCAAGGGCACTCGGCACCCGCACGTTCCACAGGATCTGCCGCGGCGAGGCGCCGAGCGTCTGGCAGAATTGCAGGATGTGCTTCTCCACCGACAACGACCCCTTGAAGGTGTTGAAGAAGATGAGGAAGAACACCACGAACCAGACCGTCACCACCTTCGCCAGAAGGCCGAGGCCGAACATCATGGTGATGAGCGGCACCATGGCGATGCGCGGCAGCGAGTTGCACGAGACGATGAAGGGGTTCAGCGTCCGCGCCAGGATGGGATTCTGGCTGAGCACGAGGCCGGCCGCGAAGCCGGTGACGCTCGCCACCCCAAGGCCGAGCAGCGTCGCCGCAAGGGTGGAGCCGAGGTGGGGCAGGAGGAAGCCGGCCTGCGCGCCGAAGGTCCAGGTCCACAATTGCTCGGCGACCAGCGAAGGGCGCGAGATGAAGAACGGATCGAGGAAGGTGTTCTTCATGAGGTAGGGCACGCGGGTGAGCCCTTCCCACAGGCCGAGGAAGACGGCGAGCAGCGCCACCTGATAGAGCCGCACGCGTGCGGTCTCGCCCAGCCCCGGGCGGCGGGCGGGCGGGGCGGCGGGGGCGAGCGGGGCGTCGAGGCTTTCCATGGCGCTGCTCATGCCGCGGCTCCGATCACCGTCTGCGTGCCGTCCGGTGTGCGCTGGTATTCACGGCCGAGCACCGCCCAGAGGGCCTTGAGGTGCTGGCCGAACGCATCCGTCTCGCGCACGGCGTAGGGATCGCGGGGGTGGGGGATGTCGATGGCATGGTCGAGCAGCACCCGGCTCGGCGGACCCGACAGGACGATGACGCGGTCGGCCAGCGCCACCGCCTCGTCGAGGTCATGGGTCACCATGACGATGGTCTGTCCCAGCTGGCGCCAGATCTCGTGCAGCTCGCGGTGGAGGTTGATCTTGGTGTGGCTGTCGAGGGCGCCGAAGGGCTCGTCGAGCAGCAGCACCTGCGGGTCGCAGGCCAGCGTCATCAGCAGCGCCGTGCGCTGGCGCATGCCGCCGGAGATCTGGTAGGGGAAATAGCCGGCGTAGGGCTCGAGGTTGGCGAGCTTGAGCAGGCCCTTGACCTTCTCCGCCACGCGCGCGGGCGGCAAGTGGGCGAAGCGCAGGCCTAGGCCCACGTTCTGCTCCACCGTAAGCCAGGGCAGAACCGTATCCTTCTGGAACAGGTAGCCGAGGCCCCGCGGCACGGTGCCGGGCTCCACCGGCGCGCCATTGACGATGATGGTGCCGGCGGTCGCCGGCTGGAAGCCGGCGATCATGTTGAGCAGGGTGCTCTTGCCGCAGCCGGAGGGACCGACCACGCAGACGAACTCGCCCTTGGCAATGTCGAGGGAAACGCTGCCGATGGCGGTGTGGCGGGTGGTCTTGGAGGTGTAGGTCTTCCCCACCGCGTCGAGGCGGATCATCGTGCGCATCACGCCTTGCCCCGCGCCTTGAGGACGAAGGAATTGTCCACGAGGTCGGCGAACTTCGCCTTGGCGGCGAGGACGTCGCTTTGATACATGCGGCCATCGCCCATCACCTTCATGAGGTTGGCGTAGGCGTCGGGCGTGAAGGTGTTGTCGAAGTTCCAGATGGCCTTGAACTTGTTTACCGCGGTGACCAGCGCGGTGAGGGGCGTGTTGGGCAGGAAATCGGACTTGATGAGCTCGGCGACCTCCTCGGCCGGCGCCGCCTTCACCCAGTCAGAGCCCTTGACGATGGCGGTGACCAGCTTCTGCACCTCGGCCGGCTTCTCCTCGACGCTCTCCTTCAGCACATAGACGCCGGTACCGGGCAGGTCGCCCTGGAAGATGGCGTTCCAGTCGCCGTCGCGATCGGCCTCGAAGATGGGCACGCCCCAGCCCTCGGCCTTGGCGGCGTCGAGCATGGCGAAGGTGGCGATGCAGCCGTCCACCGAGCCCGCCTTCACGGCCCCGAGCATGGTGGTGAAGTCGCCCAGCGGGCGGAAGTCCACCTTGCCCTTCAGGCCGGCGGCCTCGGCGATGTAGACGCCGAGCAGCCAGGTCCAGGCCTGGGGCTGAGTGACGCCCACCTTGCGGCCGGCAAGGTCCTTCACGCTGCGCACGCCGGCCTCGTAGGCGGCCTTGCCGACGATGATGTTGGCGGCGGCCGGGCGGCGCTCGAACGATGCGACGAGCACCGACGGCTTGCCGGCCACGGTGAGCGCGACGGAATCGCTCGATCCGGTCGAGGCGGCGAAGACCTGCCCGGCGGAGAGCATCTGCTTGGTGCGCGGGCCGCTCTGGGAATTGAGGTGCTCGATGTCGAGGCCGGCCTGCGCGAAATAGCCCTTCTTGAAGGCGGCGTAGATGAAGGCGTAGCAGGGATCGAGACTCGCCACGCCGAAGGTGGCGGCCGCTGCGGCGTGGAGCCGACCCGGCATCAAGGCGAGGCCGGCGCCGGCAGCGGCGGCGCCCAGAAGATTGCGGCGGGTGATATGAAAATTGGCCATGCTGATCCCCTTCGTGGCTGGTTCTGAGCGGGCCGGCCGGATGCATCGCCCCGCCGCCGTCTTGGCGCTCCTTCGATGCCGGCGGCCTCGGTCCGCGACCCGGTCCCCCGACCTCAGTTGCGAGCTACTCGCAAAGCCAAACAAGTTTACCAATGGAAATCAAGCGCCGATTTTGCGGGCATTCCGCATGCCGCTCGAAAAATAAGCAGACGACGGCAAATTGCCTTTTGAATCCATCTATATCTGGCCAATCGCTCAAGATGGCATCCCGCTCTGGCGAAAATTTCCGCAAATCGCGTGTTTACTGAGAGAACCGAAGATGCCAGAAGCTATTCCCGGCTGGGATAAACGCTTTGCCCATCGTCTCCGCCGGCGAAGGATTGCGCCGACGCCTTGGAACGGCTTTAAGAAGGCCAGAGCGTTGGCCGCGGGCGCCGTAAGCGGAGTGGGGTGTGCTCGATATTTCAAAGTCCGATCGGCTCGGACCAAATCTCAGGACGCTGCGCGTCGAGCGCGGGCTCACGCTGGATCGCCTTGCCACCATGAGTGAGCTGACGCGGGGCTACCTCTCCCTCGTGGAGCGCGGCCTGAAGACGCCGTCCATCGCCGCTCTGCTTCGCCTCGCCGCGGCGCTGGACGTTCACGTCGCCCAGCTGTTCGACCTCAATGCGATATCGAGCCCGCGCTACACCCTCCAGCGCGCCACCGACGTGGCGCCGGGCGAAGGCGGCGCCGCGGGACTTGTGCCCCTCGCCGCCGGTCGCGCGCGCAAGGCCATGGAGCCCTTTCTCATCCGCCCGCCCATGGCTGGCGACACCAAGGCGCGCCCGATCCATTGGGCCCATCACGGCGGCGAGGAGATGGTGTTTGTCGTCTCCGGCAGCATCACCGTGAAGCTGGGATCGGAAGAGCTGCTGCTGGAGACCGGCGACTGCCTCTATTTCTCCGGCGAGGAGCGCCACGACCTGCGCAGCGTCGGGGACCGGCAGGCGCAGGTGCTGGTGGTGATCGCCGTCAGCGCCCCCGAGGACGCCGATACAGCCCCGCACACCGAGGCATAACCGCCATCGCCGAGACGGTCGCGCGCAGGCGCGGCTCCATCCGAGGAGAGGCCGCGCGACACGTCGCATTCGTCCCCGGGCGGCCTCCCTTCTCGTCTGCCCGCGTGGGTCGAAGGACAATGTCGTAGGACATCCTGACAAGGCCGCCCTGGGTGGACCTGGTCCCGGCCCGTGGGCCACACCCTCCATGGCAGGGCCGGCCCTGTGTGCGGCCCCGTTCTTGCTCGGGCTGCGCCATGGACTTCACCAGCGACAATACCGGCGCCCTTGCGCCGCAGATCCGGGACGCGCTGCTTTCCGCCGATGCCGGGCGGGTGCCCTCCTATGGCAACGACCCCTGGTCGCAGGCGCTCGACCGCGCCTTCGCCGAAGTGTTCGGCGCGCAGGTGCGCGTCTTTCCGGTCGCCACCGGGACCGCCGCCAACGCGCTCGCCCTCGCCCACCTCATCCCGCCCTGGGGCGCGGTGCTGTGCCATGAGGAAGCGCACATCCACACGGATGAATGCGGCGCTCCCGAATTCTTCAGCGCCGGCGGCAAGCTGGTCCCGATCGGCGGCGATCACGGCCGGCTCGACCCCTCCGCCGTCGCCGCAACGCTCGCGGAATTTCCACCCGGCTCCGTCCACCAGGTGCAGCCGGCGGCGCTGTCCCTCAGCCAGTCGACGGAGGCCGGCACGGTCTATGGACCCGACGCGGTCGCCAACCTGTGCGCCACCGCCCGCACCCGCGGGATGAGGGTGCATATGGATGGCGCACGCTTCGCCAATGCGCTGGCCGGCCGCGCCGCCGCGCCTGCCGCGCTCACCTGGCAGGCTGGCGTCGACGTGCTGGCCTTCGGCGCCACCAAGAACGGCGCCATGATGGCGGAGGCCGTGGTCTTCTTCGACCTTGCGCTGGCCGAGGGCTTCGCCCTGAGGCGCAAGCGCGCCGGGCAATTGCTCTCGAAGAGCCGCTATGTCGCCGCCCAGCTGCTCGCCTATCTCGCCGACGATCTGTGGCTGCGCTTGGCTGCGCACGCCAACGTCATGGCGGGCCGCCTTGGCGTGGGGCTCAAGGCCGAGGGCTATGCGAGCGTCCATCCGGTGGAGGCCAACGAGGTCTTCGTCCGCCTGCCCGATGCGATGGCCGCGGCGCTCCGGCGCGGCGGGGCGCTGTTCTACGACTGGCCGTCCCGCGCGTGCGGCCCGGACGGGCGCCGCTTCGTCACCTCCTTCGCCAGCCGCGCGGAAGAGGTGGATGAACTCTTGGCGCTAGTGCGGGCCGGATGAGCGGTGTAGCGCGCCACGCGGGAAGGAGAACGGGATGGCAAAGATCGAGGTCCGGCAGAGCGCCGGGGGCGAGCCGCTGAAGTTCGCCGTGGTGGTGCGCGACGACGCAGGCGAGACCCAGCACGTGGTCACCATGGCGCCGGCCAACTGGCAGGAGCTGACGGCGGGCGCCCACACGCCGGTCAAATGCGTGGAGGCCGCGTTCCGCTTCCTTCTGGACCGGGAGGCGAAGGAGCAGATCCTCGCCCGCTTCGACATGGCGACCGTGGCCTATTACTACCCCGATTTCCCCCGCCAGCTGCCGTCCTATCTGTCGCCCACGTAGGCGGCGCCGTCGCCCGCCTCGCCCCTGGGCGGACGATCGCTATTGCCGGATGTCGGGCTCCACCAGCCGCGCGAGATTGCGCAGGGATTCCTGCCAGCCGAGATAGCACGCCTCGGCGGGAATGACGTCCGGCACCCCGGCCTGGACGATCTCCAATTCGGTGCCGACGGCGACCTTCTTCAGCGTCACCGTAACGTCCATCTCGCCGGGAAGGTTGGGATCGTCGAACGTGTCGGTGTAGCGGAGCCGCTCATTGGGCACGAGCTCCACATAGGCACCGCCGAAGCTGTGGCTCTCGCTCGTGGTGAAGTTGCGGAACGACATCCTGAACGTCCCGCCCTCCGACGCCTCCAGATGGTGAACGGTGCAGGCGAAGCCGTTGGGCGGCAGCCATTTGGCGAGGGCATCGGCCTCAAGGAAGGCACGATAGACCTTGTCGGGGCTCGTCGCGAGAATGCGGTGCAGGCGGATGGTGCTGGGCATCTGTGGCTCCCATGAATGACGGCGACGATGACGACGGCGCCCGACGCGCTACGCGCGTCCCGACTATCCCGCCGACCTGAAGCGAGGACGATCCCGCATCACCAAGGCCGACAGCCGCTTCGGCAATTTTGCTCCGCGACCACTCCGTCGCATACCATGTCGCCGGCTCCCGGCTGGCCGGTTTGGGTTCAGCGAATCTGCCGCTATCCTGCCGCCGGCATGGCAGGCATGGCAGGCAGGGTAAGGCAAGGATCGCAGGTCGCATGACATCCAATCGACAGCGGCGCACTCCCGGCGCTCTTCGTCCGGACCCGCGCACCCGCCGCATCGGAGGCCGCCCTTGACCGCGGACGTGACCGACGCTCCGGCCGCGCATCCCGAGCGCGTGGCCTTCCTCGCGCGGCTCGACGCGGCCAAGAGCGCGGCCGCCGTGGCCGAGACGCAGTTTCGCGCGGAAGCGGCGCAGCGCGCCGAGGCGCTGGCCCGCGCCCGCGCCTATGCCTACCGCCGTGCCGACCTCATGACGGCCCTCGCCGGCGCGATCGAAGGCGCCGAGGACGCGGAACTGGCGGCGGCCGCCGGCCAGGTCCTGCTGCGCACCCGCCTCGGCTGGTCCACGGACAGCGATGCCCGCGCCGAGGTGCTCACCCGTTTCGCCCCCGTGGCCGTCGCCCTGTTCGAGGCGGACGCGGACGCCACCCCGGACGCCGCCCTGGCCGCCTTCGAAGAGTGGTATGAGGCGACGCGGCAGAGCAGCTTCTGGTATCTCTTCGAGCATTATCTGCCCGACACCCCGCTGGTGGACTTCTGAGCGGCCATGGCTTTCCAGACCGATTTCGACGACTGGCTGGCCGGCACGTTCGCCGCGCACGGCCCGTTTACCGCCCTGGTGGTGCTGGTGCGCATCGCTGAGCCGCAGGTGACGCCGCTGGCATCCACCTTCCTCAACATCATCGGCGACGAGGTGGATTGGGCCGGCATGATCGCCCTGTTCGCCGGCGCCCGGAAGCCATGGGACGGCGCGGTATTCTTCGCCCAGCTGGACGTGGACGAGCCGCTGGGGAATGGCGAGGCTCGCGGCCGCCTGCGGGCGCTGGAACAGCGGGTGCGTGAGGACCGGCTCGTCATCAACGAGGGAGATTTCTTCGATTCCCTCGGCCGCCGCCTCAAGGTGGAGGAGATCACCCCCAACTGACGCGGACTATTCGATGGGGAAGTCGAAATAGGTGTCAGGGAAAGGCTCGTCCTTCAGCGTGAAGTGCCACCACTCCTTGTCGAACGGCTTGAAGCCGCCGTGAGCCATCAGAGTGGCCAGAAGCGCGCGATTGGCGCGCTGGGCGGAGGTCACTGCCGGGGAAGCGGGCCACGAGCGTGGGCTGAACAGGTCGAAGGGCGTCCCCATGTCCACGTCGCGCCCGCTCGAAACGTCGAACAAGGTGAGGTCGAGAGTGGAGCCGCGCGAATGGCCCGAGCGCGCAGCGATGTAGCCCTCGGCGAACAGATCCTTCTTCGCCACGTCCGGGTAGTAAGTCGCCTTGGTCCTCTCGTCGGCGAGGTCGCTCGCCCAGCGGGCGAAGTGGGCGACCGCGCGGGCCGGACGATAGCAATCGAAGATGCGCAAGCCGTAGCCCTTCTTGCGGGCCTCCGACGCCACCTTGGCCAGCGCCTCGGCAGCGGGGCGGGTGAGGAAGCAGCGGGCCGCGCCATAGCCGTCCACCCGCGTCCCGACGAAATTGTCGCTGCCGAAATAGCGCACGTCGAGAATCGCCCCCGGCACGAGACCCGCCACGTCGACAAAAATATTCGGTCGATCGGTGCGCGCGTCCGCCGCGAGCGGCAAGCCGGCGAGGCTCAGGGCGAGGGCTGCGGGCTTCAACAGTCGATCCATGAGAAAGGAGGGCATCGGGCTCGGGCGCGTTGCGTCGCGCTAAGCATAGAAGCGCGACGCCCCACTGAAAACCGTCCGCTCCGTCACAGCCGGGTGGGTTCGTCCGGCAGGATCGGGGGATCGTCGAGGGGTGCGGGCTCCGGGAAGGGCTCGCGGCGCGGTTCACGGGAGGGATCATCGTCCGGCAGCGGCGGAAGATCCGGCCCGGGCTCAGGCGGCGCAGGCGGGTCTTCGAAGGGCTGCGGCGGGGGAACGGGCGGCTCGGGGGTCCGGCCCGGATCGGGCGTCTGGGGAAACGGCCCGCCCTCGAGCGGCGTGATGACGATGGCCGGGGTGGTGGGAAGCTGAGGAGGAAGAGCGGGTGTCATGGGCGCACTCCTTTTGAGGAAAACGCCCCCTCCTTCCCCCTGTTCCGGCGCGGGAGACCGGTGGCCTCCCGCGCGGCGCATCAGGAGAAGAACTCGGTAATGGACTGCCAGATGCTCTTTTTCGGAGCCGCGGCGGCGCCGGCTTCGGCCGGACGGGCGCCGGGGGAGACCGTCCCGCCCGGCGCGGCGGACGCGCTGGCCTGGGATTTCGCCACCGCCTCGGGAGAGAAGTCGGCGGCGAACGACCCGATCTTGGAGAGAGTCACGGGCCCGGCCATGCCGTCAGCCTCAAGACCGTTCTTCTCCTGGAACTCCTTCACCGCCTTGGCGGTGCCGGCACCGAAGGCGCCGTCAGCCGTGATGCCCAGCGCCATCTGCAGCTTCTTCACCGCCTCGCCCTTGGAGCCTACGGTGAGCAGCACCAACTCCGGCAGGCCCAGCGCCGTGAAGGTATCGGGACCGGCGATGCCGTCCGCGGAAAGGCCGTGCTGTTTCTGGAAGGCCTTCAATGCCTCCTCGGTGGCCGGGCCGAACTGGCCATCCGCCGTCACGCCGAGCTTGGTCTGCAGGATCTTGACCGGTTCGCCAGCGAGCCCACGCTTCAGAATTGCCATGTTTTGCCCCTTGCAGAATTGGGGCGACGCCGCACCAGGCGACACGCCCGATGGGAAAAGCATGACGAAAGCGTCGCGGTTCCGGTCCGCAAAAGAAAAATGCCGGGTCCTGGAGGGGACCCGGCAAGTATCGCCGCAGAGCGGCGAACCTTCCAGAGGGGAACAGCTGATACACCGCACAAGGTGCAATCAGCGCACCCCCAACATGCTCCCGGATTAGGCAGCTGGCAACGCATGCTGACCGCATATCAGGCATGTGCAGGGCGCTGGGCTCTGCAGCCAGATCCCTACTTAATTACCTTCTCAGGTCATAAATCAGTAATTCCAGCGCTGCGCCTTGGAGATCAGAAAGTCCCGAAACACCTGAATACGGGCCACCGAGCGCACTTCTTGAGCATAGGTAAAGTATGCTTCCAGTTTGGGCGTCTCGCGGTCGGTGAACAGCTGCACCAGCGAGGTCGAGTCGTCCGAGAGGTAGTCCGGCAGCGTGCCGATGCCGACGCCGCGCTCGACCGCCCGCTTCAGACCCAGCACGTTGTTGACTTCGAAGGCGGGGATCCGCGGTTTGGAGCCGTCGCGGCCTGCGTGCTCCAGCCAGTTCAGCCCCTGGAAATAGGAGGGGATGGGGCCGCCGAGCAGCAGAATGCGGTGCTTGTCCAGCTCGTCGAGCGAACGCGGATGGCCGTGGCGTTTGAGATAGTCGGCCGACGCATAGGCATGGAAATGCACGGTGAAGAGCTTGCGCTGCACCAGGTCCGGCTGCACCGGCTGGCGCATGCGGATGGCCACGTCTGCCTCGCGCATGGCGAGGTCCAGCTCCTCGTCGGTGAGGATGAGCTGGATGCGGATGTCGGGGAACAACTCGACGAACTCGCCCACCCGCGCCGTCAGCCAATGGGTGCCGAGGCCCATGGTGGTGGTGACGCGCAGGTCGCCGTTGGGCTTCTCGCGGCTGTCGGTGAGCTGGGCGCGCGCCGATTCCAGCTTGAGGAACACCTCGTGGGCGGTGCGGTAGAGCAGCTCGCCCTGCTCGGTCAGGATCAGCCCGCGCGCATGGCGGTGGAACAGGGGGACCTTGAGCTCTGCCTCCAGAGCCGAAACCTGCCGGCTCACGGCCGACTGGGACAGGCCCAGCGTCTCGCCTGCGTGGGTAAACGAACCGGCTTCGGCGGCGACGTGGAAGACCTTAAGCTTGTCCCAATCCATCAGGCCCGAGCCCCTTGAGCGTCACCGGCCATAATGGCCGGCGAGGTGGCGCTGTCTTTCTTTCACGCGGGAAAAACCGTCGCGCCCCCACGCGACGGACCTTCCGAGGCATGCGCCTGCAGAGCCGACAAGGACAAGACGGCGCGGCGGCTATTCTGCCGCCTTTGCCACCCCCTGGTGGGCCATGAAACGTTCCGCCTCGAGCGCAGCCATGCATCCGCGGCCCGCAGCCGTGACCGCCTGACGATAGACATCGTCCGCCACGTCGCCTGCCGCAAAGACACCCGGTACCGACGTGGCCGTCGAATCGGGCGCTGTCCATACATAACCGCTCTCTTTGAGCTTCAGCTGCTCTTTCACCAGCTCTGTGGCAGGCGCATGGCCGATAGCGATAAATATGCCGTCAGCGGGCAGCTCGGTCAGCGCCCCGGTGCGCACGTCGCGCAGGCGCGCGCCGGTGACCTTGGAGATGAGGCCGCTCTCGCCCAGCACATCGGCGAGCTCCGCGTTCCACACCACGTTGACCTTCGGATTGGCGAACAGGCGCTCCTGCAGGATGCGCTCGGCGCGGAAGCTGTCGCGGCGATGGACCACCGTGACCTTGGCCGCAAAATTCGTCAGGAAGAGCGCCTCCTCCACCGCCGTATTGCCGCCGCCCACCACGATCACCTCCTTGCCGCGGTAGAAGAAGCCGTCGCAGGTGGCACAGGCGGAGACGCCGAAACCGCGGAAGGCGGCTTCCGATTCGAGGCCGAGCCAGCGGGCCTGGGCGCCGGTGGCGAGAATCACCACGTCGGCAAGCCAAGTGTCCCCCGATTCCGTCACCATGCGGAACGGTCGCTGGGACAGATCAAGGCTGGAGACGTGGTCGGTGATGATCTTGGTGCCCACATGCTCGGCCTGGGCGCGCATCTGCTCCATCAGCCAGGGGCCCTGGATGGGCTCGGCGAAGCCGGGATAGTTCTCCACATCCGTGGTGATGGTGAGCTGTCCGCCGGGCTGGATGCCCTCGAACAGAACGGGCTCGAGCATTGCGCGCGCTGCATAGATGGCAGCCGTATAGCCGGCCGGGCCGGAGCCGATGATGACGACCTTGACGGAATGGGTAGTCATGATGTCCTCGAAAAACACGAGGCTGCGAAAGGGCCGGCGCCGGTCGGAAGCGGCCGGGCATGGGCGGCGCAGCGGAAGCTATGCCCAAATGTAGGGGCTCGCCCGCAACGCCACAAGCACGGGGCGCCGGCCTTCGCGCCGCACCCTGGCAAGATTATTTCGTTGCGTTGCCACATGCGCGCACTAAGGTGCGCAGGCCTTTGCCATGGGGAGCCGCGCCTTGACCGTTCGCCTCGACGCTGTCGACTGGAAGATCCTCGACGAGCTGCAGCGGGACGGTCGCATGACCAATGTCGAGCTGTCGCGCCGCGTCGGCATTTCGGCGCCGCCGTGTCTGCGGCGGGTTCGGGCGCTGGAGGAGGAAGGCATCATCGAGGGGTATCGCGCCCTGCTCGACGAAAAGCGCCTCGGCTACGACCTGATGGCCTTCGCCATGGTGCACCTCATCAGCCAGGCGGAGAGCGACCTTTCGGCCTTCCAGGAGCGCATCGCCGGCTGGACGCTGGTGCGCAGCGCCTGGATGCTCTCGGGCGACGTTGACTTCCTGATGCTCTGCGTGGCGCCGGATTTACGCACCTTCCAGACCTTCGTGCTCGACATCACCGCAGCGCCCAACGTGCGCAACGTGAAGACTGCGCTGACCCTGAAGCAGGCCAAGGACGCCCCCGTGGTGCCGCTGGAGGCCGGGCTGCCCAAGGGGACGTAAGAAACTTCGCCGTTCCCCGGACAAGCTCCACCACAGGTGGAGCGCCGATCCGGGGTCCAGGAGAAAGGTCGGCGAAGCCGGCAATCACCCCGGACCGCGGAACAAAGCCGCCTTCGGCGACATGTTGCGCTGGGCCACGGCTCTCCTTCCGCTCCGCTCCACTCGGCCGAGGCACGATGGCGGCGCGAACTGCGACAGCTGACGCTACGCCCAGCGCACCCCGACGATCTCGAAGGAGCGCGCGCCCTTGGGGGTGACGACCTCCACCGATGCGCCCTTCTTCTTGCCTATGAGCGCACGCGCCATGGGCGAGGAGATGGATATGCGGCCGGCCTTGGCATCGGCCTCGCTGTCGCCGACGATCTGCCAGACCTTCTCTTCCTCGGTGTCCTCGTCCACCAGCGTCACCGTGGCGCCGAACTTCACCACGTCGCCCGATAGCTTTGAGACGTCGATCACCTCGGCGCGGGAGATCTTGTCCTCCAGCTCGGCGATGCGGCCCTCGTTCAGCGACTGCTGCTCCTTGGCCGCGTGATATTCAGCATTCTCGGAGAGATCGCCATGGGCGCGCGCCTCGGAGATGGCATTGATGATGCGCGGACGCTCCACCTGCTGACGTTGCTTCAACTCTTTTTCGAGGGCGGCAAAGCCGCCCGCCGTCATCGGAATCTTCTCCATGGGTCCTTTTAAGACCTCCTGAACCTGCTCGGTGCGCCGGCCTTGGGCGCTTGGGGCTGGCCGGCGTCGAAAAGAATGCCGCGCCGCGAAGCGTTTTGCTCCGCAGCCGCGGCGATTGCCTCGTCCCCGGGCGAGAACCGCCCTCGGGCAAGACTCAAATCCCGCCCGGCGCGGGCAACGCAGGGCGGGCATGGCGGATCCGCCCGTGACGGCCTGAGGGGCTCACGCGCGTCGCGGTCCACGGGGGTGAGAAATCAGGCGACGGAGGCTTTGCCTCGCGCACCGCCCTGCGATTCCTGCCCGCCGGCGCCGAAATAACCCTGCAGCGGACGCACCGTAAGGTCGCCGCCCACATAGGCCTTGATCCCCTGCGCCGCCGCGATGGCTCCGGACAGCGTGGTGTAATACGGCACTTTCTGCAAGAGGGCCGCACGGCGCAGTGACCGGCTGTCCGCAAGGGCCTGGGCCCCTTCGGTGGTGTTGAACACCAGCTGGACCTCGCCATTCTTGATGGCGTCCACGATGTGGGGCCGCCCCTCCAGCACCTTGTTGATCTTCATCGCCGGAACGCCGTGCTCCTCCAGGAAGCGCTGGGTGCCGGAGGTGGCGATCACCTTGAAGCCGAGCTCCACCAGCGTCTTCATGCTGGGGAGGATGCGGATCTTGTCGGCATCCTTCAGGGAGACGAACACCGTGCCGGACTTCGGCACCTTGGTGCCGCCGCCCAGTTGGCTCTTGGCAAAGGCGACGCCGAAATCGGTATCGAGACCCATCACCTCGCCGGTGGACCGCATCTCCGGGCCGAGCACCGTGTCGACGCCGGGGAAGCGGGCGAAGGGGAACACCGCCTCCTTGATGGCGATGTGGCCGATCTTCGGCTGCTCCAGCTTGAAGGTGGCGAGCTTCTCGCCCGCCATGACCCGCGCCGCGATCTTGGCGATGGGCAGGCCGATGACCTTGGCGACGAACGGCACCGTGCGCGAGGCGCGCGGGTTCACCTCCAGCACGTAGATCTCGTCGCCCTTGATGGCGTACTGCACGTTCATCAGCCCGCCGACGCCGAGCGCCAGGGCCATGGCCGCGGTCTGCTTCTCCAGCGCTGCCAGGGTATCCGGCGAAAGGGAATAGGACGGCAGCGAGCAGGCGCTGTCGCCCGAATGGATGCCCGCCTCCTCGATGTGCTCCATGATGCCGGCGATGAACACGTCGGTGCCGTCGCACAAAGCGTCGACGTCCACCTCGATGGCATCCGACAGATAGCGATCGAACAGCAGCGGGTTCTTGCCGAGCACCGTATTGATCTGGCCGGTCTTGTCGTTGGGATAGCGGGCCTTCACCTCCTGCGGCACCAGGCCGGGCAGGGTCTCCAGCAGATAGTCGCCGAGCTGGCTCTCCTCGCGGATGATCTGCATGGCGCGGCCGCCCAGCACGTAGGAGGGGCGCACCACCATGGGATAGCCGAGCTCGCCGGCCACCAGGCGGGCCTGCTCCACGCTGTAGGCGATGCCGTTGGCCGGCTGGCGGATCTTGAGGCGGTCCAGCAGCGTCTTGAAGCGGTCGCGGTCCTCGGCGAGGTCGATGGCGTCCGGCGAGGTGCCGAGGATGGGCACCTCCGCATCTTCCAGCGCCTTGGCGAGCTTGAGCGGTGTCTGGCCGCCGAACTGCACGATCACGCCCTTCAGCGTGCCGTTGGTCTGCTCGCGGGCGATCAGCTCCAGCACGTCCTCGGCGGTGAGCGGCTCGAAATAGAGCCGGTCGGAGGTGTCGTAGTCGGTGGAGACGGTCTCCGGGTTGCAGTTGACCATGATGGCTTCATAGCCGGCCTCCTTCAGCGCGAAGGCCGCATGGCAGCAGCAATAGTCGAACTCGATGCCCTGCCCGATCCGGTTCGGGCCACCGCCGAGGATGATGACCTTCTCCCGGTCGGAGGGGCGCGCCTCGTCGGCGAGGACGCCGGCGAAGGGCGTCTCGTAGGTCGAGTACATATAAGCGGTGGGCGAGGCGAATTCGGCCGCGCAGGTATCGATGCGCTTGTAGGCCGGCCGCACGTCCAGCGCGTGGCGCCGCGCCCGCACCTGCGCCTCGCTCAGCCCGGCAAGCGAGGCGAGCCGCGCGTCGGAGAAGCCCATGGCCTTGAGGCGGCGGAACTGGCCTTCCGTGCCCGGCAGGCCGAACCGGCGGACCTTCTGCTCCATCTCCACGATGCCGCGGATCTCGGCGAGGAACCACGGATCGATCTTGCAGGCGGAATGGATCTGCTCGTCGGACAGGCCGAGGCGCATGGCCTGCGCCACGTAAAGCAGGCGGTCAGGCGTCGGGGTGCCGAGCGCGGCGCGGACGGCATTCTTGTCGTCGCCCTGGCCGAGGCCCTCGATCTCGATCTCGTTGAGGCCGGTGAGGCCGGTCTCCAGCGAGCGCAGGGCCTTCTGGAGGGATTCCTGGAAGGTGCGGCCGATGGCCATGGCCTCGCCCACCGACTTCATGGCGGTGGTCAGCACCGGGTCGGCGCCGGGGAACTTCTCGAAGGCGAAGCGCGGGATCTTCGTGACCACATAGTCGATGGTGGGCTCGAAGGAGGCCGGGGTCGCGCCGCCGGTGATGTCGTTCTCGATCTCGTCCAGCGTGTAGCCCACCGCAAGGCGTGCTGCGACCTTGGCGATGGGAAAGCCGGTGGCCTTGGACGCCAGCGCCGAGGAGCGCGACACGCGCGGGTTCATCTCGATGACGATGAGCCGGCCGTCCACCGGGTTCACCGCGAACTGCACGTTGGAGCCGCCGGTCTCCACCCCGATCTCGCGCAGCACCGCAAGCGATGCGTCGCGCATGATCTGGTATTCCTTGTCGGTGAGCGTCAGCGCCGGCGCCACCGTGATGGAATCGCCGGTGTGCACGCCCATCGGGTCGATGTTCTCGATGGAGCAGATGATGATGCAATTGTCCGCCTTGTCGCGGACAACCTCCATCTCATACTCCTTCCAGCCCAGCACGCTCTCCTCCACCAGCACCTCGTTGGTGGGGGAGGCATCGATGCCGCGCTCGATGATCTCGATGAACTCCGCCTTGTTGTAGGCGATGCCGCCGCCGGTGCCGCCCATGGTGAAGGACGGACGGATGATGGCGGGCAGCCCCACCTCCTCCAGCGCCTCGAGCGCCTGGGGCAGGGTCTTGATCTGGCGCGACCTGGGGGTGGAGAGGCCGATCTTGGTCATGGCCTCGCGGAACAGCTCGCGGTCCTCGGCCTTGTCGATGGCCTCGGCGGTGGCGCCGATCATCTCGACGTCATACTTCTCCAGCGTGCCCATCTTCTTGAGCGACAGGGCGCAGTTGAGCGCGGTCTGGCCGCCCATGGTGGGCAGCAGCGCGAAGCCCTTGGAGCGGTCGCCGCGCTCCTTCTCGATGATCTTGGTGACGATCTCGGCGGTGATGGGCTCGACATAGGTCGCGTCCGCCATGTCCGGATCGGTCATGATGGTCGCGGGATTCGAGTTCACGAGGACGACCCGGTATCCCTCCTCCTTCAGCGCCTTGACCGCCTGCGTGCCGGAATAGTCGAACTCGCAGGCCTGCCCGATCACGATGGGACCGGCGCCGATGATGAGGATGGTTTCGATATCGGTGCGTTTCGGCATTTCTGTCTGGCGCTCTCCACCGTCGCCGGCCGGTCCTTCAGGGCCCGGATCCGGCAGCGGGATCGGTTTCGTCGAAGCAACGCGGCAAGGTTGCCGGCCGGCGCTCGCTGCCCTTCCTATCGCGCTCCGGGCGCAAAAAAAGGGCCGCGGTGGAACGCGCCCCCGGAAGCATCGAGCGCCGCACCGGACGAGCCCCGATGCGTGCGCGCGCCGGGGCGGACCGAGTGCGAGAACGTCACACCCCGGGAATTTCCTCGACCCTGCGCGCTGATGGGCTTCCTTAGACCATAATTTGCGGCGACGGAAGCCATGACGCCCACATGACGCGCGCCGCCGGCCCCGAGCCGCGCCGCGGCTTCCTCCGGAGACAGCCTTGCTCCCGCCTGCCCTGGCACAGACGGTCGCACGCTACCGCGCCAGTCATGGCGATCTGGTTCGGCAGTTCGCCACCTTCGTCGGCGTGGGCCTTGCCGCCGCAGCCGCCCATTTCTCCACCCTCGCCGTGCTGGTGGAGATGGATGCCCTCGGCCCGGTGCTCGCCTCCGCGGTGGGGTTCGTGGCGGGCGGTACCGTCTCTTACGTGCTCAACCGCCGCTTCACGTTCGAGGCGACGCGCTCCCATGCCGGCGCGGTGCCGCGCTTCATCGCGGTGGCGGGCGTCGCCTTCGGCCTCAACGAGGCGCTCATGTGGCTGTTCGTCCACGAGGTGGGGCTGTTCTACCTGCTGGCCCAGTTTCTCACCACGGGCATCACCATGATGTGGACCTTCACCGGATACCGCGCATGGGCGTTCGCCCACCGGGCCGGTGCGCACGGCTGAGCTGGCCTCGCTGCGCTCGGACTTTAGGCTGTCCGCTCTCCGATGAAGGCCATGCGCTGCTGGTTGTGGCCGACGTTCGGCCGCACCCGTCGCGCATCGAGCCCGGCGTTGCGCAGCAGCGCCAGTATCTCCGCCTCCTCATAGGTGGTGAGGCCAAGCTCGGCGCGCAGCTTGCGATACGGCGAGACCGCCGTGCGGGCCAGCCCGACAACGGCCGACAGCAGGAACTTCTCCCGCGCCGCCAGCTTGAGCAGAGCAGCCGCATCGGCCAGCGCACTGACATGGGGCGGGATGATGTCGGCGATCAGCAGCCGGCCCCCCGGCGCCAGCAGGCGGTGCCACTCCGCGACGAGCTGCGCCAGCAGGTCCCGGGAGAGATACTGCGCCACCGAATTGCAGATGATGAGGTCGAAGCTGCCGTCCGGCAGAGCCGAGACCTCCTCCGGCGCCATTACCTCGATCGAAGGCACATCGGCGAAGCGCTCGCTCAGCCGCTCGCGCACGGCGGGCGCGGCGTCGCTCAGGACAAGGCGTCCACACCGACCCGCCAGCTCGGCCGAGGCGAGGGCCTCGCCGCAGCCGAAATCGAGCACCCGCGCCTGCGGCCCCGGCACGTAGCCTGCAAGGTCGCGGGCGATGGCCCGGTAATGCACCGCCTTGTGCCGGTCGTTCACATAGATGGCGTGGCTGCCGTTCCAGAACGAGATCCAGTCAGCCATCGCTTATCCTGAGAGGGGGGTCGAAAGGGTCAGCGGGCGAACGCGATGCCGGCTTCGGTCTCGGCGATCGCGCCGTTGACCAGCTCGAGCGCCCGCTCACGATGGCCGCCCTTGTTCGGCTCGGCCGAAACCAGAGCGGCGCGGGCCGCGCGCAGGGATTCGAGGGCGGACACCATATAGGGCTGGTCGGCCACGGCGGTCTGGATCAGCCCGGCGGTGGCGAGGCCGGCACAGAAGGCGGCGGCGATCGTCAGCGGGCGAACGGCAGTCTTGATGCGCATCATGATCTCACTCGCGGTTCGATGGACATCGGGCGTCGCCGGGCCAGATGCTTACCACAGGGCCGGCGAACGGCGCCAGCCGGCCAGCCTTGGCAAAGTCGCCCCGGCACCGGCCGCATCATGGAAAAAGCCCCGCCACGGCGGACCGGGCGGGGCTGAGCGGTCCTTGCGTGTCACCAGCGGCAGTGCAAGCCGCCGTACGGGCCGCGCCAGCAGCCGCCGCCGCCCCAATAGGGGCCCCGGCCCCAGTACGGTCCACGGCCATACCACCAGTCGATGAACAGGCTGGCATTGGTCCCGGAGACCGGCTTCTCATCGCTCAGCAGCTTGTAGGTGAACACCAGCGTGTCGCCGGTGAGAACCGGATTGGTCAGCTCGACCACGGCCAAGCTGGGCTTGCCGTCCGCCGTCACCGAGAGGGTCGCGTTGGGCGGATCCCGCTGGAAGCTGTCCTTGCCTTCGTTCCACAGCTTGATGAAGCCCTCGGTGGTCGTGTCGCCGGTCATGCGCTCCGGCCGGTCCGTGAACATCACCGTCTGGGGCGCGACGCCCTTCAGGGTGATGGTCTTCTCATCGACCACGACGGAATCGGCAACCTGGACGAACAGCCAGTTCGCCGGCTTCATTTCCTCCACGTTCGCGGGCCTTGTGCCCTGCGCGAACGCGCCGCCGACAGCGCACACGGCTGCCAGCAGCGCACCAAGAATCATGCGCTTCATGAGGGTTTCTCCCTGCGAGCGAGACTTTGCCGCCGCGAGGCAGAACTCTACATCCGAAGCTCCCGCGTGCCAGTGTCAAAATCGCAATTTCAAGTGATTCCAAACCAGCCGGGATCGCGATTACAGCGTCGGCAGGATGAGACCTTGCGGCGGCCGGACAGTGAAATCTTAGCGGTAGTTCACCCAGAACACGCCCACTGTGGGATTGGCGGCGCGGATCGCGGGATCGCCCGAGCCATAGAGCTTGGGCCCCGAGATGCGCGCCTGGGCGCTGTCCGATGCCGTGGCGGCCAGCGCCAGCTGGACCCCGAGCACGCAGCCGCCGCCGAGATTGCCGAGCCGGCCGCCCCGCCAGTCCGCCACGACGCCGCCGCCATTGCCGCCGAACCCCTGGATGCGGAACGGCTTGCCATTGGCCCGCTCCAGATCCGCGAGGCCCGCGCCGATGCCGATGCCGGACACGCTCCAGGCCGAGCTCTCGGTGAAGGCCACGCGGCGCGGGGCGGCCATGTTGACCGGGTCCTTCCAAGCGATCTCAAGGCTCAGCGCCGGATCGTTGGGCAGCAACACGAGGCCGGGAGCGGTGGTCCCGTCCGGCGACATGATGGAGCCCGTCACCACATTGGCCTGGCCGAAATCGGCAGCGACGTTGATGGCCGTGGCATTGGGCGCGAATGGCCCCGTGCATTCGAACTGCCGCGGCCCGGCGGTGGGCTTGGGAATGGACACCACCGTCTCGGAATAGTCGCCGAAGGCATCGGTCTGCTTCACCACGCCCGTACCCCAGCTGTCGGGATTGCCCTGACAGGCGGCGACGAGGAGCGTGGCGCCCAGAGCGGCAGCAGACCAACTGACGGAACGGAAGAGAACCATGGTGACCTGCGGCGGGCGGGATTGGGGAAGGCAAGCGCCCTTCTTAGCCGCTCGTCCCCGGCGCCGCCAGAGCCGGAGGTAGCGGCAGGCCCGACCTCTGTATGACGGCGACGGAGGTAACTTGAGGCCGCGGCGCGAAAGCGTAGCCGTCATTCGGCGTTCACGCTCGGGCGCTTTTCTGCCACCCTCACCGGGGGGAGAGCCATGAACGAACTGCGCACTTCGACGCCGGACGATCTCGGCCGCTCCGTGCAGGACTATATCGACGAGACGCCGGTGTGGCCGGACGGCACCAAAGTGCCCTCGACGCCCATGACGGGCATGCAATGGCGCATCTGGTGGCTTGCCGCTGCGGGCAAGTTCTTCGAGGGCCTGGTGGTGTTCATGACCGGCGTGGCGCTGCCGCTCATGGCCAAGGAATTCAACATGGGCGCCACCCAGCACGGCCTCGTCAGCGCGGCGAGCCTCGCCGGCATCCTGGTCGGCGCGCTCCTCCTGGGCGGCCTCGCCGATCGCTTCGGCCGCAAGTTTATGTTCGTGGTGGAGATGGTGATCTTCATCGTCTTCCTGGCCCTGCTGGCGGTCAGCCCCACCTTCGTCTGGACCGTGGTGTTCCTGTTCGGCATCGGCGTCGCCCTCGGCTGCGACTATCCCACCGCCCACCTCGTCATCTCCGAGAGCATCCCCAGCCTCGCCCGCGGCCGGCTCGTGCTGAGCGCGTTCGGCTTCCAGGCCGTGGGCGCGCTCACCGGCACCCTGGTCGGCTACCTCGTCCTGTCCAACATCCAGGACGTGACGGCCTGGCGGCTGATGTATGCCGTGGCGATCCTGCCGGCCCTCGCCGTGGTGGTGGGCCGCTTCTTCGTGACCGAGAGCGCCAGCTGGCTCCTGTCCCACGGCCGGGTCGAGGAAGCCCAGCGCGAGGCGCAGCGCCTGCTCCAGCGCTCGCCGCAATATCCGAAAGCCGTCAAGCTCGCGCCGCGCCATCATCACGGCCACGGCCATGGCCACGGGGAGCGCCATCCCGCGGCGCTGTTCAAGGCTGGCCACAATCGGCGCGCCACCATCCTCGCCGCGGTGCCCTGGTTCCTGCAGGACCTGTCCACCTACGGCATCGGCATCTTCACCCCGTCGATCCTCGCCGCGGCCCTCGGCCATGCGGCGGCCCACAGCCAGGACCTCACCGACATCATCTCCTCCGACGTGCTCGCCGCCGAGGGCGCGGCGCTCATCGACCTGTTGCTGCTGGTGGGCATCGGCGCGGCGGTGGCGCTGTCCGACCGGGTGGGGCGCATCCCGCTCCAGATCCTCGGCTTCGCCGGCTGCGCGGCGGGACTGATGGTCGCCGCCCTGTCTACCTATTACGACGATCCGACCCGCATCGCGCTCGTGGTCGTGGGCTTCATGCTGTTCAACTTCATGACCAATCTCGGTCCCAACGCGCAGACCTATCTGATCGCCGGCGAGGTCTTCCCCACCCACATCCGCGGCATGGGGGCGGGGTTCGCCGCCGCCTTCGCCAAGATCGGGGCGGTGCTCACCGCATTCCTGTTCCCGATCCTGCTGGCGGAGCTCGGCACACGGGCGCTGCTGTTCGCGCTGGTGGGGGCGTCGCTGGTGGGGGCCGCGGTGACTTTTTATTTCCGCATCGAGACGCGCGGCCGCAGCCTCGACGACATCGGGCTGTAGGGAAAAGTTCGCGCGAGCCCGCCGTACCCGCGCCGCTCAGTCGGCCAGCGCCGGTGCCCCCACGCGCCACCAATCCTCGACGGTGGCGACCGCCGCCGGGGCCAGCACCGCGAGGTCGCCGGCGAAGCCGTCCCATTGCGCATGCACGCTGGGCGAGACCGAGGTGAGCACCGAAAGCTCCGCCGCGACGGCGGCATGGAAGGCGCTGGTGAGGCCGCGCCCCTCGGCCTCCTGCCGGCCGAACTTGGAGAGAACCACCACCGTGTCCGACAGGTCCCCGCCCTCGGCGAGGCGGTCGGCGATGGCCCGCTCCACCCCCGCCGCTGCTGCCGCAAGGCCCGCGGGATCGAGGCTGCATCCCGCCGCGCCCGAGCCGAGGTCCTGATGCAGGCGGTTGGTCTCGCCGGAGACGAGGTCGAGGAGGAGCACATCCTCATGGGCGCAGCCGGGGGAGAGGTGTTCCACCACCCCGAGGACGCGCACGCCGCTTGCGCTGAGGCGGCGCGCTGCATCCGCGAGAAGCGCCTGGATCGCTTCGCGGTCGCCGCCCTGCAGGGCGAGGATCATCGGCCGGTCACCGCCCGTCATCGCAATGGCCCGCCTTGTCCGGTCCCGGTCCGCCCGGGGGCGGGCCCGTAAAGCTGTATCTCGTTAAGCATAATAATCCTGCCCGGCTGCGAGCCCGCAGCCGTCCGCGACGCTGAGGCGCGCGCGCCTCGATCGTCCCAACCGCGCCATGAAGTGAGATTAAGCGCCGACGGCAGTGCTGTCAGCTTCGGATGGTCCCGTGTCCCGCGCCGCCCTGCTCCGCCCGTCCCTCGCCGCCCTCGGCCTCGCCTCAGTCGCCCTTGCGGGCCTCGCATGGCCCGCCTTCGCGGGCGCGCAGCGCCGCGACGACATGATGCTGCATGTGGACCCGGCCACCCGCATCGAGCAGCGCTGCAACGCCCGCGCCATGGGCGAGGTCGGGCGCGAGCACACCGACATGCGGCCGGAAGAAGTGGTGGCCTACGCCTTCGCCGATCCGAAGCAGAAGGATGAATTCATCTCGGCCCCTGGCGCCGCGGTGCGCAGCCGCGACCACTGGTATCACCTCGCCTACACCTGCCGGACCAGCCCCGACGGGATGGAGGTGAAGACCTTCTCCTACAGCCTCGGTGCCGAGGTGCCGCGGCAGGAATGGGAAGCCCACAGCCTGGTGCCGTGAGCCCCCCCTCAGAACTGGGTCTTCAGGCCGCCGGCGAAGGTGCCGCCCTCGATGTTCTCGCCGAAGCGGTAGTCCGCCCGCACGAAGCCGAGGACGCCGGTATCCAGCGCCTGGGCGGTCAGGTCGACGCCCACCTGCCCGAAGCTGCCGACGCCGGACACGCCGAACAACGCCTGGCCGCCGAAGCCATCCAGGAAGGTGCCGGAGCCCTCGCCGGAGAATTCGTGCCAGAAGCCCAGCTGCATCGACGGGCGCAGCACCAGCTTGGGACCGCCGGACACGGTGGTACCCACCTTCAGCCGGACACTGCCAACGAGGCTTTCCACCTCGTCCGTGCGGATGGCGCCGAGTGAGGACGGCAGCACCACGGGATCGGACGACGCCGACGCATAGCTGAGGCCGGCGGAGGGCTCCGCGAACCAGGTGCCGGCGAAGGGCAGCGTGGCGCCCGCATTGGCCACCACGGCCCAGCCGGCCGCCGTCGCCGACGCGCCGGAGAGGCTCGCCGCCGCGTTGCTCACCTCCATATTGTAGGCAAAGCGCAACACCTGCACGTCGGCGAAAAGGCCCTTGCCGTTCACCGCCGCGTAGGCGCCGAAGAAGGGCGCGTCCACCGCCGTCGAGGCGCGGGACGACGCGAGCGAGGTGCCCGCCCAGACCTCACCGCCGGTGATGCCGAGGCGCCCGGTGAAGCCAGACCCCGCAATATTGCCGCGCGAGAAATCGGCGCCGACCTGGAAGCCGTTGAAATTGGTCTGCGCCGTCGCGGCACCGGCGACGCTCGCCGACGCGCCCGCCACGCGGGTGGTGGTCACGCTGTCGATGTCATAACTGCCGCCCTTGAGACGCACCCACAGATCGTAGGACACCTTGTCCCGCACCGGATCCGCGGGACCGGAGACGACGGCGCTCACGCTGTCGAGGAAGCCGGTGGTGATGGCCGTCAGTGTCGCGGCAAGGCTCGCCGCGAGGCTGCCCGCGGCGGGATTGAGGGTGGAGCGCACCGCCCAGGTATCGTCGGCGTGGACGAGGCGGTAGTCGATCAGGCCATTGGAGGCGAGGTCGTCGGTGACGAACGCCCCGTCCGGCCCGGCGCCCCGCACCACGACGATGTCGTTGGCGAACAGGCCGCGATTGGCACCCACGTTCCGCAGCTCGAGGTCGGTGGTGCCGCTCACCGCCGTTGCAATGAGCTGGTCGGAGCGGATCGCGTTGGAGTTGGTGGTGGACAGGTCGATGTCCATGGCGACGGTCGAGGCGCCCGTGCCGGAAAAGGTGCTGCCCACAAACATGGCGTTGTAGGTGGCCGTGCCCTGGGACATGTTCACGAGGCCGGAATTGGCGAAGCTGCCCACCACCACCACGCCCCCCGTGCCGCCGAAGGCGAGGGTTCCGGAATTGGCCACGTCCGCTCCCACCGTGAGGTTGGAGGCGGCCACCAGCGTGACCGTGCCGGCGTTGGTGATGGAGCCCTCCACCGAAAGGTTGGGCAGCGCCGGGTCCGCGGCGCCGTCCACGAGGAAGGTCGCGCCCGCCCCGTTGGCGACGCTGCCGGTGATGGTGCCGGCGGCGGCAAGGGACTTGCCGTTGGTGATGCTGCCGTCCCAGGTGCCGTAGGATTCGAGCGTTCCGTTGGTGTTGGCCGCGTTGCCGGTCCAGGTGGCGGTGTTGCGCACGAGGCCGTCATTGGCGAGCACATCGCCGGTCCAGGTCGCCCCGCCGGCATTGAGGATGGTGCCCTGGTTGGCGGTGACGTCGCCGATCCAGGCTGAAGCCGTGTTCGAAATGGTGCCGGTGGACAGGTTGGCCGCGACCGCGCCGGACCAGGTGGCGCCATCCGCGTTGAAGATGGTGCCGGCATTGCTCGTCACCGCGCCGGTCCAGCTGGATGCGGTGTTGGTGACGGTGCCGGCCGCAAGGTTCGAGGTGACGGCACCGGTCCAGGTGCCGCCTTGGGTATTGAAGACGCCGCCGGCATTGTCTTCGATGGCGCCGGCCCAGGTGGTGCCGGTGCCGGAGTTTGTGACGGTGCCGGTGTTGTTGCGGACGGTGCCGTCCGCCCAGATGCCGCCGTCGAGGTTGGAGACGCTGGCCGAATTGTCCACCACCGCGCCGGTCCAGGTGGCGCCGGTGGCATTCACCACGGTGCCGGTATTGGTGGAGAGGGTGCCGGTCCAGGTTGCCGCCGTGGTGTTGCTGATCGTTCCGGAATTGCCGGCCGCCTCGCCCGTCCAGGCGGCCCCCGACTGGTTGATGACGGAGAAGGAACTGCCCTTCAGGTCGCCCTTCCAGCTCGTGCCCGCGCCGGTGTTGGTGATGACCCCCGCGTTGCTCACCACGTCGCCGGTCCAGCTGGCGCCGGCCTGGTTGGTCACGGTCTGCGCATTGGCGAGGGTGCCGTTCCAGGCGGTGCCTGCGCCCGAGTTGGTGATGATGCCGGTGTTGGCCTGGACATTGCCCGTCCAGGTACCCCCAGCCGAATTTGTGATGGTGCTGGAATTGGCCACCACGTCGCCCGCCCAGGTGGCGCCAGTGTTGGCGATGGCGCCGCTGTTGCCCGCCACGGTGCCGGTCCAGGTGGCGCCGCTCTCGTTATTCACGCTCTGGGAATTGGCAAGGGTGCCGGTCCAGGTGGTGCCTGTCCCTGTGTTGGTGATGACGCCGCCGTTGGCCTGCACGTTGCCGGTCCAGGTGGCGCCGCCGGAATTGGTGATGGCGTTGGAATTGGCGGCCACGTCGCCGGCCCAGGTGGCGGCGGTGTTGGCGATGATGCCGGAGTTGGAAGTGACGACCCCGGTCCAGGTGGCGCCGTTCTCATTGGTCACGTTCTGGGAATTGGCGAGGGTGCCGGTCCAGGTGGTGCCCGTCCCGGTGTTGGTGATGACGCCGCCATTGGCGAGGACGTTGCCCGTCCAGGTGGCGCCGCCGGAATTGGTGATGGTGTTGGAATTGGTGACCACGTCGCCGGCCCAGGTGGCGCCGGTGTTGGCGATGGTGCCGAGGTTCGACGCCACGTTGCCGGTCCAAACGCCGCCTGAGACGTTCTGCACGCTCCCCGAATTGGTCACCGTGCCGTTCCACGCGGCCGAATTGGTGATGGCGCCGCCGTTGGCGGACACGTTGCCGGTCCAGGTGGCGCCGCTGGTGTTGTCGATGGTGCCGGCATTTGAGAGCACCGCGCCGGCGAAGGTCGCCCCGCCAGAATTGGTGACGCCGCCCGTGTTGGAGAGATCGCCGGTCCACAGCGTCCCGGCGCCGCTGTTCTCCAGTTTGCCGGCGTTGGAGACGGAGCCGGTCCAGGTCGCCCCGGCGGTGTTGACGAGGCTGCCGCTGCTGGCCGCGACCGCCCCGGTCCAGGTGCCCCCCGAATTGGTGATGCTGCCCGCATTGGTGGTCACAGCGCCGGTCCAGGCGCCGGAATTGGTGATGCTGCCGCTGTTGGTGTTGACGGCGACCGCGGCGGTGCCGGAATTGGCGAGCGTGCCGGCATTGTCCAGCGTGCCGGAGAGCGCGGCGCCCGCCTGCACCGTGAGGGTGCCGCCGATCTGGTTGGCGATGGTGGAGGCCGCGAGGGTCCCGGCCGCCACGTCGAACGTGCCGTAATTGGTGACGCTGCCCACGGTGACGGTGATGGCGGACGCGATGCTGACGCCGGCGCCCGGCGAGGTCGAGAGGCTCGTGGCGGAGACATCCGCCGCGCCGCCGAACAGCAGCGTGCCGCCCGTCGCCGCTATGTCGGCGAAGCTGCCGCCACCGAGCAGGCTGAGGGTGTTGGCGCCCTGCTTGGTAAAGGTGCCCTGGGCGGTGACCACGCCGGCGAAGCTGGTGTCCGTGTCGGTGGTGTCCACGAAGCCACCGGTGGACAGCACCTGCACCGGATAGATGAAGTCCGCGGCCGGGGGCGGCGCGGTGGGTCGCAGCGTGCCGCCGTCGAAGATCATCGGGTCCTGCTGGGCCGCGGCGTCGTTCTGCGTATAGAAGGGCTGGCTGGTGTCGATATAGAGCGTTGCCGCGAGGCCCGGCGCGGGGATCGTGAGCAGCGCGGCGCAGGCCGAGAGCACGGTGCCGCCCTCCAATGCCTGCTTCAGCCGCGACAGGCACGCGCCATGCGGGCGGACATGTCCGGTCCGCGGCACCGGCTGCTGGGCCCCGGCGGTGGGGCGAAGGGTCGGGCGGCTGGGGAGGCGGCGCGGGCGCGACAAGGCTCATTTCCTTGCATTCGATCTGCCGCCACCCTGCAATTTTATGGTTAACAAAGGCCTTACCTCTCCCTCTCTATTATTGCATCTTGCGAATCGGCAGACGTTGCTCCGTGTTCACACCAACAGAGCGATGCCTGCTTGGCGTTCTTCGTTAACGCACCTTAAGAATTGCCAGGCGAAAGCCGCCGCGGCGGGTCCGGGCAAAAGCGGCAGGTCAGGCCAAAAGCGGCAGGGAGACGGGGCATGTGGGGGATGAGGCCCGAAGACGAATCCAGTCCTGCGCCCGCGACAGGCGACGCGACCCTCGGCGCGAGCGGCGCTGGCGGCGGGTGGGCCTGCATCCGCCACCGGATCGTCGGGGGGGTGCTTGCCGCCGCGCTCACGGCGGGCATGATCGGCCTCGCCGGGAAACCCGCGGCGGCGCAGACGGCGCCGACCTTTCCCGGTGGCGCGCAATCTGTGAGCGAATCCTTCCAGGACTGGCGCGTCGCCTGCGCCGTCCAGCAGAATGCCAAGCGCTGCTCCATCTCCCAGCAGCAGGTGGACAGCAAGACGCGCCAGCGCATCCTGATGCTGGAGCTTCAGCCCAAGGGCGACAAGGTGGAGGGTCCCCTCTTCCTGCCGTTCGGCCTCTTCCTCGAGAAGGGCGTGGTGCTGAAGCTCGGCGAGGCCGATCTCGCCGCGCTGCGCTTCTCCACCTGCCTGCCGCAAGGCTGCGTCGTGCCTGTCTCCCTCGACCCGCGCATGCTGGGGCTGGTGCGCAAGGCGGATGCGCTGCGCGTCGTCGCCGCCAACGACGCAGGCCAGCCGCAGGCCTTCTCCATCTCTTTGAAGGGTTTCGGGCAGGCGCTCGACCGGGCCATCACTTTGCTGCGGTGACCGCCTTCCCGCGCTGACCGCCCTTGCGCAGCGGCCGGCTCGGGAGGGACAATAGCGCGCCTCAGCCGGGGACGGCCCATGACCAAGCACCATCTTGACGATCATCTGCCCACCGCGCAGCACCCCCGTGTCGTCGCCTCCCAGGCGGCGGTGGGCCGGGCGGCCATGGGGGCGGGCGCCCTGGGCTATGGCGCTCTGGGCGGCCTCACCGTCGGCGTGCTGACCGTGGGCGCGCTCGCCATCGGCGCGCTAGCCATCGGCAAGCTGGGCATCGGACGGGCGCACATCAAGCGGCTGGAAATCGACGAGTTGGTGGTGGGACGGATCATCCGGCGATAGGCCATCGACCCGTCAATCACCGAACCGCCATGCCGCGGTGCGCGGGAAGGATGCCCTACCCCTTCCTGCGCCCGCCCTTGCGATAGCCCTTGGTGCCGGGATCGGGCCGGGGTCCGGGGCGGAAGGCGTCTTCCGCAACCGGCACCGCACGATCCGTGCCGGGCCCCATGTCGTCCAAGGACGGCTTGTGGGCGCGCGGCGCGTAGAGGGGCATTTCCGGCCGCGCATAGGGCGTCTGCGTCTCGCCCATGCCGTCCTCCGCCGGAGCGGCGCGGCCCTTCCCCGTCGACTTCGCCGAGGACTTGGCCCCGCCGCGCCCGCGCGGCAGCAGGCGGCCGGCCTCCTCCTTCGGGGGGAGATTGGCAGCGTTGCCGTATTTGCGGGCGCCCTTGTAGCCGCCGGTGCGGTCGTCCACCGCCTCCTGCCGGGCCAGGGGATCGTCGGAGATGGCGAGCTCGGTCGCCTCCAGCCGGCGGATCTCGTCGCGCAGCCGGGCGGCGGTCTCGAAGTCGAGGTCGGCCGCGGCGGCGCGCATGCGCTTTTCCAGGTCCGCCATGACCGCCTTTAGATTGTGCCCGAACGCCGCCCCCTCCTCCGCGAGGCCCGCATCCACCTGCACGTGGTCGCGCTCGTAGACCGAATTGAGGATGTCGCCGATGGCCTTCTTCACGCTCTCCGGCGTAATGCCGTGCTCGGTGTTGTAGGCCACCTGCTTCTCACGCCGGCGGCTGGTCTCCGCCATGGCGCGGTCCATGGAACCGGTGACGTGGTCCGCATAGAGGATCACCCGCCCGTCCACGTTGCGGGCGGCGCGGCCGATGGTCTGCACCAGCGAGGTCTCGGACCTGAGGAAGCCTTCCTTGTCCGCGTCGAGGATGGCGACGAGGCCGCACTCGGGAATGTCGAGGCCTTCGCGCAGAAGGTTGATGCCGATGAGGGCGTCGAACGCCCCGAGGCGCAGGTCGCGGATGATCTCGATGCGCTCGATGGTGTCGATGTCCGAATGCATGTAGCGCACGCGGATGCCGTGCTCGTGCAGATATTCGGTCAGGTCCTCGGCCATGCGCTTGGTGAGCACGGTGACGAGGGTCCGGTAGCCCTTGGCGGCCACGGCGCGGACCTCGCCCAGGAGGTCGTCCACCTGGGTGCGCGCCGGACGCACCTCCACCGGCGGGTCGATGAGGCCGGTGGGGCGGATGACTTGCTCCACGAACACGCCGCCCGTCTGGTCCATCTCCCACGATCCGGGAGTAGCGGAGACGTGCACCGTCTGCGGCCGCATGGCCTCCCATTCCTCGAAGCGCAGCGGGCGGTTGTCCATGCAGCTCGGCAGGCGGAAGCCGTATTCCGCCAGCGTCGCCTTGCGGCGGAAGTCGCCGCGATACATGGCGCCGATCTGCGGCACGGTCACATGGCTCTCGTCGATGAAGACGAGGGCGTTGTCGGGCACGTATTCGAACAGGGTCGGCGGCGGCTCGCCGGGCTTCCTGCCGGTGAGCCAGCGGGAATAGTTCTCGATGCCGGCGCAGCTGCCCGTCGCCTCCATCATCTCCAGATCGTAGCGGGTGCGCTGCTCCAGCCGCTGGGCCTCCAGCAGGCGGCCCATCTTGTACAGCTCGTCGAGCCGCATCTTCAGCTCGGCCTTGATGCCGGAGATGGCCTGGATCAGCGTCGGCCGCGGGGTGACGTAATGGGAGGCGGCGTAGACGCGCACGCTCTTCATGTCGCCGCTCTTCTGGCCGGTGAGCGGATCGAACTCGGCGATGCTCTCCACCTCGTCGCCGAACAGGCTGACGCGCCACGCGCGGTCCTCATAGTGGGCGGGGAAGATCTCCACGCTGTCGCCGCGCACGCGGAAGGTGCCGCGGGCGAAATCCGACTGGATGCGCTTGTATTGCAGGGCCACGAGGTCCGCGAGCAGGCTGCGCTGGTCGATGCGCTCGCCCACCTTGATGTCGAAGGTCATGGCCGAATAGGTCTCGACCGAGCCGATGCCGTAGATGCACGACACCGAGGCGACGATGATGACGTCGTCCCGCTCCAGCAGGGAACGGGTCGCCGCATGGCGCATGCGGTCGATCTGCTCGTTAACGGAAGATTCCTTCTCGATATAGGTGTCCGTCCGGGGCACATAGGCTTCCGGCTGGTAATAATCGTAGTAGGAGACGAAATATTCCACCGCATTGTCGGGGAAGAAGCTCTTGAATTCGCCATAGAGCTGCGCCGCCAGAGTCTTGTTGGGCGCGAGCACGATGGCCGGGCGCTGCAGCGTCTCCACCACCTTGGCCATGGTGAAGGTCTTGCCCGAGCCGGTGACGCCGAGCAGCACCTGGTCGCGCTCTCCGGCCCGTGCCTGCGCGCACAGCTCGGCGATGGCCTGCGGCTGGTCGCCCGCAGGCTCGAAGTCGCTTTTCATGGTGAAGGCGACGCCGCCTTCCGACTTCTCCGGGCGCGGCGGCCGGTGCGGCACCCAGGTCTGGCCGTTGATCTCCGGCCGCCCCTTCTGGATCAGCTGGGCAAGCGCCTGCACGGTGGCCGACGCGCCGGCCGATTCGAAATCGAGCGACAGATCCCCCGGGTTCAGCCCGAGGGATTTCGCCACTTCAGGGTCGAGCGCCTGCTGCGGCGCCGGCTCGAAATGACGCTGCGAACGCTCTCCGAGCTTTCCGGGACGGGATGCTTTGGCCATGGGGGGAATATGGGGCCGGAGGCTCCGGCCCGCAACGCAATGCGTTAGCGCGGAATGGTCTCCACCGCGCCGACCATCTTCGTCCCATTGAACGACAGATTGTAGGCCCGCTTCAGCTGCGCCTTGATCTTGGGCTCGAGCGCCTTCAGCTTTGCCGTGAGGTCGGCTGAGAAGCCGGCATCGCGCTTGACCCCGAAATGCACGTCGCCCACGTAGATCGCGCGCACCTGGTAGACCGCGCGCGCCGCGCGCTCACCCGCATAGGCATTCGCACACCCTTGCCGCGCAACAAGGCGACTGAAGACGGCGTTCGCTTCCTCCTGGGAGACGTAGCGTTTGGTGACGCCCGTCAGCTTCAGCTCGTAATAGCTGGAGAAAGACCCCTGCAATTCCGCCGAGACGGCCGACAATTGCACGCCGGTGATGCCGCCGCTGGCGGAGAAGGTGGATAACAGGTCGATATCCGCAACCGAGCTTTCCGACTGGTAGGCGATCGACGTCAGGATGCTGTCCGGCACATTGCACAGAAGGGACAGGGAAACCGGTCCCGAACTGCTTGAGCCGGCGCGCTCCGGCGTGGTGTAGAGCAAGGCAGCGCGAATCCCGGTTTCCGGCGGAGAGACCGCGCGCGCCCCGAACGGCACGCCCCCCGCGCACCCCGCGAGCCCGAGACACAGTACCGCCACCGACGGCACGATCCGACGCATATCCATAATTGCCCCCAATTTGATACACACTTAATAGTTGTGGCAGATTCGCGGGGTGGGTCAACGCGCGTGCCTCGCACGCCGTGCGAATGGTTGGTGATCTGGCAAAAATGCAACTTCAGCGCTAGGTCACTGCGCCATGGCTGAATTGGGCGACGGCCAGTGGCGGCGCAGGCGGCGAGAGTCCATTCTGCGCCCTCTCTCAACGATCAAAGCCTGCGCTCCATGCCAGCCCTGACCAGCCTGATCCCGCCCCAGATCCTCCCCATCGTGATGCTCTTCGCCTCGAACGTCTTCATGACGTTCGCCTGGTACGGGCATCTCAAGCACAAGTCGGCGCCGCTTGCGCTCGCCATTCTGGCGAGCTGGGGCATCGCCTTCTTTGAATATTGCCTGGCGGTGCCGGCGAACCGCTTCGGGTCGGAGGTCTATTCCGCGGCGCAGCTCAAGACCATGCAAGAGGTCATCACCCTGATCGTCTTCGCCGGCTTCTCGGTGCTCTATCTGAAGGAGCCGCTGGGCTGGAACCATCTGCTCGGCTTCGCCTTCATCTCGGCCGGCGCGTTCTTCATCTTCCACAAGTTCTGAGCGGCCTCAGCCGGGCGGGCGCCGGCCGACGTCCCTCAGACCGGCGCGAGGCGCGCGAGTTCGGCGGCCATGGCGTTGTGCCGCGCCACCGTTGCGGCAAGGTCGATGGTGAGGAGACGGCCGTCCCGCACCACCACGCGGCCGTCGATGACGCTCAGCGACACGTCCTGCGACTGGCAGAACAGAAGCGCGGCGACCGGATCGTGCAGCGCGCCGGCATAGCCGAGGCGCGACATGTCGAAGGCGACAAAGTCCGCCGCCATGCCCGGCGCCAGGGCGCCGATGTCGTCGCGGCCGAGCACCCGCGCGCCGCCCAGCGTCGCCATTTCCAGCGCGGTACGCGCGCTCATGGCATCCGGTCCGAACGCGACGCGCTGCAGCAGCATGGCCTGGCGGGCCTCGCCCAGCATGTGCCCCGCATCCGAGGAGGCCGAGCCGTCGACGCCGAGGCCCACGTTGATCCCCTCGGCGAGGAAGCGCTTCACCGGCGCGATGCCCGAGGCGAGGCGCATGTTGGAGCAGGGGCAGTGGGCGATGCCGGTGCCGGTCTGCGCGAACAGGGCGATGCCCGCGTCGTCGAGCTTCACGCAGTGGGCGTGCCAGACGTCCCGCCCCACCCAGCCGAGCGATCGCACATATTCGGTGGGGCCCATGCCGAAGCTGGTCTCGGAAAAGATGACGTCCGAATCGTTCTCCGCCAAATGGGTGTGCAGGGTCAGGCCGTTGTCGCGGCCGAGCTTCAGCGTCTCCAGCATGAAGTCGCGGCTCACCGTGAAGGGCGAGCAAGGGGCGAGCACGATGCGCAGCATGGAGAAGCGGGAGGGATCGTGATAGGCGCCGATCAGCCGCTCGGCGTCCGTCATCACGAAGCCCTCGTCCTCCACCACACGGTCGGGCGGCAGGCCGCCCTTGCTCTCGCCGATGGTCATGGCGCCGCGCGCGGCGTGGAAGCGCATGCCGATCTGCCGGGCCGCGCGGATGGAATCATCCAGCCGCACGCCGTTGGGATAGATGTAGAGGTGGTCCGACGACGTTGTGCAGCCGGACAGGATCAGCTCCGCCATCGCCGTCAGGGTGGCGGTCTCCACCATCTCGCCGGTGAGCCCCGCCCAAAGCGGATAGAGCGACCTCAGCCAGGTGAAGAGCTCGCCGTCCTGCGCCGCCATCACCGCCCGCGTCAGGCTCTGGACCATATGGTGGTGGGTGTTCACCATGCCCGGGATGACCACGTGCCCGGCGAGGTCGATCACCTCGTCCGCGCTCGCCGGAAGCGCCTCGGCCGTCCCCACGGCGACGATGCGGCCGTCCTCGGCATAGAGCCCGCCGCCGGCGATCTCCCGTCGCTCCCCGTCCATGGTCACGAGCACGAGGGCATTGCGGACGAGCAGAGTGGAAGCCATGAAAACCCCGGCGCAGCCGCCGCAGACGACGCGGCGCCACCGATCTTACGGGCTTCAGAAGGCGGTGGGAATCGCCCTCACCGGGCGGCGGCGGGGACCACGCGGAGGATCTCGCCGGTGTTCTCGGCGATGAGCCAGAGGGCGCCGTCCGGCCCCATGCGCACGTCGCGGATGCGCTTGCCCAGCGGCAGGCGCTCCTCGCCGGTGACGGCGCCGTCGCGGATCTTGACCTCCACCAGCGCCTGGCCCGCAAGCGCCCCGACGAAGAGCTGCCCCTTGAAGGCAGGCAGCAGGTCGCCGGAATAGAAGGCGCCGCCGGAGGGGGCGATGGAAGGATCCCAGTAGAAGAGGGGCTGCTCCATGCCCTCCTTCTTCGTGCCGACGCCGATCTGCGCGCCGGAGTAATGCCGGCCGTAGCCGATCACCGGCCAGCCGTAGTTCTTGCCCGCCTCCGGGCGGTTCACCTCGTCGCCGCCGCGCGGGCCATGCTCGATGGTCCACAGGCGGCCGGTGCCCGGCTCGATGGCGGCGGCCTGCACGTTGCGGTGGCCGTAGCTGAAGATTTCCGGCCGGGCGCCCTCACGCCCCACAAAGGGATTGTCCTTGGGTATGGTCCCGTCCGGCGCGATGCGCACCACTTTGCCCAAGGTGACGGAGAGGTCCTGCGCCTTGTCCATCAGGCTGAAACGCTCGCCGAGGGTGATGAAAAGCAGTCCGTCGGGCGCGAAAACCAGCCGCGAGCCGAAATGATTCCCGCCCGAGGCGGCCGGCTGCTGGCGGAAGATCACCGCGAGATCATCAAGGCGGGTAAGGTCGTCGGAGAGCCTCGCGCGCGCCACGGACGTGCCGGCGCCGTCCGCGCGCGGCTCCGCGAAACTGATATAGATGAGCCGATTGCGCGAAAAGGCTGGATCGAGGGCCACGTCCAGCAGCCCGCCCTGCCCGCGCGCCGCGACCTCCGGAAGGCCCGAGATGGGCGGCCCCGGCTTTCCTCTGGCATCGACCACGCGGAGGGCGCCGTCCCGCTCCGTCACCAGAAGTCGCCCGTCGGGCAGGAAAGCCATGCTCCAGGGGGATTTCAATCCGCTGGCGAAGGGCTCCACCCGGACATTCTCACCGCCGAAACGCTGCAGCGCGGTCTCGGCTGCAAAGCCCGCCGCGGCGGCGAGGAGCAGCGCGAGGAGCAGCAACGCGCCGAGAAAGGCGCCACGCGGAGCCCGTCGGCGCGGCGTCTCTCGGATGCCGGCAGCGAGCTGCGCGGGGGGAAGGATGGAATTGAGTGGGGTTGGGCGCAGCCGTCCGGCCGGCTCAGCGGGCCCGCGAGCGCGGGGCATGAGAACGGCCGTCGATGCGGGCGGGCGCGGCCCGGCGGGCATAGCGGATGGCGAAGAGCGCACCGGTTCCCACGGCGGCGAGCACCAGCAGAACGGCGGAATGATCCCACATGCCGTTGACGATCAGCTGGCTCGCGGCCGCCGCATGGCCAACGCTGAGCACCACGGCGACGGCGCCAATGGCCAGCATGAGGGCGAGCGTGAGAAGCGCCTGGGCGACCGCATCGCCTTCCTTGTGGGCGCGCACGGCACGGGCAAGCACGTCAGGATCGGCCGGCGAAGCGCAGCCGTTGCCGTCCCCAAGACGGGACAAAGAGAAATGCCCGAATTCCATTTCGCAGCGTCCGGTCATGACGATCCTCGCTGAAGACGAACGAACCAGAGGACTTGAGCAGCTAACGCGCACTCGGCGAATCAGTTCCGCCGACACAAGCCACGGTGAAAAAGAAACATGGCCACACCGCGACTTCGCTGTTGCACATCATGGCAAGATGATGTCGGCCGCTCACACAAACGCGACCCATCCCCGATGTTTTGCCTTGCTGGGCTCAAGCTCTCTGAAACGCGATGCAGCCGGGCCGTTTCACTTCGAACGGAGACGCTGCGACCCAGCAGAAGCCGAGGCGGGCCGCCGCGCCTGACTATGCCGCCTCAGCTTGCGGACGCCATTCCATGTTCACATGGCCGGGCTGGGAAGCGACGCGGGCGAGCCAATCGCGCACGGCGGGAAAGTCGGCGAGGGAGAAGTCACCCTCCTCCGCCACGTGCGTGTGGGCGAAGAGGGCGATGTCGGCAATGGTCAGGCTTTCGCCCACGAAGAACCGGCGCGACGCCAGGTGGCGCTCCATGACGCTGAGGGCGGCGTAGCCCTCCTCCATCCAGCGGTCCACGTCGTGGGTACGCAGCTCGCGCCCGCCTCGCACCTGCCGCAGCCAGAAGCGGGCGGCGGCAATGCCCGGCTCGTGGCTGTTCTGCTCGAAGAACATCCAGCGCAGCGTCTCGGCGCGGGCGAAGCTCTCGTCGGGCAGGAAGCGCGTGCCGTCCGCGAGGTAGAACAGGATGGCGTTGGATTCGGCGAGGAAGCGCCCGTCCACCTCCAGCAGCGGCACCCGGCCTTCCAGATTGCGGGCGAGGAAGTCGGGGGTGCGGTTCTCGCCGGCGAAGATGTCCACCTCCACAAGACGGAAGGGCCGCGCGAGCTTCGCCAGCATCAGACGCACCTTGTAGGAATTGCCCGAGGATTGCGTGGAATAAAGCGTCACCACCCTCGCCTCCCGTGCGCCGGCTGAAACCGACCTGCATGTGGCGGCGGTCCAGCTCGCCCGCAAGAGGCGCCCCCAAGAGGCTCAAACCGGGTGGCGGGCGTCCCTCGCCCGGCGCGGCGATCCATCACACTGGCGTGCCGCGGCATTCACGATCCTTGCTTGTTCGCGGCAGAGCTCTGAACTAGTGTCCGCGCGCGCCGGCACCCGGCCGGCCCTCGACACGCCATCAGTTGCGTCCGTGCCGCAGCCTCTGCGCGGACGGCCGCGTCCCCGGAGCCCCAAGGCCATGAGCCTCATCTCGTCCGCCCTCAAGCGCATCAACCCCTCGCCCACCATCGCCATCTCCAACAAGGCGCGGGAGCTGAAGGCGGCGGGGCGGGACATCATTGCGCTCTCGGCCGGCGAGCCGGACTTCGACACGCCCGACAACATCAAGGAAGCCGCCGTCGCCGCCATTCGCCGCGGCGAGACCAAGTATACGGCGGTGGACGGCATCCCCGAGCTGAAGGCCGCCATCTGCCGCAAGTTCAAGCGCGAGAACGGCCTCGACTACAAGCCCTCGCAAGTGTCGGTGGGCACCGGCGGCAAGCAGGTGCTGTTCAACGCGCTGGTGGCCACGGTGGATGCCGGCGACGAGGTCATCATTCCCGCGCCCTACTGGGTGAGCTATCCCGACATCGTCCAGTTCTGCGGCGGCACGCCGGTGCCGGCCATGACCACCATCGAGGACAATTTCAAGCTCCGTCCCGAGGTGCTGGAAGCCGCCATCACGCCGAAGACCAAGTGGCTGATCTTCAACTCGCCCTCCAATCCGTCGGGCGCGGCCTATTCTTTCGACGAGCTGAAGGCGCTCACCGACGTGCTGGTGAAGCATCCCCATGTGTGGATCCTTACCGACGACATGTACGAGCACCTCGTCTACGACGACTTCAAGTTCGTCACCCCGGCGCAGGTGGAGCCCGCCCTCTACGACCGCACGCTCACCATGAACGGCGTCTCCAAGGCCTATTGCATGACCGGCTGGCGCATCGGCTACGCCGCCGGCCCGGAGGCGCTCATCAAGGCCATGGGGACGTTGCAGTCCCAGTCCACCTCCAATCCCTCCTCCATCGCCCAGTGGGCGGCGGTCGAGGCGCTGGACGGGCCGCAGGATTTCATCGCCGAGAACAACAAGGTGTTCAAGGATCGCCGCGACCTCGTGGTGTCCATGCTCAACCAGGCGAAGGGCCTCACCTGCCCCAAGCCGGAAGGCGCCTTCTACGTCTTCCCCTCCTGCGCCGGCGCCATCGGCAAGACGACCCAGGGCGGCGTCACCATCACCGACGACGAGGTCTTCGCCACCCAGCTGCTGGAGGCGGAGGGCGTCGCGGTGGTGCACGGCTCGGCCTTCGGCCTTGGCCCGGCCTTCCGCATCTCCTACGCCACCGCTACCTCCGACCTTGAGGAAGCCTGCCGACGGATCCAGCGCTTCTGCGGCGCGTTGAGCTGAAACGGGCACACTCGCACGGAAAAAGGAACCGGCGACCATCTCAAGCGTTGGCGCAGCGGTGAAGTCTGGGTTAAGGCTGCGCTGTCGTCGGGTGCAGGGATCAACCCGCCCGCTTCCCATAGGAGGAACGACATCATGAAGACTGTTCTCAAGGCCGGCCTCGCCGCCGCCGCTGTGCTCGTCGCCGGCGCCCTGCCCGCTTCGGCCCAGTCCCGGGTTCAGGTCGGCACGCTGACCTGCAACATGGCGCCGAACGTCGCCTTCATCATCGGCTCTGTGCGCGAGATGAGCTGCACCTTCCGTCCGGCCGTGAGCGGCGCCAAGCGTGGCACCTATCAGGGCACCGTGCGCCGCTTCGGCCTCGACGTGGGCGTGAACGGCCGCGGCACGCTGGTGTGGGCGGTGTTCGCTCCGTCCGCTCGCGTCCCTGCCGGCGCCCTGCGCGGCTCCTACGTGGGCGCTGCCGGCTCGGCCTCCATCGGCGTGGGCCTCGGCGCCAACGTGCTGGTGGGCGGCTCGCAGAACACCTTCGCGCTGCAGCCCCTGTCGCTCGAAGGCCAGACCGGCCTCAACCTCGCCCTCGGCGTTTCCGACCTGACCCTGCGCTGATTCGGTTCGCCCGGCACCCGCCGGGCCCGTCTCGCGATCCTTGCCGCGGCGGAGCTACCGCCCCGCGCGCGGCGCCCCACGCCCCCGGTCACCCCGGGGGCGTGTGCATTTTCGGGCCCCGCATCAGTCGCCAGCCGAAGGGCCGTGATCTTCCGCACGGGCGGCGCGGCAAAAGCTGGCGTTGCGTCCCGCGCCGGGCCGACGTACCTCTCTGAACGCAACCCCTGGGGGATTTCTTATGCGCGCCTCTTTTGCCGCCGTCTCCACGCTCGCCCTGGCCCTCGCCGCAGCATCGCCCGCCGCCGCCCAGTCGGCCGCGAAGGTCCAGTCCGGCATGCTGGTCTGCAAGGTGGCCCCCTCCATCGCCTTCGTGATCGGCTCCATGCGCGAGATGGCGTGCGAGTTCCGCAACACCGCCGTGCAGCCTTACGTGGTGAAGTCGCGCTACAAGGGCACGATTGCGCGCTTCGGCATCGACATCGGCGTGCTCGCCTCCGACACCATCGCCTGGGCGGTGTTCGCCCCCACCGCCAATCCGGTGCCCTCCGATATCGCCGGCTCCTACGTGGGCGTCTCGGCCGACGCGGCCTGGACCATCGGCGGCGGCGCCAACGTGCTGCTCGGCGGCTCCAACAACCAGATCGCGCTGCAGACCATCTCGCTGGAAGGCATGATCGGGGCGAGCATCGCCGCCGGCGTTGCCGACCTCACGCTCACCTTGCTGCCCAACTGACCCTCTCGCGCACCCGCGCAGCCGTTCCGCCTTCATGAAAAAGCCGGAACGTGAGCGCTAGTGTCGCTCCTTGATTCGGCCGGATGCGTCATCCGGCCGAAGGCGCCATCCCTGTGCGGAGGGTTCGGCATGTCGGGTACGAGGCGATTGCTGATGGCTGGCGCCGCTTTGGCCGCGCCGGGGCTGGCGTGGAGCGCGGCCATTGCGGCCGGTCCGGCGGTGCCGCAGATGGCGGCGGGTCTGCTTGAATGCCGCGGGGATTTCGCCACGGGCTACGGCTTCGGCTCCTCACGCAAGGTCAGGTGCGAATATCGCCCGTCCATGGGCGTGAACCATTATTATGCCGGCACCATGGAGCGCGTGGGCCTCGACTTCGGCATCTCGGATCAGGCCAGCATGCTGTGGGCGGTGATCGCCACGTCGGCCGCCGTGGAGCCGGGGGCGCTGGCGGGAAAATACGTCGGCATCTCCACCGGCTTCGCGCTGGGCCCGGGCTTCTCCGCCAACATGCTCGCCTCCGACGATGCCACCCGGCAGGTCACGCTTCAGCCCCTCAGCGTGTCGTCCGACAGCGGCCTCAGCCTCTCCATCGCCGGCGCAACGCTGACGCTGGAGCCCTCCACCGCGAACCCGCGACAGCCCGCCCAATAGGCGCACTCGCCTCTCACGGCCGGGTGAGAGGCCACACGCCCGTGTGACTTGCCCCCCTTCCGCGCCGCCGCGATGGTGGCACCGCCACGGAGGACACGGCATGCTCATACGATCGAAGCGGGGCTGGGAACTGCCTGAGTCGGCGGCGACGCCGGAGGCGGTCTATCTCTCCCGCCGCGCGGTGATGGGGGCGGGCGCGCTCATGCTCGCGGGCCTCGCATCGCGCCCTGCCGCCGCGCAGCGCGTCGCCGATGTGCCGGATCCGTCCGCGAGCCTCTATCCCGCCAAGACGAACCCCCGCTACACCCTGGACCGGCCGGTGACGCCCGAGGCCAAATCGAGCGTGGTGAACAATTACTACGAGTTCAGCTACGGCAAGAACGTCGCCCCCTCCATGGGCCGCTTCCAGCGCCGCCCGTGGCTGGTGAAGATCGACGGCATGGTGGAGAAGCCGCAGGAGCTCGGCATCGACGATCTCCTGAAGAAGGTCCAGCTGGAGGAGCGGCTCTACCGCCACCGCTGCGTCGAGGCATGGTCCATGGCCGTGCCGTGGACCGGCTTCGCCATGAAGGATCTCGTCGCCCTCGCCAACCCGACATCAGGGGCGAAGTTCGTGCGCATGGAGACCTTCCTCGATCCGAAGGTCGCGCCGAACCAGAAGGACTTCCGCTATCCCTGGCCCTATGTGGAAGGCCTGACCCTGGAAGAGGCGACCAACGAGCTCGCCTTCCTCGTCACCGGCGTCTACGGCAAGCCGGCGCCAGCCCAGTTCGGCGCGCCGCTGCGCCTCGTGACGCCGTGGAAGTACGGCTTCAAATCCATCAAGGGCATCGTGCGCTTCTCGTTCACCGACAAGCAGCCGCTGAGCTATTGGGAAGAAGTGCAGGGGGCCGAATACGGCTTCTGGGCCAATGTGAACCCCAAGGTGCCCCACCCGCGCTGGAGCCAGGCCAGCGAGGAGGACATCGCCACCGGCAACCGCCGCCCGACCGAGCTGTTCAACGGCTACGGCGAATATGTCGCCGCCCTCTACGCCGGGCGGGAAAACCAGAAGATCTGGTACTAGGCCGGCCGGGCAGCGTATCGGCGCCGCCCGCGATCGCGGACGTGCGCCGTCTTATGCCTCCACGCCGCCCCGGCGCTCGGGCTCGGCGAAGCCTTCGGGTGCGTCGCCGGCCTCGAACGGCGTCGCCACCTCCACGAACGTGTCAGGGTAGAAGCCGTTGAAGCGGGTGCGCAGGGAGAGGGAATAGGCGCCGATGTGGCCGATCTCGATCCAGTCGCCGGTGTCCACGTCGCCGGGCAGATAGAAGGGGCGCGAGAGCACGTCCACGCTGTCGCAGGTGGCTCCATAGATGCGGAAGGGCTCCACCACATGGGGCCGCCCGGCACGGCGGCGACGGGCGGGATCGGGAATGTGCCGCACCGGAAGGAGGATCTTGCCGGTCCACGAATCCGACAGGGACGACCACACCCCGTCGTTGATGTAGAGCCGCTGCCCCTTCTTCAGCAGCACCCGCACGATGACCGAGAAGGCGCGGGCGACGATGACCCGTCCCGGCTCCGCCACCAGCGGCGTGCCGGCGAAGCCGTGGCGCTCCACCGCGCCCATGAGGCCGGAGACGATCTCGCCGAGGGGCGGCATGGGCGCCACCGGACGGCGCGGGTCCACGGCATAGCGCGCGGGAAAGCCGCCGCCCACGTCGAGGGTGGCGATGGGCACCCGGGCGGCATCGCGCACCTCGGCAGCCGTGGCCACCGCACGGGCGTAGGTGTCCACCTCCTCCACCTGGCTCCCCACGTGGAAGCAGATGCCGCAGCGGATCCCCAGCCCGTGGATGCGCTGCAGAAGCTCTGCCGCATGGCCCGGCGCGGCGCCGAACTTGCGCGAGAGCTCGTAGGCCGCCTCCCCCTTGGAGGCGATGCGGACGAACAGGGTCAGATCCTCGGGATCGAGGTCGAGGGCGCGGACGATGCGCATGATCTTGGCCACCTCGTCCTCATGGTCGAGGGCGGTGGCGCGGATCCGGTAGTGTTCCAGGGCAAGGCGGATGTCGGACTGCGCCTTCACCGGATGCATATAGAAGAGTTCAGCCCCGGGCGCCGCCGCCCGCGCCGCGGCGAACTCGGCCGGCGAGGCTACATCGAAGGCGGAAATGCCGGAGCGGGCCAGCACGTCGAGCACCATGGGCTCGCCGTTGGTCTTCACCGCATAGGCGGTTCGGCCGGGAAAGGCCGCGAGAAAGGCCGCGGCGTCGTCGGCCAGCACCTGGGGGCGGAAGCAATAGACCGGCTGGTCCGGCCTCAGCTCCAGCGCCGCCTCCCGCCCGGTCGAAAACCGCGGCAGCGGCGCGACGCCGGCGGGCGGTTCCGGGATCTGGGCGGGCATCTGCGGCGCGGTCAGCGGCATGGAGCTTCCTTTTTCGGCAGGGCAACGCGGCCGACACAATGCGCGGCTTTTCCGGCGAGAGCACGACGCCAGCGCGCAAAGTGCGGTTTTCTCCCTGCGTTCATTTTCTGGAAAGGTGTTGCCGCCGTGTCCTTGACCGCGGCAAAGCGCGGCCGCATCGTCCCGGCGGAAGTTCGCCCGTCTGGGCGGGGGGCCGGGAAGTGGAGACGAGCATGGTCGAGCGGTCGCAGGGCGCGAAAGCTTTTGGCGGTTGGGCGCGCACGCGGAACGCACTGGCTCGCGCGGGCCGCGCGCTGAGCCGGTCCGCAGCCGGCGCCGCCGTGATCGCCGCAACCTTGGGCGTCCTCGCCCTCGCTCCGGCGCCGGCCCGTGCAGCCAATCTGCTGGAGCTGAACTTCTGGCTCTCCGGCCCGAACTATTCCGGGGTCATCCCGGCCTGCGACGACCAGCAGGCCCTCGACCTCATCGCCACCCGCTTCGCCGAGACCGAGCGGCGGTTCTGGGCCTCCACTCTCTCCATCACCGATTTCGAGAAGGTGCACGAGATCGCGTACCGCCCCTGGGGGCCGGAATACCAGCCGCGCCGCTATTGCCGCGGCACCGTCTACACCAACGATGCCCACAAGCGCGCCATCTATTATTCCATCATCGAGGACGGCGGCTTCATCGGCGCCTCGTGGGGCGTGGAATGGTGCGTGGTCGGCCTCGACCGCAACTACGCTTACGCCCCGTCCTGCAAGATGGCGCGTCCGTGAGGCTGACGCTTAAGGTGCTGCCGTGCGCCTGATAGGTCGCCTGACGACCCGCCTTTTGCGCGCCGCTGCCGCCACCTGCGCCGGCCGGGCCGGTCGTCCGCGCGGGCGGCCGCTGCTGCACCGCCCCCTTCTCTCTCTGCTCCTGCTCGCCGCCGTCCTGACTGGCGGCCTTGCGTTCGGCCTCGGGCCGGCCATGGCGCAGGAGCGGGGTGAGCCGGGGCGGTTCGACTTCTACGTGCTCTCCCTCTCCTGGTCGCCCACCTATTGCGAGGATCGCGGCAAGCGCGCATCGGACGAGGCGCAATGCGGCATCGCCCGCCCCTATGCCTTCGTGGTGCACGGGCTGTGGCCGCAATATGAGCGCGGCTTTCCGCAGAGCTGCCAGACCCCGGCGCCCTACGTGCCCAATCCGCTGGTCAATTCCATGCTGGACGTGATGCCGAGCCGCCGCCTCGTCATCCACGAATGGAAGACCCACGGCACCTGCTCCGGCCTCGGCCCGCAAGGCTATTTCGACGCCGTGCGGCAGGCCCGCGCCAAGGTCAGCATCCCGGACGAGTTCGTGCAACTCGCCGATTATCGCACCGTCTCTCCCGAAGAGGTGGAAGCCGCCTTTCGCGCCGCCAACCCGGGCCTCGAGCCGGGCATGATCGCGGTGGATTGCGACCGGCGCCGGCTCCGCGAGGTGCGCATCTGCATGAGTCGCGAGCTGGGCTTTCAGTCCTGCCCGGACGTGGACAGCCGGGCTTGCCGCCTGCCGCGCATGGTGATGCCGCCCGTCCGCGCCAGCCACTGACGCTTGACGCCCGGGTGTCCGCGGTCCAACAGCGTGCAGCACCGCCGGCCGCGGCATCCTCCCCGAGCGCCATGAATTATCGTCACGCCTTCCATGCCGGCAATCCGGCCGACGTCATGAAGCATGCGGCCCTCGCCCGCGTGCTCGCCTATCTCGGCCGGAAGGACACGCCCTATCGCGTGCTGGACACCCATGCCGGAGCGGGCCTCTACGATCTCGACGGCGCCAGCGCCCAGCGCACCGGGGAGGCCGAAGCCGGCATCGAGGCCGTGCTCGCCGCGACCCTGCCCGATCCGGCGGCGGCGCTGCTTGCCCCCTATCTCGACGCGGTACGCGCATTGCGGTCATCCGGCCGCCGCCTCTACCCCGGCTCGCCCGCCCTCGCCCTTGCGCTGACGCGGCCGCAGGATCAGCTCCTGCTCTGCGAGCTGCACAAGGACGAGCGGGCGAAGCTGGAGAAGCGGATCGGCGCCGACCCGCGGGCCAAGGGCCGGGTCAAGGTCCTGGCCCAGGACGGATGGCAGGCCCTGTCCGCCCATTTGCCGCCGCGCGAGCGCCGCGGGCTGGTTCTCGTCGATCCGCCCTTTGAAGAGCCCGGCGAGTTCCAGCGCATGGTGGCCGGGCTGGAAGCCGCCCACCGGCGCTTTGCCACCGGCATCCTGATGCTGTGGTATCCCATCAAGGACCTGCGCGCGGTGGACGCCTTCCGCCGCGACGTGGCCCGTCTGGGCCTGCCCAAGACGCTCAAGGTGGAGCTGGATTTCGCCACCGTGCGCAGTCTCGATACCCTGTCGGGCTCGGGGCTCATCATCGTCAATCCGCCGTTCACCCTCGCCGACGAGCTGAAGACCATCCTCAACGCCATCGCGCCGCTGCTCGCCCGCGACGGCAAGGGGCGCGCCCGCGTGGGCTGGCTCACCGCTGCCGGATAACGCCGCCCGGCATTTTCAGCCCGGCATTTTCAGCCCGGCATTTTTCATGGCCGACGCACGCGCGCCGCGCTATCCAGAAGTCCCTCCTGCCTCGGACATTCCCATGCTGCTGCGCTTTTCCCCAACGTCCCCCTTCGTTCGCAAGGTACGCGTCGCCGCCGCCCTGCTCGGCCAGACGCTGGAGCTCGAGACGGCCGATACCCTCGATCCCAACGATACGCTGCGGCAGCAGAACCCCCTCGGCAAGGTGCCGGCGCTGGTGACGCCCGAGGGCGTGCTGTTCGATTCGCCGGTGATCCTCGCCTATCTCGACCATGTGGCGGGCGGCGACCGGATCCTTCCGACCGAGCCCAAGGCGCGCTTTGCGGCGCTGCGCAAGGAGGCCCTCGCCGACGGCATGATGGATGCCGGCATCCTCACGCTCTACGAAGCGCGCTTCCGGCCGGTCGAGAAGCATGAGGCCAAATGGCTGGATCACCAGGCCGAGAAGCGCTCCCGGGCGCTCGCGGCGCTGGAGGCCGACTGCACGCCCTTCGCCTTGCCGATCACGGTGGGCGACATCGCACTGGCCTGCGCGCTGGGCTGGTTCGATTTCCGCTTCGAGGGGAAGTGGCGGAACGATCATCCCCGCCTCGTCGCCTGGTTCGACGACTTCATCGCCGCGATGCCGACTTTCGCCGAGTCCGCACCGGTCGCCTGACGCAAAAAAGGGCGCCGCACGGATGCGGCGCCCCTTTCTGGACGTCGAGCGTCACTCGACGATGTAGACGACCTTGCGGGTGCGCGGGTCGACGATCACGCGCCGATCATTGACCACGGTGTACTCGTAGTCCTTGGTCTGCGGGATGTCATAGATCGCGACGCCTTCCGGCAGCGGCTGGCCCACGACCACTTCCTGCTGCACGCGCACCGAGGGACGACGCTCCTTCATCACGTAGGTGCGAACCTCCTGCGGGGGCTCGGCAGCCGCGCCGACGGTCGCGCCGACGGCACCACCCACCACGGCGCCCACGGGGCCGCCGACTACGGCGCCCACGGCCGCGCCGCCCACGGCGCCGGTCGCGGTGGAGGCCTGGGCGAAGGCGGCAGCCGGAGCCAGCACGGGAACGGCGAGGCCGGCAATCACGGAACTGATGAGAAGGGTCTTGCGCATTGTTGCTCTCCAGTGGCGGTTACTTCGCAGGAGAAACAGTCGCATCCCCGATTTCGTTCCGACGTTCGAGAATTTCCCGTGGTGTGGCGACAACATCGCCAGAGCGCGGCAAATTCTAGACTTGAGTATTCCAATTGGTATTGGCGTGCCCACAGCCGGCAACAGAGTATTCTTTCTTATGCTCACGCTGAAGCTTCGAGAGATTTGACCGGCACGCGGGGAATGGGAATCATCATTCCGCGGCCCATGAGTTCCGCCTGGGTGAGGTCCAGCACGCGCCAGGCAATGGCCACCAGTTCGTCCGCCTCCTCGTGGGACAGGGTGAAAGGCGGAGCGAGGATCATGCCGTCGCGCACCGCCCGCATCACCAGTCCCTCGCGGAAGGAGAAGTCGCGGCAGATGAGGCCCACGGTGCCCTCCTCCGCGGCGAAAGCGGCGCGGGTCGCCTTGTCGGGGGTCAACTCAAGCGCGCCGATGAGGCCCACCATGCGCGCCTCTCCCACCAGCGGGTGCTCGGCCAGCTTCAGCCAGCGTTCCTGAAGATAGGGCCCGATGTCGGTGCGCACCCGCTCCACCAGTCTCTCGTCATGCATGATCTTGAGATTGGCCAGGGCCGCGGCGCAGCCGCCGGGATGGCCGCTGTAGGTGAAGCCGTGGTTGAAGTCGCCGCCGTTCTCGATGAAGCCCTCGGCAAAGTGGTCGCCCACGATCACGCCGCCCAGCGGGAAATAGCCCGAGGTGACGCCCTTGGCGAAGGTGATGAGGTCCGGCTTCACGCCCATGAACTCGCCGCCGAACCACCGGCCCGTGCGGCCGAAGCCACAGATGACCTCGTCGCACACCAGAAGCACGTCGCGCTCGCGGCAGATCTTCTCCACCTCCGGCCAATAGTTGGCGGGGGGAATGATGACGCCGCCGGCGCCCTGGATGGGCTCGCCGATGAAGGCGGCGACATTCTCAGGCCCCACCTCGTCGATGGCGCGGGCGATGTCGCGCGCCGCCATCAGGGCGAAGGCCTCCTTGTCCATGTCGCCCCCCTCGGCCCACCAATAGGGCTGGGCCACGTGGACGATGCCGGGAATGGGCAGGCCGCCCTGGGCGTGCATCGGCTTCATGCCGCCGAGCGATGCGCCGCCCATGGTGGAGCCGTGGTAGCCGTTGCGCCGCGAGATGAAGATGGACTTTTCCGGCTTGCCCATGGCCGCCCAATAGTGGCGGACCATGCGCAGCACGGTATCCACCGCTTCGGAGCCGCCGGAGGTGAAGAACACCCGGTTCATGTGCGGCGGCGCCACCTCCGCGATGGCGGCGGCAAGCTCGGCGGCGGCGGGATGGGTGGTCTTGAAGAAGGTGTTGTAATAGTCGAGCTGGTGAAGCTGGGCGGCGATGGCGTCCACGATGGCCTTGCGGCCGTGGCCGACCTGCGAGCACCACAGGCCCGACATGCCGTCGAGGATGCGGTTGCCGTCGCTGTCGAACACATAGACCCCCTCTGCCCGGGTGATGACCCGCACGCCCTCCGCATTCAGCGCCTTGGTGTCGGAGAACGGGTGCAGGTGATGGGCCGCGTCCAGCGCGCGCCAGTGGGCGGTGGAGTTGGACAGAGGGGTGGACGTCACGATGGCGGTGCTCCCGTGTGGCGAAGGCGGCGCAGGCCCGGCGATTGCGCGAGGCGGAGCTTAGCGGTCTCTCCGCAACCTTAGAAGCTCCGCGCCGATGCACGCGATCCGCCCGCGCGCTGCGCGGATCGGCCAAATTCCCGCCGGTGCGGCGATCTGCTAGATCCGCTCGTCCCGCGCCGCAGCGCGGGCGGCAGGGGACAGACGCGGATGGAACCGGATTTCTGGCGCGCACGGTGGGAGAACAACCAGATCGGCTTCCACGAAGGCAAGCCCAATGCGTTGCTCCAGCGCCACCTCGGCGCCCTCGCGCTCGCTCCTGGCGCGCGCATTTTCCTGCCCCTGTGCGGCAAGACGCGCGATATCGCCTTCCTGCTGGCCCAGGGCTTTCGGGTGGCGGGCGCCGAGCTGAGCCGGCTTGCGGTGGAACAATTGTTCGCCGAGCTGGAGGTCGCGCCCGTGGTCTCCGTCCACGGCCCGCTCGAGCGCTTCAGCGCGCCGGGAGTGGACATCTTCGTCGGCGACATCTTCGCGCTTGGCGGCGATCTGCTGGGTCCCGTGGATGCCGTCTACGACCGGGCGGCCCTGGTGGCGCTGCCGGCGCCTCTGCGCGCGCGCTACGCCCCGCACCTGGTTGAGATCACCGCGGGCGCGCCGCAGCTCCTCATCACCTTCGAATACGACCAGTCGCTCGTCGAGGGCCCACCCTTCTCCATCCCGCCGGCGGAGACGCGCGCCCTCTATGGCGCGGACTATCTCGTCGCGCTGCTGGAAAGCGCCGTCGTGGCCGGCGGCCTCAGGGGCAAGTGTGAGGCCACCGAGCACGCATGGCTGATGGAGCGCGGCTGACCGGGCGGCGTCAGAGCCGCGTCCAGACGGTCTTGAGATCGGAATATTTTTCCAGCGCGTGCAGGGACTTGTCCCGCCCGAAGCCGGACTGCTTCACCCCGCCGAAGGGCGTGGTGATATCGTCCGCGTCGAAGCAGTTCACATAGACCACCCCGGCCCGAAAGCGCCGCGCCACCCGGTGGGCGGCAGACAGGTCCGCGCTCCAGATGGAGGCGCCGAGGCCGTAGATGGTGCCGTTGGCGATCTCCACCGCCTCGTCCAGCCCGTCGAAGCCGATGACCGACAGCACGGGGCCGAAGATCTCGTTCTGCGCCAGCGCCGAGTCCGGGGCCACGTCGTCGAACACGGTGGGCGCGACGAAGGCGCCGCCGGTCTCCGTGCGCACCGCCTCGCCGCCTGCCACGAGGCGCGCGCCGCTTTCGCGTCCGGCGGCGATGGCGGAAAGGATGCGGCCCTGGTGCTCGCGGCTCACCACCGCGCCCGCAGGGGCGGACGGATCGAGCGGGTCGCCCGGCATCCAGCGCGGCGCCAGCGCGGCAACGCGCGCCACCAGTTCGGCGCGGATGCGGTTGTCCACCAGAAGACGCGAGGCGGCGGTGCACATCTCGCCCTGATTGAAGAAGATGCCGCCGGCGACGGCCTCCGCCACCGCCTCGAGATTCTTCACGTCGTGGGCCACCACGAAGGCGGTCTTGCCGCCGAGCTCCAGCGACACGCGCTTGATGTTGCTCTCGGCCGAGTACCGCAGGAAATGGCGCCCCACCTCGGTGGAGCCGGTGAAGGCGATGGCATCCACATCCATGTGCAGGCCCAGCGCGCGGCCCGCCTCGGTGCCGAGGCCCGGCACCACGTTGAAGACCTCTGGCGGTATGCCAGCCTCCAGCGCCAGCTCGGCGAGCCGCAGCGCGGTCAAAGGTGATTCCTCCGCCGGCTTCAGGATCACGCTGTTGCCCATGGCGAGGGCGGGCGCCACCTTCCACGCCGCCATGATCATGGGGAAGTTCCACGGGGTCACGCAGCCGACGACGCCCAGCGGCTCGCGCAGCACCAGGGCGAGGTTCTCGGCCGTGGTGGGCGCCACCTCGCCATAGATCTTGTCGCAGCACTCCCCGTAATAGGCGAAGCAGTCGGCGGTGGCCCGCACGTCGATGGCGCGGGCGTCCGAGATGGGCTTGCCCATGTTGAGGGTTTCGGTGAGGGCAAGTTCATCGCCGCGCGCGCGGATCAGCTCCGCGAAGGCCTGGAGGATGCGCTTGCGCTCCAACGGGCGCAGTCCCGCCCAGGACCTCGTCTCGAAGGCGCGGCGCGCCGACTGCACCGCGCGGTCCACGTCCTCGGCATCGCAGGCCGCGACCTCGGCGAGCACCTTGCCCGTGGCGGGGTTCACGGCGCTGAAGGTGCGGCCCGAAGCGGCCGCGACGAAGGCCCCGTCGATGAAGGCCTCGGTGCGGAAAGAGGGAAGGGTGATCGCCACCCGCTCGACCGCCGCCATGATGCGCTCCTCGCTCTGTTGTTGGCCGGGCCGCCGCTGGCTGGACTGCCGGCGCGCCACCTTGGCAGCCAACCCTCACCTGCGCCTCCCGCTCCCGTCAAGGCGCCGCATCAAGTGTTGCACGGATGCCGCTCGGTCGGATTTTCATCCTGAAGCACCACGGTAGCCAGCTACAACGAGATCACCCTCCGCTACCAATACCGTCCGAGTCGGGCTTTGGGGGAAGCAGATGAGGTCGCGCGGGATCCTGTTGATTTCGGCATCGGCGGTGGCGCTGCTGGCGGGGGTGGCGTCGGGCGGCGCGGCGGATCTGGCCGCCAAGGCGAAGGCGCCGGCGGCCGCCCCTGGCAGTTGGACCGGCTTCTATATCGGTGCCTATACGGGCGCGGCCATCGTCGACAGCTGGTGGGGATCCGCCAGCGGTCCGCTCAGCCTCTCGCCGATCCAGACGCAGGAGAAGCTCGGCACGGCCAGCGGCGCGGTGATCGGCGGCCAGATCGGGTACAATTACCAGATCGGCTCCTATCTGCTGGGCGTGGAGGCCGACATCGGGACCGGCTCCCTCTACAGCGTCATGCGGTGCGGGCGGGTCTTCCAATCGGCCTGCACAGCGGATACCGACATGCTCGGGACCGTGGCGGCGCGTCTCGGCTATGCCTTCGACAACATGCTGATCTACGGCAAAGCCGGCCTTGCCGTTGCGCACGACGACTATACCCTTTCCGGAAACACCTATTCGGGCACGTTCACGGGCGCGCAGACCCGAACCGGCTGGACGGTGGGAGCCGGCGTCGAGATGGCGCTGACGCCGTCCCTCTCGGCCAAGGCCGAATACGCCTATCTGGATTTCGGCTCCTCCTCCGCTGACCTCGCCAACGGCTTCGTCCCGGCCAGCATCAGCGTCGCGCAGTCGGCGCAGATGGTGAAGCTCGGCCTCAACTGGCATCCCGGCGCTACCGCCCTGCCCGGAACCGGCCCGGCGCCGGCTTCGCCGGGGCGCGACTGGAGCGGCTTCTATCTCGGCGCCCATGCGGGTGGCGCCTGGGGCCGCGACGACTGGAGCGATCCGCAGGGTCTGCTTGCCGCGGCACCCATCCCTGGCGCCTTCCCCGGCGGTGGCACGGCCATGGGCCTCCTTGGCGGCGGACAGCTCGGCTTCAACGTCCAGACCGGCGCCCTGGTCGCGGGCGTCGAGGCGACGGCGGCCGCCTCCAGCATAGGGGGCTACGCCAAGTGCGCGGGCAACAATGCGGATGGCTCGAGCTTCGCCTGCCGCGACACCGTGAAGACCCTCGGCACCCTCTCCGGCCGGATCGGCCAAAGCTTCGGCGACGCCTTGCTCTACGCCAAGGCCGGCGCCGCCTGGGCGGCCGGAACGAGCGACGTGCACCAGACCTACGGAGGACCCCCTTACACCGCCAGCGGCACCCGCTGGGGCTGGATGCTCGGGGCCGGCGTCGAATATGCGATGACGCAGAACATCTCTGCCTTCATCGAATATGACTACATGGACTTCGGTTCGCAGCAGGTGGCCTTTTCCGGCTTCGGCCAGACCACCGCGGCCAGCCTCGACCAGCGCCTCGACGTGGTCCGCATGGGCGTGAACTACCGGTTCGGCGCGGCCGGCCCCGCCGTCGGCAAGGCGCCGTCCGCCCCCGCCCTCCCCGTCGGCTGGACCGCCGAGGTGGGCGCCCGCTACTTCGCCAGCACCGGGCGCATGCAGAAGGACCTGTTCAGCAACACCAACGCCGCCCAGCTGAACTCGCGCCTTATCTACGGCGACACCACGGGCCAGTCGGCCGAGACCTTTTTCCGCTTCGAGAACTTTAACGGCGTGTTCCTCAAGGGCTTCGCCGGACTCGGCACGCTCTCCGGCGGCAAGCTCTTCGACGAGGATTTTCCGCCGGCCATCGATCCTTATTCCAACACCCTCACCGAAATGCACGCCGGGAGCCTGGCCTATGGCGCCATCGACCTCGGCTATGATGTCCTGCGGGCCGGCGGCGGGTCGCTGGGCGCGTTCGTGGGGTATCGCGGCTATTACAACTCCGTCACCGGCTACGGCTGCCGCCAGGTCGGTCCAGGCGGCGTCTGCGCCAGCCCCGATCCGGCCACGCTCGTCGCGCTGGGCCTCAGCGAGACCGAATCCTGGCAGGGCCTCGCCCTCGGCGTTAATGCCCGCCTGCCCCTCGCCGACCGGGTCCGCCTGGAAGTGGACGCCGCCTACCTGCCGTTCGTCGTGCGCGGCGGTTTCGACAACCACTGGTTCCGCAGCGACGTGAACCCGCTGCCCGACGGCGGCCGGGGCTGGGGCACCCAGGTGGAGGCCATCCTCAGCTACGCGGTCACGGACCGGCTCGACGTGGGCATCGGCGGCCGCTACTGGTTCTTTGCGACCGACGAGGCGACCTCGCAATTCCCGGGGTCGCGGCAGCCCTCGGCGATGACGTTCTACACGGAGCGCTACGGCGCCTTCCTGCAGGCCTCCTACCGCTTCGGCGACCTGCCCACCCTTGCGACCCCGGCGGCAATCGCCAAGGCCAAGGTGGCTCCCGCGCCGGCAAGCTGGACCGGATTTTACCTCGGCGGCAGCCTCGGCGGCGGCAAGGGACATTCCACTTATGCCTCGCCCTTCCCCACGCCGGTGCGCGGGGATGCGGCCGATCTCGGCGGCGCTCTGGCCGGCGGGCAGATCGGCGCGGACTACCAGTTCGGCGGCCTCGTCGCGGGTGCCGAAGCGTCCCTCGCCTGGGCCAATGCCGAGGGCACCAACACCTGCTTCTCCACCGCCCTGACCGGCGCGGTGCCGGAGCCCACCGGCTTCAATTGCGGTAGCCGCGTCAACGCCCTCGGCACCCTGACGGGCCGCCTCGGCTATGCCTTCGATCGCACGCTGTTCTACGCGCGCGGCGGCTTCGCCTGGGACCAGCAGCACGACATCTTCAACACCACGCCCTACACCCGCCAGAAGATCGGAAATTCCAGCACCAACAGCGGCTGGACGCTGGGCGGCGGCATCGAATATGCGCTCCTCCCCAACCTCTCGGTGGGCGTGGAATACAAGCATTTCGACTTCGGCGCGTCGTCGGCCTTCACCACCACGACGCCGGCCTCGCTCGCTGGGGTAAACCTCGCGCCCGACGGCCTGCGGCTCGACATGGTGTCGATGACCATGAACTACCGCTTCTGGGGCGCGGGCGCGCAATAGCCGCTCGCCCTGGGTCAGGGATCAGAGGGCCGCAAGGCCCTCAGTCCTGCGACCCCTCCCCGTCCTCGTCTTCCTCAGGCCGGCCGGGGATGGCGTAGGAGCCCGAGAGCCAGCGGTTGAGGTCCACGTCGGCGCAGCGCTTCGAGCAGAAGGGGCGGTAGCGCTCCACCGAGAGCTTGCTGCAGATGGGGCAGGGCTTGGCCGCCGGGGCGGACGGATCGCCCTTTGCGTCGCCCGCAGCCGGGGCTTTCGGCTTGGCCGGGCTCACGCCGCCCGCTCCACCCAGCCGCTGCGCACGTCGTAGCCCTGGCCGTTGAGCAGAGCGAGCGATTCCGACAGCGGCAGCCCGACCACGTTGGTGTAGGAGCCCACGAGCTTCACCACGAATCCGCCGGCGATGCCCTGGATGGCGTAGCCGCCGGCCTTGCCGCGCCACTCACCGCAGGCGAGGTAATCGGCGATCTCATCGCGGGAGAGCCGCTTGAAGCGAACCCGCGTCTCCACCAGCCGCGCATGCTCGCGCCCCTTGGGGTCCACGAGGCACACCCCGGTGTAGACGCGGTGGGTGCGTCCCGACAGCAGCCGGAGGCAGGCGTCCGCCTCCTCCACGAGATCGGGCTTCGGCAGGATGCGCCGGCCCACCGCCACCACGGTGTCGGCGGCGAGCACCAGCGCATTCATGCCGGCATCGCGCGCCCGCTTGCCCACGAGGCGCCCCTTCTCCTGCGACAGGCGCTGGGCGAGGCGGCGGGGCAGCTCGCCACGCTCGGGGGTCTCGTCCACGTCGGCCGGCATGAGCAGGTCCGGCTCGATCCCGGCCTGGTTCAGGAGCGCGAGCCGGCGCGGAGAGCCGGAGGCAAGGACGAGCTTGACCTGATCGTTCACGGAAGACCTCTGGATGGCGCCACGGCCGGACCCGTCGCGCGGGTTCGATCCGCTCATCTACCGGAAAGCCGCCCGCCTGTGAACGGCCGCGCGGCCGCGGCGGCGCCCGCCGGGCTTTATCGGCGGCCCTCCGCCGGCTATCAAGGAGCGGACACCTTCGTCGTCGGCCGCCGGGCCGCAACGCGAGCGCCGCCCCATGAACGCCATCACCTCGCTGAAGACCTTCCTGCTCGACCGGGTGGAGATGATCGGCGCGCCCTTCTATACGGACTCCCACCGCCTCAGCGTACCGGAGGACGATCCCCACGACGTGATCGCCGCGGTGCCCGCCGAGGACCATGATCCCGCCGACGGCCAGTCCTTCGCCATCGACTATGTGGACCATGCGGGCAACGCCAGCCATCGGCGCATCTCGGTCTGGGCCGTGCAACGCAATCTTGAGGGCGTGCCCATCCTCATCGCCAAGTGCCACGAGCGGCAGGCGGCCCGCGCCTTCCGGGTGGACCGCATCACCGCCGTCACCGACCTGGACGGGGTGCGGCGCGAGCCGCTGCCGCGCTTCTTCTTCGAGACCTTCGGCTTCGTCTGGCCGGCGGACGCCCTCGACGTCACGCCGGAGGAGAGCGACGAGCAGCGCTGGGACCGCATCCGCGGCATCATCCGCAAGGCCGGCGTGGCCTTGCTGGTGGCCCTCGCAAGGGCCGACCGGGAGACCGGCGCAGCCGAGGTGGAGGAAATCGTCTTCTTCTGCGACCGGGCCTGCGCCGCGGAAGGGATCGACCTGACCGGCGCGGAGCGCGAGCGGCTCGCCGCGCAGGTGGCGCGCCTGCGGCCCACGGCGGAGTCGGTCGAAAGCGCTCTCGACACCCTTTTCGAGAGCGGCATCGAGGCCATCGCCGCTTTGCTCAAGGCCGGCATGCGCGTCATCACCGCCGACGGCACCCTGCGCGAGGAGGAGGCGCAGATGCTGGACACCTTCTGCTTCGCCCTCACCGGACGCCACGTGCGCTAGAGATCCGGCGCACACCGCCCCTCCCGTTAACCTCGCCTCAGCCATCCGCGAAGATCGCCCGGCAGCCCTCGCGCTGCACGGCACCAAACGGCCGCGCCCGCGTTGTCTTCCCCGAGACCATTCGGAGAAGCGACATGTCCCTCGCCCGCCCCGCACCCCTCCGGGCAGCCGCCGGCGCCCTACTTGCCGCCACCATGCTCACCTTCGCCATGCCGGACGCCGGCTCGGCCCAGCCCGCCGCGCAGCCGGCGGTGCCGGCCGATCCCCTGCCCTCCCGCCCGGCGCCGGGCGGATCCGCCGTGCCCGTGCCCACGCCGGTGCCGGTGACACCCGCCCCGCCGAGCGAGGCCGCGCGGGAAAAGGCGGCGGAGCAGAAGGCGGTGGTGGAGGAAGCGGTGAAGGCGGCGGAGGCCGAGGCCCCCGAGGATGCCGAGCGGGCGGCCGCGTGCAAGGCCCACGCCCTCGCCCGCCTGAAGGCGCGCTCGCCCTCGGTGGACGACATCTTCATCGACATGGACGGCCTGACCATTGCCAAGGCGGACATGGCAGTGGGATCGGAGAAGATCACCGGCGTGCTGATGGGTGAAGCCTATATCAAGCGCGACCGCTCCGACCGCGCCCACCGCTTCCTGTGCCTCGTGGGCGAGAAGGACAAGGTGGTCATGACCTTCCTGACCGAGCGCTGACCACCCGCGTCGCGCCGCCCGGGCCCGTTTGATCCCCCGGACGCGCCGGGGGATGACCGAGGGCGGATCAGTGGAGCGCAGCCAAGGGACGCGCCCGCAGCTCAGATGTTGGTCTTGTCGGCGCCCTTCAGCTCCAGGATCGTGCGGGCATCGTCGGGGCTCGCGACTTCCAGACCCAGGCCCTCGATGATCTTGGCGGCGAGCTTCACCTGATCGGCGTTGGAGGTGGCAAGCTTGCCGCGTCCGGCCCAGAGCGAATCCTCCAGGCCCACCCGGATGTTGCCGCCCATGGAGGCGGCCATTGCGGCAATGGGCAGCTGGTTGCGCCCGGCCCCCAGCACGGACCAGCGATACTTGTCGCCGAACAGGCGATCGCAGGTGCGCTTCATGTGCATCACGTCCTCCGGGTGGGGACCGATGCCGCCCAAAAGCCCGAATACCGACTGCACGAACAGCGGCGGCTTCACCAGGCCGCGGTCGAGGAAATGCGCCAGATTGTAGAGATGGCCGATGTCGTAGCACTCGAACTCGAAGCGGGTGCCGTTGTCGTAGCAGGTGGTGAGGATATATTCGATATCCTTGAAGGTGTTACGGAACACGAGATCGCGCGTGTTCTCAAGGTGGGTCTTCTCCCACGGGTGCTTGAACTCCTTGTACTTGTCGAGCAGGTGGAACAGCCCGAAGTTCATGGAGCCCATGTTGAGGGAAGCCACCTCCGGCTTGAAGGTCGCCGCGGGAAGCACGCGCTCCTCCACCTTCATGTAGGGGCTGCCGCCCGAGGTGATGTTGATGACCGCGCCCGTGGCCTGCTTGATGCGCGGCAGGAAGGGGGCGAAGGCCTCCGGCGTCTGGTCCGGCTGTCCGGTCTCGGGATTGCGGGCGTGCAGGTGCAGGATCGCGGCGCCCGCCTCGGCGGCGGCCAGCGCATCGGTGACGATCTCGTCCGGCGTGATGGGGAGATAAGGCGACATGGTGGGCGTGTGGATCGCCCCGGTGATGGCGCAAGTGATGATGACCTTGCGGCTGGCGGTCTTTGCGGCGGGAGCGGCGGCGTCTGCCATGATTTTCGTGCCTCAGTCTAAATGAGAAATGTGGACCTCGGGCGGATGGACCTCAGGATCCGATGTCCTGCGCGGCCTTGCGCTTGTGGGCGGCGAGCGCCATCAGCCGGCGGTCGCGCCACACCTGGCGCTCCTGGAGGTCATCGTGGGCGAGGCGCGCGCGGCGCTCGGCAAGCACGGTCTCCAGCACCGGGCCGGCCCAGTCCACGCGGCGCCACTGGTCGGGCGAGATGCGCTCGTAGATCTGCTGGTAGCGCGCCACATAATCGGCGACGCCGCCCGGCGCGTTGAGGTCGATGGTCTCGAACGGCCCCATGAAGGACCAGCGCAAGGCCAGCCCCTCGCGGATGCCGATGTCCACGTCCTCGACGCTCGCGTACCCATCTGCGACGAGGCGGAACGCCTCCTCAAGGAGTGCGCCCTGCATGCGGTTCATCACGAACCCATCCAGCTCGCGCTTCATCACGATGGGGGCCTGCCCGGCCTGGCGCATGAGATCGGCGGCGCGGGTCATGGTCTCGGGCGCCGTCCAGGGGGCCGGCACCACCTCCACCGCCGGGATCAGATAGGGCGGGTTGATGGGGTGGCACACGCACACCCGCTCGCGATGCTTCAGGTTTTCCGTGAAGCGCGAGGGCAGGATCGCCGAGGTGGAGGAGGCGAGCACGGTTTCGGGCGCCGCGAGCGCGTCGAGCTCCGCATAGAGCGCCTGCTTGAGGGCGAGGTCCTCCGGCGCGTTCTCCTGGGCATGGACGGCGCCTTCCAGCGCATCGGCATAGGACGACGCGGCGGAAAGGCGCGCGCGCACAGCCTCTGGCGAGACGCCGTTGAGCAAATCGTTGGCGGCAAGGTCCGGCAGCACGCCCTCGATATAAGAGAGCGCGGCCTGCGGCGCGCCTTCCGCCTTGTCGGCGAGCGCCACGTCGAAGCCGGCGCGGGCGAAGGTGATGGCCCAGGCCCGGCCGATGAATCCGGAGCCGATGATGGCGATCTTGGTCATGAAAGCCTCTTGAGGTCGAATGAGCCCGCGCCCCGGACCAGCGACGGCGCAGCCGGAGCGCCGAGCCGGGGCCCAGGGGAAAGTCGGCGCAGCCGGCGATGACCGAAGGTCCCTCCGCTTGAGCCGCCTTCGGCGTACCCTTGCGCTGGACCCCGGCTCTCCTTCCGCTCGCGCTGCAGTCGGCCGGGGTACGAGTGACACCCCTCACAACCACAGCACCTGGCGGCGAAGGTCGAGGTCGCGGGCGAGCGGCCGGGCGGGACCTTCGTGCATGACTTCGCCGCGCTCCAGCACCACGGCGCGGTCGGCGAGGTTCAGCACCACGTCGAGATGGTGGTCCACGATGACGAGGGTGAGAGACTGGCGCAGCCGGTCGAAGGCGTCGAACAATTCTTCCGTCACCGCCGGCGACAGGCCCTCGAACGGCTCGTCCAACAGCAGCACGCGGGTGTCGCCCATGAGCGCGCGGGCCACCGCCACCATCTGCTGCTCGCCGCCGGAGAGCAGATCGGCCGCCGTATCGAGCCGCACCTTCAGGCGCGGGAAGAGGTCCAGCACCTCCTCCTCGCTGAAGTGCTTGCCGGCCCCGGTGATGCGCTTCAGCCGCCCGAGTTCGAGGTTGTGGCGCACGCTCATGCCGTGGAACAGCGCCCGGCCCTGCGGCACGTAGCCGACACCGCGCCGGGCGATCGTCGCGGAGGAGAGACCGGCCAGCTCCTCGCCGGCCAGGGTGATGGAGCCGTTCATCGGCTTGACGATGCCGGTGATGGTCTTGAGCAGGGTGGACTTGCCCGCGCCGTTGCGGCCGAGCAGCGCAAGGATCTCGCCCTCCTTCGCCTCCAGCGAGACGCCCGCGAGGATGCGGCTCTTGCCGTAGAAGGCGTCGACGCCATGCAGGCGCAGCATCGGGGTGTCCGTGGCGGCGGAGACGAGATCACGCGCCGCCAGGGCGGCCGCGCCAGAGCCGATATAGACCTCCTGCACGCGCTTGTCGGACCGCGCATCCTCCACCGTGCCGTCCACCAGCACGGCGCCGTCCGCCATCACCGTGACCGCGTCGGCAAGCTCGAACACGCGGTCGATGTCGTGCTCCACCAGCAGCACCGGCACCGCGCCGGAGATCTGCTTGATGAGGTTGGAGACCCGCGTGCGCTCCGCCGCAGCAAGGCCCGCCAGGGGCTCGTCCAGCAGCAGCACGCGCGGGCGGGAGGTGAGGGCAAGGCCCATGTCCAGCAGGCGCTGCCCGCCGTAGGAGAGCGCGCCCGCCTCGGCCCGTTCCATGCCGGCGACACCGAGGAAGGCCACCATCTCCGCCGTCTCCGCGTTGATCTCCGGGATGGATGCGGCATCGCGCCAGGGGTCGAAGCGGCTCTTGTGGGTGGCCTGCACGCCGAGCCGCAAATTCTCCTCCACCGAAAGAGTCGGAAAGAGGTTGGTGATCTGGAAGGAGCGCGACAGGCCCTTCATGCACACGGCATTGGGGGAGAGGCCGTCGATGCGCTCCCCGGCCAGGCGGATCTCCCCCGCATGGGGCGGGAACATGCCGGAAATGATGTTGAAGGTGCTCGTCTTGCCTGCGCCGTTGGGCCCGATGAGGGCGTGCAGCGTCCTGTCCTTCACCGCCACCGCGCCGGCGCGCACCGCCTTGATGGCGCCGAAGCCGAGCGCGAGATCCTTTGCTTCCAGGATCGGCGCAGCGCTCTCCCAGCGCGGGCGGGCGGTGAGGCCGGCGGGGAGCGCGCGCACCTCCGCCGCGGTTCGCCGGCCCATGGCGGCAGCCTCCACCCGCTTCTTCAGCAGCGGGGCGACAAGCCGCCCCGCGACGCCCACGAGGCCGGTGGGTGAGAACACGATGAACGCCATGAAGAGCAGGCCGAAGAAGAACAGCCAGTTGGGCGTCCACATGGAGAGAAATTCGCGGAACAGCACGAAGAACAGCGCACCCAGTGCCGGCCCGAGGAAGGAGCGCATGCCGCCGATGACCACCATGGCCAGAAGCTCGCCGGAGAAGGCGATTGCGATGGGATCGGCCGAGGCGAAGCGGTGGTTGAAGGCCATGAGCGCGCCGGCAAAGGCGGTGACGCCGGCGGAGAGGGTGAAGCAGGCGATCTTGTAGGCCCGCGTGTCGTAGCCGATGAAGCGGGCACGCTGCTCGTTCTCGCGGATCGCCACCAGCACCGTGCCCACCGGCGAGCGCACGAAGCGCTGGAGCTTGAAGATGAGGATGAAGGCCGTCACCGCCACCACGGTGTAGAAGACGGCGTTGCGCTCCACGTCGAGGCCGAAGAACGGGCCGCGGTGGACGCCGCCCAGCCCGTTCTCGCCGCCCGTCACCGCCGTCCAGCGGAAGGCGACCGTGAAGAGCAGGGCGGTGAAGGCGAGGGTGAGAAGGGAAAAATAGACGCCGCGGCGCCGCAACACCACGTAGCCGATGGGGATGGCGGCGAGCGTCACCACGAGCGCTGCGGGCAGCGCCAATACCATGCCCCATCCCGGCAGCAGCTGCTGCTGGAGCAGCGCCGCCGCATAGGCCCCGAGGCCGAACCACGCGCCATGGCCGAAGGAGACGAGGCCGGTGTAGCCCACGAGCAGGTTCAGCGCCATGCAGGCCATGGCGAGGATGACAACGTCGGTGGCCGAGGTCAGCGTCAGCCCCAGCGCGGAGAGCACCGGCGGCAGCAGCACGAGGCTCGCCGCCGCAACGATGAGGTTCGCGTGGCGTGCCAGGGGGGAGCCGCGTCCGGCGGCGGGGGTGCCGTCGGCGGCGCTGAGGGCGGATGTGGAGGGTTGCAGCATTCTCGCCTCACTCGAACCGGAGGATGCGCTCGCCGAAAAGGCCGCGCGGGCGGGTCAGCAGCACCAGCAGCATGAGCAGGTACATGGAGGCTTCTGCCGCCGGAGGGATGAAATAGACGGTGAGCCCGCGCACGAGCCCCACCAGCAGCCCTGCCGCCACCACGCCCCAGAACGAGCCGAGCCCGCCGATCACCACCACCACGAAGGCGGCGGTGAGGATCTCGGCGCCCATGGCCGGATGCACGCCGGAGATGGGGGCCAGCATGATGCCGGCGAGCCCCGCAAGGCCGATGCCGATGGCCGCCACGGCGGTGAGATAGGGCGTGAGCGAGATGCCGAGCGCGCCCACCATGTCCGGGTTCTGCACGCCGGCCCGCACCACCCGGCCGAAGGCGGTGCGCTGGAGCAGCAGCCACAGCCCCAGCACCGCCGCCGCCGCGACACCGAGGATGGCGAGGCGGTAGCGCGAATAGATGAAGTCGCCGATGAACACCTGCCCGCGCAGGAATTCCGGGATGGAGAACGGGATGGGTGTGGCGCCGAAGGCCATGCGCAGCGCCTGCTCGATCACCATGGCAAGGCCGAAGGTGAGCAGCAGGGAGAGGATGGGATCAGCCCGGTAGAAGCGCGAAAACAGCGTGCGCTCGATGACCATGCCGATGAGCGCGACGGAGAGCGGCGCCGCGACGAAGGCGGCGGGAAAGCCGAAGCGATTGCCGATCTCGACGCCGATATAGGCCCCGATGGCGTAGAAGCCGCCGTGGGCGAGGTTCACGATGCCGCCCAGCGAGAAGATGAGCGACAGGCCGAGGGCGATGAGCAGATAGGCGACACCCACCAGAAGCCCGTTGAGCAATTGCTCGATCAGGAAGACGAGTTCCAGGGGCATGAAGTCTTCTCCGGACTGAATACCGATCAAAAGGCCCTCTCCCGCTTGCGGGAAACGGGGATGCGTTTGCCCCCCGGACCAGCGACGGCGGAGCCGGAGCACCGAGCCGGGGCCCAGGGGAAAGTTCGGCGAAGCCGGCAAAACCCCGCCGCCCATTCCGGTTGAGCGGCCTTCGGCCACCTCTTGCGCTGGGCCCCGCCTCGCATTCCGCTCGCGCTGCATGCGTCCGGGGCGCGAGGGCGGTGCCCGCCGGAGCCCAACCGTAAAGAAAGAACGATCCCGCTCCCCGGCCCAGCGAAGGCGAAAGCCGGAGCGCCGAGCCGGGGTCCAGGGGAAAGTTCGGCGCAGCCGGCAAGACCCCACCACCCGTCCCGTTTGAGCGGCCTCCGGCCACCTCTTGCGCTAGGCCCCGCCTCGCAATCCGCTCGCGCTGCATGCGTCCGGGACGCGAGGGGCCCTCACCCCGCGGGGAAGGTGCAGGCGTTCTCTTCCGGGGTCGGCGCGATGGCGGAGAGTGCCGTCTCGGGGCCGGGGACGGCGGGGCCGAGGATCATCAGGTCCCACTGGTCCTTCACCTCGGCCACCGGGCGCGCGGTCACCGTGTACATCTCCTGGATGAGCTGGTGGTCCCAGGCCCGGTAATAGCCCTTGCGCCCCTTGAGGATGTCGAGCTCCGGCTCCTTCTCGAAGAAGGCAATGAGGTCGGCCGCCTGGGTGCTCTTGGTCTCGGTCATGGCGCGGGCGACCGTCCTGGTGGCCACATAGTCGCCCCAGGCCTGGTTCTCCGGCGGCTTGCCGAACTTCTTCACGAAGGCCGCGACGAAGGCCTTGGATTCCGGCGTCGGCACGTCGTGGTGCCAGATCATCGGCCAGATGCCGCCGAAGGTGCCCTTGCCGGCGCCCCATGCCACCGCCGTATCGAAGCCGAAGCCACCGAACGGATACTTCAGGCCGAACTCCGAATATTGCTTGATGAAGTTGGTGATCTGATTTCCGGCAAGGTTTGAAATCACCACGTCGGGCCGGACCTGGCGCACCTTGAGGAGATAGGGCGAGAAATCCGTGGCGTCGGTGGGCACCAGCTCGTCGGCGATCACCTCGCCGCCGTTGGCGGCGATATAGCGCTTGGCGACGCGCGAGAGGTCGTGGCCGAAGGCATAGTCCGCGGTCAGGAAGAACAGCTTCTTGCCCTTCACCAGCCCGTCGCGGACCATGGCGGCGCCCACCGCCTTCACGTACTGCGTGTTCGCCCCCTCCACATGGAACATGTAGCGGTTGCAGTCCTTGCCACGCAGCGCGTCGGAATTGCCGCCGGTGTTGACGAACACCACCTTGTTGCGCGCCACCACCTGCGAGATGGCGAGCGCCGAGGCGGAGGAGATCTCGCCGATGATGACCGCCGCCTTGTCGCGCTCGATGTAGCGCTCCGCCTTGGAGGAGGCGGTGGCGGGGTTCACGCTGTCTTCCATCACGAGGTTGATCTTGCGGCCATTGATGCCGCCGGCCGCGTTCAGCTCCTCCACCGCGAGCTGCACGCCCATCTGCCCATAGGCGCCGAGCGGGCCGAGGAAGCCGGTGAGCGGGGTGAGGTGGCCGAAGGTGATGGTGTCGGCCTGCGCCTTCACGATGGCCGGCATGCCGACGCCGCCGAGCAGGGCTGCGGCGCCGACACCCTTAAGCAGGGTGCGGCGACCGACGGATGCGGACGCAATGCGGGCGGGATCAGAAAAGTCTGTCACGGCGTCGTCTCCTCCCATGGACCCGGCTTCGATGTTGCGGCGGCGGGATTTTTCCCGTCCGGCCACTGCCGGGATGATTGCCGACTGGCTCGGCTATCTGTTATCTGTGATCACACATAGCAGACGAGAAAGATGGAACACAAGACACGATCTGCGGCCACGACCGATGCCGGCGTGGAGCCCTCGCTCCCCACCGAGACGCCGGGAACGGAGGCGAAGAGCGCCGAGCCGGCCACGGCGCACGGCGCGGGCCTCGACGCCCGCGTGGCGCGCATCGTGCGGCAGACGCTGGCCGATCAGGTCTATGGCGACCTCAAGGAGCTGCTGCTCGCCGGGCGCGCCGCTCCGGGCGAGCGCTTCACCCTGCGCGGCCTCGCCGCCGCCATCGGCACCAGCGCCATGCCGGTGCGCGAGGCAGTTTCGCGCCTCGTCGCCGAGAACGCGCTGGAGGTGCTGCCCAACCGCGCCGTGCGGGTGCCGCTGATGTCGCGCGCCCGCTTCGTGGAACTGCGCCTCATCCGCATCAGCCTGGAAGGGCTCGCCGTCACCACAGCCGCCGCCGGCGCGAGCGACGCCGAGATCGCCGAGGTGGTACGCTTCGAGCGCCTGTTCGCCGCCGAGCGGGCGAAGAAGAAGCCCGACGGCGCCGTCGCCATGCGCCACAACAAGGACCTGCACTTCGCCCTCTACCGCGCCGCCCACCTGCCCACCCTGATGCAGATGATCGAGAGCCTGTGGCTGCAGGTGGGGCCGGTGCTGAACCTCGATTTCCGCGCCGGCCCGGAGCGGGTGCGGCAGGGCGAGGCCCACCTTCACCACGCCCGCCTCGTCGCAGCGCTCGCCGCCCGCGATCCAGAGGCCGCCCGCGAGGCGCTGGTCGCCGACATCTGGAGCGCCGGCGACTTCATCCTGTCGCGCGGTGTGCTTCCGGACTGACGCGGCGCGCATTACCAAATTACTGGGAGAGATCTGCCATGGACCTCGGCATCGCCGGCATCCGCGTCATCGTCACCGCGGGCGCGGGAGGCATCGGCCTTGAGATCGTCCGTGCGTTCCTGAAAGAGGGCGCGCGGGTGGAGCTGTGCGACGTGGACGAGGCGGCGCTGACGGCCCTCGGCGAGACCGCGCCGGGCGCCACCGGGACCTATTGCGACGTGGCGGACCGCGCTTCGGTAAGTCGCTTCATGGAGGGGGCGCTCGGCCGCCTCGGCGGGCTCGACGTGCTGGTCAACAATGCCGGCATCGCCGGCCCCACCGGCCGCGTGGACCAGATCGCGCCGGAGGATTGGGACCGCACGCTGGCGGTGGACATCACCGGCCATTTCAACGTCACGCGCCTCGCCGTCCCGGCGCTGAAGGAGAGCGACAATCCCTCCATCATCGGCCTGTCCTCGGCCGCCGGGCGCTTCGGCTTCCCGCTTCGCTCGCCTTATGCGGCAGCGAAATGGGGGGTGGTGGGCTTCATCAAGTCGCTCGCCATGGAGCTGGGCGAATACGGCATCCGCGCCAACGCCATCCTGCCCGGATCCGTGGACGGGCCGCGCATCCAGTCGGTGTTCCAGAACAAGGCGCGCGAGCGCAACCTGTCCGTGGAGCAGGTGCAGGCGCTGGCCCTGTCCGCCACCTCGCTGAAGAAGCTCATCCCGCCCCAGCATCTGGCGAACGTGGCGGTGTTCCTCGCCTCGCCCATGGGCTCCACCATCTCCGGTCAGGCCATCGCCGTGGACGGGGACATGCAGATGCTGGTGTGAGGCGGGCGGCGGCGCGAGGAGCGCCGGCAAGGCGCCCCCCGCCGGCTCGCACGACGATCAGATCCCCGCCTGGGACACGAATTTCGGGTTCAGATAGGCCTCGATGGCCTCCGATCCGCCCTCGGATCCGTAGCCCGAATCCTTGACGCCGCCGAACGGCACCTCGGGCAAGGCCAGGCCGAGGTGGTTGATGGTCATCATGCCCGCCTGCACCTGGTGCGCCACCTGCTGGGCGGTCTTCGCCGAGCGGGTGAAGGCGTAGGAGGCGAGGCCATACGGCAGCCGGTTGGCTTCGGTCACGGCCTCGTCGAAATCGGCGAAGGGGAGCATCATGGCGAGAGGGCCGAACGGCTCCTCATTCATCATGCGCATCTCGCGGTTGACGCCGGTGACCACCGTCGGCTCGAAGAAATAGCCCTTGTTGCCGATGCGCGCGCCGCCGGTGGCGACCTCCGCGCCCTTCTGCCGGGCATCGGCGATCAGCGCTTCCATGGCCGGGATGCGGCGCGCGTTGGCGAGCGGCCCCATGGTGGTGCCGGCCTCCAGACCGTTGCCCACCTTGACCCCCTTGGCCACGGTGACGAAGGCATCGACGAATTCGTCATAGACCTTCTCCTGCACCAGAAAGCGCGTGGGCGAGACGCACACCTGGCCGGCATTGCGGAACTTGGCGGTGGCGATCTGCTTCGCCGCCGCCTGCACGTCCGCATCGTCGAACACGATCACCGGCGAATGGCCGCCGAGCTCCATGGTCACGCGCTTCATGTGCGCGCCGGCGAGGGCCGCCAGCTGCTTGCCCACGGGGGTCGAGCCGGTGAAGGTGATCTTGCGGATGATGGGATGGGGAATGAGATACTCGCTCACCTCGGCCGGCACGCCGTAGACGAGGCCGATGACGCCGTTGGGCACTCCCACGTCGATGAAGGCGCGGATCAGCTCGGCCGGCGAGGCCGGCGTCTCCTCCGGCGCCTTGACGATGATGGAGCAGCCGGCGGCGAGGGCGCCGCACAGCTTGCGCACCACCTGGTTGATGGGGAAATTCCACGGCGTGAAGGCCGCCACCGGACCCACCGGCTCCTTGACCACCAGCTGGTACACGCCCGGGGCGCGGGCCGGGATCACCCGGCCGTAGGCGCGGCGCGCCTCCTCGGCAAACCAGTCGATGATATCGGCCGCGGCCAGCGTCTCCATCTTCGCCTCGACGAGCGGCTTGCCCTGTTCGAGCGTCATCAGGCGCGCGATGGCATCGGCGCGCTCGCGCAGAAGATCGGCGGCCTTGCGCATGAGCTTGGAACGGTCGAAGGCCGACATCCTGCTCCAGGTCGCGAACCCCTTCTCCGCTGCCGCGAGCGCCGCGTCCAGATCGCCGCGGGAGCAATGGGCGACGGTGCCGATTTCCTCCTCCGTCGCCGGATTGATCACCGGGATGCGACGCCCGCCCTCGGCATCGCGCCAGATGCCGTCGATGTGGAGCTGGACGTCGGGATAGGTCTCGGACGGCATGGCATCCTCCTGGTGGGCGAACGGGGGCATTGGAGCGCCCACCGATCCGCCGGGACTGATCGTTGCGCCTTCTTGCGTCCGTGACCCCACCCGCCTCCCGTAAGGAAGGCATCGGCGGTCAAGCTGATGGGAAAGGGCGGCGGACACCGGGGCGGGCGTGTATCTTAGGCGGAGCCGCCGCGCTTGAGAACCGTGCGACAAGCGGGAACTGCGACCGAGGCCCGCGGCGTTGGCATGGCTGCGTCTCTCCGCCCGCTGCGACGCCCGCCACTCTGGGAGGAAACCATGAACACCGCCAACCTGCAGCTTGAAGGCGTCCTGCTCGTCCTGTCACGCATTCTTGAGACGCTGCGCCGCAAGGGCCTTCTCACCGAACAGGAAATCTCGACCGCGCTCGCCGAGGCGGAAGACGCCGCGCGCCGCGACGCGGCCAATCGCACCATCAGCCCGGGCCAGGCGGAAGGGGTTCTGTTTCCCATCCGCTTCCTGAAGGCTGCCACCAACCTCGCCGAGGGTCCTGCGTTGACCTTCAGCGATACCACTGCGCTGGTTACCGAGGCCAAGCACCGCTAGTGCCTGCGAAAACGCAGCCGATGCCGTGGCTCAAGCCGCCATTACGGTTGCGACGATGGCGACGCAGACGAGCAAAGCGGCGGTAAGGCCCCACAGGCGCCAGTCCGGGGGCGCCGAAGCGGGCGCTCGGTTGTCTTCCTCGCTGCGGCCCCTGACGCCGATCATGGGATCGCCGTCGGCGATGCGGTCACCCGGCTGCGGCGGCCCGTAAGGCGGCAGAGGACGACGGCGCAGGCGGTAGCTTTGGCCGGCGGCCTCATCGTCGGTGCCGAGGGGCGCGGCGCCAGGGTCGCTCTCGCGGGTGGCGATGGGTTCGCGCCGGGAGCGGGGTTCGACCGCGTGCCGGAACTGCTCTGCATTGGCCATGACGATCTCCAGGATGCGTCGCGACCGCTCGCGGCGGCGCGCGCCTGCATCAGGAACCCGGCATGCGGTCTCGCGTTCCACCGGAGAACCGGAGACATTAACCATGGTCGGAACCATCGGTGCAGCGCGCGCCCTCGTCGCCTTGGCAGCAGGTCTCACACTGGCCGCCGCGGCGGTCGTGCCGCCGCTCAGCGCGCAGTCCGCCACGACGTCAGCGCCCGCCACCGCCGTACCGTCCACCAATGCCTTCATCGCGGCGGCAGCCACCGGCGATCTCTTTGAAATCGAGACGTCCAAGCTCGCCATGGAGCGCGTCGGCGACCCCGCCACCAAGACCTTCGCCCGCAAGCTCGTCCAGGAGCACACGGCGTCCACCGACGAGCTGAAGACCCTCGTGCGCGCGGCTACCCTCGAGGTTTCGCTTCCGACTACGCTGGAGGGCGAGCCTGCGCGCAAGCTGGAACAGCTGCGCGGGCTGTCCGGCCCCGCCTTCGCCACCGCCTATGCGCAGATGCAGGAGGAGGCGCTGAAGCAGACGGTGACGCTGTTCGAGAGCTACGCCACCAGCGGCGAGTTGCCGGTCCTGAAGGATTGGGCCGGCCGCAGCCTTCCCGCGCTGCGCCAGAACATGCGCACTGCAGACAGCCTGACGCGCTAGTCGATTCAAAGCGTTACGATCGGCGCCTCAGCGGGCGCCGATCACCATTTCCTTGATCCATCGCACAAGGAGAGTGGTGTAGGCGGCGCGGCTGCGCTCGTCGGACAGCCCGTGGTCTGCCCCGGTGATGACGCGATAGGTCAGGGAGCGTGCACGCCGGAAGGCACCCACATAATTGGCGATCGTCGGATGAGGGATGTAATCGTCCGCCTCCGACTCGATCACCAGCACGTCGCCGCGGAAATCGGCGCACGCGGAAAGCGCGCGATTCTCTTTGGGGCTCATCTCCTGCGAGCGGAAGAGATTGAGGTCGACGCGGTCGATCTTCCCCTTCGGCTTCTCCCAATGCTGATCGCGATAGATGGCCGGCACGCGCAGGCTCATCCATCGCACAGGCCGGGCTTCCGACAGGAGCGGCGCAAGGTAGGCCCCATAGCTCGATCCGATGACCGCGACGGCCGACTTGTCCACCATGGGCTGGGAGACGAGGAGGTCGTAGGCGGCGAGCGCATCCTCGAAGTTCTGCCGGGGCGTGACGGTGTCGCGCATCTCCCGCGTCGCTTCGTGGCCGCGCAGATCGAACGTCAGGCACAGGCAGCCTAGGCCCGCGATTTCGGCCGCGCGCCGCAAGTCCGCCTCCTGGCTCCCCGACCAGCCATGCAGGAACAGGACACCCGGCACACCCGTCTCAGGCACCGCGAAGGTGCCGTCCACAACATTGTCGCCGGCATGAATACGGACTTTTTCGCTACGCATGGGTCCTGGATTCGATGAACGCGTATTTCGTGAGGTATCCAACTTCTGGGTCGTCAGCATGATAATAGATATCAGCCTCTGGTGGAGGGTTCGCGGCGGGACCATAAGCCTCGTGGCATGCGGCCACGACCGAGCGTAGTCCCGGGTCGTTGAGCGCCTTGAGGGCGACGATCTCCGCCCCGCTGGCCCCACCGATCCGCCAGGACTGCTCGAGAACGCCGGCGCGCGAGCGCCCCCGCGCATCCCGTCCCAGCACCACGTCATAATTGCGGCGCGAGGCAAAGAAGCCGGGGTAGTGGCGGTCCGCCGCCTCGTCATAGGCACGGGCATGGCCCGCCGCCCGGTGAAGCGCGTCCGGCAAGGGAGCGGCCGCCAATTCGGCGAAACCGCCCCGAACCACATAAAGGCGAGACCCACCGTAGGCCGGGCCGCCCGTATTGTTCGTCGTCATGCGCTGGGTGCCCACATAGGCAATCCTCAGCGCGCCCACGTCCACCCGCCCGACGCTGAAGGTCAGCACATCGGACAAATCCTCTTCCAGCACGAGGCCGCATTCGGCGAGGCAGCCGGAATCGAGCTCCGCAAGAGCCCGCGCCACGCCGCGCTCGTCGCTCGCCACCACCTGCTCGTGGCCACCATCGGCCCAGGCGGGCTTCAACCGCACCGGCCCCCGGATGAGCAGGCGATGGGCCGCCGCCTGTGCATCCTTAACCGTGAAGGCGGAGAAGCCGCCGAGGGCGTGGGGCATCACATCGGCGGCGAAACCGTCGCTCCAACCCGCCGGACAGGCCGCATCGGCATCCAGCCGGGGATGGGTGATGGACTTCCCCGCAACGAAGCGCGACGGCACAACGCCGCCGTAGAGGTCGTCCGCACCGACAATGCCCAGCCGATGCGCGTCTTCGGTCAGGAGGGTCGAATCCGGCACCACATAGGGGCCCTCGCGATCCGGGGCAGTGGGTTGGGCAGTCGTGACCACCGGACCGTCGCCGCGCAAGAGGGCGAGGCGGGCAGCGAGGGCGGCGACGGAGCGGGCACGATGTCCCCGCTCCGGCATGGCGGGGTCGCGATGGTGCAGCACGGCACGCCGCGTCGAAACGCTGGACAGCGCGGGCTGAAGGACGGGTACAGGCGTCGCGGCGGGCGTTGGAACGGCAAGGCTCATGCGTTCACTCCTGTGCTGACCTCCTAACGCGACGCATTCCCTTGCGTTCCCGCAGTTTTTGCCGCACCGCGGGAAACAGTTTGGGGGGTTTCTACGTTATGTCCTCAAAGAATTCGCACACATCGCAGTCTATCCCAGGCGGCCCTCCGCCGGAGGAACATCCATGCGCATCGCCCAGGTCGCCCCGCTCATCGAGAGTGTTCCCCCGCGCCGCTATGGCGGCACAGAGCGGATCGTGTCCTACCTCACCGAGGAACTGGTGCGCGCCGGTCACGAGGTGACCCTGTTCGCCAGTGGCGATTCCCTCACCGCGGCGCATCTGGAACCCATGTGCGAGACCGGTTTGCGCCTCACGCCCGGCCCCGTGGACCCGATCGTGCATCACATGGTGATGCTGGAAGAAGTGCGCCGGCGGGCCAACGACTTCGACGTGATGCACGTGCATCTGGACCTGCTGCACTACCCCGTCCTGCGGGAAGAGCAGGCCCGCTGCCTCACGACGCTGCACGGCCGGCTCGACCTGCCCGCCGTCCACCGCCTCTATTCCTGCTATGAGGACTTCCCCCTCATTTCCATTTCCGATCACCAGCGCCTTCCGATGCCGCCTGTGAACTGGGCGGGCACCATCCACCATGGCCTGCCGAAGGACCTGCTGCCCTTCAGCCCGAAGGCTTCGGGCTATCTCGCCTTCCTCGGCCGCATTTCGCCCGAGAAGCGGCCCGACCGCGCCATCGAGATCGCCGCCAAGGCCGGGATGCCGCTGAAGATCGCCGCCAAGGTGGATCGCGCCGACCTCGCCTATTGGGAGGATGTCATCAAGCCAATGGTGGATTCGACGCCGGGCGTCGAGTTCATCGGCGAGATCGACGAGCGCCAGAAGGCGGACTTCCTCGGCGGCGCCGCGGCGCTGCTCTTCCCGATCGACTGGCCGGAACCCTTTGGCCTCGTGATGATCGAAGCCATGTCGTGCGGCACGCCTGTCATCGCGTTTGCCCGTGGTTCCGTGCCGGAAGTTCTCGAAGAAGGCGTCACCGGCTTTCTGGTGGAGAGCGTCGAAGAAGCCATCGAGCGCGTGGGCGAGATCGATCGCCTCGATCGCGCCGCGATCCGGCGTATCTTCGAGCAGCGCTTCTCGGCCGAGCGGATGGCTCGCGACTACGTCGCCATTTATCAGCGCCTCGCTGCCCGGGCCGGGGAGAAGCCGATCGCCGCTGCCAGCGCCGCGATCTCGCCGCTTCGCCTCGTGAACGGGAGCCTTGATGTCCATCTCTGAAGCCGCCCGGGTCAGCGTACCCGACGACCGTGAGCCGGATTATGTCATCGCCGCGTCGGCCTCGCAGATCGAGACGACGCCGCGCACCCTGAAACACGACGACACGTTCGCCGTGTTCGACGCCCATGGCGACGCCGTGCCGGGACTCGCCAGCAATCACGGGGTGTTCCACCGCGACACGCGGCATCTGTCGCACTATTTCCTGACCATCGAGGGGGTGCGGCCGCTGCTGCTTTCCTCGACGGTGCGGGATGACAACGCGACTCTCACCTGCGACCTCACCAATCCCGACCTCGGTGCGGCGGAGGGGGTTGCGGAGATCCTGCACGATCTCATCCACATCCGTCGTTCGCGCTTTCTTTATCGGTCGACGTGCCACGAGTGCATCAGCGTCCACAATTACGATGTGGAACCGCGAAACATCGCTCTTGCCTTGTCCTTCGCCGCCGATTTCGCCGATCTGTTCGAGGTGCGGGGAGCGACGCGCCTGCGGCGCGGCACGCTGCGGGCCCCCGATGTCGCGCGCGACACCGTGCGCCTCGCCTACTCCGGCCTCGACGGCGGCCAGCGCATGACGGTGCTGCGCTTCGAGCCTGCGCCCACGACGCTCTCCGGCGGGCATGCGCTGTTCCAGCTCGACCTTCCTCCAGGCGGCACGCAGGTGCTGTATTTCGAGGTCCGCTGCGAGGGTCATGTCCCTGACGAGACGCCGAAGCTGGCCTTTCGCCGCGCGTTGCGCCTTTCCCGCGCAACCCTGCGCGCGCGGGCGGCGCGGGCGACGCAGGTCGTATCCTCCAACCAGCATTTCAACGACGCGCTGCGGCGGGCGACGAGCGACCTCAACATTCTCGTCACCGACACGCCCGAAGGCTCCTACCCCTACGCGGGCGTGCCGTGGTTCAGCACGGTTTTCGGCCGCGATGCCCTCATCACCGCGTTCCAGACCTTGTGGATGGACCCCTGCATCGCCCGCGGCGTGCTGCTCCACCTTGCCGCCAATCAAGCCGACCGGCTTGACCCGGCCGCCGACGCCGAGCCCGGCAAGATCCTGCATGAGGTCCGGTTCGGCGAGATGGCGGAGCTGGGGGAGGTGCCGTTCCGCCGCTATTACGGCAGCGTCGATTCCACGCCGCTCTTCGTAATGCTGGCCGGAGCCCACCTTGAGCGCACCGGCGACCTCGATACGGCGCGCCTGCTTTGGCCATCGGTCCAGGCCGCGCTCGGCTGGATCACCGATCATGGCGACCGCGACGGCGATGGCTTCGTCGAATACGGCCGCATGCGCGGTGACGGTCTGGTGAATCAGGGCTGGAAGGACAGCCACGACAGCGTCTTCCACGCCGACGGCTCGCTGGCGCGCGGTCCCATCGCGCTCGTCGAAGTGCAGGGCTATGTCTATGCGGCCTGGCGCGCCGCCGCCGCCATCGCCCGCCAGCTGGGCCTGGACGGCGAGGCTTCGGCATTCGAGGTCCGGGCCGAACGGCTGAAGACGGCCTTCGATGCAGCCTTCTTCGATGCGGCCCTCGGCACTTACGTGCTCGCTCTCGACGGGGAGAAGCGGCCCTGCCGGGTGCGCACGTCCAACGCTGGCCACACCCTGTTCAGTGGCATCGCGACGCCCGAGCGGGCCGAGGCGGTGGTGGCCCAGCTCATGTGCAACAGCTCGTTCACCGGCTGGGGTGTCCGCACGCTCGCCTCCACGGAGGCGCGCTACAATCCCATGAGCTATCACAACGGCTCCGTCTGGCCGCACGACAATGCGATGATCGCCCTCGGCCTTGCGCGCTACGGTTTCCGGGCGGAAGTCGCGCGCATCTTCGAGGGGTTGTTCCGCGCGGCCATCTATTTCGATCTGAGGCGTCTGCCGGAGCTGTTCTGCGGGTTCACCCGCCAGCGCAGCCAGGGACCGGTTTCCTACCCGGTGGCCTGCGCCCCGCAGGCCTGGGCCGCCGCGGCCCCGCTCGCCCTCCTCCAGGCGACGCTCGGCCTCGGATTCGATACTGCAGCCCGGCGCGTGACCTTCGATCGACCCACCATGCCCGACTTCCTCGACAGCCTCGTGTTGCGCGGATTGAGGCTGGGAGAAGACGGCATCGACGTGAAGATCCAGCGCGCCGGCACCTCCGCCGCACTCTCGGTGCTGGAGCGGCGCGGTGCGGTGGGGCTCAAGGTGGAAGCGTAAGTCCAAAGGAAGGCAAGTCGGGCCGTACGCACTGGCCAGCTCGCCGCGAAAGGCGCTATCAAGCTGTCGGGCCGGGCGCCCGACCGCACCCCCGCGCGGGCAAGGTCGAGCGCGCGCGACGGTCCGAGATGCTCGGAGGCGCGCGTGCTGTCCTTTATCGAACGCCATGTCATTGCCTGCCTGATCGGCGCCGTCGCCGCCGCCTTCCTGATCTACGAAACCTCCGTGCACTTCTTCGCCTATACGGGCGACGCCTACGTGGACACCCACGTCATCTTCGTCGCGCCGGAAGTGTCCGGACCGCTGGCGCAGATGCCGGTGCGCGACGATGCGCAGGTGGAGGCCGGGACGCTCCTTGCCGAGATCGAGCGCACGCCCTTCGCCCTTGCCGTGGCGCAGGCCGAGGCGGAGGTGACGCTTGCCGCCGACCGCATCCGCACGGCGCGCGCGGCCATCGACGAGAGCACCGCCATGGTGGCGGCGGCCCGCGCCTCCCTCGACACCGCGCTGCTCCAGCAGTCCCGCTCGGAGGCGCTTTCCGCCACCGGAGACATATCCGCCGAGGCGCTGGATACCGTGCGGCGGGACGCCAGCGTCGCCATGGCCGATCTCGAAAAGGCCCAGAGCCTCGCCGCTGTCGCCCAGACCCTGGTCACCGTCCGGCAGGCCGAGCAGGCCGCCGCCGTCCAGACCCTGGCCCAGGCCAACTACCAGCTGTCGCGCACCCGCATCACCAGCCCGGCCGCCGGCCGCGTCGCGCCTTTGACCGCGCGGGTGGGGGATTATGCCAGCGCCGGAAAGCCGCTGGCGGCGGTGGTGTCCAATGCGGATTGGCACATCCTCGCCGCCGTAGAGGAGCGCCACCTCGCCCGGCTGAAGCCAGGGCAGAGCGTGCTGTTCACCATCGGCTCGGACCCGTGGCGGCTGCACTGGGGAACGGTGCGCTCAATTTCCCCCGGCATCGCCCGCGCCGCCACCGAGACCGGTGCCCTGCCCTACGTGCCACTCGACACCGACTGGATCCGCCTGCCCCGCCGCTTTCCCGTGCTCATCGACATGGGCGCCGTGCCGCAGCAGCAGCCGCTCTATCGCGGCGCCGATGCCCGCGTGCTGATCTGGTTCTGAGCCATGGCGTCCCCCGGCTGGAGCGCGCGGCAGGGCCTCATCACCGCCGCGAGCGTCGTGCTGGCGGTGTTGATGGCGGCCGCGCTCGGGCTGGAGGGCCTGTGGTGGGCCGCCATCTCGGCCTGGGTGGTGTCGAACCCCGACTTCGCCGCCCTCTGGCGCAAGGCCGCCATGCGCCTCGTCGGCACCGCCGTGGGGCTCACCGCGGGTTACGCCCTCGCCATCGGGCTTGAAGGGGTGCCTGCGTTCCAGGCGCTGGCGCTGTTCATCATCTGCGCCGTCGGCTCCTACCAGCGCTTCGCCAGCCGCTATGGCTACGCCTGGTTCTACGGCACCATCACGCTGATGCTGATGATCGCGGTGAGCATCGTCGAGACCGACGCCCTCTTCGCCTTCGCCGAGAACCGCTTCCTCGAGATCGCCTGCGGCGTTGTGGCGAGCGCCTTCGCCCATGCCGTCGGACGCCCGCGAGGGAGCGCGGTCCCGCCGCCGCAGGGCGCGGCGTCCCAGGGCCGCGATGCCGATCTCGATCTCGTCCATCTGGCGCTGGTAGCGGGCGTGTCCGTGGTCGCCATGGTCGCGCTGTGGTCGTGGTTCGACCTGCCGTCCATGCCGCAGGCCATCGGCTCAAGCCTCGCGGTTCTGGACAAGGACTTCGCCTCCATCCGTGTCCGCGCGCGCCAGCGCTTCCTCGGCTGCGTGCTCGGCGCCGCCCTCGGCCTCGCGGCGCTGCTGTTCGAGCTGGACGCGCTGCTCGTCTATGCCACCGTGCTCGCCGCCGGGATCTTCTGTTTCTCGCGGCTCCACCACGGCGGCGGCGCGCAGTCCTACATCGGCACGCAGGGCGGGCTCGCCTTCATCACGGCGCTGGTGACGGACGGCGGCCCCCCCGCCGAGGTGCTGCCGGTGCTGGAGCGGCTCGCCGGCATCTTCATCGGCGTCGCCCTGATGGTTGTGGTGTCGATGGTGCTCGCGGCCCTGCACCGCCGCCCGCGCCCGGTTCAGGCGCCCGACGCCGCCTGAGGCGCGCCCACAGCCCGCACCTCGGCGAGACAGGCGGTGACGCAGGCCACCGCCGCGCTGGCCACCAGCCGCACCACGGAATCGAGCCCCTTCGCCTCCACCGCCACGGAAATGCTCTGCGGCTCGGCGCCGGTGTCGCGCACGGGAATGAACCTGAGCGCCCCCGAGACCAGCTCCGGCGCGGCATCCAGCTCCGAGGTGATGAGGGCGTAGCGGCCGGAACAGGCGAGCTGCTTCATGAGCTGGAGCGAATTGGTCTCGATCCGCCCCTTGGGATCGGCGAACAGCCAGCCGTACTGCGCATCGAGGAAGCGGCGGATGGCCAGCGAGCGGCTCTGCAGCACCACCGGGTGGGAGGAAATCTCCTGCAGGCTCACCGATGCGCCGCGCGCGAGGGGATGGCCCGGCGCCACCACGCAGCCGAACGGCAGGTCGGCCCGCCACAGCACTTCGAGATCGCGGCGCGGCGGCAGATTGAAGGCGATGGCGATGTCCGCCCGTCCGCCCACAAGCGCCGGGGCAGCCTCATCCGGGCTGCCGATCTCGATGTCCAGGGAGATGAAGGGATGCGACGCCGCCACCTGCTCCACGAGGCGGGGCAGGAGGCCGGTGGCGTGGCTGTCCATGGCGAACAGCCGCGCATGACCCTGCTGGATGCCCTGGAGCCGGCGGATCTCCGCCACCGCGCGCCGCTCCTCCATGCGCCAGCGCCGGATGAGGCCGACGATGGCCTCCCCCGAGGCGGTGAGCCGCATGCCGCGCGGACGGCGCTCGAACAGCTCCACGCCGAGATCCTGCTCCAGCAGCAGGATCTGCCGGTCGATGGCGGAAGCGGCGACGCGCAGTTCCCGCGCCGCTTGCTGGATGGAGCCCGAGCGCGCCACCTGGTCCACGTAGCGCAGGGCCGCGGGCACGAAGGGGTTCCTCACCGGAAGGATCTCCATTCTAATTTCTAGAATGGATTGTTGCCCAAGCTGCGATGGACGGCAATGGAGGAAGTGCCTAGCCTTCTCCTCACAAACTCAGCCCCCACAAGCGCGGATCGCACCGCGCACCTGATCCAGAGGATGCCGACCATGCCGCTTCCGATGCCCCCTGCTGCCCGCTCCGGCCTGTCCCGCCGCACTCTCCTCGCCGGCGGCATGGCCGCGGCCCTCGGCGCCGCGCTCCTCGCGCCCGGCGCTGCCGTCGCCCAGTCGGATTGGCCGGCGAAGCCTGTGCGCATCGTGGTGAGCTTCCCGCCGGGCGGCACCAGCGACATCGTCGCCCGCCTCGTGGGCCAGCACCTCACGGAGAAATTCGGCCAGCAGTTCCTGGTGGACAACCGGCCCGGCGCCGGCGGCACCGTTGCGGCGGATCTCGTGCGCAAGGAGGCGCCGGACGGCTACACGCTGATCCTCGCCAACAACGCCCCCTTCACCATCGCCCCCACCCAGTTCAAGAAGATCCCCTACGACCCGGTGAAGGACTTCACCCACATCGCCTATATCGGCGCCTCCGCCCCCGGCCTGATGGTGCAGCCCTCGCTGGGCGTGAAGGACATGGCGGGCCTCGTCGCCCTCTCCAAGACCGAGAAGCTCACCTACGGCTCGAGCGGCGTCGGCTCCATCAGCCACATTCTCGGCGAAGCCATCAAGAAGAAGACCGGCCTCCAGATGACCCACGTGCCCTACAAGGGCAGCGCCCCGGCCATCCAGGATTTCAAGGCCGGCGTGCTGAAGGCCTATTACGACCTGCTCGCCCAGAACGTGCCCATGCTGAAGGCCGGCGAGGCGGTCGCCCTCGGCGTCGCCGCCCCGCAGCGCATCTCGCAGGCCCCGGACGTGCCCACCTTCCGCGAGCAGGGCATCGACATCGTGCTGGAAAACTGGCTCGGCGTGTCCGGCCCCGCCGGCATGGCGCCGGACCTGACCAAGAAGATCCAGGATGCGGTCGCCGACGCTCTCGCCCTGCCGGCGGTGAAGGAGAAGCTTTTCGCCTGGGGCGTCGAAACCCGGCCCATGACCACGGCCGAATACGGCGCCTTCGTCGCCGACCAGATCGAGGTGTGGCGCCCCCTCATCATCGAGGCCGGCGCGCAGGAGAAGTGAGGCCGCCATGCCACGCGCCATCCTCAATGCCCCTGCCCTGCTCCGGCGCCGCGAGTTTCTCTCCGGCCTCTTCGTCCTCGCCCTCGGCGGCTTCTGCCTGCTCGCCGTGGGCGACCTGGAGATCGGCACCGTCACCGAAATGGGGCCCGGCTACGTGCCCAACGCGGTGGCCTGGCTCATCGTCCTCGCCGGGGCGGGCATGACCCTCGCCGGCTTCTGGGACGCGGCCGAAGTGGAGGAGACGGTGCACTGGCGACCGCTCCTCGTGATCTCGGCGGCGGTGTGCGTGTTCGGCCTTCTGGTGGACCGCTACGGCATCGTCCTCGCGGTCGTCGCGTCCACCTATGTGGCGAGCTTCGCCAGCCCCATCACCCGGCACCGCGAGACACCCTATCTGTGCGTGGTGCTCGCCGCCCTCGGGGCCTTCGCCTTCGTCAAGGGCCTCGGCCTCGCCATTCCCATCTGGCCGCGCTGAGGCCCACGGGACACCGCTCCCTCTCCCGCTGTGGGAGAGGCCATCGCCCTTCCATCCCTCTCGCGGGAGCCGGTCATGGACCTGTTGCAGAATATCGCGCTCGGAATGAGCGTCGCCGCCGGGTTCGAGAATCTGCTGTTCTGCTTTCTCGGGGTGCTGCTCGGCACGCTCATCGGGGTGCTGCCGGGCATCGGCGCGGTGGCCACCATGGCCATGCTGCTGCCGCTGACCTTCCACCTTGCGCCCACCACCTCGCTCATCATGCTGGCGGGCATCTATTACGGCGCGCAATACGGCGGCTCCACCACGGCGATCCTGGTCAACCTGCCGGGCGAGGCCAATTCGGTGGCGACCACCCTCGACGGTTACGCCATGGCGAAGCGGGGCCGCGCCGGAGCGGCGCTCGCCATCGCCGCCATCGGCTCCTTCTTCGCCGGCACCGTCTCGACCCTGCTCATCGCCCAGTTCGGCCCCGCCATGGCGGCTCTGGCCCTGAAATTCGGGCCGGTGGAATACTTCTCGCTGATGCTGCTCGGCCTCGTCTGCTCCATGGTGCTGGCGGCCGGCGCCCTGCACAAGGCGGTGGTGATGATCCTGTTCGGCGTCTTCCTCGGCCTCGCCGGAACCGACGCCAATTCCCCCATGCCGCGCCTCACCTTCGGCGTGGACGCCATGGCCGACGGCATGAGTTTCGTCGCCATCGCGGTGGGTCTGTTCGGCATCACCGAGATCATCCTCAATCTAGAGCGCGATCTCACCCGCATTGGCGCCATCCCGCTCCGGGACCTGTTTCCCACGCGGGAGGAGCTGAGGGAGAGCGCGGGCCCCATCGTGCGCGGCACCTTCCTCGGCTCGGTTCTGGGCGTGCTGCCCGGCGGCGGTGCGCTCCTCGCCTCCTTCGGCGCCTACGCCCTGGAGAAGAAGATCTCGAAGACGCCGGAGCGCTTCGGCAAGGGCGCCATCGCCGGCGTCGCCGCCCCGGAGGCCGCCAACAATGCCGGCGCGCAGACCTCCTTCATTCCGCTGCTCACGCTGGGCGTGCCCTCCAACGCCATCATGGCGGTGATGGCCGGGGCGATGACCATCCAGGGCGTGATCCCCGGCCCGCAGGTGATGGTGGAGCACGCACCGCTGTTCTGGGGCATGATCGCCTCCATGTGGATCGGCAATCTCATGCTGCTGGTGCTGAACCTGCCGCTGGTGGGGCTGTGGGTCAAACTGCTCCAGGTGCCCTATCGGCTGATGTTCCCGGCCATCCTGTTCTTCTCGGCCATCGGCGTCTATTCCATCGCGAACGCTTCGTTCGACGTCTATCTGGCGGTGATGATGGGCGTGCTCGGCTATGTCATGGCGAAGCTCGGCTTCGAGGCGACGCCGTTGGTGCTGGGCTTCATCCTCGGGCCGATGATGGAGGAGAATTTCAAGCGCGCCATGCTGCTGTCGGGCGGCGATGCGGCGACCTTCATCGAGCGGCCCATCTCCGCCGGCCTCCTCCTCATCTGCGCCCTGATGCTCGGCCTCATGCTGCTGCCGAGCTTCGCCAAGACCCGGCAGGTGGCGCTGAAGGAAGACTGAGCCCGCGCCGCCCACACAGATCCAAGGGAGCGACCCATGGCGACGCCCGTGCGCCTGAACTTCATCCTGAATACCTTCTATTCCGGACCCCAGGCCTGGTTTTTCCTCGCCGATGACCGCGGCTACTTCCGCGACGAGGGGCTGGAGGTCGCCTTCACCGAGGGCGACACCCTCGCCAACGCCGTGCCGCGGCTCGCCGGCGGCGCCTTCGATGCGGGCTACGGCGATATGAACGCGCTAGTGGAATTTGCCGCCGCGCATCCCGAGCGCGCGCCCGTGGCGGTGTTCGCCATGCACAATCGCTCGCCCTACACCATCGCCGTGCCGGCAGCCGGGCCGGTGGCCGCGCCGACCGACCTTGCCGGGCGCACCCTGGTGTCCCATCCCAATGACGCGGCCTGGCGGATGTTTCCCGAATTCTGCCGGGCCACGGGGCTCGATCCGGCGACGGTGAAGGTGGAGGTCAGCGACCTTCCCCACAAGGACATCGTCCCGCTGATGCTCGATGGGCGATGGGCCGGCCTGTTCGGCTTCGTCAACACCATCAATGCCCAGACCATCGAGGCCGGGCTCGACCCGAGCGCGATGCTGCGGCACTTCGAGTGGCAGCACCACGTGCCCTCGCTCTATGGAGCGGCGCTGATGGTGTCGCAAACGCTCCGGCGCGATCACCCGGATGCGGTGAGCGGCCTCGTGCGGGCGGTCAACCGCGGCCTCGCCGACGTGATGGAGGACCTCGAGGCGGCCACCGACGCGGTGGTCCGCCGCAACCCGGCCATGGACCGCGCCGCCAACCGCGCCCGGCTGAAAGGCACGCTGGCGCTGGAGATGGCGCATCCCGAGGCGGTGACGCGGGGCATTGGCGACGCCGACCCTGCCCGCATCGCCACCACCATCGCCCTCATCGCCGCCGCCAAGGGCCTGCCCCGCCTGCCGACGGTGGAAGAGATCTTCGATCCCGCTTTCCTGCCGCCGGCGGAATCCCGCGTCCGCCCACGCCCGGAGGTCTGCCGATGACCGTTCCCGCTTTCACCCGGCCCACTCTCGCCCAGCTCAATGCCTGCGACGACGCCACTTTCACCGCCTGCCTCGGGCCGGTGTTCGAGCATGCGCCCTGGGTGGCCGAACAGGCGGCGCGGCTGCGCCCTTTCGCCAGCGTCGAGGCGCTGCACGGCGCCATGGTCGGCCTCGTCGCCGCCCTGCCCGAGGCCGCCCGCGTCGCCTTGTTCGCCGGCCATCCCGATCTCGCCGGCCCGGCAGCGCGGGACGGCACAATGACGGCGGAGTCCACCGGCGAACAGTCCGCCCTCGGGCTCGACCGCCTGCCGGATGCGGAGGCGCAGCGCTGGGATGCGCTGAACGCCGCCTACCGGGCGCGGTTCGGCTTTCCTTTCATCCTGTGCGCGCGCCACTACGGCCGTGCCGCCATGCTGGAGGTGTTCGAGCAGCGGCTCGCCGCAAGCCGGGAGGAGGAGCTTGCGATGGCGCTGGGCGAGATCGCCCGCATCACGCGCTATCGCATCGCCGACCGCGTGGCAGACCACGGCCTGCCGGACCTCGCCGGCCGGCTCACCACCCACGTGCTCGACACCAGCCGCGGGCGACCCGCAGAGGGCATGCGCCTCGCCCTGCACGAAGTCTCCGGCGCACTGCCCTGCGGCACCACGCAGCCGCTGGTGGAGGCCGTCACCGACGCCCACGGCCAGACCGAGCCGCTCCTCTCAGGGGCGCCGCTGCGCATCGGCCGCTATGAGCTGCGCTTCCACGTGGGCGAATATTTCCGCCGCACCGGCGCGGTGGATCGCGGCTTCGGCTTTCTCGACGTGGTGCCGGTGGTGTTCTGCATCGACGAGCCCACCGGCGACTATCACGTACCGCTGACCGTGACGCCCTTCGCCTACGCCGCCTACCGCGGGCAGTGATCGGCGATATTTTTGCATTTTTGCAAATTTGCGACAGCGAGCCCCGGAGTCGCTCCGCGTCAGTTCTCGCAGTCGCTCGGCGATCTCTCCCCCGCCGAGCGAGCATGGATTTATGTTCGCTGACCTGGCCGGTCACGGTCCGATCAACGGGAAACTGGAGACACAACCTTCTTACAACCCGGACACACGCAATGGACGATGGACCTCGCATTGCAAGGGTGCAAGGTTTTCCCGTTCATTGCGGATGCCGGGATCAAAGCCATGTCGACGCAGGAGCAAAGCGCAGCGGTCCGGGGCCGCAGTCCTGCCCGCGACAGCCTCGGCTGCACCGTCGCCTCTCTCGGCCCACCACAGGAACTCTCGGGTAACGGCTTTGTGATCTATCGGCGCACCCACAGGGAGCGCGATCAGAGCCGGGTCGAAACGGAGGCGAGCGGACGGGGGCTTCTGGCGGGCGTCGCCCTCGGGGCGGGCCATCGCCGGCGGATCTTCGAGGCGGGGCGGAAGGCCGATTATGCGTTTGCCCCAGACAGCTGCTACGTGCGCTCCTTCTTGGACGACTACCGCGCCGACATCGTGACGGGCTTCGATTTCGTCCTGGTGGAGATCGCCCCGCGGGCGCTGCACCGCGCCTGTGCCGATCTCGACCTTCCTCCCGTCGATGCGCTCTCCTGCTCCCCCGGCACGGCGGACCCTGTGCTGGCGGGGCTTGCGCGGGCATTGCTGCCGTCCCTTGCCGCGCCGGAGCGCAGTGCGGCGCTGTTCGTTGACCAGGTGGCGACGGCCATCCAGCTCCATCTCGTCCTGCGCCTTCACGGCGGAAATCCAAGGCCCGAGCGGCGGAGGGGGATGAGTTTGGGGCAGGTCCGGCGGGCGCAGGAGCTGCTGGTGGAGTCGCTTCAGGGAAACGTGCTGATCGGCGACGTCGCCGACGCCTGCGGAGTCTCGCGCAGCCAATTCATCCGCGGCTTCCGCGCCGCGACAGGGGTGACGCCCTACCAGTGGCTGCTCCGCCAAAGGGTTGAACGTGCACGGGAATTGCTGGTGAACTCCAGCCTGCCGCTGGCCGACGTGGCGCTCAGCTGCGGCTTCTCCGACCAGAGTCACATGACGCGCACCGTCTCGCGCCACACCGGCCTCGCCCCCGGCGCGTGGCGGCGCCGGCACTGACGCTCAAGGGTGTGCGCCCCAGCTTTCCGGCCGGGGTTTCGCACCGGCCGGTGCCCGGTTCGGCGTTCGATTGTTCAAAAGCGCCCCTAATCGGCAAGACCGCGGCGGTCGGCCGGCGCCATCCTCGCCATGAACGTCGAGGGATCGTGCCATGATCGCCAGCGCAGCTCGGAAGGTTTCCGCTGGGTCAGGGGGAGGTGCGCGGGGGCGCCAGCGCCTCGGTGCCCGCGAGCACGAGGTCGGCGGCGCGGCCGGCGTCGGTGAGGCTGTATTCCACCAGCCGCACCCGGCCCTCGATCTCCCGACGCGCCACGTAGCCGCCGGCCTCGAGCGCCTTCAGCCGCGCCGAGAGCACCTTCGCCGAGGGCGCGCCCGGCAGCGCCCGCCGCAGCTGGCCGAAACGCAGCGTCCCCCCGCGCGACAGCGCCGCCACGATGTGGCTCGTCCATTCCTGGGCGAAGAACTTGAGGATCGGCTCGGCGGCGCAGGAGGCATGGAGGTTTTGCTTCAGCTTTGCTTCGCTCTTCATCGTATCGACCGGTATCCCCGAAGTAACTAATGGCCCACACGGGGTCGGGGCGCTAGCGTGCCCGCGCCCCACCCAGAAGGAGAGACCTCCGTGACCAACGCCGTCGCTGCCCCTGGCGGAATGCTGCTCACCCCCACCGATCATACCCTCATCATGATCGACTTCCAGTCGCAGATGTCGTTCGCGACCAAGTCCATCGACGCCGTGAACCTGCGCAACAACGCCGCCCTCGTCGCCCATGCGGCGGCCGGCTTCGGCGTGCCCACCATTCTCACCACGGTGGCGGAGAAGAGCTTCTCCGGCCCCATGTTCTCCGAAATCTCGGCGGCCTTCCCCGGCCAGGCGATGCTCGACCGCACGTCCATGAACACCTGGGAGGATGCCGCGGTCATCGCCCGGGTGAACGAGATCGGCAAGGCGCGCATCGTGCTGTGCGGCCTGTGGACCGGCGTGTGCATCGTCGGCCCGGCGCTCTCGGCCATCGACCAGGGCTTCGAGGTGTATGTCATCGCCGACGCCTGCGGCGACGTTTCCGACGAGGCCCACGAGCGGGCCATGGAGCGCATGGTGCAGGCCGGCGCCCGCCCCATGACCGCCCTGCAATATCTGCTGGAGCTCCAGCGCGACTGGGCGCGCACCGGCACCTACGACATGACCACGTCCATCGCCAAGCAGTTCGGCGGCGCCTACGGCCTCGGCATCATCTACGCCAAGACGATGTTCGGCGCCTCCGAGGGCCATTGAGGTGCCGCAATGACCTCGAAGTCCCCACCTTCTGCCGCACCGCCTCAGGCGGCCGCGCCCTGCGCCGGATTTTGGCCCTCCCGTCGGTCGATCCTGGAGATGGGCGCCGGCGCGGCGCTCGCGGCGACCCTCTCCCCGCTGCCGCCGGCAGCGGCCCAGAGCTCCAACCCGCGCACTGCAACCATGGGACACACAGCCATGCCTAGCGTCACCACAAAGGACGGCGTCGAGATCTTCTACAAGGATTGGGGTCCGAAGGACGCCCGTCCCCTCGTCTTCCACCACGGCTGGCCGCTCTCGTCGGACGACTGGGACGCGCAGATGCTGTTCTTCGTCGCCAAGGGCTTCCGCGTGGTGGCCCACGACCGGCGCGGCCACGGCCGCTCCACCCAGGTCTGGGACGGGCATGACATGGACCATTACGCCGCCGATGCCGCGGCGGTGGTGGATCATCTCGACCTGAAGAATTCGGTGCACATCGGCCACTCCACCGGCGGCGGCGAGGCGCTGCACTACACCGTGAAGCACGGCGCGGGCCGCGCGGCGAAGCTGGTGCTCATCGGCGCCGTGCCGCCGCTGATGCTGAAGACCGCGGCCAACCCCGGCGGCCTGCCCATCGAGGTGTTCGACGGCTTCCGCTCGGCGCTCGCGGCCAACCGCGCGCAATTCTTCCTCGATGTCCCCACCGGCCCGTTCTACGGCTTCAACCGGCCGGGCGCGAAGGTGTCCCAGGGCGTCATCGAGAATTGGTGGCGGCAGGGCATGATGGGCGGCGCCAAGGCCCATTACGACGGCATCAAGGCCTTCTCGGAAACCGACTTCACCGAGGACCTCAAGGCGGTCACCGTGCCGACCCTGGTGATGCACGGCGACGACGACCAGATCGTCCCCATCGCCGATTCGGCCCTGCTCTCCGCCAAGCTGGTGAAGGGCGCCGAGCTGAAGGTCTATCCCGGCTACCCGCACGGCATGTGCACCACCCATGCCGAGGTCATCAACGCCGACCTCCTCGCCTTCATCAATTCCTGATCCGAGCGGGCGCCGGCTCCGGCCGGCGCCCCCGTAATCGAGAGAGAGGGCGCATGAAGCTCTACCTCGCCTCCCTCGGCGCCGGCCTTCTGGTGGGCATCGTCTACAGCCTCATCAACGTGCGCTCGCCGGCCCCACCCGTGGTGGCGCTGGTGGGGCTCTTCGGCATCCTCATCGGCGAGCAGATCGTGCCCGTCGCCCGCCATCTGCTGAATGGCGACGGCCTCGCCCGGTCCATCGGGCTCGCCGACTGCTCCGACCATGTCCTCGGGCAGTTGCCGGGGCGGCGCACCGACGCCGAGGCCCCGGCGGAGCCGCCCCCTCCCCCCGGCCGCGGCTGAACGCGACCCTTCCAGTCCAAGGCAAGACCATGAGCGAATCCGGCAGCCCCGAGCCCTGCGATCTCATCCTGTTCAACGGCAAGGTCACCACCCTCGACCCCGGCAATCCGCAGGCCGAGGCGGTGTGCGTCGCCGACGGCCGCATCGTCTACGCCGGGCCGACGCAGGATGCCATGCGCCTCTCCGGCCCGACCACCAGCATCATCGACCTCGACGGGCGGCGGGTCATTCCCGGCCTCATCGACAGCCACATGCACATCATCCGCGGCGGGCTCAACTACAACATGGAGCTGCGCTGGGACGGGGTGACCAGCCTCGCCGACGCCATGGCCATGCTGAAGGCGCAGGTGGCCGTCACCCCGCCGCCGCAATGGGTGCGCGTGGTGGGCGGCTTCACCGAGCACCAGTTCGCCGAGAAGCGCCTGCCGACGCTGGAGGAGATCAATGCGGTGGCACCGGAGACGCCGGTGTTCATCCTGCACCTCTACGACCGGGCGCTGCTGAATGCGGCGGCGCTGCGCGTGGTGGGCTACACCAAGGATACGCCCGACCCGCCCGGCGGCGAGATCGTGCGGGCCGCCGACGGCACCCCCACCGGCCTGCTCGTGGCCCACCCCAACGCCACCATCCTCTACGCCACGCTGGCCAAGGGGCCGAAGCTGCCGGAAGCGTACCAGAAGAACTCCACCCGCCATTTCATGCGCGAGGTGAACCGACTCGGCGTCACCTCGGTGATCGACGCCGGCGGCGGCTTCCAGAACTATCCCGAGGACTATGCCATCATCGAGGAATTGCACCGCGAGGGGCTCCTCACCGTGCGCATCGCCTACAACCTCTTTACCCAGAAACCGAAGGCGGAGCTGGCCGACTTCGCCGGCTGGGCCAAGAACGTGAAGCCCGGACAGGGCGACGCCTATTATCGCCACAACGGCGCGGGCGAGATGCTGGTCTATTCCGCCGCCGACTTCGAGGACTTCCAGGTGGAGCGGCCGGAACTGCCGCCCGGCATGGAAAGCGAGCTGGAACCGGTGGTGCGGCTGCTCGCCGAGAACCGCTGGCCGTTCCGCCTGCACGCCACCTATGACGAGACCATCTCGCGTGCTCTCGACGTGTTCGAGAAGGTGAATGCGGACGTGCCCCTCGCCGGGCTCAACTGGTTCTTCGACCACGCCGAGACCATCACCGACCGCAACATCGACCGCATCGCGGCGCTCGGCGGCGGCATCGCCGTGCAGCACCGCATGGCGTTCCAGGGCGAGTATTTCGTCGACCGCTACGGCGCCCGCGCCGCCGAGCGCACGCCGCCGGTGCGGCGCATGCTGGAGGCCGGCGTTCCCGTCGGCGCCGGCACCGATGCGACGCGCGTCGCCTCCTACAATCCCTGGATCTCCCTGTCGTGGCTCGTCACCGGCCGCACCATGGGCGGGCTCTCCCTCTATCCACCGGCGAACCGCCTCGACCGCGAGAGCGCGCTGCGCCTGTGGACCGAAGCCAACACCTGGTTCTCCACCGAAACGGGCGCCAAGGGCCAGATCAAGGCCGGGCAACTCGCCGACCTGGCGGTGCTGTCGGAGGATTACTTCGCCGTGCCGGAGGACCGCATCCGCGACATCACCTCCGTGCTCACCTTCGTGGGGGGCAAGGCGGTGCATGGCGACGGCGCGTTCCGCCGGTTCGCCCCGCCCCTGCCGCCGGCCATGCCGGACTGGTCGCCCGTGGGACGCTTCGGCGGCTACCAGCCCCGTCCGGCCCAGGCGGAAGGCGCGGCGCGCTACAGCTTCGCCGGCTGCGGCTGCGCCAAGCCCTGCGGCGTGCACGGCCATGCCCATGCCTCCGCCTGGGGCGCCGGCCTGCCGGTGGCCGATGCCCGCGGCTTCTTCGGCGCGCTGGGCTGCGCCTGCTGGGCGGTGTGACGGGAATGGGCGGCTCCTCGTTCCCGCGCGCCGTGGCGCAGGCCGCACGGCGGGTTATCGCCCCGGCGCCGGTCAGGGCGCTGGCCCTGCTGGCGCTCACGGCCGCCTATCTGCAGGGCGGCTTCGTGAAGCTCGTTGATTTTCCGGCGGCGGTGGCCGAGGCGGCGCATTTCGGGCTCGAGCCCGCCGCCCCCGTCGCCGCCCTCACCATCGCGGTGGAGCTGGGCGGCGCGGCACTGGTGCTCAGCGGCGTCTGGCGCTGGCTCGGGGCGCTGGGCCTCGCCGTCTTCACCCTGGCCGCGAGCTTCGTCGCCAACCGCTTCTGGGGGATGCCGGCCGGCCCCGAGCGCTTCATGGCGGCCAACGCCTTCTTCGAGCATCTGGGCCTCGCCGGCGCCTTCGTCCTTGTGGCGTGGTACGATCTCATCTCCTCGTCCAGGGAGGTGCGCGCGTGAGCGATCAGCCCCATGCCGATGCCGGCGCGCCCGCCACTGCCCCGTCTCCTCCCCCCGCCCCGGCGCCCGGCGCGTTCGCCCCGCTGGCGCGGCCGGTGTTCGCGGTGCTGTGGGGCGCCACGGTGCTGGGCAACACCGGCAGCTTCATGCGCGACGTGGCCAGCGCCTGGCTGGTCACCGACCTCTCCGCCTCCCCCGCCGCGGTGGCGCTGGTGCAGGCGGCCGCCATGCTGCCCGTCTTCCTGCTCGCCATCCCGGCCGGCGTGCTGTCCGACATCCTGGACAAGCGGCGCTTCCTCATCGCCATCCAGATCGGCCTCGCCTTGGTGAGCGCGGGACTGATGGCGCTGTCCTTCCTCGGCCTGATGACCGTGTCGTCGCTGGTGGCGCTCACCTTCCTCGGCGGCGTCGGGGCGGCGCTGGTGGCGCCCACCTGGCAGTCCATCGTGCCCGAGCTGGTGCCGCGCGCCGAGATGAAGAATGCGGTGGCGCTCAACTCGCTGGGCATCAACATCTCGCGCGCCATCGGCCCGGCGCTGGGCGGCGTGCTGCTGGCCGGCTTCGGCGCGGCCGTCACCTATGGCGCGGACGTGGTGAGCTATATCGCGGTGATCGGCGCGCTGTGGTGGTGGCGGCGCAGCGTCCCGGCCGGGGATGCCCTCTCGGAACGCTTCCCCGGCGCGTTCCGGGCCGGCCTGCGCTATGCCCGCGCGAGCCGCGAACTGCATGTGGTCCTGCTGCGCGCGGTCTTCTTTTTCGCCTTCGCCAGTGCGGTGTGGGCGCTGCTGCCGCTGGTGGCGCGCAACCTGCTGAACGGCGACGCGGCCTATTACGGCGTGCTGCTGGGCTCGGTGGGGGCCGGCGCCATCGCCGGCGCGCTGGCCCTGCCGCGGCTGCGCGCCCGGCTCGACGCGGACGCGCTGGTGCTCGGTGCCGCGCTGGTGACGGCGGCCGCCACCGCGAGCCTTGCCCTTGCGCCGCCGCGCATCGCCGCGGTGCTCATCCTCCTCGCCATGGGCGGGGCCTGGATCGTGGCGCTGACCACGCTGAACGCCACCGCCCAGTCCATCCTGCCCAACTGGGTGCGGGGGCGGGCGCTGGCGGTTTATCTCACCGCCTTCAACGGCGCCATGGCGGGCGGCAGCGTGCTGTGGGGCATCATCGCCCAGCAGATCGGCCTGGCACCGACGCTGGTGGCGGCCGGCGCCGGCCTTGCGGGCGTGAGCCTGCTGCTGCGCCGCGTGCGCCTGCCGGCGGGCGAGGCGGACCTTGCGCCCTCGCTCCACTGGCCCGAGCCGCTCCTCGCCGAGCCGGTGGAGAACGACCGCGGCCCCGTCCTCATCCTCATCGAGTATCGCGTGGCGCGCGAGGACCGGCCAGATTTCCTCGCCGCCCTCTTCCGGCTGTCGGCCGCCCGCCGGCGCGACGGCGCCTACAGCTGGGGCGTGAGCGAGGATGCGGCGGACCCGGAGCTCCTGCTGGAATGGTTCATGGTGGAATCCTGGGCCGAGCACCTGCGCCAGCACCGCCGCGTCTCCCGCGCCGATGCCGACGTCCAGGCCGCGGTGGCGCGTTTCCATCGCGGGGCGGAGCCGCCGAAGGCGCGCCACCTCATCGGCGTGGATCCGCCGGACCCCATCCGCTCCGGCCCGTGAGCGGCCGGCCCTAAGCGCCTTCCCTACCGTCGCTGTCCACCGGACGCACATCCCAGGCCGGCGCCCATTGCATGGCTGAGCAAACCGCCAATCTAGCGCGGCCTTGACCGCTCCGTTATAGCCAGTCCAGGACGTGGGCAGGGGGGACGACGCGTGCGAAACACCCGGAGGTATCTGGAGGGGAACGCGTTTGGCGGTCGGCCCCGTCTGGTCCTGGCGAGCCTCGGTCTCTTCCTGCTCGCCGGCTGCGGCGAGTCCCAGCCGCCGCAGGCGCAGGATCCCCGCCCGGTGCGCACCATCGTCGCCACCAGCCGCGCGGCGAGCGACGCCGTGAGCCTCACCGGCGTGGTGGAGGCGCAGAACGAGGCGACCTACGGCTTCCGCATCTCCGGCCGCATCATCGACCGGCTGGTGAACGTGGGCGACCGCGTGGCACCGGGGCAGGTGCTCGCCCGGCTCGATCCGCAGGACGAGCAGAACGCGCTGCGCTCGGCCCAGGCCGCGCTGGGCGCCGCCAACGCCAACCTCACCCAGACCCGCAACCAGTATGAGCGCCAGCGCCAGTTGCTCGCCCGCGGCTTCACCCCGCGCGCCCAGTATGAGCAGGCCGAGCAGGCCTTCTTGAACGCCCGCGCCCAGGTGGACGACGCGCAGGCGCGCCTGCAGATGGCCGAGGACCGCCTCGGCTTCACCGAGCTGAAGGCGGATTCCGCCGGCGTCGTCACCCAGCGCCGGGCCGAGCCGGGCGAGGTCGTGCAGGCCGGCCAGCCGGTGATCGAGGTGGCGCGCCAGGATGGCCGCGACGCGGTGTTCGATGTGCCCGCGGCCCTGCTCTCCGGCATTCCCGGCGATCCCGAGGTGGAGGTGGCGCTCGCCACCGATCCCGCCGTCCGCGCAAGCGGCCGGGTGCGCGAGGTGGCGCCGCAGGCCGATCCCGTCACCCGCACTTTCCGGGTGCGCGTGGGGCTCAGCAACCCGCCCGAGGGCTTGCGCCTCGGCACGACGGTGGTGGGCCGGGTGATGGTGGATCGCGGGCCGGTGGTGGAAATCCCGGCCAGCGCGCTCACCCGCCTCAACGACAAGCCGGCCGTGTGGGTGGTGGACCCCAAGAACCAGACGGTGGCGCTGCGCACCATCGAGGTGCTGCGCTTCGGCCCCGCCTCGGTCAGCGTCGGCGAGGGGCTGAAGCCGTCCGAGATCGTGGTGACGGCAGGCGTGCAGGCGCTGCATCCGGGGCAGAAAGTGCGCCTGCTCGCGGCGCCGGCGGGAGCCAGCCTGTGAGCGGCGGCTTCAACCTCTCCGCCTGGGCGCTGAAGCACCGCTCCATCATCCTTTATCTCATGGCCATCTCCGTGGTGGCCGGCGTGATGGCGTTCCGCAATCTCGGCCGGGCCGAGGACCCCACCTTCGTCATCAAGACCATGGTGGTGCAGGCCAACTGGCCCGGTGCCACGCTGGAGGAGACCTTCCGGCAAGTGACGGAGCGCCTCGAGCGCAAGCTCCAGGAGACGCCGCAGCTCAACTTCCTGGAGAGTTACACCAGGCCCGGCGTCACCACGGTGTTCGTGCACCTGAAGGGCTCGGCCACCGCCGCCGAGGTGCCGGACATCTGGTACCACGTGCGCAAGAGCATCTCGGACATCCGCCACACCCTGCCGCAGGGCATCGTGGGGCCGTTCTTCAACGACGAGTTCGGCGACACCTTTGGCATCATCTACGGCTTCACCGCCGACGGCTTCACCCATCGCGAGCTGCGCGACTATGTGGAGGAGGCCCGCTCTGAACTGCTGCGCGTGCCGGACGTGTCGAAGATCGAGATCCTCGGCGCGCAGGACGAGCGCATCTTCATCGAATTCTCCATGGCCGAGCTGGCGAGCCTCGGCATCGACCGCTCCGCCGTGCTCCAGGCGCTGGCGGCGCAGAACATCGTGCGGCCCTCCGGCGAGATCCAGACCGGAAGCGAGAACATCTCCGTCCGCGTCTCCGGCGCCTTCGCCTCGGAGCAAGACATCGCCAACGTGAACCTCGCGGTGAACGGGCGGCTCATCCGCCTCGCCGACATCGCCACCATCCGCCGCGGCTTCGCCGATCCGCCCCAGCCCATGTTCCGGGTGAACGGCAAGGAGGCCATCGGCCTCGCCATCGCCATGCGCGACGGCGGTGACATCCTCGCCATGGGCGCCAACATCGACCGCGCCATGACGCGCATCCTCGCCAACATGCCCGTGGGCATCGACGCGACGCTGGTGGCCGATCAGGCGGTGACGGTGAAGAGCGCCATCTCCGAATTCATGGAGAGCCTGTGGCAGGCGGTAGGCATCATCCTCGTGGTGTCGTTCATCGCGCTCGGCGTGAGGGCCGGCGCCATCGTGGCGCTTGCCATCCCGCTCACGCTCGCCATCGTCTTCGCGCTGATGCAGCTCGCCCATATCGACATGCAGCGCATCTCGCTCGGTGCCCTCATCATTGCTTTGGCGCTGATGGTGGACGACGCCATGACCACCACCGACGCGACGCTGACGCGCCTCGCGGCCGGCGACGATCCGCCCACCGCCGCCTCCTACGCCTTCAAGGCCTATGCGGCGGCCATGCTGGCGGGCACGCTGGTGACGGTGGCGGGCTTCGTGCCGGTGGGCTTCGCCGCCTCCTCGGCCGGCGAATACACCTTCACCCTGTTCGCGGTGGTGGCCATCGCCCTTCTCGTCTCGTGGATCGTGGCGGTGCTGTTCGCGCCGCTGCTTCAGGTGCTCATCCTGCGCCCGCCGGCGAAGGACAAGATCCCCGATCCCGACGCCCCGCCGAAAGGTGTGATGGGGATATACCGCTCTTTCCTCATCGTCTGCCTGCGCCTGCGCTGGGTGACGCTCGCCGTCACCGCCGGCCTGTTCGTGCTGTCGGTGCTGGCGCTGCCGCTGATCCCATCCCAGTTCTTCCCTTCCTCCGACCGGCCCGAGCTGCTGGTGGACCTCGCCTCGCCACAGAACGCCTCCATCTACGCCTCGCAGGGCGTGGCCGAGGCGTTCGACAAGGTGCTGGCCAATGATCCGGACGTGGCCCGCTGGTCCACCTACGTGGGGCGCGGCGCCATCCGCTTCTATCTGCCCCTCGACGTGCAATTGCCCAACGATTTCTTCGCCCAAAGCGTGATCGTGGCCAAGGACGTGGCGGCACGTGAGCGGCTGCGCGTGAAGCTGGAGAAGGTGCTCGCCACCGACTTCCCGCAGCTCGTGGCGCGCATCTCGCCGCTGGAACTGGGGCCGCCCGTGGGCTGGCCGGTGCAGTATCGCGTCTCGGGGCCGGACATCGAGAAGGTCCGCGCCATGGCCTTCGACCTCGCCGCCACCATGGCCGCCAATCCCAGGGTGGAGACGGTCAACTACAACTGGATCGAGCCGGCGCGGCAGGTGACCATCCGCGTCGACCAGGACGAGGCGCGCCTTCTGGGCCTCTCCACCGCCCAGCTTGCCGGCGTGCTCAACACCGTGCTGTCCGGCCAGCCGGTGACGCAGGTGCGCGACGACATCTATCTCGTCAACGTGGTCGCCCGCGCCACGGACGAGGAGCGTGTGTCCCTCGCCTCCCTCGCCACCCTCCAGGTGCCGCTGCCCGGCGGGCGCACCGTGCCGCTCTCGCAGATCGCCACCTTCGACTACGGGCAGGATTATCCCGCCATCTGGCGGCGCGACCGGGTGCCGACCCTCACCGTGCAGTCGGACGTCAAGCGCGGCGTGCTGCCGGAGAGCGTGGTGGCGGAGCTGGCGCCGAAGATCGACGCCCTGCGCAAGGGACTGCCGGCGGGCTATGCCATCGCCGTCGGCGGCACGGTGGAGGAAAGCGCGTCGTCCCTCGCCTCGGTGGTCGCCGTGGTGCCCGTGATGCTGCTGCTGATGTTCACCGTGCTGATTTTCGAGCTCAAAAGCTTCCAGCGGCTCGTCATCGTGCTGTCGGTGGCGCCCCTCGGGCTCATCGGCGTCGTGGGCGCGCTGCTCCTCTCGGGCCGGCCGCTGGGCTTCGTCGCCATCCTTGGCGTGCTGGCGCTCATCGGCATGATTACCAAGAACGCGGTCATCCTCATCGGCCAGATCGAGGCCGACCGCGCGGCGGGCAAGAGCGTGTGGGACGCGGTGGTCTCCGCCTCCTCCATTCGCTTCCGGCCCATCATGCTCACCGCGGTCTCCACCGTGCTCGGCATGATCCCCATCGCGCCCACCGTGTTCTGGGGGCCTATGGCCTTCGCCATCATGGGTGGGCTTCTGGTGGGCACGCTGCTCACCCTCATCTTCCTGCCGGCGCTGTACGTCGCCTGGTTCGGCCCGGACACCGGGCCGGAACGGGCGGCTGCGCCGGTCGGGGCCATCACGCCGGCCTGACCGGATCGCGGCGGCGGGTTCTGCGATCCGCCGCTGCCAAAAGAACAAGGGCCGGGAGGAGCGTCCGCCGCGATGCGCGGCAGAGGGCGCGTGCGTGGTGCGGAACAGCCCCTTCGAATGAGGTCTCAGATGGATCGGGAACCGGTACTCGTCGATCTCGCCCTGCAGGGCGGCGGCTCCCACGGGGCCTTCACCTGGGGCGTGCTCGACCGCCTGCTGGAGGAGCGCTGGCTCGAGATCGAGGGCGTCTCCGGCACCTCGGCCGGCGCCATGAACGCCGCCGTGCTGGCGGACGGCTTTGCCGCCGGCGGCCGCGAGGGGGCACGCCAGGCGCTGGAGAGCTACTGGACCCACGTCTCGGAAGCGGCGCGCTTCAGCCCGTTCAAGCGCTCGCCCTTCGACAAGATGCTGGGCCGCTGGTCCATGGACACCGCGCCGGGCTTCCTCATGATGGATTTCATGACGCGGATGTTCTCGCCCTACCAGTACAATCCCCTGGGCGGCAACGCGCTCGCGCCGATCCTGGAAAAGCAGATCGACTTCGACCGGCTGCGGGCCTCGCCGCTCAAGGTGTTCATCACCGCCACCAACGTGCGCACCGGACGTCCGCGCGTGTTCCGCAATGCCGAGATCACCCCCGAGGTGCTGATGGCCTCGGCCTGCCTGCCCACCCTGTTCCAGGCGGTGGAGATCGACGGCGAGGCCTATTGGGATGGCGGCTATTCCGGCAACCCCACGCTGGCGCCGCTGGTGAGCGAGCTGAAGTCGGACGACACCATCCTCGTGCCCATCAACCCGCTGGAGCGGCCCGGCACGCCCAAGACGCCGGGGGAGATCCTCAACCGCCTCAACGAGGTGTCGTTCAACTCGGTGGCGGTGAAGGAGCTCTATATGATGGCGCTGCTCCAGCGCCACGTGCACGAGCTGACCGGCGACAGCGAGGCCTGCAACTGGGCGCGCATGCGCGTGCACATCGTGCGCAACCCGGTCATGAACGAGCTGGGCTTCTCCTCCAAGCTCAATGCCGAATGGGACTTTCTCACCTGGCTGAGGGACGAGGGGCGCAAGTCCGCCGAGACCTTCCTCGCCGAGCACGGCCACGACATCGGCAAGTCCTCCACCGTCGATTTCGACCAGCTGATGGCGGAGCTTTGAGACATGGGGCTCATCGGCATCCTGGTCGGCCTCGCCGTCCTCATCTTCCTCGCCTTCCGCGGCTCCTCCATCCTCATCCTTGCGCCGCTGGCGGGGCTGATCGCCGCCGCCTTCTCGGGCGAGCCGCTGCTCGCCAGCTGGACGCAGACCTTCATGCGCAACGCGGCGGACTTCGTCGCGCAATTCTTCCCGCTGTTCCTGCTGGGCGCGGTGTTCGGCAAGCTGATGGAGGATTCCGGCTCGGTCACCGCCATCGCCAACACCATGACGGAAAAGCTCGGCCCCAGCCGCGCCATCCTGGCAGTGGTGCTGGCGGGGGCCATCGTCACCTATGGCGGTGTGTCGCTGTTCGTCGCCTTCTTCGTGCTGGCGCCCATGGGCGTCGCGCTGTTCCGCGCGGCCGGCGTGCCGCGGCGGCTGATGCCCGCGGCCATCGCGCTTGGCACCTCTACCTTCACCATGTCGGCCATGCCCGGCACCCCCTCCATCCAGAACGCCATCCCCATGCCCTTCTTCGGCACCACGCCGTTCGCGGCGCCGGGGCTCGGCATCATCGCCTCGCTCATCATGCTCGGCTTCGGCATGTGGTGGCTGAAGCGGCGCGAGACTGCGGCGCGTGCCGCCGGCGAGGGCTTCGGCTCGCTCATCGCCGCGCCGGACGAGAGCGCGGACCTCGCGGCGGACGATCCCATCGTGCGCGAGCGGGCCTCCACGGCCGGCCCGTTCGATCCCTCCGAGATCCATTCCAGCGATGAATCCCCCCGCGCGCCGCCCATCCTGCTGGCGGCGCTGCCCATCGTGGTGGTGATCGTCGTCAATCTCCTGATGTCCTTCGTGGTGCTGCCGCGCATGGACGTGAGCTTCCTCGCCGATCCCCAGTGGGGCGGCGTCACGCTCTCGGCGGTGGGCGGCGTGTGGTCGGTGATCGTGGCGCTGGCGGCGGCCATCGTCACCTGCATCATCATCAACTTCACCAGCGTGCCGGAGCTGCGCGCCACCATGACGGCTGGCGCCAACGCCTCGGTGCTGCCCATCCTCTCGGTGGCGAGCCTCGTCGGCTTCGGCGCCATCGTCGCGGCGCTGCCCGCCTTCGCGGACGTGCGCAACTTCGTGCTCTCCATCGAGGGCGGGCCGCTGGTGTCGCTGGCGGTGGCCACCAACATCCTCGCGGCACTGACCGGCTCCGCCTCCGGCGGCCTCACCATCGCCCTCGACGCGCTGGGGCCGACCTACATGAAGATCGCCCACGAGATCGGCATGGACCCAGCCCTCATGCATCGCGTCGCGGTCATCGGCTCCGGCACGCTGGACAGCCTGCCCCACAACGGCGCGGTGGTGACGCTGCTCTCCGTGTGCGGCGTGAGCCACAAGCAGGGCTATCTCGACATCGTCATGGCGGCGGTGGTGGGCGCCCTCATCGCGCTCGCCGTGGTCATCGGGCTCGGCACGGTGGCGGGCAGCTTCTGAACGGAAGGGAAGGCGTGATGCGCAAGGCGATCGTGCAGTTGGTGACGCTGAGCCGCTGGGCCATGGTGCCGCTGTTCGCCGGCCTCGCGGTGGCGCTCGCCCTGCTCGTCGTCGCCTTCCTTCTGGAACTCGTGCGCTTCGCCATCGCCCTGCCGGGCATGAGCGAGACGCAAGTCATCATGGGCATCCTCACCCTCATCGACCTTGCCCTGGTGGGCGGGCTGCTGGTGGTGGTGATCTCCTCGGGCTACGAGAACTTCGTCGAGAAGATCGACCGCGCCGATACCCCCTCCTCGCCGGTCTGGATGACGCGCATCTCCTTCTCGGGACTGAAGCTGAAGCTGTTCGCCTCGCTCATGGCCATCACCGGCATCACTTTGCTCAAGGCGCTGATGCGGCTCGAGACCGACGTGAGCGAGACGCAGGTGCGCTGGCTCGTGGTGGCCAACGTCATCTTCGTGGCCGCTTATGCCGTCCTCGCCCTCACCGACCGCTTCCACCGCGTGGACGACGAGCGCTGAGGCCGCCCCGCGCGCGCCCCCGGGCGTGAGACAACGCGTTCTCTGGACGCGGGCGGCAAATTCGCTAAGTTCGCGCCGCCGGGCGCGGGTCCGCCCGCCGGCCCGATCCTGGATTTTAAAGACGAACCCCGTTTGCCGCCGCGCCTTTTGCGAGGTTCGCTATTCATCGCCGAAGGACGACGCGACCGTGGACCAGAGCGTTACCAACATCTCGCAGCTTTCGCTCGCCAAGGACAAGATCAAGGTTCTCCTGCTCGAAGGCGTCAATGACAGCGCCGTGGAGCTGATGACCAACGCGGGCTACACCAACCTCACGCGCCTCGCCAAGGCGCTGGACGGCGACGCCCTGAAGGAGGCCATCAAGGGCGTCCACATTCTCGGCATCCGCTCGCGCACCCAGATCACCGCGGACGTGCTGGACGCGGCAGACCGCCTCATCGCCATCGGCTGCTTCAGCGTCGGTACCAACCAGGTGGACATCGACGCCACCCGCGGCCACGGCATCCCCGTGTTCAACGCGCCCTTCTCCAACACCCGCAGCGTCGCCGAGCTGGTGATCGGCGAGATCGTGATGCTGCTGCGCCGCATCCCCGCCCGCTCGGTGGCCGCTCACGAGGGCCTGTGGGACAAGTCCGCCACCGACAGCCACGAGGTGCGCGGAAAGACCCTCGGCATCGTCGGCTACGGCAACATCGGCTCGCAGCTCTCCAACCTTGCTGAGGCCATGGGCATGCGGGTGATCTTCTACGATCACACCGCCAAGCTGCGCCACGGCAACACCGAATCCGTGCCGGGCCTCTACGATCTCCTCGCCCAGAGCGACGTGGTGAGCCTGCACGTGCCCGAGACGCCGGCCACCCACGGCATGATCGGCCGCGTCGAGATCGCCGCCATGAAGCCGGGCGCCTATCTCATCAACAACAGCCGCGGCACGGTGGTGGACCTCGACGCCCTCGCCGACGCGCTGAAGGAAAAGCGGCTGCGGGGCGCCGCGGTGGACGTGTTCCCGGTGGAGCCGAGCGCCAACGGCGAGCGCTTCGTGTCGCCGCTGCAGGGCCTCGCCAACGTCATCCTCACCCCGCACATCGGCGGCTCCACCGAGGAGGCGCAGGAGCGCATCGGCGCCGAGGTGGCGCGCAAGCTGATCGACTACAGCGACACCGGCTCCACCATGGGGGCGGTCAACTTCCCGCAGGTGCAGCTGCCCGAGCGCCCGCTCGGCACCCGCTTCATCCAGGTCCAGCGCAACCTGCCCGGCATGCTCGGCCGCCTCAACGAGGTGCTGGCACGCCACGCGGTGAACATCGCCGCGCAATATTACGACACCCACGCCGACGTGGGTTACGTGGTGCTGGACGCCGACGCCTCTGCCGCCGACAGCCAGAAGGTGCTGGCCGACATCCGCGCGCTGGAGGGCACCATCCGCGCCCGCCTCCTGTACGAATACAAGGCCTGAGCCGGCACCCTCAGTCGGGGGCTTGCAAAGAGAGGCCGAGCCGCGCGCGGCGCTTCAGCCAGGGGCTGGGGCGATAGCGCGGGTCGGCGTAGAACGCGCCCATCCGCTCGAGGATGTGGAGCACCCGCGCCGGCCCCATGGCGTCGCCGAGGCGGAGCGGGCCGCGTGGATAGCCGAGGCCGAGCTCCACCGCGAGGTCGATCTCCTCTGGCGCGGCTACGCGCTGCTGCGCCATGTCCGAGCCCACATTGACGATGGCGGCATGGATGCGCTGGGCGATGAAGCCCGGGCTGTCGTTGATGAGCGTCATCGCCGCCCCGCCGGCCGCCAGCAGGCCGTGCGCCGCCCGCCTCACGGCCGGGTCGGTGGCCGGGCTCGCCATCAGCGTGAGGCGCGGGCCGAGGGTCGAAGGGTCCACCGCCACCACCTGCCGGGGATCGAGGCCTTCCGCGAGCGCCGCTGTGCCGCAATCGTCGCCCCACGGCGTGACGAAGGCGATGGCCTCCGGCGAGGGTTTCGGCCCGGTCTCCAGCTCGGCACCGGCAGCGACCAGGATTGATCCGAGGGCCGCCTTCGCCGCGGCGTCCACCGGGCTGATCCACGCCGTCTGGCCGGCTGGCGGACCCGGCGGCGGCGGCTCCTGCGGCCGCGCGATCTTGCCGCCGGGATAGTCGTAGAATCCCCGCCCGCTCTTGCGGCCCAGAAGCCCGCCCGCCTGCCGGGTGGCCGCCAGCACGGACGGGCGATAGCGCGGCTCCTCGTAATACTGGTGATAGATCGCGTCCATCACCGGCACGGAGACGTCGAGGCCGGTCAGGTCGAGCAATTCGAACGGCCCGAGGCGGAAGCCCGCCGCCTGCGTCATCACGCGGTCCACGTCGGCGAAGGCGGCGATCCCTTCGGAGACGATCCGCAGCGCTTCCGTGAGATAGCCCCGGCCGGCATGGTTCACCACGAAGCCCGGCGTGTCGGTGGCGCGGACGGGCTGGTGCCCCATGCGGCGGGCGATGGCGATCAGCCGCTCCACCACCGCCTCGTCGGTCAGCGCCCCACCGATCACCTCCACCACGCGCATGAGTGGCACGGGATTGAAGAAATGGAAGCCGGCCACCCGCCCAGGCCTGCGCGCGCCCGCCGCCAGCGCGGTGACCGAAAGCGACGACGTGTTGGTGGCAAGGATGCAATCCTCTCCCACCGCCGCCTCCAGCCCGGCGAGCACCTGCTGCTTCACCTCCAGGCGCTCCACCACGGCCTCCACCACCAGGTCGCAGCCGGCGAAGGCGCCGTAGCCCGCCTGCGGGCCGGCGTCGGTAGCGGTGATGCGGGCGATGGCCGCCGCCGCGGCGGCAGGCTCGGCCTGCCCCTTGTCGACCTTGCGGCGGATCATGGCGGCGCAGGCTTCCGCCGCCTCGGCCGCCTTGCCCGGCGCGGCGTCGGCGATGCGCACGCCCATGCCCGCTTCCGCCGCCACCTGCGCGATGCCGCGCCCCATGATGCCGGCGCCGACGATGCCGATGGTGCTGTCTGTCATGCCTGCCTCGCGCCTCGCCTGCCTCGCGCCGTGACCAATGAAATGCTCAGGACCGCGCCCGCCGCGCCGCGAAGAAAGCCTCGCGCAGTGCCCGCGCAGCGGGACTCGCGCGCAACTCCAGGAACGCCGCCCGCTCGGCGGCGAGCCCTGCCGCCTCGCCTTCGGCAAGGCCCCGCTCCATGACGTCGAGGGCGCTCCGCCCGGCGATCGCCTCCGGCGTCGAGCCACCGTGCTCCGCCCGCAGGGCCTTGAGCACGGCGCGCGCCTCGGCAAGGGCTGGCCCATCGAGGGGGCCGGCCTCGCGCCGGGCGGGCGGGGGCAGCAGGCGGGAAAAGGCGATGGCGCCGGCGAGGAGATCGTCCCCGACGATGCGGTCGATGAGCCCCATGGCCAGCGCCCGAGGCGCATCGACGGGCGCGCCCGACAGGATCATCTGCGCCGCCGGCGCAACGCCGACAAGGCGCGGCAGGCGCTGGGTGCCCCCGGCCCCGGGGATGAGGCCGAGGCGGGTTTCCGGCAGGCCCACCCGCGCGGAGGCCAGCGCCACGCGATAGCGGGCAGCGAGCGCCACCTCGAAGCCGCCGCCCAGCGCCGACCCATGCAGCGCGGCGATCACCGGCGTCGCCGCGGCGGCGATCATGGCGGTCACGTCCGGCAACAGCGGCGGGGCGGGCGGCTGGTCGAACTCGGCGATGTCGGCCCCGGCGATGAAGGTGCGCCCGGCGCAGACCAGCACGATAGCCGCGACACCCGGATCGGCATCGGCCGCCGCGATCGCATCGCGGAGCCCGGCGCGCACCGGCTTGGAGAGAGCGTTGACCGGTGGATGGTCCACCGTCACCACCGCCACCGCGTCGAAGCGGGCGCTGCGGACCAAAGGCGTGTCGCTCATCGGCCTCCTCCCGGTCGCAAGGCCATCAGCGCTGGAGAAAGGCGGCGACGCGGCGGCGCGTCCCCGCCTCGCCCATGAGCGCGCCGATGCCGGCGATCTCGGCGGCTGCGCCCTCGGGGGACACCGGCGCGGCGAGCGCAATGCAGGCCTTGGCGGCGCGCAGGGACTCGGGTGAGAGATCGGCAATCCGCGCCGCCACCGCGTCGGCGCGGGCGCGCACCTCCCCGGCGGGGGCGCTCCATTGGACGAGGCCGAGGCGCTCCGCCTCCGCGCCGTCCACAAGCTCGCCACCGAGGATCAGCCGCGCCGCGACGCCCGGTCCGCACAGGCGGGTGAGGCGCTGGGTGCCGCCGGCACCGGGCAGCAGACCCACCTTGGCCTCCGGCAGGCCGAGCCGCGCCGCATGGGATGCGATCCTGAGGTCGCAGGCGAGGGCGAGTTCCAGCCCGCCGCCCAGAGCATGGCCCTCCATCTCGGCGAGGGTGACGGCGGGCATGCCGGCGAGGCGGTCGTAGACCTGGTGGAACAGGCGGGTGGTCGCGGTCATGGCGGCGGCGCCATGGGCATCGGCGAGGCGCGCGCCCACCATGGCGAGGTCGGCCCCGGCGCAGAACACAGGCAGCGCGCTGCTGATGCGCAGGAGCGCGACGGTGGCGTCCGCCGCCACGCTCGCCAGCGCTGCGTCCAGCTCGCTCAGCATCGCATCGTCGATGGCGTTCACCGGCGGGCGTACGAGGGTGAGGGTCACGATGGCGCCGTCGCGGCACAGCGTCAGCCGCCCGGTGTCGCACGTGTGGGCTGGAGAGGGGGGCGCCCCGGCCGTGGTTCGGGTCATGGGCCGGGTCATGGGCCGGGTCATGGGCCGGGTCATGGCGCGTCAGGCAAGGTGATGGCGATCTTGCCGAACTGCGCGCTGGAGGCGAGCCGGTCGAGCGCCGCGTGGATGTCGTCGAAGGCGAAGCGGCTGTCGATGTGGGGCCGGAACTGCCCGCGCCCGCACACCGCGAGGAGGTCGGCGAATTCGCTGAAGGTGCCGTGGGTCGAGCCCAGCACCTGGAGCTGGCGGATGAACATGCGCCGCAGGTCCGCCGCCGGCTGGTCGCCGGAGGTGGCGCCGCAGGTGACGATGCGCCCGCCCCGCACCAGCGCGCGCAGCGCCGCCGGCCACACCGCCTCCCCCACATTCTCGATGACCACGTCGACGCCGCGCCCGCCGGTGAGCGCCATCACCTCGCGCGCCACGTCGGCCGCGCTGTCGATGGCGGCGTCGGCCCCCAGGGCCAGGGCCCGGGCCCGCTTTTCGGCATCGCGCGAGGTGACGAAGGCGCGGGCGCCCGTCATCTTCACCAACTGGAGCGCCGACAGGGAGACCGAGCCGCCGATGCCGAAGATGAGCACGCTGTCCTGCGGCCGCACATTGGCCTTGGTGAAGACCATGCGCCACGCCGTGAGCGGCGCGGTGGCAAGCGCCGCCGCCTCGGCGAAATCGTAGCCCTCGGGCATGGGGAAGACGTTCTGCGCCGGCACGCTCGCATAGTCGCGCAGCGTGCCGTCCACATGCTCGCCCATGAATTGCATGGCGGTGCAGAGCACATGCTCGCCGCGGGCGCAGAATTCGCACCGGCCGCAGCCGAGGCCGGGGTGGATCACCACCTTCTGGCCTCGGGCGAGGCGGCGCTCGCCGGCATCCACCTCCACCACCTCGCCGGCGCCGTCGAGCCCCATGACGAGGGGCAGGCGGTGGGTGATGCCGGCACCGCTGTCGCGCATGTAGAGATCGACGCGGTTGAGCCCCGCCGCGCGGATGCGGACGAGCACTTCGCCCGGCCCGCGCACGGGCATGGGACGGCGGTCCAGCGCGACCACCTCGTTGCCGCCGTGGCCGGTCAGAAAGACCGCGCGCATGGACGCCATCTGTGCCTCCCTCCGCCCGGCTTGCGCGGGCTGTTCCGCTTTTTCCTGCGTTGGCGGCTCAGCCCACCATGCTGAGGCCGCCCGATACCGACAGCACCTGCCCGGTCACGTAGCCGGCGGCGTCCGAGGCGAAGAAGGTGATGGCGCCGGGCAGGTCCTCCGGCTCGCCGATGCGGCCGAGGGGAATGGAGCGGCGGAACGCCTCGGCGAGCTTTTCGGCGTTGCCGGCGCCCTTCTTGTAGTCCTCGAACAGGGCCGTCTGGGTCGGGCCGGGGCACACCACGTTGAAGGTGATGCCGTCGCGGGCGTGCTCGCGCGCCAAAGTCTTGGAGAAGGCCACGAGCCCGCCCTTGCAGGCGGCATAGACCGCCTCGCCGCTCGAACCCACCCGCGCCGCGTCGGAGGCGATGTTGACCACCCGCCCGGCCTTGCGCGCCACCATCAGCGGCAGGACGACGTGATGCATGTGGAGGGCACCCACGAGGTTGATGGCGATCAGCCGCTCCCAATCCTCCGGCGCGGTGGCGAGGAACGGGCGGAACACGTCCCAGCCCGCATTGTTGACGAGCACATGGATCGGCCCGAGCTCGGCCTCGGTCGCCGCCACGGCGGCCTCGACGCTCGGCCGGTCGGTGATGTCGCACGCATAGGCGCGGGCGACGCCGCCTTCGGCCTCGATCTCGGCTGCCGTGCGCTTCGCCGCCGCACCGTCGCGATCCATCACGGCGACCTTGCCGCCCTTGGCGGCGAAGCGGCGCGCCGTTGCCCCGCCGATGCCGCCGCCGCCGCCGGTGATTACAATGATCCGGTTCTCGAATTCTTTCACAGTGACGCTCGCTCCCGATGATCGAGGGGATTATGCTTCCCCTCCAAATTATGTCAATTCATTGATATAAAAATCTGTTGCGTCGCGGTGCCCCGCCCCCATAACGGCAAGACAGAGAAGGGTTTCCCCATGTCGCGCCGTCAGACGCCGCCTTTCGACCCCGGTCGCTTCGAGATCGCCAACCGCCTGTTCTTCAGGCTCTATCAGTGCTCGAACCTGCTGCATAAGAACGGCACCCGCTCCATCGGCGAATTCGGCGCGACCACGCAGCAATGGGCGGTGCTCGGCGCGCTCGCGCGCCCGCTGGTGCACGAGAAGGGCATGAGCGTGAAGGAGCTCATCGAGTTCCTCATGCTCTCGCGGCAGAACCTCACGGCCGTGCTCGACCGGCTGGAGGCGCGCGACTGGGTGGAGCGGGTCAAGGACCCCGAGGACGGACGCAGCCGCCTCATCCGCCTGACCGTCGAGGGCAACCGCACCTGGTCCGCCATGCGTCCCGCCATCGAGACGTTCTACGGCAAGGCGCTGATGCCCCTCGGCGAGGACGAGCAGGTGCGGCTCTACCAATTGCTTGACCGCCTCAGGGACGGCCTCGCCGACGTGTGAGCCTCACGCCGCAAGGGCATCGGCCAGCCGCGCGAGATGGTGCTCGGCATCGCCGAATTCCTTGTCGATCATGGTGAGGCGCTTGAACAGGTGGCCCACCTTGTATTCCATCGTCATGCCGATGCCGCCGTGCAGCTGCACCGCCTGCTGGCCGATGAAGCGGCCCGATCGGCCGATCTGTACCTTCGCCGCCGAGAGTGCCGCGGCGCGCTCGCGCGCGTCGTCCTCCTCGAGCGCCATGGTGGCCAGAAGCGCCATGCTGCGCGCCTGCTCCAGCGCCACGAACATGTCCGCCGCCCGGTGCTGGAGCGCCTGGAAGGTGCCGATGGCGACGCCGAACTGGGTGCGCGTCTTCAGATAGTCCACCGTCAGCGCGAGGGCCGCATCCATCGCCCCCACCGCCTCGGCGCAGAGGGCGGCGACGGCCGCGTCGGAGGCCGTCGCGATGAGCGCATATGCGCCGCCGGGCGCACAGAGGAGGTGGTCGTCGGCGACGAAGACATCGTCCAGCAGCACGTCAGCGGCGACGCGGCCGTCCTGCGTCCTGAAGGGTGCGCGCGTGACGCCGGCGGCGGCCGGATCGAGCAGGAACAGGGCGAGCCCCGCCGGATCGGTCCGGGCGCCGTCGAGGCGGGCCGAGACGATGAGGCGCGATGCGATCCCCCCCGCGATCACCAGGCTCTTACGGCCGCGCAGCCGGTAGCCGCCGGGAACGCGGCGCGCCGATGTGGCGACATCGGCGCGATCCCAGCGGGCCTGAGGCTCGCCATGGGCGAAGGCGAGCGTGAGCGCGCCCGAGGCGACCTGCGGCACCAGCTCCGCCCGCAGGGCCGGCGCGGCTGCGCGCAGCACCGTGCCGGCAAGGACGATGCACGGCAGGAATGGCTCCACCACCAGCGCGCGGCCGATGGCCTCCATCACGATCATCGTCTCGACCGGCCCGCCTTCGAAGCCGCCGTCGTCCACGGCGAAGGGCAGGCCGAGCAGGCCGAGCTCGGCCATCTGCACCCAGACCTCGCGGCTCCAGCCCTCGGCCGAGCCGAGGATGCGCCCGCGTGCCTCGAAGCCGTAGATGCGCGCGAAGGTGCGCTCCACGCTGTCCCTGAGCAGCGACTGCTCTTCGGAAAGCTGGAAATTCATGGGGCGTGCTCCCCGCCTCACAGCCCGAGGATGGACCTGGCGATGATGGTGCGCTGGATCTCGTTGGACCCGCCGTAGATCGAGAGCTTGCGCAGGTTGAAATAGGTCGCGGCGCCGCCGCGCGCGTAATCGTAGCCGGAAGGCGCATCGCCCTCATGGGCCACGAGGGCGGCCGGGCCGAGGGTGTCCATCAAGAGCTCCGCCGTCGCCTGCTGGAGCTCGGAGCCGCGGATCTTCAGGATGGAGGAGGCGGGATTGGGCTTGCCCTCCGCCCCGCCGGCCTCTGCCGCAATCACCCGGAACTGGGTCATCTCCAGTGCCCGCACTTCCACCTCCAGCTCGGCGAGCCGGCGGCGGAAGACCGGGTCGGCCATGCGCGGGGCGGCGCCGTCGAGGGATGCGGCGGCGAGCGCTTTCACCCGGCGCAGGCGCGCCTTGGCGATGCCGACCCGCGCCTGCCCGTTGCGCTCGTTGCCGAGCAGGAACTTGGCATAGTCCCAGCCGCGGTTTTCCTCGCCCACCAGATTTTCCGCCGGCACCCGCACATCCTCGAGGAAGACCTCGTTGATCTCGAAGCCGCCGTCGATGGTCTGCACCGGCCGCACGCTGACGCCAGGCGTCGCCATGTCGAGCAGCAGGAAGGAGATGCCGGCCTGCTTCTTCGCCACCGGGTCGGTGCGCACCAGCAGGAAGATCCAGTTGGCGTGTTGGGCAAGGGTGGTCCACGCCTTCTGCCCGTTCACCACATAGGTGTCGCCGTCGCGCACCGCGCGGGTCTTCAGGCTCGCGAGATCGGAGCCGGCGCCGGGCTCGGAGAAGCCCTGGCACCACCAGTCGTCGAGGCGGGCGATGCGCGGCAGGAAGCGCTCCTTTTGCGCTCGGGTGCCGAAGGTGTAGATCACCGGCCCCACCATGAGCGTGCCGAAGGACACCGTCTCGGGCGCGGGGAATTGCTGGATCTCGTCGCGGAAGATCATCTGCCGGATGGGGTCCCATCCGGTGCCGCCCCATTCCACCGGCCAGTGGGGCACCGCCCAGCCGCGGGCGTTCAGGGTGCGGGTCCACGCCACCGTCTCCTCGCGGTCGAGGCGGCGGCCCTCCGCCATCTTGCGGCGGACGCCGTCCGGCAGGCTGGCGCGGAGGAAGTCCCGCACCTCGGCGCGGAACGCGATTTCCGCGTCGGTGAAGCCGAGTTCCATGCTGGATCCTCCGCGCCCCGCCTCAATCCGCCTTGCGCGTGGTGTGGCGGCGGAAATCGGGCTTGCGCTTCTCGCGGAAGGCGATGCCGCCCTCGCGGGATTCGTCCGTGTCGTAATAGAGGCTGAGCGCCGCCATCCCGAGGGAGGAGATGCCGCGGATGCTCTCCGTGTCGGCGTTGAACGAGCGCTTGGCCAGCGCCAGCGCGGTGGGGCTGCGCTCCATCAGCTCGGCGCACCAGCGGTCCACCTCGGCATCGAGGTCCGCCTGGCGCACGACCGCGTTGACGAGCCCCATGGCGAGCGCCTCGGCGGCGGTGTAGCGCTTGCACAGATACCAGATCTCCCGCGCCTTCTTCTCCCCCACGATGCGGGCGAGATAGGCCGTGCCGAAGCCGGGATCCACGGAGCCCACCTTGGGGCCCACCTGGCCGAGCTGCGCGGTGTCGGCGGCGATGGTCAGGTCGCAGATGGTGGCGAGGACATTGCCGCCGCCGATGGCGAAGCCGTTCACCCGCGCGATGACCGGCTTCGGCACGTCGCGGATCAGGCTCTGCAATTCGTCGATGGGCAGTCCGATGGTGCCGCGCCCGTCATACTGGCCGTCGTGGGCGCCCTGGTCGCCGCCCGTGCAGAACGCCTTGTCGCCCGCACCCGTAAGCACGATGACGCCGATGGCGCGGTCCCAGCCGGCGGTCTGGAAGGCGTGGATCAGCTCCTCCACCGTCTGGCCGCGGAAGGCGTTGTAGCGGTCCGGCCGGTTGATGGTGATACGGGCGACGCCTTCGGGGCGCACCTCATAGAGGATGTCGTCATAGGTCATGGTGCTCTCCGGGAACGGCCGGGGCGATCACAGGCCGTCCTTGGCCATCTCGCGCAGGCGGAATTTCTGGATCTTGCCCGACGGGGTCTGCGGCAGCGCCGCCACGACCTCGAGGCGCTCGGGGATGTACTGGACGGCCATGTGCTGGGCCTTCAGATAGTCCACCATCTCGGGCAGGCTGAAGCTCGCGCCGGACTTGGGGATGACGAAGGCACAGGCGCGCTCGCCGAGGCGCGGGTCGGGATAGCCCACGATGGCCACCGCAGCGACGGCGGGATGCTTGAACAGCAGATTCTCCACCTCCACCACGGGGATGTTCTCGCCGCCGCGGATGATGATGTCCTTCGAGCGTCCGGCGATGCGGATGTAGCCGTCGGCGTCCATGCGGGCGATGTCGCCGGTGTCGAACCAGCCGTCCTGATCCACCTGCGCGAGGCCCGGGCGCTTGTGATAGCCGACGAAATTGGAGCAGCCCCGCACCTGCAGGAAGCCCTGCTCCCCCGCCGGCACCACGGCCCCGGCGGGATCGACCACCCGCACCTCCATGCCCGGCAGCGGGCAGCCGTCCGTGCCCGTCACCTTCTCGTCGGGGTCGTCGAGGCGCGCGGTGGTGACGGCGCCATTCTCCGACATGCCCCAGGCGGAGATGATCGCCGCGCCCAGCGCCTGGCGCGCCTTGGTGACCAGCGGCCGCGGGATGGGCGCACCGGCCGAAACGAAGATGCGCAATGTGGGCGTCCTCGTGCCGGTGGAGAGGCAGTAGTCCGACAGGTCGTTGAGGAAGGGCGTCGCGCCCATGGTGAAGGTGGCGCCTTCTTGCGTGATCTGCCGCGCCATGGTCTCGGCCACGAAGATGTCCTGCAGCACCGCGGTGGCGCCCAGCATGGCGGGCAGCACGAGGCCGTACATGAAGCCCAGCTGGTGGGCCATGGGCGAGGGCATCTGGATCACGTCGTCGGCGCCGAGGCCGAGCCGCTCGGCGAAGGGCACGAGGTTCGCCAGCATGGTGTTGGAGGTGTGGCTCACCCCCTTCGGCTCGCCGGTGGTGCCCGAGGTGTAGAGCAGCTCGATGACCGCATCGGGCGAGAGGCGGTGCGCGGCAAGGGCGGCGCGCTCCTCCGCGGTCACGTCGTCGGGCAGCAAGGTGTCGAACGCCGCCGCGCCTTCGCCGTCCACCACGAAGACGTGGGCGAGGGCGGGCAGCTGGCCGCGCACGTTGGCCGCGATGGCCGTGTGGTCCACGTTGCGGAAGCGGTGCGGCACCACGAGCACGCGGCTTTCGGCGAGGCCGAGCATGAAGGCGAGCTCGCGCTCGCGGAAGATCACCATCAGCGGGTTGGAGATAGCTCCAAGCTTGAGGCAGGCGAGATGCAGCACCGGCACCTGCCACCAGTTCGGCAGCTGGAACGACACCACGTCGCCTTCGCCGATGCCGCAACGCATGAGGCCTACGGCGAGGCGGTCCGACAGCGCGTCGAGCTCGGAATAGGTGAGACGCACCTCGGCGCCGGTATCGGCCCGGTGGGCGATCACCGCCAGCTTGCCGGGCCGCGCCGCCACGTGGCGACGGAAAAACTCGAGGAGGGTCTCGTCCCGCCACAGGCCGGCGCGGATCAGGGCCGCGCGGCGGGCGGGGGGAGACAGGTCGAACGCGGCAGGCATCATGGGCGGCTTCCTCCGGTGGCGCATTTGCTGCGCCTTGTCGTGGTCAGGCGGAGACGGCTTTCAGCGCTTCCCGGGCGATAATGAGCTTCATGATCTGGGCGGTGCCGTCGCCGATCTGGAGGCCCAGCACGTCGCGCAGGCGCTGCTCGAACGGCAGCTCGGTGGACCAGCCGGCATGGCCGTGCAGCAGCAGGCAGGTCTGCACCACCTCGAAGGCGAGCTTGGGCGCCCACCATTTGCACATGGCGGCCTCCCGCGTGTGGGGGGCGCCGGCGTCCTTGGCGGCGAGGGTGTGGAAGCACAGCAGGCGCGCCGCCTCCACCATGGTCTCGGCTTCCGCGAGAGGAAAGGTCACGCCCTGGTTGTCCGCCAGTGGCCGGCCGAAGCTCTTGCGGCCCTTCACATAGGCCCAGGTCTCCGCCAGCGACACGCGGGCCACGGCGAGGCACTGGAGGCCGATGAGGGCGCGGGAGAAGTCGAAGCCCTGCATCACCTGCACGAAGCCCGAGCCCTCCGCGCCGAGCCGGTTCTGTGCCGGCACCCGCACCTGATCGAAGAAGATGGAGCCGCGGCCCACCGCATGCTGCCCGAGATCGGAAAATCGGGTGCGGCTGATGCCGGGCGAGGCGAGGTCCACCAGGAAGGCGGAGATGCCGTGCGCCCGCTCGGCGGCGGTGCCGGTGCGGGCGAACACCACGGCGAGGTCCGCCTGATCGGCCATGGAGATGGACGTCTTCTCGCCGTCGAGCACATAGGTGTCGCCGTCGCGCACCGCCTTCAGCGCGAGGGCGGCGGCGTCCGACCCGCCGTGCGGCTCGGTGAGGGCGAGGGCGATGAGGCTCTCGCCGGAGATCACCCGCGGCAGCACCTGCGCGGCGATGTCGCCGGCGGCATGGCGGGCGACGATGGCGCCGCAGAGCGAGCCCAGGAGCTGTATGTAGCCGACATTGAAATCGCCTTCGGAGATCGCCTCCAGCACGACGCCGGCGGTGACGTGATCGGCGCCGATGCCGCCGAAAGCCGGGGGAAACTCCACACCGATGAGGCCCAGTTCCCCCATTTGCCGGCGCAGTTCCAGCGGGATGGTGGCGGCCGCCTCGCGGGCCTTGTAGCCGGGGGCCAGCACCTCCTGCGCGAAGCGGCGGGTGGTCTCGGCGAAGCTCGCCTGATCGGCCGTCAGCCCGAAGCTCGTGGCGGGGGCGCTTGCCATCCCTGGAAAGACCGTCTCCTTCATGGGCCCTCGGCATCCCTGCGGCCGGCGCCGCGCCTGGAAGGGCTGACCGGTCCGCCGGCCTGCCCTTCGCGTTTCCCCCGTCTCCGGCCGTTGTCCGCCGGATGTGCCGGGACGATAGGCAGCACCAATTTTAATGTCAATGACTTGATATATTTTTGCGCCAACGCCGATCAGTCAGCCCGCCGCGGGCACCCAGGCCAGAACGTGGGTCGCCACCGCCACCAGCGTGCCGTCCTGGTTGACGATGCGGACATCGGCGGTGGCGCGGCGGCGCGTATGATCCACGGCGGTGATGCGATAGGTCACGCTCACCGTGTCGCCGATATAGACGGGCGCGGTGAAGCGGATGCGGTCGTATCCGGCGGAGAGGGCGATCTCGCCCTCGGGATCGCTGGTGCGTTGCGCCATAAGGCCGGCACCGGTGGACATGAAGCCCACCATCAGCGCTCCATGGGCCTGCCGGCGGGCGAACCGCGTACGCCCCATGAAGTCTTCGTTCACATGGTTCGGCGCGAAATCGCCGGTGATGCCGGCGAACAGATAGACGTCGCTCTCGCCCACCGTCTTGGAGAAGACGGTCTCGTCGCCCACCGCGACCTTAAGCTCCTGCATCTCCCCCCTCCCGCCTCGATCCGCGCGCTGCTCACCCACTTAAATATCAATGACTAGACATAATTTATAGCATGTGATTGATATATTTTCGCGTAGCCATACGCCAACAGATGCCTTGAGGGAGGATGAGAATGCGCATGCGCGGGTCCGTTTGCGGACTGGCCCTGGGACTGGTGCTGTGCGCCGGGCCGGGACTTGCGGAGACCAAGATCAAGATCGGCGTCCTGAGCGACATGTCCGGCCCATATTCCGACCTCGCCGGTCCGGGGTCGGTGGCTGCGGCGCGCCTTGCCGTGGAAGATTTCGCCAAGATCAACAAGGATATCGTGGTGGAGATCGTCTCCGCCAACCACCAGAACAAGGCCGACATCGGCTCCACCATCGCCCGTTCCTGGATCGACCAGGACGGCGTCGACGTGATTGCCGACGTCACCGGCTCTCCCGTCGCCCTCGCGGTCAGCCAGATCGTGAAGGACAAGAACCGGATCCAGCTCAATGCCGGCGCGGCAACCGCCGATCTGACCGGCTCGAAATGCACGGCCAACACCATCCACTGGACCTACGACACCTGGGCCAACGCCCACGGCACCGGCCGCGCCATGGTGGAACGCGGCGGGACGAGCTGGTTCTTCATCGCCGTCGACCAGGCCTCCGGGCAGGCCATGGAGCGCGACACGGCGGCCATGGTGAAGGCGGCGGGCGGGCAGGTGCTCGGCTCGGTCAAGCACCCGCTCGGCACCAGCGACTTCTCTTCCTTCCTGCTGCGGGCGCAGACCTCGGGCGCGAAGGTGGTGGGCCTCGCCAGCGGCGGCGAGGACATGATCAACGCCATCAAGCAGGCCTCGGAATTCGGCATCGTCCAGGGCGGGCAGTCCATGGCCGGCCTGTTCACCTTCGTCACCGACATCCACGCCCTCGGCCTCAAGCTGGCGCAGGGTCTCGTGCTGAGCGAGGCGTTCTACTGGGATCGCGACCCGCAGAGCCGCGCCTTCGCCAAGCGCTTCGCCGGCGCCTTCAACGGCAGCATGCCCACGCAGGTCCATGCCGGCGTCTATTCTTCCATCATGCACTATCTGAAGGCCGTCCAGGCCGCCGGCACCAAGGAGACCACGGCGGTGCTGGCGAAGATGCGCGAGATGCCCATCGACGATCCGCTCTTCGGCAAGGGCGAGGTGCGCATCGACGGCCGCGCGGTGCACGACATGTACCTGTTCCGCGTGAAGTCCCCCGCCCAGTCCACCGGCGGCTGGGATCTCTACGAGACCCTCGCGACCATCCCCGCGGCGGAGGCGTTCCGCCCCCTCAAGGACGGCAACTGCCCGCTCGTGAAATAGCCGACGGAACCCCGTCTCGCCCGCCCCCACGCCCGGTCGATCCGCGCGGCGAGGGCGGGCGGCGCGTCGTCTGGTCCGCCAGTTTCTTCCTCAGCCGCGCGGCGAGATTCCGGCGCGAATACTTGACCCTACGTCAGTATGGTACTCCCTCCCCTTTTGGCTTAAACGATTGAGATCGTCCCCCTCACCGCAGGGCTGGGCACAACTAAAGTATAATCACCGAAAAATTCGGGACGACAGGGAGTAGAAGATGCGACTGAGGAGCATGGTTGCGGCGCTGGCCGCAGGCGTGGCCATTTCTGGCTTTGCACTTTCGGGCGGCGCCTTCGCCGCGGACCCCATCAAGATCGGCCTCAGCGGCCCCTTCACAGGCGGCTCGTCCTCCATGGGCGTGAGCATGCGCGACGGCGTGAAGCTGGCCGTGGAAGAGGTCAACAAGTCCGGCGGCGTGCTCGGCCGGCCGCTGCAGCTCGTCGAGCGCGACGACGAGGCGAAGAACGAGGTGGGCGTGCAGATCGCCCAGGAACTCATCAACAAGGAAGGCGTCGTCGCCACCCTCGGCTACATCAACACCGGCGTCGCCCTGGCCTCCCAGCGCTTCTACCAGGAAGCCGAGATTCCGGTCATCAACAACGTCGCCACCGGCACGCTGATCTCCAAGCAGTTCGTGCCGCCGGACAACAAGACCAACTACATCTTCCGCACCTCCGCCAATGACGCCATCCAGAGCGCCATGATCGCCGAGGAGGCGGTGAAGCGGCAGGGCTTCAAGAAGCCGGCCATCCTCGCCGACTCGACCAATTACGGCCAGCTCGGCCGGCAGGACCTGGAGAAGGCCCTCGCCGGGCTCGGCGTGAAGCCGGTGGCCACCGAGAAGTTCAACATCGGCGACACCGACATGACCGCGCAGCTGCTGCGCGCCAAGGAAGCCGGCGCCGACGTCGTCCTCACCTACGCCATCGGCCCCGAGCTGGCGCAGATCGCCAACGGAATGGCCAAGCTCGGCTGGAAGGTGCCCATGATCGGCTCGTGGACGCTCTCCATGGCGAGCTTCATCGACACCGCCGGGGCGAACGGCAACGGCGCGATGATGCCGCAGACCTTCATCCAGATCCCCGACACGGCGAAGCGCAAGGCCTTCATCGAAGCCTACCAGGCCGCCTACAAGATCGACCGCATGCCCTCGCCGGTCTCGGCCGCGCAGGGCTATGACTCGGTGCTGCTGCTGGCCGCCGCCATCAAGCAGGCCGGCTCCACCGACGGGCGCAAGGTCCGCGAGGCGCTGGAGAACCTCACCACCAAGGTGGAAGGCGTCGTCACCGTCTACGACAAGCCCTTCTCCGCCACCGACCACGAGGCCATCACCTCGAACATCCCGGTGTTCGGCCTCGTCAAGGACGGCCGCGTCGTCGCCGCCCATCCCGAAGACATCGCCGGCGACAAGGCGGTGCGGGTGAAGGCCAAGAACTGAGGCGAAGGGCCGGCCCCGGGCGGCTGACCGCACCGCCCAGGCCAGCATCCTTCGGCGCTCCGCTGTGCGCCGCGCGGGCATCGCCGCGGCCGCCGGGTAGCCCGCCCGGTGCCTGAAGCCGGGGTCGATGCCCCGGGACAGGCGGCACGACGGACAGCGCGAAGGGCGTGACCGGCCCCCGGGCCGCCTGAGCCAAGCTGAAGCATTCGGACCGCCGCGCCTGGAGCGCGGCGGCCGGCCTGCCCGGAACCCCGCCGCGACGCTGGGACCGCGCACCCTTCCGGAGACCGACATGAACATCCTGCTGCAGCTCATCGTGAGCGGCATCGCCGTGGGCATGATCTACGGCGTCATCGCCTTCAGCTACCAGCTCACCTTCGCCACCTCGAAGACGCTGAACTTCGGCCAGGGCGAGGCCCTGATGCTGGGGGCCCTGGTGGGCCTCACCACCATCAACTTCCTCATCGGCCAGGCGCTGGGCACGCTCTGGGCCTATCTGTTGATGCTGCCCATCGTCTTCGCCTTCGGCCTCGCCCAGGGCGCGGTGGTGGAATGGCTGGGCGTGCGCCAGGCGGTGAAGGCGAAGTCGGAAGCCGGCTGGATCATGGCGACGATCGCGCTGGGCATCATCTTCCGCAACCTTGCGGAAAACATCTGGGGCCGCGACGCGCTGCGCTTCCCTTCGCCTTTGCCGGAGGCGGCGCTCACCATCGGGCCGGTGCGCATCCAGCCCATGGAGATCGCCATCGTCATCGGCGCCCTCGCCATCATGCTGGCGGTGGAAATCTTCAACCGCCGCTCCATCTTCGGCAAGGCGGTGGTGGCCACCGCCAACGACCGCGACGCGGCGGGCCTCATGGGCATCGACACGCGACGCGTCATCACCTTTTCCTACGCCCTTTCCTCCATGACCGCCGCCTTCGCCGGCGTGCTCATCGCCCCCGTCACCCTCACCGGCGCCACCATGGGCGCGGTGCTGGGGCTGAAGGCCTTCGCCGTGGCCATCATCGGCGGCCTGTCCTCGGGCATGGGCGTCATCGTCGGCGGCCTCATCCTCGGCATCACCGAGACGCTCACCGGCTATTACATCTCCACCGGCTACAAGGACGTGCCGGGCCTCGTCCTGCTGCTGCTGGTGCTGTCCCTGAAGCCCTCGGGCCTGTTCGGCCGCGCCACCATCAAGAAGGTCTGACGGCATGCTCGCGCGCCGCATTCTCTCCGCCGGCGGGCCGCTGATTGGCCTCGCCATCCTCCTCGTCCTGCCCTTCGCGGTGACGAGCCCCTATTACCTGCACCTCACCGTCACCATCGCCATCTTCTCGATCCTGCTGCTCGGGCTCGACGTGGTGTTCGGCTATACGGGCGAGGTCTCCATCGGCCATGCGGCGCTGCTCGGCATCGGCGCCTACACGGCCGGCTGCCTCGCCATGCATTTCGGCATCGGCTTCTGGCCGGCGCTGCCGCTCGCCATCATCGTCGCCTCGGTGTTCGGCGTGGTGCTGGCGCTGCCGGCGCTGCGCGTCACCGGCCCCTACCTCGCCATGGTGACTTTGGCCTTCGGCACCATCGTGCAGATCCTCATCAACGAGATGACGGACCTCACCAACGGCCCCCTCGGCATCAAGCTCACGACCCCGCTGTTCCTCGACCTGCGCTGGCTCGGCGACACCATCCCGCTGTTCGACATGTCGCTGAAGCGTATGAAGGAAGTGGAATATTACTACATCACGGCCTTCGCTCTGGTGCTGACGCTCATCGTCATCAACCGCATCCTCGCCTCCCACCTCGGCCGCGCCTTCGAGGCGCTGCGCGACAGCCCCATCGCCTCCGACTGCATGGGCGTGTCGGTCTACAAGCACAAGGTGCTGGCCTTCGTGGTCTCGGCGGGGCTTGCCGGCCTCGCCGGCGCGCTCTTCGCCTATTCGGAACAATATATCGCGCCGAACAACTTCGGCTTCGAGCTCTCGGTGCAGTTCCTGCTGGCGGTGACGGTGGGCGGACGCAAGTCGCGCCTCGGGCCGATCCTCGGCGCGGTCATCATCGTGTTCCTGCCGAACCTGCTCTCAGACATCGAATTGTTCCGCTACATCGCCGGCGGCATCGCGCTGATCGCGGTCATCGCCGGCGCGCGGGCCTTCGTGAAGGACCCGGAGAACCGGGTGCGCAACGCCATTCCCGTGGTGCTGTGCCTCGCCTTCTTCGCCTTCTCGCTGCTGCTGCAGAAGATCACCGACTACAAGCTCGCCGTCTTCGGCGTGATGATCCTGTTCGTGGTCTATTACCTGCCGGAGGGCATCGTCGGCTTCCTGAAGCGCGCCGTCGCCCAGCTCTGGCCGAGCCTGGTGCAGACCCATGCCGTCATCCACGCCGACACCCACGGCAAGGCGGTGACGGCCACCCACGAAGGCCATGACGGCGTACTGCTGCATGTGGACAACGTGGTGATGCAGTTCGGCGGCCTGAGGGCCCTCGATCAGGTCTCCATCGAGGTGAAGCCCGGCACCATCCACGGCCTCATCGGGCCGAACGGCTCCGGCAAGAGCACCATGATGAACGTGCTCACCGGCATCTACGTGCCCACCATGGGCGCCGTCCGCTTCAAGGGGCAGGACATGGCCGGCAAGATCTCGTCGGACATCGCCGGCGAGGGCATCGCCCGCACCTTCCAGAACGTGCAGCTGTTCGCCGAGCTGACCCTCATCGAGAACGTGCTGGTGGGCCTCCACCACACCTATCAGGCGACCTTCGCCGAGGTGGCGCTGGGCCTGCCGCGCATCCGCCGGGAGGAGAAGGCGGCGCGCGAGCGGGCCATGAGCCTGCTCCACTTCGTCGGCCTCGCCGACCTCGCCAACGAGGAGGCGCGCAACCTGCCCTACGGCAAGCAGCGGCTTTTGGAGATCGCCCGCGCGCTGGCGCTGGACCCCGCTCTGCTGCTGCTTGACGAGCCCGCCGCCGGCCTCACCGCGCCGGACATCAAGCATCTGGTGGACATCATCAAGAAGGTGCGCCACGCCGGCCTCACCATCGTGCTCATCGAGCATCACATGGATGTGGTGATGGGCCTGTGCGACACGGTCACGGTGCTGGATTTCGGCCAGAAGATCGCGGAGGGCAAGCCGGCGCAGGTGCAGGCCGACGCGCGCGTGATCGAGGCCTATCTCGGCGGCGTCGCCACTGCGGCGGAATGAGGAGATCGCCATGCTCGAAGTGAACGATCTCGTCGCCGGCTACGGCAAGGTGAAGGTGCTGCACGGCCTCTCGCTCAAGGTGGAGGAAGGCCGGCTCGTCACCCTCATCGGCTCCAACGGCGCCGGCAAGACCACGACGCTGCGCGCCATCTCCGGCATGATCGCCCCGGAATCGGGAACGGTGCGGCTGGGCGGAGAGGACCTCACCGGCCTGCCCTCCTTCAAGATCACCAAGAAGGGCCTCGCCCACTCGCCCGAGGGGCGGCGCGTGTTCCCCACCCAGAGCGTGAAGGACAACCTCCTGCTCGGCGCCTTCCCCCGCCTCACCGGGGCGCGGGAGCGCGGCGACGTGGAGGGCGACCTCGACCGCATGTTCACCCTCTTCCCGCGCCTCGCCGAGCGCCGCGCGCAGCTTGCCGGCACCCTCTCCGGCGGCGAGCAGCAGATGCTCGCCATGGCCCGCGCGCTGATGCTGAACCCGCGCGTTCTGCTCCTGGACGAACCCTCCATGGGCCTCGCCCCGCGCCTCGTGGCGGAGGTGTTCGCGACCATCGCGCGGCTGAAGGACGAGAAGATCACCATGCTGCTGGTGGAGCAGTTCGCCGCCGCCGCGCTGGAGGTGGCCGACTTCGGCTATGTGCTGGAGAACGGCCGCGTCGCCGCCAAGGGCCCGGCGGAGGCGCTGCGCAACGACAGCGCCGTGCGCGCCGCCTATCTCGGCCACGCCCACTGATCCGCGCACCGGTCAGCCGCGGGCGACGATCCGGCGCGCCGTCCCGGCAGGAATGGAACGGCCGCCGCCCGCGCGTCACTCGGAGGCGGCTGGCGCGCCGGAGGGCGCCGGCGCGCTGTCGAAGTCCAGCTGCTCCAGCCGCAGGCCGCGGCGGGCGATCTTGTCGGCGGAGACGAGCACGCGGGCGACATCGTCTCCCACCTGGGAGAAGTGCTTGGCGAGGTCCCCCACCCGCTCGCGCAGGCGGTCCACGTCGGCGACCAGGGCGGCGACCTCGGCGCGCACGCGGTCGGCCTCCTCGCGCATGCGCGCATCCTTGGCGATGGCCTGCACCACCTGCACCGCCAGCATCAGCAGCGAGGGCGAGACCAGCACCACCCGCAGGCGATAGGCCTCCTGCACCACGGCATCGAAATGCTCGCTGATCTCGGCATAGACCGATTCGGACGGGACGAAGATGAGCGCCACGTCCTGGGTCTCGCCGGGCACCAGATAGCGCTCGGCCACATCGTGGACATGCTTCAGCAGGTCCGCGCGCAGGCGCTGGCCCGCCGCCTTGCGGTGCTCCGGCGACGGCGCCTCGCGGAAGGCGGTGACGGCCTCCAGCGGGAATTTGGAATCCACCAGCAGCGGCCGGGGATCGCCCGGCAGGAAGATGGCGCAGTCCGGTCGCCGGCCGGTGGTGAGGGTGTATTGGAAGGCGAAGCTGCCGCGCGGCAGGCCGTCGGCGACGATGGCCTCCATGCGGGCCTGACCGAAGGCGCCGCGCGCCTGCTTGTTGGCCAGCGTCTCGCGCAGGGAGACCACCTGGGACGACAGATCGGTGAGGCTGCGCTCGGCCGCCTCCACCATCACCAGACGCTCGGCGATGCGCGTCAGGCTTTCGTGGGTGGCGCGTGCGGCGGTCGACAGCGTCTCGCCGAGGCGGTGCGAGGTGGCGTCCAGCCGCTCGGCGACGGCGCGGGCCAATTCGCTCTGCCGCTGGGCCAGCACCTCCGTCATGCTCTGCACCCGGCCGGAGGTTTCCGCCTGGATGCGGGCGAGATCGCGCAGCCGGCGGTCCATCTCCTCGCGCCGCACCGCCTCCTCGGCGGCGGCAGCCGCCCGCGCCCGAGACTGGCGCACCAGCGAGACGAGCGACAGGAAGACCAGCAGCGCCAGAAGCCCCGCGGCGACCGCCGTCGCCTCGGCCAGGGTCACGGGCCGTCCCGCCACGCTGAAGAGCACATACGGCATGGGGTCTTCTAGCGTGATTCCCGTCTTGAACAAACGGCGAACATGTTGACCGGAACCGCCGCTTCGCTTATTTCGCTCCGATGACGATCCGGCCCATCCTCATCATCCCCGAACCCAAGCTGCGCACCACCTCCGCGGCGGTCGAGACCATCGACGGCGAGATCCGCAAGCTGGTGGACGACATGTTCGAGACCATGTACGGCGCCCCCGGCATCGGGCTGGCGGCGATCCAGGTCGGGGTCGAGAAGCGGGTGGTCACCATCGACGTGGCGCGCGAGGGCGAGGCGAAGAAGCCGGTTGCCCTCATCAACCCCGAGATCATCGCCGCGTCCGAGGAGACCTCGGTCTATAGCGAGGGCTGCCTCTCCATCCCCGAATATTACGAGGAGGTGGAGCGCCCGGCGCGGGTGACGGTGCGCTTCCTGGACCTTGAGGGCAAGATGCGGGAGGTGGAGGCGGAGGGCCTGTTCGCCACCTGCGTCCAGCACGAGATCGACCACCTCAACGGCGTCCTGTTCATCGACCACATCTCGAAGCTGAAGCGCGACCGCGTCATCAAGAAATTCACCAAGCAGGCGAAGCACAAGGCCGAGGCCTGACGCCCCGCCGCAGCGGATACGCCCAATGCGCATCGTCTTCATGGGAACGCCGGACTTCGCCGTGCCGACCCTCAGCGAGATCGTCGGCCGCGGCCACGAGGTGGTGGCGGTCTATACCCGCGCGCCCGCCCCGGCCGGTCGCCGCGGGCTCGACCTCACCCCCTCCCCGGTGCAGGCGGTGGCCGAGCGCTTCGGCCTGCCCGTCTTCACCCCCAAGAGCCTGAAGGGCGAGGCGGCGGCGGATGCGTTCCGCGCCCATGACGCCGACGTGGCGGTGGTGGTGGCCTACGGCCTCATCCTGCCCCAGGCCATCCTCGACGGGCCGCGCCTCGGCTGCCTCAACCTGCACGGTTCGCTGCTGCCCCGCTGGCGCGGCGCCGCCCCCATCCAGCGCGCCATCATGGCCGGCGATCGCGAGACCGGCGTGGCGGTGATGCGGATGGAAGCGGGGCTCGACACCGGCCCCGTGGGCCTCGTGGAGCGCATTCCCATCGGGCCCGACATGACCGCCGGCGAACTGCACGACCGCATGATGGTGCTGGGCGCGGACCTGATGGCACGGGCCCTCGCCGCGCTGGAGCGGGGCGGCCTCGCCTTCACCCCCCAGCCCGAGGCCGGCGTCGCTTATGCCGCCAAGATCGAGAAGGCGGAGACCCGCATCGACTGGAGCCGTCCGGCGTCCGAGGTCCACGATCGCATCCGCGGCCTCTCGCCCTTCCCGGGCGCCTGGTTCCCCTTCGGGCCGGACGAGGCACGGGTGAAGGTGCTGCGGTCGCGCCTTGCGGAGGGCTCCGGCGCGCCGGGCGAGGCGCTGGACGACCGCCTCACCATCGCCTGCGGCAGCGGCGCCGTGCGCCTGACCGAGTTGCAGAAGGCCGGCAAGCAGGCCGTCGCGGCCGACGCTTTCCTGCGCGGCAACGCTGTACCGGCCGGCAGCCGTCTCATTTGAATCCGTAGGTTTCCTTCAAGATCGCGAAGAGACTTTCCGCGCTCTGGCGGTCCAACTGGAGCGACTGACTGATTTTGCCGGGATTTTTGCGGCTGCCACGGCCGAAGGTGTCGATTTGGAGGAGCCGCTCCTGGCCAATATCGAATGACGCCACGTGTGCGTCGATCCTGTCGTGGATCCTCGCAATCTCCTTGTCCTGCCTTATGAAGTTTGCAACCAGTGCCACGGCAATTGCCTCCCAAGGAATGATCGGGACGTGCCACGATATAAGCTCATCATCGAATATGACGGCACCCCTTTCGCCGGCTGGCAGATGCAGGCGGACCAGCCCACGGTGCAGGGCGTGCTGACCGCGGCGTTCCGGCGCTTCTGCGGGGAGGATGTGGTGGTGGCGGGCGCCGGGCGGACCGATGCCGGCGTGCACGCGACCGGGCAGGTGGCTCATGTGGACCTTGCCCGAGACTGGCGCAGCGATACGGTGCGCGACGCCATGACGGCGCAGCTGCGTCCCCATCCGGTGGCCGTTCTGTCTGCCGAGCGGGTCCCGGACAGCTTCGATGCCCGCTTTTCGGCAACCAAGCGCCATTATCTTTACCGCATCGTTAACCGCCGTCCCGACCTTGCTCTCGACCGCGACCGGGCGTGGCGCATCCCCCAGAGGCTCGATGCCGGGGCCATGCACGCAGCGGCGCAGCTTCTGCTTGGCCGTCACGACTTTTCCACCTTCCGCGCCGCCGAGTGCCAAGCCGCCTCACCGGTGAAGACCCTGGACCAGCTGGACGTGACCCGCGACGGCGACGAAATCCGCGTCGTCACCTGTGCCCGCTCGTTTCTGCACCATCAGGTGCGCTCCATGGTGGGGTCGCTCATGCGGGTCGGCGAAGGCCGCTGGAGCGCCGGTGACCTTGCGGCAGCGCTTCATGCCGCCGACCGCACCCGCTGCGGTCCCATGGCACCGGCAGCGGGGCTTTACCTCGCCGCGGTCAGCTATTGAGGCCACGCCTCGCTTTTGCGGTCAGCGGGGCCTTAAGCGTTGATTTTCCAAGCGGAAGCCGGGCGGTGCACTTTTTTAACATTCATGGCAGGCGAGGTGCCGCAGGTGGGAACGCGAGGCGACCCTGCGGCATTCCCTCTTCAAGTCACCGAGCCGGATCAACCGTCCGGCGCGTATCGGGGACGAAAGGACCAAGGCCATGTTCGGTTTCCATCTTCCCTCCTGGGGCGCCCTGCGTCGGCCCCTCCCCTTCGCCGCTCTCCATGTGGTGGCGCGCGCCGTCCCCGTGGCGCCTTGCGGCTGGGTGTTTTTTGATGGAAGCGTCACCCGCGTCGAGACCGACGATGGGGCGGGCCTCATCATCCCCGGCGGGGCCTTCTTTCCCCGCGAGGCCCGCTGCTTCGCGACGATTGCCGAGGCGGAAGCCGAGGCGGCGCGGCTGAACGAGGCCGGGTTGTGCCTGGACCGCCCCTGGCGGGTGAAGCCGGTGTCGGCCTTCCGTCCCCAGCGCGAGCGGCTGCGCCACGCGACGGCAGCGCTCTAGTCTCTCCGATTTTCCAAATACAAAAGCCCCGCCGTCTCGCGACGGCGGGGCTTTTGTTTGCGCCGGCGGCTGCGATCAGATCGCGCCGTTGATCCACTGCACGAGCTTCGCCTTGGGGGCGGCACCCACCTGGCGGGAGGCGATCTTGCCGTCCTTGAACAGCAGCAGGGTCGGAATGGACATGATGCCGTACTTGGACGCGGTCTGCGGGTTCTCGTCCACGTTGAGCTTCACGATACGGATCTTCTCGCCCATCTCGCCGGAGACCTCCTCCAGAATGGGAGCGACCATGCGGCACGGGCCGCACCATTCCGCCCAGAAGTCCACGATGACCGGCGCGCTGGAGTTCAGCACGTCCTGGTCAAAATTCTGATCTGAAACTTTCTCGACGGCCATGACATACCTCGTAGGGCAGAACGGGGGAAACCACTGGATGTTGAGGTCAACGTAGGAAGCCCCTCCCCGTCCCGTCAAGGCGCGTCACGCCGTGGTGACACGCCGAGGCGCTCCAGCGCGGCGTTGAGCTCGGCGGGCGAGAGCAAAATCACCCGCGGCGCGGCCGTATAGACCAGCCGCGCCTCCACCGTGCGCCCGGCGAACACCTGCGACAGAACAGCGCCATAGACGGCGAGCTGCGCCACATAGCCCGCGCCCGCCGCCGCGCCTTCGTCCGGGGGCACCCTGTCGGTCTTGAAATCAGCCACGACGATCCGCTCCTGGCCCACCGCGAGACGGTCGATGCGACCGGAGACGTGAAGCGGGACGCCGTCCGCGTCCCACAGCCGGCCGACCACCGGCACCTCAGCCCGGCTTCCCGCGCCGAACAGGTCCGCGATAGGCGCATGGCCGAGAACGCCCAGGGCTTCGTCCAGCACCTCGCGATGCAGGGCATCCGGGAGACCGGAGGCGGCATGGCGTAGCAGGCGCAGCCCCGCAGCCGTCCACTCGTCGGGAGCGATCTCCGGCAGGCCGGCGATGAGGCGATGCACCAGATCGCCTCGCACCAGGGGAGGCAGCGGGGATTCGGGAGATGGGGTGCGCAGGCCCGAACCGGCGGTCTCCGCATCGATCCCGAGCCCCGAAGGCGTCAAACGGCGCGGAGCGAGTGCGACAGGCGGCGGGCCGCTGAAGGCCGGCAGGGGCGCTCCACCGGCCTCCGCGAGGGCGATAGGCGCCGGACCGACGGCGGCAAAGCCCGGCCCCTTGCGCCAGCGCAGCACCCGCCCTTCGAAGCCGAGCGCGTCCCGTTCCTCGGCCTCCGGCTCAAGGGCCGCGCGCACCAGATCGTACCAGCACCCCTCGGGCCGGGCGTTGTCCTTGCCCCTGGCTGGTGCCCGCGTCTCCGCCCCGCACACCACCAGCGCGTCCTCGGCGCGGGTGAGCGCCACGTAGAGCAGGCGGCGATGCTCTTCCAGCTCGCGCGCCGCGGCGGCGGCGCGGGCGGCGGCGAGCACGGCCGGGTCCTCCGCCTTGCGCGGCGCCAGGACCGGCACGTCGCCGTCCGCCCCGGGCAGGCGCAGCAGCCCGCCGGAGGTGCGCGGACGCGGCATGTCCACCGTGTCGGCGAGGATCACCAGCGGGGCCTCCAGCCCCTTGGCGCCGTGGGCGGTCATCACCCGCACCTCGTCGCGGCCGCTCTCCATGTCGCGCTTGGTCTCGGCACCGCCGCGCCGCAGGAAGGCGAGAAAGCCGGCAAGGCTCGCCGGTTCGCCCGATTCGTAGGTGCGGGCGAGCGCCATGAATTCGTCGAGCACGTCGGCTGCCTCGGGGCCGAGCCGCGCCAGCATGGCGCGCCGACCGCCATCGCGCCCCAGCACGCGGGCGTAGAAATCGAACGGCCGCGCCGCCAGCGCCTCGTCCCGCCATGCGGCGAGGCGGCGCGCGGCGGCGGCAAGGCGCGGATCGTCCGCGGCGGCCAGCACGGCGCCGAGCCGCCCGCCGCGCTCCGGGCACAGGGCCATGAGGTCGGTGTCGTCGAAGCCGAACAACGGGCTCTTCAGCAGCGCCGCCAAGGCGAGGTCGTCGTCCGGCGAGAGCACGGCATCGCCGAGCGCCATCAGATCAAGGGCGGCGATGTGCTCGGGCACCACGAGGCGGTCGGCGCCCGCCACCTGCACGCGGGGATCGTTCAATTCCTTCAGGGCGCGGATCACCGCCTCGAACACCCGTCCGCGCCGGCGCACCAGCACCAGCACGTCGCCCGCGCGCAGGGGACGCCCCTCGCGCGAGGGCATGGCGAGGCCCTGGGTGATGCCGGCCTGGATGAAGCGGGCGATGCGCGCGGCGAGCCGGCTCACCGGGTCATCCGCCGGCACCTCGTCCAGCGGCCGGCGCCAGTTGTCGGGCTCCACACGCGGCTCGGGCGTGGTGGTGGGCCAGATCTCCACCAGCGCCGGAGCCCCCGCACGGATGGCGGCGTGCACCGGCGGCGCCGGATCGAGGGTGAGGCCCGAATAGGCCTCCACCCGGCTGAAGATGGTGTCCACCGCCTCCAGCACACCGGGGGCGGAGCGGAAGGAATGGGGCAGCTCCACCCGCCGGAAGGCCTCGTCGCCCACCTTGCGGGCGAAGGTGGTGCGCATCTCGCCGAATGCCCTCGGGTCCGCGCCCTGGAAGGAGAAGATGGACTGTTTCTCGTCGCCCACCACGAAAATGGTGCGGGTCACGCCGGCCCGCGCCCCCTCGCCGGAGAAGAAATCGGAGGCGAGGCCCTCCACCACCTTCCACTGGTCGGGGCTCGTGTCCTGCGCCTCGTCCACCAGGATGTGGTCGATGCCCTGGTCGAGCTTGTACTGCACGAAGGTCGGCTGCTCGGCGAGCAGGCTCGCCGCCTTGGCGATGAGGTCGTCGAAATCGAGCAGTCCGCGCGCCGCCTTCTCCGCCCCGTAGCGCCGGCAGGCCTCGGCGCCCAGGGTGAGGGCCGCGCCGGTGCGCTCCAGGGTGAAGGCGGCCTTCAGCCGGTCGTCCAGGGCGGCCAGCCGGTCGCGCTCGGCGCGCAGGCGCTCCGCAAGGTCGGGATGGGCCGAGGCAAAGCCCTTGGTGAGGAACCGCGCCTCGGCCCGCAGGCCATCCTTGGTGAAGAACACCCGCCGCCACGCGACGAGGGCCGAGGCGTCGTCCCCGGCCGCGGCGGCCGCCGCCATGTCCTCGCCCCGCTCGCGCTCGGTGGGCTTGTCCGCATCCATCAGCAGCGCCGCCACCGCCGCCCATTCGGCGCGCGGCAGGTGCGGGCTCGCCAGCATCTCGGCCTCCACCTCGCCGACGCTCAGGCCAGGCGGCAGGCCGAGGGCGCGCGCCACCGCCGCACGCCGCGCCGCCGGCGTCTCGCCCAGCGGCTGGATGCGGGCGCGCAGGGCGATGGCCGCCTCGATCAGCTCGGTGAGGCCCCGATCGGAAATGTCCTCGGTCAGCCGTGCCAGCGCCTCTCCGGAGGCGGAGTCGGGTGCGCCGCTGGCGGCCACCACCAGATCGGCGCGGATGCGCGCCATCAGCTCCTGGCGCGCCGCCTCGTCCAGTTCGCGGAAGCCGGCCGCGACGTCGGCCTCGAAGGGGAAGCGGTGCAGCAGGCCGCCGCAGAAGGCGTGGATGGTCTGGATCTTCAGCCCGCCCGGCGTCTCCAGCGCGGCCGCGAACAGCCTGCGGGCCGGTGCCCGCAGGCCCGCATCGGCGGGCGCGCCCACCGCCTCGGCGATGGCGGCGTCGAGATCGCCATCGCCCATGCGCGCCCAGCGGCCGAGGATGGCGAGCACCCGGTTGGCCATGTTGGCGGCAGCGGCCTTGGTATAGGTCAGGCACAGGATGCGCCCCGGCGGCGTCCCCGCCAGCAGCAGGCGGATCACCCGGCGCGCCAACACATGGGTCTTGCCGGAGCCGGCATTGGCCGAGACCCAGGCGGACACGGCAGGGTGCGAGGCCTCGGCCTGGCGCCGGGTCGCCTCCGCCTTGGGGGAGCTTGTGGCCTCAAGCGCGCTCATTCGCCCTCCTCCCCCGACAGCGCCCACTCGCGCACCCGGGCGAGATGGTCGTAATCGCCATAGCGGCCGGCCCATTGCGGCGCGGCGAGGGAGCGATAGCCCTGCGCCACATTCTCGAACGCCTTCAGCAGGCTTTCGAGGCCGGCGAGGGCGTCGTTAGCAAGATCCGCGGTGGAGCGGTCCTTGACCCTGACCGGCTTTTCCTCGCCGCCGGTGGCGCCGCCCTTCAGCTCGACATAGAGCAGTTCCTCCACCGGCGCCGCCGGCACGTTGCGGAAGGCGCCGCGCTGAGCCATGGCCGCCTCCAGCGGCAGCTGCGGCGAGAGCGAGGCGGCCTGCTTGGCGCTCGGCGCCGAGCCGGTCTTGTAATCGACGATGTTGAGCGCTCCGTCGCGGCGCATCTCGATGCGGTCGGCCCGGCCGGTAAGGTGGAAGGTGGAGGACGCGAGCGCGATCTCCAGCCGTCCCCCCGCCTCCGCCGCCACCCCGTCGAGATCCATCCGCCGCTCCAGCTCGAAGGCGACGAGGAAGGCCGCCGCCCGCTCGAAGCGCGCCCACCACAGAGCGTGCTCGGCGGGAAAGGCCGCGAGCGGCGCAAACGCGCGGCGCCCCTCTTCCAGCAGCCGCTCCAGTGCGTCGGGCGGCAGCTCGCGCGGAAATGCGGCGGTGAAGCGGCCGATGGCCTCGTGCAGCGCGGTGCCGCGCTCCGCCCCGCCCGGAACCGCGTCGAGCGGGTCGAGGGGCACGAGGCCGAGCACGTGGCGGGCATAGATGGAATACGGATCGCGCAGGAAGGTCTCGATCTCCGTCACCGACAATTGCCGCGGGCGCAGCGCCAGCGGCGGCGCCGGCGCCGGGCGGGTGGCGCGGGGCACGGCCGGGGCATCGTCGAGCCGGCGGGCGGCCTGCATGAAGCGGGCGCCGCGCCCGCACGCCGCCGTCCATTCCGCCTCGCCGGCCACCGTCTTCAGGCGCTGCAGGAAGCGCGAGGGCACGCTCTGGGTGCCGCCCACCTTGGCGGCGAAGGTCAGCACCACTTCGCGGGCGCCGAACGCCTGGGCGAAATCGTGCGCCGAAAGGCCGATGCGGCGCTCGGGCACGTCGAGCCCCAGCGTGCTGCGCATGGGCCGGCTCAGCCAGGGGTCGGTCTGGGCGATCTGCGGCCACGCGCCTTCCACCAGCGCGCCGAGCACCACGCGGTTCACATATACGAGGCGGGCCTCCAGCGGCCCGAGGATGCGGATGCGCGCATCAGGCTCCGCCCGCGGGCGCACCATGGCGTCGGCGAAGAGCGCGCCGGCCGCCTCGGCATAAGCGGAAAGGTCGAGGCCGGGGCCATCCGCCGCCACCTCGCCCAGCATGTCGAAGGTGCGGGCGAGGGCCGCCTCGGCCGGGTCCTCGGCCTCGGGATCGAGCGGCCCCGCCGCGGCGACGCACGCGGCACGATGGGCGGCCACCAGCTCGGCCAGCGGCACGGCGCCGTGACGGTCGCCCAGCGCCAGCAGCGGCCCAAGGGCGGCGTCGAGCCGGTCCACCAGGTCGCCGGCGCGGGCGATGGCGCGGCCGTCCAGCCGGCGGCGCGGATCCAAGCGGCGGCAGCTCTCGGGGTCGAAGCCGGCGAGGGCCGCGCGCAGGCCCTCGATGCCGGCGGCCGGCCGCGGACCGCGCAAGGCGGCAAGCTCCAGGGCCGCCACCGCCTCGGCCTTCGCCGCCGCGTCGAGGCCGAAGCGAGCGCCGGGATGGGTGAGCAGCGCGAACAGCGGCACCGGCGCCAGGGCCTCCGCCGCGGCGGCCGCGATGAGCCCGGCGAGCCGGCCGGCCGGACTGTCCGCAAGCGGCGTGCCGGCGGAATCATCCAGCGCCACGCCGAAGCGCGCCATTTCCGCCGCCACGCGGCGCGCGAGGTCGCGGTCCGGCGTCACCAGGGCCGCGGTCTCGCCCGGCCGTTCCAGGCTGTCGCGCAGGAGCAGAGCGACGGCGAGGGCTTCGGCCCGCGGGTCGTCCGCCTCCACCACGCTGATGCCGGCCATGGCGGCGGCGAGGGCGTCGGGCGGCAGGCGGTCGGACAGGGTCGCCCAGAGGTCCGAGGTCTCGGCCTGGCGCAGCGCCTCGCCCATCAGCACCTCGCGGCCGAACGGGGCGGGCGGCGCCAGCGCGCACACCTCGCCGCGCGTGACGCCGAGGGTGCCGATGAGCCGCGCGAGGCCGAATTGCGGATGGTCCGGCGCCCCATCCCTCGGATCGGCGATGCGCTCGAACGAGGGCGCGTCGAGGCCGAGGTCGAGGCCCGGCAGCACCACGGCGCCGAGGGGCAGGCTGGCAATGGCCTTCAGAAGGCGCGCCGTCGCCGGCATGGAGCCGGTGGAGCCGGCGGCGATCACCGGCCCCGCCGCGGCACCGAGCCCGGTCAGGCGCCGCGCCTCGGCATCCACCAGCGCGTCGCGGCGGAAGGCCGGCTCCACCAGGCCGGCCGCTTCGAGATAGGCGGTGAATGCGCGCCGGGCGATGCGTACGAAATCCAGTCCCACCTTGAAGTAGCGGTCGAGCTCGTCGGGCACGAGACCGTCGAGCTGCTCCACCTCAAGGCCGGCGGTGGTGAGATCGTCGAACAGGGCGCCGAGGGCGTCGGCCAGGGCGAAGGTGGCGCCGGTGCCGGCCGCCACCGCCTCGCGTCCCGCCGCCTTGGACAGGGTATCGCGCCAGTGGGCCACCAGCCGGGCAAGCACCAGACGGCGATGCACCGGCGAGATGGCGTGCGGCGCGGCGAGGACCGGGGCGTCCTCGGAAAAGGCGAGGGCGTCCTCGTCCACGTCGCCCAGCGGAACGATGCGCGGCAGCAGCAGCGCCGTGCCGCCCGACGCCTCCAGCAAGGCCTCGGCGAACAGGCGCCCGGCGCGCCGGGTGGGCAGGAACACGGTGGCCCCGGCGAGCGCCAGCGGATCGCCGCGCGGGCCGAAGCCCTCCACCAGCGCCCCGTCGAGCAGCGCCCGCGCCAGCGTCGGCAGGAACGGGGCGGACGGCGGAATCGTGAGCACGCGCGGCACTCTCGGCCTCCTGCGGTCTTTGGCCCGATCCGACCGGGCGGCCTCAGTCGCTGGAGCGCTGGATCGCCTCCTCGGCGAGCGCGATGGCGTCGGGCGTGCCCACATGCATCCAGATGCCGTCGAGCCGCAAGCCGAAGAGCCGGTCCGCCTCGCCGGCGCGGTCGAACACCCGGTTGAGCGAGAAGGCGCCGTCCGGCATCCCTTCGAACAGGCGGGGGGCGAGCACGGCGGCTCCGGCATAGACGAAGGGCGCCACCAGGCGCTCGGCCCGCCGCGTCAGCCGGCCCATCTTGTCCATCTGGAAATCGCCCATGCCGTCATAGCCGATGGAATGGGCGGCGGAGGCGAGCAGCAGCAGCGCATCCATGCGCTCGGGATCGAAATGCTCGGTCAGGCGGACGAGGTTGGGCCACATGCCCTCGATCCAGATGGTATCGGAATTGATGACGAGGAAGGGCGCGGCACCGAGCAGCGGCAGCGCCTTGCGCACCCCGCCGCCGGTCTCCAGCAGCAGGGCGCGCTCGTCGGACAGCACCACCTCGGGCGCGCCGGCGCGCGCTTTCAGATGCGCTTCCAGCATGTCGGCATGGTGGTGGAGGTTGACCACGGCGCGCGGGATGCCGGCCGCGGCGACGCGATCGAGCACGTGATCCACCAGCGCCTTGTGCTCCACTTCCACCAGCGGCTTGGGACGGCTGTCGGTCAGCGGGCGCATGCGCGTGCCAAGCCCGGCGGCGAGCACCATGGCGGTGGTTACGGCGGGTCCTGTCTCGGTCACGCGGCGAGATCCTTCGATGGCAGCACCGCCTCGTACCAGGAGCGGAGCGAGCCGAGTTCCTGATGTCCGAGGCAGCGCGCGAGATGGCGGCGGATGCGCGGCAGGTGCTTCAGATAGTGGGGCTTGCCGTCGCGATCATTGAGCCGTGTGAAGATGCCGAGAATCTTGGTCGCCCGCTGCGCGCCCATGAGCGCGTAGGTGCGGGTGAAGCCGCGCGCGTCGAAGCCGGGGTCGGCGGCCTGCCGGCGCCGCACATAATCGCCCACCAGCTGCAGCTCCAGCTCTTCCGGCACGTCCACGCGGGCGTCCTGCGCCAGCGACACCACGTCGTAGGCGGCGGGCCCCAGCACCGCATCCTGGAAGTCGATGAGGCCGATGCGGCGCAGGCCCTCGCGGCCGGGCAGCCAAATGAGGTTCGGCGAGTGATAGTCGCGCAGCACCCAGGTCGCGGGCTCGGCCATGGCCGGGTTGAGGGCGCTGCGCCACAGCAAATGGAATTCCTCGCGCATCACTCCGTCGAGCCGGATACCGCGGGACGGCAGATACCAGTCCAGCATCAGGTCGATCTCGGTGAGCATGGCGGCGACGTCATACGCCGGCAGCGCGCGCTCCACCCGCGGCGCGACGTTCAGCGTGCGCGGCAGGGCGCGGGTGTGGAGGGCGGCGAGCACCTCCATCGCCACCCCGTAGCGCTCCGGCACCGGCGCCGGAGGGTTGCCGGCGGCGACGCCTTCGCGGCCAAGGTCCTCCAGCACGAGGAGACCCGCCTCCAGGTCGGCGGAATAGATCTGCGGCGCCGAGAGGCCCTGCGCCAGCAGGGCGCGGTCCATGGCGACGAAGGGCTTCACGTCCTCGGCGAGGTGGACCAGCTGGCTGTAGGGCAGGCCGCGCTTCAGGGCCGGCCCGTCCGGCTGGCGCGGCGCGTTCATCACGATGGCCGAGCGGCCGGGCAGCACGAGGCGGCTGTAGGAGCGGCTGGAGGCGTCGCCCTGGAGGAACAGGCGGGCGGCCTTGGCGAAGCCGCTCTGCTCGATCAGCCCCTCGGCGATCATCAGCCGGTCGAGCCTCGGGCCGACGCTGCCGTGGCCGGTGACCACGGCGATGCGGGCATCGGGGCCGAGGCCCTCGGCATCCGCCGTGCCGGAGGCAAGATAGAGCTCCACGTCGAGCCGGTCGGCGGGCAGGCGCGCCTCGGCGCGGTCGGCCCATTCCACCAGCAGGAGCGCGTTCTCGCGCGCCTCGTCCCAGCCGAGCTCGTCCAGCTCATCCTCGTCCTGGATGCGGTAGAGGTCGGCATGCACCACGCGGCCGCGGGGAAAATCGTAGGAGATGAGGATCGGGAAGGTGGGGCTCGGCACATCCACCGCGGGATCATCGGCGAACAGGCGGATGAAGGCGCGGGCGAACTCGGTCTTGCCGGCGCCGAGGTCGCCTGTGAGGGTGATGGTGTCCTTCGGGCCGAACCAGGACGCCAGCATGGCGGCAAGGCGCGCCGTGGCGTCGAGGTCGGCGAGCACCACGCGGCAGGCGACGGGCTGTCCCTCCAGGCGTTCGAGCACGAGACTCATTCGGCGGCCTCTCGCCGGCGCTCGCCGGTCAACGGGAAGATGCAGGTGGCGAGCGTGCCGCGCCCGGCCGAGGCCGGCCCGACGCTCACCGAGCCGCCGTGCAGGGTCACGAACGAGCGCACGATGGCAAGGCCGAGGCCGACGCCCCGGTGGCGCGGCGCGGCGCTGCGGCTCTCGAAGCGCTCGAACAGCGAGCCGGCGACCTCGGCGGGAACCCCCGGACCCTCGTCGCGCACGGTGAAGATCAGCGCGCCGTCGCGCCGCACCACCCCGAGGCCGACGGTGCCGCCGGGCGGCGACACGGCGATGGCGTTGGACAACAGGTTGAAGAGGATCTGCCGCAGCCGCCGCGCATCGGCCACGAAGCGGCCGGCGGCCGGGTCGATGCTCAGCGCCAGCTCCAGCCCCGCCTCCGCCACCGGATCGCGCACCGCCTCGGCGACGGAGAGCACCATGTCGCGGACGTCCACCTCGGCGAGGTCCAGCTCCATGGCGCCGGCGTCGATGGTGGCGAGATCGAGGATGTCGTCGATGAGCGCCCTGAGCAGGTCCGACGACAGGCGCATGTGCTCCAGATAGTCGCGCTGGCGGTCGTTGAGCGGGCCGGCGAGGCCCTCGCGCAGCATGTCGGCGTAGCCCATCAAGGTATTGAGGGGCGTGCGCAGATGGTAGGAGACGTGGCCGACGAAGGCGTTCTTCAGCTTGTCCGCCGCTTCCAGCGCCTCGGCCCGCTCGGTCAGCGCCCGCTCCACCTTCACGCTGTCGGTGACATCGCGGAAGGTCACCATGGTGGCGCCGTCGGGAAGGGGCTGGGTGGCGCCGTCCAGCACGCGGCCGTCCGGCCGGTCGATGCGCAGCGCCACCGCCTCGCGCGGGCCGATGGTGGTGACGGCATGGCGGATGCGGGCGAAGGCCTGCGTCTCGCCGTAGAGCGGCCGGCACATGGCGGCCACCGCATCCACGTGGGGCTTGGCGCCCATGGCCTGGGGGTCCAGCGACCACAGAGCGAGGAAGGCCTGGTTGTAGAGATTGAGCCGCCCGTCGGCGCCGAACACCGCCACCGCCTCGGCGAGGCCGTCCAGCGTCTCGCCCTGGATGCGGATGAGGCTGTTGTAGCGCCCCTCCAGGGCGAGGTGCTCCGACAAATCGTCGAACAGATAGGTGATGCCGCCCTCCGCATTGGGCGTGACCACCACCCGCAGCATCTGCCCGCCGGGCAGGTGCCACCAGTCGTTCACCGGCTCGATGGCGCGGTAAGCCTCGCGCAGCTGGGCGCGCCAGGCGCGGAAGTCCGCCTGCTCGGGCACCTTGCGGCGGGTGCGCAGGTCTTCCAGGATCTCGCCCTCCGCCGGCTTGGCGTCGAGGAAGGCGGGCGCGAGGTCGAACAGGCGCTCGTAGGCGGCATTGTGGAACACCAGCCGCTCGTCGGCGCCGAAGATGGCGACCGCGGTGGTCAGCTGGTCGAGGGTGCGGCGATGGGCGGCCACCGTCCGCTCGGTCTCGGCGCGGGCATCCTCCTCGCCGGTCACGTCGAAGGCGAGGCCGGCGGTGCCGAAGGCGCCGGCCACCTCCACCACGTCGAGCTGGCGCCTGCGGCCGTGGGCCACCGTCTTGACCCGCTGGTGGAAATGTCCGCCCTCGCCCTCCGCCGTGGCAGCGGCCGAGCGGGTCCGCGCATCGAGCAGGTCGAGCCCGCCGGCGCGGGCCTCCTCGGCGGACGCCGCGCCCACCGCCGCGACGAAGGCGGGATTGACGTAAGCAAGGCTGCCGTCGGGCCGGCGCAGCCAGGCCGGCGCCGGGGCGGCTTCGAGCGCAGCGCCTAGCCCCTCCGCCACCCCTTCCAGAACCGCGGGATCGGGCCCCGCCGCCTCGGGCCGCAGGAGCAGCACGCCGGCGCCGCCGAGGCTGCGGCCGTCGAGCCGCACCGGTCCGCCCGGCGTGTCGAGGGCGAGGGAGACGGCGCCGTCTTCGCGCCTCAGCCGCGCGAGCGCCGCGTCGAGGGCCGGAGCGGCCGGGCCGAGGCCGGCGCGCAGCGCCTCGGGCGTCGCGCCATGGACGTCCACCGCCCCGTTGGCGCCGCTCCAGGTCATGAAGGCCGGCGCGCCGGCGGCGAGCAGGGTGCGCGCAGCGTGGGCCTCCGCCCGGGCGCGGGCGGCGGCGGCGGCGGCCGTGCGGGCGCCCTCCTCCGCCGTGTCCACCCGCGTGCGAAGCGTGGAGGCCATGTGGTGGGCCCGCAAGGCGAAGAGCCCCACCACGGCCAGAGACCCGAGGGCGAGCACCGGCCACAGGGCGGCGAGCCCGGTGTGCACCACGTCCCAGTCAGCGGCGGCAACCGGCGTGGCAGCGCCGGCCAGAGCGGACGCGCAGAGCAAGGTGGCGGCGTGGGCGCGAAGCGAACGGAAGCGGGCGTGCACGCGGACAGGGCGTGCGGGGGATGGCGTGCACGGCGCGGGTCCGCCAGCGCGCCCGCGCGCAGGCAGCTCAGCGCCCTTGCGCCGGATGCCCCTCATCCGGATGCGCTCCGCCATTCGCCCCGGTGTCCTTCCCCTGCCCGACGGGCGCCGCAGCCTCTCTCCGGCGACCCGCGAATCATCGCGGCAGAATACCGGAGCCGCCCGCCGCATTGAAGGGCGGACCGCCGGGCGCCCACAAGGGGACGGCGGCGACACGCCCCGCGGCGGGCCATGCTGGAGCGTGGCCGCAGCATCCCTCTCGCGGCGGGCGGGATCGGCGAAGGTAGCCGCGCCGCAGGGGAGAGCGGCGCGGGCGCGTCGGCGATCAGGCCAGCATCTCGGCCAAGGTCAGGGCGATCACCAGCGTCGCCTTGTCGAGATCGGCGAGCAGCAGATTTTCGTCCGCGCGGTGGCCGTTGGCCTCCTCGATGGTGTGGGGACCCGCGCCATAGAGCACCACCGGCACCCCGGCCTCGGCATAGAGGCGGGCATCGGTATAGAGCGGCACGCCGGTGGTCTTCACCTCTTCCCCGGTCACGGCGGAGGCGTTGCGGCAGAGGATGCCGGCCAGATGCAGGGCGCCCTGCCCCGGAACCAGAGGCCGGGCCAGCAGGATGCGCCGCACTTCGGCCTTCGCCTTCGACCCCGCCAGGGCTCCGGCGATCACCTCGCGCACCTGCGCCTCCACCGCCTCGGGATTTTCGCCGGGCACGATGCGGCGGTCGAGGCGGAAGGTCACGCGGTCGGGCACCACATTGGTGTTGATGCCGCCGGAGATGAGGCCGACCGTGAGCTGCGGCGCGCCGATGCCCGGCACGTCGGAGACCTTGTCCTTCAGCGTGTCGCGATAGGCATAGAGCGCGGTGAGAACCTGCGTCGCCGCATCGAGCGCGTCGATGCCGGTGAAGGGCAGCGCGGCGTGGGCCGACTTGCCGATCACCTCCACCTCCAGGTGCAGGCAGCCGTTGTGTGCCACCACCACCGCATAGGAGAAGCCGGCGGAGACGGCGTAGTCCGGCTTGGTGAGCCCGGTCTCCAGGATCCAGCCCGGCCCCACCTCGCCACCGATCTCCTCGTCATAGGTCAGGTGCAGCTCGACCGTGCCCTTCAGCTTCAGGCCGGAGCGCTTCAGCGCATCGAGGGCGAAGGCATAGGTGGCGAAATCCGACTTGGAGACGGCGACGCCGCGGCCATACATGCGCCCATCCACCACCTGCGCGCCGTAGGGATCCTTGGTCCAGCCCTCGCCGGGGGGCACCACGTCGCCATGGGCGTTGAGGGCGATCACCGGCCCGCCGCTGTCCCCCTCGCCGAAGCGGTGGCGGACGATGAGGTTGGTGGCCGAGATCATTCCCGCCGCCTTCACCCTGTCGGCCGGCACGCTGTGGCGCTCCACCTTGTAGCCGAGCGCCTCCAGCAGCTCGGCCGCGCGCGCCGCATGGGGGGCGCAGTCGCCGGGCGGGTTGTCGGACGGCACCTTCACCAGCTCGGCCAGGAACTGGTGCTGCGCCTCGGTGCGCGCGGCGATCAAGGCGCGAAGGGTGTCGGCGGTGGAGACGTCGGCAGACATTTGGATCTTCCTTGTTGGTGGGCGGACCGCAGGCCCGCCGGTGCTGGCATCCGGTGAAAGGCCGGGACTATTTGCCGGAGGCCCATTCCTTCAGCATGGCGCGGTCCTCGGCGGACAGCTCGGTGATGTTGTTGGGTGGCATGGCATGGGTAAGGCCGGCCTGCACCAGGATCAGACGGCGGTTCTTGTGGATGGCCTCCGGCGTGTCGAGCAGGATGCCCTTGGGCGCCATCGCGAAGCCTTCGTACACCGGCTCGGCGGCATGGCACATGGAGCAGCGGCCCATGACGATGTTCTGGATGTCCACCGGCACGTCCACCGGCGGCCCGCTGCGGGCGAAGGCCGGCGTCACCAGCGGCGGCCAGCCCAGCGCGGCGCGGCCCATGGGGGTGGTGGTCGCCGACAGGAAGATGCCGATGACCAGGCACAGCGCCGCCACCAGCCAGCACCACGCCTTGTCGCCGCGTCCCGCGTGCCGCTCGTTGTAGAAGTAGCGGATCACCGTGCCGGCGACGAGGGCAAGCGCGACGATGACGTAGGCATAGGGCGTCGAATAGGTCAGCGGATAGTGGTTGGAGATCATCAGGAAGACGACGGGCAGGGTGAAGTAGTTGTTGTGCGAGGAGCGCAGCTTGGCCGTCTTGCCGTAATACGGGTCCGGCACCTCGCCCGCCTTCAGCGCCGCCACCACCTTGTGCTGGTTGGGGATGATGACGAAGAAGACGTTGCCGCTCATGATGGTGGCCATCAGCGCCCCGGTGTGGATGAAGGCGGCCCGCGGCGAGAACACCTGCTGGAACAGATAGGCCGCGAACACCACGCCGGCGAACACGATGGCGCCCACCGCCACCGGATTGTCGCCGAGCTTCGAGCGGCACAATTGGTCGTAGGCGATCCACCCCAGCGCCAGTCCGCCCATGCCGATGGCGAAGGCGGCGATGGGCTTGAGGTCCATGACCGCCGGATCGATGAGATAGAGCGAGGACTGGTAGTAATAGATCCAGATCAGCAGGAAGAAGCCGGTGATCCAGGTGGCGTAGGACTGCCATTTGTGCCAGCCGAGCTCTTCGGGCAGGAAGGCCGGCGCCACGAGATACTTCTTCACCTGGTAAAATCCGCCGCCATGCACTTCCCACGCCTCGCCGCCCTTGCCGGCGGGAATGTCTGGGGTCGCCTTCAGGCTGGCGTCGAGGTGCATGAAGTAGAAGGACGAGCCGATCCAGGCCATGCCGGCGATGATGTGCGTCCATCGCAGCAGCAGGCTGCCCCACTCGTGGATGATTGGTTCCATGTCAGTTCAGCCTTGGGCAAAGGGTGTGGGCGTGACGGGATGGGGGCGCGGCAACGGGTGCCGCCGCGGCGAGGGGAGCGCCCGACAAGCGCCGGGCGAAACGGCATTGGTTCTGCCCGCCCGCTTGCGTATCGTTCGCTGAGGTTGGGTCGGGGAGTGCGGCGCCGTGCTGGAGAATATGAAGGCCTTCGTCGCCTCGGTGGAGAGCGAGAGCTTCTCGGAGGCGGGCCGGCGCCTCCACCTCTCCGCCAACGTGGTGAGCCACCGCATCCAGATGCTGGAGAAGCACCTCGGCTGCCGCCTGTTCAACCGCACCACCCGCCGCATGAGCCTGACCGAGCAGGGGCGGGTCTATTACGAGGCGATCACCGAGGCCCTGCGCCTGATCGAGGCGGCGGAGAGCAACGTCTCCGAGCTGGGCGCCCTGCCGCGCGGCGCGCTGCGCGTGACCGCGCCGCTGCACCTCGGCCGCCGGCTGGTGGCCCAGGTGGCGGCCCGCTACCAGGACGCGCACCCGGAGATCGACGTGCGCCTGCGCCTCTCCGAACATACCCTCGACCTTATCGCCGAATCCATCGACGTGGCGCTGCGGCTCGCCACCTTCGAGGATTCCAGCATGATCATGCGCAAGGTGGTGCAGGTCGAGCGGATATTGTGCGCGGCGCCTGCCTATCTGGATCGCGCCGGCACGCCGCGCCGGCCGCAGGATCTGCTCGCCCATCAATGCCTGCTCCTGCGCTTCGCGAGTCTGCGGGAACTCCGCTGGATGCTCACGGATGAAGGTCGCGATCTCGCCGTCCCTGTCACCGGCCATCTGGAGGCGGACGACGGCGACGTGCTCACGGTTTGGGCCCTCGAAGGGCGGGGCATCGTGGTGAAGCCGCGCTTCGAGGTGGCCGAGGCGCTCGCCGATGGGCGCCTCGTGCCGGTGCTGGAAACCCATCCGCCCAAGCCGGCGACGCTGGCGGTGCTCTATCCCGCCCGCCAACTTGTGCCGCTCAAGGTGAAGGCCTTCGCCGACATGCTGGTGGACCAGGGCCGGCGCTACATCGCCCAGGAACTCGGGAAGATCGGGGAGCGGCTGACCGCATGAGCCGGACGGCACCTGCGCCGCCGCTCCCCTCTCCGCTCCGGCCCTGACCGGTTCAGTGCGCCTCGGCCTGCTTGGCGGCCGCGACGATCTCCTCGGTGGAGGTGCCCTTCACGCCGTTGAAGAAGACATTGAGCAGCACCGCCACGATGGCGCACAGCAGGATTCCGCTCTCCAGCAGGGGATGCAGCTCGTGCGGCAGCGCCTTGAAGAAGTTGGGCGACACCAGCGGGATCATGCCGAAGCCGACCGAGACCGCGACGATGAACAGGTTGAAGCGGTTGGTCTTGAAGTCCACGCCGGTGAGGATGCGCGCGCCGGTGGCCGCCACCATGCCGAACATGACGAGGCCCGCGCCGCCGAGCACCACCTGGGGCACCGCCTCCACCAGCGCCGCCATCTTCGGCAGGAGGCCGAGGCCAAGCATGATGGCACCGCCCGTCACCGTCACCCAGCGCGAGCGCACGCCGGTGACGCCGACGAGGCCGACGTTCTGGGAGAAGGAGGTGTAGGGGAAGGTGTTGAAGATGCCGCCGAGAAAGGTGCCGACGCCGTCGGCCCGCAGGCCCCGGGTGAGCGCCGCCTGGTCCACCGGCTTGCCGGTGATGTCGGAGAGGGCGAGGAACATGCCCACCGATTCGATCATCACCACGATCATCACGATGCACATGGTCACGATGGGCACGAGGTGGAAGGTGGGCATGCCGAAGTGGAACGGCAGGATCACGTCCACCCACGGCGCCGCCGCCACCTTCTCGAAATGCATGATGCCGAGCGTGGTGGCGAGCACCGCGCCGGCGATGATGCCGAGCAGCACCGCCACGTTGGCGAGGAAGCCCTTGCCCCACTTGATGAGGGCGAGGATCACCAGCATCACGAACAGGGAGATGCCGAGGCCCTGGAGCTGGCCGTAATTGGGGTTGGCCACCTGCACCAACTTGCCGTCTATGGTCTGAGTGAAGAAGGGGATGCCGCCGCCGGCCCAGTTGATGCCCACCCGCATCAGGGAGATGCCGATGATGAGGATGATGGTGCCCGTCACCACCGGGGGGAACAGCGGCAGGAGGCGCGAGACGAACGGCGCCACCACGATGCCAAAGATGCCCGCCGCGATGACCGATCCGTAGATGCCGAGAAGCCCGATCTCCGGGCTCGCCGCCATGGAGAGCATAGGGCCGACGGAGGCGAAGGTGACGCCCATCATCACCGGCAGGCGGATGCCGACGCCGAAGAAGCCGAGGGACTGGGCAAGGGTCGCGAGGCCGCAGGCGAAGAGATCGGCGGAGATGAGGAAGGCGATGTCCTCGGGCGGCAGCTTCAGCGCCCGCCCGATGATGAGGGGCACCGCCACGGCGCCCGCATACATGACCAGCACGTGCTGGAGGCCGAGGACGGCGAGTTTTGGTGCGGGGAGGATTTCGTCTACGGGATGAACGGCTTGTGACATAGGGTCCCCCAGGAAGGAACGAGAGGCGGAGGGCGTTCAACGATCTTTGGGAAGGATTCTTGGCAGCGGATATCTCCGCCGCGAGACCGAAGCGGCAATTGCTCATCGCGTCGGCATGCCCAATCAGAGATCAATTCCGTGTCACGGGGAATATGTTGGTTAATCGGAATATCTTCCGATTAAATCGGAAAATGGATCAGCCGTGGCCGGGGTATGCTGTGCCGCAGCGGAGCATGTGCCCGCGGGATGCGCGAGGAAGCGATGGGGCGTCTGTCCACTCATGTGCTCGATACGGTATCGGGCGGCCCGGCGGTCGATATCGCGGTGGAGCTGTATCGGATCGGCGCGGACGGCGGCCGCAGCCTCGTCACCGAGCGGCGCACCAATGCGGACGGCCGCACCGACGAACCGCTTCTGGCGGGCGAGACATTCATCCCGGGCACCTATGAGCTCGTCTTCCACATCGGCGCGCATTTCCGCCGCACCGGCGCGCCGGTGGCCGACCCGCCCTTCCTCGATCAGGTGCCGCTGCGCGTCACCCTCGCCGAGGGGCACTATCACGTGCCGCTGCTGTGCTCCCCGTGGAGCTATTCCACCTACCGGGGCTCCTGAGCCATGCCCGCCCCGTTCACCGGCCGCGACAATTCCGGCATTCCCACCGATCCCGTCACCGGCAAGCCCTACCCCCGCGACCTCGTGGGCTACGGCCGCACCCCGCCGCATCCCCACTGGCCCGGCGAGGCGAGGATCGCGGTGCAGTTCGTGGTGAATTACGAGGAGGGCGGCGAGAATTCGATCCTGCATGGCGACAACGCCTCGGAGGCCTTTCTCTCCGAGATCGTCGGCGCCCAGCCCTGGCCGCGCCAGCGGCACATGAACATGGAGTCCATCTACGAATACGGCGCCCGTGTCGGCATTTGGCGCCTGCTGCGCCTGTTCACCGCCCGCGGCATGCCGGCCACCGTCTACGGCGTCGCCACCGCCCTCGCCCGCAACCCCGAGGCCGTCGCGGCGATGCAGGAAGCCGGCTGGGAGATGGCGACCCACGGCTACAAATGGCTCGAGTACAAGGACTTCACCCGCGACGCCGAGCGCGAGCACATCCACGAGGCGGTGCGCCTCCACACCGAGGCGACGGGCGCGCGCCCGCTCGGCTTCTACCAGGGCCGCTCGGCGGAGCACACGGTGCCGCTGGCCATGGAGGAAGGCGGCTTCCTCTACGTGGCGGACAGCTATGCCGATGAGCTGCCCTATTGGATCTACGGGCCGAAGGGCCCGCAGCTGGTGGTGCCCTACACCCTCGACGCCAACGACATGCGCTTCTCGGTGGCGGCGGGCTTCTCGAACGGCACCGAATTCTTCGATTATCTGAAGGACAGCTTCGACCTGCTCTATGCCGAGGGGGAGAGCGCGCCGAAGATGATGTCCGTCGGCCTCCACCCCCGCCTCGCCGGCCGGCCCGGACGCGCGCAGGCGCTGGCCCGCTTCCTGGATTACGTGGCCAGCCACGAGAGGGTGTGGGTGGCCCGCCGCGTGGACATCGCCCGCCACTGGATCGCCACCCATCCGCCGGCGGGGGGCTATCGCCCCTCCTACATGCCGCGCGGCCTCTTCGTGGAGCGCTTCGGCGGCGTCTACGAGCATTCCCCCTGGATCGCCGAGGGCGCCTACGACAAGGGCCTCACGACGCGCGAGGACACCGCCGACGGCCTCAACGCCGCTCTGGCCGCGGTGCTGCGCGCCGCCCCGGTGGAGCGGCAGATGGGGGTCATCCACGCCCACCCCGACCTTGCCGGCAAGCTCGCCGAGGCGAAGCTCCTGACCGCCGATTCCGCCGCCGAGCAGGCCTCCGCCGGCCTCGACCGGCTGACGGCGGAGGAGAAGGCGCGCTTCACCACCCTCAACGACGCCTACAAGGCGAAGTTCGGCTTCGTCTTCATCATGGCCATCCGCGGCCGCAGCAAGAGCGACATCCTCGAAGCCTTCGAGCGCCGCCTCGCCAACGACCCGGCGGCCGAGGTGGCCGAGGCCCTCACCCAGATCGAGCGCATCGCCCGGCTTCGGCTCGGCCAGATGCTGCCGGAGGCCTGACGCCCGTGAACAAGGTGTTCCCCGTGCCGCACCCCGCCCACGCCCCCACCGCCGCCCCCCTCGATGGCGCCACCATCACCGCCCGCCTGAAGGAACTGGCCGCCTTCACCGACGTGCCCGGCGAACTCACGCGCCTCACCCTCACCCCCGCCCACAAGCGGGCGGCGGCGCAGGTCTCCTTCTGGATGCGCGAGGCCGGACTCGGGCAGGTGCATATGGACGCCACCGGCACCATCGTCGGGCGCTACGCCGCCGACCGGGCCAACGCCAAAACGCTGCTCATCGGCTCGCACATCGACACGGTGCGCAACGCCGGCATCTATGACGGCAACCTCGGCGTCCTCACCGCCATCGCCGCGGTGGAAGCGCTGAAGGAAAAGGGCATCCGCCTGCCCTTCGCCATCGAGGTGGCGGCCTTCGCCGACGAGGAGGGCGTGCGCTTCCTCTCCACCCTCTCCTCCTCCAGGGCCATGGCCGGCATCTTCGATCCGCGCTGCCTCGAGGACGTGGATGCCCAGGGCATCTCGCGCATGGAGGCGCTGCGCACCTTCGGCGCCCCTGCCGACCGGATCGCCGATTGCCGGCGCAACGCGGACGACATGCTCGGCTATGTGGAAGTCCATATCGAGCAGGGACCGGTGCTGGAGGCGGCCGGCGCGCCGCTCGGCATCGTCACCGGCATCGCCGGCGCCTCGCGCGGGCATGTGCGGGTGCGCGGCGAGGCCGGCCATTCCGGCACCCTGCCCATGGCCATGCGCCACGACGCGTTGGCCGCCGCCGCCGAGATGATCCTCGCCGTGGAGGCCCGCGGCCGGGCCAATGGCGGCGACCTCGTCGCCACCGTCGGCACCCTCGTCATCGCCGGCAGCGCGGTGAACGTCGTGCCCGGGGAGGTGCAATTCTCCCTCGACGTGCGCACCCTCTCTGACGATCTACGCGCTCGCGCCATCGCCGACATCCGTACCGCTGTGGACGAGATCGCCGCGCGGCGCGGCGTGCGCGCCGGCCTCGACATCGGCCACGAGGTGCCGGCCGCTCCCTGTGCCGGCGTGCTCAAGGAGCGCATGGCGCAGGTGGTGGGCGACCTCGGCCTGCCGGTGGTGCGCCTGCCCTCCGGCGCCGGGCACGATGCCATGGTGTTCCGGGGTGTCATGCCCATGGCCATGCTTTTCGTGCGCTCGCAGAACGGCAGCCATAACCCCCGCGAATACGCCGCCCCCGCCGACATCGGCCTCGCCGCCGAAGCGCTCCATGCCTTCCTGATGAAGACCGCGCAGGAGATGTGAGGCGAAGCGCCTCGGCTGCCTCTCGGCCGGACACGCCTTCGGGCGCCAGCGCTTTCCCTCTCCCTTGGCGCTTTCCCTCTCCCGCGGGGAGAGGGTGAGGGTGAGGGGAAAGGTTCTGGGGCGAAAAGATGCTCCCGCGCCCATGGCGCCGCGCCCCCTCACCCCACCCCTCTCCCCATGGGGAGAGGGAGCCGGCCGTGACGGCTCAGGTCGCAACCGCGATCCGCCTCGTCAGGAAGCTTCGCCGACGACCTCCTCGGCGGTGTATTTGTAGACCCGGCCGCAGAATTCGCAGGTCACGGTGACCTTGCCGTCGTCCTGCACCATGCCGCGACGCTCCTCCGTGCTGAAGGAGGCGAGCACGCCCGACACCTTCTCGCGCGAGCAGGAGCAGTGGGCGGCCATGGGCGAGGGCTCGAACACCCGCACCCCGCGCTCGTGGAACAGCCGGTACAGCAGCCGCTCCGAAGAGAGGTCGCGGTCGATCAGCTCCACGTCCTCCACCGTACCCACGAGGGAGCGCGCCTCCACCCAGGCGTCGTCCTCGTTCACCTCGTGGAGTTCCACGCCCTCGGGCGCGTCGCCGGGGGAGAGGTCGGCCATGCGGGCGCGGGAGGCGTCCTGCGGCAGGAACTGGGCGAGCAGCCCGCCGGCGCGCCAGGTCGAGGCGGCGCCGCCGGCCTGCATCTCCTCGCCCACGGCGAGGCGCACACGGGTGGGTATCTGCTCCGACTGCTGGAAATATTCGTGCGCCGCCGCCTCGAGCCCCGAGCCGTCGAGGGCGACAACGCCCTGGTAGCGGTTGGTGGTGAGGCCCTGGTCGATGGTCATGGCGAGATGGCCGCGGCCGAGCAAAGCGGCGGGCGAGGTCTCGTTGCGCTTCTCGGCCTCGGCCAGCGCGTCGGCATCGAAGCGGGCGTAGGCGCGGATCTTGTCGGGACTGACGAAGTCGGCCACCACCATGTCCACCGGCCCGTCGGTCTGGGTCTGGAGGATGAAGCGGCCGTCGAACTTCAGCGAGGAGCCGAGCAGCACCGCCAGCGTCACCGCCTCGCCCACCACGCGCTTCACCGCCGGGGGATAGGTGTGATGGGCCAGCAGCGCATCGAGGGTGGCGCCGAGCCGCACGGTGCGCCCGCGCAGATCGAGGGCATCCACCTGGAAGGCGGTGACGATGTCGTCCTGCGCCGCCTCGGAAGCGGCGCGGCTGGCGCTGCGGGATTGCTCGCCGCTCATGGAAGGTCTCCGAACGCGGACCGGGCGGAGCGCCCGTCGCCGAGGGTGCCAGAATGGCGCGGCCGGCGCACCCCTGCGCGCCCGGCCGGCCGAAGCTGATCTGTCGTCCCACAGATATTCACGCGCCGGGCGGTTTCAACCCGGCGCCGGGCAAGCGTGACCTCGAGCGCGGCGCGGCTCCCGCAATCCTCAGCCGCCGACGGCGTCGAAGCACCAGGCGAGGACGCCTTTTTGCGCGTGCAGGCGGTTCTCCGCCTCGTCGAACACCACCGACTGCGGGCCATCCATCACCTCGTCGGTGACTTCCTCGCCGCGATGGGCGGGCAGGCAGTGCATGAAGATGGCCTCCTTGTCCGCGCGCGCCATGAGGGCGGCGTTGACCTGGTAGGGCTTCAGCAGATTGTGCCGGCGCTCGGCCTCCTTGTCGCCCATGGAGACCCAGGTGTCGGTGATGACGCAATCGACGCCCTCCACCGCTTCCTCTGGGTCGCGCATGAACTTCACCTTGGCCTTGGTGCGCTTGACGAAGTCCTTCAGCGCCTGCCGCGGCGACAATTCCTTCGGCGTCGCCACCTTCAGCGAGAAATCGAAGCTGTGGGCGGCGTGGACCCAGGAGGCGAGCACGTTGTTGGCGTCGCCCGTCCACGCGACCGAGCGGCCCTGGATGGCGCCCTTGTGCTCCTCGAAGGTCATCACGTCCGCCATGACCTGGCAGGGATGGGAGATGCGCGTCAGGCCGTTGATGACCGGCACGGTGGCGTATTTCGCCAGCTCCGTCAGGTCGTCGTGGTCGAGGATGCGGATCATGATGGCGTCGACGAAGCGCGACAGCACGCGGGCCGTGTCGGCGATGGTCTCGCCGCGGCCGAGCTGCATCTCCTGGCCGGTGAGCATGATGGTCTCGCCGCCCAGCTGCCGCATGGCGAGGTCGAACGACACGCGCGTGCGGGTGGAGGGCTTGTCGAACACCATGGCCAGCGTCTTGCCCGCGAGCGGCTTTTCCACCGCTTCGCCGGCCTTGCGGCGGGCCTTCAGCTCCTTGGAGAAGTCGAGAACCCGGCGCAGCTCTCCGGCCGGGATCTCGGACAGGTCGAGAAAATGGCGCACCCCGTTCCCCCTCATTCGGCCGCCCCCTTCACCTTCTCGGCCGCGAGGCTCGCCTCGATGCGCCGGCAGGCGGCTTCGATCTTGTCCGCGGCGATGCCCACCTCCTCCTCGCTCACATTGAGCGGCGGCAGCAGGCGCACCACATTTTCCCCGGCACCCGGCACGAGAAGCCCCTCGGCGCGCAACGCGGTCACGAGATCGGGCGCCGGCACGGCGGCCTTGAGGCCCATCAGCAGGCCCTGACCGCGCACCTCGGCGATGACCGAGGGGTGTCGGTCGCGGATCTCGGCGAGGCGCTGCGTGAGGCGTCCCGCCATGGCGTTCACATGGTCGAGGAAGCCCTCGGCCAGAACGATGTCGAGCACCGCATTGCCCACCGCCATGGCGAGCGGATTGCCGCCGTAGGTGGAGCCGTGGGTGCCGAGCGTCATGCCCTTCGCCGCGTCCTCGGTGGCAAGGCAGGCGCCCATGGGGAAGCCGCCGCCGATGCCCTTGGCCACCGCCATGATGTCCGGGGTGATGCCGGTCCATTCGTGGGCGAAGAGCTTGCCGGTGCGCCCGACCCCGCTCTGCACCTCGTCCAGCACCAGCAGCAGGCCCTTCTCGTCGCACAAAGCGCGCAGGCCCTTGAGGAAGTCCGGCGACGGAACGCGCACGCCGCCCTCGCCCTGCACCGGCTCCACGAGGATGGCGGCCGTCTCGTCCGTCACCGCGGCGCGAGCGGCGGCAAGGTCGCCGAACGGCACCTGGTCGAAGCCCGGCATGTCGGGGCCGAAGCCTTCCAGATACTTGGCGTTGCCGCCCGCGGCGATGGTCGCCAGGGTGCGGCCGTGGAAGGCGCCCTCGAAGGTGATGATGCGGTTCTTCTGCGGATGGCCGCTCGCATACTGGTATTTGCGGGCCATCTTGATGGCGCATTCGAGGGCCTCGGCCCCCGAATTGGTGAAGAACATGGTATCCGCGAAGGTGGACGCCTTCATCCGGTCGGCGAGCTTTTCGCCGCCGGGGATGCGGAACAGGTTGGAGGTGTGCCAGAGCTTCTTCGCCTGCTCCGCCAGTGCCTCGGCCAGATAGGGATGGGCGTGGCCCAGCACGTTCACCGCGATGCCGGCGGTGAAGTCCAGAAAACGTCGGCCGTCCGTCGTGACGAGCCAGCAGCCCTCTCCCCGCTCGAATTCGAGGTCGATGCGCGCATAGGTCGGCAGAACGGCGGTGATCACTTTCATCCTCCCTGGAGGGCTAGTTTCCCTCGAGGTTGCACGGGTTCACGAACAAGGTGCGACACAAACTAAAAAAGGCCGCCCACGCGGGGCGGCCCGACGCCAGCGATTCTAATGATCGCGCGCGCGAGGTCAACCGATGCGGGAGCGAGCGCGCGATCCGCCGGACGACACGTTAACGCCGGCTTAAGGAGCTGGGGAAAACACGGCTTGACGCTTCTGCCGACTCTGTTGCGCGGACCCGCCATATTGTAGGTTCATCACCGTCAGCCACGAGATGTCGTGCGCAAGGACGCCGGGACGATCTCCAGGAACCGAAAGCCGGGGCCATCCGCTCGCATTGTCGCGAGCGGGGACGGGGAGGGAGTCCGGCTGTGGGACCAACGTCCCGCGGACGGCGGGCGCATATGGCTGGCAGTGCGATGCCGTGACGTTCCGGCACCGCCCCCGCAAACGGCCGGCCCATGGCGGACCGGCCCCGGACGAGGCGCGTTTCAGCGCCCCGAGCGCTCCGCGGCACCGGCCATGCCGGCCGTCGCGGCCCTGAAGATGCGAAGATGCGGCACATGGAGAAGAGCGATGAGCTGGACTGACGAGCGCGTCGAACTCTTGAAGAAGCTCTGGAGCGAAGGCCTCTCCGCGAGCCAGATCGCCAGCGAGCTGGGCGAGGTGACGCGCAATGCCGTCATCGGCAAGGTCCACCGTCTCGGCCTGTCGGGCCGGGCCAAGGCCGCGCCGGCCCCCGTCCGCCCGCGCACCGGCACCGCCACCCCCGCGGGCGGCCCGCCCGGGACGGCCCGTCCCGCCGGACGGCCGGAGAGCCAGGGTGCGCGGCCCCAGCGGCCCGCCACCATCGGCAACACCGCACTTGCCGCCGAGCTGGACGACGCGCCGGAAGAGGCACCGGCGCCCGCCCCCGCCCCGGTGGACAACGTGGTGCCCATGACGCAGGGCTGCTCCATCATGCAGCTCACCGAGAGCACCTGCCGCTGGCCCCTGGGCGAGCCGGGCACGGACAGCTTCCATTTCTGCGGCGGCCGCAGCAATCCGGGCATGCCCTATTGCGCGACCCACGCCCGCATCGCCTACCAGCCGGTGCAGGACCGCCGCCGCGACCGCCGCCTCGCGTTTCTCTGAGGCGGGAGGCGCCGGAAGAGGCCTCCGGCGCCCCGGATCGGATGCGACATGCAATGCAAAGGGGCCCGCGCGGGCCCCTTTCGCATTATCAACAGGCAAGGGGAACGACGCGCGGAGCCGTCAGGCCGCCACACCTAATTTTGGCGATGTCCGCAGCGATCGAAGCGATGCAACGCGCCTTCGTCATAATAGGTAACCTCGACGGCCCACATATCCACGTAACGCCGCTTTCCATCCTTCTCGAATACCGACTCCTGCCAGATCTTGCAGCAATCGGGAAATCTGGTGCGAAGCTCGGCGGCACTGTGAATGCCCATCCGATCGAGCCGCGATTTCCATATTTCCACGTGAAGCTCGATCCCCCGCTCCAGGAGAGCGGCCTCGGTCAGTGGCGCATCGCAGCCCTGGCCGCAGCCCACAAGGGCGTTGCTGCTGGCGACCAGCAACCCGGCCGCTGCGAGGGCCAATGCGCCGCGCACCGCACCGCCCTCAGTCGTCCAGCCCCAGAGACGGCGCCGCACGGCGCTCCAGCACGTCGCGGATGGCGGCGACCATCTCGCTCTCCTTCACCGCGAACTGGGCGGGACGGGCGGCGCGATATTCCGCATTGTCGGCGATGCCGGCGGCGATCTTCGCGCCTTCCACCAGGTCCTTGATCTGGACCTCGCCGGCGTCCTTCTCGTTGGAGCCCTGGATGATGACCGCCGGGGCGCCGCGGCGGTCGGCATATTTCATCTGCGCCTTCATGCCCGCGCCGCCGAGATACATCTCGGCGCGGATGCCATTGGCGCGCAGCTGCGCCACCATCTTCATGTAATCGGCGATGCGGCCCGGCTCCTTGTCCATGGCCAGCACCACCACCGGGCCGACCTCGGCAGACGTCTCCATCTTGCCGAGGAAGGCGAGCGCCGCCAGCAGGCGCGACACGCCGATGGAGAATCCGGTGGCCGGCACCTTCTCGCCGCGGAAGCGGGCGACGAGACCGTCGTAGCGCCCGCCCCCGGCCACCGAGCCGAAGCGCACCGGGCGCCCGTCCTCATCCTTGATCTCGAAGGTCAGTTCGGCCTCATAGACAGGACCGGTGTAATATTCGAGGCCGCGCACCACGCTCGGGTCGATCTTGACCCGGTCCTGATAGCCCGCGGCGGCGAGCAGGACGCGCATGTCGTTCAGCTCGGTCATGCCTTCGAGGAAGGCCGCGTTGGAGGCAAGCGCCGCAGCAAGCTTCACGTCGCCATCCAGTTCAACCTTCACGCCGTCGGCATCGGCTGTGACGCCCTTGCCGGTGAGCATGGCGAGGACCACCGCGCTCTGCCGCGGATCGAGGCCCGCGCCCTTGGTGAAGTCGCCGCTCTCGTCCTTGCGGCCGGGACCGAGCAGGAGGGCAACGCCCTCGGTGCCGAACTTGTCGAACTTGTCGATGGCGCGCAGCACTGTGAGCCTGCGGCCGACATTGTCGTCCCCGCCGAGGCCGATGGCCTCCATCACGCCGTCGAGCACCTTGCGGTTGTTCACCTTCACCACATAGGCGCCGCGCGGCACGCCCACCGCCTCCAGCGTGTCGGCGGCCATCATGCAGATCTCGGCGTCGGCGGCGACCGAGGGGGCGCCCACCGTGTCGGCATCGAACTGCATGAACTGGCGGAAGCGGCCGGGGCCGGGCTTCTCGTTGCGATAGACGTAGCCGGCCCGCCACGAGCGGTAGGGCTTGGGCAGCGCGTCGAAATGCTCGGCCACGTAGCGGGCGAGCGGCGCGGTCAGGTCGTAGCGCAGCGACAGCCACTGCTCGTCGTCGTCCTGGAAGGAGAAGACGCCCTCGTTGGGCCGGTCGAGATCTGGCAGGAACTTGCCGAGCGCGTCGGTATATTCAATGGCCGGGGTTTCCAGCGCCTCGAACCCGTAAAGCTCATAGACGGCGCGGATCTTCTCCAGCATGGCGCGGGTGGCGGACAGCTCCGCGCCGGTGCGGTCGACGAGGCCGCGGGGTAGCCGCGCCTTCGGCTTGAAGTCTTTCGCCATGGTACGATAAAACCGCTTAGGGATTTCGGAAACGAGGCCGCGTCTTAGAGGACGGGGCGCGCCCCGGCAAGGCGCCGCATTCAAGCAGGGAGGCCTTCCGGTCGGGGTCCCAAGGCAGACCTTGGACACTGCGCGCAGGCGTCCGCCACGGCGCACGATCAGGGCAGTTCCGAGATGGCGGCGAGGTCACGGGGTCTCCACCTGACCCCAGCTGCGCCGTCTTGGCCCGCGCCGCGATCAGGGCGCCAGAGGCGCAGCGCGGGCGCTGCCGATCGCAGACCGGCAGCCGACAGGCGTGAGGGCACGCCGCGCCGGTAGGGGCCAACGGCCCGCAGCATTTGCCGATCAGCCGCGCACGAAGACGCGGGTGCCGAGCGGCACGCGCTCGTAGAGGTCGATGATGTCCTGGTTGAGCAGACGGATGCAGCCGGACGACACCTGCTGGCCGATGCTCCAGGGCTCGATGGTGCCGTGGATGCGGAACAGGGTGTCGCGGTCGCCGTCGTAGAGATAGAGAGCGCGTGGGCCGAGCGGATTGGTCTCGCCGCCGGGCAGGCCGCTGGCATAGGGTCCATATCGGGCGGGCTGCAGCTTCACCATGTTGGCGGTGGGGGTCCAGTGCGGCCACTTCTCCTTGCGCTTCACTGTCGCCCAGCCCTTGAACGAATAGCCCTGTTTGCCGACGCCCACGCCGTAGCGGATGGCGGTCCCGTCGCGGCCGATGAGGTAGAGGAAGCGGTCGTCGATATCGACGAGGATCGTGCCCGGGGCGTATCCCGCCGGGGCCGGCACTTCCTGACGCAGGTAGATGGGATCCACCTCGGAGAGGTCCACCTGATCCACCGGGAAGGGCTCGCCATCCACCGGGCCGTACATCAAGGCCGCGCGGCTCATGGGCGCGGGAGGCGGACTGGTCACGCAGGCGGCCAGCGCCAGCGGCGCGCCGATGACGAACGCGCGGCGCGCCAACACGGGCGCATCGCTGACCTCAACCGTGCGGCGGAGCTTACCGAACATTTTCGGGAACAAGGGGGCCATGCTGCGTCCACTCGATACGAACAATCTCTCGACCCACGACAACGCGTGGCGCCGCGCGACGGTTTCACGTCGCAGTGCAACTCATTGAAGCGCGATCAGGTGGCGTTAAGGTTAACGGCGCCCGTCGACGGCCATCCTCTACCACTCATGGTGCAGTGCGGGGTGGCGCCGGCGCCACACCATTCCACGGATCGACATCGCGAAATCGTGAATTCAAGGCGCGACAGGCCTTCGCGCCCCCGGAGCCGCGGCTTCGTGTAGCATCGCCCTCGCCCCGCCCAGCCATCGGAGAGCGGTCCATGGCCCCCACCGCGCTGCCCGTGTCCGGCCCCGTCCTTGCCGACGGCGCGATCGAGACGCGCCTGATCTACGAATTCCGCCTGCCGACGCCGGACTTTGCCGCCTTCGTCCATCTCTTCACCCCGGAGGGGCGCGCGGCGCTGGAGGCCATCTATCGCGGCTACATGTCGGTCGCGGCCGAGAGCGGCCTCGCCATGCAGGTGGGCACCCCCACCTGGCGCGCCCACCCGGAGGGGCTTGCGCGGCAGGGCTTCGACGCGCCGGAGGATCTCGCCCGGGTCAACGGCGCCGCCTTCGATCTCCTCTCCGGCCTGCGGCGGGAGCTGGCCCTGGAAGCAAGCGTGCGCATCGCCGGCGTCATCGGCCCACGCCGGGACGGCTACGACCCGGCCGGCGCGCCGGACGCGGCGGAGGCCGCCCGCTACCACGCCGCCCAGGCGCAGGTTTTGGCCGACCTCGGCGTCGACCTCCTCTACGCACCCACTTTCGCCAGCGCCGGGGAATTGGAGGGCGTCGCCCGCGCCGCCGCCGCCACCGGCCGGCCCTATGCCCTCGCCCCCGTGGTGGATGCGGCCGGGGTCATGCCGGACGGCACGCCCCTCGCGGCAGCGGTGGCGCACATCGACGCCTCAGTGGCGCCGCGGCCGCTCCATTTCCTCCTCGGATGCGTGCATCCCGCGCGGGTGGACGCGGTGGCCCAGGCCGGCGCGATGCCGCCGAATGCGCGCATCGCCGGGGTGAAGGCCAACGCTGCGGACCTCGCCGCCGCCGAGCTCGACCACCTCGATCACCTGGTGTCCGACCCGCCGGAGGATTTCGCCCGCGCCATGGTGTCCCTGCGCGGCCATGGGCTGCGCCTGTTCGGCGGCTGCTGCGGGACCTCCGACGCGCATATCCGCGCCCTCGCCCGGCACCTGAAGGCGGAGGCCGCCTGACACCCGACGCACCAGCGGCACCTTCCATTTTTCTCTTCAATCATCATTCACTGCCGCCTATGCATTCTGCGCGTGCTGGGAAGAGGGTGGCGGATGCTAAGAAGCCTTGCCGAACGGTCGTGGTTCGCCAATCTGGGCATGCAGGCCAAGGTCGGCATTATCCTCGCCTTGATGATCAGCGTGTTCTTGCTGCTTTTGGGCGCGAACTGGGTCGGCGGCCGCCTGGCGGCGACCCAGCAGCAGCGCCTGGACGAGATGAAGCAGGTCGGCGTCCTCACCGCCGAGGCGACGCGGGCCTTCAACCGGCGCCAGCTTGATGCCGCCCGGGCCATCCTGACCGATCCCCCCGCACTCGCCGCGCGACTCGCCGCCGCCAGCGCCCGCGCCCAGGAGCGGCTCGATGCGCTCCTGCGAGAAGTGAGCGACGAGCCGACGCTGCTGCCCTTCGCGGTGCGCGCCAGCCGCATCGCGGCGCGCTGGCAGGACACGGTGGGCGAACCGCTGGTGGCCGCCGCGGCCACGGGCGATCCCACCGCCATCGCCGCCGGCCTGCGCGCCTTCATCGTCGCCGAGACCGGGGGGGACGGATATCGCGGCATCGCCGCCGCGCTGGATGAGCTCGATGCCGCCGCCGACGCCGACGTCGCCGCGACCGCGACGACGCTCCGCCGGTTTGAAGGTCTGCTGGACGCGATCGACGCCCTGGCTCTGGCCGCCACGATCATTGTGGCGCTGGTCGGCATGTGGCTCGGCGCCAGCTTCCTCGCCCGCCCGCTCCAGCAGCTGGCCGAGCTGATGACCCGTCTCGCGCAGCGCGACCGCACCATCGAGGTGCCGTTTCTCAGCCGCAAGGACGAGGTGGGCACCCTCGCCCGCGCGCTTGCCGTGTTCAAGGCCACCTCCATCGAGGTGCACGACGCCGACTGGGTGAAGGGCAGCGTCAACGCCATCGGCGCGCGGCTCCAGGCCGCCGGGGACATGCAGGGCTTTGCCAACGCGCTGCTGACCGAGCTCGCCCCGCTGCTGAACGCCGGCGTCGGCGTGTTCTACGGCTTTGACGAGGCGGCGGGCGAGCTGCAGCTCTGTGGCAGCTACGCCTTCACCGAGCGGCGCCACCTCTCCACCCGCTACCGGCTCGGGGAGGGCCTCGTGGGCCAGTGCGCGCTGGAGCGCAAGCAGATCGTCCTGTCCCCGGTGCCGCAGGACTATGTCCGCATCCATTCCGGGACCGGAGAGGCGGTGCCCCACACGATCATCGCCGTGCCGGTGTTCCTCAAGGCGCGGCTGCTCGGCGTCATGGAATTCGCCCTCGCCGACAGCCTCGACGGCCCGCGCGCCCGGCTGCTGGAGGAGGTCGGCCCGATGGTCGCCCTCTCGCTCGACAACCTCGCCCGTGCCAAGCGCACCAAGGAGCTGCTGGACCAGAGCCAGCGGCAGGCGGCCGAGCTCCAGGCGGCCGAGGAGGAGTTGCGCACCCAGCAGGAGGAACTGCGCGCCACCAACGAGCAGCTGCATGAGCGCACCCAGCGCCTCGCCGCCTCCGAGGAGGAATTGCGGGTCCAGGCGGAGGAACTCCAGGCCTCCAACGATGTGCTGCGCCGCTCCTCGCAGGAGATGAGCGCGCAGAAGGACCTGCTGGAGGCGCTCAACCGCCAGATGGAGGCGCGCGCCGAGGAGCTGGTGCGCGCCAACCAGTACAAGTCGCAATTCCTCGCCAACATGTCGCACGAGCTGCGCACGCCGCTCAACAGCCTGCTCATCCTGTCCCAGGACCTCGCCGAGAACCGCTCGGGCAACCTCGACACCGACCAGGTGGAGGCGGCGAGCATCATCCACGCCTCGGGCTCCAACCTGCTGCGCCTCATCAACGACATCCTCGACCTGTCGAAGGTGGAAGCCGGCAAGATGGAGGTGGTGAACGAGCCGGTGAGCATCGCCGCCACCGCCCAGCGGCTGGAGCGCAACTTCCGCCGGCTCGCCCAGGAAAAGAAGCTGCGCCTCACCGTCTCGGTGGGCGACGCGCCGCCGACGGTGTTCACGGATCCGGGCAAGCTCGACCAGATCCTCACCAACCTTGTCGGCAACGCGCTGAAGTTCACCCTCCAGGGCCGCGTCTCCATCACCTTCGGGCAGGGCCCGGACGGCGCGGACGGCCCCACCCTGAAGGTGGCGGTGGCCGACAGCGGCATCGGTATCCCCGAGGACAAGCTCGCAACCATCTTCGAGGCGTTCGAGCAGGTGGACGCATCGACCCGCCGGCAGTTCGGCGGGACGGGCCTGGGGCTCGCCATCACCCAGCGCCTCGCGCGCCTGCTCGGCGGCAATGTGAACGTGGAGAGCACCCTCGGCCAGGGCTCCTCCTTCACGCTGGTCATCCCCGTCGGCCAGCCCCCGGACGAGGACGCCGAGGCTGCCGCGGCGCCCCAGCCGCGATCCCACGCGGTCGCCGCCCGCCCGGCGGACGGCGCGACGGCGGAGGCGGACCGCGACCTGCCTCCGGTTCCCGTGGTGCGCGCCGGCCAGGTGGCGGACGATCGTGACGCCCTGACCCCGGGGGCAACCGTGATCCTCGTGGTGGAGGACGATCCCGTCTTTGCCCGGACGCTGGTGGGCCTCGTGCGCCGCAAGGGCCACCTCGCCCTCGCCGCCGGCGACGGAGAGAGCGGCCTCGCCCTCGCCCGCACCTACCGCCCCACCGGCATCCTGCTCGACGTGATGCTGCCCGGCCTCGACGGCTGGACGGTGATCGAGCGGCTGAAGGCGGACCCCGCGACCCGCCACATCCCGGTGCATTTCGTCTCCGCCCTCGACGAGGGGCGGCGCGGCCGCGATCTCGGGGCCGTGGGCTTCCTGACCAAGCCGGTCAGCGCCGAGCAATTGTCCGAGGCGCTCGCCCTTCTCACCCATTATTCCGCCGATCGCCGGCGCAGGGTGCTGGTGGTGGACGACGACGCCGCGGCCCGCCATGCGGTGCGCACGCTGCTCGCCCGCGAGCAGGCCGAGATCGTCGAGGCCGGCAGCGGCGAGGAGGCGCTGGAGGTGGTGGAGAAGACCGAGCTCGACTGCATCGTGCTCGACCTCGGCCTTCCCGGCATGTCCGGCTTCGAGCTGATCGAACGCCTCGCGGCCGGCGACCGGCATGTGCCGGTGGTGGTCTATTCCGGCCGCGACCTCACCACCGAGGAGCGCATGAAGCTGCGCGCCCACACCGACAGCATCGTGGTGAAGGGGGCGCTCTCGCCGGAACGGCTGCTGGACGAGGTGTCCCTCTTCCTGCACTCGGTGAAGCGCGAATCCACGGCCCTCGCCGCCAACCCGGACGGCGACCTGGAAGGCCGCAAGCTGCTGCTGGTCGACGACGACATGCGCAACATCTACGCTCTGGCGAAGGTGCTGCGCGCCCGCGGCGTCAATGTCATCCTCGCCCAGGACGGCGCCAAGGCCCTCGGCCAGCTCGACGAGCAGCCGGACATCGAGATCGTGCTCATGGATGTGATGATGCCGGTGATGGACGGATACGAGGCCATGGCGCAGATCCGCGCCCAGCCGCGCTTCGCCAAGCTGCCGGTGATCGCGCTCACCGCCAAGGCCATGAAGGACGACCGCGAGAAGTGCCTGGCCGCCGGGGCGAGCGACTATCTCGCCAAGCCCGTGGACGTGCCCAAGCTGCTCTCCATGATCCGCACCTGGATCGCGGCGCGATGACCGCCAGCCGCGCCAGGGATGACGGCACCGCCGGCCCGCCGCCGGCCGCTGCCGCGCGTGACGCCCTCGCGCTGGAGACCATCGAGGTGGAGCTGTTCGTGGAGGCGCTGTTCCGCCGCTACGGCTACGACTTCCGCGACTATTGCCGGGCCTCGCTGACCCGGCGCGTGCGCAACCTCACCCTCGGCTTCGGCGCGGCCACCGTGTCCGACCTCACCGCCCGCATGCTGCATGCGCCCGAAAGGCTCGGCGACATCATCGCCGGCCTGTCGGTGCCGGTGTCGGAATTCTTCCGCGACCCCCACGTCTTCCTCACCCTGAAAGAGAAGGTGTTCCCGCTGCTCGCCTCCTACCCCGAGATCAACGTGTGGCAGGCCGGCTGCGCCCATGGGGAGGAGGTCTATTCCCTCGCCATTCTGCTCAGCGAGGCCGGGCTCTACGAGCGCACCCGCATCTACGCCACCGACATCTCCAAGGCGGCGCTGACCAAGGCGGCTGAGGGCATCTTCCCGCTGCAGGACGCGCGCGAGGCGGCGCGGCGCTACCGCGCGGCGGGCGGCGCCCACAGCTTCTCGGACTATTATCACGCGCGCTACGACCTGATGAAGCTCGACCAGCGCCTCGCCGAGCGCGTCACCTTCGCGGAGCACAATCTCGTCACCGACGGGGTGTTCTGCGAGGCGCACCTAATCTTGTGCCGCAACGTGCTCATCTACTTCAACACGCCGTTGCAGGATCGGGTGCTGGCACGGTTCGCCCAGAGCCTGGTGCGAGGGGGCTTCCTGTGCATCGGCACCCGCGAGAATATGGAATTCTCGCAGGCCAGGGCGCGCTTCCAATTGATCGAGGGCACCGCCCAGCTCTACCGGCTGAAGCCGCCGGCCTGATCGAGCGCACACGGGCGCACGACGGGACGACGGCGAAAATTATCCCGCTGCGTCACCTATGCCATGACAGTGCCGCGTTCGTGCGCGACAAGAGAAGTCGAGGCAGCGGCAACCGTCGCATCCGCCTACATCCTTACACTCCGGTCGTTCCGCGCCATCGGGCGCAGGAGGCCGCCTGTCGCCCGAAGGAGGTCTTTCCGTGCCCCACGACACGCCGCTCATCGCGACCCTCGTGGGTGCGTTCGTCCTCGCCTTCGTGTTCGGCGCCATCGCCCAGCGCCTCAGGCTGTCGCCGCTGGTGGGCTATCTGCTGGCCGGCATCATGGTGGGCCCCTTCACCCCCGGCTTCGTCGCCGACCAGCACATGGCGCTGGAACTGGCCGAGATCGGCGTGATCCTGCTGATGTTCGGCGTCGGCCTGCACTTTTCCTTGTCCGACCTTCTTTCCGTACGGGCGATCGCCGTGCCCGGCGCGGTGGTGCAGATCGCGGTCGCCACCGCCATGGGCCTCGGCCTCGCCCTCTTCCTCGGCTGGAGCGTCGGCGCCGGCATCGTCTTCGGCATCGCCCTGTCGGTGGCCTCCACGGTGGTGCTGCTGCGCGCTTTGCAGGAGCGGCGCATGGTGGAGAGCGAGCAGGGCCGCATCGCAGTCGGCTGGCTCATCGTGGAGGACCTCGCCATGGTCCTCGCGCTCGTGCTGCTCCCCGCCTTCTCCACCGCCCTCGGCGGACGGGAGGTGGCAACCGCCACCAGCGACTGGCTCGGCACGGGGGACGTGTGGACGACCCTCGCCATCACCCTCCTTAAGGTCGCGGGCTTCGTCGTCCTCATGCTGGTGGTGGGCCGCCGGCTCATCCCGCAGGTGATGCACTGGGTGGCACACATCGGCTCGCGCGAGCTGTTCCGCCTCGCGGTGCTCGCCATCGCCCTGGGCGTCGCATTCGGCTCGGCCAAGCTGTTCGGCGTCTCCTTCGCCCTTGGTGCCTTCTTCGCCGGCATGGTGCTGAGCGAAAGTCCCCTCTCCCACCGCGCCGCCGAGGAAACGCTGCCGCTGCGCGACGCCTTTGCGGTGCTGTTCTTCGTTTCGGTGGGCATGCTGGTGGACCCGGCGATCGTGGTGAAGAGCCCGCTGACGCTCCTCGTCACCGTGCTGATCGTCCTCGTGGGCAAGTCGCTCGCCGCCTTCCTCATCGTGCGGGCGTTCGGCTATAGCAACATGACTGCCCTCACCATCTCCGCCTCGCTGGCGCAGATCGGCGAATTCTCCTTCATCCTGGTGGCGCTCGGCGTCGACCTGGAGCTGCTGCCGCCCGAGGGGCGGGATCTGATCCTCGCGGCAGCGATCCTCTCCATCCTCGCCAATCCCTTCTTCTTCCTGGCGCTCGACCGCTATCGCGCCCGGCGGGAGAAGGCGCTTCAGCCCGAGGCCGTGGCGCCGGACGTCCCGCCCGCGGCGGCCCTGCCCGCCACCCAGCTCGCGGCCCACACCGTGCTGGTGGGCTACGGGAGGGTCGGAAGGCTGGTGGCGGACGGGCTGAAGGCCGCGGGCCTGCCCTTCCTCGTCGTCGAGGACCAGCAAGGCCGGGTGGAGGCGCTGCGGCAGGCGGACATCGAGGCGGTGAATGCCAATGCCGCCTCCCTGCCCGCCATCGCGGCCGCCAACATCGCGGGCGCCCGCCGGCTCATCCTCGCCATCCCGGACGGGTTCGAGGCCAGCGGCGTGCTGCGCAAGGCCCGGCAGGTAAACCCCGGGATCGAGATCGTCGCCCGCGCCCATTCCGATGCGGAGGTGGACCACCTGCGGCAGAGCGGCGCCAACTTCATCATCATGGGGGAGCGGGAAGTCGCGCGCGGCATGCTGGCCCACGTGCTGGAGCACAGCGAGAGCGACATCGCGGCTGCTGCCGCCGCCGAGAACGTGGTCACCGGCGGCGACCTTTCCGCCGAGCCGGCGCGGGACGCGCCTGCGCCCCCGCCGGCCGCTGCCCCTGCGCCGGATACCGAGTTGGCGAGCGAGCACGCGCCCGCCCCTGCCACGCCCACCCTTGCGGAGACCGACGCGGCAGCGCACAAAAAGGAGATCTGACTTCGCCTTAATGCAAGTAATTTGCAATTGCAGGAAGGCTGCGGTATTTGTTGCGAGTGGATCGCAAATAGTGCGATCACCTGACCGGAGTACGCCCCCGTGCGAGACGCCGTTCTTTTCTCCCGCCGGCATTTTCCGGCCCTGATCCTCGCGCTCGCCCTTGCGGCGGGAGCAGTTCTGCCCGGCGCTGCGCCCGCCCGCGCCGCCGAGCCCTTCAAGGTGGTCACCACCTTCACCGTCATCGCCGACATGGCGAAGAACGTGGCGGGCAACGCGGCGCAGGTGGAGAGCATCACCAAGCCCGGCGCCGAGATCCACAATTACCAGCCGACCCCCGGCGACCTCATCAAGGCGCAGGGCGCGAACCTGATCCTCTGGAACGGCCTCAATCTCGAACTATGGTTCGAGAAGTTCTTCTCCCGCCTGAAGAACGTTCCGAGCGTGGTGGTCTCCGACGGCGTCGAGCCCATGGGCATTTCCGAGGGACCCTACAGCGGCAAGCCCAACCCGCACGCCTGGATGTCGCCCTCCGCCGCGCTGATCTACGTGGACAACATCGCCGCCGCTCTGGCCAAGTACGATCCGGCCAACGCCGCCACCTACAAGGCCAATGCGGAGGCCTACAAGGCGAAGATCACCGCCGCCATCGCCCCCATCCGCGCCGAGCTGGAGAAGGTCCCCGCCGACCGGCGCTGGCTGGTGACCAGCGAGGGCGCCTTCTCCTACCTCGCCCGCGACTTCGGCCTGAGGCAGCTCTATCTGTGGCCCATCAACGCCGACCAGCAGGGCACCCCGCAGCAGGTGCGCCGGGTGGTGGACCGGATGAAGGCCGACAACATCCCGGTGATCTTCTCCGAGAGCACCATCTCGGCCGAGCCGGCGAAGCAGGTGGCGCGGGAGACCGGCGCGAAATACGGCGGCGTGCTCTATGTGGACTCGCTCTCCGACGCCGCCGGGCCGGTGCCCACCTATCTCGATCTGCTCAAGGTGACGAGCGACACCATCGCCCAGGGCCTCACCGGAGGCGCCGCGCGATGAACGTTCCGGTGCCCCCCGGCCCGCTCGGCTCCGGTGTCGCCTCGGACAAGGCCGGCGCCGGCCTCCTCGTGGAGCACGTCACCGTCACCTATCGCAACGGCCACACCGCCCTGCGCGACGCGAGCTTCGCCATTCCCACCGGCACCATCACCGCGCTGGTGGGGGTGAACGGCTCGGGCAAGTCCACTTTGTTCAAGACCATCATGGGCTTCCTCAAGGCGGCGCGGGGCGAGGTGCGCATCCTCGGTCTGAGCGTCGCCGAGGCGCTGAAGCGCAACGTGGTCGCCTACGTGCCTCAGGCCGAGGAGGTGGACTGGACCTTCCCCGTGCTCGTCGAGGACGTGGTCATGATGGGCCGCTACGGCCACATGAATTTCCTGCGGATGCCCGGCCGCGCCGACCATGCGGCGGTGGAGGCGGCGCTCACCCGGGTGAACATGCTGGAGTTCCGCACCCGGCAGATCGGCGAGCTCTCCGGCGGCCAGAGGAAGCGCGTGTTCCTCGCCCGCGCGCTGGCGCAGGACGCGCGGGTCATCCTGCTGGACGAGCCCTTCACCGGCGTCGACGTGAAGACCGAGGACGCCATCATCGGCCTCCTGCGCGCCCTGCGCGACGAGGGGCGGGTGATGCTGGTCTCCACCCACAACCTCGGCTCGGTGCCGGAATTCTGCGACCGCACGGTTCTGGTGAAGGGCACAGTGCTCGCCTATGGCCTCACCTCCGAGGTGTTCACGCAGGTGAATCTCGAGAAGGCGTTCGGCGGCGTGCTGCGCCATTTCGTGCTGGACGAGAGCCACGCCACGACCCCCGGCACGCTGGGCGTGCTCACCGACGACGAGCGTCCCCTCGTCCTCTACAAGGACCGCCCCGCCCAGAGCGGCACCGCCGGCTCCTCCGAGGGGATCGGCTGATGGGGGTGACCCGAACCACCCTCGCGCCCCGGACAAGCGACAGCGCAGCTGGAGCGCTGAGCCGGGGCCCAGCGCGAGACTCCTGCGCAGCAGCCCCAATCCAGCGGCCTCCCGAGCAAGGCGCCTTCGGCATATCGTTGCGCTGGATCCCGGCTCTCCCTCCGCTGCGCTCGCGCTCCGCTGCGCTCGGCCGGGATACGGGCCGGCACCATGGGGCAACCCCATGAGCCTTCTGCTCGAGCCGTTTTCCTATTCCTACATGGTCAACGCCATGTGGGTGTCGGCGCTGGTGGGCGCGGTGTGCGCCTTTCTCTCCGCCTTCCTCATGCTGAAGGGCTGGTCGCTGATCGGCGATGCCCTGTCCCACGCCATCGTGCCGGGGGTGGCCGGCGCCTACATGCTGGGGTTGCCCTTCTCCATCGGCGCCTTCTTCTCCGGCGCGCTGGCGGCGGGGGCCATGCTGTTCCTGCAGGAGCGCACCAAGCTGAAGGAGGATGCGGTCATCGGGCTGATCTTCACCTCCTTCTTCGGCCTCGGCCTGTTCATGGTCTCGCTCTCGCCCACCTCGGTGAACGTGCAGACCATCGTGCTCGGCAACATCCTCGCCATCTCGCCCTCCGACACATTGCAGCTGGCCATCATCGGCTTCGTCTCGCTCGCCTTGCTGCTGGTGTTCTGGAAGGACCTGATGGTCACCTTCTTCGATGAGAGCCACGCCCGCTCCATCGGCCTCAACCCCACCTTTCTCAAGGTGATGTTCTTCACCCTGCTCTCCGCCTGCACGGTGGCGGCGCTGCAGACGGTGGGGGCCTTCCTCGTCATCGCCATGGTGGTGACGCCGGGCGCGACGGCCTATCTCCTCACCGACCGCTTCCCCCGCCTCATCGCCCTGTCAGTTGTCATCGGGGCGACGACCTGCCTTGTGGGCGCCTACGCCTCCTATTTCCTCGACGGGGCGACCGGCGGCATCATCGTGGTGCTGCAGACGGCCATCTTCCTTGCCGCCTTCGTCTTCGCCCCCAAGCACGGCCTCCTCGCCGCCCGGCGCAAGGCAGCCGCAGCGCTGAAGGAGGGGGGCGCCACATGAGCCTTCTCATCCCCTTCCAGTTCGACTTCATGCAGACGGCGCTGGTCATCGCCGCGCTGGTGGCGGTGCCCATGGCGCTGCTCTCGTGCTTCCTGGTGCTGAAGGGCTGGTCGCTGATGGGGGATGCGGTCTCCCACGCCGTGCTGCCGGGCGTGGTGCTGGCCTACATCGCCGGCCTGCCGCTGGCCTTCGGCGCGTTCGTGGCGGGCATGGTCTGCGCGCTCGGCACCGGCTATCTCAAGGCCAACAGCCGGGTGAAGGAAGACACCGTGATGGGCGTGGTCTTCTCCGGCATGTTCGGGCTGGGACTGGTGCTCTACACCAAGATCGAGACCGACGTTCACCTCGATCACATCCTGTTCGGCGACATCCTCGGCGTGACCTGGGGCGACATCGCCGAGAGCACGCTGATCTGCGGCCTGGTCGCCGTGGTGATCCTCGCCAAATGGCGCGACCTGCTGCTCCACGCCTTCGATCCGGCGCAGGCGAAAGCCGTGGGGCTCAACACCGGCCTCCTCCACTACGGGCTTCTGGTGATGCTGTCGCTCACCATCGTCGCGGCGCTGAAAGCCGTAGGCATCATCCTCGCCGTGGCGCTGCTCATCGCGCCGGGGGCCATCGCGTTTCTCGTAACGAAGCGCTTCGGCTGGATGCTGGTGGTGGCTGTTCTGGTGGCGGTCTGCTGCTCGCTGGCCGGCGTCTACCTCTCCTTCTTCCTCGACAGCGCGCCGGCCCCGACCATCGTGCTGCTGATGACGGGGGTGTTTGTGGCTGCGTTCGTGGGGGTCAAGGTGAGCGCGCGGCAAACCGAACACAGCCTGCCTTCCGCTTAAGCGCCAAGATCGAGCCTTCGGGCCCGCCGCCCAATCACCCTTGACGCCCCCCTGCCCTCAGGCGTAACCCCATCCGTGGGACACCTCCCCCCAACGGGAGGCGCCCATCTGTAAGGATGGACCACATGACGACGAATCCTGCTCCGGCCACGCGTCCGGAAAACCCCAATTTTTCCTCCGGCCCCTGCGCCAAGCGTCCCGGATGGACGCTGGAAGGCCTCTCGGACGCGCCGCTGGGCCGCTCGCATCGCGCCAAGGTCGGCAAGGCCAAGCTGAAGGAAGCCATCGACCTCACCCGTGAGGTGCTGGAAGTCCCGGCCGACTACCGCATCGGCATCGTCCCCGCCTCCGATACCGGTGCCGTGGAAATGGTGCTGTGGTCCGTGCTCGGCGCGCGCCCGGTGGACATGCTGGCCTGGGAAAGCTTCGGCGAGGGCTGGGTGACGGATGTCGTCAAGCAGTTGAAGCTCGAAGGCGCCCGCACGCTGACCGCCCCCTATGGCGAACTGCCGGACCTGAAAAGCGTCGATTTCACCCACGACGTGGTCTTCACCTGGAACGGCACCACCTCCGGCGTCATGGTGCCGGATGCGGACTGGATTCCGGCGGACCGCGAGGGGCTGACCATCTGCGACGCCACCTCGGCGGCGTTCGCCCAGAAGCTCGATTTCGCCAAGCTCGACGTGGTCACCTTCTCCTGGCAGAAGGCGCTCGGCGGCGAGGCGGCCCACGGCATGCTCATCCTCTCCCCCCGCGCGGTAGAGCGGCTCGAGACCTACAAGCCGGCGTGGCCCCTGCCGAAGATCTTCCGCATGACCAAGGGCGGCAAGCTCATCGAAGGCATCTTCGAGGGCGAGACCATCAACACGCCCTCCATGCTCTGCGTGGAAGACTATCTCGACGCGCTCAAGTGGGCGAAGAACATCGGCGGCCTGTCCGCGCTGCAGGAGCGCGCAAACCGCAATTTCGAGGCCGTCGCCCAGTGGGTGCATCGCACGCCGTGGGTGGACTTCCTCGCCACCGATCCGGTGACGCGCTCCAACACCTCGGTGTGCCTCAAGGTGGTGGATGCGGACGTGACCTCCCTGCCCGCCGACGCGCAGGCGGCCTTCGCCAAGGCCATCGCCTCGGGGCTTGAGAAGGGCGGCATCGCCTACGACATCGGCGCCTATCGCGACGCCCCTCCCGGCCTGCGCATCTGGTGCGGCTCGACGGTGGAACGGGCCGACGTGGAAGCCCTCACCCACTGGCTCGACTGGGCCTTCGCCGAGGCGAAGTCCGCGCTGCCCAAGGCGGCGTGAGATTTGGCGACGTGAGGCTGGCCGGGTAAGGCTGGCAGGCGGTTCGGCTGGGCGCACCGCGTCCCCTCTCCCCTTGCGGGAGAGGGTTAGGGTGAGGGGTAAGGCCCTCGCCGAAAGCGCCCATCCCGGTCCCCCGCCCCCTACCCCCAACCCCCAACCCCTCTCCCGCCCGAACTCGGCTATTGCCGAGTTCGGTTCGTGAAAGTCGAACTCAGCAACAGCCGAGTTCGAGGGGAAAGGGGAGGCCATCGGCAGAGGGCGAGCCTTAGGCCACGTCAGGCCAGCAGCGCCCCACCCCATTTTTCCTCCCCCGCAAGCGGGCGAGGTCCACGCCGGTGACGCGCGAACGACCGCGCATGCCCGGCCCATCCCATTCGCGAAACGGAGCCCAACCCATGGCACCCCGCGTCCTCATCTCCGACAAGCTTTCGCCCGCCGCCATCCAGATCTTCAAGGACCGCGGCGTCGAGGTGGATTTCCAGCCCGACCTCGGCAAGGACAAGGACAAGCTGGCCGAGATCATCGGCAATTATGACGGCCTCGCCATCCGCTCGGCCACCAAGGTGACGCCGAAGATCCTGGAGAAGGCAAACCGCCTCAAGGTCATCGGCCGCGCCGGCATCGGCGTCGACAACGTGGACCTGCCGGCCTCGACCGCCAAGGGCGTGATCGTGATGAACACGCCGTTCGGCAACTCCATCACCACCGCCGAGCATGCCATCGCCATGATGTTCGCCCTCGCCCGCGAGATCCCGGCGGCGGATGCCTCCACCCAGGCCGGCAAGTGGGAGAAGAACCGCTTCATGGGCGTCGAGGTGACGGGCAAGACCCTCGGCATCATCGGCTGCGGCAACATCGGCTCCATCGTCGCCGAGCGCGGCGTGGGGCTGAAGATGAAGGTCATCGCCTTCGACCCCTTCCTCTCGCCCGAGCGCGCCCTAGACCTCGGCGTGGAGAAGGTGGAGCTGGACGACCTGCTCGCCCGCGCCGATTTCATCACCCTGCACACGCCCCTCACCGAGAAGACCAAGAACATCCTCTCGGCCGAGAATCTCGCCAAGACCAAGAAGGGCGTGCGCATCATCAATTGCGCCCGCGGCGGCCTGGTGGACGAGGAGGCGCTGCGCGCGGCGCTCGATTCCAAGCACGTGGCCGGCGCCGCCTTCGACGTGTTCACCATCGAGCCGGCAGAGACCAACCCGCTGTTCGGCCATCCCAACGTGGTGTGCACGCCGCATCTCGGCGCCGCGACCACCGAGGCGCAGGAGAACGTCGCCCTGCAGGTGGCCGAGCAGATGAGCGACTATCTCCTCACCGGCGCCATCTCCAATGCGGTGAACTTCCCCTCCATCACCGCGGAAGAGGCGCCCAAGCTGAAGCCTTTCGTCGAGCTTGCGGAAAAGCTCGGCTCCTTCGCCGGCCAGCTCACCGACACCGACATTAAGACCGTGCGCATCACCTATGAGGGTGCCGTTGCGGCGCTGAAGGTGAAGGCGCTCACCTCCGCCGCGGTCGCCGGCCTGCTGCGGCCGGTCCTCGCCGACATCAACGTGGTCTCGGCGCCGTCCGTCGCCAAGGAACGCGGCGTCATCGTCGAGGAGACCACCCGCGCCGCCACCGGCGACTATGACAGCCTCATCACCCTCACCGTGGTGACCGAGAGCTACGAGCGCTCGATCGCCGGCACCGTCTTCGCTGACGGGCGTCCGCGCATCGTCGCCATCAAGGGCATCAAGGTGGATGCCGAGTTCGCGCCCTCCATGATCTACGTGACCAACGAGGACAAGCCCGGATTCATCGGCCGCTTCGCCGGCCTTTTGGGCGACGCGGGCGTGAATATCGCCACCTTCGCCCTCGGCCGCGACCATGCGGGCGGCGATGCCATCGCGCTGGTTGCGGTGGACGGCGCGGTGCCGGGCGAGGTGCTCGCCAAGGTGCAGCAGCTGGAGCAGGTGAAGCAGGCGAAGGCGCTCGCCTTCTGAGCGCGCCCGCATCGCCGAGAGTGCCGACGGCCGCCTCCGGGCGGCCGTTCGTGCATCAGGCGGCCTTGCGCCGCGCCCGGGCCGATAGGGTGGCGAGGGCGATGCCGGTGATGACCAGCGCATAGCCCGCGAAATGGTACCAGGCCATCTCTTCTCCAAGGAAGATGATGGCGAGGGCCGTGCCGAACACCGGCAGCAGGTGCAGGAAGGGCGCCGCGGCGTTTGCCCCCACCAGTTCCACCCCACGGTTGAAGAACAGATAGGCGACGAGCGAGGGACCGGTCATCACGTAGGCGAGGGTGGCGAAGGTGACGTGGTCGAGGGGCAGATACTTGCCCTGCGAGGCTTCCCACAAGGCGAACGGGATCAGCAGCAGCGAGCCCAGCGCCATGATGGAGCTGAGGAACGACAACGGCCCGAGCGGCGGGCGGTTGCGCAGGATGGTGGCGTAGAAGGCGTAGATGACCAGCGCCACGATGATCCACACGTCGCCGACGTTGGGCTTCAGGTGGAGGAAGGTGTCGAGGTCGCCGTGGCTGATGATGAGCAGCACGCCGGCCATCGAGGTGACGACGCCCGCCATCTGGCCGAGGCCGAGGCGCTCGCGGAACAGCACGAAGCTCCACACCGCCACCAGCAGCGGCGCCGTGGACTGCACCAGCAGCCCGTTGACCGCCTGGGTGTATTGCAGGCCGTAATAGCTCATGGCGTTGTAGGAGGCGATGCCGGTGGCCGCGAGTAGCGTCAGCATGGGCAGCGAGCGGCGGATGACGGGCCAGTCGCGGGAGATCTGCTTCCAGGCGAAGGGCAGCAGGATCAGCGTCGCCCCCATCCAGCGCACCATGGCGAGGGTCGCGGGGGGCACGTGGCCCGCCACGTAGCGTCCCACCACCAGATTGATGGCCCACAGCAGGGCCACGCAGGTGAGCAGCACATAAGGGGCGTTGTAGAGGGAAAATCCGCGGGGACGGACAAAGGGGGCTGGCATGCTTCCTCTCGCGACGCGACCACGCGGCCGCACCCGTCGGGGAGCGCGCCCCGACCGGGACCGGTCAGGCGATGCGTGCTCCATCTTCACGTCAGAGAACGATCAGACCGGCCAAGCGATGCAAGAGAGATGCAGCACGGGATGCCGTTGTCCGGATCGCGCTCCAGGACCTGCCGCCGGGCCGCCCGTCCCCATTCTTGCGTGACGGCCCGCGCGCGTTCCCCCTGTACCTTCTCGGCGCGGCCAAGGGAAATCGTTTCTCGCAGCCCCAGTCATCACCATTGGTGATGCGTTCGGCGCGCGCGGCGGATCAGCGGCCGAGAAGGCGGGGGAGCGTTCCGTCCTGGATGAGCTGGTAGCCGGTGGGATTGTCGGCGCACAGGCCGCCGCCGCACTCGATCACCGTCGACAGGCCGTTGGCCAGGGCGAGCAGCAGCACCAGCACGATCGCCGCGCCGCCGAGCCACGGCCGGTGCGCCGGGGCGCCGGCGGCCGGGCGCTCGAACTGGCCGTCGAACAGCATCAGGATCGCCGATCCGGTCACGGTGACGATGAAAAGCGTCAGTGCCCAGGCGTAGAAATGGAGCCCCAGGAATGCATCGCCATAGGCCCCTTCGCCGGGAATGATGTGCAGCAGCGTCTGGCGCAGCGACACCGCCCCGCCCGCCAGCGACGACAGGATCATGATGGCGTAGTGGGAGGGCCGGGGGCCGAACTTGACGTTCATGGCCAGCCCCACCGCTACCCCGAGGAAGCCCGCCCGCTGCAGGATGCAGAGCGGGCACGGCAGGTCGTTGAAGACGAACTGGTCGAAGAAGGCGGCAAGCAGCACCGCGGCCACCGCGAGCAGCCCGAGGGCGTTCAGCAGGCGGAAGCGCTCGGGGTGGGGAAGGTCGCGATAGGCGAGCGAGGGGGCCGTCATGCCGGCCTCACAGCGCGATGCGCAGGGGATCGGTGGCGTGCATCCTGAAGAGCACGAGCATGGCCGCCATGGAAAGAAGCCACAGCACCAGCGCGATGGACCGCCGGCCGGCCATGGTTGCCCCCAGAGCGAGGAAGACCCCGAAGAACGGAAGCGACATCATGGCCAAGGCCCCCACGGCGGCGGATGGCGCGGTCCACGCCACCCGACTCAGCCCGCGTTCAGGCTAGCCGAGGGCCGCCCATGGGTCACGCTGCGACGCGGAACTGCGCCCGATTGCCGGAGGGGTCCGCCACCGTGATGGTGCCCGAGCCGTCGCGCTGGTAGGCGAGGCCGGCGGCGGAGAGCCGTCCGGCCAGCGCCTCCAGCTCATCGTCCGGGAGCTGAAGCGTGACATGGCCCAGCCCCGCCGTGCCCTCAGGCGGCACCGGCGCACCGGCGGACTGCCAGACGTTGAGGCCCACGTGGTGATGATAGCCGTCGGCGCTGACGAACAGGGCGCCCGGATAGCGCGCCATGATGGCGAGGCCCACCGTGTCCACCCAGAAGCGCCGGGCCGCATCCAGGTCGGAGACCTTGAGATGCACGTGCCCCATGTCGGTCGCCGCCGGCGCCGGGCCGCCCGCCGCGCCGGCTTCGCGGGCGAGCGCGTTGAGATCGAGGGGCAGGGTCTTCATGGCGATGGAGCCGTCCGGCTCCAGCGGCCATTCCGCCGGGGGGCGGTCGCGATAGATTTCGACGCCATTGCCGTCCGGATCATCCACATAGAGCGCCTCGCTCACCAGATGGTCGGAGGCGCCAATGCGCAGGCCCGCGCCGTGCAGCGCGAGGAGGCGCGCGGCGAGGCTGTCCCGGTCGGGCACGCGGATCGCCATGTGGAAAAGCCCGGGCGCACGGCGCGGCGCGGGCGCGGCGTCCGGCCGGCGGACGATCTCCACCAGTGCCCGGTCGCCGGCGCCCAGCACCAGCGTCTCGCCCTCCGCCATTAAATCGAGGCCGACGGCGTCGCGATAGAAGGGCAAAAGCCGCGCGGGATCCCGGCCGACGAGGCGGACAGCGCCGAGGGTGAGATGGCGAAGCGCGCCCGCGCGCGGCTCGGGCGGGGTGAGGTGAAGCGCAGCATCGGCCACGGTGAAGCTCCCTTGCAGGCACGCCGATGACTTTCGGCGCGCTGGCGTTGCTTCAAATATGGATGATGGCTTGCGCCCGTGCCATTGCACCTGCGCAAGACGTCACCTGCACCCTCGCACCGCCGGGCGGCGCGATGGGTCGTATAAGGATTTGGGGACCAGACCTTGGCGGCAGCCCCGGCACCGGTGTCACGCCGCCTTCTGGGCCTCGCGATCCACGATGGTCACGATGTCCGCCATGATGCGGTTGAGCTCGAAATTCTTCGGCGTGTAGACGGCGGCGACGCCGAAGCCCTTCAGCTGGGCCTCGTCCTCCGGCGGGATGATGCCGCCCACCACCACCGGCACGTCGGAGAGCCCTTCCGCCCGCAGCCGCTCCATCACGTCGCGCACCAGCGGCACGTGGGAGCCGGAGAGGATGGAGAGGCCGATGACGTGGACGCTCTCCTCCAGCGCGGCATTGACGATCTCGGCGGGGGTCAGGCGAATGCCCTCGTAGACCACCTCCATCCCGCAGTCGCGGGCGCGGACGGCGATCTGCTCGGCGCCGTTGGAATGGCCATCGAGTCCCGGCTTGCCCACCAGGAACTTGATGCGCCGTCCGAGCTTCTCGGACACCGCATCCACATTCTTGCGCACCTCGTCGAGGCCCTGTGTGTCCACGCGGGCGGCGCGGCCGACGCCGGTGGGGGCGCGGTATTCGCCGAACACCTCGCGCAGGCAGGTACCCCATTCGCCGGTGGTGATGCCGGCCTTGGCGCAGACGATGGAGGGCTCCATGATGTTGCGGCCTTCCTGCGCCGCGCTCTTCAGCGCCGCGAGGGCCGCCTCCACCGCCTTGGGGTCGCGGGCGGCGCGCCAGGCCTTGAGGCGCTCGATCTGCTCGGGCTCCACATGCTCGGGCACGGTGAGGATGGCGCCTTCCCCCGTCGTCAGGGGCGAGGGCTCGGTCTCGGTCCAGCGGTTGACGCCGACCACCACCTGTTCGCCGCGTTCGATCGCTTCCAGCCGCCGGGTGTTGCTCTCCACCAGCTGCTGCTTCATGTAGGAATTCTCGATGGCTGCCACGGCGCCGCCCATGGCGTCGATGCGCGCGAGCTCGGCGCGGGCCTCCTCCTTCAGCTCCTCCACCTTCCTGGCGATCTCGGTGGAGCCGTCGAAGATGTCGCCATAGTCGAGGAGGTCGGTCTCGTAGGCCACCACCTGCTGCATGCGCAGCGACCATTGCTGGTCGAAGGAGCGCGGCAGGCCCAGCGCCTCGTTCCAGGCCGGCAGTTGAACGGCGCGGGCACGGGCCTTCTTGGAGAGGGTGACGGCCAGCATCTCCAGGAGGATGCGGTAGACGTTGTTCTCCGGCTGCTGCTCGGTGAGGCCGAGGGAGTTCACCTGCACGCCGTAGCGGAACAGCTTCTGCTTGGCGTCGGTGATGCCGTAGCGGTTGACGCAGATCTCGTCCCAGAGGTCCACGAACGCGCGCATCTTGCACATCTCAGTGATGAACCGCATGCCGGCGTTCACGAAGAAGGAGATGCGCCCCACCACCTCGCCAAACACGGCGCCTTCTGCCTCGCCGGACTTCTTCACCGTGTCGAGGATGGCGATGGCATTGGCCAGCGCGAAGGCCAGCTCCTGCACCGGCGTCGCCCCGGCTTCCTGCAGATGGTAGGAGCACACGTTCATCGGGTTCCACCGGGGCAGATGCTCGGTGGTGAAGATGATGGTGTCCTTGGTGAGCCGCATGGAGGGCGCGGGCGGGAACACATAGGTGCCGCGCGAGAGGTATTCCTTGATGATGTCGTTCTGCGTCGTCCCCTGGAGCTTGGAGCGGTCCGCCCCCTGTTCGTCGGCGGTGGCGATGTAGAGCGCCAGCAGCCACCCGGCGCACGCGTTGATGGTCATCGACGTGTTCATCTCGGCAAGCGGGATGCCGTCGAACAGGGTGCGCATGTCGCCGAGGTGGGAGATGGGCACGCCAACCTTCCCCACCTCGCCGCGGGCGAGGGGATGGTCGGAATCGTAGCCGGTCTGGGTCGGCAGGTCGAAGGCGACGGAGAGGCCGGTCTGCCCCTTGGCGAGGTTGGAGCGATAGAGCTTGTTGGATTCCGCGGCGGTGGAGTGCCCCGCATAGGTGCGGAAGAGCCAGGGTTTGTCGCGCACCGCCATGTCCTCATCCCCATCGGTCGATTTTGCGTGTTTGGCGCGATTGTGCGTCGCAATGCGCGCGCCGTCGATGGGAAATTTTTCCAATGCGAGCGGCCAAAATGAGCGCCCGCGGGGATCCCAGGCCCGCGCGGATGCACATCGTCGCCGGCCGGCCGGGCATGGCACGCCCTGAAGGCGGCCATGCCCGCGGATCTACCGCTTCACCAGGGAGATCACGAACAAGAGGATGATGGCGCCAACGGTGGCGGAGATGATCTGGCCGAACAGGCCGCCCACCACGAAGACGCCGCCGAACAGGAAGCCGCCGATGATGGCGCCGACGATGCCCACGGCGATGTTGCCCAGAAGGCCGAAGCCGTAGCCCTGGAAAATCTGCCCCGCCAGGAAGCCGGCGACGGCGCCCACGATGATCATCCAGATGATGTTCATTCTGCTCTCCCATCCCCATTTTCCGCCGGACCGCCGCACGAGTCGCTGGCGTCAAGCGGAGCCGTCACTGTAGCCGGCCGGCGGCGGCGCGGAAATGACGACTTGGGTTGAGACGCGCCACCCCGCGGGTACAACTCGACGCGCGTCTTCCCGCAGCGCGGTACGGGTCCCGAGGTCGTGTGCGACGGGGCTATCGCCTTAGAATTTTTCTCTGCTACGCTGCAATGCGAGATGGACCCCAACGACGTGACCGAACGGTCCCCGGAGAGGAGAGGACAACCACATGGCCCAGACGGCAGCCGCCAACACGAACGAGGGTTCCTTGAAGGACCTTTATGAGCTCGGCGAGATCCCGCCGCTCGGCCACGTGCCCGCCAAGATGTATGCCTGGACCATCCGCCGCGAGCGCCACGGGCCGCCGGAAGAGTCCTTCCAGCTGGAGGTGGTGCCCACCTGGGAGCTGGGCGAGAACGACGTGCTGGTTCTCGTGATGGCGGCGGGCGTCAACTACAACGGCATCTGGGCGGGCCTCGGCCAGCCCATCTCCCCCTTCGACGTGCACAAGGCCCCCTTCCACGTGGCCGGCTCCGATGCCTCGGGCATCGTCTGGGCCGTGGGCTCCAAGGTGAAGCGCTGGAAGGTGGGCGACGAGGTGGTCGTCCACTGCAATCAGGACGACGGCGACGACGAGGAGTGCAACGGCGGCGACCCGATGTTCTCCCCCTCCCAGCGCATCTGGGGCTACGAGACGCCGGACGGCTCCTTCGGCCAGTTCTGCCGGGTGCAGGCGCGCCAGCTCATGCCGCGTCCCAGGCACCTGACCTGGGAGGAGAGCGCCTGCTACACCCTCACCATGGCCACCGCCTACCGCATGCTGTTCGGCCACCCGCCGCACACGGTGAAGCCGGGTGACTACGTGCTGGTGTGGGGCGCCTCGGGCGGCCTCGGCGTGTTCGGCGTCCAGCTCGCCGCCGCCTCCGGCGCGCACGTGATCGGCGTCATCTCGGACGAGACCAAGCGCGACTACGTGCTCGGCCTCGGCGCCAAGGGCGTCATCAACCGCAAGGACTTCAAGTGCTGGGGCCAGCTGCCCACGGTCAACTCGCCGGAATACAACGAGTGGCTGAAGGAAGCCCGCAAGTTCGGCAAGGCCATCTGGGACATCACCGGCAAGCGCGACGTGGACATCGTGTTCGAGCATCCGGGCGAGAGCACCTTCCCGGTCTCGACCCTGGTGGGCAAGCGCGGCGGCATGATCGTGTTCTGCGCCGGCACTACCGGTTTCAACATCACCTTCGACGCCCGCTATGTGTGGATGCGCCAGAAGCGCATCCAGGGCTCGCACTTCGCCCACCTCAAGCAGGCCTCCGCCGCCAACAACTTCATCATCGACCGGCGCGTGGACCCGTGCATGTCGGAAGTGTTCCCCTGGGATCGCATCCCCGAGGCGCACACCAAGATGTGGAAGAACCAACACGCCCCCGGCAACATGGCCGTGCTCGTCAACTCGCCCCGCACCGGTCTTCGCACCTACGAGGACGTGCTGGAGGCCTGCGAGAAGAAGTGACCCGCGCCGCGGGACGCGAGCCATTTGCGCGTCCCGCGGGTCCGCTCCTTAGAACCGGTGACGCGCTGGGCGGGATGGGCACGGTGAGGCAGTCGCGCGGACCCTGCTCTTGCGCGCCGGCCCATCCCGCGCCAGTGTCCGCGGGGCGCGGCGCGCGGGAGAGCGGCCATCTACCGGAATGATTTCAAGACCTTGCAACTGTTCGTCGCGGTCTGCGAGCTGAACAGCCTGTCGCGCGCCGCCGAGCGCATGTGCATCGCGCCCTCGGCCGCGACCCGCCGCATCCAGCTGCTGGAGCACGACGCCCACACGCCGCTGCTGGACCGCACGCCCCACGGGGTGCAGCCCACGGCGGCCGGTCAGACCTTCCTGCGCTTCGCAAGGGAAATCCTCCATCTGGTGGATCGCGCCGACCACCTCCTCAACGAATATGAATCCGGCCTGCGCGGCTATGTGCGGGTCGCGTCGTCCAGCTCGGTGCTGCTGTCGCGCCTCGCCTTCGATCTGTCCCGCTTCGCCGCCGCCCATCCCGACATCAAGCTCGACCTCGACGAGCGCGACACCGAGGCGACGCTGGAGATGGTGCGCAGCAAGCAGGCCGACATCGGCCTGGTGGTGAGCGGTGCCGACACCCAGCCGCTGGAAACCTTCCCGTTCGGCGGCGACCGGCTGGTGCTGGGCGTGCCGCTCTCCCATCCTTTGGCGCACCACGACAAGCTGCGCTTCGTGGATTTCATCGGCGAGGATTTCGTCAGCCTCGGCCACGGCACCGCGGTGCGCCGCATCCTCGCGGAGCAGGCGCGCCTGCTGGGCGCGCCCCTCAAGGTCCGGGTACAGGCGGCAAGCTTCGAGGCCATGGCCCTCATGGCGAGCCAGGGCCTCGGCATCGGCGTGCTGCCCGAGCCGGCTCTGCGGCCGGTCAAGGCGGCCTATGGGCTCAAGGGGATCGAAATCGACGAGCCCTGGGCGGTGCGAAATTTTGTGCTGTGCGTGCGCCAGGTGCCTGAATTGGACCCACCGGCCCAAAGACTGCTGTCGTTTCTGCTCACGGCCTGACCAATTCGAATTTTGCGAATAGGCATTGACTTAATTCGCCTTTATCGACCCCTCCCCGAGTGAAATCCTTTCATCCCGACGACACGCCGCCGCTCCCGGCGCAGGGATGAAAACCGTTGGAACAGCCTTTCCGCGCCGGATGGTTCGATCTCGCGCCGGCCACCCGATCCGCCGAAATCGGTCGCTGCGCGGCGGCCGCAGCGGCGATGGGGCCACGCCTCAACGCCACGGTCTGCCTGTCCCCGGCACGCCGCGCCCCCTCCGGCCCGCTGATGGGCATGCCCTACGTCACCAAGGACATCTTCGACCGCGCCGCCCGCCGGGCCGAATGGGGCGGCTGCCGCACGCCGGGCCCGGCCGAGGAAGACGCCGCCATCCTGCACCGCCTCGATGCGGCCGGCGGCTGCGAGGTCGCCGTCACCTCCCTGAGCGCCCTTGCCTACGAGCCCTCCGGCTACAATGCGACGCTCGGCCGGACCCGCAATCCCTGGCATCCGGGCATCGTCAGCGGCGGCTCGTCGAGCGGCTCGGCGGTGATGGTCGCCACCGGCGCCGCCTATCTCGGCGTCGGCTCGGACACCGGCGGCTCGGTTCGCGTACCGGCCGCCTGCTGCGGCATCGTCGGCCTCAAGCCCGGGTGGGGCATCCTGCCCGACGCCGGGGCCATGCCGCTGGCGCCGAGCCTCGACGTGATCGGCTTCATGGCACGCCGCGCCGGCGACCTGCTGCGGGTGTGGAGCGCGCTCACCAGCGCCGCCGATGTCAGCGCCATCCGGGCGCTGGCCGTTCTGGATAACGCCGTCTCCCCCGCCGCGGAGCCGGTGCGCCGCGCGCTGCTGGAGGCGCTGGGCGTGCTGGACCGCGCCGGCATCCGCCACGCGGCGGTGGACTGCACCGACCTCATGGCCGCGGCGGATGCCGCCGCCCTTACCATCATGCAGGCCGAGGCCGCCCGCATCCACGGCACGCGGGGGTCGGACGCCGAGCCGGCTGACCCCGCCCTGATGCGGCGGATCGGCAAGGGGCTCGCCATTTCCGACGCTGCGCTGGCGGCCGCGCGGGACGAGCAACCGCGCCTGCGCGATGCCTTCCTGACGGCGCTGGGCGGCGCCGACGCCGCCGTGCTGCCGGTGATGCCCTTTCCCACCCCGCTCGCCAGCGCGGTCGATCCCCGCGACGCGGACTTCGCCCCGCGCACGCTCTACGCCATGACCAGCCTGACCCGCTTCGTGAACGCCCTTGGCCTGCCGGCCATCGCGCTTCCCGTCGGCTTCGACCGTCGCGGAACGCCACTGGCGATGCAGGTGATCGGCCGCCCCGGCGGCGAGATGGCGCTGCTGCGCCTCGCCGCCACCTACCAGAGCCTCACACGGTGGGACGAGCGCCGCCCGCCCGTCTGCACCGGGGCATCCCTCGAGGCGCGATGCGCATGACCATGGTCGACCCCCTCCTCGCCCTCGCGCACCTGCGCATCATCGACCTGACGCGGGTGCGCGCCGGGCCGACCTGCTGCCGGATCTTCGCCGATTTCGGCGCCGACGTGATCCAGGTGGAAGCCCCGCCGGGCGCCGACCCCAACCCCAACGTGGTGGGCCCGCGGCTCGGCGCCGACTTCCAGAACCTCCACCGCAACAAGCGCTCCATCGCTCTCAATCTGAAGACGCCGCAGGGTCTCGCCATCCTGATGGAGCTGGTGAAGACGGCCGACGTCGTGGTGGAGAATTTCCGCCCCGACGTGAAGGAGCGTCTGGGCTTCTCCTACGAAGCCCTCGCCGCGGTGAACCCTCGCATCATCCTCGCGTCCATCTCGGGGTTCGGCCAGTCCGGCCCCTACCGTAAGCGCGCCGGCTACGACCAGATCGCCCAGGGCATGGGCGGCATGATGAGCATCACCGGCGAGAAGGGCGGCGGCCCCATGCGGGCGGGCATCCCGGTGGCGGACAGCTCCGCCGGCAATTACGCGGCCATCGGCATCCTCGTGGCGCTGGCCGAGCGCGCGCGCTCCGGCAAAGGGCAGTGGGTGCAGACCTCCCTGCTCCAGGCGATGATCGCCATGACCGACTTCCAGGCGGCGGGCTATCTGGTGGAAGGCCGGGTGCCGCGCGCCATGGGCAACGACCATCCCTATTCCACGCCCATGGGCGTGCTGCCCACCGCCGACGGCCACATCAACATCGGGGTGGGCGGCGAGGCGCAATGGGCCGACCTGTGCCAGGCCATCGGCCGCGCTGACCTCAAGGACCATCCCGACTATGCGGTGCAGGACCTGCGCCTGCGCCACCGCGCGGCGCTGATGGCGGAGCTTGCTGCCATCTTCGCCACCCGCACCTCACGCGCGTGGATCGACCTGCTTGCGCGGCACAACGTGCCGGCGGGGCCGATCTACGCCATGGACGAGGTATTCGCCGATCCGCAGGTGGAGCACGTGCAGATGGCGGCGCCCCTCGCCCATGCGCAGCTCGGCGACATCCGCCTCGTGGCCACCCCCATCACCCTCTCCCGCACGCCGGCCTCGGTCCGCCGGGCGGCGGCGGAGCCGGGCGGGGATTCGGCGGAGATCCTGGCGGAGATCGGCATCAGCGCCGAGGAGAGGGAGCAGCTGCGGCACGCCGGCGTGATCTGAACGCGCGCCACCCACGATCCGGCCTGGCTGCTCGCCATCCCGGAAACCCGCGAAAGAGATGCAACGGGATGAGACTGGACGCACGCAAGAGGAACCTGCTCCTCATCATGCCGGCCACCATCTGGCTGCTGGTCTTCGCCGTGGCGCCGGTGGTGCTTCTCTTCGCCATGTCCTTCTGGACGTCGAGCATCTTCGGCACGACGCCGGACCTCACTTTGGACAATTACCGGGTCATCCTGGACGACCCCATCTATTTCAGGGTCCTTCTCCAGACGCTGCGCATCGCGGTGACGGTGACGGTGCTGTCGCTCCTCATCTCCTACCCCATGGCCTATTTCCTCGCCACGCGGCCGGCCGCGGTGAAGGGCACCTACCTGGTGCTGCTCTTCCTGCCGTTCTGGTCGAGCTACGTGGTGCGCACCTTCGTCTGGCTGCCCATGCTGGGCCGCACCGGCCTCGTGAACGCGGTGCTGCTCCATCTCGGCATCATCAGCGAGCCGCTCGACTGGCTGCTCTACACCGAGGGCACCACCCATGTGGCGCTGGTCTATGTCTACACGCTGTTCATGGTGCTGCCGATCTACCTGTCCCTGGACCGCATCGACCCCAAGCTGATCGAGGCCGCGGCGGATCTCGGCGCGGGTCCGTGGCGCACCTTCCGCCGCGTGGTGCTGCCGCTCTCCATGCCCGGCGTGCTGTCGGGCTGCATCATGGTGTTCCTGCTGGCCTGCGGCGCCTACGTGACGCCCCAGCTGGTGGGCGGCACCACGGGCATCATGTTCGGCAACGTGATCGCGCCCCAGTACACCGTGACCAACAACTGGGCGCTGGGCGCCGCCTTGTCGGTGGTGCTGATCGTGGTCGTCACCCTCTGCCTCGTCCTGTTCGGCCGCAAGGTGCGGCTCAACGACGTGTTCATCGGAGGCTGACATGAGCACCGCGACACGCGCCGATCTCGCCGCCGAGGCCGCCCCTCCCGCCGACACCGCGGGGCGCATCCGCCGCGCGGTGCTCGCCGCCTATGCCGGCCTGTTCTACGTGGTGCTGTACCTTCCCATCCTCCTGCTGCTGGTGCTGTCCTTCAACGAGTCCCAGACAATCGGCCTGCCCATGAAGGGCGCGACGCTGCGCTGGTACGGCGAGGTGTTCGGATCGCAGAAGATGCTCGCCTCCATCGCCAATTCGGTGATGCTGGGCATCGCCAGCGCGCTCATCGCCACGGTACTGGCGCTGATGCTGGCCATGGGCTTCCGGCAGGACTTCCCCTTCAAGGGCCTGCTGATGAAGATCATCCTGCTGCCGATCCTCATTCCGGGCATCGTCGGCGGCATCATCTATCTGATCTTCTTCGGCTACGCGGAAATCCCGTTCGGCGTGTGGACCACCGCCCTGCCGGTGCACGTCACCTGGGTGCTGCCGTTCGCCTTCCTCACGTTGTTCCCGCGGCTGCACGGCTTCGACCGCAGCATCGAGGAGGCCGCCGCCGATCTCGGCGCCCGCCCCTTCACCGCCTTCCGGCGCATCGTCTTCCCCGTCATCAAGCCGGGCGTGGTGGCGACCCTCATGTTCGCCTTCACCCTCTCCTTCGACGAGTTCATCCGCACCCTGTTCTCCATCGGCAGCCAGCGCACGGTGCCGGTGCATCTGTGGGCGCTCCTGTCCGACCAGATGGCGCCGTTCCTGCCGGCGGTGGGCGTGGTGATCATGGTGATCTCGATGCTGGTCTCCCTCGCCGGATTTGCCGCCTCCGCCCGCGCCGACCGGCCGCGCCGCTGACTTCACAAGAACCAACCAGAGGACAAGCCATGACCCACGAGAAGGACTTCCTTCATCTGCCCCGGCTGAGCCGGCGCACCGTCCTCGGCGGAGCCGCGGCCATGGTGGCCGGCGCCGGTCTGCGCACGCCCGCCTTCGCCCAGTCCGGCGAGATCACCGCCCTCATGGTCAACGCCATGCTCGGCCCGACGCTGAAGCCCATCGCGGAGGAGCAGTCGAAGGTGAAGATCAGCGAGGGCGCGTTCATGTCCGGCACCGACACGGTGTCGCGCCTGACCGCCCCGGGCGGGGCGCGCTACGACCTGATGAACAGCTCGTTCGCCTTCTCCCGGCCGGTGGTCATGGGCGCCAAGGCGGGGCAGGAGCGCGTCCAGCCCATCGACCTGTCGCTGATCCCCAACATGAAGAACATCAACGCCCCGTCCAAGGCCGGCATCGGCGAGCGCGACGGCAAGGTCTATATGGTGCCGCACAGCTGGGGCTTCGATTCCATCCTCTACAACCGCACCGTCGTGCCGGACGACGACCCCTACACCCAGTCCTGGTCGCTGCTGTTCGAGGACAAATATGCCGGCCGCATCGGCTGGTGGGACGTGGCGCACCAGATGCTCATGGCGGCCGGGCTGTATCTCGGCCACGCCGAGCCGGAGAAGATGGACCGCAACCAGCTCAACGAGGTGGCCAAGTTCCTCATCGCCAAGAAGAAGAACGTCCGCACCTTCTATTCCACCTTCGCCCAGGGCTCGAACCTGCTCGCCAACGGCGAGATCGACGTGTGCTACGGCATCGCGCCCATGCGCAACGAGCTGCAGAAGCGCGGCTACAACATCACCGGCGCCTGGCCGAAGGAGGGCGTGCTCTCCCTCATCAACGCCTCCTACATTCCGAAGGACTGCAAGAATGTGGAGGGCGCCCACGCGGTCATCAACGCCATGATCGGCGAGGCCTACTCGCGGGCGCTCACCGAGGGCTGCGGCTATCTCTCGGCCACCACCTTCGGCGACGAGAACATGACGCCGGACCAGCGCAAGCGCTACGGCTACGGCATGTTCGACGGCACCGTGAAGCATTACCAGCTCGAGTTCCCGACCAACATGAACATGTGGATCGAGACCTGGAGCCGGGTGAAGAGCGCCGCATGACCGACGCTCTTGCCATGCCCTTCACCGCGGCGGCGGTCGGCGAGAATGCCTCGGCGCACGCTCCCCGGGACATCGCCGTGTCCCTCAGGGGCATCGGCAAGACCTTCCAGGGCACGACGGCCCTGGAAGCCGCCACGCTCGACATCCGCAAGGGGGAGTTCTTCTCCCTCCTCGGCCCCTCCGGCTGCGGGAAGACCACGCTGCTGCGCATCATCGGCGGGTTCGAGCATCCGACCCGCGGCGAGCTCCTCATCGGCGGCAAGCCCATGCTGGACCGCCGGCCGTTCGAGCGGCGCACCAACATGGTGTTCCAGCACGGCGCGCTGTTCCCCCACCTCACGGTGGCCCAGAACATCGCCTTCGGGCTGGAGATGAGCCGCCAGCCCCGCGCCACCATCGACCGGCGCGTGGCGGAGGCCCTCGAGATGGTACGCCTCGCCGATTTCGGCGGGCGCGGCATCGACCAATTGTCCGGCGGCCAGCGCCAGCGCGTCGCCCTCGCCCGCGCGCTGGTGAACGACCCCGAGGTGCTGCTGCTGGACGAGCCCCTCAGCGCGCTCGACCTGAAGCTCCGCCTGCAGATGCAGGACGAGTTGAAGCGGCTGCACCGGGAGATCGGCGGCACCTTCGTCTTCGTCACCCACGACCAGGGCGAGGCCATCTCCATGTCGGACCGCATCGCGGTGATGAGCCGCGGCCGCATCGAGCAGGTGGGCGCCCCGCGCGACATCTACGAGCAGCCCGCGAGCCGCTTCGTCGCCGAATTTATGGGCCATTCCAACTTCTACGAGGGCACCGTTTCCCTCAACCCGCCGGAAGGGGCCGGCGAAGTGACGATCCGCGGCACGCCCTTCTCCTGCCGCGTCCCGCCGGCCTTCGCGGTGGGCAGTCCCGTGTTCGTGGCGCTGCGCTTCGAGCGGGTGGAGGTGGTGGCGGCCGAGGCCTCCGGCGGCGGCATGGAGGGGACGCTGGTGGAGGAGACCTATCTGGGCCCGACCATCCAGCGCACCGTCGACCTCGGCGCCATGGGCCAGATCATCTCCGACACCGCCAACAACGGCCGCGAGGCGCCTCTCGGCGCGGGCGCTCGGGTGCGCGTGCGCTGGACCCCCGACAGCCCCACCCTCCTTGCCCCGTGACGGGCCTTTCCAGCCGGAGACCGCTGCCGTGACGGGCCTGTCCATCAATCACTACATCGCGCCGCCCGGCTATGCGCTGGAGCGCTTCCTGGACGATTGCGCGGCCGCCGGCGCCACCGGCGTGGGGCTCACCGAACGCGCACTGGAGGAGGCCGCTCTGCCCGATCTCAAGCGCATGCTGGACGATCGGGGCCTTGCGGTGACTTCCGTCAACAGCGCCGGCTTCTTCCTGTGGGGCGATGCGGCGCGCGCGCAGCGGCAGCTGGCCATCAATGCCGCGCTGATCGATGCGGCGGCGGTGCTGTCCGCCGGCACGCTCGTCACCATCGGCGGCGGCCTTGCCGACCTCGGGACGGAGCGGCCCGGCGACCTCGCGCGCACCCGCCGCGCCGTCGATGCGGCCCTGCCGGAGCTTTGCGCGGCGGCCGCGGCGCGCGGCGTGCGCCTGGGGCTCGAGACCATGCATCCCATCCGCATCGCCACCAAGTCCACGGTGAACACGCTGACCCAGGCCGAGGCCCTGTGCGCCGCACATCCCGGGCTCGGCTTCGTCCTCGATGTCTTCCATTCCTGGTGGGACCCGGACCTGGAGTCCGTGCTCGCCCGCTCCATCGCGCAGCTGACCCTGGTGCAGCTCACCGGTGTCGCCCAGCCGAGCGATCCCGCCTTGCTGCCGTCCCGATGCCCGCTCTCGCAGGGCCGCGTGGACACCGCCGACCTGCTGCGCCTCCTGGTGCGGTGCGGCTATGGCGGGGCCTACGAGTTCGAGCTGTTTGCCCACGATCTTGCGGGCGCGAGCGTCGCGGATGCGATCCGCCGCGCCGTGGACGATTTCGCCGCGCTGGCTGCGGCCTGAGGACATCCCATGACGATCATGATTACCGGCGGCTCCGGCTTCGTCGGCCTCAACATCACATCGGCCCTGCTGGCGCGGGGCGAGAGCGTTGTGCTGTTCGGCCCAGCGGCCCCGCCGGCCGCCGCCGCGGCCGATCTCGCACGCCTGCCGGGGCGCCTTACGGTGGTTCCGGGCGATGTCTGCGCGCGGTCCGACGTCGTCGATGCGCTCAAGGCGCATGGCGTGACCCGCATCGTCCATGCCGCCGCCATCACCGCCGGCATCGATAGAGAAAGCCGCGCCGCGCGCACCATCGCCGAGGTCAATCTGGGCGGCACCATCGACGTGCTGGAGGCGGCCCTCGCCTGCGGCATCCGGCGCGTGGTTCAGCTCGGGACCGGCTCGGTCTATGGCGCCGCGGAGGCGGGCGTGGAGAAGCTCGACGAAAGCGACCCGCCGGTGCCGGAGACGCTCTACGGCATCACCAAATACGCCGCCGAGCGGGTGGCCGTGCACTATCGCCGGACCCGCGGCCTCGATGTGGTGGTGGGCCGTCTCGGCGTCGTCTTCGGCCGCTGGGAATACGACACCGGCGTGCGCGACACCCTGAGCGTGCCGCTCCAGCTGCTCCATCGCGCCCGCGCCGGGGAAACGGCGGTGTTCCGGCCCGGCCTGCCCGATGACTGGGTCTATGCCGCCGACATTGCCGACGCGGTTGCCGCCTTGCTCGACGCCCCTGCCCCGGCCCATGACGTCTACCATCTCGCCACCGGCGGGCGTTGGTCCCTGCTGGACTGGTGCGAGCGGCTCAAGGCGGCGCTTCCCGGCTTCACCTACGAGATGACGGACGATGCGGCGCGCCACAATGTCGGCACCGCCGCCCCCCTCGCCCGGCCGCCGTTCCGCGTGGAGCGTCTCGCCGACGACATCGGATTTCGCGCCCGCTTCGGCCCGGCCGAGGCCTTCGCGGACTATCTCGCGTGGTACCGCGAGGCCTCGCCCGCGGCCGCCTGACGCCGCGGCCGCGCCGCGCATCATCACACAACATGCCCGGCGGGCGCGCCCTGTTTCGCCCGGGCGCATCGGGAGCGAGAGATGGCCGGAACGATCCAAGACGCATTCAGCCTGAGCGGGCGCACCGTGATCGTCACCGGCGCGGGCGGCGGCATCGGCACGGCCATCGCGGGCGGCTTCGCCGCCGCCGGCGCGCGGGTCGCGTGCCTCGACCTTACCCCGCCGCACGACACGGTCGCGGCCATAGCCGCCGCCGGCGGGGAGGCCCTCGCCATCGCCTGCGACGTCACGGATGCGGCGCAGGTGGCAGCGGCGGTGGCCGACGTCACGGCGCGATGGGGCGCCATCCACGGCCTCGTCAACGGCACATCCAACGACGACCCCACCGGCAGCATTCTCGATCTTCCGCCGGAGGAGTGGAGCCGCCTGTTCGCCGTGCAGGTCACCGGCACCTATCTCATGAGCCGCGCCGTGCTGCCCCACATGATCGCGGCGGGCGGCGGCAGCATCGTGCACATCGCCTCCCAGATGGGCCATGTGGCGGCCAAGGGCCGGCCGGGCTATTGCGCCGCCAAAGGCGCGCTCATCCAGCTCGCCAAGGCCATGGCCCTCGACCATGCGGAGGACGGGGTTCGCGTCAACTCGCTCTCGCCCGGCGCCATCGAGACCCGGCGCATGCTGCTGCGCCACGGCGACCTCGAAACCGCAAAGCTCTACAACGCGCCCAAGCACGCCCTCGGCCGGCTCGGCCAGCCCATGGAGATCGCCACCGCCGCCCTGTTCCTGATGAGCGACGCATCGAGCTTCATGACCGGCGCCGACCTGCTGGTGGACGGCGGCTACGCCGCCATGTGAGCCGAAAAGGAAAGGGCGGCGGCCCGCCTGGCCCGCCGCCCTTTCGCGTCACTTGATGCCGGTGATGGACGCGCTGACCGCCCGGGGATCGCGCAGCGGCCAGCGCCCGCTCTCCACCTGGGCCAAGAACTCGCCGACAATGCGGTTGTATTCCTCCGGCTCCTCGATGTTGATGGCGTGCCCGCAATTGGGCATCACCGAGAGGGCCGCCGAGGGAATGCTGCGCTTCATCAGGATGCCGGGGAGCAGGCAGGGCCAGTCCTCGTCGCCGGTGATGACCAGCGTCGGCACCGTGATGCGCTTCATCTCCTCCACCAGAGTGTAGAGCGAGGGACGGAAGCGCTGGACGCCGCGCTGGGTGTTGGCGGAGCCCACCGCATCGTGGCTGGCGAGGATCTGCTTGAACTCCAGGAAGCCCCGCATGTCCTTGTTCTCGAACTGCACCCGCGTCGGGCCGTAGGCATAGCGCTCGGCGAAGGTCTGCATGCCCACGTCGCTGATGTAGGCGGCGATGGTGTCGGCCTCGCTCTGGAAGCGGGCCTGCTCCTCCAGCTCCGCGCCATAGCCGCAGCCGCCGATGCACAGGGAGAGCGCGCGATCGTGGTGGCGGATGCCGAAATGCAGGGTGGCGAAGCCGCCCATGGACAGGCCGATGACATGCGCCTTGGCGATGCCGAGCCCGTCCATCACGCTGGCGATATCGTCGGCGGCGCGGGCCTGGGAATAAGAGGAGACGTCGGGCGGCACGTCGGACGGCGGATAGCCGCGGGCGTTGAAGGCGATCACGCGATAGCGCTTGCCGAGATAGCGCAACTGGGTCTCGTAGCTGCGCAGGTCGCCGGCGAACTCGTGGACGAGGATGACCGGCGTTCCCGTGCCGGTTTCCTCGTAATAGAGCTTCACGCCGTCATCGGTGGTCACATAGGCCATGGGCCGCTCCCGTTGCGAAAAAAGATCGGAGGTTGAAGACAGGGGCCGGCTCTCACACCGGCGAGGGCGCGCGCTTCCTCGGGGCGGCGGCCTGTTCGGCCTCCTCGAATTCGGCCACGACGCGGGCGATGACCTGATGCGCGTGCCGGATGAGCTTCACCGCCTGGCGACGGGCGAGATCCGGCTTGCGGGCGGCGATGGCCTCGAACACCTTGCGGTCGCCGGCGCAGACCACGTCCATGATCTCGTGCGTGTTCTGGTGCGCCAGATAGCGATAGCGCAGCGCCTGCTTCTCGATGCCCGAGACCACCCGCGCGAGGGTGCCGTTGCCTGAGGCCTTGTGGAGCGTGCGCGTGAAGGCGACATTGCGATCGAAGAAGACCTCCACGTCCTCATCCGCGCGGGCCGCGTCCATCTCCGTCAGCAGCGTCGACAGCACGGCGAGATCCGCTTCGCTTGCACCGCGCGCGGCCTCGGCCGCGACGAGGCCTTCCAGCGCCACCCGGCATTTGTAGATCTCATCGAGGTCGGCGACGCTCATCGGCGCCACCCGCACCCCGCGCCACGCCGCCCGGATGATGAGCCCCTCCCCCTCCAGGATCTGGAAGGCATCGCGGACCGGCGACCGGCTGACGTTGAAATGGGCACACAGATCCTCCTCGATCAGCCGCATGCCGGGCGGCCAGCGCAGGTAGATGATGTGCTCCGCGAAGGCCCGCGCCACTTCCGCGCCGATCACCTTCGGCACCACGAATTCGGACGGACCGCGCTTCATTCGTTCGATCACCGGCAAGCCTCGCATCGTTGGCGCACGATCCGCCCCGTAAGCAGAGGCGGGCTCGGGCGCGCAGCCCGCGGCCATCGCGCGGCGGGCTGGCGTCGGTCGGCGCAAATCGGATACAATATACTATTCATGTCGCGGAAGCGGCGCGCCGCGCGGTCCCCTTGAACCCAAAAAACGCGAGACGTCCCATGAGCATGGCAGACGCAGACCAGGCCACGGTGCCGACCGGACGGGCGAGCGAGATCGTCAGCGTGGACTGTTTTCCGGCCTGCCTGCCGCTCAAGAAGCCGCTGGTGATGTCCACCTATCGCATCGATTCCGGGCCCGTGCTGTTCGTGCGGGTGCGATCGCGCGACGGCATGGAAGGCTGGGGGGAGGCAGCGGCGAGCCCCATCATGTCCGGCGAGACTCTCACCGGCATGGCCGCAGCGGTGCGCGAGATGATCGCGCCGCAGCTCATCGGGCGGGCGGTGGCCGACCGCTCGGCGGCCTGCGCCGGCATTCGCCGGGCCATGTACGGCAATCGTGGCGCGCTCGCCGCGGTGGACATGGCGCTGCTCGACCTCGCCGCCCGCATGGCTGGCGTTCCGGCGGTGGATCTCCTGGGCGGGGCGCTCCGGCGCAGCGTGGAGCCGCTGTGGCTCATCGGCGGCACCGGCGAAGGGGAGCGGGACGTTGCCGATGCATTGGCCCTGCACGCCAAGGGCGTGCGCCGCTTCAAGCTGAAGGTGGGCATCGCGCCGGTGGATGCGGAGGCCGAGACCGTCGGCCGCCTGCGCGCGGCGCTGGGCGAGGACTGCCTCATCGCCGCCGACGCCAACATGGGCTGGGATGTACAGAGCGCGCTGCGCTTCACCCGCGCCGCCGCCCCGTTCGGCCTCGAGTTCCTCGAACAGCCGACGCCCGCGGGCGACCTCGCGCGGCTCGCCGCCGTCGCCGCCGGCTCGCCCGTGCCCATCGGCGCCGACGAGAGCATTCATGCCCTCTCCGACATCCTGCGCCATCACGAGGCGAAGGCCATCGGCGGTGCCAGCCTCAAGACCATCAAGCTCGGCGGCACCACGCAGGTGGTCGCCGCCGGCGCCCTGTGTGACCTGCTGGGCCTCAGCGTCAACCTCGCCATGATGATGGAATCGAGCCTTGCCGCGTCCGCGATGGTCCATGCGGCCTGCGCCGTGCCCAACGTGGACTGGGGTCTGAGCCTCGGCAATCTGTGGCTCGCCGAGGATCCGGCGACGCTCCCGCTGACCGTGCGCGACGGCCGCGTCGAATGCCCCGCGGGGCCCGGCCTCGGCGTCACCGTCGACGAGCGCCACCTGGCCGCGCTCGCCGCTCCGGCCGGGTGAGCGGGCCGCGTCCCGGCCCGGGGTTGCTGCTGCGATCACGTCATCGGTTCCGCTTGGGACAGGACGGGGCTTTTGCGAAGGCTTCGCCGTGTCCGGCACGCGCCGGGCACGGCGGTCTTTACCTGCGCTCCGGCCCGTGCGGATGGCGCGGGCCGAAGCGTTCAGGCGGCGATCTTCGTCCTCAGGACTTGGGCTTCGGAAGCTCGTAATTCACCGCCGCGGGCTTCACCTCCTTGAGGAGGTCGGGATAGACGAAGTTCTTCCAGTCCACCGGCTTGGCGAGCTTGCCCAGGCCCTTGAGCTGGGCTTCCTGCAGCTCGAAATTGTTGATGGAGCCCTGGTCGAGACGCATGTCGAAGCGCACCTTCTTCACCAGCTCGAGGGTGAGCGCCTTGTCGAGCTTCAGGAAGGTGGAGACGTGGCCGGCCGCGGCCTCCGGGTCCTTGGTGATGAGGTCGCTGGCTTCCACCATGGACCGCATGAAGGCCTGCGCCGCCGGCTTGTTCTTCTCGGCCCAGCCCTTGTTCACGTAGACATAGACGCGGGGGCTGAGGATGCCGTCGGAATTCACCACCACCTTGGCGTCGGGAATGGCCTTCACGGCGCGGGTCAGCCAGGGCTCCCAGCTGGTGAAGGCGTCGATGTTGCCGCGCTCCATGGCGGCGATCATCTCGGGGGCCTCCACCTGGACGATGGTGTAGTCCTTGGGGTTGAGCTTCAGGTTGTCCACCATCGCCAGCCAGAACACCTCGCTGCCGGAGCCGCGGGCGACGCCGATGCGCTTGCCCTTCAGCTGCTCGATGCTGGTGTAGCCGCGCGCGACCATGCCGTACCACTGGCCCATCTGGGCGCCTTCGGCGGCGACCACAACGTTCGGGTCGATGTTGAAGTTCTGGATGCCCGCCTGTTCGGCGCCGAAGGCCGACTGGATCTGGTTCTGGATGACGAAGGCCACCATGGCCGAGCCGCTCGGCCCGGTGTTCAGCTGCACGTCGAGGCCGTTCTTCTCGAAGATGCCGGCGAGCTTCGCCACATAATAAGCGGAGAAGGACGGATCGACGCCGGTGCCGATGGTGATCTTGGTCTGCGCGAACGCCGGTGCCACGGCCGTGGACAGGGCCAGCACCGCCGCCGTGATCGCGGCACGGACCGTCTTTTTCAGCATGGTCATGATGAACCCTCTGGTTGGTTGGTCGGGATTGCGAAGGGCGAAGGCCGCCCGCCGGTCTTTGCCCGCGTCCGCAGCCCGAGGCGAGCGGCGCGTGCCTGGAGCGCGGCCTGCCCTTGGACCGCCCTCCCACTTTCACGAAACGGGCTCCGGCCCGCGCACCATGCGGGCCGGGCGCGCGCTCTACGCCACCGGAGAAAAGCGCCCGGCGAAACGGAAGATTGCCCAGCGGAACAGCCGGTCCGTCAGAAGCCCGAGCACGCCCAGGCAGAACAGCGAGACGAAGATCTCGTCCACCAGCATGAACATGCGGCCGTTCCACAGCATCACGCCCAGTCCCTCGTTGGCCGAGATCATCTCGGCCGCGACGATGGTGGTGAAGGAATTGGCCATGGCGAGGCGCATGCCGGTGAGGATGAACGGCACGGTCGCCGGCAGGCTCACATAGAGGAAAATCTGCCAGGGCCGCGCCCCGAGCGACTGCGCCGCCCGCACCTTGTTGGGCGCGATGGAGGCGACGCCGGCCGCCGTGTTCAGGATCACGATGAACACCGTGGCGTAGATGATGAGGAAGATCTTCGATTCCTCGCCGATGCCGAACCAGATCACCGCGATGGTGATCATCGCCACGGAGGGGATGAAGCGCAGGAACTCGGTCCAAGGCTCCGCCAGCTGGCGCACGATCTTGAAGCTGCCGATGGCGAGGCCGATGGGAATGGCGATCAGCGAGCCGAGGACGAAGCCGACGACGATGCGCATCAGGCTCGCCGTGATGTGCTCGATGAGCACGCCGCTCTTCAGCAGCTCCCACGCCTTCAGGAACATGAGGTGGGGCGGCGGGAAGAGCAGCGACTGGACCAGGAACACCGAGGCCACGTGCCAGGCCACCAGCAGCCCGAGGAAGCCGACCGTGGCCGGCCAGACCGCGGCGAGGAGATCTCCCGCACGGCGCAGGATCATGGAGCGCGGCCGCTGCGCGGCGAGGCGGGATTCAACGGCGCTCATGCGGCCACTCCCTGGGCCGCCTTCGCGACCTCGTCCCGGATGATGTTGTAGACGACGTTGAAATACTTCGAATATTGCGGGTCCGTCCGGTCCCGCTCGCCCTTGAGGTCGATATCGACCACCTCGCGCAGGGTGCCCCCCGGCCCGGCCGACATGACGCCTACCCGCGTGCCCAGGAGGATCGCCTCGTCCACGTCGTGGGTGATGAAGAGCACCGTGCTCTGCGTGGCGAGCCAGATCTTGCGCAGCTCGCGCTGCATGATGTAGCGCGTCTGCGCATCGAGCGCGCCGAACGGCTCGTCCATCAGCAGCATCTTGGGCTCGTTGACGAGGGCACGGGCAATCTGGATGCGCTGCTTCATGCCGCCGGAGAGCTCGGCGGGATATTTGTCGTTCTGCCCGTTCAGGCCCACGAGGCGCAGGGCGGCGCGCGCGCGCTCGTGGCGCTCGGCCTTCGGCACGCCGCACATGCGCAGGCCGAACTCGATGTTCTCCTGCGCATTGAGCCAGGGATAGAGGCTGTCATCGCCCTGGAACACCACGCCGCGATCGCGCGCCGGGCCACGCACCGGCTTGCCGTCCAGCAGGATCTCGCCGGAAGTGGCGCTCTCGAAGCCGGCCATCATGCCGAGCACCGTGGTCTTGCCGCATCCCGACGGCCCGAGCAGGCAGAAGAACTCGCCCCGCTCGATGTCGAGGTTGAAGCGATTGACCGCGACGGAGAGCCGTCCATTGCGTGGCGAGACAAACGTTTTGGTGACGTCCCGCAATTGGATGAAAGCCATGGTCCTCACCTCGATGGGGCAATCCGGCCCGCCCTTGCAAAACGCTCAGGCAGATCGCAATTGCCGTTGATCCCGGCGACACGCGTTGGGTCGAACAAATACAAATGCAATTCAAATGCCACTTACCCATGAAATGCAGGAGCATGGATGAATGTTAATGCTCCGCATTCGCTTGGCGCTGCTTGTGCTCTGAACGCATTTATCCTTTACAAAACAATGGAAATACAACAGCTTTATCCGCCTGCATTCGCCGTTTTATTCAACCCAGAACATACCCCCCATCGGCGATGAGGGTTTCGCCGGTGACGTAGGCGGCGGCATCGCTGGTGAGGAAGAAGGCCATCTTGGCCACCTCCTCCGCGGTGCCCCAGCGGCCCAGGGGCACACGGGCGAGCCCGCGGTCGCCCGAATAATCGGCACGTGCCGTTTCCGCGGTCATGCGGGTGAGGGCCCGGCCAGGCGCGAGGCACAGGACGCGAACGCCGTACGGGCCCCATTCGACCGCCACCGCGCGCGAGAGCTGCGAGACGGCGGCCTTGGCCGCGGCATAGACGCCGCGGTTCTCGCCGCCGCAGAATGCGGTCTGGGAGCTGATGGAGAGGATGACGCCGCGCCGGCGCTCCACCATGCCGCGGCCGATGCCCTGCACGAGGGCCATCACGCCGAGGAAGTCCACGTTCACGAGGCGCGCCGCATCGGCGAGGTCGGTGTCGAGCAGTGGCTTGGCGACGAGAATGCCGGCGTTGTTGACCAGCACGTCCACCTCGCCCGCCTGCGCCGCCAGCGCGGTCACTGAGGCGAGATCGCCTTGGTCGAACACCAGAGCCTCGGCGCCGAGGCGGGACGCGATGGCGCGCAGCGGCTCCGCCTCGAGATCGGCCAGGACGAGGCTTGCGCCGTGCTCGGCATAGAGCGCGGCCATGGCGGCGCCGAAGCCGTTGGCCGCCCCCGTGATCAGGACGCGCCGTCCGGTGAAGTCGAGATCGCCCGCAAGACTCACGCCTGCCCCCTCATTTCGACCCATGCCCGTGTGCGGCGCGCGCCTTCGGCGAGCGGCGTGGATGGAAGAAAGCCGAGATCCCGTTGGGCCGCCGCGATGGAGAGCGGGCCGAGGGGGAACACGTTCCAGGCGAGCCCGTCTTCGCGCAGCTCGGCGCGCGCGCCGGGCACCGCCTCGCGCACCGCCGCGACGATCTCGTCCAGCTCCTGGGCGCGGCCGGGACCGATGTTGTAGGCGGTAGCGGTCAGGCTCGGCGAGTCGAGCGCCGCGACGATGGCGGAAATCACATCGTCCACGAACACGTGCTGGCGCGTCCTGTGGTCCGCCGGCCGCACCGCCGTCACCCGGCCCGCCAGAGCGTCCTCCACCAGCGTGCGGATGAGGCAGGCCGTTGTCCGGCCGGGGCCGTAGCAGGAGGCGACCCGCAGGGCGACCGCATCCACCCCGTGCTCGGCCCGGAAGGCCTCTATGAGCGCCTCGCCGGCCGCCTTGGTGGCGCCGTAGACCGTGTCGGGATGCAGGGCGGCCGTCTCGTCCACCGGATCAAGGCTCGCGCGGGGACCATAGGCATTGACCGAGGAGAACCACACGACGCGCCGCAGCTTGTGCACGCGCGCCGCCTCCAGCAGGTCCACGAGGCCCTGCAGGTTGATGGCGCAGATCCGCGCCGGCGTATCGCGCAGCACCATGGGGCCGGAGATGCCGCCGGCATGGATCACCGCATCCACCCCATGCCCGGCGATGGCGGCGTGCCAGCCGTGGGGATCGGGCAGATCGTGGCGCAGCACCGGGAACGACAGGTCCGCGAGGGGCATCGTGTCCATGCCGATCACCCGCCGGCCGGCAGCGTGCAGCCGCCGCGCGGTTGCGCCGCCCAGCAGGCCGCCGACGCCGGTGACGAGAATGGCACCGCCGCTCATTCCGCCGCCTCCGCCGCGATGACCACGCGCGGACGCACCGCCGAGAGGACGGACCGCAGTTCGACCCGCGCGCCCGCCGCACATTTGAGGATTGTGAGGCTGCGCGCATCGCACGGCAGGGTGCCGGGCGCGACGCTCGGGTCGATGCGCACCCAGCCGCGCAGAGCGGCGGCGATGCGCGCATCGATCTCCACCAGTTCGTCCTCCTCGAGGCCGGCCGCGCGGGCATCCGAAGGATTGAGGCGCATGATGCGCCGCCGGCTCACCGCGCCCGGCTCGAACGTGTTCTCGTCGGCCACGGCGGTGAGCTTGAAGCGGGAGGCGTCCAGGCGCTTGCGCAAAGCGAGAGTCGCCACCGCATCGGGTTCGCCGCGATTGTCCAGCACCACGCCATAGAGCTGCCGGCAGGCCTCGGCGGAGATGTAGCCTTCGGAGGCGTCGAGGGCGACCCGCGCCGGGTCGCGCGTCAGCGGATCGCCGTAGCCGCCGCCACCCGCCGAGCGCACCACCACCATGGCGCCCTCTTCCACCATATGGCCGGCGATCTTGCCGGGCGTGTCGAAATCCTCGATCTCGCCGTCGCGGTCGATCCAGGAGCCGACGGGAAAGCCCGGCAGCCCGCCCCGCACGCCGAAGGAGGGCACCACCGCGCCGTCCGAGAGCAGCGAATAGCGCGTCTCCGGCGCCAGCACCTTGAGCCCGCGCTGCATGGAGAGGCCGCCGCGGGTGTGGCCGGCGCCGCCGGAATCCACCGCGAGGCGGGAGCTTTCCACCAGCAGCGGCATGCGCAGCTCGATCACTTCGGACGACTGCACCGTGACGAGGTCGCCCCAGTCGATGGGCGCCATGGCGCTCGGCCCGTCGTCTTCCAGGAAGGCGCCGTTGCCGCCCGCCGACCATTCGTAATGCACCCACTCGCGGCCGGTGCGCGCATCGTAGCCGCCCAGCAGATTGTGGAAGGAGGTGCGGCACAGGTCGCCCGCCACCATGTCCGGCACCACCTGCGACAGGGCCCCCACCATGGTGGCGATGACGCGCTTCCTGATCTCGCCATGGGAGCCGGCCGGGGCCGGGCGCTGCACGTTGACGATGGAGGCCGGCGGAACGATCACGTCGATGGGGCGGAACGAGCCCTGGTTCAGCGGCGCCTGCGGATCGAACACCGACTTCACGGTGATGAACACCGAGGCGGATGTGACCGCCGCCGTCGAGTTCACCGGGAACGGCACCTGGGCCGAGGCGCCGGTGAAGTCCGCCACCATGCGGTCGCCGCGGATGGAGAGCTTCAGCGGCAGCAGCAGCGGCTCGAAATGGCCGCCCATGTAGGTTTCAAGATAGTCCTCGTAGAAGAAGTCCCCGTCCGGCAGGGCCGCGATGCAGGCCCGCATGCGCGCCTCGGCGCGGTCGAGGTCCATCTTCACCGCCGCCAGCAGCACGTCGAGGCCGTAGCGGTCGCACAGCTCGTGCACGCGCATCTCGGCAACGCGGCAGGCGGCGAAGCTGGCGTTGAGGTCGCCGAGGCGTTCCTCGGGCACCCGCATGTTGGCGAGCAGCAGATCCTGCGCCGCCTCGTTGGTGCGCCCGCCCTCGATGATCTTGATGGGCGGGATGCGGATGCCTTCCTGATAGATCTCCGTGGCCTTGCCGGACATGCTGCCCGGCACCATGCCGCCCACGTCCGCCCAGTGCGCCCGCACCGCGGGGAAGAACACGAGGCGCCCCTCGCGGAACACCGGATAGATCACGGTGACGTCGTTGAGGTGCGTACCCCCCGTATAGGGGTCGTTGACCAGGATGACGTCGCCTTCCTTCAGGCCCGCGCCCATCTTCTCCATGGCGGTGCGCACCGACCACGGCAGCGGCACCACGTGAGAGCCGATGTCCTCGGACTGGGCGACCACCTGGCTGTCGGGGGCGAACAGGCCGCAGGAGAAGTCCTTGGCATCGTAGATGGCGACGGAGCTCGCGGTGCGGCACACGGTGGCGCGCATTTCCCGAACGGTGGAGATGAGGGCCTGCGTGAGGATCTCGAGGGTGATGGGGTCGATGGTCACGGCCGGCGTCCTCACTTCTGTCGCATCACGAGGCAGCCGATGGCGTCCAGCGCCACCGTCCAGCCGGGCGGCACGACGGTGGTCGAGCCGGCTTCCTCGATGAGGGCGGGGCCCTCGAGGGTCACGCCCGGCGGCAAGAGGTCCCGTGCGAGGATCTGCGCCGGGTGGACGATGCCGCCGAACACCACCTCGCCGGTGCCCGTGCGGGCCGCCTCAAGCGAGCGCCCCGTTGGGTCCACGGGGGGCAGCACCGGCTTCTCCGACAGGCCCCAGGCGGCGACGCGATAGCTGACGATCTCGACCCTCGCCGCCGTGGGCGCGCCGTAGCGCGCGGCATAGACGCGGGCGAAAGCCTGCTCGATCTCGGCCATGTCCGCGACGTCCAGCGCCACCGGCACCGAAAGCTCGAAGGACTGGCCGGAGTAGCGCATGTCGAGGCTGGCGGAAAAGCGCGTGCGGTCCGCGCCGTAGCCCGCCTCGGCGAGTTCCTCCTGCGCGTCCGCGACCAAGGTCCTGAGCTGATCGCGCACCGCCGCGACGGGCGTCTCGTCCGTGCACACCACGCGGGTCTGCACCAGATCGCGCCGCAGGTCCGCCACCAGCAGGCCGAAAGCGGAGAAATTACCGGGCAGCGGAGGCACCAGCACGGTCTTCATGCCGAGCTCGACCGCCACGTCCACCGCATGCAGCGCCCCCGCCCCGCCGAACGGCAGGAGGGCGAAATCACGCGGATCAATGCCGCGCATGACCGATACCTCCTTGATGGCACCGGCGAGCGAGACGGCCGCGATCTTCAGGATGCCCTCGGCCATGGCTTCGACAGAGAGGCCGAGCTGCGCCGCGAGGCGACCCACCACCTCCACCGCCGCCGCGCGATCGAGATGGATCTCGCCGCCGAGGGGCCGGTCGGTGCGCAGGCGGCCCAGCACCACATTGGCGTCGGTGACCGTCGCCTCCTGCCCGCCGCGTCCGAACGAGGCCGGCCCGGGCATGGAGGCGGACGAGCGCGGCCCCACCTTGAGGAAGCCCGCCGTTGCGCTGGCGATGCTGCCGCCCGCCACCGCGATGGTGTTGATGTCGATCTGGCGGATCTTCACCGGGAAGGCGCCCACGCGCCCCTCGGTGGTCATGTCGAACTCACCGCCGCGCACCAGGCACACGTCGGTGGAGGTGCCGCCCATGTCGCAGGTGATGAGATCCGGCACGCCGGCCGCGCGGCCCACGTGGGTGGCGGCGATAACCCCCGCCGCCGGACCCGACAGCATGGACAGGACCGGCAGTTCCTCGATGCGCTTGGCCGGCAGCGAACCACCGTTGGAGCTCATGATGGTCAGCGGCGCCCGCATGCCCGCCTTTTCCAGCCGCCCCCGCAGATCGCCCACATAATGGCGCATGCGCGGACCCACATAGGCGTTCAGGGCCGCGGTCGAGAAGCGCTCGTACTCGCGATATTCCGGCAGCACCGCGCTCGACGTGGTGATGGACGCCTCCGGCAGCTTCGCGGCGAGGATCTCGGCGCAGCGCCGCTCGTGGGCGGGATTGGCATAGGCATTGATGAAGCAGACCGCGACGGCGGTGTAGCCCTCGGCCGCCAGCAGGTCGCCCAGTTCCTCCGCCTGCCGCTCATCGAGCGGGCGATGGACCGAGCCGTCGGCCTTGATGCGCTCGTCCACCTCGAAGCATTGGGAGCGCGGGATCAGCGGCCGGTTGGGCGGCGCCTTGATGTTGTACATGGCCATGCGGTTGCCGCGGCCCACCACCAGCACGTCGCGATGGCCGCGGGTGGAGACCACGGCGAGGCGCGGACCGTCCCGCTCCAGCGCGGTGTTGGTGGCAACCGTGGTGCCGTGGACCATGCGCTCCAGAGAGGCGGGGTCGAGCGCCAGCCGCTCCACGCCGGTGAGGATGCCGTCCGCCTGATTCTTCGGGGTGGACGGCGTCTTGAGAACCTCAAGCCGCGCGGTCTCCCGATCGAACAGGACCAGATCCGTAAACGTGCCGCCCACATCGACGCCGAGCCAAGCCATGGTCCGCTCCTTCACCGCCCGATGAAGCGGGGCTTGCGCTTCTCCAGAAAGGCCCGGCCGCCCTCGCGATAGTCCTCGCTCTCCATGGCCTGATCCAAGATGGCGAGGATCTCCGCCTCGCGGGCATCGGCCTCGCCCGCGGAGATCATTTCCAGCACCGCCTTGGCGCCCTCGATGGACATGGGCGCCTTGTCCAGGAACTCGCCCGCCAGCGCGCGGGCGCCGTCCAGGGCCGAGCCCTCCGCGCGCACATCCACGAGCTTCATGGCGACGCAATCGTCGATCTCGAAGAAGCGGGCCGAGAACAGCACGCGCTTGGCGTTGGCAAAGCCCACCTGCCGATGCAGCAGCGCGGTGTCGAGGGCGCTGTAGACGATGCCGAGGCGCGCGGCGGGAATGCCCATGCGCGTCGTCGGATCCCCCACCCGGAAATCGCAGCACAGCGCAAGCCCGCAGCCGCCGCCGACGCCGAAGCCGGACACCGCGGCGATGGTCGGGCGCGGATAGTCGCGGATGGCGCGGGCGGCGCGCTCGGTGGCGGCTTCGTAGATGCGCCCGCTCTGGGCGTCCGACCGCACCTTGGAGAATTCGGAGATGTCGGCCCCGGCGCAGAACTGCCCGCCGGCGCCGGTGAGGATCACGGCCTTCACCTCCGGCTGCGCCTTGAGGTCGAGGAAAATCGCTTCCAGCCGGTTCCACATGGAAAGGCTGACGGCATTACGCCGCGCAGGTCGGTTGAGCGTGACCACCGCCAGGCCTTCGGCCTCGACGGAAACCAGGATGTCCGTGTCTTGCTCTGCCACCGAATTCCTCATTGCGCATTTATTGACCAAGCACAAACACTATGCGGCATTCTCATTTCGTGTACAATGTACAAATTCCCACGGAGACGAAAGATCCATGTCAGGTGCCCTCGAAGGCTTACGGGTACTGGATTTGTCGAGCCATCTTTCCGGCCCGTACTGCGCCATGCTTCTCGCGGATCACGGGGCGGACGTGATCAAAATCGAGCGGCCGGGCACCGGGGACGAGGCGCGCAGCATGCCGCCCTACGTGGGCGGCGAGAGCGCCCCCTTCATGCTGTGGAACCGCAACAAGCGCTCCATCACGCTCGATCTGAAGTCCGAGCGGGGCAAGGCGGATTTCCTCGCGCTGGTGGACGGCGCCGACATCCTTCTGGAGAATTTCCGGCCCGGGACGCTCGCCCGCCTCGGCCTCTCCTACGAGACGCTTTCGGCGCGCAATCCGCGGCTGATCTATGCCGCCATTTCGGGCTTCGGCCAGTACGGGCCCTACGCCATGCGGGGCGGCTTCGACCTCGTCACGCAGGGCATGTCGGGCCTGATGAGCGTCGCCGGCGCGAAGGATGGACCACCCCACCGCCTGCCCATCGCCATCTCCGACGTCGCCGCCGGCATGTTCCTCGCCTTCGGCATCCTTGCCGCCGTCGAGGCGCGCCACAAGACCGGGCGCGGGCAGATGGTGGAGACCTCGCTGCTCGATTCGGCCCTGTCGCTGGGCGTCTACGAGGCGGCGCATGTCTTCGCCACGGGCACGCGGCCGGAGCGCCTCGGCCAGGCCCACCGGGGCAGCTCGCCCTACCAGATCATCCAGACGCAGGACGGCTGGCTGACGCTCGGCGCCGCCCAGCAGAATTTCTGGGAGCGCCTGTGCGACATCCTCGGCGCGCCCGAGCTGAAGAGCGATCCGCGCTTCCTCACCAATGCCGACCGCGTCGCCAACAACGACGCCCTCATCGCGCTGTTGCAGGCGCAGTTCACCAAGAAGCCGTCGGCGCACTGGCTGGCGGCGCTCGAGGCGGGCGGCATTCCCTGCGGCCCCGTGCTGGAATTCGACGAGGTGCTCGCCGATCCCCACATCCTGGCACGGGAGATGGTGGTGGACACGCTCCATCCCAGCGCCGGCGCCATGAAGACCCTCGGCGTCACCGTGAAGCTCTCGGAAACGCCGGGCGCCGTGCGCCGGCCGGCGCCGCGCCTCGGCGAGCATACGTCCGACGTGCTCGGCGCGCCGGCGACCTGCGACGCGGCCACCGCGTGACCGGCGGGCCGCGCAATCCGGCCCGCCGCACCACCCAAAACAAGAACCCGCCTTCCGGTCTTTTCTCACACCATGAGGGGAACTGAATGTCTCGCATGACCCGACTGACATGCGCCGCGACGCTGCTGGCCGCCCTCGGCGCCGGCATCGGCGCCGCAGCCGCGCAGGGGCAGCCCGGCGTGAGCGCCGACGCCATCAAGATCGGCACCTTCGGCGCCCTCACTGGTCCCGGCTATCTCTATGGCAAGCTCGCCATGAACGGCATCGACGTCGTCTTCGACGAGGTGAACAAGGCTGGCGGCGTCAACGGCCGCAAGCTCCAGCTCATCCGCGAGGACGACCGGTGCGATCCCGCCACCGCCATCACCGCGGTGCAGAAGCTGATCCATCAGGAACAGGTGTTCGCCCTCATCGGCGGCGGCTGCTCCAACGCCACATTCGCCGCCCGCGAGACCATCGAGCAGGCGAAGATCCCGTTCGTGGTGGTGGCCTCCGTGCACGACGGCATCACCCAGCCGCCGGCCGCCAACATCTTCTCCATGGCGCTGACCTCGAGCATCGAGAGCCAGGCGCAACTCGCCTTCGCGCTCCAGGAGGGCGCCAAGAAGATCGCCGTCATCTCCATGCGCGATTCCTGGGGCCGCGCGCGCTATCTGCCGCTCATGGAGGCCTTCAAGGCCAAGGGCATCACCCCGGTGGCGGACGAGGAGATGTCGCCCGACGCCAACGACGCCACCGCCCAGGTGCTGCGCCTGAAGGCGACCGGCGCCGACGCCGTCATCATGGTGCTGTTCCCCAAGCCCGCCGCCATCTTCGCCCGCGACGCGCAGAAGCTCGGCTTCAAGCCGATCCTCATCGGCCAGACCGGCATCGGCGATCCCGCCGCCTTCGAGGACCAGGTGGGCGTGCCCGGCGCCACCGCCAAGTTCACCACCATCTCCATGGTGAAATACACCCCCACCGACCCGGCCGTGGACAAGTGGCGCACGCTCATCGAGGCCAAGTTCCCCGGCGATCGCCTCTCCAATTTCAACCTGTTCGGCATCGGCGCCGCCCAGGCGCTGGTGGAAGCGCTGAAGCGCGCCGGTCCCGACATCACCCGCGAGAAGGTGATCGACGCCCTTGCCGGCCTGAAGGACCTCGTCATCGACGTCTATCCCGGCCCGATCTCCTGCTCCCAGACCGACCATCGCTGCAACAAGTTCCCGGCCTGGATCTCCAAGGAGCCCGGCGGTCCCATCAAGGTGCTGAGCATCACCCGCGTCGAGTGATCGCCATGACCATGCTCAGCTATCTGCTCCTGAGCGGAATCACGACGGGGGCGCTCTACGCCCTCGTCGCCCTCGGGCTCGTGGTCGTCAACAAGGCGACAGGCGTCATCAACTTCGCCCAGGGCGAGCTGTTCATGGTGGCGGGCTTCATCGCCTGGTCGATCCATGTCCAGTTCGGTTTCGACTTCGCCCTGGCCCTGGCCGGCGCCGTCCTCGTCGGCTTCGTGCTCGGTTGCGCCATCGACCGCATCGCCTTTCGCCCCCTGCTGCGCGCCGACGTGGTCGCCATCGTCCTCGCGACGGTGGGCATCTCCTTCATGCTGAAGGGCATCGGCCGGATCATCTGGGGCGGAAAGGGCGACTATCTCTCCTTCCCGCCCATCACCTCCACCGATCCCATCATGCTGGGCGAAATCGTGCTTGTGCCGCAGCAGATCGCGGTGCTGGCGGGCGCCATCGCCATCATGCTCGCCTTCGGCGCCTTTTTCCGCTTCACCCGCATCGGCAAGATGATGCAAGCCACCGCCGACAATGCGAAGGCCGCGACGCTGGTGGGCATCCGCATCGAGCGCATCTACACCCTCGCCTTCGGCACCGGCGCGGCGGTCGCCGCCGCCGCCGCCGTGCTGGCCGCGCCGCTGACCCTGCTCTATCCGGACATGGGCTTCTCGTTCTTTATCAAGGGCTTCGCCGCCGCCGTGGTGGGCGGGCTCACCAGCCTGCCCGGCGCCGTGGTGGGCGGCCTCGCCATCGGCATCGTCGAGGCGCTGGCCGGCGGCTACATCCATTCGAGCATGATGGAGGTCTCCGCCTTCATCGCCATCATGCTGGTGCTGCTGATACGTCCTACCGGGCTGCTCAGCTTCTACAAAGCGCGGAGGGTCTGATGCCCCTCTCTTTCCTGCGCCGCCGCAACGTGATGCTCGCGCTCGTCTTGGTCGCCGCGCTCCTGCCGCTGGGGGCGAACCCCTACCATCTGTTCGTGGCCAATCTGATCTTCATCTACATCCTGCTGTCCGTCGGCCTCAATCTCCTGCTCGGCTATGCCGGCCAGCTCGCCTTCGCCAACGCCGCCATGTTCGGCATCGGCGCCTACGGCACCGGCCTGCTGCAGGTGCATTTTGGCTGGCCCTTCCTGATCGCCTTTCCCGCGGGCGCGCTCATCGCCACCGCGGTCGGCCTCACCCTCGCCTTGCCGGCCCTGCGGCTGAGCGGGCTGTATCTCGCCCTTTCGACGCTTGCCTTCGCCCAGTTCACCCAATGGGTGTTCCTGCACTGGGAGGGCGTCACCTTCGGCGCCGGCGGCTTCAAGACCCCGCAGGTGTCATTCGCGCCGCTGCCGGTGGATCACCGGCACGGGCTCTACTATCTCAGCCTCGTCATCATGGTGGCCATGGTCTGGTTCGCCGGCAATATCGTCACCTCGCGCATCGGCCGGGCCTTCATCACCGTGCGCGACAGCGAGGTGGCGGCGGAATCCCTCGGCGTCGATCTCCTGCGCTACAAGGCGCTGGCCTTCGGGCTGAGCGCCTTCTACGCCGGCATCGCCGGCGGGCTCTATTCCCAGATGCTGAACTTCGTCTCGCCGGAAGGCTACGACCTGTTCCAGATGGTGCTGCAGAAGGCCATGGTGGTGGTGGGCGGGCTGGGCTCAATCGCCGGCTCGGTGCTGGGCGCCGGCACCATCGTGCTGGTGCTGGAAGGCCTGCGCGAGTTCAAGGGCGCGCAGGAGGTGGTGTTCGGCGCCATGCTGCTGGTCTTCATCATCTTCATGCGCGGCGGCATCGTCTCGGTGATCCGGCGCCACGTCCCCGGCTGGGAGGAGCCGCTGCATCGCGCTGGCGCCCTTCCCCCGGCCGAGCCGCCCACCTCCCTGCCGCTGGCGCCTCCGGCGCAGGAGAGGGGGGTGTCATGAGGCGCTCCATGCTCGCCCTGCGGGGCGTCGGCGTCAGCTTCGGCGGCGTCCATGTGCTGGACCATGTGGATCTCGACGTGGGCGAAGGCGAGATCCGCGGCATCATCGGCCCCAACGGCGCCGGCAAGACCACGCTGCTCAACGTCATCTGCGGCATCCACCGGCCGGACACGGGTCAAGTGGTGCTGGACGGCGAGGTGGTGACTGGCCTCAAGCCCAGCACCATCGCGCGGCGGGGCATCGGCCGCACCTTCCAGACCTCGCAGCTGTTCAAGGGCATGACCGTGCTCGAGAACCTCATGTGCGGCCTGCACCGCAAGACGGTGACGGGCCTGTTCGCCGCCGGCCTCGGCCTGCCGTCCTGCCGCGAGGAGGAGGAGCGGACCGAGGAGGCGGCACGGCTGGCGCTGGAATTCGTCGGCATGGCGCAGTTCGCCGACCGGCCCGGCCACCAGCTTTCATTCGGCCAGCAGCGGGTGGTGGAGATCGCCCGCACCCTCATCAGCGAGCCCAAGGTGGTGCTGCTGGACGAGCCGGCGGTGGGCCTCAGCCTTAACCGCCTCAGCGAATTCGACCTCCTGTTGCGGCGCATCCGCGACGACAAGGGCGTGACGCTGGTGCTCATCGAGCACGTCATCCGCCTGGTGATGGACGTGTGCGACGAGGTGACGGTGCTGAATTCCGGCCAGATCATCGCCGACGGCAAGCCCGAGGCGGTGCGCAACGACCCCGACGTCATCGAGGCCTACCTCGGAAAGGAACTGCGTGCTCGTCATTCAGCATCTTAAGGTCTCCTACGGGCTGACCCAGGTCCTGCGCGACGTGTCGTTCGACGTGCCGGAGGGCCGCATCGTGGCGCTGCTCGGCGGCAACGGCTCGGGCAAGACCACCATGCTCAACACCCTGACGGGGCTGGTGCGTCCCGTGTCGGGCTCGATCCGCTTCGGCGCGACCGAATGCGCCGGCCTCACCGCCTACGACTTCGTGCGCACCGGCATCGTGCAGGTGCCGCAGGGCCGCGAGGTGTGGCCGAGCCTGAGCGTGGACGACAATCTGGAGCTCGGCGCCGCGACCCGCAGCGACCGCGCGCAGATCCGCGCCGATCTCGAGGAGATCTACACGCTGTTTCCCAAGCTCACCGCCAAGAAGCGCCGGCCGGCCGGCGCGCTCTCGGGCGGCGAGCAGCAGATGGTGGCCATCGGCCGCGCGCTGATGGCGAAGCCCAAGTGCCTGCTCATGGACGAGCCCTCCGCCGGCCTTGCCCCCGCGGTGGTGGGGGACATGGTGGACACCATCCTCGCCCTCAACGCCCGCGGGCTCACCATCCTTCTGGTGGAGCAGAACATCGGCGTCGCGGCGGCGGTGGCGGAATTCGCGCACATCCTGCAGAACGGCGAGATCGCCTTCTCCGGACCGGCGGCCGGGCTCATCGACAATCCCGCCGTGCTGCGCTCTTATCTGGGCCGTTAGGGCACTCAGCCGGCGTTGGCCCGCCGGCCCTTGAGGCCGATGCCCTTGCCGAGGGGAAAGTCGCGGACGAGGGCGGCATGGGCGCCGGCCATGGCGGCGATCATCTCGCCCTGTTCCGGCGTGAAGACGACGGCCCGGGCGGCGGGTCCGCTCTGGTCCACATGAAGGCACAGCAGTTCGTTGGTGGCGACGAGGGTGCGCGTGGTGGCGTGGAACATGCGCAGGTAGAGGTGCAGCCGCTTGTCGTCGGCACCGGCGAGGAAGGTGTGGATCTCCAGCGGATCGCCTTCCTTCACCTCGCGGTCGTAGGTGAGATGGGCCTCGACAACATAAGTGGTGCGCCCGGTGCGCGCGCGATAGGCTGGACCGAGGCCGAGCTCGGCGAGGAGCACGTCCGAGGCGACATCGAAGGCGCCGACATACTGGGCATAGTTCATGTGCCCGTTGAAATCGATCCAGTGCGGCTCCACCACCGCGTGGCTGACGATGGCACCGGGCTCCGGGACGACCTGCTGCGAGACGACCTGCTCCGACACGACGCGCTCCTACGTTGACATTTTTGTCGATTGTATACAAATTCGGACCGAATGACAGCCCTGCCCCATGCCCTGCCTCACCGGCCGGGAGGCGAGGCTGCCACCCCTCCCCGCACGGACGGCGCACCCGCACCGTTTCCACCCCCCGCCCCAAGAGCGCCCCGCCCTCCGCAGGAGATCTCGATGACCGACCAGTCCAACTCGCTGCACGTGCGGGACATCGCCAACCTTCTTCATCCCAACACCAACGCCCGCCGGCACGAAGCCCAGGGGCCCATGATCATCACCCGGGGCGAGGGCATTCACGTCTATGACGACCAGGGCAAGGCCTATATCGAGGGGCTGGCGGGGCTGTGGAGCGTCGCCCTCGGCTTCGGTGAGAAGCGGCTGGTGGAGGCCGCCGCCCGGCAGATGCAGGCCCTCCCTTATTACCACACGTTTTCCCACAAATCGAACGCCCCCGCCATCGAGCTGGCCGAGCGGCTGGTGGAGATGACTCCGGAGGGATTGACCAAGGTCTTCTTCACCAATTCCGGGTCGGAAGCCAACGATACCGTCGTGAAGATGATCTGGTACTACAACAACGCCCTCGGCCGCCCGGCCAAGAAGAAGATCATCTCCCGCGCCCGGGCCTATCACGGCATCACCATCATCGCCGGCAGCATGACCGGCCTGCCCATGAACCAGCGGGACTTCGACCTGCCGCTGCCCGGCTTCCTGCACCTGACCTGTCCCCACCACTATCGCAACGCGCTGCCGGGCGAGAGCGAGGAGGCCTTCGCCACGCGGCTCGCCGAAGAGCTGGAGGCGATGATCCTGCGCGAGGGTCCGGAGACGGTGGCCGCCTTCATCGGCGAACCGGTGATGGCTGCCGGCGGCGTGATGCCGCCGCCCGACACCTACTGGACCAAGATCCAGGCCGTGTGCCGGCGCCACGACGTGCTGGTGGTGGCCGACGAGGTCATCAACGGCTTCGGCCGCCTGGGCACGCCGTTCGGCTGCGACCGCTATGGCATCACCCCGGACTTTATGGTGCTGTCCAAGCAGCTCACCTCGTCCTACATGCCGCTCTCGGCCATCGTCCTCAGCGATCAGGTCTATCAGGTGATCGCCGACAATTCCGACCGCATCGGCGCCTTCGGTCACGGCTTCACCGCCACCGGGCATCCTGTCGCCACCGCGGTCGCGCTGGAAAACCTTCGGATCATCGAGGAGCGCGACCTCATCGCCCACGCCGCCGCCGTCGCGCCCGCTCTTCAGGACGGGCTGCGCAGCCGCTTCGCGGGCCATCCGCTGGTGGGCGAGGTGCGCGGCGTCGGCCTCATCGCCGGCGTCGAGTTGGTGGCGGACAAGGCGCGCAAGACCAAGTTCGACCCGCCCGGTCAGGTGGCGGCCTATCTGCATGCCCGGGCGCAGGAGCATGGCCTGATCCTGCGCGCCATCGAGGATACGCTGGCCTTCTGCCCGCCGCTCATCATCACCGAGGCGGAGATCGGCATGATCCTCGACCGCTTCGGCGCGGCGCTCGACGACACCTCCGCCTGGGTGAAGACCCGCGCCGCCCCCGCGGCCTGAGCGCGGGGCGCTCGCTCAGTCGTCCGCGGCGCGCGGGCTCGACAGATGGCGGCGGACCACGCCACGGATGGTCTTCTGCGACTGCATCATGGTGCGCACCAGCGCCGCCTTCGCCTTCGCGGGCTGGCGCGCCGCCATGGCGGCATAGACCTCGGTGAGGCCCTGGTGCACCAGCACCAGCATGGTCTCGTCCTCGATATGGGCGAGATAGCGATAGCGCATGGCCTGCTTCTCGATCACCGAGAGGATGCGCACCAGCATCTTGTTGCCGGCGGCCTCGTGCATCACGGTGAGGAAGCCCACGTTGTGCAGGAAGAACTCGCGCACGTGGCCGGCCTTCAGCGCCGCCTGCATGGCCTTCAGGTGGCCCTGCATGGTGGCGAGATCCTCCTTGGTGGCGCGCTTGGCGGCAAGGCCCGAGGCGATGCCCTCCAGCGGGGTGCGGCAGGCGTAGATGTCGTCGAGATCGGCGACGCTCAGTTCCTTCACCCGGATGCCGCGCCGGGCGAGGCGCACCACCAGCCCGGTGGATTCCAGCTGGCGGAAGGCCTCGCGCACGGGCGAGCGCGAGATGTTGAACTCGTCGCAGACCTCCTGCTCGGTCACGCGGGCGTCGGGGGCGATGTCGAGATAGATGATGCGCCGTTCCAGGACGGTGGCGATCTCCGATCCCAGCACGTCCGGCAATGAGATGTCGGTCTCCGGCGCGGCGGGGAGGCGGGACGAGGCGCGGCCGCGGGGCGGCACCACAAGCGGGGTCGGCCGGCTAATGCCCATGGACGCAAGGCTGCGCCGGCGCGCCGCCCCTCCCCTGGGCTTGCTGCGCGCACGCGCAGGCCACCCGCCTGGATATGCCCCGACCACGCACCGTCTATCCCCTGTCCGCCCGAATCGCCCGTGGGACGCACGCCCGCAGGGGTTGAGTGTACATCGACCGCGGCGGCGGTCCAGACGCCCCGGGGAGGCGCCGGACGGCGCCGGCGTTGACGCGCACTTTGTCGAGTGTATACAATTTCGACCGCAGCACGGCCTACGCAAAGGCGGGTGCGCTGAACTTTTGAGAGGGCGAGCGATGATCGAGAAAATGGCCATGATGCGGTCCATCGGCAACATCCTCGACAGCTGCCTCGCCATCCGGGCCGGAGAGCAGCTGCTGGTCCTGACCGACGCCGACAACATCGCGGTCGGCAACCTCTTCACCCTCGCCGGCATCGAGCGCGGGGCGGACACCTTCATGCTGGTGATGAAGCCGCGCACGCGGCACGGCGAGGAGCTGCCGAAGGTGATCGCGGAGGCCATGAAGGCGGCCGACGCCATCGTCGCCCCCACCACCTTCTCGGTGAACCACACCAGCGCGCGCAAGGCCGCGAGCGCGGCGGGCGCGCGGCTCATCTTCTTTCCGGGCTGCCAGGAGAAGATGTTCCTCGACGGCAGCCTCGACATCGACTTCGTGAAGCAGTCGGAAATCATCATGCGCCTGTCCGGCGCCTTCGAGCGCGGCAGCAGCGTGCGCGTCACCAGCAACGACGGCGCCACCGACTTCACCCTCGACATCCGCGGCCGCCACGCGGTGCCGCAGACCGGCATCTGCCACGCGCCGGGCACCATCTCCCCGCCGCCCTGCATCGAGACCGCGGTGTCTCCGGTGGAGCATTCCACCAACGGCGTCGCCGTCATCGACGGCGCGGTCGTGCCTGGCGGCGAGGTGCTCGAGCCGTTCCAGATCACCCTTCAGAACGGGCGCATCGTGGACATCGACACCGCGGCGAAGGACGGCCGCAAGCTCGCCGACCTGCTGAAGTCCTACGGCGACGAGAACATGTATTGCCACGTGGAACTGGGCGTCGGCCTCAACCCCAAGGCCAAGATCGGACGCGGCGTGGAGCTGGAGGACGAGGGCGAGTTCGGCACCCTGCACCTCGGCATCGGCAACGGCATCACCTTCGGCAGCAGCATCCGCGCGGTGGGTCACGTGGACCTGGTCATCCGCCACCCCATCGTGACGGTGGACGGCACGGTGGTGCTGAAGGACCGCGAAGTCCTGGCCTGATAAGGCCCCGGGCCGGCGCCGCTCAGGCCGCCGGCTTCAGCGCCGCAAGTTCGCCCGGCAGGGCATAGGCCCAGCCGGAGATGGAGCCGGCGCCGAGGCAGATCACGTAATCCCCGGGCTTCGCCAGCCCGGAGACGATGCCGGCCAGCTGCTCCGGGCCGTCGAGCGCCGTCACCGAGCGGTGGCCGTGGGCGATGAGGCCCTGCACCAGATGGTCGCGGTCGGCGCCGGGAATGGGCGCCTCGCCGGCGGTGTAGACCGGCGCCACCACCACATGGTCGGCATCGTTGAAGCAGGTGCAGAATTCGTCGAACAGCGAGGCGAGGCGGGTGTAGCGATGCGGCTGCACCACGGCGATCACCTGTCCGTCGCTCGCCGCCCGCGCCGCCTTGAGCACGGCGGCGATCTCCACCGGATGGTGGCCGTAATCGTCGAAGATGGCGACGCCGTTCCACTCGCCGGTGCGGGTGAAGCGCCGCTTCACGCCGCCGAACTGGGACAGCGCCTCGATGATCTTCTCGTCCGGCACCTTCAGCTCGTGGGCGACGGCGATGGCGGCGGTGGCGTTCAGCGCGTTGTGCTTGCCGGGCATGGGCAGGCGCAGGCCGCGGATCTCGTGCACCGTCTCGCCCGCGCGGTTGCGGAACACCACGCCGAACTTGGTGACACCACCCTTCAGGTCCACGTCCACGAGGCGCACGTCCGCCTGCGGGTTCTCGCCATAGGTGATGACGCGCCGGTCCTCGATGCGCCCCACCAGCGCCTGCACCACCGGATGGTCGATGCACATCACCGCGAAGCCGTAGAAGGGCACGTTCTCCACGAAGGCCTTGAAGGCCTCCTGCACCTTGTCGAAGGTCTTGAAGTGGTCGAGGTGCTCGGGGTCCACATTGGTGACGATGGCGACTTCCGTGGGCAGCTTCAGGAACGTGCCGTCGCTCTCGTCCGCCTCCACCACCATCCAGTTGCCGTCGCCGAGGCGGGCGTTGGTGCCATAGGCGTTGATGATGCCGCCATTGATGACGGTGGGATCGAAATTGCCGGCGTCGAGCAGGGTCGCCACCAGCGAGGTGGTGGTGGTCTTGCCGTGGGTGCCGGCGATGGAGACGCAGCTCTTCAGCCGCATCAGCTCGGCCAGCATCTCGGCGCGGCGCACCACCGGCAGGCGCTTGGCGCGGGCCGCCATCAGCTCGGGATTGTCGCGCTTGATGGCGGAGGACACCACCACCACGTCGGCCTCGTCCACGTTGGACGCCTGATGGCCGATCATCACCTTGATGCCGTGGTCGGTGAGGCGCTTCACATTGGCGCTCTCGGCCACGTCCGAGCCCTGCACCTCGTAGCCGAGATTGTGCAGCACCTCGGCGATGCCGCTCATGCCGATGCCGCCGATGCCGACGAAATGGATGGAGCCGAGGCCGGACGGCAGCTTCATGCGCTGTTCCCCCTGAAGGTTGCGACCGCGCCGCCGGCCGCCAGATGCCGGACCAGACCGGCGAGCCGCTCGGCGGCGTCGAGCACGCCCTGGCTTCTGGCGTGATCCGCCATCCGCGTCAATGACATGGGTTCGGACGCGAAGCTGTGCAGCTCCAGCGCCAAACGGTCGGGCTCGAATTCCACCTGCCGCAGCACCAGCGCCGCGTCGACCGCGCTCAGGGTGCGGGCGTTGGCCGCCTGGTCCTGGTCGAGGGCGTGCGGCAAGGGCACGAGAATGGAGGGTCGGCCGATGGCGGAGAGTTCCGCCACCGTGCCGGCGCCCGAGCGTGCGACCACCAGATGGGCGCCCGCCATGCGGGCGGGCAGATCATCGAAGAAGGGCTTCACTTCGGCGCGCACGCCGAGGCGGGCATAGGTGCCCACCACCCGCTCCAGATCCTCCTCCCGCGCCTGCTGGGTGAGGACGAGGCGGCGCCGCAAATCGGCGTCGAGCCGCTCCACCGCATCGGGCACCACGTCCGACATCACCCGCGCGCCCTGGCTGCCGCCGAAGACGAGCACGCGCAGCTCCCCGCCGGGCACCGGCGGATCAAAGGGCGTCGCGGCGGCGGCGACGGCGGCGGGGCGCAGCGGATTGCCGGTCCACACGGCCTTGGCCTTCAGCACGGGATCCGCATCCACCACGCCGGGAAAGCCCGTGGCGATGGCGCTCACCCGCCGCGCCAGCATGCGGTTCGCCCGGCCCATGACGCCGTTGGCCTCGTGCACGATGGTGGGCACGCCCAGGACGGCGGCGGCCATGAGCGGCGGCACGGTGGGATAGCCGCCGAAGCCCACCACCGCCACCGGCTTCAGCCGGCGGATCAGCGCGAGGCTGGAGACGAAGCCGGAGGCCAGCGCGAGGCCGGTCCGGGCCAGCGCCACCGGCGAGCGCCCACGCACGGTATCGGAGGGCAGGATGTGCAGCTCGCGCGCCGGGAAATGCCCAGCGTAGCGCGCGGCGCGGGCGTCGGTGGCGAGATCCACGGCGAAGCCTTGGCCCGCCAGCGCGGCCGCCAAAGCCTCGGCCGGAAACAGATGGCCGCCGGTGCCTCCGGCGGCGAGCAGGACGAGATCGGTCACGTTACCCCCTGGCCTCGAACGCGGGGCCGGTCCGGCGCGGCCCGGGCCCCGGACGATGCGGCGCGAGCCTTTGCCCCTTCAATGCGGCGGTTCCGGGGACGCCTCAGGCCGGATCGGGCAGGGCCGCCGGCGGCGCCACCGGCCGGGCGAGGCTTTCGCCCCGCCGCGGCTCGCCGGACACCGTCTCGGTGAGCCGCGCCAGCGCCGCCGCCCCCGGCCGCTTGCGCGAGAGGGCGAGCAGCATGCCCATGCCGAAGGCGATGGAGATGAGGGAGGAGCCGCCATAGGAGATGAAGGGCAGAGTCATGCCCTTGGCCGGCGCGATATGGACGTTCACCGCCATGTTGATGGCCGCCTGCAGGCCGAACAGCAGGGCAAGGCCGGTGATGGCGAAGCGGGAGAAGGGGTCGCTCTCCTTGGAGGCGCGCGACAGGGCCCGCAGGATGATGAAGGCGAACAGGGCGAGGATGATGAGGCACAGGATGATGCCGAACTCCTCCCCCGCCACGGCGAAGACGAAGTCGGTGTGACCGTCCGGCAGCATCCTCTTCATGGTCCCCTCGCCGGGGCCGGTGCCGAACCAGCCGCCGTTGCGGAAGGAATTGAGCGCCGCGTCGATCTGGTAGGTGTCGCCCGAATCGGGATTGAGGAAGCGGTTGATGCGCTTCTGCACGTGGGACACGGTCATGTAGGCGATGAAGCCGCCGCCGGCGCCAATGCCCACCAGCCCCACCATCCAGATCCACCTCAGTCCCGCGAGGAAGAACAGCGAGGCCCAGACCAGGCAGATCAGCAGGCTCTGGCCGAAGTCCGGCTGCTTCACCAGCGGGCCGAGCACGCTGCCGAGCAAGGCGAAGGCGAACAGCGTCGCCGGCATCTCCGGCCGTTTGGTGCTCTCCGCGAACAGCCACGCCGCAAGGATGACGAAGGCCGGCTTGATGAATTCCGACGGCTGCACGGTGACGCCGGCAATGGTGAGCCAGCGCCGCGCGCCCTTCACCTCCGGGCCGATCACCAGCGTCGCCAGCAGCAGCACGAAGAAGATGGCAAACACCACGATGCAGGTGCGCCGCAGGGTGCGCGGCGACAGGAAGGAGGTGGCCACCATCACCACCGCCGCCGGCACGAGGAACAGCACCTGCCGGTTCACGAAGTGGAACGGATCGGGGATGTTGAGCCGCGCCGCCACCGCCGGACTGGCGGCAAGGCACAGGATGATGCCGATGACCATCAGCCCGCCAAGGCTGGCCAGCAGGGCGCGGTCCACCGTCCACCACCATTCGCTCAGCACGGTGCGGTCGGCGCGCGACATCATGGGACGCTTACTCCGGGAGGTGACATGACGCGCACCATGCCCCGGCGAGGGTTGACGGCCGATTAAGGACGTTCGGCCTGCGGCGGGCTTGGGACGCTCGCCTTGGGCACGCCGAGGGGATGGGCGCCGACGGGTGAGCAAATCGCGCGCGGGAGGCGGGGCGAGGCTCGCGCAAGGGGCGGCGACTTCCTATCTTCGGGCGGTGGCCAAGGCGAAGCGCAAGGGGGCAGCGTCCCTCCCCGATCCGTTTGAAAGCTGGTTTCGCGCACGCGGCTGGGCGCCGCGGCCGCACCAGCTCGATCTCATCGCCGCCGCCGAAAGCGGCCGCTCGGTGCTGCTCATCGCCCCCACCGGCGCCGGCAAGACGCTGGCAGGCTTCCTTCCCACCTTGATCGAGCTGAACCGGCCCAGGGAGCGGACGGCCCGCCCGAGACCAGCGCCCTCCCCGGCGCCCCCTGCCCCGGCGGCGCCGACGAGCGGGAAAGGGAGCGGCACCGCACGCCATGCCCGAAGCCAGATCTTGGGCGACGGATGGGAGGAGGATACGGTGGTCGAGGCGGCCGAGCCGTCGTCCACCGTGCCTTTCGCCCACTGGCAGGCGGAGCGGCCGAAATCGCCGCTGCACACGCTCTATATCTCGCCGCTCAAGGCGCTGGCGGTGGACATTGCCCGCAATCTCGAGACGCCCATCGCCGAGATGAACCTCGACATCCGCGTCGAGACCCGCACCGGCGACACGCCGGCATCCCGCCGCCAGCGCCAGCGCAGGGATCCGCCGCACATCCTGCTCACCACGCCGGAACAGGTCTCCCTGCTCCTCGCCTCGAAGGATGCCGAGCATCTCTTCTCCGGCCTCAAGCGCGTGGTGCTGGACGAATTGCACGCCCTCGTCACCTCCAAGCGGGGCGACCTGCTCGCCCTCGCCCTTTCCCGCCTGAGGCGCATCGCGCCCGGCCTTCAGTGCGTCGGCCTCTCCGCCACCGTGGCCGAGCCGGACGACCTGCGGCGCTATCTGGTGGCGCAGGATGCGGACACGCCGGAGGGTCCTCTGGCCGACCTCGTGCTGGCGCAGGGCGGGGCGCCGCCGGACGTGCGGATGATGGAGACCGCCGCGCCCATGCCGTGGGCGAGCCACATGGCGCTGCATGCGGTGCGCGACATCTACGCCTTGCTGGCGACCAACACGCTCTCGCTGGTGTTCGTCAATACCCGGCGCCAGGCCGAGTTCATCTTCCAGGAGCTGTGGCGCATCAACGATCTCGACCTGCCCATCGCGCTCCATCACGGGTCGCTGGCGGTGGACCAGCGCCGCCGGGTGGAGGCGGCCATGGCGGCGGGGCGTCTCAAGGCGGTGGTCGCTACGTCCTCCCTCGACCTCGGCATCGACTGGGGCGACGTCGACCTCGTCATCAATCTCGGCGCGCCCAAGGGCGCCTCGCGCCTCATGCAGCGCATCGGCCGCGCCAACCACCGGCTGGACGAGCCCTCCCGCGCCGTGCTGGTCCCGGCCAACCGGTTCGAGGTTCTGGAGTGCCGGGCTGCGCTGGAAGCCGTGCGGGCCGGCGCGCAGGACACGCCGCCCGAGCGCACCGGCGCCCTGGACGTGCTGGCCCAGCACATCCTCGGCATGGCCTGCGCCGCGCCGTTCGACGCCGACGCGCTGCACGGCGAGGTGCGCTCCGCCGCGCCCTACCGCCACCTCAGCCGGGCCGATTTCGACGCCGCCCTCGATTTCGTCGCCACCGGCGGCTACGCCCTGCGCGCCTATGAGCGTTACGCCAAGATCCGCCGCACCAAGGACGGCCTGTGGCGGGTCGCCAACCCCATGGTGGCGCAGGCCTACCGGCTGAACATCGGCACCATCGTCGAGGCCGCCATGCTCAAAGTGCGCCTCGTTTCGGCGCGCGGGTCGGCCAAGTCGGGCGTCGCGGGCCGGGTGCGGTTCGGTGGGCGGTTCCTGGGGGAGGTGGAGGAATATTTCGTCGAAACGCTGGTGCCGGGGGACACCTTCGTCTTCGCCGGCGAGATCCTGCGCTACGAGCTCATGGTGGAGGACGAGGTCTACGTCTCGCGCACCACCGCCACCGAGCCCAAGGTGCCGGCCTATGCGGGCGGAAAGTTTCCCCTCTCCACCTTCCTCGCCGCCGGGGTGCGGGCGATCCTCTCCGCGCCGGAGCGCTGGGGCGCGCTGCCGGGCCAGGTGCGCGACTGGCTTGAGCTGCAAAAGCAGCGCTCCCGCCTGCCGGGCCGGGACGATTTGCTGGTGGAAACCTTCGAGCAGTTCGGCCGCCACTACCTCGTCACCTATCCTTTCGAGGGACGGCTGGCGCACCAGACGCTGGGCATGCTGCTGACGCGGCGGCTGGAGCGGGCGCGGCTGAAGCCGCTCGGCTTCGTCGCCAACGACTATGCCCTCGCCGTCTACGCCGCCGGCGACATGGGGGCGGCTATCCGGCAGGGGCGGCTCAGCCTCGACGAGCTGTTCGACCAGGACATGCTGGGGGACGATCTCGAGGCATGGCTCGCCGAAAGCGCGCTGATGAAGCGGACCTTCCGCTATTGCGCGGTCATCGCCGGCCTCATCGAACGCCGTTTTCCAGGCAAGGAGAAGACCTCGCGGCAGGTCACCGTCTCCACCGACCTTATCTACGACGTGCTGCGCCGGCACGAGCCGGATCATCTTCTGTTGCGCGCCGCGCGGGCGGACGCAGCCGCGGGCCTTCTGGACGTAAAGCGTCTTGGGGAGATGCTTGCCCGCATCGTCGGGCGCATCGTGCACGTGCCGCTGGAGCGGGTTTCGCCGCTGGCAGTACCGGTGCTGCTGGAAATCGGGAGGGAGAGTGTCGGCGGCGAGGCCAGCGAGGAGCTGCTGGCCGAAGCCGAGGAGGAACTCATCCGGGCCGCGACGACTTGATGGGGAGAGCCGTTGCGCGGGCCTAAGGGCGCGCGCGCACCGAATATGTCGTCGGACGTTCGTTCATGAGAGGCGGGCTACCGCACCGCAGTAGGGCGCTGATCGCAGCGCGCGGCGCCCGAATCACTTCCAGCCCTGATCGATCCGCCGGTCTTTTCGCACCCGCGAAGAAGGGTTTTGGGCTGTTGCATCTGGGAAACGGGCAATTCAGAACCGGCTTCCCGTTGTTCACAATCGCGTGATCGTCGAGCGCGCGAAAAGCCCGCTCGATGGCGTCCGACTCAGAAGATCGCGCCGACCACGGTGGTCACAGTCGCGGCGCTGGCCTCGTGCGGCGCGAAAAACGCAGCAAGTCCAAGGATCGACACCAATGCACCCGTCACAGCAAGCTTGCGCAGCATAGCTCTTCTCCCGTGTCCCGTTCCGCATCATCAACGATGCAGGGGCAGTAAGAGTTCCTTAACCAAGGCACCCTGAACCCCACTTGATGCTTGCGTTAACCAAGTGTTCAGGAAAGTCACGGGTCCGTGACGGCCAAGGCGGTCAAGTCACCGGCGCCGACGACTTCGCAGGTTCGTGATGTTGCAGTGCAGCATGAATGTATCCAGGAGGAGGTATTGGCATGTCACGGATGACCGCGTCGCCGAAAAGCCGCTGGCGCGATCTGGAGGCGCCCGACATCGAAGAGCTGGAAGAACTCGCCGCCGAAGCTTTCGCGGCGCTGCCTGCCTCCTTCCGCGCCCTGTGCCAGGGCCTCGTCATCAAGGTGGAGGACTTTCCCACCGACGAGGTGCTGGACGAACTGGGCGCCGAAACCCCGTTCGATCTGCTCGGTCTCTTTCATGGCATCGGCCGCGCCCAATCGAGCGCGGTATCGGAGACGGGGCAGATGCCCAACATGGTCTTTCTGTACCGCCGACCGATCCTCGACTACTGGGCGGAGAACGAGGAAACCCTGGGCGACGTGGTCACCCATGTCCTCGTCCACGAGATCGGCCACCACTTCGGCCTGTCCGACGACGACATGGAGGCCATAGAGGATCGGGCCAATTGACCGCAGGGGCAGTAGGGAGACAGGACTGGACGTGGCGCGCCGGTTGTTTAGAATTAATCGAAACAACGAAGGAGACGCGCGTGCCCACCGATCCCCGGCTCACCCGCCATGCCGCGCCGTTGCGCGCCCTGCACTGGCTGACCGCGATCGCCGTCATCGCGATCTATGGCGTCACTTACCTCGAGGACCTCTTCGCCCGCGGCACGCCGGAGCGCGCGGCGGTGTGGTGGGTGCACATCTCCGTCGGCCTGCTGCTGATCGCTTTGGTGGCGCTGCGCATCCCGGTGCGCATCTTCGGCCGCAACCCGCCGGCTTCCCGCCAGATCAGCCGGCCCATGGCCATCGCCTCCCATGCCGCGCATGGCCTGCTCTATGTCCTGCTGATCGCGACGCTGGCGGTGGGCGTCTATCTCGCCTTCCTGCGCGGCAACGCGGTGAGCTTCTTCTCGCTCTTCACCATCCCCTCGCCCATCGCGGTCAACCGCGACCTCGCCCGCCAGGTGATCGAGCTGCACGAGTGGCTGGCCAACGCTTTGGTCGTCCTTGCCCTGCTGCACGCCGCGGCCGCTTTGGCGCATCATTTCGTGATGAAGGACGATGTGCTGAAGCGCATGCTGCCGGAACGCCTTGCCCCTTAAGTCCCGGCCGGCCGGGGTGCTGGGCAAGAGGCGGGCCGCCTGTTATGGAAAAGGCAGAAGGCGCCCCGCCCGCCCGGCTCCGCGCCCAGCCCTCAACCGTCGACAAGGCACAAGGGTCCTATGGATAAGTTCACCGTCGTGGAAGGCGTCGCCGCGCCTCTGAAGCTGGTCAATGTCGATACCGACATGATCATCCCCAAGCAGTATCTGAAGACGATCAAGCGCACGGGCCTCGGCACCGGCCTGTTCTCCGAGATGCGCTATGCGGACGACGGCTCCGAGAATCCTGCCTTCGTGCTCAATCAGCCGGCCTACCGGAACGCAAAGATCCTCGTCGCAGGCGACAATTTCGGTTGCGGCTCCTCGCGCGAGCACGCGCCTTGGGCGCTGCTGGACTTCGGCATCCGCTGCGTGATCTCGACCTCGTTCGCCGACATCTTCTATAACAACTGCTTCAAGAACGGCATCCTGCCCGTGGTCGTCTCCAAGGAGGACCTCGACAAGCTGTTCGACGATGCCGATCGCGGCGCCAACGCCACCCTCACCGTCGATCTGCCCGCGCAGGAGATCCGCGGACCCGATGGCGGCGTCGTGAAGTTCGAGATCGATCCGTTCCGCAAGCGCTGCCTGATCGAGGGCCTCGACGACATCGGACTGACCCTGGAGAAGGCCCCGGCCATTTCCGAATACGAAGCGGCGAAGGGCGGCGAGCGCCCCTGGCTGTAAGGCTCTGCGTCCTCGGGGCGGGTCGGCGGGAGATGCAACGTTCGGTTCGCCGGGCGGCCGATCCGGCGCGATCTGAGGAAAGGGCTTTGCGCGGGCCATGGACGAGCGCGGCAGGCCGGGAGACGGGCGGACCGAACGCGGCGGAGCCGAGCACGGCGCGCCGGCGGCGCCCGCACCCGCCCGCCGGGCCGTGGTCGTGGGAGCTTCGGCCGGCGGCCCGGCGGCCCTGACGCGGCTTCTCGCCGCCCTCGACCCGGATCTCGACATGGCCGTCGTCGTCGTCAATCACGTGGGTTCGGAAGGACGCGACATGCTGGCTTCCATCCTGGGGCGGTCCAGCGGGCTCCCCGTAGGGACGGCGCAGGAGCGGCGGCCCGTGGAAGCGAAAAAAGTCCATGTGGCGCCCAGCGGATAGCATCTCGAGATCGACCGGGACCGCTATTTTTCCCTCTCCGTCGATCCGAGGGTGTGTTATTCGCGACCCGCGATCGATGTCCTGTTTGAAACGGCCGCGGAGGCGTTCGGGGGCGAGCTTGCGGGGGTGGTTTTGACGGGCGCCAACAGCGACGGGGCGGAAGGGCTGAGGCGCGTTAGGGAATTGGGAGGCCTTGCCTTGGTGCAGGCACCTTTGGAAGCCGAAGTGGACATCATGCCCCGCGCTGCGTTGGAGCGCGCGGGTGCCGATCTATGCGCGCCGATCGCGGACCTCGCCGCGGCGCTCAACGCCTTCGGACGCCGCCCATGAGCATGGCCGACCTGCCCAAGATCCTCGTCGTCGACGACGTGCGCGCCAACCTCGTCGGCATGCGCCGCCTGCTCGCGCCGGTGAAGGCGGAGATCTTCGAGGCGCGCTCCGGCAACGAGGCGCTGGCCCTGTGCCTCGACCACAGCTTCGCGCTGATCCTGCTCGACGTGCAGATGCCCGACATGGACGGCTTCGAGGTCGCCTCGCTGCTCAACAACGATCCGGCCACCTGCGATATCCCCATCGTCTTCGTCACCGCCGCCTTCCACGACGATATCAACCGCCTGAAGGGCTACACCTTCGGCGCGGTGGACTATATCGCCAAGCCCATCAACGACGCGGTGCTGCTCTCCAAGGTTACCGTGTTCCTCGACCTGCACATCTCCAAGCTGCGCCTTCGCGCCGCGCTGGAGGAGCTGGAGAAGCGCAATCGCCAGCTGGAGGTGGAGATCGAGGAGCGCCGGCGGGTGGAAAAGCAGATCCGCCACATGGCCACCCACGATGCGCTCACCGGCCTCGGCAACCGCATCCTGTTCATCGAGCATCTGTCGCGCGCACGGGCCCAGGCGGAGCGGCACGGCCGCCAGTTCGGGCTGCTCTATCTCGACATCGACGGCTTCAAGCAGGTGAACGACCACCACGGCCACGGCATCGGCGACATCCTGCTCTGCGCCATCGCCAACCGCCTGCGCAGCAATCTGCGGCACGAGGATTTCGCCGTCCGCCTGTCGGGCGACGAGTTCGCCGTCATCATGACCGACCTCCCCAACGCGGAGGCCGCCAAGGCGCAGGCCGAGCGGCTGTGCGGCCAGCTGGCGGAGCCCTATCGGCTCTCCCACGCCGGCCAGAGCCTCACCGTCAATGTCGGCACCAGCATCGGCATCGCGCTCTACCCCGATCACGCCATGGAGGAGGCGGAGCTGATCCGCATGGCCGACACCGCCATGTACGAGGTGAAGCAGCAGGGCAAGAACGGGGTGCGGTTCGCCGCGCCGCGCCGCGTGGCCGTCTAGGGCTGAGCGCCCCCGCCGCGCTCCGCGCGAGCCGTTAAACACGCCGCTATCGCCGCGTCGCGCCGTCGTGCTATCGGAACGCCGACGGGCCCGCCGCAGACCTCGCCCGGGAGCCCCATGCCGCAGCGTGCCAGCCGATCCGTCGTCGTCGACCTGATCGCCGTGCTTGCGGCGGTGACGAACGGCGAGCCGCGGGTGATGACGGTGGAGCGCGGCAGCGCATTACCCTCCGGCCCGTTCGAGCTCGCCCACCGCTCGCTCCAGCAGGGCCTGCGCGACTGGGTGGAGCAGCGCACCCACCATCCCCTCGGCTATCTCGAGCAGCTCTACACCTTTGCCGACAAGGATCGCGCCGACGCGGCCGGCGCCGCACGCACCATCTCCATCTCCTATCTGGGCCTCGCCCGCGAGCAGGCGCCGCGCGACGGCGCCGGTGGGGCGCAGCACGGGGCGTGGCACGGCTGGTATGACTATTTCCCGTGGGAAGACCATCGCGCCGGCCCGCCGGCGATGATCGCCAGGGTGCTCGCGCCGGCCCTCGCCGCCTGGGCCGAGGCGGCGGACACGGCGGGCACGCGGGCCGACCGGCGCCAGCGCGCCGCCGTGACCTTCGGGTTCGATGATGCGCGCTGGAACGAGGAGCTGACCCTCCAGCGCTACGAACTGCTCTACGAGGCTGGCATCGTCGCGGAGCGGCTGCGGCGCGAAGGCCGCGACGAGGCCGGCGGCGCCGGCCGGCCGATGATCGCCGACCACCGGCGCATCCTCGCCACCGGCATTGCCCGCCTGCGTGCCAAGATCAAATACCGCCCGGTGGTGTTCGAGCTGATGCCGCCCACCTTCACCCTGCTTCAGCTGCAGCGCTGCGTGGAGGCCATTGCCGGGCGCACGCTCCACAAGCAGAATTTTCGCCGGCTGATGGAGCAGCAGGAACTGGTCGAGGAGACCGGCGGCACCACGTCGGAAACCCTTGGCCGACCTGCGAAACTTTTCCGCTTCCGGCATTCTGTGGTGGAGGAGCGGGCGCTCGCCGGAACGAAGCTTCCCCTCGGACGCACTTGACAGAACTTATGCTCAGGATAAGCATATGCCCAACATATGCTCAAAGTGAGTATAGTCAATGGTTGGATACGCCCACGCTGCCGCCGCCCGTTCGCCGGCCCCCCTTCTCAAGCCGCGCACGCCCGATGCGGGGGCCCTGGCGGACGCCTTCGCCCGCACGGCGCATCTCTACGAGCGGGTGCGGCGGGTGGTGCCGCCGGCCGACTGGGCCTTCTTCGCCGAGGATGCCGAGGCGATCCTGCGCCTGAAGCGCGAGCGCAACGCCGTCATCCTCGCGCACAACTACCAGACGCCCGAGATCTTCCACTGCGTCGCCGACATCGTCGGCGACAGCCTGGCGCTCGCCCGCGAGGCGACGAAGGTGGATGCGGACGTGATCGTGCTGGCCGGCGTTGCCTTCATGGCGGAGACCGCCAAGCTGCTGAACCCCGGCAAGACCGTGCTCATTCCCCACGCCGGAGCCGGCTGCTCGCTGGCCGATTCCATCACCGCCGCCGATGTGCGCCTGATGCGCGCGGCCCATCCCGGCCTTCCCGTCATCGCCTATGTGAACACCTCGGCCGCGGTGAAGGCGGAGGTGGACGTGTGCTGCACCTCCGGCAATGCAGCGCGGATCGTGAAGTCGTTCGGCGTGCCCAAGGTCATCATGCTGCCGGATCAGTATCTGGCGAAGAACGTGGCGGCCGAGACCGGGGTCGAGATCATCAGCTGGGCCGGCCAGTGCGAGGTGCACGAGCTGTTCACCGCGCAGGACGTGCGCGAGCTGCGCGCCGCCCATCCCGGCGTCACCGTTCTGGTGCACCCCGAATGCCCGCCCGCCGTCGTGGCGGAAGCCGATTTCGCCGGCTCCACCGCCGCCATGAGCGATTACGTGGGCGAGAAGCGCCCGGGGCGGGTGGTGCTGCTCACCGAATGCTCCATGAGCGACAACGTCTCGGTGCATTATCCCGACATCGACTTCATCCGGCCGTGCAACCTCTGCCCGCACATGAAGAAGATCACCCTCGCCAACATCCGCACGGCGCTGGAGGAGAACCAAACCGAAGTCACCATCGCGCCCGAGGTGGCCGCGCGCGCCCGCGCCTCGGTCGAGCGGATGCTGGCGCTGTGACCGCGCTCGACGCGCTGGACGGCCGCGCGGTCGTCGTCGGCGCCGGCATCGCCGGGCTCTCCGCCGCCCTGTTCCTCGCCCCCGAACCGGTGGTGCTGGTGACGCGGGCGCCCCTCGGCACGGACGGGTCGAGCCCGCTGGCCCAGGGTGGCATGGCCGCCAGCGTCGGCCCGGACGACGACGCCGTCCTCCACCTCGCCGATACGCTGAGCGCCGGCGACGGCCTGTGCGACGCGGAGGTGGCGCGCCGCATCCTCGCCGCCGGGCCCGAAGCGGTGGACGCGCTGCAACGCCTCGGCGTCGCCTTCGACCGCGGGGCGGACGGCGCCCTGCTGCTCGGCCTCGAAGCCGCCCACAGCCGGCGCCGCATCGTCCATGCGGACGGCGACGGCACGGGCCGCGAGCTGGTGCGCGCGCTCTCGGCCGCCGTCCGCGCCTGTCCCTCCATCACGGTGGTGGAGGGCGAGGCGCGGCGCATCCTGCTGGAGGACGGCGCGGTGGCGGGGCTGGTCCTCGCCATGGCAAAGGGCGGCGGCGTGCTGCGCACCCGGCGGATGGTGCTGGCCACCGGCGGCATCGGCGCGCTCTACGAGCATACCACCAATCCTTTGTCCGCGTTCGGCATGGGCCTCGCCCTCGCCGCCGAGGCCGGCGCGCAGATGGCCGACCTCGAATTCGTGCAGTTCCACCCCACCGCGCTCGCCACCCCGGCGCGCCCGCTGCCGCTCATCAGCGAGGCGGTGCGGGGCGAAGGCGCCGTGTTGGTGGACGGCACCGGCCGGCGCGTCCTCGCCGGCGTGCCGGGGGCGGAGCTGGCGCCTCGCGACGTGGTCGCCCGCGCCGTCTGGCGGGAGCTGGCGGCCGGCCGCGAGGTGTTCCTAGACGCCCGCGCCAGCCTCGGCGCCCGCTTCGCCACGCGCTTTCCGCAGGTGGCCGCCGGCTGCCATGCGGCGGGCATCGATCCCGCCACCGACCTCGTGCCCATCCGCCCCGCCGCGCACTACCACATGGGCGGCGTCGCGGTGGATGGGGAGGGCCGCAGCAGCGTGGGCGGCCTGTGGGCTGCCGGCGAGGTGGCGTCCACCGGTCTGCACGGCGCCAACCGCCTCGCCAGCAACTCCCTGCTGGAGGCGGTGGTCTGCGGCCGTGACGTGGCGTTCAGCATCGCCGGACGGGATTCCGGCCGCCCGGCGCGTCGGCTCGCCGCGGCCCTGCCGCCGGCGGCGGATCCAGCGGCGGCCCGGCCCATCGTCTCGCGCCTCGTCGGGGTGACCCGCGACGCGGAGGGTCTGACGCGCGCCCTCGCCCGCCTCCTGCCGCTGGCGGAGGGTGAAGGCCCCGCCGCCCCGCCCGCCCGCGTGGGCCTGATGATGGCGGCAAGCGCCCTCGCCCGCACCGAGAGCCGGGGCGCCCACGCCCGCACCGATTTCCCCCACGCCGGCGCGGTCGCCCGCCGCTCGTGCATCACCCTCGACGCTGCCTTCGCCGCCGCCCGGCGGGTCGCCGCGCCGGACCTCGCCCTCGCGCCCTGAACGGATCTGCCATGGCCGCCCTCGACCCGCTCCCCGAGCTGATGGTGGAGCCCATCGTTCGCGCCGCGCTGCTGGAAGACCTCGGCCGCGCCGGCGACATCACCACCGACGCCGTCGTGCCCGCCGGCCACACCAGCCGGCTGGTGCTGGCCGCCCGGCAGGAGGGCGTGGTGGCGGGGCTCGATTGCGCCCGCCTCGCCTTCCGGCTGCTGGATCCCGCCATCCGCTTCGAGCGCCGCGTGGACGACGGCGCACGGGTCGCGCCCGGCACCGTGCTGGCGCAGGTGGAAGGCGCCTCCCGCGCGCTCCTCACCGGCGAGCGCACCGGGCTCAACCTCGCCTGCCGGCTCTCCGGCATCGCCACCGCCACGGCGTCACTGGCTGATGCCATCGCCGGCCACAAGGCGCAGATCGTCTGCACCCGCAAGACCACGCCGGGCCTGCGCGCGCTGGAGAAATACGCCGTGCGCGCCGGCGGCGGCGCCAACCACCGCTTCGGTCTCGACGACGCCGTGCTGGTGAAGGACAACCATGTGGCCATCGCCGGCTCGGTGGCCGAGGCGGTGCGGCGCGTGCGCGCCCGGGCCGGGCACATGGTGAAGATCGAGGTGGAGGTGGACACCCTCGCCCAGCTGGAGGAACTGCTCACGCTCGGCGCCGACGCCGTGCTGCTCGACAACATGACGCCGGAGACGCTCGCCGAAGCCGTGCGCATGGTGGGCGGGCGCATGCTCACCGAGGCCTCGGGGCGGGTGAACCGCGACACCGCCCCCGCCATCGCCGCCGCGGGCGTGGACCTCATCTCGGTGGGGTGGCTGACCCACAGCGCCCCCATCCTCGACATCGGCCTCGACTGGGCCGGGTGACGGCGGACTAGAGGCGTACGCCGCGCAGGCTCTGGGACGGCGCCGCGCCGAACGTGCGGCGGAAATCGTGGGTGAAGTGGGCCTGGTCGGCAAAGCCCGCCCCATGAGCGGCGGCTGTGAAGCTGCTGCCGGCGGCGATCTCGCTTATGGCGCGCCGCATCCGGCCCCACGCGCGGTAACGACGGAACGGCACGCCCACCTCGGCTGTGAAGAGGTGCTGCAGCCGCGAGGGGGACAGCCCGACCGTCCGGGCGAGCACGGCAAGCTCGGGCACGCCGTCCCCGTCATTCATCGCCGCCGCCACCCGCGCGATGCGCGGATCGAGCCCGACGCGCGCCCGGCGGCGGGAGACATCCACCACATCGCTCAGCGCCTCGCCCGCCCAGGTGGCGCTGTCCGGGGCCTCCCACATGTCGCGCAGCAGCGGCAGCACGCTGCCGCGTCCGAAGAGCGCGCCCTGCTCCTCCCGCGCATTGGCCACCAGAGGCGCAAGCGCATGGGCGCCGTCCACGCTCGGCTCGAGATAGAAGACGGCGATGGGCTCGCCGCCCACGTCCAGCTCATGCACCACGCCGGCCGGCACCAGAGCGGTGCGGCACGACTGCCAGCAGCCGCCCGCGATGCGCAGGCCGAACGGCCCGTAGAGCCCGGCGAGGAACACCGGCGCGCCATGCTGGTGCGGGGCATTGTAGGTGAGCGGACCGGCGAAGAAGGTGCGGCCCTCGTCCAGGAACCAGAGCGGCCCGAGGGCCTGCCCCGGCGCAGCACGTTCGTACAAGCGGGGCGGCACGGGCATGCCTAGGCTCCTCCGGTCGGTACTTCACCACACTGCGACGGGCCGCACAAACAGGCCCCGGAGCACGCCATGGCCCCGTCTCCGCCCGCCCGCGCCGGCGCGCCCAGCCGCCGCGCCCTTCTCGCCGCAGCCCTCGCCGCTCCGGCCCTGCTGCACCCGGGCCGGGCGCGCGCACTGGCGCCCCAGCGCGGCGCGCTCCCCGTCACGCCGTTCCGCTTCCGGCTGGGGGCGTTCGAGGTGACCACCCTGCTCGATGCCGCCGCCATGATCGACGGGCCGTGGCCCATCGTCGGCGAGGACCGGACCCCCGAGGAGGTGGCGGCGCTGATGCGCGCCAGCCTGTTGCCGGAAAAACGCTTCCGTCCGGGCTTCACCCCGACGCTCGTGAACACCGGACAGGAGCTTGTGCTGTTCGACGCCGGCAACGGCGCCGACGGCTTCATCCCCCGGCCCAACGGGGGATGGCTCGCCGCGCAGATCGCCGCCGCAGGCTATGCGCCGAGCCAGGTGGACGTGGTGGTGCTGTCCCACGCCCATGTGGACCACATCGGCGGGCTGGTGGAGGCGGGCCAGGAGGTGTTTCCCAACGCCCGCTACGTCATCGGCGCGGCGGAATATTCCTTCTGGGCCGCGCCGGACCGGCGCGCGGCAGCCCCCGACAGCCTGGAACGCGCCACCGCGCAGGTGTTCGCCCGCAACCTCGCCCCCTTCGCCGATCGCGTCACACAGGTCCGTCCCGGCGGGGAGATCGTGCCCGGCATCCACGCGGTGGCGGCCTTCGGGCACACGCCCGGCCATCTCGCCTTCCATGTGGAGAACGCCGGGAAGCGCCTGCTCGTCTGGGGCGATTGCGCCCACCATGAGGTGGCATCGCTGGCCCATCCCGAGTGGCACGCCTTGTTCGACATGGACAAGGCGCAGGGCGCCGCGACCCGCAAACGCATCTACGACATGGCCGCCACCGACCGCATCGCGGTGGTGGGCTATCACACGTCGTTCCCCTCGGTGGGTTATGTGGAGCGGCAGGGCGGCGCCTATCGCTGGCTGCCCCTCACCTACCAGATGGCGGAGTGAGGGCCGGATACGAAAACGGCCGGGCGAGGCCCGGCCGTCCTTGTTCAGAGAAGAAAGGCGCTCAGGCCTTCGGCCACTGGCGCACGTCGACGAAGCGGCCGGCGATGGCCGCCGCGGCCGCCATGGCGGGCGAGACGAGATGGGTGCGGCCCTTGAAGCCCTGGCGGCCCTCGAAATTGCGGTTCGAGGTGGAGGCGCAGCGCTCCTCGGGACCGAGGCGGTCGGCGTTCATGGCGAGGCACATGGAGCAGCCCGGCTCGCGCCATTCGAAGCCCGCCTCGATGAAGATCTTGTCGAGGCCCTCGGCCTCGGCCTGCGCCTTCACGAGGCCGGAGCCCGGCACGACCATGGCGGAGACGTTCGGGCTCACCTTGTGGCCGCGGGCGATGGCCGCCGCCTGCCGCAGGTCCTCGATGCGCCCGTTGGTGCAGGAGCCGATGAAGGCCCGGTCGATGGTGATGTCGGTGATCCTGGTGCCGGCGGAGAGGCCCATATAGCCCAGCGCCCGGATCTTGGCGGCGCGCTTGCCCTCGTCCTCGATGAGCGCGGGATCGGGCACGAGGCCTTCCACCGAGATCACGTCCTCGGGGCTGGTGCCCCAGGAGACGATGGGCGGCAGGTTCGCGCCGTCGATGTGGATCTCGGCGTCGAAATGCGCGCCCTCGTCGGAGCGCAGGGTCTGCCAGAAGCGCACCGCCGCGTCCCAGTCGGCGCCCGCGGGCGCCTTCGGCCGGCCCTTGAGATACTCGAACGCCTTCTCGTCGGGCGCCACCAGACCGGCGCGGGCACCGCCCTCGATGGACATGTTGCACACCGTCATCCGCCCTTCCATGGAGAGGGAGGTGATGGCATCGCCCGCGTATTCGATGACGTAGCCGGTGCCGCCCGCCGTGCCGATGGTGCCGATGATGGCGAGCACCACGTCCTTGGCGCCGACGCCTTCGGGCAGCGGCCCGGAGACGGTGACGCGCATGTTCTTCGCCTTCTTCTGGATCAGCGTCTGGGTGGCGAGCACGTGCTCCACCTCGGACGTGCCGATGCCGTGGGCGAGGGCGCCGAATGCGCCATGGGTGGAGGTGTGGCTGTCGCCGCAGACGATAGTGGTGCCGGGCAAGGTGAAGCCCTGCTCGGGGCCGACCACATGCACCACGCCCTGGCGCTGGTCGAAGCCGTCATAATATTCGACGCCGAACTCCCGGGTGTTCTCGGCCAGCGCGGCGATCTGGGCGACGCTCTCCGGGTCCGGGTTCGGCAGGGTGCGGTCGGTGGTGGGGACGTTGTGGTCCACCACGGCGAGGGTCTTCTGCGGCGCGCGCACCTTGCGGCCGGTCATGCGCAGGCCCTCGAAGGCCTGCGGGCTCGTCACCTCATGCACCAGATGGCGGTCGATGTAGAGCAGGCAGGTGCCGTCGTCCTGCCGGGAAACGACATGGTCGTCGAAGATCTTGTCGTACAGGGTCTTGGGGCCGTTCGCGGGTGCGTTCATGGTGTCCTGTCCTGAGGAGAGGCCGGCGCGCGTCAGGGCGGCCGGACGGGTCTCGAAATGGCTGCGGTCGGAGCGGGCTTCGGCGGAAGCGGGCGTCAGCCGCGAAGCTGGGCCGAGGCGGCGGTCGTGAAGCGACCGAAGAAGCGGCCGGGCAGGCGCACGTGGTCGGGCACCGCCGCGAACTCCATCGTGGTGCGCGCGAACGGCCCGGCGGCGCAAAAGGCCACCCGGCTCGGCATCAGGAACGGCACGCACGCGTAAGACATGGCGGGTTTTTAGCAGTTCCACGCTGCCGCGACAATCAGGCGCGCGAAGCTGTGAAAACGTTCGCATCCGGGCTTTCCCCTTGCCCTGGCGGCGCGGTCCGGCGAGGGAAACGCGGCCGGCGCACCGCCGGAGCGACGGCAGGGGGACGGCGTGCGCTTCATCGCGACTTTCGATGCGGCTTCCTTTCTCGACACGGTGGTGAGCCTTGCCGCCGCCTTCATCCTCGGCACGTTCATCGGCGCCGAGCGGCAGTATCGCCAGCGCACGGCGGGGCTGCGCACCAACGTGCTGGGGGCGGTGGGCGCCGCCGCCTTCGCCGACCTCGCCTCGCGCATCGGCGGCCCCACCGACGCCATGCGCGTGGTGGCCAACGTCATCACCGGCGTCGGCTTCCTCGGCGCCGGCGTCATCATGAAGGAAGGCCTCAACGTGCGCGGCCTCAACACGGCGGCGACCCTGTGGTGCTCCGCCGCCGTGGGCAGCTGCGCCGGAACCGACATGCTGGCCGAGGCGATGCTCATCACCTTCATCATCATCGCCGGCAACACGGTGCTGCGCCCGGTCGCCCGCGCCATCGACCGCCTGCCGCTGGACGAGCGCACCTCCGAAGTGAGCTACGAGGTGCGCCTGACCGTGGACACCCCCGCCCTGAGCGCCCTGCGCGACCGCCTCATCGAGGCGCTGGAGGAATCCCGCTATCCGGTGGGCGACGTGGAGGAGCAGCCCGGCCCGGACTATACGGCGGTGCTGGTGGCCAAGCTGGTGAGCACGGCGGTGGACCCCGCCGAGCTCGACGGCGTCGTCGAGCGGCTGGAGCAGCTCCCGGGCGTGCGCCACGCCACCTGGGAGAGCACCACCGAGGAATAGGCTCACACACCCGCAAGGTGGTGCAGCACGATGCCCGAGGTGGTGGCGACGTTGAGGCTGTCGAAGCCCGCCGCCATGGGGATGGCGACGGTGCGGACCTGCTCCATCAGCGCCGGCGGCAGGCCGGGCCCCTCGGTGCCGAACAGGGCGGCAACCCGCGGCGGCCGCACGAGGCGCGAAAGCGGCTCGCGGCCCGAGGGCGAGAGCGCCACGGCGGCGAAGCCATTGGCGGCGAGCAGCTCCAGCAGTTCCCCCGCATCGGCCACCCGGGCGAACGGCACCACGAGGCTCGCTCCCACGGACACGCGGATGGCCTTGCGGTAGAGCGGATCGCACGAGGCGCCGTCGAGGATCACCGCGTCGGCGCCGAAGGCCGCCGCGTTGCGGAAGATGCCGCCCATATTGTCGTGGTTGGTGAGGCCGAGGGCCGCCACCACCAGCGCCCGCGGGCCGAGCCCGGCGAGCAGGGCGGACGCCTCGGGCCGCGGCCGCGCCTCCCCCACCGCGAGGATGCCGCGGTGGATATGGAAGCCCACCACCTGATCCATCACCTCCTGCCCGGCGACGAGGACGGGAAGATCGTCCGGCAGGCGGGCGATCAGGTCGCCGAGCCGGGCCGCCTGCACCTGCGACAGCAGCACCGAGCGCAGGCGGTGCCCGCCGCGCGTCCCCAGCTGACCTGCGAGCAGGCGCAGCACCACCTCGCCCTCGGCCATGAACAGGCCGCGGCGGCCCACGAGGTCGCGCTCGCGCACGTCGCGATAATCGGACAGGCGCGGGTCGTCCGCCGCCTCGACGGCAAGGATCATGAAGGCCGGCGCTTGACCGGCACGGGGGCACAGGTGGAAGCGCGCAGCACCAGCTTCGGCGCCATCTCCACCCGCTCCACCGGCCGGCCGGGATCGGCGATGCGCTTCAGGGCGAGGCCGGCGGCGGCGCGGCCGTATTCGGGGATGAAGGTGTGCACCGTGGTGAGCGGCGGGTGCCAGACCTTCGCCTCCTCGATGTCGTCATAGCCGACGAGGGAGAAGTCGCGGCCGGCGGTGAGGCCGGCGGCCTGCAATTCCATGAGCGCGCCAAAGGCCGACAGATCGTTGAAGCACACGGCGGCGGTGGGCGGCTCGTCCAGCGCCAGAAGGCGCGCCATGGCCTTGCGGCCCTCGTCCCGCAAGCCCGGCCCTTCCATCACCAGCGCCGGGTCGAAGGCGATGCCGGCCGCGGCGAGGCCCGCCTTGTATCCGGCGAATCGCTTGCGGCCGGTGGAAATGGCGCCGTAGCCGCCGATCATGCCGATTCGGCGGTGACCAAGCTCCACCAGATGGGCGACGCCCAGAGCGACGCCGGCCACGTCATCCGAGCCGGCGAAATCGAAGCCCGAGCCCTCGATCTCCCGCGTCACCTGCACCACGGCGATGCCGGTGGAGGCGAGCGCTTTCAGGTCCTCCACCCGCGTGTGGGCGGCCGGCGACACGAGGAAGGCGTCGGGGCGATATTCGGCCAGGGTCCCGAGGGTGCGGGTCTGGCGTTCCACGTCCTCCTGGCTGACGCCGAGCAGCACCGTCTTGCCGGCATCTGAGAGGGCATCCTCCACCGCCGCGAGCAGCTCGGTGAAGGACGGGTTGACGATGTCGTGCAGGCCCAGCGCCACGATGTTGGTGCGTGCGGTGCGCAGCGCGGCGGCGCCGCGATTGGCCACGTAGCCGCGGGCCCGCGCCGCCTCCTGCACCTTCAGCCGCGTCGCCTCGGCGACCATGGGGCTGTCCCGCAGCGCGAGGGAGATGGTGGCGGTGGATAGCCCAAGTTCGCGGGCGAGGCCCTGGAGCGTCACCTTGCCAATGGGCGCACCGGCCTGAGCGGGAAGCGTCTCGTCCATGGGCCCTCCCTATAACCGGATCTGTCGCGTCTCGCGCCGTCCTTTAGGCCATGCTAAACGATTTAACGTCCACAGCAATGAAAACGGGGAGGAAGCGATGGGTGACGTGCGCGTGGGGTTCATCGGTGTCGGTCTCATGGGCCACGGCATGGCGAAGAACATTCTGGCCAAGGGATTCCCGCTTTCCGTCATGGGCCATCGCAACCGCGCGCCGGTCGAGGACCTGGTGGCGAAGGGCGCCCGCGAAGTGAAAAGCCCGGCCGAGATGGCGGCGGACTGCGACGTGATCGTCCTGTGCGTGACAGGCGCGCCGCAGGTGGAGGCGGTGCTGCGCGGCGAGAGCGGCATCCTCGCGACGGCCAAGGCCGGCCTTCACATCATCGACACCTCCACCTCCGAGCCGACGCTGACCATCGCCCTCGCCGCAGAGCTGGCCGGGCGCGGCATCGCCTTCTGCGACGCGCCGCTGGGCGGCACGCCGGTGCAGGCGGAGTCGGGCGCGCTGTCGGCCATGGTGGGCGCGGACGATGCCGCCTTCGCGGTGATCGAGCCGGTGATCGGCGCCTTCGCCAGCCGCATCGTGCGGGTGGGCGCGCCGGGCGCGGGCCACACCATGAAGCTGCTCAACAACTTCCTCTCGCTCGGCTACGCCGCCATCTATTCGGAGGCGCTGGCCATCGGCGCCAAGGTGGGGGTGACGGCGCAGGTGTTCGATTCGGTCATCCGCGGCGGGCGCATGGACTGCGGCTTCTACCAGACCTTCATGGGCTATGCCCTGGACGGCGACGTGAACGCCCACCGCTTCACCATCGCCAACGCCCACAAGGACATGCGCTACGTCACCAACCTCGCCACCAACACCGGCGCGGCGGCCTTCCTCAGCGCCACGGTGAAGAACCTCTACGCCACCGCCGAGGGGCTGGGCAGCGGCTCCAAGAACGTGCCGCAGATCGCCGACGTGGTGGCGCAGATGAACGGCGTGCCCACGGTGGAGGAGCGGAAAAAGGCGGCGGAATAGCCCGGCGCCCGAAGGCCGGGAGTGGCGGGCCTTTCCCGCTTCGGCTAGCGTGCGCCGGGCCCGTTTCCGGGCTGTCCCTGGGGGGAAATGATGATTTGTGCCACCAGCATCCGGGCCGTTCGGCCGGCCCGGCGGATGCCCTATGGTCTTGCCACCGCGCTCGTGCTCGGGGCCGGCCTGCTTTTCGCCGGCGCCGCTCCGGGGTGGAGCGCGCCGGCCTTCGATCCGCCCACGGCGGTGAAGGAGCTGCCGCCGAAGTCCGACGCCGAGCCGGACGAGGTGCGCTGCACCAGCTTCGGCGACCTCACCGTTCGCGAGCTGCTGGACGGCCCGACCTCGAAGCCGCCGCAGATCCTGCCCGCCGGCGCCGCCTGCACCACGGCTGCCGTGCCCGGCGCCATCCCGGTCGCGCTGGACAACATGTTCTTCGAGGGCCGCAAGGGGCCCTTCCTGTTCTTCGGCGCCATGGACGCCCAGGGCGCCGCCGACTTCGTCGTCATCAACGCCAAGACCGGCGCGGCCGTGTTCAAGGATGCGGTCTACGGCGACGGCGCGGCCCGCAAGGTGATGCTGGAGAACGGCGCGCTGAAGCTGTCCTACCTGCGCGGCGTCAACGCCCCCTGCTCCCTCTTCCAGAGCGCGGCGCGCTGCTGGGCGAGCCTCGTCATGAACGAGCAGGTGCCGAAGGACATGGCCCAGCAGATCCCCGACGCCAAGATCTGCGCCGCCGCCTACAAGAAGACCAAAGCGCCCAAGGACAACCCCAGCATTCTCACCTATGCGAGCGAAGTTCTGGTTTCGCCCGACGGCACGCTGAAGGAACTCTCCCGCGGCAAGGTCGGCTGCGAAAGCATGCCGTGAGGCCGGGCTGAGGGGCCTTCGGCCCGCGACCCAAGACGGACATGCCCCGGCGCGGCGGGGACATGTCGGCCCTGTTGCAGATCAAGATTTGGTAAAGAACAGCTTTCCGGCTGTCTGTTTGAATTTTCTCTGCCGCAGATGAAGTAGACTTGTGCCGTCGCCGAACCCCTTCACCCGCCCTTAACCCCTCACCGCCATTCTGCAGCTCGTGCGTAAGCGTTGCGTAGGGTTGCGTCATGCGTAGTGTGGCCAAGGGGGCGGCCGGGCGGACGGTGCGCCGGTCGGGCGTTCGTCTCGAGTATCCCGATCCCGCCCCCTTGGCGGCCACCCGTAGTCCGGCGCCCCGCGCGCCGGATGCGGGGCCGGCATCGGAAGCGTTTCCCCTCAATCAGGTGTTGTGCGGCGATTCCATCCGCGCCATGGCCGGCCTTCCGGCCGGCAGCGTCGATCTCGTCTTCGCCGATCCGCCGTACAATCTCCAGCTCGGCGGCGAGCTGAAGCGGCCGGACGAAAGCCGCGTCGACGCGGTGGACGACGCCTGGGACCAGTTCGAGAGCTTCGCCGCCTATGATGCCTTCACCCGCGCCTGGCTGCTCGCCGCGCGGCGGGCGCTGAAGCCCGACGGCACGCTGTTCGTCATCGGCTCCTATCACAACATCTTCCGCGTCGGCGCGATGATGCAGGATCTCGGCTTCTGGATCCTCAACGACATCATCTGGCGCAAGGCGAACCCCATGCCCAACTTCCGGGGCCGGCGCTTCACCAATGCGCACGAGACCCTGATCTGGGCCGCCCGCAGCGCCGATGCCCGCTACACCTTCAATTATGAGGCGCTGAAGGCCGGCAACGACGACGTTCAGATGCGCTCGGACTGGCTGTTCCCCCTCTGCACCGGCCAGGAGCGGCTGAAGGACGCCGCCGGGCGCAAGCTGCACCCGACCCAGAAGCCCGAAGCGCTCATCGCCCGCATCCTCATGGCCGCCACCAAGCCCGGCGACGTGGTGCTCGACCCCTTCCTCGGCTCCGGCACCACCGGGGCGGTGGCGAAGCGCCTGCGCCGCGGCTTCATCGGCATCGAGCGGGAGGAGGCCTATGCCGCGGCCGCCCGCGCCCGCATCGACGCCATCGAGCCCTTGCCCGAGGCGGCGCTGGTCGCGCCGCCGAGCGCGCGGGAAGCACCGCGCGTCGCCTTCTCGGCGCTGGTGGAGCGCGGCTTCGTCAGCCCCGGCGCCGAGCTCACCGACGCCAAGGGCCGCTTCCGCGCCGTGGTCCGCGCCGACGGCACCATCGCTCTGTCGGACGGGCAGAATGTCGGCTCCATCCACCGCGTCGGCGCCAAGGCGCAGGGGGCGGAGGCCTGCAACGGCTGGACCTTCTGGCATGTGGAGGAGGAAGGCCGCCGCCATCCTATCGACATGCTGCGCGCCCGTCTGCGGGCGGAGATGGGCATCGCCGCCGAATAGCCTATGCGGCCCGCCCATGGGCCAGCACCTTGCGCATCACCGAAGGCAGGGCCTCGGCATCGAAGCCGCCGGGCTGCACCCAACGGTGGCCCTCCGGGGCGAGGGTGCCGGCCGGCACCTCCGCGCGCAGCACCCGCAGCGTCAGCGCGAAATGGGTGAAGACGTGCTCCACCGCTCCCGGCACAGCCCGCCAGCGCGCGGCGAGCGGGGCGTGCACATCCGGCGTCTCCGGCTCCGGGCCCCAGGGGGTCGAGGGCACCTCGGTCATCTTCGCCAGAAGCCCCTTGTCCGGCCGGGTGCGCAGCAGCACCGCTCCATCCGCCCGCACGGCGAGGAAGGCGACGCCGGCCCGCCGCGGCTTCTCCCCCTTCGGCGCCTTCACCGGAAAGCGCGCGGGATCGCCCGCCGCCCGCGCTGCGCAGGGCGCCATCCACGGGCAGAGCGAGCAGGCGGGGGATTTCGGCGTGCAGATGGTGGCGCCGAGGTCCATCATCGCCTGGGCGAAATCGCCGGGCCGCGCGGGCGGCGTCAGCGCCGCGGCGAGGGCCTTGATGCGGGGCTTGGCTGCCGGCAGCGGCGTCTCGACCCGATAGAGCCGCGCCACCACCCGCTCGATATTGCCGTCCACCGGGCTCGCCTTCAGGTCGAAGGCGATGGCGGCGATGGCCGCCGCGGTATAGGGGCCGATGCCGGGCAGATCGAGCAGCGCTGCCTCATCGGCGGGAAAGCGGCCGCCGTGGCGCTCCACCACCGCCTGGGCGCAGGCGTGCAGGTTGCGCGCCCGGGCATAATAGCCAAGCCCCGCCCACGCCGAGAGCACCTGTTCCAGCGGCGCGGCGGCGAGGTCCGCCACCGTCGGCCAGCGGGCGAGGAACTGGCCGAAATAGGGTCCCACCGCCTTCACCGTGGTCTGCTGGAGCATGATCTCCGAGAGGAAGACGTGGTAGGGATCGGCGCGGCGCCCGCCTTCCGCCCGCCACGGCAGGCGACGGCGGTGGCGGTCGTACCAGGCGAGGAGCGCCTCGGGCTCGGGCGAAACGGTGCCGGACGCAGCCGCCCTTGCGGCGGGACGCGCGGGGGAAGAGGATGTCATGCGGCCAAGGTGGCCGCGCCGGGGCGTCGCCACAAGGGCGGCGCGCCTCCCAATCGGTCGCATCTGTGAACAAGCCCGCCTCCCGACGCCGCAATGGCCCGCGTCCCGGTCCCCGCCCCCTTGCCGACTTCGTCGCGCCGGGCATCAGCGACCTGTGCGGCAAGGCCGGCTTCTCGGTGGTGGAGGTGGTGACCCATTGGGACGAGATCGTCGGGCCGGACCTCGCCCCGCGCTGCGTCCCGCTCAAGCTGCAATGGCCGAAGGAGGACGGCGCCGCCGCGACCCTCGTGGTGCGGGTGGAAGGCGCCTACGCCATCGAGCTGCAATACGCCGCCGCCGTTGTGGTGGAGCGCATCAACGCCTATTTCGGCTGGCGCTGCGTCGGGCGCATGGCCTTGAGGCAGGGGCCGGTGCCCCAGCGCCATGCGCCGCCGCCCCTGCCCCCCAAGCCGGATGGGGCCACCCTCGCCGCCGTGCGGCAGGAAATCGGCGCGTTCGAGGACGAGGCCCTCGCCGCCTCCCTCGCCCGCCTCGGTGCGCTGGTGCGCCGCGAGCGCGGCGGCTGACGCGAGCGCTCGCCGGCGAGGGGCGCCGCGCCGTCTTGACCGAGCTGTGATCGCGCGGGACTTTGCCGCCACATGGGCGACATGATAGAGCGCCATGGATTTTACCAAGGGGCGGCGGCGACAGGGGCGGCGCAAGATGAGGCGGCGCCTGCCGCTTCGGCCTCCGCGGTGCTGCAAGTTCAACGAATCCAGCGTTGCGATCGGCGCCCGGCCGGTCGGCCGGCGCCGGATCATCCGGAGATGTCCATGATTCTCGATCGCCGCCGTTTCCTGGTCGGAGCCGGCCTCGCCGCCCTCGCCGCCGGGCTCGGATTGCCCCTCTCGTTCGATCCGGCCGCGGCGCAGACGGTGGATCAGGCCAAGCTGATGGCGGCTGCGGCGAGCCCGCTTCCCGAGAAGGCGCTGGGCAGCGCCACGGCGCCGGTCACCGTGGTGGAATACGCCTCGATGACGTGCAGCCACTGCGCCGCCTTCCACACCACCACCTTCCCGGAATTGAAGAAGAAATACATCGACACCGGCAAGGTGCGCTTCATCTTCCGCGAATTCCCCTTCGAGCCGGTGGCGACCGCAGGCTTCATGCTGGCCCGCTGCATGCCGGAGGACAAATATTTCCCCATGGTGTCGACCCTGTTCGAGACCCAGAAGAGCTGGGCCTACAGCACCGACCCGGCCGCCGGCCTCCTCGCCGTCGCCAAGCAGGCCGGCATGAGCCAGGCCGATTTCGAAAAGTGCCTGACCGACCAGCAGCTCGGCGAGAAGGTGCAGGAGAGCGCCCTCTACGCCAACAAGGAGCTGGGCGTGAACGCAACCCCCACCTTCTTCATCAATGGCAAGAAGCTGTCGGGTGCCCTCGGCATGGCCGAGTGGGACAAGGAGCTCGGCCCGCTTCTCGCCGGCAAATGATCTGATCGCGCCGCACGGCGTCGCTTTGGGAAAGGCCGGCGCCCACAGCGCCGGCCTTTCGCGTTTCAGGCAGCCTTCAGCTTCTTCTCCACATAGCGGCTCTCCTGGGTGCGCCCGCCGTAGCCGTAGGCATCGGCCTTCACTTCGCGCACCAGGATGTAGCTCTCGGGATCGAGGTTCGGTAGCAGGCCGGCCATGGCGGCATAGACCGCATCGAGATAGGCGGCCTTTTCGTCCTTGGTGTTGGTGCCGTCCACCACCAGTATGTCGAGGAAGAAGGACGAGCGCTTCTTGGCCGACAGCGCCGGACCGCCGACGAACCAGTGCTCCGCCGGCACGAAGGAGACCGCCACCGCGGTGAGGGCTGGGTCCTTGCGCAAGATGCGGGCGGTGAGGGCGGACAGGGTGGCGGCGACCTCGGCGGCGAGCGCGTCGTCGGGCGGGCCGGACAATTTCACGTTCAGGATCGGCATGGCGATCTCCTCAAGGAGCGGAATGGGCGCAACCCTACGTGGTCCGATTGCATGAGAAAAATTGAATTCTAAAATTTCTCGGATTTGCTAATCTCATATGATGCTCCGTAATCTCGACCTCGATCTCATCCGCAGTTTCGCCGCCGTGGCCGACCTCGGCTCCATCTCCGCCGCGGCGCGCAAGGTGGGACGCAGCCAGTCGGCGGTCAGCCTGCAGATGGACCGGCTGGCCGAGGCCGTGGGCTTCGCCCTGCTGGAGCGGCGCGGCCGCAGCGTGTCGCCGACGCCGCGTGGCAGCACGTTCCTGGAGGATGCGCGCCGGCTCCTCGATCTCAACGACCGCATCCTCACCCAGCACGTCCACGGCGCCTTCGCCCAGCCGCTGCGGCTCGGCTTCCTGCAGGACGTGGGCGAGCAGGTGATGCAGCGCATCCTCTTCCGCCTGTCGGCGAGCTTTCCACAGGCCCCCATCACGGTGCGGGTCTGCGGCACCGTCACCATGCTGGACATGCTGCGGGCCGAGGAATTGGACCTCGCCGTGGGCTTTCGCAACGAATGCGATCTGCCGGCCACCTTGCTGCTGCGCGAGCCCATGGTGTGGATCGCCGCCCGCCATCTGCGGCTCGATCGGGAAGCCCCCGTGCCGCTGGTGATGTTCGAGCATCCGTGCGTGTGCCGCAGCGCCGCCATCGCCGCCTTGAATGCCGCCGGCCGGCCCTTCCGCATCGCCTTCACCAGCCCCAGCCTGCCCGGGCTCATGGCGGCGGTGGGCGCCGGCATCGGCGTCACGGTGCGCTCGCCGCGGGCGCTTCGGCCCGACCTCGCGGTGGTGGCCGACCTCGACCGGGCGGCGCTGCCCGACGTGGAATTCATGGTCTACGGCCGCCCCGGCGCCCGTCCGCCGGCCCTCCAGAAGGTGGAGGAGATCCTCCAGGAGGAATTGCGCCGGGAGCATCCGCTCTACGCCGTGGCCTAGTCCCCGGCGCGCCAAGCGCAGCTGCGCTTTACGGCTTCTGCGATTGCGCGGCTGATGGCGCCGCCGGTCACGCCGCCCCGCACGCTGGGTGGCAGCGACGGCATGGGGATCTTCTCTCGCATCGACGACATCGACTGGCGCCGGCCCCTCGGCGTTCGGTCGCGCCCGCCTGCCGCCGGCCCATGCCGCGCCGCACACTGACCAATCAGTTTAGTCTTGTCGCAAATTGGGAAAACGATGGTAAAGCCGCGCCTAGCTCAAGCGCTCAGCACTGTTGCGACTGGACTGTACAGCACTTCAGATTGCAGGACGGGGTGATGCTATGCTCCGGAACGTGATATTACATGTGTGTCGGAGCAATAAGCACAGGGAGGCAAGGTAAAATGACACAGTGCCCGCCCCTTCCCTTGACCACGATCCGCACGGTAGCCGAATGCAACTCGGCGCCCACCGCCTGCAGTTTCCGATTCCCGGACGTCGCGCCGGTCGGCGCGGTTCTGGCAGCCCGCGCGGTCTTGTCCGCCGATGTACGGTTCCACAGGCCCACGGGGCTCCCAGAATTTCTGCAGATGGCCAACGCGTAAAGTGCAGCAGAGGCGCGGCAAGAGGCGCCTCGCCGCTTCAGATCAGCCGGGGGAAACGCCATGCGGAAGGGATCTTTGCAGAAGGCCGCCGTCTTCGGGCTTGCCGCGCTCGGCGGGTTTTGCGGTGCCGCGCAGGGCGCGGAGAATGGTGTGGGCTTCTACATGCTCGGCGGCCGCGGCCCCATGGCCGGCTATGTGCCGCCGCCCGGCTTCTATTTGCAGAGCGACACCTTCTATTACAACGGCAGCCTTGGAGCGAGCAAAGAGCTGCCCTCGGGCGGGAATATCCTCGGCCAGGTGAGCGCCGACATCGTCGCGGAGCTTGTCACTGCCACCTGGGTCCTGCCCGAGCAGGTGCTCGGCGGAAGCCTCGCCGTCGGCCTGATCCTGCCCGTCGGCCAGCCGCAGGTGACCGCGGGCGTCCTCCTCAATCCCGCGGGCGTCGACCCCGTGGGCCGCCGGGTCAGCGACAGCGCCTTCATTATGGGCGATCCGGTGGCCTCCATGGCGCTCGGCTGGCACTCCGGCAACTGGCACTGGAACGTTGCGGCGCTGCTCAACATCCCCGTCGGCGATTATCGGGAGGGGGAGATCGCCAACCTCGCCTTCCACCGCCTGGCGACCGATCTTTCCACCGCCGTCACCTGGCTCGACCCGACCAGCGGCTGGGAGATTTCCGCCGCCGCGGGCATCACCTTCAACGGCACCAACGACGTCACCGAATACACGACGGGCACCGAATTCCATCTGGAGTGGGCGGTGACGAAATCCCTCACCAAGCAGTTCACGGTGGGGCTCGTCGGCTATTTCTACGACCAGATCACGGGCGACAGCGGCCCGGGGGCGCGGCTCGGCGCCTTCGAGGGGCGCGTGACCGCGCTCGGCGGCATGGTCGCGTACAATTTCGAGCTCGCGGGCACACCCATCTCCACCCGCGTGCGCGTCTATCGCGAGTTCGACGTGGTCAATCGCCTGGAGGGCGTGGCGGGCTTCGGCACGGTCGCCTTCCCCATCGCGCTGACCAAGTAAGCCACCGGCGGGGTGCCGGCCGGCGGCATGCCGGGCAAATCGGGAGCGATGCCATGGGGGCCCTCGACATCTTCGCCGTCATCGTCTTCGTCGTGGCCATCGCCTCGGTGGTGGCCGTCTTCGTCATCGCCGGCATGGCGCCGGGATATGTCGCGCGCCGGCGGGGCCATCCCTGGGCGCAGGCGGTCTCGGTGGCGGGATGGGTGACGCTCATCTTCGGCTTCGTCCTGTGGCCGGTCGCCTTCATCTGGGCCTATGTGGACGTGCCGGCGCGGCCGGCGAACAAGCAGGAGATCGCGAAATGATCGTCCTTCTGCTCAATGCCTATATCGCCGTCCTGGTGGCGCTGATCTGGCTGAAGATCATTCCGGGCAACCTGTTCTGGAAGCTCTCGCCGATTCTCTTCCTCATCCTTCTGCTGGTCGCCTTCTTCATCCCCATGGGCTGGGGCGCGCCGTCCGGCACCGTCGTCGCCGGCCGGCAGTCGGTGGCGATCGTGCCGAGCGTATCCGGCGAGGTGATCGACGTTCCGGCCGTGCCCAACACGCCGCTGAAGGCCGGCGACGTGCTCTTCCGCATCGACCCGGCCCCCTTTCAGGCCCAGCTGGACGCCCTCAACGCCCAGCTGAAGCTCGCCGAGCTGCGGCTCGGCCAGATGCAGGAGCTGGCGAGCAAGCAAGCCGCGCCCGAGTTCAACGTGGAGCAGCGCCAGAGCGAGGTGGACGCCCTGCGGGCGCAGGTGGACGGCGCGACGTGGAACCTGGACAAGACCACGGTCCGCGCGCCGGCCGACGGCTATGTCACCAACGTCGCCCTGCGCAAGGGCGCGCGCGTGTCGAACCTTGCGGTTGCGCCGGTGATGGCCTTCATCGACACGTCGGCCACCATCCTGCTGCTGGAGGTGCCGCAGATCTCCGCGCGCTACATCGCGCCCGGGCAGACGTGCGAGGTGACGTTCAAGTTCCTGCCGGGCGAGGTGTTCGACTGCAAGGTCGAGACCGTGCTGCAGGCGGTCGCCACCGGCCAGAACGCCCCGTCCGGCAGCGCCATCGGCCCCCTCGACACCACGACGCTGCCTTTCGTCGTGCGGGTCGCGCTGGCCGACCCCGCGCTGGCCGCGCGGCTGCCGGCGGGCAGCACCGGCGAGGCCGCCATCTACACCGAGCATGTGAAGGTCACCCACGTGATCCGCAAGGTGATGCTGCGCCAGAAGGCGCTGCTGAACTACGTGGTGCCGTTCTAGACGCCGCCGCCGCTCACGGGAGTTCGGGGACGATGACGCCGCCCTTGAAGCCCTGGAGCGTCCAGTCGTAGACCGCGCTCCCCGTGCGGATGGAGCCGAGGCGTGCCGACGCGAGATCGAGGATCTCGACGATCACCCATGTCCACATGAGGGTGAGGATGAGGACCAGCACGGGAAACGAGCGGTGCTTGAGGCCGAACTGGTAGCCGAGGCACCCCATGCTCAGCAGCGTCAGGCCCATGAGGAGCCAGAACAGCTGGGGCGGCAGGGTGATGTGATAGGCGAAGCGCTCCTTGGTGCCGGCGTCGAACGTGTCGTTCAGCGCCGTCATCAGCGCGCTGGTCACCGGATTGGGCTGCTCGCGCACGATGGCGGTGACATGCCCCCACATCTGCCCTTGCAGGACGCCCGAGCGCTGGTTGAGGGCGTCGATCAGCGTCTGGTCGCGGTCCGCCTTGACGAAATCGGCGCGCAGCTGGCCGTACTCGCCCAGCAGCTGCGCGATCGCCTCCCCGCGCGGCCCGCCCACGGCCTTGGCCCGCAGCCAGGCGGTGCCGATGGCGTTGGCCTCCTCCAGGCCGCCCTGCCGGTGCTCGGTGAAGCGGCTGTTGGCGAAGGACAGGGTCAGCGCCAGCACGAAGGCGAGCAGGCCGAGCATGCCGCCGACCACCACGCCGACCGCTTCCGGATTGGGCTGGCACGCCGCGTGGCGCGCGCCGATCCACAGGCCGATGCGGTGCGCCGCGAGCTGGGCAATGAACAGAAGAAAGCCGAATGCGGCCATGCTGAATTCGGCAATCGTCAGCGCCACGCCCATGGCCGTCCCCTCGAGCCGGATATCCGTGCGGCTTTGCAGGTAGCCCGCTTTCTGCCGTGGCGCCAGTCCTTCGCCGGCGCAGCTCACGTCGACCGGCGGACGCCGGCGCGATCCAGGGTTTTTACTGTATCACGGTAGGTTATTTTGCAGTGCCGCACGATCTTCTGCGTTGACGTGAAGTCGAGTCCGGTCGAACGTCTGCGGCAGGATCACAGGAGACGAGTGAGCCATGACGCTTCTCGCGCGCGCCGCCCTCTGCGCGGCACTGCTCATGTCCTGGAGCGGGGCAGCCTTGGCGCAGGCGCTGCCGTCGTGGAACGACGGCCCCGCCAAGACCGCCATCGAGACCTTCGTGAAGAAGGTGAGCGATCCCGCAAGCCCGGATTTCGTCCGCCCGGAAGAGCGCATCGCCGTCTTCGACAATGACGGCACCCTCTGGGTCGAGCAGCCCATGTACACCCAGCTCGCCTTCGCCTTGGAGCGGGTGAAGGCGCTGGCGCCGCAGCACCCGGAATGGCGGCAGAATCCGGTGCTGAAGGCGGCCATCGACGGCGACATGAAGACCCTCGCCGCCGCCGGGGAAAAGGGCATCATCGAGCTGGTGATGGTCACCCACGCGGGCTCGACGCCGGCGGACTTCCACAAGATCGTCGCCAGCTGGCTCGACGAGGCCCGGCACCCGCGCTTCAAGCGGAAATACACCGAGCTCGTCTACCAGCCCATGCTGGAGCTGCTCGCCTATCTGCGCGACAACGGCTTTACGACCTACATCGTCTCCGGCGGCGGCATCGAGTTCATGCGCCCCTGGGCGGACAAGGTCTACGGCGTGCCGCCGGCCCAGGTGGTGGGCTCGAGCATCAAGACCAGGTTCGACATGGTCGACGGCAAGCCCACGCTTGTGCGCGAGCCCTCGATGAACTTCATCGACGACGGCCCGGGCAAGCCCGTGGGCATCAACCAGCACATCGGCCAGCGCCCCATCGCCGCCTTCGGCAATTCGGACGGCGACCTGCAGATGCTGCAATGGACCACCGCCGGCGAGGGACCGCGCTTCGGCCTGATCGTTCACCACACCGATGCGGAGCGCGAATACGCCTACGACCGCCAGTCCTCCGTCGGCCGCCTCGACAAGGCGCTCGATCTGGCGGCCGGCCAAGGATGGACGGTGGTCGACATGAAGAAGGACTGGAAGACCATCTTCGCGCCGGCAAAGTAGGCCGCAGGGCGCCGCACCCTGCCGCCTCCGCTTCCAGCGCGCGGGAGCGTGGGGCTCGCGACGAACCCCACGTAGCATTTCAAAGGTAGGCCGCATGTCGTTCCGCGGGGTGTTTGGGGCCTGCTCGTCAGCGCTCGCGGCCGGCATCCTTGCCGCCGCGGTCATCGCCCTGGCGAGCGGCCTCTCCGCCCAGCGCATGCCCACCGCGCTCGGTCCCGGCGGCATCGGTGCGCTGACCGAGGTGGCGCCCCAAGGCTTCGTCGGCTCCGCCGCCTGCGCCGACTGCCACGCGCAGGAGACGCGCGCCTGGCTGTCCTCCCAGCACGCCCACGCCATGGCCCGCGCCGAGCCGCAGACGGTGCTCGGCAATTTCGATGACGCGCGCGTCACCCACCAGGGCAGCGCGGCGCGCTTCTTCCGCGACGGTGCGCGATACATGGTGGAGATCGAGGGCGCGGACGGGAAAACGGCGGCGTTCGAGATCACCGACACCTTCGGCGTCCATCCGCTGCAGCAATATCTCGTGACCTTCCCGGACGGGCGCCGCCAGGCCCTGCCCTTCGCCTACGACACGCGACCGGCGGCGGAGGGCGGCCAGCGCTGGTTCCATCTCTATCCGGACCAGGCGATCGCGCCCTCGGACGTCCTGCATTGGACCGGGATGCAGCAGAACTGGAACTTCATGTGCGCGGAATGCCACTCGACGGCGCTGCGCAAGAATTACGATGCCGCCGCGAACCGCTTCGACACGCAGTTTTCCGAGATCAGCATCGGCTGCGAGGCCTGCCATGGCCCGGCCCGCGGCCATGTGGACTGGGCCGCCGGCAAGCGCGACGGGCAGACGCCGCACAAGGGCTTCGCCTCGGTCGCTGCCGTTCGCCCGGCGGCGGACTGGGCCATCGACCCGGCCACCGGCAGCCCGGCCCACGGCGTGGCGCGCCCGGCCGGGGACATGGTGGAGACCTGCGCCCGCTGCCATGCCCGCCGTGGCATCTTCTCCGAAGACTGGCGGCCCGGCGCGCCGCTGACGCAGACCCACCTGCCCACCTTCCTCTCCGCCGGCCTGTTCGAGGCCGACGGCACCATGCAGGACGAGGTCTTCAACGACCACTCCTTCAAGCAGAGCCTGATGTATGCCCGCGGCGTCACCTGCGGCGACTGCCACGAGCCCCATTCCGCCACGCTGCGCGCGCCCGGCAGCACGGTGTGCGCCCAATGCCATCTGCCGGAAAAATTCGCATCCGAGGCCCACACCGGCCATGCGCCGGGGCCGAAGGCGCCGGACTGCATCTCCTGCCATATGCCGGCGCGCACCTACATGGTGGTGGACAAGCGGCACGACCATTCCTTCCGCATCCCGCGGCCCGACCTCTCCGCCCGCCTCGGCACGCCGAATGCGTGCACAGACTGCCACGCCGACAAATCGGCGGGCTGGGCGGCGGAGGCCATTGCCCGCTGGCACGGCCCCGAGCGCAAGGGCTTCCAGACCTGGGCGCAGGCGTTCCACGAGGCGCGCCGGGGCGACCCCGCCGCCCGCGAGGGGCTGATCCGCCTCGCCACGACGGTGGAAACCCCGGCCATCGTCCGCGCCACGGCGGTGAACGAGCTGCGCGCCCTTCCCGCCATGGCGACGGAGGAGGCGGTGCAGAAGGCGCTGGCCGATCCCGATCCGCTGGTGCGCATCGCGGCGGTGCAGGCCATGGCCGGCCAGCCCCCCGACATGCGCTGGCGCCGCCTTTCGCCGCTCCTCGCCGATCCGGTGGCCGGGGTGCGCATCGAAGTGGCGAACCAGCTCGCCGACCAGGCCCTGGCCGGCCTCTCCGCCGCCGACCGCGACCTGCTCGCCGCCGGGTTCCGCGCCTATGAGGCGGCGCAGCGCCTCAATGCCGACCGGCCGGAGGGGCGCTCCAACCTGGGCGGCTTCCTGCTGCGGCGTGGGGATGTGGCGGGCGCCGAGGCCGAGTTCCGCGCCGGCTTGAAGCTCCAGCCGGACCTGCCGGCGCTGGCCGTCAACCTCGCCGATCTCTACCGCGTCACGGGGCGCGAACGCGAGGCGCAGGACGTTCTGGAACGCTCCATCAAGGCCAATCCCGGCGCGGCTGCCCCAAGGCACGCTCTCGCCCTCGGGCTCATCCGCCAGAAGCGCTATGCCGAGGCGCTGGACCAGCTGCGGCGGGCCTATGAGCTGGAGCCGCAAACGCCGCGTTATGCCTATGTCTACGCAGTGGCGCTCCAGTCCCTCGGTCGACCGAAGGAGGCCGCGACCGTGACCAGCGCGGCGCTGCGCCGCTCGCCCTACGATGCCGATCTCCTCATGCTCGCGCTCAACAGCGCGCTCGGCGCCGGCGACGTGGCCCGCGCCCGCGATGCCGCCGCCAAGCTCGCGCTGCTGCGGCCGGACGATGCCGAGATCGCGCGCCTCGCCGCGCGCCTGCGCTGAGCGGAAGGCCGGCGGGCGCCGTCAGGCCGAAGCGCGGCGGCGCACGATGACCGCTGCCGGGCCGCCACCGTCGGGGCCCTGATGCTCGGCCCCGCCGGACACGTAGATGTCCGTGCATCCCACCAGCCCCGCCAGCGCCCCGGCGACGAAGGCGCGGGCGTGGCGGGTGGAGGAGATGTCGCTGTCGTCCAGCATGGTGTGGCGGCGGCCGCGGATAAGGCCGCTGCGGCTCGCCTCGGCCTTGGCGAGCAGGGCCACGAGCCCCTCGCCTTGCCCGTCTGCGGGCCCCTCGCCGTCGCCCGCGGCAAGGGCGTCGGCGTCGAGCCCGGCGCGCAGGAGCGCGGCCCGCACCGGCGCCACGTCGATGGCGTCCCGCATGACGGCGTGTTCAATGGCGAGCGGGCCGGACCAGGCCTCGGCCATGCCCAGCACCACCACCTCGTGGCCCATCAGTTCGATGCCGCTGGAGCAGCTCGCCCGGCCGGACCACAAGGAGAGGTCGGCGCAGACGGCGGCGTCCGAGAGCTGCGCGCTGTCGATCTCGCCCAGCGCCACGGCGATGCCGAGCGCGCTCGCGCCGCGCGACAGGCCCATGGATTTCAGCGTGTCGGCGGTGGCGGTGTCGGCGCCCCGCGCCTTGGCCTCGGCGATGCGCGCGAGGGTCAGGAGCGGGCATTTCACCTGGACGAAATGCACGTCCTGCGGCCGCGTGATGGACGCCTGCGCCATGGCCGCGCGCACCGCCTGCGCCACCTGCTCTACCTGCCCGAGGCGGCCCAGCTGCTCGGCCGGCAGATCGGCCGTGTGGACGCGGCCGATGGCGAGCGCGGGGCCTGCGCCCTCCCCGGCCTCCATGCGCTCCAGCACCAGAAAGTGCGGGGACATGCCGCCCTCCGTGCCCCCCGACATGACGAGGCAGACCTCGGACGCCGCCGCTCCGATGTGCCGGCGCAGCATCAGCTCCAGCGACTTCGCCGCGAAGCCGCGGGAGAAGTCGTTGACGCAGCCGTTGCCCTCGGTCTTGCCGAACACGGCGAGGATGCCGCCCGGGTCGATGTGTCCGGCGGCGATGGCGGCCTCGATGCCGGACGTGTCATCCGGCGCGGCCGCGGCGATGCGGTGGACCCTGGCCACGGGCATGGAACGATCCTGAAACACGAGGGGGAAAGAGGCTCAGCCGAGGGCGATGTCGTCCTTGCGCTTCGCCCAGCCGATGGCGCGGCTCTCGATGAGCGAGAACATGGCGTAGAGCGACACGCCCATCACCGCGAGGATGAGCAGGCCGGCGAACACCAGCGGCACGTCGAAGGACGAGGAGGCGATCATCATCAGATTGCCGATGCCCCGGTTGGACGCCACCGTCTCGGCGATCACCACGCCGACGAAGGCGAGGGTGACGGACACTTTCAGCGAGGCGAAGAAGTAGGGCATGGTGCGCGGCAGGCCCACGTTCATCAGGATGTCGAGCTTGCTGGCGCGCCAGGCGCGCATCACGTCCTCCAGCTCCGGCTCGGTGGTGGCAAGGCCCGCCGCCACGTTCACCACGATGGGGAACATGCTCATGATCATGGCGGTGAGGATGGCCGGCACCGTGCCGGCGCCGAACCACAGCACGAAGATGGGCACCAGCGCCACCTTGGGGATGGACGAGAAGCCGATGAGCAGCGGATAGCCGGCGTCATAGGCCAGCCGCGAGGAGCCGATCAGCGCGCCGAGGAACGTCCCCGCCAGGATGCCGAGGCCGAAGCCCGCCAGCGTGGTGGAAAGGGTCTGCACCGCATGGGGCCAGATGGCGGGCGCATAGGTGATGAGGGCCGCGATGATCTGGGTCGGCCGCGGCAGCACGATCTCCTTCACGTGAAAGGCAAGGCACACCACCTCCCACACCACGAAGAAACCCACGATCACCGCCGTCGAAGCGAGGCGGCGGCGCGTCGCGAGGCTGAAGCGGGGGGCGCTCTCGATGTTGGCGTTCACGATGCCGCCTCCGCTGGTGCCAGCCGGACCGGCGTGGCGGTGCCCCGGTTCGAGACGATGAGCTCGCGCAGCCGCTGGGAGAGCGAGACGAAGGCCGGGGCATAGGTCATCTCGATGGTGCGCGGGCGGGGGAAGTCCACCGTGCAGTCCTCGATGATCTCACCGGGGCGCGCGCGCATGACGCAGACCCGGTTGGCGAGGTAGCCCGCCTCCTTGAGGTCGTGGGTGACGAGCAGCACGGTGGGCCGGCGCGTCAGCCACAGGTCCTGGAGGATCGCCCACAATTCCTCGCGGGTGAACTGGTCGAGCGCGCCGAAGGGCTCGTCGAGCATGAGCAGCTGGGGATCATGCACCAGCGCCCGGCACAGGGAGGCACGCTGGAGCATGCCGCCGGAGAGCTGCCAGGGAAAGCGCTCGGCGAAGCCCTTGAGCCCCACCTGCTCCAGCAGCGCATCGGCGCGGTCGCGGAACTCGGTCTTGCGCTTGGCCCGGTACTCGGCCCGGAAGGGCGGCACGATCTTCAGCGGCAGCATGACGTTGTCGCGGATGGTGAGCCAGGGCAGAAGGGTCGGGTTCTGGAACGCCATGCCCACCCGCACCGCCTCCGCGCCCACCTCACGGCCCGCCACGTAGACATAGCCGGTGGAGGCGCGGATCAGGCCGGTCACCAGCTTGAGGATGGTGGACTTGCCGCAGCCCGAGGGCCCGACCAGGGCGACGAAGTCGCCGGGCCCGACGCGCAGGGAGGTTTCCCCGAGCGCGTCGATCCGCGCTTCGCCGCGCCCGTAGCTCAGGGTGACGTTCTGGAGCTCGATGAAGCTCTCCGCGCGCGCGATCATGCCGCCGCCCCCGGGGCGACGACGGCGGTCGCGGCGGCGATGGTCTGGTCGGCGTGGCGCGGCGCCGCGGCGGGCATCTGCTGGAAGGTGTGCACCGGGCGCCCGTGGCCCTTGGTGTCGGCCTGCAGAGCCCTGTCCTTCACCACAAAGCGGCCGCGCACCATGGTGTGCACCGGCATCCCGGTCACGTCGCGCCCGTCCCAGGGGGAGACCTTGGAGCGCGACTTCAGGTCGGCGTCGCGGATCGTCCAGGTCCGGCCCATGTCCACGAAGGCGAGGTCGGCGTCGGCGCCGGGCTGGATGACGCCCTTGCGCGGGTAGAGGCCCCAGATCCTGGCCGGGTTCACCGCGCTCCAGCGCACGTAGTCGCTGAGGCTGTAGCGCCCCTTCGCCACCTCGGTGAGCATCAGCGGCATCTGGGTCTCGACGCCGGGGAAGCCGCAATCCACGCTCCAGATCTCGGCGCGGGTCTTCTCCTCCGGCGTGTGGGGGGCGTGGTCGGTGGCGATCATGTCGATGGTGCCGTCCGCCAGCGCGTCCCACAGGGGCTGCTGGTTCGCCGCCTCGCGCACCGGCGGGTTGACGCGGATGATGCCGCCCCAGCGGGCGTAGTCCTCGGCGCCCAGCATCAGATAGTGCGGGCAGGTCTCGCCGGTGATGTCCACGCCCCGCGCCTTGGCGTCGCGCAGCGGGCCGAGCTCGGCGGCGGAGGAGATGTGCAGCACGTGGATCCGCGCTCCGGTCCATTCCGCGAGGATGGCGGCGCGGGCCACCGCCTCCACGGCCACAACGGCGGGGCGGGAGGCGAGGTGGGCGAGGGCATCGGTGCGCCCCGCCTCCACCAGCTGCCGCTGCCGGCGCTCCATCACGGAATTGGTCTCGGCGTGGAGCGACACCCGCTTGCCGGTGGGCGCCACCACCTCGAAGGCCTCCAGCATGGCGCCGGTGGAGGGCGTCGGGATGCGGCCGAAGGTGTTGCCCATGTAGAGCTTGAAGCCGATGATTCCGGCCTCCACCAGCTCCGGCACCTTGTCGATGGTGTCCTCGCCGAGCACCGCATAGAGGCCGTAGTCCACATGCGCCTTGGACGCCGCGATGGCGTGCTTGGCGGTGAGGGCAGCGGCATCGGCCACGGTGGGGATGGTGTTGGGCATGTCGAACACGGTGGTCACCCCGCCGAAGGCCGCGGCGGCGGTGCCGCTCTCGAAATCCTCCTTGTGGGTGTAGCCGGGATCGCGGAAATGCACGTGCACGTCGATGGCGCCGGGCAGGATATGGAGGCCCGCGGCGTCGAAGGTCTCGCGCGCCGCCGGCATGGCCGCGGCGTCGCCCACCGCGAAGATCCGCCCGTCGCGGATGGCGATGGAGGCGGCAAACTGGGTCTCGCCGGTGACGATGATGCCGCCGTGGATGACGAGATCGGCAGGCAGGGTGTCGGGCGCGCGCTCGGTCATGGCATCACCTCACAGCATCGCCCAGCCGCCGTCCACCGGCAGGTCCACGCCGGTGAGCTGGCGCGAGACGTCGCTGGCAAGGAAGAGGCAGGCGTTGGCGACGTCCTCGTCGGTGGTCACGCGCCTCAGGGCATAGTCCGCGGCGTGGCGCTCCATGGCTTCCTCCAGCGTGATGTTGAGCTTCTTCGCCATGTCGGCGCAGACCTTGTCGCGGAAGCGCGGCCCGTCGACCATGCCGGGGGCGACGCAGTTCACGTTGATATTGTGCTGGCCCACCTCCAGCGCGAAGCTCTTGGTGATGCCGCGAAGGCCCCATTTGGAGGCCGAATAGGCCATGCGCCCGGCGCGCCCGCGCATGCCGAAGGTGCCGCCCACGTTCACGACCTTGCCGTAGCGCTGCGCCATCATCACCGGCAGGCACGCCTTCATGGTGTGGAAGCAGCCGTTCATGTTCAAGGTGACGATGTCGTCGAATTCCGCCGCCGTCGTCTCCACCCCGGTCTTGCCGATGGGGCCGGAGCCGCCGGCGATATTGACGAGGATGTCGATGGTGCCGAGCGCCGCCACCGCGCTGTCCGCCGCCTTCTGGCAGGCGTCCGCGTCGGTGAGGTCGCAGCCGATGACGATGAGATCCACCCCGCTCGCGCGCAGCTCGTCGGCCAGCGGCGCGATGGCGGCGGTGTCGCGGCCCACGAGGGCAAGACGGCAGCCCTCGGCGGCGAAGGCCCGCGTGACGGCGGCGCCCATGCCCTTGGCGGGGCCGGTGATGAAGGCGACCCGGTTCTTCAGGTTGAGGTCCATGGCGGATCCCGGTCCTTGTGTCTTGTTGGTGCTGTCTTGTTGGTGCTGTCGGGTCGGCCGGGGTCGCGCCCCGACCGCCCTCGCGGCATGCGACGCGATCAGAACAGCTTGGTGACGCGCTCTTCCAGCGGCGGCAGGAAGGCGGGCGTGAAGATCTGCTCCACCTTCGGCGTGGTGGGCAGCTTGTTGGCGTCCACCAGGATGTCGATGGCCTGCTTCATGCGCTCGGGGTCGATGGCACCGAGGCCGATCTTGGCGATCTCGGGATGGTTCATCTCGGCCCGCAGGGTCGCCTCCAGGCGCTCCAGCTCCACCTGCGGCTTGATGAGCAGTTCGCGCTTCTGCACCGCCGCGACGCCGGCCTTCGGGTCCTTCAGCATGTCCTTCAGGCCCTTGTTGATGGCCCGCACCAGCCCCGCCACCGCCTTGGGATTGTCCTTGGCGAGCTTGGCCGAGACGATGATGGCGTTGGAGTAGAGGTCCATGCCGTAGTCGCCGTAGTTGATGTAGCGGATCTTGTTGTCCTCCACACCAATGAGCCGCGCCGAGAAGCGGATGGTGTTGACGTAGCCGAACACGCCGTCCACCTGGCCCTGCATCAGCATCTGCTCGCGCAGGTTGGGCTGCATGTTGGTGATCTTGATGCCGGTGCAGTCGATCTTGGCGAGCTTGCAGAAGGCGGGAAACAGCTTCAGCGCGCCGTCGTTGGCGGCGCCACCCAGCGTCTTGCCCACCAGGTCCTGCGGGGTCTTGAGCGGGCTGTCGGCCTTGACCGCGACGGTGAAGGGCGGCTGGTTGAACATCACATAGACGCCGATGGGGGCGTCCTCCGGCTTCTTGGCCACCAGCTCGATGAGGGCGTTGATGTCGCCGAAGCCCGCGTCATAGGTGCCGTTGGCCACCAGCGGCACGGCGGCGCCGGAGCCGTTGCCCTGGTCGAGGGTCACGTCGAGGCCCTCGGCCTTGAAGTACCCGTTGTCCTCGGCAAGGAAGAACATGGCCTGGGGGCCCTGGTACTTCCAGTTGAGCACCATCTTGATCTTGGTCTGGGCCAGCGCCGGGGCGGTGGCGAGCGCGCCGAAGGCGAGGCCGGCGGCAAGGCCGGCCGCGGCGCGGCGGAGGCGAAGGGTCCAGCGGGTCATCTGAAAGGTTCCTTCTCTGTCAGGCCGGTTTCCGGTCTTTGAGTGCGGCGGCGAGGTCGGCGGTGGAGCAGGTGGCGCCATAAAGCAGGCGCACGAGATAGAGCACGCTTTCGCGCACATAGTCCGGCGAGGGAGTCGCGCAGGCGTCCTGCGCCAGCACCACGCCATAGCCGTGGAAGGTGGCGTCGCACAGGGTCGCGAAGACGCAGCGGTCGATGTTGATGCCGGCGAACAGCAGGGTGTCGATGCCCCGCCCGCGCAGGACGCTGTCCAGCTCATTGTCGAAGAAGCCGGAGAGCCGGTGCTTGTAGACGAGGAGGTCGCGGGGCTGGGCCGCAAGCTCGTCGACCACCTGCGAGCCCCATTCGCCTTCCACCACGATGCCGCCCCGCCCGGTGACGGAAGGATCGGCATAGACCGGGCGCGTGCCGCCGCAGGCCGCCTTCAGCAGAATGGGCTCCGGCAGCTCCGCCCGGTCGGCGCGCACGCCCCAGTTCACCCACACCACCGGAACGCCCGAGGCGCGCGCCGCCTCCGTCAGGGTGCGCACGGCGGGAATCACCGCCCGCAGGGGCCACGCGTCGACCCCCGCCTGAGGAAACCAGCCGTCGGGATGCAGGAAGTCGTTCTGCATGTCCACGACCACCAGGGCGGTCGCGGCGAGGTCGATCTCCACCGGCTGGGGCTCGGCCGCAACCTGCACAGGCCGGGGCGCCGGCCTTGCGCGGGCAAGGCGCAGCACGGCGCCTTCGGCGGCGAACGGCTTGGGAGAAGCATCGGGCATGAAGGCGCTCTCGGCGGGGCGGGGCATGGACGCATCGCGACCCGTTCGAGAGAGGAGGCTATGTCGGGCGAGTGAGAAGTTCTATTGCTGATTTTTGCGCAGATTGTAGCCGAAACGGCACCAAGAGGATCGCAGCCCATGCGCCATCTCCGCTTCCTTCGCTATCTCGACGAGGTGGCGCGCTGCCGATCCATCCGCGGCGCGGCGCAGCGGCTCAACGTGACGCCCTCCGCGCTGAACCGGCGCATCATGGACATCGAGGCGGAACTGGACGCCAAGCTGCTGGAGCGCCGGGCGCGCGGCGTGCAGCTCACGGCGGCGGGCGAGGTGTTCGTGCGCTACATCCGCGAGCAATTGTCCGATGCCGAGCGCATGCGCGAGCAGCTGGAGGACCTGAGGGGCCTCAAGCGCGGCACGGTGAAGATCGCCTGCAGCCAGGCGGTGGCGCACGATTTCCTGCCGCGCCAGATCGGCCTCTTCCGCGCCCGCTATCCGCTGGTGGGCTTCGAGGTGGCGGTGGCGGACCACGAGCGCGCGATCGCGCTCCTGGCGAGCTATGAGGTGGATCTGGTGCTGGTGTTCCGCGCGCCCTTCATCGGCCGGCTGCGCCCGCTGATGACCGTGCCGCAGCGCCTCGTCGCTCTGCTGCCGGCCGGCCATCCGCTGCTGGAGCGGCCCAAGCTGCGGCTGGCCGACTGCACCGGCTTCCCCCTCGCCCTGCCCGAGCGCACCACCGGCGGGCGCCAGATGATCGAGGAATTCATCGCCCGCTCGGGCCTGCGCCTGTCGGTGGCGGCGGAGAGCAATTCCTTCGAGCTGCTGCGCGGGCTGGTCGCCCAGTGCGGCATGATCTCCTTCCAGATCCAGATCGGCGCGCTGCCCCCGGCCATGCCCGCCGGCATCGTGGTGCGGGCCCTGGACGAGCGCGATCTCAATGCCGCCGACCTGGTGCTCGGCCAGCTGCGGGACCGCAACCTGCCGCTGGCCGGTGCGCAGTTCGCCGAGCATCTCGCCACCGGGCTGAAGACGCTCGGCGGCTGACCGGGCCGGACGAACCGGCCGGGCGGAGCGCTGCGCTCAGGCCTGCGTCAGATCGAGCGCGGCGAGATCCACCAGCAGCCCCGGCCCCGTGGGCTGCCATCCGAGCGCCTTTCGCGTCTCGTCGCTCGATGCCGGCGCGTCCGCCTTCATGAAGGACGCGAGCCAGCCGAACTGCGCGTCGGCCTCCGCCGGGGCGATGGAGGCGACCGGCAGCGCGAGGCGGCGGCCGACGGTCCCGACGATGTCGCGCAGGCTGACCCCCTCCTCGCCCACGGCGTGATAGATCGCGCCCGGCTTGGCCTTCTCGATGGCGAGGCGATAGAGCCGCGCCACGTCGCTCACGTGCCCCGCGGACCACACATTGGCACCCTCGCCCACGTAGGAGCAGACGCCCTTCTGGCGAAACAGCCCGATGGCGTAGCTCACGAGCCCTTGCCTCGCCGTGTCGTGGACCTGGGGCAGGCGCACCACCGAGACGTTGCCGCCGCGCGCGACGAGCGCTGCGGCCGCCTCGTCCGTCGCCGCGCGGGGATGGACGGCGGAGGGGAGCGGCGGGTCGCTCTCGCGGGCCGGCACGCCGGGCGCCGCGTGGGCGATCATGGCGCCCGTCGTCACGATCAGCGGTCGCCCCGTATCCGCGAGCGCTGCGCCGAGGGTGGCGATGATGCGCCGGTCGTCCTCGCAATTGGCGACGTAGCGCGAGAAGTCGTGGTTGAAGGCGAGGTGGATGACGCCGTCGCAGCGCGCCGCGCCATTGGCAAGACTCTCGGGCTCCTCCAGCGACCCGTGATGGACCTCGGCCCCCGCCGCCGCGATGGCCGCCGCCTTATCCGGCGACCGCGCCAGGCCGAGCACCTCATGGCCGGCCGCGACGAGTTCGCCCACCACGGCCGAGCCGATGAAACCGGTCGCGCCGGTTACAAACACACGCATGAGCACGTCTCCGCATTTCTCGCAGACAAGTCTCGGCGTCCGATCTATTCTGGTAAAGTAGTGATCTTATAGGGGTATAATAACAACCAGCATGAGCGACCACCCCCCCGACCCCCGCCCGCTCGGCGGCTTCCTCAAGGACCGGCGCGGAAGGCTCGACCCCGCCGCCTTCGGCTTTCCGCCAGGGCGCCGGCGCACGCCGGGCCTGCGCCGCGAGGAGGTGGCGCAGCGCGCCAACATCAGCGCCACCTGGTACACGTGGCTGGAGCAGGGTCGCGGCGGCGCGCCCTCCGCCGACGTGCTGGAGCGCATCGCCCGCGCCCTGATGCTGACGGAGGTGGAGCGGGAGCATCTGTTCCTGCTCGGCCTCGGCCGCGCTCCCGAGGCGCGCTACCGCAGGAGCGATGCGGTCACGCCCCGCCTCCAGCGGGTGCTAGACGCCCTCGACCCGAGCCCCGCCCTCATCCGCACCGCCACATGGGACGTCGTGGCCTGGAACCGGGCGGCGGCGGCGATGCTGACCGACTACGGCAAGCTTCCCCCCGACCGGCGCAACGTCCTGCGCTTCATCTTCCTCGACCCCCGCGTGCGCGCCGCCCAATCGGACTGGGAAGGCGTGGCGCGCTTCGTGGTCGGCGCGTTCCGCATCGACGCCGCGCGGGCCGGCGCGGCGGCGGAGGTCCAGCCCCTGGTGGAGGAGCTCTGCCGCCTCAGTCCCGAGTTCGCCGCCATGTGGCGCGACAACGAGGTCTACGGTCAGGGCGAGGTGGTGAAGCAGATCCGCCATCCCATCCTTGGGCCGGTGACGCTCGAGTATTCCGCCTTCGCCGTGGACGGTCGCCCCGACCTCAGCATGGTGGTCTACACGCCTCCCTTGCCGGAAGACGCCGAACGTATCCGGAAGCTGATCGAAAACCCAGGGTGAACCGGCGCGTATGAAGGTGTTCGTGCCGGGTGCCGGTGCCTCAGCTGCCGCCCCACACCTGGCGCATGTAGTCGGTGAAGATCGCCACCGCCGGCGCCCGCACCGGCGTCGCCCAGGCGGCACAGGTGACGAGCTTGTCGGCCACGTCATCAAGGTCGCGGATCACAATCCCGCGCCGCTGCACGTTTCTCACGCAGCTGGCATAGACTGAAACACCCGCACCCGCCGCCACCAGCCCGAAGATTCCCTCCGACGACGAGGCCTCCTGCACGATGCGCGGCGTGAACCCGGCCCGGTGGCACACGGCAAAAAACGCCGTGCGGAACGCCCCCCAATTGGTCCCCGAACCCAGCACAAACGGTTGATCCGCAAGGTCCGCCAGGCGCAGCGTCCGCACGTTGGAGAGCGGGTGGGTGACGGGGAGGAGGGCGACGTAGCGGTTGTCGTCGAACGTGTAGCTCGCCATCCCCTCCTCCTCGAAAGGGCCGATCATGAAGCCGATGTCGATGCGCTCCGCGAGCAGCGCCTCCTGCTGCTGGAGGGTGGGGGTGAACGACAGCTCCAGCCGGATCTCCGGCCGGTAGCGGCTGAAGGCGTTGAGAAATTCCGGGAGCCGGCCGTTGATGGCGAAGTCCATGTAGCCGATGCGCAGCACCCCCACCTCGCCGCCGGCGGTGCGCCGGGCCCTGGTGACGGCCCGCTCCAGCCGCTCCAGCGCGGCGCGGCTCTCGGCGAGGAACACCTTGCCGGCCTCGGTGAGCGCCACCGTGCGGGTGGTGCGCTGGAACAGCGGCACGCCGACATCCGCCTCCAGGTCGCGGATCAGGCGGCTCATGCCCGGCTGGGTCATGTGGGCGCGCTGGGCGGCCCGGCCGAAATGCAGCTCCTCGGCAAGGAGCACAAAGCAGCGGAGGTGGCGAAGGTCGAAGCGCATGGCTCAACTTATACCATAGAGGGCATCAATCAGCGCGAAATTAGAATTTCCCATCGTGCCGGCAATTGCCCAATCTTCTCCCTGCGAGCCCGGTGGCAACGGGCATAAAACCATCAGGGATCAAGGACATGGCGTTCGAGGAAGACCTCGATGCGGCGCTGACGCGCGCTTTCGAGCAGGCCACGCAGCTTTACCAGCGCAACGGCTTCCAGCGGCGGGTCGGCTTCGGCCGGCGGCCGGCGCTCATCAATGTGGACCTCGCCAATGCCTGGACGCGCCCGGGCAATCCCTTCACCTGCGAGAAGATCGACGAGCAGATCATCCCCGGCGTGCAGGCGCTGCTCGCCGCCTGCCGGCGCAACGGCCACCCCGTGGTCCATGTCACCACCTGCTACCAGGTGACGGACGAGACCAAGGCGGCCACCGACATGGGCCTGTGGCACCACAAGATTCCCATCGAGGTGGTGGACCAGTCAAAGCCCGAGCTGTGGGCCATCGACAGCCGCATCGAGCCGGTGGCGGGCGAGCAGGTGCTCATCAAGAAGCGGGCGTCGGCCTTCCACGGCACCTATCTCGCAGGCTTCCTGCGCGCCAACAACGTGGACACCATCCTCGTCACCGGCGTCACCGCCTCCGCCTGCGTGCGCACCACTTTGTGCGACGGCCTCGCCGAGGGCTTCCGCACCATCGCGGTGAAGGAGTGCATCGGCGACCGGGTGCCCGGCGCGGTGGCGTGGAACCTGTTCGACATCGACGCCAAGTTCGCCGACGTGGAGCCGCTGGAGCGCTGCATTGCCTATCTCGACGAGGTGGGCGGCAAGTCCAAGGCGGCGGCGTGAGGCCGGTACACTTCTGAAGACACCTGCCGGTGGCGCCTCCCGCGCCGCCGGTTTTACGCGTTCGACTTCAAATCATAATCCAGAGGCGGACATGACCAAGCTCATCGACCAGCTCACCGGCGCCCCCTCGCGCCGCGCCGTCCTCGCCGGCCTCGGCGCCGGCGCCGCGGTCCTCTCGCTGCCGGGTCTTGCCCGCGCGCAGGAAAAGACCCTCGTGGTCTCCAACTGGGGCGGCGACTGGAACGAGCGGACCATCAAGTTCGTGGAAGCCCCGCTCGTCGAGAGCAAGGGAATCAAGATCGTGCGCGACCTCGGCATGGAGCCGGAGCGCAAGGCCAAGCTCATCGCCGAGAAGCGGCTGCGGCGCGGCACCATCGACGTCATCCACATCAACGAAGGCGACAGCGTCGAGCTGAACGGCCAGGAGGTGATCGAGGACATCGACTTCTCCAAGGTGCCGAACTATGCGGACGTGGTGCCCGCGCTGAAGTCGAAGCCCTTCTTCGTGCCGTGGCTCTACAGCGGCGTGACAATCATCTACAACAAGGACAAGGTGCCGAACCCGCCCAAGTCCTACGCCGAGCTGTGGGACAAGAAGTGGGCCGGCAAGATCGGCCTTACCAACCAGCTCTATTTCAACTACATCATGATGGCCGGCCTGATTAAGGGCGGAAACGTCACCAATACCGAGGAGGGCAAGGCGCGCCTTATCGAGCTGAAGGAACTGACCCAGCCGCGCATCTATGCCGCCCACCAGCAGCTCGGCGCCGGCCTCGTCAATGGCGAGGTGGACATCGCGGTGAACTACAAGGCGCGCGGCCTGCAATGGGCCAATGACGGCGCCCCCCTCGCCATCGGCTACCCCTCCGAAGGCGCCATCGCGGTGATGTTTGGCGCGGCGTTGCCGAAGAAGGCGCCGAGCCCGGACCTCTCATACATCTATTTCAACGCCATGCTGGACCCCAAGGCCATGGCGGGCCTCGCCGGCGCCAGCTTCTATGCCCCGGCCAACGGCAAGGCGGAGCTTTCGCCCGAGCTCAAGGCCAAGGTAGACTTCACCGCCGCGGAGGCCGCCGCGCTGAAATTCCCCGATTACGCCCACGTGGCCAAGAACACGGCGGAATGGCTCGACTGGTGGAACAAGAACATCGCGCGCTGAGCGAGGATCCCGTGTCGAGCCCCGCCGGGTCGTCCACCGGCGCCGCTGCCCTTCCCCTTCCCGCGCCGGCCGCGCGGGAAGGCCGGCGCCTTTCCCCCACCTTCGGCCTTGCGGTGCCGGCGACGCTGTTCGTCGTCGTGGCGCTGATGGCGCCGCTTGCGCTGATGTTCCGCTATTCGCTGAACCGGTTCGTGCCGGGGCAGATGATGGTGGACGCGCTGACGCTGGAGAATTACGCCCGCTTCTTCGCCGACAGCTTCTACCAGGAGGTGCTGGGCACCACCTTGTGGATCTCGGCCCTCTCAACCGCCCTCTGCCTCCTCGCCGGCTTCCCCGTCGCCTATTTCCTCGCGCGGCAGGCGAGCGAGAAATGGAAGGGGCGGCTGCTGCTCCTCGTGGTGCTGCCGCTGCTCATGGGCAATGCAGTGCGCACCGCGGCCTGGATGGTCATCCTCGGTGACAAGGGCCTGTTCAATGCGGTGGTCGAGACCGTCGGCCTCTCTCCGGTGAAGCTCATGTACACCCCCACCGCCGTGGTCATCGGCCTCGTCTCGGTGCTGCTGCCCTTCATGATCGTGACGCTGCAGAGCGTCATCGAGGGCATCGACGCCAATCTTGAGGCCGCCGCCCAGTCGCTCGGCGCCTCCCATCTCACCGTGCTGTGGCGCGTGGTGCTGCCGCTGGCCCTGCCCGGCATCCTCGCCGGGACGATGCTGTGCTTCATCCTCTCCATGAACGCCTATGCGACGCCCGTGCTCATCGGCGGACCGACCTTCCACATGATGGCGCCCACCGTCTACCAGCAGGTGGCCAAGGCCATGAACTGGCCGTTCGGTGCGGCGCTCGCCTTCGTCCTCATGGCGGTGACGCTGGTGCTCACCACCACCGCCAACATCCTGGTGCAGCGCCGCTACCGGCGCTGGAGCGAGTGAGGCAGCCATGGAACCTCTCGCCATCAACCGCGTCTATGCCGCCATCAGCGCCATCGTGCTCGCCTTCGTGGTGCTGCCGCTGGGCGCGGTGGTCTGGGTGAGCTTCTTCGCCAACCGCATCCTGTCCTTCCCCGCCACCGGCTACACCTTCGACTGGTATGTCCGGGCCTGGCAGATGGACTCCTTCCGCAACGGCTTCGTCACCAGCGTCGAGACGGCGCTGATCGCGGTGGCCATCTCGCTGGCGCTGGGCGTGCCGGCGAGCCTCGCCCTGGTGCGCGGGCGCTTCCCCGGCCGCGACGCCATCCAGACCCTGCTGCTCTCGCCCATGGTAGTGCCGGGGATCGTCGGCGGCGCCGCGCTGTTCATGGCCTTCATCGAGCTGGAGGTGCTGCTGGACGTGGACATCTCCGGCACCCTGCCTGGCCTCCTCGTCGCCCACGGCCTCATCGCCCTGCCGTGGACGGTGCGCCTCGTCACCGCCTCGCTGGTGGGCATGAGCCCCGCCTATGAGGAGGCGGCGCAGTCGCTCGGGGCGGGACGGCTCACCACCTTCTTCCGGGTGACGCTGCCCATCATCAAGCCGGGCATCGTGGCGGCGGCGCTGTTCTCCTTCGTCATCTCCTTCATCGACCTGGAGAAGTCGATCTTCCTCGTGGGGCCGGGGCGGACCACGCTGCAGATCGCCCTCGTCTCCTATCTCGAATGGAACCTGGATTCGACGGTGGCGGCGGTGGCCACCGTGCAGATCCTCATCATCGGCGTGCTGCTGCTGGTCTCCGACCGCTACGCTCGCCTTTCGCGCGCTTTCTGAGGAGGGAGCCCATGTCGGATGTCGTCCTCCAGTCCATCGTCAAGCGCTACGACGGCGCGCTCGCCGTGGACCATGTGTCCCTCGCCATCAAGGAGGGAGAATTGGTGGCGCTGCTCGGCCCCTCCGGCTGCGGCAAGACCACGACGCTGCGCATGATCGGCGGGTTCATTCCGGTCACCGAGGGGCGCATCCTGGTGGGCGGGCGCGATCTCACCGGCCTGCCGCCCAACAAGCGCAACATGGGCTTCGGCTTCCAGAACTACGCGCTCTTCCCCCACATGAGCGTCGGCGAGAACGTCGCCTTCGGGCTCCAGATGCGCAAGCTGCCGAAGGCGGAGATCGCGCGGAAGGTGCAGATCGCCCTCGACCGGGTGAAGCTTGCCCACCTCGCCGACCGCCTGCCCAAGCAGCTCTCCGGCGGCCAGCAGCAGCGCGTCGCCCTGGCCCGCGCCCTGGTCATCGAGCCGGACGTGCTGCTGCTCGACGAGCCTTTGTCCAACCTGGACGCCCAGCTGCGCAACGAGATGAAGCTTGAGATCCGCGCCATCCAGCAGCAGCTGGGCATCACCACCGTCTTCGTCACCCACGACCAGGACGAGGCCCTCTCGGTGGCCGATCGCGTGGTGCTGATGCGCGCAGGGCGCATCGAGCAGCAGGGCGCGCCCGACGACCTCTTCGGCCGGCCGGCCTCGCGCTTCGCCGCGGAATTCATGGGCGTCACCAACCTGCTGCCCGGCGAGGTGTGCGGCGCCGGTCGCTTCCGCCTCGACGGCGGCGAGGAGGTGGCGGTGCCCATGGGCGCGGCCGGCAGCGACCTCTCGCTCGCCCTGCGGCCGGAGCGCGTGGCCCTCGGCGAGCCTGGCGAAGCCGGAGCCAACAGCCTGCCGGCCGTGGTGGAGTTCGTGACCTACCGCGGCCTCGTCATCGACTACCGGGTCCGGACCACGTCCGGCCTCACCCTCATCGCCCGGCGCCCCTCCCCTGCGTTGGGCGGACCTGCGCCGCTCGCCGCCGGCCAGCCGGTGCGTGCCTCCTGGCTGCCGGAGGCCGGCGTGCTGGTGCCGGCCTGATCCATCGCAAGAACACCTGATCGAGCAAGAACACCCCATCGAGGAAGACACCGTGTCCGACCTGCACGACAAGCTCATCGTCATCGACGGGCTCATCATTTCCGACTTCTCCCGGCCCGTGTTCGAGGACATGCGCAAGGGCGGCCTCACCGCCGCCAACTGCACCTGCTCGGTGTGGGAGAACTTCACCGAGACCATGCGCAACATCGCCAAATGGAAGAAGGACCTTGCGGCCAACGCGGACCTCATCTTCCAGGTCTACACGACGGCCGACATCCTCAAGGCGAAAGAGGAGGGCAAGACCGGCATCATCCTCGGCTGGCAGAACACCTCCGCCATCGAGGACCGCATCGAATATCTGGAGCTCTTCCACGAACTCGGCGTGCGCATCATCCAGATGACCTACAACACCCAGAACTGGGTGGGCTCCGGCTGCTACGAGAGCCGCGACAGCGGCCTCTCCGACTTCGGCCGCGACGTGGTGGCGGAGATGAACCGCCTCGGCATCCTGTGCGATCTCTCCCACGTGGGTCCGAAGACCTCGGAAGACGTGATCCTCGCTTCGAAGCAGCGCGTCGCCTATTCCCACTGCCTGCCGGCGGGGCTGAAGGCCCATCCGCGCAACAAGAGCGACGCGCAGCTGCGCTTCATCGCCGACAAGGGCGGCTTCATCGGCGTCACCATGTTCCCGCCCTTCCTGAAGAAGGGGCCGGAGGCGACCGTCGCCGACTATGTGGAGGCGATGGACTACGTGATCGACATCGCCGGCGAGGACGTGGTGGGTGTCGGCACGGACTTCACCCAGGGCTACGGCAAGCCCTTCTTCGACTGGATCACCCACGACAAGGGCTTCGGCCGCAAGCTCACCGACTTCGGCGCGGTCATCAATCCGGAAGGCTTCCGCGAGATCGGCGATTTCCCCAACCTCACGGCGGCCATGGAGAAACGCGGCTGGTCCTCTTCCCGCATCGAGAAGGTGATGGGGCAGAACTGGCTCCAGCTGCTCAAGGACGTCTGGGGCGCCTAAGCCCCTCCCCCATCGCGCGAGGTTCCCATGGCGAAGCCCGAGGTCGAGATCGACGTGGACGAGGCGACCGGCCGCTGGTTCGTGGACAAGATGCCCATGATCCTGGTGCCGCAGCACTTCTACAACAACAACCACTTCGCCATCGAGGCGGCGATGGGGGCCGAGGCGTTCGACGCCACCCTCGCCCCCGCCGGGCGGCTTTCCGCCTTCGTGTGGTGCGAGCGGCAGGCTGAGGTCTACGGCCTCACCGGCACGGACGTGTTCGCCCATTACATGAAGCGGCTCGGCCAGCGCGGCTGGGGGCGCTTCTCAATCCTTGCCATCGACCCGGCGGCGGGCACCGCCACCATCCGCCTCGATCATTCCTCCTTCGTCACCGAGGCGACGAAAGGCGCCGGACGCAGGCTCTGCTACATGTTCGCGCCCTGGCTCGCGGGAGCGCTGGAGTTCGTCTGCAAGCAGGCGGGCGCGCCGCGGCGGCTGGAAGCACGCGAGGTGCAATGCGCCGCCGAGGGGTTCGACCATTGCCTGTTCGAGGTGACGCAGGCGTGAGGCGTTAAATCGGCGGCAACCGCCGCCGGTCAGTGTGGGGGCACTCGCCGGAGCGCGCCATGTCCCCGTCCCTCGACCCCGTCCGCTACACCCTCGCAGCCGCGACCGCGGACGACCGGCCCGCCATGGGCCGCCTGTGGGTGGAGACCTGGGCGCGGACCATGCCGGACATCGACTTCGCCGAACGGCTGCCCTGGCTGGAAGGCCATCTCGACAGGCTTGCCGCCGACGGCGCCTTGATCCGCGTGGCCGCGGCGGAGGGTGGGCCGGTGGCGGGCTTCGTCGTCATCCATCCGGACACCGGTTACCTCGACCAGCTGGCGGTCGATCCGCGATTCTGGGGCAAGGGCACGGCCGAGGCGCTCATGGCCGAGGCCCGGCGCCTCTCGCCCCGCCTCGTCGCCCTGGATGTGAACCAGGACAATCCGCGGGCCGTGCGCTTCTACGAGAAGATGGGTCTCGCCATCGTGTCGGAGGGCCAAAATCCCATGTCCGGCCGCCGCACGTTCCGGATGGAATGGCGCGGGGCCAGCCTGCCCTGAGGCGAGGTGTTTCCGCGCGGCGGCCGTGCGCCATCCCGGCTCCGCGGCAGAAAAATCGCTCCTCTTACGCGACGTCATCGTCGGTCGCGCACGCCTATTACGGTTTGGCTTCAGTTCCCTGCACCCGTATGCGACGGTTGACAGTCTTGACCGAAGACTTAATGAGGTCGCTCCGTTTGGCTCATCTTGAGCGAGGTCCAGGCACCCGATGTCGGCCGACGTATCAGCAGCGCTCTCTCGCGCAGCCGAACTGCACAAGGCGGGGCAATTTCAGGATGCGCTCGCCATCTATCGCCAGCTCGCACGACTTCAGCCCGCTGCCTTCGGTATCCAGCGGCTGTTGATTCTTGAGCTGCTTCAAGTGGGCCGCGTCAAAGAGGCAACGGTTACGGCAAGGCGCCTGCGGGAAAGCCATCCGCGCCTGCCCCATTCCGCGATGCTGCTTGGCATGTGTCACCAGGCCATGGGCCACGCGCAGCAGGCGCTTGCCGCTTTCGAGAGCGCGCTAGCCCTCGACGGCACGCTGTTGGAGGCCCGATTCCTGGCCGGCAACGCGCTTTGCGCGCTCGGCCGCCATGCCGAGGGCGTCGCCGCCTACGACGCGGTCCTAGCTACCGACCCCCGCTCGGTCGAAGCGCTCGCCAACCGAGCCAACGCTTTGGCGCGCATGGGTAAACTAGAGCCATCCCTGCGCGACAGCGAGGCGCTCGTGGCGATGGAGCCCTGGCAGCCGATCCATTTGATCAACATGGCCGGCACGCTGCTCGAGCTCGGCCGACCGGAAGACGTGCTTGCCGTCACGCAAAAGGCCCTTGGCCTGTCACAGCGCCTGCCCGATGCCGAGTTCCTGCGCGCGCAGGCTCAGCTGGGCACTGGCGACTGGAAGGGCGCCCGCATCAGCCTGGAGCGGGCGGTAGCGCTCGCGCCCGAAAATGTCGTCTTTCTCGGCCGTTTGATTTCTGTGCTGCATCTCCTCGAGGACTTTCCCGCCGCGCGCGACGCATGCGAGCGCGCCCTGCGCATCGATCCGAAATCGGCCATGCTGCTGCAGCTGCGGGCGGAAATCCGGCGCGCGCTGGACGATGCCGCGGGGGCCATGAAGGACATTGACGCAGCCCTTGCCCTCAACCCGCGGCTTGCGGCCGCCCATGTCTCGCGGGCCCGCCTTCTCGCCGATCAGGGCCGCCGCGAAGAGGTGCGCCCTGCCCTCGACCGTGCCGTTAAGGCTGACCCGCACCAGCCCTACGCCTTGTACTCGCAGGCCGGAGACGATCTCGCCCGCGGTCATTGGGAGACGGGCTGGGCGCTCTACGAGCACCGCGAACGCATCCTGCCGCCGCCCTTCAAGCCCCTCCCCTTCACCCGGTGGGATGGGCATGAGGACCCATCCCTTCTGGTGGTACTGGGCGAACAGGGCATCGGCGACGACATTCTTTTCGCCCGCCTCGTGCCGCTGCTGGCAGACCGGGGCATGCGTGCGGTGCTGCTCACGCGCCCGGGGCTCGTGCCTTTGCTGCGCAGCCTGGACGAACGGGTGCCGGTCATCGGCGATCTGTCCGGCATCGATCTGGCGATGCCGGGGCTGCGGTGGGCGCCGCTCGGCAGCCTGCCCCATCTCGTCTGTGCCGATCCCGACCGGTGGCCCGCCGCTCCCTATCTTGCTCCGTTGCCCGAACGGATGGACCGCTGGCAGTCTTTACGGGATGACGGCGTCTTCACCATCGGCATCAACTGGCAGGGCAATCCCTCTCGCACTGTCGACGTGGGGCGCTCCGCGCCGCTGGCGCAGTTTGCGCCTCTGGCGGAGATCGAGGGCGTACGCCTCGTCAGCCTCCAGCATGGCGCCGGCATCGAGCAGCTGGAGGAGGTGCCGTTCGCGGACGCCATCGTGCGGCCGTCGCCTGATCGGGACGCGGACGGCATTTTCGTGGACACCCTCGCCCTGATGCACCAGCTGGACCTGGTGGTCACCACAGATACGGCGATCGCCAATCTCGCCGGCGCATCCGGCTGCCCCGCCTTCGTTGCCCTGAGAGCGGTGCCCGACTGGCGCTGGGGCTACACCGGAGAGCGCACCCCGTTCTTTCCGAGCCTTCGGCTCTTCCGGCAGAGACGAGCGGGAGACTGGTCGAGCGTGTTTCAGGAGATCGCCTCGGCCGCAAGAGAGCGTAAGGGCCTTCGCCAAGGGGGTGGTCATGGACTGGCACGGACAGACGCGTAAAGCGCTCGGATAGCCCCCGAAGTCGCGCTCGTTTTCTCATGCAGCTGGCGGTCTGTTCGTCAGCGCGGCCGGCGCTCCCCCACCCCGAAATCCTCCCCACTTCCCAGACACCAGCGCTGCCCCATCCTTCGTTTGAGGGACGCAGCTTCGTGCGGTGCGTGGTCTTCTGGCCTCCTCAAAACCTCGACACCGCGACGGTCGGACCGCACCCGAAGCCGTCGCCGGCGCGCGGCTCTTCACGCCTGCGCCGTTCCGGCTGGGAGAAAAGCTATGTCGATGCTGGGACAGGATGTCATCGACGTCGGTTCGAAACACCTCGGCGATAAATATGTCCTCGGAGCCAGGGTGCCACTGGACAACCCGACCTGGCGCGGGCCTTGGGACTGCGCCGAGTTCACGTCGTGGTGTGCCTATCAGTCCTATGGGCTGATCTTCGGCGCCGGCAAGGTGAGCAAGGTTTCGCAAGCAGACCCCTATTCCGGATACTGGTATTCCGAGGCGAAGCAGAAGGCCACCGTTATCTCCTGGAAGGATGCCCTTTCGATCCCGGGGGCGGTGCTGATCCGGGCGCCGGCCCAGGGGCCCATCGGCCATGTGGCGTTCGCCATCGGCGACGGTGAAAGCACGCTGGAGGCCCGCGGGGCCGCCTTTGGTGTCGGCATCTTCAAGAAGGCGGACACCCGGCCGTGGAGCATCGGCTGCCTCCTGCCCGGCGTCGAATACGGGAAGGTATCGGCGCGCCCGGCGAAGCCGACGCCGGCGCCATGGGCGGGAGGGCTGCTCTGGCTGCGCCGGCCGCCTTTCAAGGGCCCGGAGATCGTCGCGTTGCAGCGCGCCCTGGCGCGCCATCGCATCGACCCCGGACCGATCGACGGCGAATTCGGGCCGATGACCCACGCCGCCATCGTGACCTTCCAGGCTGCGAACGGGCTGGAAGTGGACGGTGTCGTGGGTCGGCAGACGCTGAATGCCCTCGGCCTTGACTATCCCATCGTGGCGACCGAGGACGATGTCCGCATCTATGCCGAGGCGCGCACGCCGAAAGGCCCCGCCAAGGTCGCGCTGCCGCCGCCCGTCGATTTCGACGGCATCGTGGGCATATCGCAGAGCGGCCGCACCTTCACCGCGAAGACCAAGGCAGGCGAGACCTTCATCGTGGGGTCCGTCACCTCCTACTCCGACGACATGCATCGCCTCGGACTGTTTCAGGGCACCATGGCGATCCGCGACAGCCTGAGGTTCGGAACCTACAAGGCGAGCGACTTCCCGGCGCTCGGGCCATGGGGCCATTTCATCGAGCCCACCCTCTGCGCGGAGGGAGGTGGCCGCTTCGCCACCCTGAACACCTACGACCGCGCCGCCTTCACCTTCGGCGCCCCGCAGCTCGCAGCGCATACGCCGGGCGAGAACTTTATCGAATACTTCCGCAAGCTCATCGAGCTGCCGGACGCGACGCAGCATTTTCCCGAGCTCAGCCTGCTCAAGAATGCCGCCGGCAAGAAGACCCTGCACCTCAAGAAGGGGTCCACGTTCGAGGATCTCGAGGAAGTGGTGCTGGTCACGCGCCCGAACGGGAAGAAGGAGAACCAGCTCGCGCGGCTCATGGCCTACCTCAACCCGTCCGCCACCAAGGTGGACGACCGCGAGCTCTCGGTGGCGGCCCGGCTGATGAACTGGCTGCGGCTGGATCCGAAGGCCAAGGAGCTGCAGATCGAGGTCTTCGTGAACCGCATGCAGGCCAAGCTGAAGACCGCGAAGACCAAGGTGAACGGCTTCGATGGCAAGGACTGGCGCACCGCGCTCTGGGTCATGGACATCCTCCACCAGGGTCGCGGCACCTATGCCGAAATGGCGCGCGCGATATCCTCGCCCAGCCCCGAGGCCAGCCTGAAGAAGATCGGATGGCCGACCTACAAGGAACGCATCGGCACGGTCGAGTCCGGTGTCCGCAAGCTCGCTACGAGCGGCGTCCTCGACGGCTTCAAGGTCTAGCCATGGATGGGGAATTGCCCACGGCTGGCATGATGGGCAGGAGCCGCCTGTTTCGCATCCTGTCTTGGGGCCTGCTTGGCCTTCTTCTCGCCCCTCCGCTCATCATCCTTCCGTTGCTTACAGGACGCGCGCTGGCGCAGGACGCCGGCGTCGGTCCCGCTGTGCTTGTGAGCGGGCTTGCCAACGAGCTGGTCGGCCTGTTCGTTGTCGCGACCATCCTGGAATCAGCGCTGGCTACGCTGTTCAACTGGCGGCTCTACCGCGAATTCTTCAACGGAAAAGCAGTGAAGACCATCATTATGGTGGCCTTCGGCTATGCGATCGTCACCTTGTTCAACTACGACGTCGTCTATCGCATCATCGCCTCTGCCGGCGGTGAGGGGAGCCAGGGGCCGCTCTCCCGCTTCCTCTCCGCCATGGTGCTCGCTGGCGGCAGCGCGGCAGTATACCAGCTCTTCAAGGCGCTGGGTCTGCGGCCGCCGGTTGAGCCGTCTGAGGCGCGGCCCCAGCCGCCTCAGGACAAGGCCTGGGTTTCGGTCCGCATCATCCGCAAAGCGGCGGTGGGCGATGTGTCCATCCACGTGGACACGGTGGCGGACCCCGCGGAAGAGCTGCGCGCGAAGCCGGCCATCGTCGGTGTCATCGGCGCCGGCAGCGCGATCGGCACCCGCCTCAAGGCCCTGTTCTTCGCCGACGTCACCCGCTTCCCGACCTATGGCGGGCATGCCGTAGAGGCGGGCGAGCAAGTCTACCGCATCGTCGCCCTCGGCCATCGCCGGAGCGACAACGCCGGCGATCCGCCCGTGCCCTTCTCGCGCGAAATCTATGCGGGCCGCTTCGCACGCCGCGCCATCGTGGATTTCGTGCAGAGCATCTGAGACGGAGTATTTTCCACGCGCGGTCGCGAACCGACCGCAGCGGCGGCACCGCGTCCGATCCACAGCAAGTTGATCGGGCGGCTTGGAAGCGACGGGCCAAGCATTTATACTAGATCAATTCGCTAAAGCTGGCGCAAAAACAGCGGGCGATGGGAGGTAACACAGAATGGCATCAAGGAGACGGTCAAGCTTCGCTTGATGGGTATCCATGCACCAAGCGCCTCCCGGCTCCGAATTTTCGACCGGCCCCATCGGCGCTCTTCTCCACCGTCGCCATTCCAGGGGAGATTCCGATGTCAACACGCGTTGTCGCTCTGGCCTTTGCAGCTACCCTGATTGCCGGCCCGGTGGCCGCCCAGGTGACGACCGATGCGGGAACCATCGATCCGGCCAAGGTCGAGCGCTTCTTCGCGCAGCCGGGGTATTCCCCGTATGCCGGGCGCAAGTTCCCCAGCCGCCCGCTGTGGGGCGAGCAGCACCTGCACACCTCCTGGTCGCCCGATTCGTTCGCCGGCGGCACGCGGGTCGGTCCTGCCGAGGCCCTGCGCTACGCCAAGGGTGAAGAGATCGTCTCCAACACCGGCCAGCCGGTGAAGCTCTCGCGGCCCTATGACTGGATGGTGGTGGCCGACCATTCCGATGCGCTTGGGGTGGTCGCCAATGTCTACGACGGCAACCCCGATCTTCTGACCGACCCCGTCCTCAAGAACTGGCACGACGGCATGAAGAAAGGCGGCGCTGCAGCGACCGCCGTGGTCATGCAAATGATCACCATGCAGGCCAATGGCACCCTGCCCAAGGCCATGACCGACAAGGAAACCCAGTTCGATATGTGGCGAAAGATGACGCAGATCGTCGAGGGCTACAACGATCCGGGGAACTTCTCGGCCATCATCGGCTACGAGTGGACCTCCAATTTCGGCGGCGGCAACAATCTCCATCGCAACGTCATCTACCGGGATGGAAAATCCCTCGCCGACCAGGTCCGCCCCCTCACCACCTTCGACACGGAGCTCCCGCGGGAGCTGTGGCAGTGGATGGCCAATTACGAGGACAAGACCGGGGGACGCGTGCTGGCGGTGCCGCACAACGGCAATCTCTCCAACGGCCTGATGTTTGCCACCGAGACGCCGGACGGCAAGCCGATCGACGCCGACTGGGCCCGCATGCGTGCCCGCTACGAGCCGCTGTACGAAGTGACGCAGAGCAAGGGCACCTCGGAGCAGCACCCGTCACTGGCGCCGACCGACGAGTTCGCCAATTTCGAGATCTGGGACAAGGGCAACCTCAATGTGGTGCCCAAGAAGCCCGGCATGATCCAGTACGAATATGCGCGCGAGGCGCTGAAACGGGGGCTGAAGGTGGAAGCCCAACTGGGCACGAACCCGTTCAAGTTCGGGCTGCTCGGCTCGACCGACGACCACACCGGCATCTCCTCGGCCGAAGAGAACAATTTCTTCGGCAAGTTCCCCTCGAGCGAGCCGGGGCCGGACCGCTCGACCGGCAACGCCTTCGACTTCGAAGGCCGCACGGTGAAGGACTGGCAGCTCGGCGCATCGGGCCTCACGGCGGTCTGGGCCACCGAGAACACCCGCGCGGCCATCTGGGACGCCATGAAGCGCAAGGAGGTGTACGGAACCACAGGGCCGCGCATCTTCGTGCGCTTCTTCGGCGGCTGGAATTTCATCCCAGAGGATGCGCTGGGGCGCAATCCCGGCACCGTCGGCTACGCCAAGGGCGTTCCCATGGGCGCTGATCTTCCCCCGGCATCCGACGGCGCCAAGGCGCCGAGCTTCCTCGTCGCCGCGTTGAAGGACCCCCTGTCAGGCAATCTCGACCGCATCCAGATCATCAAGGGCTGGCTGGACGCATCGGGCGCGACGCAGGAGAAGATCTACGACGTCGCCTGGTCCGGGGACCGCAAGCCGGACGCCCAGGGAAAGGTGCCGCTGGTGGGCAGCACGGTCGACGTGAAGAACGCGACCTGGACCAACACGATCGGCGCGCCCGAACTCATCACCATCTGGCGTGATCCGGACTTCGACCCCGCGCTCAAGGCGTTCTATTACGCGCGGGTCATCGAGATTCCGACGCCGCGCTGGACCGCCTACGATGCGGCCTATTTCAAGGAGGCCCGCTTTAGTCCGGACGTCACGATGACGGTGACGGAGCGCGCCTACTCCTCGCCGATCTGGTACGCGCCGGCAAAGTGAGCCCTCCGTGCGCCAGCACCGACCGCAACCGTCCGCCGCCCGCGTGGCGCGGCGGACTCGTCGGGGCGTGACGCATGCGCATCCGCACGATCCTGTCGTCGCCGCTGCTCCATTTTTTCGTGCTGGGCGGGCTCATCTTCGCGATCTACGCGATTATGAACCCGCGCGATGCGGACGGGCCCGACAGCGACACGCTCATCCTGTCGGAGACTGGCGCGAGGGGGCTGGTCGCGGACTTCACAGCGACTTGGAAACGGCCGCCGACGCCCGCCGAACTTGAGACCTTGATGCGCGACTGGGCGGTGGAAGAGGCTCTCGTGCGCGAGGCGCTGGTCCTGGGGCTCGACCGCGGCGATGCCATCGTGCGCAATCGGCTGCGGCAGAAGGCACTATTTCTGGCCGAGGCGCCGGCCGCGGCCATGACCCCCGACGATGCCACGCTTGAGGCGTTCTATCGGGAGAATGCCGCGCGCTTCGCGCGCCCGGGCATCCTGTCGTTCGAGCAGGTCCTGCTGCCGGACGAAGCGCCGCAAGGCGCCATCGAAGCCCTCCGCGCTCAACTGGAGAATGGCGCAGATCCCGCCGAGCTGGGACGGGCCACCCTGCTACCGTTCCGAACCGATCTCCTGCCCGAGCCGGCCGTGGAACGGCTCTTCGGCGGCGGCTTCGGCGCGGCCGTCGCAATGCTCCCGCCGGGACGCTGGAGTGGCCCGATCCAGAGCGGCTACGGCCGGCATCTGGTGCGCCTCGACGCCTCACGCGCGCCCGAACTGCCCGCGTTCGCCGCCATGCGGGACAAGGTGCTGACCGAGTGGCGCATCGAGCAGGCGCGTCAGTTGCGGGATGCCTATTCCAGGGCGCTCTTGGCGCGCTTCAGGACGACACTGCCCGCCACGCCGCAGGTGCTCGGTCCATGAGGATCGCCCGCCGGTTCGCCTTCCTCCTGCTATGCCTCGCGCTCTACCCGCCGGCCGCGCGGGGCCATGCGCTCGATCCGGGCTATCTGGAACTGAGCGCGCTGGGCCAGAATCGCTGGCGCATCATCTGGCGCGTTCCGGACGCCTCCGGCCGTCCCATGGCGATCGCCGCTCGGCTGCCCGACGGCTGCGCGGCCGAGGCGCCGTCGCCAGTCTTCGACGGCCGGGCCTGGATCACCGCCTTTGTCGCGGCCTGCGCCAATGGCCTGGCGGGCGGGACGATCCGGATCCAGGGGCTGGAGCACACCCGCACGGACACGCTGGTGCGCTACGAGCTCGCGCCGGGCCGGGCGCAGACGCATCGGCTCACCGCCTCGGATCCCGCCTTCACCATTCCCGTCGATCCGGGCCGCGGCGAAATTCTCGCGACCTATGTCGCGCTCGGCGTGTCGCACATCCTCGAAGGGGTGGACCACCTCCTGTTCGTGCTCGGACTTCTGCTGCTGATCCGCGAGCCGCGGCGTCTGCTGTGGGCGGTCACGGCGTTCACGCTCGCCCACAGCATCACACTGGCCGTTGCCGCGCTGGGCTGGGTCGATATCCCCTCGGCACCGGTGGAGGTGGTCATCGCCTTGTCCATCGTTTTCCTGGCCCATGAGTTGGCCAAGCCGCCCGAGCGCCGCGACCCGCTCTCCATGCGGTTTCCCGCGCTCCTCGCCTTCAGCTTCGGCCTGATCCACGGGCTCGGCTTCGCCGGAGCCCTGCGCGAGATCGGCCTGCCGCGCGGCGACATTCCTCTCGCGCTCTTCGCCTTCAATCTCGGCGTCGAGCTAGGACAACTCCTGTTCATTGCTGGCGTCTTCGCCCTCGTGATGGCCATAAGGCGATTGATCCCGCGCCTCGCGAGCCGCCAGGCGCCATTGACCCGGCTCGCGAGCTACGCCATCGGCAGCATCGCCGCATTCTGGGTGATCGAGCGGGTGAGCCAGTTCTAGGCCGAGGCCGCGCCTGTCGTCCCCGACACGTCCGCCGGGCGGGACCATGCCGATGCGTCGGCACCGTCCTCGCCCTGCGCCCCGATGCCGGGTCAGATCTGGAAGCCACCCGCAATGTCGATGACGCCGCCGGCAATGTAGCTGGCGTCCGGCCCCGCAAGGAAGCAAACGGTCGCCGCCACCTCCTGCAGGGTCGCGATGCGACGGATGGCGTGGATGTCCATGATCGCATCGGGCAGCTTGTCCGCCACCGCCGACGCCATGTCGGTGGGCATGATCCCCGGCTGCACCACCGAGACGGTGATGTTGCGCCCGCCGAGATCCCGCTGGACGCCCTTCGCATATCCGGCGATGGCGGCCTTGGTGCCGGCATAATCCGCCACGCCCGGGAACGGCACGCGGCTGCCGAGGCCGGAGCCGATGAAGATGATGCGGCCGCCATCCGTCAGCACCGGCGCGGCCGCGCGCGTGGTCGCCACCGTGCCCATGACGTTGATCTGCCACTGGCGATCGAGATTGACCGTGTCGAGCTCGGGATCGTCGACCGTCTTGCCTTGCACGGCGATCGCCGCGTTGTTGACCAGGATATCGAGCTTGCCGAAATGGGCGACCACCTTCTCGACCAGCGGCTTCGCCGCCGCCATGTCAGCCTGATCGCTCTGGATCGCGAGTGCCCGGACGCCTTTCGCCTTGAGTTTCTCGACCACGGCTTCGGCCTTCTCGGCCGACGCGACGTAGCTGATGGCCACATCCGCCCCGAGGTCGGCGAGGGCCTCTGCGGTGGCGGCCCCGAGCCCGCGCGAGCCGCCGGTGACGAGGGCGACCTTGCCCTTCAATACTGTCGACATTGGATCCCTTTCTGCGTGGCGCCGAACCGACGCCCGGACCCCGGCGTGCAGCAGCGCTATTGTCGTAACGATCGTTACGTAACGATTGGTATGAAATATGGACGCGGGCTGTCAACTGGTTTATTGATGGTCGTTATGAAACGGACTGAGCTGGCGTAATGGGGCGTCCGCGCGCATTCGACGTGGACGAGGCGCTCGACGCGGTGCTGTGCGTCTTCTGGCGCAAGGGCTACGAAGGCGCGTCCTATGCCGACCTGACCGAGGCGGCCGGCGTGGAGAGGCCGGCGCTCTATTCAGCCTTCGGCAACAAGGAAGCGCTCTTCCGCCGCGCCCTCGCCCGCTACTACGAGCGGTACCTCGACTTCATCCCGCAGGCCCTGCAGCTTGCGACCGCGCGAGAGGTTGCCGCGCATATCCTGCACGGCGCGGTGGACCTCAACACGCGCTATGCGGAGCATACGGGGTGCCTCGGCATCAACGGGGTCCTCGCCGGCACGGACGAGGCGGAACCCGTGCGGCAGGCCTTGATCGATGCCCGGTCGGCGGGCGAGGCGCAGCTTCGCGACCGACTCGAGCGCGCGAAGGCCGAGGGCGACCTTCCCGCGAGCGCCAGACCCGAAGTCCTTGCCGCATTCCTGATGACCGTGTCTCACGGCATAGCGGTGCAGGCCAAGGCCGGCTTCAGCCGGGAAAAACTGAGTGCCATCGCCGAACAGGCTCTCGCCACATGGCCCGTCGGCCAGGATCCGGCACGGTAGCGCCGAGGAACGCCGGCGCGCACCCAAGGAAACTTCGAGATCAACAGCCTAGAACGGCTGGCCGGCGGCGCGCATGACCTGCTCGGAATCGGTCAGCCAGACCTGGTCTAGCCCCTTGAGGACCTCGAGCACCCGCCGCATGGCCGCCGCGCCCGCCGGCGTGCCGATCACGAACGGGTGGAGGCCGATGGCGACGATGGTTGCCGGCCGGCCGGGATCGGCCTTGGCCTCGCGCGCCATCTCGCTCACATAGTCGATCCACAGCCGCTCGAGGTCGCTCGCCTCCTTGAAGCGCGACAGGTACTGGCCCATGTCGACGACGCTCGGCGGATAGGGGATCAGCACCAGCGGAGCCGGCTTGGTGTCGAGCCGCGAGAGCAGGTCCGAATCCATGCCGTCGAGGGTGTAGCGGATGCCCTCCGCCGCGGTCGCCGCGAAAGTCTGCGCGTCGGGATAGACGCTCGGGCTCGACCAGCCGACGCTGCGCACCCCTGTGGACGCCTCGATCATGTCGAGGGTCTTTCGGATATAGGCGCGCTGGGCGGCAGGCCCCTCCGCGAGGGGGAGCAGATCGGTGGAGTTGTTGAGCCCGTGGGCGATGATCGGCGCCTGCGGCACCAGCGCGCGCAGCGTCTTCCAGACCTGCGGCTGGGCGGTGGGGAACTGGGCGTTCAGCGCCAGGCTGAGCGGCACCCCCATCTCCTTGAACAGCGCTCCGGCGCGCGGCAGGCCAAACGCGATGGCGTACTGGCGGAAGCCCTCGTCCACGAGGTCCGGCTTGCGGGAGGTCATGTCGGGCCGGAAATTCGGTCCCTGGCCCTGTCCCCACACCTCCACATAGAGCACGAACACCACGGCGACCTTCCTGCCGCCCGGCCATGTCGCGACGGGGATGTCCTGACGCGGCAGGCCGGTGATCCAGTCGGTGCCCGACTGCGCGTGAGCCGGCGCGTGCGCGAGCACGGCGGCGAGCAGAAGAGCGATGGCGCGCAGGCGCATGGCTTCCCCCTCGGTGGCAGGGGGTCCGGGAGCCCGATGCCCCGGACCCTGACGGATCAGTGCAGGTCGTCGAGCGAGGCGGCGCCCGAGCCGCCGGAGATCAGGGCCGGCCACTGGTTGGAACCGAACGGCACCGCCGGCGGCAGGAACGCCGTCTGGCCCCGCGCCTTCATCTCCGAAACGATGGCCTTGCGGGCGTCGCCCCCCATGAGCTCGTAGTCCATCAGGCGGTCGTTGTTGAAGAACAGGCCGCCCACCGAGCGGTCGGAGATGATGCGCACCAGCGAGGTGAGCATGTCTTCCGGCGTGGTGGTGAAGGAGATGGTCTCGATCAGAAGCAGCCGGTCGTTGATCGCCTCGGGGCCGAAATACTGGGCGAGGACGCTGAACAGCACGTTATTCTGCCGCGCCACATAGATGGTGTTGCTGGCCGCGTAGACCTTGTCGAAGCTGCCGCCCAGCTCCTGCTTCCATCCGTCGAGCACGCCCATCCAGTGCTTCACCTGGGTCTGCGCCGCCCATGAGATGGCGTTGCGCAGCACCGGCCCCTGCGTCTTGGCGAAGCCCTGCACCGCATCGAGCGTGATGACGCCCTTGGCCAGGGTCGCCTCCATGAAGGCGATGTTGTTTTCCAGGATCGACCGCGAGTTGGCCCGCCACTCGTCCGGCATCTCGGCGACGCCGATGCCTTCCAGAGCGCTCTTCATCTCCGTCAGATAGGCGCGCATGGGCGCCATCCAGCTTTTGTCCTGCGCGTTGTCGATGAAGGGCAGCACCACCTCGGAGATCGCCATGGTGCTGTGGCCGAGCGACTTCATCACCTGGTAGACCTTCGGCACCGAAGGTGCCTCCAGCGGCGGCTTGCCGGGGCGGTAAAGGATCATGCGTCCGCCGGCCCCGGAGAACAACGCAAGGATCATCGGGTGCTGGTTCAGGATGTTGGCACGGAACAGCCGGCCGGCGTTCTCGTAGAGCGAGAACATGGTGGTGTTGAGCTGGAGCACGTTGCGGGTGGCGACCTCCTGCGCCGAGGGCGGCGGCAGCTGGCCGGAGATCGGCTTCAGATAGTCCGGCAGCTCGGCCGCCTTGGCCGGCGCCGCCACGGCGAGCGCGGCTGTCAAGGCTATTCCCATTGACGCTAATCTCATCGCTTCCTCCTCATCTCTATTCATTTCGGGCAGACGGCGCCGCTCTCCACCCATGCCCTGACCAGAGCCTTGGCCTCGGCCTGCGTTCCGGGGGCCGGCGTGCGGCCGCCGCCCGGCGCCCAGGCCCAGCCCACCAGCGTGTCGTCGCCGATATGCGCGATCAGGTCTTCGACGGAGCGCCCGCCATTGCGCGCGGGTTCCTTGATCTGGATGCAGATCTCGCGCGGGGTCTTGCCCTCCCACGCCATCTCGGCGGGCGCGAGCTGCCAGTGGGGATGACCGGGCATGCCGGCGGGATCGAAATTGGCCTCGCGGTGGCACATGGCGCAGCGCAGGCTCGTGAGGCCCTTGCCGTCGGGGCCGCGAAACACCGGCGGCTGGTGCGGCCGCGCAGCGTCGCCCTGGCGCGGGCGGTCGCCCGCCGGATGGCAGTTGGTGCAGCGCGGGCTCGTGAGCACCTTGCTCAGCTCGGCGAAATAGGCAGCGGACAGCTCCGCCGGATCGGCGATGGCGGAAAAGCTCGCCGGCGGGGCAAGGGGGGCCGCGGGCGGCGAGCCTTCGCCACGCGCCAGGGCCGCGGAAAGCAGGCCCACCGCAGCCGCCGCGAGGAGGGTGAAGAGCCGCCGGTGAGGGATCATGGCTGGGGTCCGCTCAAGTGAGGTAACGCTTGGGATCGGCCAGGATCACGTCGCGCACGGCCTCGTGGTACTTCACGTAGCCCGAGCATCGGCACAGATGGCCGTCCAGCGCTTCGGTGATGGTGCGTTCCACCTCGGCGCGCGCGATGGGTGCCTTCTCCAGGCGCTCCAGCAACACCTGACCCTCAGCGAGGAAGCCGGGCGTGCAGTAGCCGCACTGGAAGGCGAAATGGGTGATGAAGCTCGTCTGCAGCGGCGTCAAAACACCGTCGCGGGCGTGGCCCTCGATGGTGCGGATCTTCTTGCGGTCGAAATCGGCAGCGGCGACAACGCAGGTGGGCATGGTGGCGCTGGTGCCGTCGGCGGCGTCGACGATCACCGCGCAGCTCAGGCACTGGGCGGCGCCGCAGCCGAACTTGGTGCCGGTGAGACCGAGCACCTCACGCAAAAAGTCGTTCATGGAGAGGTCTTCGCGCACCTCGATCGGCCCGTGCGGACGGCCGTTGATGGTGAGTGAGATCGCGGGCACGGGGGGCTCCTTCACAAGGCGCGCCGGACATCGTCCGGCGTGACCGGCAGCGCGGAGAAGCGCCGGCCGGTGGCGTCGTGGATGGCGTTGAGGATCGCCGGCACCACGGGAATCATCACCACCTCGGCCATGCCCTTGGGCGGCTCATTGGGGGCGATGGGGGGAAGCACCTCGACCTCGAGCCCGTGGATCGGCAAATCGGAGGCACGCGCCACTACGTAGTCGCCGAGGTTCCAGCGCCCGTTGCCGGGGCCATCCTCGAACGGCGGCAGCTTCTCCAGCAGCGCGTAGCCGACGCCCATGGCGAAGCCGCCCTGCGCCTGGCCCACCACCACCTCGCGGGTCAGTGTCTGGCCGCATTCCAGCACGCTGTAGGCGCGCGCCACCCGCACCGCGCCGCTTGCCGTGTCGACGGCCACCTGCACCAGCGTGCCGCAGCTCGAGGTGAAGGACGTGCCGATGCGGTTGTAGCTCGCCGGCGGGAAGGCGACGAAGCCGCGGTCGAGCACCTTGAACGGCCCGGAGCCGCGGCGCACTGCCAGCGCGTCGATGTCAGCCGCCCAGTCGAGGCCGTCCAGCGGGAAGGCCGCCTGTGCCCATGCCCAGCGCGAGAAGGCGTGAGCCATGGCGCCGGTGAGCGCGCCCATGGCGTGGGCCTTGGCGGCCACGTCCTTCTGCGCCAGCGGCGGCAGGCCGGACAGGATGAGCATCCCGTCCTGCCAGTAGGCCTCCTCCCACAGGAAGCGGCGCGGATCCTTCTGCGCGATGCCCCACAGCGCCAGCGCCGCCGGCCACAGGCCGAAGCGCAGCACGACGCGCGCCGCCTGCGCCGCTGCCTGGGTGCCCACATGGGCCCCGATGGAGGCACTGGTGGCCGAGGAGATGGCCGGCACCCAGCGCGGGTTGCGGGCCGCCTTGTCCTGCGCCGCCTGGGTGATGGTGTAGGGATCGTCCGAGGTGACGAGGCCGAGCGCGCCGAAGGCGTCGATGCGGGCCACCGAAACCTCGTCGGCGACCCGGCCAAGATACTGCGCCACCCGGTTCGCAACCGAGGTGCCGATGCCATTGCCCATCTCCGTCGCGTCGCAACAGATGCGGATGCGCCCGTCCGGGTCCACCTCCACCCGCCCCAGCGAGCAGTCGGCGCCGGTGCCGTAGTCCTTGGTGGAGATGGCGAGGCCGGTGCCGATCCGGGTGCCGGCGGGCGCCGCTGCCTTGGCCGCGGCGCGCCCGCGCCACAGATCGTGGCGCTCCAGGCGGTCGAGGATCTCCGGCGTGCGGACCGACACCGTCCAGGGATTGCCGGTGAGCGAGCGGCCGCCGGCCTTGAGCAGGTTGGCCCGGCGCAGCGCCACCGGATCCATCCCTAGCGCTTCGGCCGCCTCGTCCATGAGCGTCTCCAGCGCCACCGAGGTCTGGAGCACGCCATAGCCGCGCATGGAGCCCGCAGTGACGCCGCGCGTGTGATGGGCGACCGTCGTCACGTCCACCTTGGGCACGTCGTAGCTGCCGATCGCTGAGGTGGCGGAGACCACCGCCACACTCGCCGAATAGTTTGCGAGCCCGCCGCCGTCGAGCACATGGTCGGCGGCGAAGGCGCGGATGCGGCCCGAGGCGCGGTCGAACGCCACCTGGGAGCGCATTTCGAAGGCGTGGCGCTTGATCCCGCCCTGGAACTGCTGGAAGCGGTCGTGCGCGAGGCGGATCGGCCGGCCCGGCAGGAACATGGCGGCGAGCGCCACATAGAGCGGAAACGGGGTGTGGTCGCGACCGCCGAAGCCGCCGCCCATATGGGCGAAATGGGTTTCGATGCGCTCCGGCTTGAACTCTGCCTTGGCCTTGCCCAGCAGATCGCCGAGCGCGTCCGCGGCCTCGAAGGGCGACTGCACCCCGAGGGCGAGCCGCAGCGCCCTGGCCTTGGGATCGTACCAGGCGAGGCCGCATTCGGGCTCGAGAAACATAGGGTCCACGGACTGTGTGCGGAAGGCGCGGTCGAGCACCACCATCGCGGGGTCCTTGGCGGCGATGAGGGCGCGGATCTCCTCGCCGTAGGTCGCGCCCTTCTTGTACTGGCCGCCCTCGGAGGCGGGCAGAGGCTTCCAGATCGGCCGCCCGCCGGCCGCGAAGAAGCCAGGGCTGATCCACCCCTCCATCAGCGGCGAGTAGGCGTCGGGTGCGCCCGGCTCGGCACCGGCGACGCGGGTGAACCGCAGCGCGGCATAATTGGGCTGCTCCACCGGTCCGGTCTGCGCGCCAAAGGTCAGCGGGCTCTTCTCGCGCAGGGTGATGCGCGCGCGGTCGTAGGCGTCGAAGCTGTCGAACAGCAGCAGCGCCACCGGCTGGCCGAGATAGACGGGCGTCGTGCCCAGCGGGCAGAGCAGATCACCGGCATAGAAGGGCGGCGCGCGCAGTCCGGCGCGTTCCAGGTCCTTCGCCGTCACCACCACGCTCGGCTTCGCGTCGGCGCCGAGTAGGCCGAGCTCCAGTCCCGTGAGCACGTGCGTGGCATCCGCGGCCCGCACCAGCAGCGCATGGGCCGTGGTCGCGGGCCAGCCCTCCATGTCGGCGGCACGGAAGTCGGAGGCGTAGAGCTTGGCGCCCGTCACCTTGGCCACGGCGTCGATGCGCCCGGCGCCGGCGCGACCGGCCGCAGCCCGCCCGGGCATCGTCTGCGTGGACTCGAATGTGGCCGCCTCAGCGAAAGGCAGACGCGCCACGCTCAGCACGATGCCGCCCGCGGCGGTCCATTTCAGCACGTCCCGTCGCGAGGGATGCATGTCGGCGTTGTCCCTTGGCGGGCCATCGTCTTCGGAAGGCGCCGCTATCGTTTTACGGTATCCTGATGATGCAGAACGCTGGATGATTCTTTATCGGCCGAACAATAAGACTATTGCACTTCGGTGTGCTGGAAAATTTTTCTGATACTGATACTTGACGAAAAATTCTGCCGGCCCCGATGGAAGGGAAAATGCCAAAAAGTTTTCTCTTCCGACGTCTACAATCACTGGCGGACCGACACCAATCAGTGACATTCGGGTAGCAGATGACGCGTATTTCTGGCTATTCCCTCATTTGAGGGATTGGATCTTGCTGCAGTGCGAGATGCGGCCGACCGCGCGCCGGAGCGCGCCTCGCCTTCAGGACTGCGTGGCGCGAGTCAGCTAGCGGTCGCCGCCGTCCCCCATCTGGAAGCGCCGCAGTAGTGTGGCATGGGACTTGACGCCGAAGTGCTTGTAGAGGGTCTTCTGGTACTGGGCGATGGTGTGCTCGGACAGCGCGAGGCTGGTCGCCATCTCCTTGCGTGTGCGCCCGTCCAGCAGCAGGTTCAGCACCAGCCGCAGGCGTGGCGAAAGGCGCGGCACCGAGGCGCCGCGGTCGGTCGGCCACCCCTGCTGGTGCAGCCACGGCAGTTCGCTGAGCAGGATGTGGGCGATCCGCGCCTCGCGCTCGGAAAAGGGCGGGGCGTTGCCGCTGCGGAAGATGGAGATGATGCTCACCGCGCGCTCGTCGATCGGGCGCAGCGAGAAGATGAACGGCCCGATGTCCGCATCGCAGAGATAGGCGTTCACGCCGGAGCCGACGAACGTCGTCTCGTCTACGATCTGCTGGCGCAGGCGCGTCACGTGGCCGGCCTTCTGGCGCATCTCGCCGAGCAGCTTCTCGGAGGTCCACGCCATGTCGGGGTGGCTGGCGGCGAGGAGCAGCTGGGCATAGCGCGCGTCGTCGAAGCCGCCGTGCGCGAAGCCGAGATAGACCGGCTGCGCGCCGGGCTCGGCGTAACAGCCGAGGCTCCAGGTCCAGGCGTCGGCGTCGACCAGCTTGCAGATACCCTCGACGAGCTGCCGCTTCACGCTGGAGAAGTCCTGGCGCGCGACGATCACGTCCCCGAGCAGCGCGACTATGTCGCGGACGTCCGCCTCGTCGAGCAGAGGTACGGCGTCGTCGGGCATCGCGCCGATGTCGCGGGTCATAAGGCAGCCGATCGAGACACATGCGGTGGGCCGCCGCCAGCGTGAGCCTGACCGCGGACCACCCATTGTGCTGCTGATCGGCCGCTTGGCAATCCGGGCCGACTTACCTCCGCCTTGCCCGCAGGACGAGCGCCCCGCTAGCTAGGCCTTCGCGCCGGCGGCGATCTCGAGTCGGCCGGCGGCCGGCACCACGGGCAGTTGCGGGGCCTCGTCGACCCGCAGGCTGAACAGGTCCGGCCGGGCATAGTGGCCGATCGGATCGAAGTCGAGCTTGGCGCCGAGGATGTGGTCGAGGTCGATCTCCGCAGTGAGGATGCCCTCTTCGTCCACCAGCGGCCCGGCCAGGATCTCGCCCAGCGGGCCGACGATCACCGAGCGGCCGTGCATCATCCACTCGTCGGGCGCCGCCTCGATGCGGCTCGCATAGTCCTCCGGGAAGTCTGAGCGGCGCATCACCTGGCAGGCGGCGACCACGAAGCAGCGGCCCTCCATCGCCACGTGGCGCATGGTGGGGATCCAGCTCTCACGGTCGTCGGCGGTGGGCGCGGCCCAGATCTGCACGCCCTTGGCGTAGTAGGCGGCCCGCATGAGGGGCATGTAGTGCTCCCAGCAGATCGCGCCGCCGAGCTTGCCGAGCGGCGTGTCGACCACGGTCAGGGTCGAGCCGTCGCCGAAGCCCCACACCAGCCGTTCCGCGCCCGTCGGCATCACCTTGCGGTGCTTGCCGAGCAGGACGCCGGGTCCGAAATACAGCGCCGTGCAGTAGAGCGTCCCGCCGTCACGCTCCATCACCCCCACCACCGCATGGATGTCGTGCTGGGCGCACGCTGCTGCGATCTGGTCGACCTCCGGGCCCGGCACGGCGATGGCGCCGCGCACGTAGCGGGCGAAGTCGGCCCGGCCCTCGGCGGTACGCCTGCCGACGCAGCAGCCGAAATCGAGCCCCTTGGGATAGCCGCCGATGAACGCCTCCGGGAACACGGCGAGCTTGGCGCCCGTCGCCGCTGCCTCGGCGATGAGCGAGACGGTGCGCGCGGTCGCGGCGGCGCCGTCGAAGGGAACCGTCGCGGCCTGCACTGCGGCGACCTTGATCTTGGACATCTGGCTCATTCCTCGTGATGCGTGTTGCCACCGTCCCGCCATTGGGGACGCTGGAGGTCGAACAGGTCGCGGGTGTGGGTGTAAGCGGAGGCGCCGTGCATGCGCCCGACGAGATCGAGGGCGGCGGGATCGACCCGTGGCCGCTCGGGGTCGCCGGAGAGGACCTGGGCCGCATAATGGGCGTGCAGCACCTCCCCCACCGCCAGGAGTTGGCCGGGGCCGGTCTCAAGCAGGTGCGCCAGACGGCATTCGAAGGCCACCGGGGAGGCGGCGATGCGCGGCGGGCGGACAGCAAGGCTCGGCACGGTCGCGAGCCCGACGAGCACGGTCTCGTCCACCTCCGGCGGCGCCTCGACGCACGTGGTGTTCATCGCCTCCACCAGCCCATGGGGAACGAGGTTGACCACAAACTCGCCGGTGGTGCGGATGTTGGCACCAGTGTCCTTCGGCTGCCCCGGCCGCGCCAGGATGCCGAGCGCCACCACCGGGCGGTCGGCGCCGAACATGTTGAAGAAGGAATAGGGCGCGGCGTTCACGATGCCCTCGGCGCTCACGCTCACCACCCAGGCGATGGGGCGCGGCATGATGGTGGACGCCATCAGCCGATAGCGCTCGTCGGCGGAGAGGCGCGCGAAGTCGAAATGGCGTGTCGCCGGCCCTGCGCCCTTATGGCCGTCGCCCGCCGGCCGACGCGGAGGGAAGGCCCGGTCCTCGGCGCGTCCCGCCGGCGGCAGCGTACCTGCCGAATGTGCCGTCTGGTCGGTCATCTCAATCCTGCTTCGCCCCGCGATGAAGGCGCGGGACGGCAAAGCCGGCGGCGCTCGGGCCCGTGTCGGGCGCGCCGCCGGCTGGATCAGGGAGGAAGGCGCACGCTCAGGCGCGCAGGATCTTCACGCTCTTGACGTCGAACCCGCCGGCCGCGATCTCCTTGTCGACCGCGCCGGCAATGGAGGTGTTGATGAACTTCGACACGTCCGGCAGGCGCGGCAGAAGCTTGGCGTCGACGCCCCACTTGCCGAGGGCCTCCATCTGCGCGATCTGCGCCGGGGAGAGCTCCACCTTGATGTCGGTGAAGACCTTCGCACTCCACGCCGGGTCGTAGCTGGATGCCTTCTGCAGCACCGGCTCCGGGATGTTCTTCGCCGGCTCGAGCGAGCGGAACCAGCCATTGACCATGTCATTGTTCTGGGCCGCGAAGAACAGCGCCTCGGCATTGGCCATGAGGAGGCGCTTCAGCACGTCGGGCTTCTGCTGGACGAAGCGGTTGTTCGCCGTGAGCACGATCACCGGGCTGAGATTCTGCGAGATCACCGTGGCATGGCCGGTGCTCTCGAAATAGCTGACGAACGGATCGTAGCTGAAGAAGGCGTCGATGCGCTGGGCGCCCACTGCGTCCGCGAGCTCCGCCGGACCGACGTTCACAAACGTCATGTCCTTGCCCGGCACGAGGCCGGCCTTGAGCACCGCATCCTGTGCATTCTGGAACGCGGTGATGCCGAACGTGCCGAACACCTGCTTGCCCTTGAGGTCCTCCATCTTGGTGATGCCGGACTTCTTGGTGGCGAGCACGGCGGAGCGGAAGCGCGCCTGCGAAGACACGGTCGTCACCGGCGCACCGATGGCCATGGTGGTCACGGCGGCGAAGTCCGAGAGCGTGCCAACGTCGCCTGCATTCGAGACGAGAGCCTCGGTGATAGCGGGCGAGGCGGCGAGCTGGATCATCTCCATCTTCAACCCGTTCCGGGCCGGGATGTCGGTGCGCATGAGCACATGTGCGATCTGGGCCGAGACGGTGGTCGTGTTGAACCAGCAGAACCGCACCACGTCGCCCTCCTGGGCGCGCAGGATCGACGGCGCCGCGAGCGGGAGCGAGGCGGCGAGGCCAGCGGCGAGCTGGCCGAAGCGACGGCGCGAGATTCCTGAGGTCACGATTATTCCCCTTTCTGCCATTCCGGCTTGAGTGTTTCCCACAGGTCGTTGACCGTGGAGACGAACCATGGATCGGACCGCATCTCGGCCGTGCGCGGGCGCGGCAGCGGCACGAGGACTTCCTCGCGCACCCGGCCCGGGCGCGGGCTCATCACCACCACGCGGTCGGCGAGGAACACCGCCTCGTCGATGCCGTGGGTCACGAAGATCACCGTCTTGCCGGCCTCCGAGGAGATGCGGGCGATCTCCTCCTGCAGCAGCACGCGGGTCTGGGCGTCGAGCGCACCGAACGGCTCGTCCATCAGCAGGATGTCGGGATCGGGGGCCAGGGCGCGGGCGATGGCGGCGCGCTGCTTCATGCCGCCCGACATCTCGTGCGGATACTTGTCCTCGAACCCGGAGAGGTGGACGGTGGCGATCAGCGCACGGGCGATCTCGGCGCGGTGCGCCTTGGGCATGCCCTTCGCCTTGAGCCCGAACTCGATGTTCTGCTGAACCGTCATCCAGCCGAACAGAGCGTAGTCCTGGAACACCACGGTGCGCGAGGGATCGGGCTTGGTGATGGGGCGACCGTCCTGAAGAATCTGCCCGCTGGTGGCGGACTGAAACCCGGCGACGATGCCAAGCAGCGTCGACTTCCCGCAGCCCGAGGGTCCGAGCAGCGAGATGAACTCGCCGCGGCGGATCTTCAGCGTCACGCCGTCCAGCGCCACGACGGCGGTGTCCGCGGCCTTGCCGCCATACACCTTGCCCACGTTGCGGATGTCGATCTGGATGTCGGCCGGCGCCGGGGCGAGGACTTCGCTGCGGGAGGCCGAGGTGGTGAGGACGGCGGTCGCGGCCATGGCTCTCTCCTCAATTGCGCTCGGAAGGGGCCCAGGCATTCACCCGCCGCTCGATCCGCTCCAGGATCGCCGACATGGCGAAGCCCACCAGGCCGATGGTGACCATGCCAGCCACCACGTTGTTGATCTGGAACAGCATGCGGGATTGCTGGATCAGATAGCCGAGGCCGGTCTGGGCGGCGATGAGCTCGGCGGTGACGACGCACATCCACCCCACCCCCAGCGCGATGCGCAGTCCCGGCAGGATGATCGGTAGCGAGGCCGGAATCAGCACGTCCCAAAACAGCTGCCAGGGCTTGGCGCCGAGGCAGAGCGCGGCGTTCATCTGGTTGCGGTCGAGGCCGCGCACTGCGGTGTAGGTGGCGACGAAGGCGGGGAACACGGCGCCGAGGAACACCAGGAAGTAGGAGGCCGCGTCGCCGAGGCCGAACCACAGGATGGTGATCGGGATCCAGGCCAGCGGCGGGATCGGGCGCAGCGCCTCCACCACCGGGCGCACGAAGTCGGACACGGTGCGCCACCAGCCGCAGACGAGGCCGAGCACCAGCCCGACGACGCAGGCGAACAGGAAGCCCACGGCGACGCGCTGGAGGCTGGCGGCGAGATGCACCCACAAGGAGCCGTCGATCGCCAGCTCCCACAGCGCCTGCGCCACCGCCACCGGCGAGGGCAGGAGAAAGCCATCGACGATGCCGAGGCCGGTCACCGCCTGCCAGACGGCGAAGAAGGCGGCAAGGCCGAGGCCTGCGCGCACCGAGCGGTCGGCCAGGACACGCGCCAGCGTCAGGCGCCACGCCGGCGCCTTGGCGGCGGAGCGGTGGTCGCCGCCTATGGCGGCCAGGGCGCCCGCATCGGCTTTCGCTTCCATCAGGACATCCTCCTTCGCGCTGGGTGCTGGGGGCTCGTTCATGCATCCGGGCATGTGGACAAACCTATTTATGTCGGACTTTTCCGTCAATTCGCTCCGGGCGGTACGATGGGGATAGATCAGGCATATTCGCTGATTTTCAGGGCCAAATTGCCGGCATTCCGCTTATTTTTTGTGCGTTGCACAACGGATTATATCGGCTAAATCCGACGATAGACCGCGCCGGCGAGTTCAGCCATGCTTCGCCCATCGGGGGATACCGCGTGACGACGGACATTGAAGAAAAGCTCGCCCGGATCGGCATCACCGGGACGCTCTACAAACTCTATCTGACGACGGTCAGCCTCGGCGGCGCCTCCGTCACGGAGGTGGCGGCCAAGGCGGGAATGGCGCGCACCACCGCACACGACGCGCTGGCCAAGCTGGAGGCGGAAGGGCTCATCCGCTTCGTCGACCACGGCAAAAGGCGGTTCGTTGTGGCCCAGGATCCCGGCGTGCTGCTGGAGCGCATCGAGGCGCGCCGGCAGATGCTGGAGGACGTGATGCCGGTGCTGCGCTCCATGTACCACCACGAGACCGGCAAGCCGAACGTGCGCTTCCATCCCGGCCCCGAGGGAATCCGCACCACCTTGTGGGACACGCTCTCCGGCGGCGACACGGTACTGCGCGCCACGCTCTCCATGAAGGAGTTGATGGCCGAGCCCGGGCTCGGAGAGATGGAGCGCTATCTGTCCGAGCGCGCGCGCCGGGGCATCTGGCTACGCGTGATCCGCTCGGCCGAGCGCGACATCGTGCCCATCTGGCCTTCCAGCCAGGAGCAGAAGCGCGAGCTGCGCTACGCGCCGAGCACGCACACCCTCGCCATGACGTGCTTCATCTACGGCAACAAGGTCGCCCTGATCTCCTCGGCGCGGGAGAGCTACGGCATGATCATCGACAGCGCCGAGTTCGCCGCCTTCCAGGCCTCCATGTTCGACGCCATGTGGAGCCTCAGCACGCCCACCGAGGCGCAGCCTTAGCGCTGAAGGCCGCGAAGGCGCGCTCGACGCATCGCCTGCTTGCCGCTGGCGTCGGTCCATTCCGGCGGCAGGCCGAACCGACCGCCGATGACTCCGGAAGGGCCCAGAAAGAGGCCCGGCCGGAGCCTGCCGAGCGCCGCTTCTGGGTCCGCGGGGAGGCGCGACCAGGTCGATGGAGGCGGCTTGGTCGGCCGACAGTCTGGCGCCAGTCAGGCGGTGGGCGACGACAGGGCCGGAGCCCCGCTCGCAACAAAGCGTTCCAGGAAGATGGCGGCGGGATCGGCCCCGTGGGCAGCAAGGAAGGTGCGGGCCGCGTCGGTCATGGGCGGCGGGCCGCACAGATAGATGTCTCTCCCCGGCACATCCTCGGGTGCCAGGAGGTCCGTGGCATATCCCGCCTGCCAGTCGCTGCCGGCCCCTCCGCGCGCAACCGCGACGCGGACGGCAAGGCCCGGCAGCCGTGTCGTGAGATCCGAAAGATCGTCAATGCAGAACAGGTCTTCGGGCGTGTTCACGCCGAAACACAGCGTCACGTCGCGCGGGGCGGGCGTGTTCGCCATCTGGCGCAGCATGGCCAGCATGGGGGCGAGGCCCGTGCCGCCCGCCACCATCAGCAGGGGGCGGGCGCCCTCGCGCAGGTAGAAAGTGCCGCGGGGTCCCTCGCACTCGATCTGGTCACCGGGGGCTGCGCGCTCCCGCAGATAGGTGGACATGGCACCATCGTCGAGCAGCCGGATCAGCAGTTCGAGGCTGCGTTCCGCCGAGGGCGGGTTGGCCATGGAATAGGAGCGGGTGACCCCTGCCCCCGGCACCTTCAGGTTGATGTACTGGCCGGACAGGAAGGCGAGCGGCTTGAGGCCGAGCGTCTGCCCCCGGAGGCGGACCACGCTGGCACCGAGGCGCTCCAGGGATTCGATGCGCAGGGAGAAGGGCTTCGCCGGCAGGAGGCGGGTGCGCTCATAGGGCATGCGGAGCGCCACATCCCCATCAGCAGCCGCGACGCAGGTCAACACCTCGCCGCTTTCCATTTCCTGCGTGGTGAGGGAGGTGGTGGCGAACTCGTCATATTCGACCGCGCCTTGGAGGATGGTGCATCGGCAGGTCTGGCAGTCACCGACCTCGCAATCGGAACTGAGCGCCAGACCGTTGCGACGCGCCGCCTGAAGGATCATCTCGCCGGGGCGGGCGTTGAACGCGGTTCGCTCGCCGTCCGCGAAGACGATGGTCACGTTGGGCATAGTTCGTCTCCTTCCGGCAGCCAGCCGGGCGCGCGGCTTGCCGCGCCCGGCCCCGTGGCCGAATGGGCCCTTCTGAACGGATGGGTTGGTGGCGGCGGGAAAGTCCGCCGCCGGTCACGGAACGAGGGCGAACTTCCCGTCCTTGACGGTGAGCATCACCACGCTGTCCGCCTTGGCGCCGAAATGATCGGCCGGGCCATAGGTATAGACCGCGGTGACGCCCACGTGATCCTTGAGGCCTTCGATGGCGGCGCGGATGGCGGCACGGTCGGTGGCGCCGGCTTTCTTCACCGCTTCCGCCAGCATCATCACGGCGTCGTAGGCGTTGCCGGCGAAGGTGGCCGGCGGCTTGCCGTACTTCGCCTCATAGTCCTTCACGAAGCTCTCGATCACAGGCCTTTGCGGGTCCCCCGCAGCCAGGGAGCCGGTGACATAGATCTTGGAGGACGGAATGAAGATGCCTTCGGCCGCGGTGCCGGCGAGGCGGAGGAAGTTGAAGTCATTCGCGGCGTGGGAGAGATAGAGCGGCAGATCGATGCCGAGCTGCCGGAAGTTCTTCACGGCGATGGCCTGGCCCGGACCCGTCGCCCATACCACCACCGCCTGGGCATCCGTGCCACGGACCTTGGTGAGCTGGGGCGTCATGTCCTGGTCGCCATTGCCGAAGGCCTGCTGGGACACGATGGTGATGCCGTAGCCGGCGGCGTTCTTCTCCATCTGCTCGCGGCCGCTGGTGCCGAAGGGGCTGTCCGCGTTCAGCACGGCGATCCGGCTGATGCCGCGCTTCTTCATGTCCTCCATCATCACGCTTTGCACGAGCACGTCGGTCAGCGGAGAGAGAAAGATCCATTTCTTTTCGTCCGCAGGCAGGACGATGTTGCGCGAGCCGCCGTTGGAGATCATGGGCATGGATGCCCGCTGGATGGTGTCGATGATGGCGAAGGACGAGCCGGAGTTCATGGGCCCGACGATCGCCGCGATGTCGCCTTGCCCGATGAGACGCTTCACGGCCGTTACGGCGCGGGTGTTGTCGCTCTCGGTGTTCACATTCACGAACTCGACGGGCTGGCCATTGATCCCGCCGCACTTGTTGATCTGCTCCACCGCGAGCATGGCACCCTCGAGCCCCGGCTGGCCGAGGGATGCGATGGAGCCGGACGTCTCCAGCAATCCGCCGATCTTGATGGGGTCGGCGGCGTGGGCGGTCGTGAGGCCAAGGGCGAGAAGCAGTGTGGCCAGGGAGGATCTCAGGGGCAGCATGGGAACACCTATGGTCGGGGCAGGTGGGGCAGGACGGTGACAGGTCAGGCGATGGCGCGGAGGGCCTCCGCGAAGAGGGCGGCGGGCGGGGTGTAGATGCCGCCGCCGATACGTCCCCGTCGCCCGCTGCGATCGAGGATGCCGAGGGCGATGCGGGGGGCGGTCGCTTTCGCCGCCAGGGCCGTGGTGGGAAGGCCCACCCGGGCCTGGCTGAGGGCGAAGGCGGGGTGTTCAAGGGGCAGGAGGTGCGCGCGCGGCACGCCGGTCGGCTCGCCCAGCATGGCGCCGAAGCCCAGCGCGTCCACGAGGGCGCTGTCACCGATGGCGCCGAGCCGGTCGTCGGGGGTCGCGCCATCGACCAGCGCCCCCTCCGGCGGGATGGCCGGCGCGGTGAACCAGCAGCCGGGCCTGCCTCCGAGCTGGATGCCCGCGTCCACGCCGTTGGCGCCCATGGCGGTGATGAGGCTGCTGCCGGGGATTTCAGCGGCGGATGCGATCAGCTTTGCCGCCGCCATCCAGAGGTTCAGGAAGAAGCCCGGCGCGCCGTCGAGGAAATGGCGCTCCGGCGTGTCGCTGCCGAGGCGTGGCGCGATGGCCTCGATGACACGCCGCGTGCCCTCCCCGGTGCGGCCGTGGCAGTCGTCACCCGCCAACAGTGCGGCATCGGCGATGGGGATGAGGGGGATGTCGCGGTCGACGATGATGGACAGGGTGGCCGCCAGATTGCCGTTGATCCACTTCAGGTGGGCGAGGATTTCCGGCCCGGCGAGGCCGAGCCGCTGGGCTTTCACCATCCCGCCGTTCATGGGCGCGAGGACGCGTCGGACCGGATTGGCAAGATCGACAACGACCTGCGCCGCCATGTTGGGAGAGAACACGGCGGCGAGGGGAACCATCGCGCCGTGATCCTGAGCCGGAGCCAGGCGGATGGTGCCGGAGAGGATCATCGCTTCCGCCTCGGCGGCGTCCTCGGCCCAATTCTCCAGCAGCGCGGCCATCACCGCGCTGTTCAGGATGGGACGGGCGATGCGCGCCAGGTCCACGGGCGGCCCGGCGTGAAGAATGGTGCGCTCGGGAAAAGCCATGGCATCGCGCGCCAGGACGACGCTGCGCCAGGCCGGCTCCACCGCGTGCATCAGGGCGAGCGCCTTGCGGTCGGCATCGGAGAGGATCAAGGGGGCAGAGATCTCGTCCAACCGGGCCTCCTCTAATCGCGATCATGCGCGGCTGGGTGCAGGCCGCCGCCTGATCGTTGCTCGTCCCGAGATAGGCCTCGGTAATCCGGGGATCCTTCAGCAGTTCGCGGCCCGTGCCGCTGGCGGCGACACGACCGTTGGCGAGCACCATGCCGCGGTCGGCAATGGCGAGCGCAGCGGCGATGTTCTGCTCCACCAGCAGGATGGTGAGGCCCTGCCGCTTCAGCCGGGCGACGGCGGCGAAGATCTCGTCGACCACCTGCGGGGCGAGGCCGAGGGAGGGTTCATCCAGCATCAGAAGGCGCGGCTCGCCCATGAGCGCGCGGCCGATGGCGAGCATCTGGCCCTGCCCTCCGGAGAGCGTGCCGGCGAGCTGCCGCCCCCGCTCCTTCAGCACCGGGAACAACTGGTAGACCATATCCAGGCGGGCCTCGAAAACCGCCCGCTCCTCGCGGCTCTGGTGGAGGAGGTGCGTGAAGCCGCGGGCCCGACGGCGGGCATAGCGGCCGGCTGCCAGGTTCTCGGCGACCGTGAGCGATCCGAACAGGGCGCGCCCTTCGGGTACGAGGCAGAGGCCGCGCGCGACGACGGCGTCCTCCGGGAGGCGCGCGATCTCTTCGCCCGCGAACGACATCTCGGTGGCGCGCGCGGGGACGACACGGGCCACGGCCTTGAGCAGGCTGCTCTTGCCCGCGCCGTTGGCACCGACAAGCGCCAAGACCTCGCCTTCGTCGATGTGGAGCGAGACGCCGTCCACCGCCGTCAGGCCGCCGTATGCAACGCGCAGATCCTTGACCGTCAGCAGCCGTGCCGCCTGCCTCGCCTCGGGGACCGATGCGAGGGCGGCAATGCCGGGCACGGCTTCCGGCTCGTCCGGCGCGCGACGGCCGAGATAGGCCTCGATCACCTGCGGATTGGCCCGCACAGCGTGGGGTGCCCCGTCGGCGATGAGATGTCCGCGGTCGAGCACCATGATCCGCTGGGCGATCCGGGTCACCAGGGGCATGTCATGCTCGACGAAAAGCACCGTGCGGCCTTCGCGCCACAGGGTCAGGATCACGTCCCCGAGGAAGGCCTTCTCGCTCTCGTTGAGGCCGGCGCCAGGCTCGTCCAGCACCAGCATGGACGCACCGGTCGCAAGCACCCTGGCGATGCTGAGGAGGCGCCGCTGGCCGGCGGTGAGAAGGCCCGCAGCGAGATCCGCCTTTTCCAGCAACCCGACCCGTTCAAGGTGGGCGTCGGCCTCGCTCCGGAGGCGCCGGGCGGACGGGAGGGCGTTGGCGCGGAAGCCGAGCCCTGCGACGACCCCGAGGCCCGATGCCGGCACCCCGCCGACCATGACATTCTCGCGCACCGTCAAGTGCTGGAACGGCTCCGCTGCCTGGAACGTGCGGGCGAGGCCCCGCCGCGTCACCTGATGCGGCTTGAGGCCGGCAAGCGGGCGGTCGCGGAAACTCACCGACCCCACGGTCGGCGGCACCTCGCCGGAGAGCACATTGAGGATGGTGGTCTTGCCCGCGCCATTCGGGCCGATGAGAGCCACAAGCTCACCCTCGGCAATGTCGAAGTTCACGTCCGAGAGGGCGGCAAACGTGCCGAAGGTGACGCTTGCATGGGCGACGGAGAGGATCGGCTGCGCGCTCATCGGGCCGCCACCTTTCGGAAGCGGCGCGCCTGCGCCACCACGGGCTCCGCGATGCCGGCAAGCAGGCCCCGCGGGAAGAAGATGACCGAAACCACCAGGAGCGTGCCGTATGCGATCACGTCGAAGGCGCCGAGCGGCTTCAGGGCCTCGCCCACTAGCGTGACGAAGGCGACGCCGAAGAGCACGCCCCAGATGTTGGCGAAGCCGCCGAGCGCCACCATGAGCAGGAGCCGCACGGAGAAGCCCACGTCGAACGGGCCGGGGCTGAGATAACCGACATAGTGGGCATAGAGCCCGCCGCCGATCGCGCACAGGAAGCCGCTCAGCATCATCACCTTGCGCTTGAGGGCAGGCACATCGTTGCCCAGCGAGCCGACCACCTTGTCGCCCTCGGCGATGGCCCGCATCACGAGGCCGGCGGGCGAGGAGATGAGGTTCTGGGCGAACAGAACCGCAAGGACCACGGCGCTCCACACCACCGGCAGAACCTGGGCATCGGTGATCAGGTCCTTGCCGAAGATCGACAGGGGCTCGATGCCCGACAGGCCGTTGGGGCCGCCCGTGAGGAAGTGCATCTCGACGAACCCGATCTGCACGATGATGCCGAAGGCCAGCGTCGCCATGGCGAGGTGGTGTCCCTTCAGACGGAAGACCAGCCAGCCGATGGCCCAGGCGACGCCCGCCACGAGCACCGACGTGACCAACACGCTCGCGATGGCGGGGAGGCCGACGGCCGCGCCGATCAGCGCGGAGCCATAGGCGCCGAGGCCGTAGAAAGCGGCGTGGCCGAGCGAGATCTGCCCGGTGAAGCCGGTGAGCAGCGTCAGCCCCAGCGCGGGGAGCGCCTGCAGGCCGATGACCACCGCGAGGCTGATCGCATAATCGTCGCCGGACAGCATCAAGGCCGCGAGCACGGCGATGAGCAGGGGGATGCGGACCATGTCAGCTCCTCACCTTTTCAAGGTCGCCGAACAGGCCACCGGGCCGGAACAGCAGGAACACGAGCAGCAGAACGAAGGCGATGGCGTTCTTGTAGCCGGAGCTCACATAGCCCGCCGCGAAGGCCTCCAGGATGCCGAGGAGAATGCCGCCCAGCGCGGCGCCGATGGGGCCGCCGAAGCCGCCGACGATGCAGGCCACAAAGCCCTTGATGCCGAGCTGGAGGCCGCTGTCGTACTGGGTCAGGGCGATGGGCGCGATAACGATGCCGGCGATGGCGCCGAGCGCGCCCGACATGATGAAGCTGATGAGGCTCATGGTCCCCACGCGGATGCCGACGAGGCCGGCTGCGAAGGGATTGATGGCGCAGGCCCGGAACATCTGGCCGAGGAAGGTCTTGCGGAACAGCAGCTCCAGCAGGACCATCGCGGCCATGGCGACGCCGATGACCCACAAGGCCTGGGGAGAGATGGTGGCGCCGCCGATGCGGATCGGCGCATCCCCGGAGAAGGCCGGCATGGGCTGGGCGTCCGTGCCCCAGATGAGCGCCGCCACGCCGTGGAGGATCACGCCGATGCCGATGGTGACGATGATGCCGCGCACCACATCGGAGCGGACGGGCCGGATGGCGGTGCGCTCGATCACCGCCGCCACGAGGCAGGTGACCACGACGGCGAGCCCGATCGCGATCGGCAGCGGTACGCCCACCCCAAGGAGGGCGATCGTGGACATGGCGCCCACCATCGCAAAATCCCCCTGGGCGAAGTTCACGATGCCCGTCACGTTGAAGATGCAGGTAAAGCCGACGCCGATGAGCCCGTAGATGCTACCGACGACGATGCCGCTCAGAAGAAACTGGAGCGCGTCCGTCATGGTCCGATCCTCCCGTGGAACGCCGGTCAGGCGCCCGTTCGCATCCAGGACTCGGAAAATGCCAGGAAGGCGGAGCTCTTGACGGTATCGGCGCAATTGCGGGTCACGACCTTGCCCTTGAGGGGCCGGCCATTGATCGTCACCGAAGCGTCGGGCGCGTCGAGGAACACGCTGTACATCTCGTGCTTCTTGGTGGGGCCCTTCTCAGGCGGCATGTCCACCGCATAGGGCGCGCCGAGGCCGTTCCAGGTGGCGGATACTTCCATGTCCGGCGACCGCACGATCTCGCGATAGGTGCTGCGGGTGTCGCCTTCGCGCCGAATGTCGGTGGCCGGCAGGTAGCTGATGGCGGAGATGCCGGGGGAGACGCGGAAGGCGGCGAACTTGGAGAAGAACTCCGCCACGAGGTAGCGGGCCAGCTCCTCGTTGTCGGAAATGCAGAAATTGGCGACCTCCGGCAGTCCCTTCGCCGTGTTGGGATCATCCAGCACGACGATGCCGCTGCCCATACCATACGGCGAATAGACGATGCGGAAGAAGCACATGAGGCCGGTCCATGGCCCGTCCTCCTGCTCCTTCAGATAGATTCCCGGATTCTCGCCGCTCCAGTCGACGGCGCCGGAGTGGATCGGGTGCTTGGTCACGGGGCAGATCCTTGTGCTGTGAGGCGTCGAAGCTGTGTCGCCTCGGCAATTGTGCTGCCGTGGGATCACGGGGAACGGCGGCCGGAGACGCCGCCCGGGGTGCGTTCACTCCGCCGCGCGGGGCAAAAGCGAACGCTGGTAGTCGAGGAGCTTGCGGCGCACGAGCTCCAGGCGGTCGTCCTCGGTATGGTGCTCGCCTTCGACGATGATCTCCGTGACCCGGCGACCCACCTCCTCCATGAGCTCAAGATCGTCCACGCCGTCTATGGTCGGGATGTCGAGAACCGTATCGTGGCAATAGGTCGGGATGAGGCCTCTCGAGCGGAGCGGCGAAGCGGCGCGTCGTTCTCCGGCTGCGAGGTCACGGATGTCGCGGCGCAGGAGCTTGCGGAGCATCACCACGCCCTTGTCGCAATAGGTGAGATGCTCCAGCGCGTGGATGGCGATGGGCCGCTGCGAGACGATGGCGTCATAGTCTCCCGGCAGACGCTGGCGCTCCTCGAAGGAGGCGCCTATCCCCTGGCCGTAGAAATCCACCTTCTCGACGCCGCATTCCTCTTCCTTGGCGAGGCCGCGCGGGTTCACCTCCGGGTGGAAATGGCGCCAGCCGATCACCTTGCAGGTGCGGTTGTCGATGGGCGTGGTCCAGCGTGTGATGCCCACGCGCCCGAACTGCTTCGCCTCCTGTCCGTCCTCCCAGATATGGCCGACCTGGGCGAGGTTCGGCATGAGAATGTCGTTGGAGCGTACCCACACCTTGTCTTTCCAGCGGCGGGTGGTGACGTAGATCATGCCCGTCGGCGTCTCCACGAAATCCATCACCGGAAGCTCGCCCCAGGTGTCGGAGAAATGGGAGAAGGTCACGCGCGTGTGCAGGAACACCGCGTGCGCCGGATCCATCACGTTTTCATGCACCTGCAGCCAGTTGCAGGGATACGTGACGCAGTAGGGCACGAGCTTGTCGCCCGGATGATCGAAGGAATCGTAGAGCGGAAATTCCGGCATCATCTCGATTGGGCCGAAGTATCCGAAGACGAGGCCCTTATACTCGCGCGCCGGGTAGGCCGCGTGATAGAGTCTTTCCTTCAGCGTGCTGCCGGGCGGGTCGCCAGGTGTCTCCAAAACCTTGCCGTCCATGCCGAACAGCCAACCGTGGTAGCAGCATCGCAGGCCGCACTCGGTGGGAAGGCCGAATTCCAGTGACGTTCCACGGTGGGGGCAATGGCGATCGAGGATGCCGTACTCGCCGGCGGTGTTGCGGAACACCACAAGGTCTTCGCCGAACATGCGGATGCCAAGCGGAACATCCTTGATCTCACCGGTCAGGGCCACCGGCTGCCAATAGCGCCGCAGCAACTCGCCCGCCGCCGATCCCTTCTCGACATGGGTGAGCTCGACATTCTCCTCCGGCGCCGGATCGTTCAGATAACCGGCGAAGGGCTTCGCAAGAAACTGCTTGTGTTGAGCCATGCACATGCTCTCCGAGGGGCGGCGGAGGGGGAGGTGCTTCTCTTCGCGGAAGCGGCTCCGCTTGTGATGTGATGAGCATTGCGCCGGTTCTTGAGGTTGGCAAATCGAATTAGTGCGATTACAAAGTCAATAAATCCGAACCAAGACGCCCCCAAGTTTTGGGCGTTGCGCGTGAGCTGTGAGCAAAAGCGGGAAGGATGGCGATCGATTTGGCAATGTGATCGCATTCGAGGCCGTATTTGCGCGGCTCTGATGGCTTTTTCACCACTGCGGAAGGGGCGCGGGTGAGGTGTTGGGCATCGCTTTCGCGCAGGGGACGCAGCATGAACATGCCTGAAGGCCAGGAGGCGTGGCAGGACGTTCCCAATATCAGCCTGCGCCAGCTCGCCTATTTCCTCACGGCCGCGAACCAGTTGAGCGTGCTCAGGGCGGCCGAGACGCTGAACGTCTCGCCCTCCTCCGTCTCCACCGCCATTTCCCAGATGGAGCGCATTCTCGGACTGAAGCTGTTCACGCGGCGCCATGCGCGCGGGATGCTTCTGACCCCTGCCGGCCGGGACCTGGCCGTCCATGCGCGCAGCATCCTGCTGCATGTGCGCGAGATCGAAACCATGGGGGAGCGCGGAGGCCCGCGCGCCGCCATCCGGCTGAGCATCGGCTGCCTGAACACCTTCGCGCCCTATCTCATTCCCAGGCTGATGCAGGAAGTGGAGAAGGAGCACCCCAAGATCCAGGCCAAATGGCATGAGGACAGCCACGATGGCCTGCTTGAAGGGCTGCACAGCGGCGCGCTCGATCTGGTCGTTCTGTATGATTACGATCTGCCCACGGCAGTACAAACGATTCCGTTGCGTACCATGCCAGTACAGCTGGTCGTGCCGGAGGGCCACGCGGTTCTTCAGCGGGACAGGTTGCGCCTGTCCAACGTGGCGAAGGAGCCGTTCATCCTCCTGGATCTTCCCAAGACCAGGGATTATTTCCTCTCGATCTTCGCCGCGGAGGGCATCGAGCCCCGCATCGCCTACCGGACGGGCTCGTTCGAGATGCTGCGCAGCATGGTGGCGAATGGCTTCGGCTATACGGTTCTGAATTTCTCGCCGCCGTATCTCGCCGCGGACCAGGGCCGCCTCGTTTCGAGGCCATTGGAAGGGCCTTTGCGCCCTCAGGAACTGGTGCTTGCACGCCTCTACAGGACCCGCCCGCCATCGCGCCTGGACCAGCTCGCCGAGACGGTGAGAGCCTGCGTCTCAAGGCTGAAGACATCCACCGGGGGATAGCTCGGGACTGATGCGCGCCAAGAGGAATCTGCCTGCACGCGCGGAATGCACTGGACCTCGCAGGACCGAGCGAGACATCACTGCATTCCACGGCCGCGACTCTACATCTGTTGCAGCCATTCAGTCCGAAGGCGTTGGCAGGCCAGTAGAGGGCAGCTTATCTGTCCCCTTTGCTGGGGACCACTCCCTAGGGTTTAGGATCGGCTGCCTGCTGCGCACGCTGAAAGCTTTCGATCACGGCAGCATAGTTCGGAGCGACAAGTCCATACAGCTGAGCCAGGCTGGCGGCCTCCGGTCGCGCCCAGGTTCTGTGGAGTTCCGACAGGAGGGCGTTGGTTGAGGTGGGCTTCACACCACCCTGAACGAAGCGGGCCAGGGAGGTGCGCGACGCCATTTCGCTGGGGTCGCCCGAGGCATCCACCACCGCATAGACCTCATATCCCGCGAGCTTCGCATCGAGCGCCGGGAACATCACGCAGACGCTGGTCCAGACGCCGGCCATGACGAGCGTCCTGCGGCCTGTAGCCTCGACCTGCCTGACGAAATCGTCGTTGTCCCAGGCGTTCACCTCCCCCTTGCGCGGAACGTAGACGGCATGGCAGGCCAATTGGTGAATCTCCGGCATCAGGGGCCCATTGGAACCGCCGGGCTCCGACGCGGTCGTGATCACCGGAATATCGAGAAGCGTGCAGAGCCTCGCGATCATCTCCACATTGCGCCGCAGGTCCGCGACGGGAATATCCTTCACCGTCTGGAACAGGCCGGACTGGTGATCGAGGAGAAGGACGAGCGTATCGGAAGGATCCATCAGCGCGGCACCCCCGCCGCTCGGCAGGACGCTGGTTTTCTTGGGCGATTCTGTCATTTCTGCCTCCGGGTTTGACGCGCCGATGCCCTTTGCCGTGATCGCCGCCCGACGGCGGCCGTGCGCGGGGGATCAGGACTGCAAGGCCCAGTCGGCCACCTGCCAGCGCATCTGGCCGCGGTCCAGGACGACGCGGCCGAGCCCGGGAAAGGGCATGTGGGTCGCGGCGATCAACGCGCCCTCGGAGGCTGCGAGGGGAAAGAAGCGATCCCGCATGGCCTGGGCCGCCGCGCGGTCCTGCTCGAATACGAAGCCCACGTCGGTTGCCTGCGGGTGCACCACGGGGAAGAGCATGTCGGACACCATGATGAGGCTCTGCCCGGCATCGGCGATCCGAACGCCGATATGGCCGGGGGTATGGCCGGTCAGGTCGATGATCGAAACCCCCGGCGCCACCTCGCGCTCGCCGTCGATCGCCTGGAGCCGGGGATAGAGCTTCACCACCTCGGACGCCATCCGGAAGCTGTTCTGAAGGTAGTCCGGCGCCCCGGCCCGCTTCGCCGGATCGGTCCAGTGCCTGATGTCCCGCCGGTCGATGTAGAGTTCGGCGTTGGGATAGTTGTTCTGTCCGCCGGCGACCAGCCCGCCCATGTGATCCTCATGCATGTGGGTCACGATGACGGCGTCGATCTGGTCGCGGCGGACGCCGGCGGCGGCGAGCGCCTGCGGCAGCGCGCCGGTCTGCCCGATGGAGCCGGCTGGGCCCGTGTCGAGCAGGATCCGCCGTGCGCCGTCCTCGATCAGATACTGGTTGAAGACGAAACGGACGCCGCTGGGCCGTGCGACGAACTGCGCCACGGCGGCCTGCTCGACCTGGGCTGCAGTGCGGCCGGGAAAGAAGGTGTAGGGCATGTCCGCATAGCCGTCCGTCAGCGCCGTTACGGTGAAGCGGCCGATCCTGATCTGCGCCAGCGGGGTCACACGGGCTGTGGCGGGAAGCGAGGCGGACGCGGGCGCCGGGGAAGGCGCTGATTCCGCAGTCGCCGCCACGCTGCGGACGGTGGCGAGGAGAGGGAGAGCGCCGCCCCCGAGAATGCTGAGGGGAAGGCCGAGCGAAAGGGCCCGACGAGACAGGTTGGTCATGGCAGCATCCGTTTGGTGATCGACGGCAGATGAGTTTTCTGGACTCCCCATCCGCTTCTGAATGACGGTAGGACAGGCGTAGCCAAATCAGTACCGGGCCGTTCCGGGAGCTATCCTCTCACGTTTCGGGAGATATGATGGACCGCTTCGATGCTATGACTGTGCTTCTGGCCGTCGTGGAGGCCGGAAGCCTTTCGGGCGGTGCCCGTCATCTGAGGGCGCCGCTGGCGACGATCAGCCGGAAGATTGCCGAGCTCGAACATCATCTGGGAAACCCGCTGTTCGTGCGCAGCCGTGGCGGCCTTCGGCTGACCGAATCCGGGCGCGCGTTCGTGTCGGCTTCCCGTCGCATCCTCGGCCAGGTGGAGGAGGCCGAGCGGGAAGCCGCCGGCGAATTCCGAACGCCGCGCGGCACGCTGCATGTCACCGCGCCCATCGCCTTCGGGGAGCGTCATCTCATGCCCGTCGCACTCGATTTCCTCGCCCAGTATCCCGACATCAGCCTGCGCCTCATGCTGGCCGACAGGCAGATCAGTCTGGTGGACGAGTACATCGACGTCGCGCTGCGCATCGGCCATCTGACGGACAGCACACTGATCGCCACCCGCGTCGGCACGGTGAGCCGCGTCATCTGCGCGAGCCCTGACTATCTTGCCGGACGCGGCGTACCACAGCGGCCGGAAGATCTCGCCACCCATGACGGGATCAGCTTTCAGGGCTTCGCCATGGCGCCCGAATGGCGCTACCGGCGTGACAGCGCCGCCTTCACCATCGAGCCGCGCCCGAAGTTGGCGGTGAACACGACGCAAGCCGCCATCCAGGCGGCGCTCGCCGGCCTAGGGATCATCCGTGTCCTGTCCTACCAAGTGGCGGACGAACTGCGGTCCGGCCTGCTGCAGGTCCTTCTGCCGGGCTTTGCGCCGGAGCCGCTGCCGGTGAGTCTCATCTATCCGCAGGCGGACCTAATGCCGCTGAAAGTTCGCAGCTTCCTCGACTGGACCGCCCCGCGCCTGCGCGCCCGCATGGCCCTGCTCGATGCGGCCGGCCCGTGAGGTGGCCTGGAAATCGGCGCCGCGGCTGGTCGCGATCCGCGTACCCGCGCCGCCCTGAGGCAAGTGATAAGCAGAGCTGAAAACCTCATAAGATCGAGTTGCTCAATATTTGATGTCGAAGGGCGATTTCTTTGATCTTGTCTGACTTTTTTATCCTATCTAATAGTTCATCACTAAATTGAGGACAGTAAAAATGCGATCGTTCCCCAAATTCAAAGTGGCCGCGATGCATGCGAGTCCCGTCTTCCTCAACACGCAAAAGACGGTCGAGAAGGCATGCGCCCTGATCGAGGAAGCGGCGAACAACGGCGCGAACATCGTCGTCTTTCCGGAGGCTTTCATTCCCTGCTTCCCGATTTGGCACTCGCTGCGGGCGCCGGGGCTGAATCACGATTATTTCCGGCGCCTCGCCGCAGCCGCGGTCCACGTTCCAGGTCCCGAAACCAAGCGGCTGGCGGAAGTCGCCAAGCGGCGCGACGTGATCGTCTCGATGGGCATCAACGAAGGCACGCCCGCCAGCGTCGGGTGTCTGTGGAACACCAACATCCTGATCGGGAATGACGGGCGCCTGCTCAACCATCACCGCAAGATCGTGCCCACCTATATGGAAAAGCTGACCTGGGCCAATGGCGACGGCGCGGGGCTGCGCGTCGTGGACAGCCCGCTCGGCCGCATCGGCGCCCTGATCTGCGCCGAGAACTGCAATCCCCTCGCCCGGCATGCGCTGATGGCGCAGGGCGAACAGCTTCACATCGCCACCTATCCGTCGAGCTGGCTGAACGGCGGCAACATGAGCCTCGCCGAAGGCGTGCGCATCCGCACCGAGGCCCACTGCACCGAGGCGAAGGTGTTCACGGTCGCTGCCTCCATGTTCCTCACGGAAACCGCGAAGGACATCATCTCGGAGGGCGACCGCGAGGTTCGCGGCCGGCTGGATGCGTCCGAGCGCAATCCGACGATGGTGATGGGGCCGAGCGGCGAACTGAAGGCTCCCGTCCTGCGCGATGAGGAGGGCATCCTCTATGCCGACATCGATATCGAGGACTGCATCATCCAGAAGCAGTTCCACGATCTCGCCGGCTACATGAACCGGTTCGACATCTTCAACCTCACCGTCAACCGGTCCACCAACGATCCGGTTACGTTCACGCCCATCCGTGGTCGGCGCGAATTTCTGGACATGGACCTTACCGAAGATGCCGTGCCGGCGTGGTCGCGCATGGCTCACGCCGCCGGCTGATGCCGGCGCATTCCCGGCCACCGTGTGAGATCGGCGCCCGCCAGCACAGGCGGCGGCGCAACCCCTAGAGGAAGCGATGCAGGCCGCCCTGTTGAAAGGCATCTTTGTCGGTGAGCCGGCTCCGCTCGGAGCGGGCGGCACCCCGAGCGCCTTCGTCAAGCGCCCTGTCGAAGGGGCGGTGGACGTCGGCGCGGGCGGGCTCGCCGGCGACCGGCAGGCCGATCTGCGCGTCCACGGCGGGCCGGACATGGCGGTCTACGCCTATCCGTTCGAGCATTACGACGAATGGATGTCCGAGTTTCCCGAGCATGCCGCCCTGTGGGGCATGGGAAGCCTGGGCGAGAACCTCTCCATGGAGGGGTGGGATGAAGCCGGGGTGTGCGTTGGCGACACCGTCCGGATCGGCGCGGTGCTGATGCAGGTCACGCGGCCGCGCAAGCCCTGCTTCAAGCTCGCTCTGCGCTTTGATGACCTGCGCCTGCCCCGGCGGCTGACGCAAACCGGGCGCTGCGGCTGGTATTTCCGCGTGCTGGAAGGCGGCCGCATCGCTTCCGGAGCATTGGCGGAACTGATTGAGCGGCCGAATCCGGCCTGGCCGATCCGGCGCCTCAACGACCTTTCGGCGAACCCGGGAGCGGACGCCGACGCGCTGGCGGAACTCGCGGAGGTGCCGGAGCTTGCGGAAAACTGGCGTGCGCAGGTGAACGCCGCCCTCTCAACGCTGCGGACCGGTGGCCGCAGCCGCGTGTTCCGCGACTTCCGCATCGCCGGGACACAGGATGAGAGCCGGTCCATCCGCTCGTTTCTGCTCGAGCCCGCAGACGGCGGCGGCCCTCCGCCTGTGCAGCCGGGCCAGCATATCGTCGTGCGTGGTGAAGGTTCGGAGCAATCCCGCGCATATTCGGTATCGGCGCTGCCGGTCGGGCACCTGCGCATCAGCGTGAAGCGGGAGCCGGGCGGCTTTTCCGAGTGGCTTCACCTGAACGCCAAGCAAGGCGATCGCCTGCGCGTACTCGGCCCGCGCGGAAGCTTCGTGTGGGCCGGAGACACCACCGCACCCCTCGTTCTCATCTCGGCCGGCGTCGGCATCACGCCGATGATGGCGATGCTGCAGGCGGCGGCGACCAACAACGGCTCGCGCTGCGTGCCCGAGAGCATCACCTTCATTCACGGCGCGCGCCGGTCGGCGGATCACGCCTTTGCAGACCAGACGCGGGAGATCGCCGGCCATCACCCCTCGGTCCGGCGCCATGTCCGGTTCAGTGCCCCGGGGAGCGAGGATGTCCTGGGGCGCACCCACGATAGCGTGGGCCGGATCGACGAGCCGCTGCTCGCGGATCTGCTGCGCGGACTGGTGAACGCCCGAATCTACATTTGCGGCCCCCCGTCCTTCATTCTGGACGTGACGCGCTGGGTCGGCGAGCTGGCGCTTCCCGGCGCCGAGATCTTCACGGAGACGTTCGGCGCGCCGCAGAGGGCACCGGGCGCCGACGCATCCCCCATGAAGCCCGAGCCGCCATCGGAAGCGCAGATCCATTTCGACGCAAGCGGCGGCTCTTCCGTCTGGCGCCCCGGGATGAGCCTGCTGGACGTTGCCGAAGCCGGCGGCGTGGCGATCGAGTCCGAGTGCCGCTCCGGAATCTGCGGCCGGTGCGCCACGCCCATCGTCTCGGGGCGGACCGGATATCAGCTCACGCCGTTCGCCGAGACTACGCCGGGCGAAGTGCTGCTGTGCTGCGCCTACCCCGTGGACTGCGACGTCCACATGGACCTCTGACGCAATCGAAATGAGCCGGGAGCGGCATGTCTCCCGCGCGGACTATGAGAGGATGACGGGATGACTGAGATGAACCGGCGCCTGTTCAGCGGAATGATGCTGGCGCTCATGACACCCGGCCTGGCACGGGCGCAGGATGCGGCGACCTTGCGGATCGCCCACGATACCCCGATCGCGTGGCTCCCCTTCTACGTGGCCTACGAGAAGAAGCTCTGGCAGGCGCGGGGCATCAATCCGGTCGTGGTGCCGTCGCCGCACGGCACAGCCACGCTGATCGCGGTGGGGGCTGGCGGCGCCGATTGCGGCGTCTCCACCGACCTGTCGATGGCCATCGGCGCATTCAACAAGAACCCGGCCAAGATCCTCGCCTCGTTCAACAGGGTCGAGAACATGGAGCTGGCGGCCGTGAAGGCCATCAAATCGCCTGGAGACATAAAGGGCAAGAAGATTGCCATCGTCCAAGCCAATCCGTCCCATTATTACTTTTCGCTGCTGCTGAAGAAGCATGGCCTCAAGCCTTCGGATCTCTCCATCGTTCGCCTCGGCCCGCCGGAAATGATCTCGGCGCTGAACGGTGGCGCGATCGACGGCTTCGTCTGGCAGGAGCCGTTCCTGACCCAGGCCGTCCGGCTTCCGGGCGAGCGCTTCCACCGCCTCGCCGAGCCGGGCCTCAACGCGATCCATGCATCGCTGATCGCCAACACCACGGCCATCGCCAAGCAACGCCCCGTCCTCGTCAACGCGCTGCGTGCGCTTGGCGAAGCGTGCGACTACATCAAGGCCAATCCGGCGGAGGCGATCAGCATCGGCGCCCGATATTCCCAGATGGATCCGCAGATCGCCGCCGACGCCATCACCCGCATGCAGATCGGCCTGACCAACGACGTCCCGACCATGAAGCGCCTCATGACGGAGGAGGCGAAATGGGCCATGGCCGAAGGCATCGTGCGTCCCGACGCGACGATGCCCGACTATGAGGACTATCTGGACGCCACCCTGCTGGCGGATGCGAGGGGCTCATGACCGCGCATCCACCGGTTCCGGTCCGAGCGGACGGCAGTGCCAGCTTCATCCAGATCGATTCCGTGTCGTTCTCCTTCGATCCCGCTCAGCTCGCGTTGCGCAGTGTCAAGTTGAGCATCCCGAAGGGGCAATTCGTCTGCCTGCTCGGGCCGAGCGGATGCGGAAAGACGACGCTTCTCAACCTGATCGCCGGCTTCCTGTCGCCGTCCGACGGATACATCTTCGTGAACGGACAGGTCATCGAAGGACCCGGGCCCGACCGGGGCATGGTGTTTCAAGACTATTCGCTGTTTCCCTGGCTCACCATCCAGGGAAACATCGAGTTCGGCCCATCGATCGCCGGGCTTCCCGCCAAGGAGCGGCGGGAACGCGCGGGCCACTATCTCGACATGGTCAATCTCGGCCATATCGCCGACCGCTACCCCAACGAGCTCTCGGGCGGCATGAAGCAGCGCGTCGCGATCGCCCGGGCGCTGGCCGCGGGTCCGAAGGTGCTGCTGATGGACGAGCCCTTCGCCGCCCTCGACGCCATGACGCGGAACCACCTGCAGGGCGAACTCATCCGCATTCACGAACTGGAGCAGCCGACCATCCTGTTCGTGACCCACAACATCGACGAAGCCATCAGGCTGGCCGACCGCGTGCTGGTCATGTCGCCCAATCCGGGGCGGGTCGTGCGCGACGTCCTGATCGATCTGGAGAAGCCGCGTGTCCGTACTTCCCTCGAATTCGCCCGCCTCTACGATGCTTTCGAGGCTGACATCGGCCATGCGGCCTCCTAAGAGCGATGTCAGGCCGGCAGGCGGGAGCGGGGCCGCCCGTCGCCTTGCCGTCAGCGCGCTGGGCATCTTCTCGTTTTTCCTCCTCTGGCATCTTGCGGCGGCAAGTGGCCTTGTCGACCGCATCATGCTGCCCTCCCCGCTCGAGGTGTTTCACTCCGCGGCCGCCATCTACGAGACGGGGGAACTGGCGCAGCACGTCCAGGCCAGCATCCTGAGGATGGCGCTCGGATACGCCGTGGGCTCGGCGCTCGGCATCGCGCTCGGAGTGGTCCTCGGCAGAATTGCCTTCATGGAGTGGTTCGTCGGCCCGGTTCTGCAGATGGCGCGGGCCATTCCGCCCCTCGCCCTTGTGCCCCTGATCATCTTCTGGTTCGGCATCAACGAGGGGGCAAAAGTATTCCTCATCGCCTGGGCCACGTTCTTCCCGGTGTGGATCAACACCCTGCTCGGCGTAAAAGGGGTGAACCCGCTGTTCATCCGCGCGGGACAGAGCCTTGGCGCCAAGCGGGGAACGCTGCTGCTTCGCGTCGTTATTCCCGCCGCCCTCGCGCCAATCTTCTCGGGCTTGCGGGTGGCATTGTCCATCTCCTTTACCGTCCTCGTCGCAGCCGAACTCGCCGGCGCCCTCGCGGGCCTTGGCTATTTCATCCAGAATTCGGCGCTGTCCTTCCGCGTGGACAACATTTTCGTTGGCATCGTGGTGCTTGCCATTCTCGGTTTCATAGCCGATACGCTCTTCATGGCGCTGCTGTACTGGCTGTTTCCGTGGTATCGCGCACAACAAAGCGGGAAATAGAGCAAGACCGGCAGGTCGCCTCAATTTCTCCGGTGGTGTTCGCGTCGAAATCCTGCAAGGATCTTGAACAGCTCGATAGGCGCCCGGAGAAGATATTGCAGATCAACCAATTTCGCTATTTGGTCGCCTTGGCCAAGGAGCGGCATTTCGGTCGCGCCGCTGCATCTCTCGGGATCAGCCAGTCAGCGCTGTCTCAGGCGCTCCGGCAGTTCGAACGGCACTTCGGGGTGCCGATCGTCCAGCGTCACCAGGGGGGATTCCAGGGCTTCACCCGGGAGGGCGAGGCCGTCCTCGCTCTGGCGCGCCAGTTCATCGCCGATCACGACCGGCTGCTGAACACCAACTGGGAAGATCCCGATGCGCACCTGACGGGCACGCTTCGCATTGCCCTTTCGCCGGTCGCGATGACGATCACGTCGCTGCTCACCGCGCCGTTTGCCGCGAAGCACCCCGGCGTCAAGCTTTCGGTCCTTTGCAAAACGATGCCGGAAATCGAACGGGGATTGAAGGAGTTCGAGTATGACATCGGAGTTACGTATCTGGACGGGCTGACGCTCGGCGGACTTCGGCCTTACACTTTGTATGAAGAAGCCTATTATTTGCTCGTTCCCAGAGACCACCCCCTGAGCGCACGAAAGTCGATCGACTGGAAGGAAGTCGGGATGCTGCCGTTGTGTCTGCTCAGCCCGCATTTGCACAACCGGATTATCATCGATCGCATCCTCGCGAGCGTCGGCATCGTGCCCCAGGCCGTCATTGAAACAAACTGCAGCCTCGGCCTGTTTGCGCATATGCGAACGGGAAACTGGCTGACCGTCGTGCCCCACTCATATTTCTATCTGCTGGGGGACTGGGTCTCCATTCGGTCCATTCCCATCGTAAATCCCTCGGAGACCGCCACGATCGGTCTCGTAATCCACGAACGCGAGCCCCTGATGCCGGCGGTGCGTGCTTTCGTAGAGATCGCCCAGCAGACGGGTGTCGGCAAGCAATTGGATCGGTATCGGGCCTAGCTCCGCGGCCTAGAAGCGGTAAGTCGCGCCGAGCACCGGCCCCTGCATGCGCACATCGTACAGGAAATTGCCGTTCTCATAATCGACGGAGAGCGCGCGGTAGCCGGCGCGCAAAGCGAGGTTCTCGCTCCACTGGTAGTTGACCGTGGCGATCGCCTGCCAGGTGAGCTTGGAGCCGACATCGAAGCCGCCGATATCGCCCACCACGGTCAGGCTCCACGGGCCGCCAAGCTGGGCAAGCACACGGCCCGCGATGACCGGATCGACCCAGCTTTCGGTCTGGCTGTATGCGAGGCCCGAGGGCAGCAGGCCGGGGTCGACGGTGAGCCTGGTGTTGAGGTGCCAGACGCGCAGTCCCGCGCCGGCATCGATGTCCAGCGCGTCCGATTCGTACAGCCTGTACAGCACGTCGCCTTGCAGCGTCAGGCTGCGCGACCGCACCTCGAAACCGGCGGCGCAGGGACCGGGCAGTGTTCCGGAGGGGGTCACCTGCGTGAACATCAGGTCCGCGAGGAAGCCCCAGCGCCCGACCCGCATCTCTCCCGCGCCCATCACCGCGCCATTGAGATCCTTCAGAACGTCTCCGAAGCTGAGATCGATCTCGGCGGGCGGCAGGGGCGGCAGGGTCGCGCTGGTGCCATGCAGCGCGCTGGCCCAGAGGTAGATCGTGGCGGAGAAGGTCGGCGCGTCGACATCCATCGCCGGCGGGGAAGATGCAAGATCGGCGGCGCGCGCCGGCGCGGCGCCGGAGAACGTCATCAGGGCGGCGGCACCGAGGAGGGCGGCTGCCGCGGAACGGCGGGCCGCCGACAAGCAAGCGCGCATCAATCGGTCTCCAGTCCCATCTCGTAAAGCGCCTCGCCGGGCTGCGCGAGCGGTGCGGAAAGCGCAGACTTCAGCGCCGCTCTGTAGAAGAGCGGCGGCGCCATGGTGCGGGCGAAATCCACCACGCGCTGCTGCAGCTGCGCCACCTTTTCGGGATGCGCGGCGGAGAGGTCCGTCTTCTCCGAGGGATCCTTGGCGAGGTCGAACAGCTCGACCTTCGGCGGCAGCGCGACGTGCCAGACCAGCTTGAAGTCGCCCTCGCGCACCGCGCCCTGGGTCGGATCGACGTTGTAGAGCACCTCGGCACGGCCGGGCTGGCCCGCCGCGAGCGCCGGCCAGACATCGCCGCCATCGAGCGATTTCGACTTGCCGAGATCGGCGCCGGCGAGCCTGGCGAGGGTCGGCAGCATGTCGACGACATGCATCACGCCCTCCGCCGTGCCTGGTGCGATCCGGCCCGGCCAGTTGGCGAGCGCGACGACGCGGGTGCCGCCCTCATAGACCGAGCCCTTGCCCTCGCGCAGCGGCGCGTTGCTCGGCGGCAGGTCGCCGGCCACGGCGCCCTCGCCGGCGAACATCTTGTTGCGGGTGCCGCCGTTGTCGCTGTGGAACACGATGAGCGTGTTCTCGCGAAGTCCCCGCGCGTCGAGCGCCGTCACCACCTTGCCGATCTGCTCGTCCATGGCGGTGATCATCGCCGCATAGGCGCGCCGTTCGGGATCGGCGATGCCCGCATACTGGTCGAGATAGCGCTGCGGCGCCTGATAGGGCGTGTGGGGGGCGGTGAAGGCGAGATAGAGGAAGAGGGGTGTCTTCGGGTCGTGGCCCGCGATCTGCCGCACCGCCTCGGCACCGAACAGTTCGGTGTCGTAGCCCTCTTCCTTCAGAAGCGTGTTGTCGCGGTACCAGTCGGTGACGCCGTGCGCCTCATGCTTGAAATGGTCGATCTCGCCGACCAGCGGGCCATAGAAATAGTCGAAGCCGCGCTGGCGCGGCCAGTACTTGCGGTCCGCATGGCCGAGATGCCATTTGCCGACAATCGCGGTGCGATAGCCGGCCGCCTTCAGCGCCTGCGGGAGCAGAAACTCGTCGGTGGCGAGGCCATAGCCGGCGCCCGACGGGATGGCGCCGACCTGCAGCCCGTAGCGCATCGGGTAGCGCCCGGTCAGCAGCGCCGCGCGCGTCGGCGTGCAGAACGGCTGGGTGTAGAAATGGCTGAGCTTGGCGCCGCCCGCCGCCAGCGCGTCGAGGTTCGGGGTACGGATGTCCGACCCCTGAAAGCCGACGTCGGCGAAGCCGAGGTCGTCCGCGACGATGTAGAGAATATGGGGGCGCGGCGCGTCCACCGCCCGCGCGCCTGGCGAAAGCAGCGACAGGCCGGCGATGGCGGCGAGAAATCCAGCGCCGCCGGCAAGAACATCGCGCCGGTTGGGCGCGGCCGGTGCGGAGGCAGGGGGCGTGTCTGTCATGATGACCTCGTCGGGAGCGCGACCCGCCGGACACAGCGGAAGCCGATGTGCCCCGAGGCGGTGTCCAGGGTCTGGCGGGCAAAGTCCCGGTTCGTGACGGGGGTGTGGTCGATGAAGAAGCCATCCGCCGCGACGGGATGGGCCGGGCGTTCCTCGGGATAATGGCGGTCGGAGCCCATGAGGAAACGGCCGCCGGCAATCCAGGTCATGCCGTCAACGGCATGGGCTTCAGGATCAGGCTGAAAAGCGTCCGCACCGTGCCCGCGCATCACTGCTTCATGTCCACGCCTGTCTAAGCGGCTTGATCGTCCGGACGGCGCTGGTCAGCGTCGATCAGGAAGCAGCCATAGCCAGAGTTCGCGTGGGTCCTCAATTGCCATTTCGCGCCAGAACGGCGCCGCGCCATCTGGCGGGCGATGCGCCCTCCCAGCGGCGAAAGGCGCGGATGAAATGGGCAGGGTCGCGATAGCCCAGCATCCGGCCAATCGACCCCACCGGCAGCATCGGGTCGACAAGGTAGCGCTGCGCCTGCGCCCGCCGCCACGCGTCCACCTGGGCCTCGAAGGATGTCCCGAGCCGCGCCAGTTGCCGCTGCAGGCTGCGCGGCGACAGGCCGAGGCTCCGCGCCGTGTCGACAAGCGACAGGCGTCCCGACATCGCGGCGGCAGCGATGATGAGTTCAAGCGTCTCCATGAGCACACGCTCGTCGCGCTGATCCCACGCATACGGCGGGGTTGCCCCAGGGTCGTTCGGCGGCGGCACGGCGCCGAACAGGGCGTTGGGCCGGTCGAGCCAGGCGGCGTCGAAGCTCACGGCGATCCCGACGCCGTTGCCGAAGGCGACGCCGGCGCCGAGCTTGTCCTCATAGTCGCGGGCCGGCATGCGTGCCCGATGCGGCAGCCGGACGTGAAGGTCGCAGCCAGCCTCTCCGGTCACCGCCCGCAGCGCGGCCAGCACGAAGGCGGCGACGCCTTCATTGAGCACCCCCGCATGGTCGGCATCGCTGTCCGCGAAGGAATGGCGCCAGCAGGCGCGGCCTTCGCTCTCGGTGATGGCGATACGGACGCCGCCCTGCAAGGACGGCATGTGGCGCATGTGCGCGTGGAGGCACTCGCGCAGCGTCCGCCCTCCGAGCAGGGCTTGCCCGCTGGGGCCGAGCCGCAGCGGATCCGCACCGGCCGCAAGGTCGAGCCCGATACCGGGTGCGCCTGTCTTGCGAGAGAACTCTTCCAGCAGGGTGGCGATCTGCGCCCGCGCCACGTGACGGCCCGGTTCCAGGTCCCCGCCGATGCCCGCCCGACCGAGCAACGGCGCCAGCGCGACGCCCCGACGATCGGCGACGTCCGGGAGCATGTGCACCAGCGAGAGATTGACGGGATGTCGGTCCCACATAGGCGATGACGTCCGGCCCCGCAAAAACAACAAGGGCGGCTTCTAGCGCCATACGGGCCATCAGACCACTGCACTGGACCTCAGCGGATCCAGCGAGACGCATGCGGCGCTGTAGGACTTTGATTTCGCATCTAGTTTCAGACGCTTCCAGACATTTCTGGATGCTGAAATGGTGCCCAGGAGAGGACTCGAACCTCCACGGCTTTCACCACTGGTACCTGAAACCAGCGCGTCTACCAATTCCGCCACCTGGGCTCCAGACGGCGCGGGGCCGTCAGGAGCGCGACACATAAGGGTCGGGTGGAGGGCTTGTCAACACGCGCGGCGGCTTCGCCCACGGAAAGATGGGGAGTTCCCAACGTGGCGCCGGTCGGCCGGCGCCGACCCAGCGCCCGGGACGGCGGAGTCTGGTCCCAGCCGACCCGCCAGCGCGGGGAACAGGGAGTTAGCAAGCGAGCGTGGGGACGAGGTCGGTCGGACCTCCGAAGGGCACCCTGCGAGGCTGGAGGATGCGAGGCCGGCCGCGCTCTCAACGGTGTTGCCGCCCGGTGGAGAAACAAGTGTCTCCACCCGCCCGGCCGGCGCAGCGTGATCGCGATGCGCTCAGACGAGAGAAGATTCGTCCTCGCCCGAAATGCCGCCCCCCGGTGGCCCGAGGCCGGCCGCCTCAGCCGGGTCGGGCGCCTGGGCCCGACCGGCGGCTGCCGGGGCGGGCGGGGCGTTTCCCCTGTCCGGAGCACGTCAGCGCTCGAACTTGGCGGGACGCTTTTCGACGAAGGCAGCCATGCCTTCCTTCTGGTCGGCCAGCGCGAACTGGGCCTGGAACACGCGGCGCTCGAAACGGATGCCCTCGGCAAGGGTCGTCTCGTAGGAGCGGTTCACCGATTCCTTGGTCTGCATCGCCACGGTCAGCGACATGCCGGCGATGGTCGCGGCCACCTTCAGTGCTTCCTCCACCAGCTCGGCTGCGGGCACCACGCGGGAGACGAGGCCGGCGCGCTCCGCCTCGGCCGCATCCATCATGCGGCCGGTGAGGCACATTTCCATGGCCTTGGACTTGCCGACGAAACGGGTGAGGCGCTGGGTGCCGCCCGAGCCGGGCATCACGCCGAGCTTGATCTCCGGCTGGCCGAACTTCGCCGTGTCGGCGGCGAGGATGAAGTCGCACATCATGGCGAGCTCGCAGCCGCCACCGAGGGCGAAGCCGGCCACCGCGGCGATCACCGGCTTGCGGGCGCGCGAGAGGCGCTCCCAAGAGGTGATGTAGTCGTCGAGATAGGTCCCCGGATAGGTGAAGTTCTGCATCTGCTTGATGTCGGCGCCAGCGGCGAAGGCCTTCTCGGATCCCGTCAGAACGATGGCGCCGATGCCGGGGTCGCGCTCGAAGCCGTCGAGGGCGGCGTTCAGCTCGTCGATGAGCTGGGCGTTGAGCGCATTCAGCGCCTGCGGCCGGTTCAGCCGGATGAGACCCACGCGGTCGTGCTGCTCCACCAGGATCGTCTCGTATGCCATCCTCAATTCCTCCCCGTTCCGGCGTGACGCCGGACGTTTTGCCGAACGCGCAGGCGCGCGAGAGAGTGCTCTAACCCGTTTCGGCGGGACAGGCGAAGAGGCAAGGCCGCACAGCCGCCGTGCGGGGCTGCCCTATCGCTGGCAGATGGCGCAGAAGAAGGTGGAGCGGCCGGACTGGACGATGCGCTGCACCACGCCCTTGCACCGCGGGTTCCAGCAGGGCTCGCCCTCGCGGTCGTAGACGCGGAAGGTGTGCTGGAAGTAGCCGAGGTCCCCGTTCACCTGCCGGTGGTCGCGCAGCGAGGAGCCGCCCGCCTGGATGGCCTCGCGCAACACGTCGCGGATGGCGGTGACGAGGCGTTCGGCGCGCTGGGTCGGGCCGCCCATGGCGTTGGCGAGGGTTTGAGCCATGCGGCGGGGGGAAAGGCCGGCGCGAAACAGCGCCTCGCAGACATAGATGTTGCCAAGTCCCGCCACCATCTTCTGGTCCAGCAGCGCCGCCTTCAGCGGGGTGTTGCGGCGGGCGCAGGCACGGGCGAGGTAGTCCGCATGGAAGGCGTTGCCGAGCGGCTCCGGCCCGAGGCTTGCCAGCAGCGGATGGGAATCCAGCCGGTCGTACGGCACGATCAGGATGGCGCCGAAGCGGCGCGGATCGTTGAAGGTCACGGTGGTGCCGCCGGCGAGATGCAGCACCACGTGATCGTGCAGCCCCGCCGCGCCCCGCGGATGGTGGAAGGCGCCGGGCCGGCCGGACTTCTCCCCCTCGATGCGGATCGAGCCGGACATGCCGAGGTGGAGGATCATCACCTCGCCGCCGTCGAGATCGGCGAGGAGATATTTGGCGCGCCGGCCCACCGCCTCGATGCGGCGGCCGGCGAGGCGTTCGGCGAAATTCTCCGGCAGCGGCCAGCGCAGGTCCGGACGGCGCGCCTCGGCGCTCTCGATCACGGCCCCCTGCAAGACAGGCATCAGACCGCGGCGGACGGTCTCCACCTCGGGCAATTCGGGCATTTTTTCCTTGGCGTCAGCGAGGCGCCGCAACCGGCGCGTGAATCGTCACAGGCCCTCAGCATCGGGCCTGCGCGGTCGCGACGCAAGAGACGGCACGGCGTACGGCACAGCTATTGCCCGCGGAGGAAGAAGGAGTGGAAAGAAGGAGCGGGAAGAAGGGGTCGGCAAAACGGACGCCTCGCAATCCTTCCCGTTTTGGAGTAGAAATCATATATCTACACGTGTTTTATGCGAAATAAGCCACCCCGCGCGGGATTCGCCGGCGGCGGGCGCACCCCTGAGGGCGCCGAAACAGGATTGAGGTTCGAAGACCCGATGAGCTTGACCCATCTGGAGCGCCTTGAGGCGGAGAGCATCCACATCATGCGCGAGGTCGTCGCCGAGGCCGAGCGCCCGGTGATGCTCTATTCGGTCGGCAAGGATTCGGCGGTGATGCTGCATCTCGCCAGAAAGGCCTTCTTCCCCGCCCCGCCGCCTTTCCCGCTGCTCCATGTGGACACCACCTGGAAGTTCCGCGCCATGTACGAGCTGCGCGATGAAGCCGCGCGCGACGCCGGCATGGAGCTGCTCGTCCACCACAATCCCGAGGCGCAGGAGAAGGGCATCAACCCGTTCGACCACGGCGCGCTTCATACTGACATGTGGAAGACGGAGGGGCTGAAGCAGGCGCTCGACAAATGGGGCTTCGACGCGGCCTTCGGCGGCGCCCGCCGCGACGAGGAGAAGAGCCGCGCCAAGGAGCGCATCTTCTCCTTCCGCTCGGCCAACCACCGCTGGGACCCCAAGAACCAGCGCCCCGAGCTCTGGCACCTCTACAATGCCCGCAAGAACAAGGGGGAGAGCATGCGCGTCTTCCCCATCTCCAACTGGACCGAGCTGGACATCTGGCAATACATCCATCTGGAGGGCATCCGCATCGTGCCGCTCTATTTCGCCGCCCCGCGCCCGACCGTGGAGCGCGACGGCCTCCTCCTGATGGTGGATGACGACCGCTTCCCGCTCCGCCCCGGCGAGACGCCGCAGATGCGCTCGGTGCGCTTCCGCACGCTCGGCTGCTATCCGCTGACCGGCGCGGTGGAGAGCACCGCCACCACCCTTCCGGAGGTGATCCAGGAAACCCTTCTCACCACCACCTCCGAGCGGCAGGGCCGCGCCATCGACAAGGATGCCGGCGGCGCCGGCATGGAGAAGAAGAAGCAGGAGGGGTACTTCTGATGTCGGAAGCGCTCGACACCGAAGCCGTCTACCGCACCGACGCCCTCATCGCCGAGGACATCGAGAAGTATCTCGACGTGCACCAGCACAAGACCATGCTGCGCTTCATCACCTGCGGCAGCGTGGACGACGGCAAATCCACCCTCATCGGGCGGCTGCTCTACGATTCCAAGATGATCTTCGAGGACCAGCTCGCCGCGCTGGAAGCGGATTCGAAGAAGGTCGGCACCCAGGGGCAGGAGATCGATTTCGCGCTGCTGGTGGACGGCCTCGCCGCCGAGCGCGAGCAAGGCATCACCATCGACGTCGCCTACCGCTTCTTCGCCACGGAGAAGCGCAAGTTCATCGTCGCCGACACCCCCGGCCATGAGCAGTACACCCGCAACATGGTGACGGGCGCCTCCACCGCCGACCTTGCGGTGATCCTGGTGGATGCGCGCAAGGGCGTGCTGACCCAGACCAAGCGCCACTCCTACCTCGCCCACCTCATCGGCATCCGCAACATCGTGCTGGCGGTGAACAAGATGGACCTCGTGGGCTACAGCCGCGAGGTGTTCGACAAGATCGTCGCCGACTATCGCGCCTTCGCCGCATCCATCGGCATCGCCGATTTCGTGGCCCTGCCCATCTCCGGCTTCAAGGGCGACAACATCACCTCGCTCTCGCCCAACACGCCGTGGCACGCCGGCCCGACGCTGATGGCGCATCTGGAAACGGTGGAGATCGAGGCGTCGGCGGATGCCGAGAAGCCGTTCCGCATGGCCGTGCAGTGGGTGAACCGGCCCAATCTCGATTTCCGCGGCTTCTCCGGCCTCATCTCCGCCGGCAAGGTGCGGCCCGGCGATGCCATCCGCGTGCTCCCCTCGGGCAAGACCAGCACCATCTCGCGCATCGTCACGCTGGACGGCGACCTGAAGGAAGCGGTGGCCGGCCAGTCCGTCACCCTGTGCCTCGCGGACGAGATCGACTGCTCCCGCGGCGACGTGATCGCGGCGGCGGACGCCCCGGTGCAGGCGGCGGACCAGTTCGAGGCGGTCATCGTGTGGATGGACGAGCAGCCCATGCTGCCCGGCCGGCCCTACTGGCTGAAGCTCGGCACCCAGACGGTGTCCGCCACCGTCACCGAGCCGAAGTACCAGGTGAACGTCAACAATATGGACCACCTGGCGGCGAAGACGCTGGAATTGAACGCCATCGGCGCCTGCAACATCGCCACCGACCGGCGCATCCCGTTCGAGCCCTATGCGGAGAACCGGGACCTCGGCGGCTTCATCCTCATCGACAAGATGACGAACGCCACCGTCGGCGCCGGCATGATCCATTTCGCCCTGCGCCGGGCGGACAATGTGCACTGGCAGTCCACCGACATCTCCCGCGAGCACCACGCGGCGATGAAGAACCAGAAGCCCGCCGTGGTCTGGCTCACCGGCCTGTCGGGCGCCGGCAAGTCCACCATCGCCAATCTGGTGGAGAAGAAACTGGCGCGGATGAACCGCCACACCTTCCTGCTGGACGGCGACAACGTGCGCCACGGCCTCAACAAGGACCTCGGCTTCACCGCCGCCGACCGGGTGGAGAACATCCGCCGCGTGGGCGAGGTGGCGAAATTGATGACCGATGCCGGCCTCATCGTCGTCACCGCCTTTATCAGCCCGTTCCGCGCCGAGCGCGACATGGTGCGCGGCATGATGCAGCCGGGCGAGTTCTTCGAGGTGTTCATCGATACGCCATTGGCCGAAGCCGAACGGCGCGACGTGAAGGGGCTCTACAAGAAGGCCCGCGCCGGCCAATTGAAGAACTTCACCGGCATCGACAGCCCCTACGAGGCGCCGGTCGCCCCGGAAATGCGCATCGACACCACGGCCATGACGCCCGAAGAGGCCGCCGACGCCATCATCCGCGCCCTCATTCCCTGAGCCCAGGATCCCGTCAGCCCTCCACCGCCGCGAGCGGCGGCAGGCGCTGGCGGCGATAGGCCGAGGGGGAGAGGCCGACCTTGCGCCGGAACAGCCGGCGGAAGCTCGCCGGCTCGGCATAGCCCACCTCGGCGGCGATCTCGTCGAGGGGCAGGTCGGTGGCCTCGATGAGATGCTTCGCCTCCTCGATGCGCAGCACCTGCACATATTCCATGGGCGACAGCCCGGTGGCCCGGCGGAAGCGCTTGAGGAAGGTCCGCTCGGTGAGGCCGCCCCGCGCCGCCATGGCGGCAACCGGGCTCGCGCCCTTGTAATGCTCGGCGATCCAGGCCTGGGCCTCGGCCACCATCTCGTCCTCGTGCGGCACGGCGGCAAGGCTCGCGAAGGGCAACTGGCCCTGGGGATGGGCATTGAGCAGGAACACCTTCGCGACCCGCCGCGCCTGCTCCTGACCGGCGAACCGCGCGACGAGATAGAGCAGCAGGTCGTCCCACGACGAGGCGGCGCCGCTGGTGACCAGCCTGTGGCCGATGCCGGCCGGCACCAGGACGCGCTCCTTGCGCACCCGCACATGGGGGTGGCGCCGCGCCATGACGGTGCAATAGCCCCAATGGGTGGCGGCGTCCTCGCCGTCGAGAAGGCCGGTGGCCGCCAGCAGGACCGTGCCCGAGCACACCGCGCACAGCAGAGCGCCCTGCGCATGGGCCGCCTTCAGCCAGTCGACGATGGGCGCGTAGGAGGGCGGCAGTTCGCCGGAGAGGCCAAGCTGGAGCTCGGGGATGATGACGATGTCCGGGGCCGGCTCGTCCGAAAGTGCGCCGTGGGGCGCCACCTCGATGCCGATGGGATTGACGTAGCGGGCGCCGTCGAACGACAGCAGGCGCGGTCGGAAGACCGGCGGCTTGATCTCCTCGCCGTGGAGCGCTTCCCATAGACGTCCCACCGAGGACAGAACGTCGATGATGATGAAGGTGCCGGACGCCCCCGCCTCCGGCGTCGCCAGCACGACGGTGGTGAGCGGGCCGCAGGCGCGCGGCGTCTCGGCGGGTTTCGGGCGGCGGGCGTCCATGCCTTGCGTTCCGATCAGAACCGGTTCGATCCGAAACGAGCCTACCTGAGAGTGCAGCGCCCGCGTAGTACCCCTGCCCCATGGGAAGCCGGCCGGCGATGCGCCTCGGCCGCTCAGGGAGAAGACCATGACCAGCACAGCCCGATCCATCCGCGAGGACGCGCCCCCTGCCCCGGCAACGGCGGCGCCCGCGTTCGACGCCGCCAAGGCGCAGGCATTCGCCGGCCGCATGCTCGGCGCCATCAACGATGCCGCCTTCGTCCTCATGACCTCGGTGGGCCACCGCACCGGCCTGTTCGCCGCCCTCGCAGGCATCTCGCCCTGCACGGCCGCCGCGCTCGCCGCGCACACCGGCCTTGCCGAGCGCTACGTGCGCGAATGGCTGGCGGTGATGGTCACGGCGAGGGCCGTGACCTATGCGCCGGACGATACCACCTATCATCTGCCAGCCGAGCATGCCGCCTTCCTGACGGCGGGCGGGCCCGTCAACATCGCCATCAGCACCCAGTTCCTCGGCGTCGTCGCCGGCGTGGAGGACGAGATCGTCGCGCGCTTCACGGACGGCAAGGGCACGCACTACCACCATTACGGTCGCTTCCACGCGGTCATGGCCGAGGTCAGCGACGAGGCGGTGGTGTCGAAGCTCGTCGACCACATCCTGCCTTTGGTGCCCGAGATGACCGGACGCCTCGAATCCGGCATCGACGTGATCGACGCCGGATGCGGCGCTGGCAAGGCGTTGCTGGAGCTCGCCCGACGCTTCCCGCGCAGCCGTTTCACCGGGTTCGACCTCTGCCCGGACGCCTTCGCCGGGACGCAGGACACCGCGCGGGCCGAGGGTATCACCAACCTCGCCTTCCGGGCGGCGGACCTTTCCGGCCTCGACCATTTCGGCGCCTGCGACCTCGCCTTCGCCTTCGATGCGGTCCACGACCAGCGCGATCCCGCCCGGATGCTGCGCGCCGTCCGCGCCTCGCTGCGCCCGGCCGGAGCATTTCTCATGGTGGATATCGGCGGATCGAGCCATCTCGAGCGCAATCTGGACCACCCGGTGGGATCGCACCTCTACATGATGTCCTGCATGCACTGCACGCCGGTCTCCCTCGGCCAGGGCGGGCCGGGCCTCGGCGCCATGTGGGGCGTGGAGCTGGCGGAGCGGATGCTGGGGGAGGCCGGCTTCGGCAAGGTGGCCATCAGCCGCCTGCCCCACGACATCGTCAACGCCTATTTCGTCGCCCGCCCGTGAGGCGGGATGGATCCGCTCTTTCGCAGCGCAGCAAGATGGCTTAAGTCGCCCGGCAGTTCCTTTCCACCGGGTGCCCCTGTCCCATGATCCGCCTCGACAACATCAGCAAGCAGAACGGCCGGCAGCTCGTCTTCATCGAGGCGTCCGCCGCGCTGCTGAAGGGGGAGAAGGTGGGCCTCGTCGGCCCCAACGGCGCCGGCAAGACCACCTTGTTCCGCACGATGACCGGGCAGGAGACGCCGGACGAGGGGCAGGTCTCGGCCGATCGCGGCATCACCATCGGCTATTTCAGCCAGGACGTGGGCGAGATGTCCGGCCGCTCCGCCCTCGCCGAGGTGATGGACGGCGCCGGCCCGGTCAGCGTCGTCGCCGCCGAGCTGAAGGAGATCGAGACGGCGCTGGGCGATCCCGACCGCATGGACGAGATGGAGCAGCTGGTCGAGCGCTACGGCGAGGTGCAGGCCCGCTTCGAGGAACTGGGCGGCTACGCGCTGGAGGGCCGCGCCGCGGAGGTGCTCGCCGGCCTCGGCTTCAGCCAAGAGATGATGGACGGGGACGTGGGCAAGCTCTCCGGCGGCTGGAAGATGCGGGTGGCCCTCGCCCGCATCCTGCTCATGCGCCCGGACGTGATGCTGCTCGACGAGCCCTCCAACCATCTCGACATCGAGAGCCTCATCTGGCTGGAAAGCTTCCTGAAAGGCTTCGACGGCGCGCTGATGATGACGTCGCACGACCGCGCCTTCATGAACCGCATCGTCAACAAGATCGTCGAGATCGACACCGGCAGCCTCAACTCCTATTCCGGCGATTACGAATTCTACGCCGGCCAGCGGGCGCTGAACGAGAAGCAGCAGCAGGCGCAATACGAGCGCCAGCAGGCCATGCTCGCCAAGGAGATCGCCTTCATCGAGCGCTTCAAGGCCCGAGCCTCCCATGCCGCGCAGGTGCAGAGCCGGGTGAAGAAGCTGGACAAGATCGACCGGGTGGAGCCGCCCCGCCGCCGCGAGGCGGTGGCCTTCGAATTCGCCCCCGCGCCCCGCTCCGGCGAGGACGTGGCGAGCCTCAAGGGCGTCCACAAAAGCTATGGCAGCAAGGTCATCTATGAGGGGCTGGACTTCCACATCCGCCGCCGCGAGCGCTGGTGCGTGATGGGCGTCAACGGCGCCGGAAAGTCCACCTTGCTCAAGCTCATCGCCGGTTCCACAGAGCCGGACGACGGTACGGTTAACGTCGGCGCCAGCGTGAAGATGGGCTATTTCGCCCAGCACGCCATGGATCTCCTGGAGGGCGAGCGCACCGTGTTCGAGACTTTGGAAGAGGCCTTCCCGCAGGCCGGACAGGGCGCCCTGCGCACGCTGGCTGGCTGCTTCGGCTTCTCCGGCGACGACGCGGAAAAGCGCTGCCGGGTGCTCTCCGGCGGCGAGAAGGCGCGGCTCGTGATGGCCAAGATGCTGTTCGACCCGCCCAATTTCCTGGTGCTGGACGAGCCCACCAACCATCTCGACATCACCACCAAGGAGATGCTGGTGGCGGCGCTGGCCGATTACGAGGGGACCATGCTCTTCGTCTCCCACGACCGGCATTTTCTGGCCGCCCTCTCCAACCGCGTGCTGGAGCTGACGCAGGACGGCATCCACCAGTATCAGGGCGGCTACAGCGAATATGTCGCCCGCACCGGGCAGGAAGCGCCCGGACTTCGGAACTAGGGGCTGCCGGGAGCAAGACGCCTTCGGGGTGTGGCGCGTCTCACCCTCGCCGCGCGCCGACGAGGTGGGCGAGGCTGGACCCCGCGGCATAGGCGGCGGCGCGCGCGGCGCGCCAGCGCGGGCGAACCACCGGCACCGGGGGGAGCGGCACGTCCTGCTCGCCAATGCGGCCGAGGACGAGATCCGCCAGGAGGCCGCCGAAGACCGTTCCCGGCCCGATGCCCCGACCGTTGTAGCCGCTGACGGCTATGACGTTGCGTCCGATGCGATGGAAACGCGGCAGCGCGTCGGATGTCATTCCGATGGTGCCGTACCAGCCGGCGACGAAGGGCCCCGGCTCCAGCCCGGGATAGATCCGCTTCAACGCCCTGCGGGCATAGGCGGCATGGATGGCGCCGCTCGCCGGCGTCAGCGCGCCGATGCTGCCGAACACCAGCCGGCCCGCCCGGTCGAGCCGGAAGGACGACAGCACCTGCCGCGTATCCCACGCCCCCTGCCGCCCTGGCAGGATGCCGCGCAGGACCGATTCCGGCAGCGGCGCGGTTGCGAAGTTGAAATACGGCAGCGGCACCTGCTCGCGGCGCAGCTCCGCCCAGGGGCCGCTGCTGTAGGCATCGCTCGCCACCACGATCCAGTCGGCATCGAGCGCACCGGTGTCGGTGCGCACCATCCAGCGGGCGCCGGCCTGCTCCACCGCCCGCGCCGGGCTCTCGGTGAAGATCTCCGCCCCCGTCGCGAGGGCCGCCGACGCGAGGCCGCGCGCATAGGCCAGCGGCTGAAGGGTGCCGGCCCGCAGGTCCAGGAGCGCGCCGCTATAGGAGCCGCCGCCCACCGCCGCGCCGGTCGCGGCGGCATCGAGCAGGCGCACCGGGGCGCCGCGCTTCTGCCATTGGGCGGCGCGCTCTTCGATCTCCGCCCGCCCGGACGCGCCGACCGCGCAGTGCAGCGTGCCGGCGCGCACCGCCTCGCAGGGAATGTCGTGGCGGGCGATGAGATCGAACACCTGCTGGGGCGCGTCGGCGAGCAAAGCGAGCAATCGCTCGCCGCGCTCGGTACCGAGGGTGGCGACGAGGGCATCGGGCATCACCCAGAGGCCGGCATTCACGAGGCCGACGTTGCGGCCCGCGCCGCCGAAGCCGACGCCCTGCGCCTCCACCACGGCGACGCGGGCGCCCGCGCCGGACAGCCTGAGCGCCGCGGCAAGACCGGCATAGCCCGCGCCGATCACCGCCACATCGACCCTTACCTCCGCCCGGAGCGGGGAAGTCTCGGGCGCGGGCGGCGCTGTCATCTCCCAAAGCCCGTGAGTTTTCGGGTTGTCCCGCATCGCTCCCCCTCTGGCAAAGCGCCGCCGTCGGCAACGATGAAAGCGCGGGGTGCCTGTGGAAGTCACGAAGATTTAAGCCTCTGCGGCGCACGCTCGGAGCGCGATTTTGTGTTTCGATGCCTCTTTTGGTATGAGGGGCGCCCAATTGTTGTCATTCGGAGCTGCGTGATGGCCAATCCGCGCGTCTATGTTTACCAGTTTGCCACCGGAGCCCAGTGGGCGGCGGGGGACAGCGTGGAGGCGTATCTGCGCCGGCTCCTCGAGGTGGACTTCATCCAGTCGCTCCGCGCCGACCGCCTCGCGGCCGTCGCGGCCTTCCTCGACGAGGCCTTCCAGCTCGCCCACACCATCGGCTGGTCGGGCAGCGCCCGCGAGATGCCGCAGATGTTCTCCCTGCCCGGCATGCCGGCGGACGAGGCCGTCCACATGGTCGCCTGGGAGCAGGAAGACGGCGTCGCCTACATCGCCTCGCCCTACCCGCTGCCGTGGCTGGACGCAAAGGCCACCCGCACCACGGATTCCGACCAGGCCGTGCCGGTGGAGCATGTGGCCCCCCCGCGCCCGGTGCAGCAGCCGCTGGAGGTGGTCTCCGCCCGCGCCGAGGAAGCCGTGGAGGAAGCCCTGGACCCCTTCTCGGAATACGTGCGCCGCGAAGAGGCTGCACGTCTTGCGCGTGAGCCCGCTCCGCTGGCGGGCGACGACCGCGACGCGGCCCGCCGCTTCTTCTGACCCTTCGGCCCCTTGCGGGGTATCCGACCTGATGCGCGCCCGTTCGGGCGCGCATTCGTTTTCGGCTCCATCGCCCCGAGGCCGCAGCGTCAACGCGCGGCGGCGGACTTTGGAAACGCCCTATTGCGCAAGCGGCGCCTTGCTCCGGCCGCACGGCTTGGCTAGATGAATCAGGGCGTGGATCGTTTGCGTACCCATGGACGCGCGGTGGTCGGGCCCGCCCCCGTGAAGTGCCCCATGGGGAGGGCAAGGTCCGTTGCCGCCATGGCGCATCGGGCGCCGGGCTTTCCCAAGGATTATCGGTCCGGCAGGGTGCCGGATGCGGAGACCAGGATTTGCGGTCGTTCCTCGCTGGCGTGCTCGCGCTGCCTGTCGCGCTTCTTCTCATGCTCTCGACGCTCACCGGCAGCGCGCAGGGCATGGAGGCGATCGCTTTGCGCCTCGACGCCAAGGTGGTGGACCTTCTGCCCGCCGTTCAGCGGGAGGCTACCGACGACGGCCGCTTCCAGATATCCACCGCTCCGGATGCCGAAGGCGTCGTGCGCCGCATCGAGGTGCCCACCTCCGACGGGCGCAACCGGGCGGACTGGATCGCTTTCGCCCTTACCAACAACACCGACGAGCAGGTGGACCGCCTCATCGTCGCGCCGCACTACCGCATGTCGGGCTCCGGCCTGTTCTGGCCGGATCTGGGCAACCGTCGCATCATCTCCCTGACGCCGAGCCAGGGCTTCAAGCCCGAGCGGCAGACGGCGCCCGACGCCGACGTGTTCCTCATCACCCTCGACCCCGGCTCCACCGTCACCTTCGTCGCGGAGCTCGGCTCGCCCACCCTGCCCCAGCTCTATCTGTGGGAACCGGACGCCTATAAAGACCGGGTCAACGCCTTCACCCTGTACCACGGCATCGTCATCGGCATCGCCGGCCTGCTCGCCTTGTTCCTCACCATCCTGTTCGTGGTGAAGGGCTCGGTGATGTTCCCGGCGGCGGCGGCCCTGGCCTGGGCGGTGCTCGGCTATATCGGCCTCGACTTCGCCTTCTGGTCGAAGGTGTTCGGCCTTTCTCCCATCGCCGAGCAATTCTGGCGGGCGGCGGGCGAGGCCATCCTCACCGCGACACTGCTCGTCTTCCTGTTCGCCTATCTCAACCTCAACCGCTGGCACGTGCGCTATGTCCACGTGGCCGCCGGCTGGCTGGCCTTCCTGGCCGCCCTGGTGGTGGTGGCGCTGCTGGATGCGCCGGTGGCGGCCGGCATCGCCCGCCTCTCGCTCCTCGCCGTCGCCGTCGCCGGCTTCGGCGTGGTGATCTGGCTGTCGCAGCACGGCTACGACCGCGCCGTGCTCATCATCCCCACCTGGTCGCTGCTGGTGGTGTGGGTGCTGATGGCCGGCCTCACCGTCGCCGGCCTTGTCACCAACGACCTTGCCGCCCCGGCGCTGTCGGGGGGGCTGGTGCTCATCGTCATGCTCATCGGCTTCACGGTGATGCAGCACGCCTTCGCCGGCATCGGCGGCATCCAGGGCTCCACCTCCGAGCTGGAGCGCCGGGCGCTGGCGCTCGCCGGCTCCGGCCTCATCGTGTGGGACTGGGATGTGGACACCGACCGCATCTATACCTCCCCCGAGGCCGAGGAGGCCCTCGGCCTCAAGCGCCACTCGCTGGAGACCGAGGCCGCCGGCTGGCTGGAGGTGCTCCACCCCGCCGACCGCGACCGCTTCCGCGCGACGCTGGACGGCATCATCGACCAGCGCCGCGGCCGCATCGACCAGGACTTCCGGCTGCGCGCCATCGACGGCCACTACCTCACCTTCAACCTCAAGGCCCGGCCCGTGGTGGGCGCCGATGGCGAGGTGGTGCGCTGCATCGGCACCCTCACCGACGTGACCGGCGAGCGCATCGCCGCCGAGCGCCTGCTGCACGACGCGGTGCGCGACAACCTCACCGGCCTGCCCAACCGCGAGCTCTTCCTCGACCGCCTGCACCAGGCCCTCGTCCTCGCCCGCCTCGACGAGAAGGTGAAGCCGACGGTCATGGTGATCGACCTCGACCGCTTCAAGCAGCTCAACGTGCAGGTGGGCATGGCGGTGGCCGATTCCATCCTGCTCACCGTGGCCCGCCGCATGATGCGGCTGCTGAAGCCGCAGGACACGCTGGCCCGCGTCTCGGGCGACCAGTTCGGCATGATCCTCATGTCCGAGCGCGATCCCGAGCGCATCACCACCTTCGCCGACACCCTGCGCCGTTCGCTGCGCGCGCCCATCGCCTTCGCCGACCGGGAGGTGTTCGTCACCGCCTCCATCGGCCTCGTGCTGTCCGGCCCGGACCAGACCAAGCGCGACGAGGTGCTGAAAGACGCCGAGCTCGCCATGTATTACGCCAAGCGCATCGGCGGCGACCGCATCGAGGTGTTCCGCCCCGCCATGCGCCAGCAGAAGATCGACCGGGTGGTGCTGGAGCAGGAGTTGCGCGAGGCCCTCGACAAGGACCAGATCACGGTGCGCTACCAGCCCATCGTGCGCCTCGGCGACCGCGCCATCGGCGGCTTCGAGGCCTATATGCGCTGGAACCACCCGCGCCTCGGCGAACTCGCCGCGTCCGAGTTCCTGCTGCTTGCCGAGGAAACCGGCCTCATCCTCGACCTCGGCCTGTTCGTGCTTGATCGCGCCGCCCGCCAGCTCGGCCAGTGGCAGCGCCTGCTGCGGGTGGACCCGCCGCTGTTCATGCACGTCAACGTGTCGTCGCGGCAGCTCCTGCGCCACGACCTGATCCAGGACCTGAAATCGGTGCTCGCCCGCAACACGGTGGCGCCGGGCTCGCTGAAGCTCGAAGTCACCGAGAGCCTGGTCATGGAGAACCCCGAATATGCCGCCGTGGTGCTCGGCCGCATGCGCGAACTGGGCGCGGGCCTGTGCCTCGACGATTTCGGCACCGGCTATTCCTCCCTCGCCTATCTCCAGCGCTTCCCCTTCGACTGCGTGAAGATCGACCCCCGTTTCGTGCGTTCCACCGCCAAGGGCCCGGCCCGCGCGGCGCGGCCGGTGATCGTCGGCGCCATGATCGACCTTGCCCACGATCTCGGCATGGACGTCATGGCCGAGGGACTGGAGAAGGAAGTGGAAGCCTCCGAGATGACGCGTTTCGGCTGCGAATACGGCCAGGGCGTCGTCTTCGGCGAGCCGCTGACCGCCGAGGAATGCCGCGCCCTCATCGAGCCGGCGCCGGCGGACGCGCGCAAGAAGCGATCCAGCACCGCGGCCGAATAGCCGCTCACGCGTCTTCGGGCTCTTCCCCGACAGACCCGCGGGCGGCGGCTCTGCGTCCCGCTGCGACGGACCTGCCTGATGCCGGGAGCCGCGCCCCCTTGGCGCCGCGCGGCCAGCGCACCGGCCAGGCGACGATATGGTCCACCAGCTCGAACAGGCCAAACTGGGTCTCGAGCCCTCCGACCTTGCCATGGACCGACACCCCCGCCGCCGCGACGCTGTGCGGATCGCCCGACACCAGGGGATGCCAGAATGGCAGGTCCTTGCCGTCGGCCACCAGCCGGTAGGCGCAGGTGGGCGGCAGCCAGGAGAGGCTGGTCACGCTCTCCGGCGTGAGGCGCACGCAATCCGCGACCTGTTCGGAGCGCCGGGCATAGTCGGCGCAGCGGCACGAGGCGGTGTCGAACAGGCGGCAGGCGACGTCCGTATAGGCGACTGCGCCGGAATCCTCGTCCTCGAGCTTCACCAGGCAGCAGCGGCCGCAGCCGTCGCACAGGCTCTCCCACTCCTCGGCGGTCATGGCGGCGAGCGGCTTCGCCCGCCAGAACGGCCCCCCGTCGGGTGCCGGCCGGTCCGGCGCGGGCGACGCCTCGGATCGGGCGGATCGGGGCTTGATGGGGGGCGGCATGGCCCCCTGTAGCATAGGACGCCCGGCGCGTCGCTCACGGGTAGGCGATGAGCATCTGGTACACGACCGGCTTCACCGCACGCATGTTTGCGTTGTCGGAGCGGAATTCGCGGTCGCCGTCCACATCCACCGCATCGGCAAGGGCGGTGGGCTCGAACCGCAGCTGGAAACGGCAGCCGGGCCGGGCGAGCCGCCCGCCGTCCCAGTCGAGGACGCTTCCGCCATAATCCCAGCCGAAGCCTGACAGGGTGAAGGGCTTGCCGTTCGCGGCCTCCACCTCGGCGAGGGTTGCGCCGATCATGATGCCCTCCGGCGCCCGCCAGGGGCCGGGATTGTAGATGAGCACCTCGGCGGGGCGCCGGCGCCGGCGCTCGTCCAGCCAGGTGATCTCGACGCGGCGCGCCCTGTCATTGGGGAAGAGGACGGTGGCTTTCACCATCTCGCCCTCTGGCGCCGGCACGGTGCGGAACACCACATGCTTGCGGCCGAAGCGGCGGATGAGCGCGGCCTCGCTGCTGTCCGCGCCGAACGGGCCGGCACAATCGAAGGCGGGCAGGGCCTTCTGCTTCGGGGAGGCCTCTGCGACGGCACCGAGGAGGACCGCCGCCGTCGTCAGTCCCGCAGCGATCAGCCGGCGGAGCACGTCGCCCGCCCCTTGAAGCTGAGGGTGCGGGACTTGCCGTCGGAGCCGGGCGCCGAGACGGTGAGGACGTAGCGGCCGGCATAGCCGTCCTCCTCCCCGCCGGTCGCCCGCGCCTGGAGCACCAGTTCCACCTCCCCGTCGGGTCCACCGGACGGGGCGTGGAACAGATGCAGCCGCACGTCCTTGCCGTGGAACCAGTGATGGACCAGTGCCTCGGCGTTCAGCTCCAGCGGGGCGAAGCCGGCGGGCGCGTCCTTGCCCTTCAGCTCAAGCCGGGCCTGAAAGCCGTTGAAGCCTGCGCCGAAGCCGTGGGAGAAAGCGGTCTGCGCCTCGAAGGCGACGCGCTTGTCGTCGATGCTGCAGGTGAGCGTCCCGGTCGCCGCCGCCGGGCTTGCCGCCAGAAGCAGCGCAAGGCCCAGCCCGCAGGCCCCCGGGCCGTGCCGACCCCCGATCCGCGCCATGACCCGCGCCATGATCCGCCCCTCCCCTCACGGCATGCGCCGCGTCCGCACTCTATTGCGGCGGCCGAGCGCCGCAAGGGTTGGCGGATGGGGAAGGATCAGGCCGGCAGCCGGACGATCTCAGATCCGGGGAATCTCAAGGCCGGGGGCCGGCCTTGGAATGATGGTCCGCCCAGGCGAGGGCGAGGGCGAAGCCACCGAAGGCGACGAGGACGGCGGTGAGCCAGATGGCGGTCTGCGCGGGCATGTTTCCCCCAAATCTCAATTTTGGGGAAAGCTAGGCGTTGGCTTGGGTGGCAGCGTTGATCGAGATCAAGCGGACGCGCGGCAAGGCGGCGCGATCGCCCGGAGTGGCTAGCGCCGGTAGGCCCACAGCCGCAGCTCGCGCTTGAGCCGGCGAAAATCGTAGAAGGTGAAGGCGAGCAGGGCCGCGGCGAGCACCCCCAGCACCAGGGAGACGGTGTCGGGCCATCCCAATGCCGACGCCGAAAAATCGTAGACGAGGTAGCCGATCAGCACCGTGACGGCCAGGGCGACCGCGTAATAGATGCGGCTGTCGAGCCGCGCGATCAGCATGCCGGCCGCCACCCAGATGATCACGGCGAGGAGGAGCGCCCAGCCGATGCCGAGGCCGAACTGGCGGGCGACGAAATTCCCCCCCACGCCGCACAGGATAATAGACGCGACCAGCACCAGGAGGCCGGCCCGCAGGCGCACGATGGACGATGACTTGGCTCCGGTGGACGGGTTGGCCATGATGCTGAACCTCGGATATCTGCCCCGGCCTCTCTTGCGACGCGACGCGCGCTCCCCGATGACTGGAACCGCACGACCGCGCAAACGCTTGTGCCGGTCTGGAGGATGCCACGATGCGGCGAATGCGGGTTGTACTCAATGCCAAAGCGGGCACCGTCCACGACATGGGACCGGACAAGGTCCGCGACATCGTCGATGAGGCGCTCACCCGGAACGATCTGGACGTGGACGTGGTGGTGGCGGAAGGCAGAGCCATGGTCGCCTCCATCTCCTCCGCCCAGAATGACGGTTACGACACCGTGGTGGTGGGCGCGGGCGACGGCACCGTCTCCTATGCGGCCTCGGTGTTCGCCAACACCGACGTGACCCTCGGAGTCCTGCCGCTCGGCACCATGAACCTGCTCGCCTACGACATCGGGCTGCCGCGCGACCTCGCCGGCGCGCTCACCGCGCTGCACGATGCAAAGCCCATGAAGGTCGACCTCGGCATGGTCAACGGCCGACCGTTCCACGGTGTCTCCGGCGTCGGCTTCTTCAGCCAGATGGCGCTGGCCCGCGAACAGCTCAGGGAAGAGCGGGGCCGCGCGCTCGGCTGGTTCATCGCGCTCGGGCGGGCCGTGTTCCGCTCCGGCCGGGTCTCCCTCGAGGTGGAGGTGGCCGGCGCCCGCGAGCGCATCGACGCTTACGCCGCCCTCGTCACCGTCAACGCCTTCGACGCACCGGGCTGGCACCGCTCGCGGCTGGACGGCGGGCAGCTGGAGGTGCTGGTCGCCGAGGACCGGGGCACCCTCGCCCGGATCAAGACCGGAGCCGAAGTGCTGGTGGATGCCTGGCGCGGCAAGCCTGGGATCCACGCCTTCACCGCCCGGCGGGTGACGATCCACGCCCGGCGCCACCGCACATGGGTTGCCACCGACGGCGAGATCGCCCGCGAAAGCCTGCCCCTGCGCTACGCCATCGCGCCGCGCGCCCTCAACCTCCTGGTGCCCCCCGATGCACTGCAATGGCAGGCGAAGGAGGGCGAGGACGTCACCTGATGGGTCAGGCGACCACGTCCTCCACCGGCCGGCCGCGATAGCGAATCAGCAGCGGCACGGTCAGGGTCATGGGGTGGGAGATGCCGTGCTCCCACAGCCCATCTTCGCCCCAGCAGTCGCCATGGTCGCCGCAGAGCACGATGGTGGCGCCGGCGAAACGCTCCAGCAAAGGCGCGAGCTTGCGGTCCACGAACTCGCAGCACTGGCGCTGGCGCTCCCGGCAGTCCTCGGAGCGGTCCACCTTCTGGAACGGCAGGCAGGGATTGTCCGCCCGGTCCCAGGGTGCGCCCTCGAAATGGTAGGGCACGTGGGTCTCGCCCACGTTGAGGAAGACGAACAGATCGCGCCGCGTCTCGCGCGCCGCCGCCTTCTCGATGAAGGCCAGCTGGGCGGCGATGCCCTTGTCGCCGGTGAACAGGAACTGCTCGAAGCTGCCGGTGAGCTTCTTGGATACCGGCGTCTTGGGATCGAACCAGCCCATGGCGGCCGCGCCGATGGTGGCGTAGCGGGCATTGCGGAAGCCCGAGACGATATCGTCCCCGCTCACCGAGAAGCCCGGCCGGGCATGGCCGGGCGCGCCGGCCCGATCGAGCCGGAACAGGCGGGCGAACTTGGGATTGAGGAAAGGCTTCTCCAGCTCGGCCACGCCGGGGGTGAAGCCCGCGAACATGGCGGCGTGGGACGCGAAGGTGAAATGGGCCGGCGCCTGCGCCTTGTAGAGTGCCGAGACCGCCTTCATGGCCGGTGCGTTGGCCGAGACGAAGGTGTCATAGCGGCACGAATCGATGGTGACGAACAGCACGCTGTCGGGCGTCACGCGCATGGGCGCCCCTCCGGACGCGCACCGTGAGCCGCCGCGCGCGCCTCAGTTGCCGCCGTCATTGTCGGCCTCGTCGCAGGTATAGCCCACGAAGCAGCGCGGGTTGTCGGAGGTGGGTAGCCACGCGGGCGTGGTGGTCTGGTCGTCCTGGCAATAGCGCTGGTCGCGGACGTAGCGCTGCGCATTGCCCCCGCCGGTGGGAATGAGGATGAAGCCCTGGCTGCGCACCACCGCCGCTATGCCGCCGCAGGTCGAGGGCGGAACGGGAATGGCCATGTAGCCAGCCGGCGGCGGATTGTTCTGGCCATAGATGGCGGTGCCGTCGGGCGGCACCGGCACGCCCGAGGCGCCGAGATCGGGCGGCGGGATCAGCGGATCTCCCGACTGGGCAAAACCGGCCGCAGGCACGCCGAGCGCCAGCCCCGCCAGCGCGACAGCGCGGACCCATCCCTGAAACGCGCGCATCCTTGATCCCCTTGTCCTGCCGCCGGGGCAAGGCATTACCCCAGCTTCCTGCCTGCGCAAAGCGGCAAGGTCGAGCAGGGTTACCAGCGGTGTGGCGGCACGACGGGGCGTGGCCTCGCCACGGCGTCCCCGCAATCCCCAGTTTCCGTCCACAGGGGAAACTTTCCTCTGGCCGCCCCGCAAGGGCCAACACTGCCCTCTGGTGTCGGGGGGTGCCGGCTTGCTACACCACCCCTCCACTCAGCGGATGCCGGCGCCATGCTCGACCTTTCGGAAAAGGGCGATCTCGACCCCACCTATCGCCAGGCGCCGCACAATGTGGAGGCCGAGCAGGCGCTGCTGGGCGCCATCCTGGTCAACAACGAGGCCTTCTATCGCGTCTCCGACTTCCTGGAGCCGCGCCATTTCTATGAGCCGATCCACGCCCGCGTCTTCGAGCTCTCGTCCGCGCTGATTCGGGCCGGCAAGGTCGCGACCCCTGTCACGCTCAAGACCTTCCTGCCCGCCGACCTCGACGTGGCCGGACTGACCGGACCACAATACCTTGCCCGCCTCGCGGCGGAAGCCACGACCATCATCAATTCCGAGGACTACGGCCGCACCATCTACGACCTCTCGGTGCGGCGCGATCTGATCCGCATCGGCGAGGAGATCGTCAACGAGGCCTATGACGCCCCGGTGGACGCGACGCCCCAGGACCAGATCGAGCAGGCGGAGAAGCGGCTTTACGAGATCGCCGAGACCGGCCGCTACGACGGCGGCTTCATGCGCTTCGGGGAGGCGCTGCGCGCCTCGGTGGACATGGCGTCCAAGGCGTTCCAGCGCGACGGCCACCTCTCGGGCATCGCCACGGCGTTGGACGACCTCGACCACCAGATGGGCGGCCTCCAGCCCTCCGATCTCATCATCCTCGCCGGCCGTCCCGGCATGGGCAAGACCGCCCTCGCCACCAACATCGCCTTCAACATCGCCGCCGCCTATCGCGGCGAGCAGCGGCCGGACGGCCAGTTGGAGACGCTCTCCGGCGGCATCGTCGGCTTCTTCTCGCTGGAAATGTCCGCCGAGCAGCTGGCCACCCGTATTCTCGCCGAGCAGGCGGAGATCGCCTCCTACAAGATCCGCCGCGGCGACATTTCCGAGAGCGAGTTCTCCAAGCTCGCCGCCGCCGCCCAGACCATGCAGACGATTCCGCTCTATATCGACGACACGGGCGGCATCTCCATCGCCCAGCTGGTGGCGCGCGCCCGGCGGCTGAAGCGCCAGCGCGGGCTCGACTTCATGGTGGTGGACTATCTCCAGCTGCTCTCCGGCTCCTCCAAGAAGGCCTCCGAGGGTCGCGTGCAGGAGGTGACGGAGATCACGACCGGTCTGAAGGCCTTGGCTAAAGAGCTGCAAGTGCCCATCATGGCCCTGTCGCAGCTTTCGCGTCAGGTGGAATCGCGCGACGACAAGCGGCCGCAACTGTCGGATCTGCGCGAATCAGGCTCCATCGAGCAGGACGCCGACGTGGTCATGTTCGTGTTTCGGGAGGAATATTACCTTAAGAACAAGGAGCCGAAGCCCGGCACAGAGGAGTGGTTCAAGTGGGAGATCGAGATGAAGGCGGCCGAGAACACGGCCGAGGTCATCATCGGAAAGCAGCGCCACGGCCCCACGGGGACGGTGAAGGTGCATTTCGAACCCCAGTTCACCCGCTTCTCCAACCTGGCGCGGGAGGACCACCTGCCGGATCGCCGCTGACCGCGGAGCCCACGGCGGAGGAGGCGGCCGCCTCGGCCGCGGCAGACGAGGCCGCCGCCCGCGATGCGCGCGACGCCGGTGCCGTCCTCACCATCGACCTTGGCGCCATCGCCGACAATTGGCGCACCCTCGCCGCCCTCTCCGCCCCCGCGGAATGCGCGGCGGTGGTGAAGGCCAACGCCTATGGCCTCGGCGTTGATCGCGTCGCCCCCGCTTTGTGGCGGGCCGGCGCGCGCACCTTCTTCGTCGCCCATTTCAAGGAGGCGCTGGCGCTACGCGCCCTGCTGCCCGACGCCGTGATCTACGTGCTCAACGGCCTCCTGCCGGACACGGCCGACGACCATGCCGCAGCGGGCCTGCGCCCGGTGCTCGGCTCGGTCGCCGAGATCACCGAATGGAGCGACTACTGCCGCGACAACGGCACCGATCTGCCCGCGGCGATCCACGTGGACACCGGCATGCACCGGCTCGGCCTCTCCCTGGAGGAGGCGGTGCAGCTGGCCGGCACCTATCGCATGCTCGGCTTCACCCCGAGCCTCATCATGAGCCACCTCGCCTGCGCCGACACCCCCGGGCACGTGCTCACCGCGCGCCAGCGCATGGTGTTCGCCGACGTGGCGCGGCGGTTTCCCAACGTGCCGGGCTCCCTCGCCAATTCGGCCGGAACCCTGCTCGGGCGCGACTTCCGCTTCGAGCTGGTGCGGCCGGGCATCTTCCTCTACGGCGGCGTCGCCATCACCGGCGTGCCGCCGCTCAGGCCCGTGGCGCGGCTGGAAGTGAAGGTCATTCAGGTCGCCACCGCCCCCGCCGGCGAGACCGTGGGCTACGGCGCCGCCCAGCGCCTGAAGCGGGCGAGCCGGCTTGCCACCGTTTCCATCGGCTATGCCGACGGCCTGTTCCGCGCCGCCGGCTCCTCCGACCTCGCCAAGGGCGTCGAGGCCATCCTCGCCGGCCGCCGCTGCCATCTGGTGGGGCGCGTCTCCATGGACCTCGCCACCCTCGACATCACCGACCTGCCGGAAGGCGCGGTGGAGCGCGGCGACACGGCGGTCTTCCTGGGCGACGGCATCTCGGTGGACGATCTCGCCGCGCGCTCCGGCACCATCGGCTACGAGGTGCTGACCTCGCTCGGTGCGCGCTACGCCCGGCGCTACGTGGGCGGCTGATCCGCGACCGGGCGATCCGCGAGCGCGGTTTCGGCGGCAAGCGGCTCGGCAGCACGCGTTTCGGCGGCACGCGTTTCGGCGGCGTACACCTCCTCGAACCAGCCGATCCGCCCCTCGAAGGCGGGGCTGATGCGCTGCTGCCCGTCGATCTGCTTCGCCACGGTCTGCTGGGCAGCGCAGACCGCCTGGTCCTCCGCCGCCACCTGGCGCGCGTAATAGGGCACCACCCGGTAGACCACGGCCTCGGCCACCCGGTCCACCACGCCCCAGAAGCCGGTCCGGCGCGGCGCCATGGGGGCGGGCGCGAGCCAGGCGTCGAGCCGCGCGCGGTCGTGGGCGAGGGGCACGTAGCGGAATATCTGAATTCCGAAGTAGGTCCGGCCGAACAGGCGTACGGCATAGAATTGCGACACGCCGAGGCTCGGGAACAGGTTCACGATCAGATAGTCGCCCGCCGTGTAGGTGCCCGCCCGGCAGGCCGCGAGGATGCGCGCGGCGGGGTCGTCGCCCTTCTCGGTGGTGTAGAGGCTGTGCCGCCCCATGCGCGCGTAGGTCACGTCCGCCTTCTTCAGGTAGCCGAAGCGGCCGAAGCTGGACGGGTGGACGGCCACGAGATGGTAGTCGTCCAGGCTGACGTGGGTGAGGAACTTCCAATTGGCGGCGATCTCGCCGCCGATGCGCCGGCCGGTGACGCCCGGCGGGCAGAGGGCGGCGAGGATCGGCCCGGCGTCGCCGAGAAACTCGGCAAGGCTCTCCCCCGCCGCGCGGCCCGGCAGGCGACCGAACACCAGGCCGCCGCAGGTGTCCACCTCCACCGGCCGAAGCCGGGCGTCGAGCGCCTTGGGGGAACAGCCATAGGCCTCGTCGCAGACCGGCACGCCCAGCGCCAGCCCGTCCTTGTTGTAACGCCAGTGATGGAAGGCGCACACGATGGGTCCCTTGCCCCGCGCCTGCTGCCGCAACGGATGGAAGCGGTGGGCGCAGATATTCTCGAAGCCGCGCAGCACGTCGCCGAAGCGCTGAACGAACACCGAACGCCCGCCGAGCTCGGTGCGGAACCATGCGCCGTCCTCGGCGACCTCCGAGGCGAGACCAAGAAAGGTCCAGAGCTGCCCGTGGGCCGCCTGCTCCCGCGCGAAGGCGTCGGGATCGCACGCCGCTTTCGCCCAGTCCGCGGCGCCGGGGGAAACGGTTCGGAGGGGGCTGAGGTTGGTCATCGCGGCTCCGTACGCAAAATGGAGGTATCCTTTTAATAGCGAGGTGGACGAGGCGCCGCCATCTGAAGCTGCCTCGCCGTGCCATCGCAACCTTTGCCACCGGCGGCTGATGGGCCCGTGCACCGCTTCGGCTAATATGGTGGCGGCCACGGAATGTCCGAATCGGCCGCAGCTCTTGCCGGTCCGGCCCCCTGCCGCGCCAGGAATGTCCCCATGGCCCGCCGCGATGCCTCCTTCGTCTGCCAGTCCTGCGGCGCCGTTTACATGCGCTGGCAGGGCAAGTGCGACGCGTGCGGCGGCTGGAACACCATTTCCGAGGAGGTAGCGGTGGCGGCGAGCGTGCCCGCGGCCCAGCGCTCGGGCCGCAAGGGTCGACCCGTCGCCCTCGAAACGCTGCAGGGCACCGCCAAGCCGGCGCCGCGCCTCGTCTCCAGCATCGGCGAGCTGGACCGCGTGGCGGGTGGGGGCTTCGTGCCCGGCTCGGTTCTGCTGATCGGCGGGGATCCCGGTATCGGCAAGTCGACGCTTTTGGTCCAAGCCTCGGCAGCTCTGGCCGCGCGGGGGCTGAAGGTGGTCTATGTCTCCGGCGAGGAGGCGGTGGACCAGGTGCGCCTGCGCGCCCAGCGGCTGGGGCTGGAGCAGGCGCCCGTTGGCCTCGCCGCCGAGACCAATGCCGAGAACATCATCGCCACCTTGTCGGGCGGGCCTCCCGTTCACATGGTCGTGATCGATTCCATCCAGACCATGTGGTCGGACAGCGTGGAGAGCGCCCCCGGCACGGTGACGCAAGTGCGCACCTCGGCCCAGCTTCTGGTGCGCTACGCCAAGCAGACGGGCGCCTGCGTCATCCTCGTCGGCCATGTGACCAAGGATGGGCAGATCGCCGGCCCCCGGGTGGTGGAGCACATGGTGGACGCGGTGTTCTCCTTCGAGGGCGACGGCGGCCACCAGTTCCGCATCCTGCGCGCCCAGAAGAACCGCTTCGGCCCCACCGACGAGATCGGCGTGTTCGAGATGACCGGGCGGGGCCTCTCCGAGGTGGCCAATCCCTCCGAGCTGTTCCTCTCCAACCGCGATGCCGGGGCGCCGGGCACCGCCGTGTTCGCCGGCATGGAGGGCACGCGTCCCGTGCTGGTGGAGATCCAGGCGCTGGTCGCCCCCTCCTCCCTCGGCACGCCGCGCCGGGCGGTGGTGGGCTGGGACCCCAACCGCCTCTCCATGGTGCTGGCGGTGCTCGACGCCCGCTGCGGCGTGCGCCTCGGCGGCCACGACGTTTATCTCAACGTGGCCGGCGGGCTGAAGATCGGCGAGCCGGCGGCGGACCTCGCGGTCGCCGCCGCTTTGGTCTCCTCTTTGACCGGCGCGCCCTTGCCGGCCGACGCAGTCTATTTCGGAGAGGCGAGCCTCACCGGCGCGGTGCGGCAGGTGGCGCAGGCGCAGGCGCGCCTCAAGGAGGCGGCGAAGCTCGGCTTTGCCCGCGCCGTCATCCCCGCCGGCGGGCTGGACGGCCTCGATCCGCCGGTAGCCGTCCAGCCTGTCACCTCCCTCGCTGAATTGGTGGCGGCCATTGCGGCCCGCGCGCCCCGCCGGCCTGCCATGCGCGAATCGCAGACCGCCAGCGGCCGCGAGGCCGCGCGGCGTCAGGTAGAGCACGCCCACTGGGCGGACGACGAGGAAGGGTGACGCGGGCGGACGCGCAAGCTATATCAGCCGCGCGGCTGGGTCTCCGGGGGAGGGGCATGCCGCGCGCATGCGCGCTTGACGGTGCGCCTCATCACGGATCAAGCGCCGATGCCTGTGACCTTGCTCGACATTATCGTTCTGTCGGTGATGCTGATTTCCGGCCTGTTGGCCATGGTCCGCGGCTTCCTGCGGGAAATCTTCTCCATCCTGTCATGGGTCGTGGCGGCGGGAGTGACCCTGTATTTCCATAAGCAGGCGCTGCCTTTTGTGAAGCAATACATCTCGCAGGACACCGCGGCACTTGCGACGACCATCGCAATCCTGTTCCTCGGCACTTTGCTCATTACGTCCATCATCACGGCGCGCATCTCCGATCTGGTTCTCGACAGCCGAATCGGTGCGCTCGACCGCACGCTGGGCTTCGCCTTCGGCCTCGCCCGCGGCCTGCTGCTCATGGTAATCGCGCTGTTGTTCTTCAACTGGCTGGTGCCGCCCGAGAAGCAGCCCCCGTGGGTTGCCAACGCCAAATCGCTACCCGCCCTCACGAATGCGGGGGAGTGGCTGAAGGCGCAGTTGCCGGACGACCCTGAAAACACCATCTTGAACAAGTTGAAGAAGCCGCCCGCCGGTGAGGAGGGCGATACGCCCGCCGCCCCGGCCGCCCCGACCGGGGGGACGCGGTAGTTTTTTGGGGCAGCAACAGACCAGCCGGGCCGGCTGAGGCATCCGAGCGGGGCATCTTCCCGTATTCGGATGTCGGGACGCCGACCTGCTCGTCGCCAGCACGCGCGGCGCCTGACCGGGCCGAGCGGAGGTGCATGATGGACTGCGAACGTGACGGCCTGATCTCAGCGGGCGATCGGGGCGGACAACCCCAGCCGGACGGCCCTCATCCGCACGAGCAACGCTCCGCCGCGGATCTCGATCTCAACGGCGACCGCCTGCGCGAAGAGTGCGGGGTCTTCGGCATCTACAGCCATCCCGAGGCCGCGGCCATCACCGCCATTGGCCTCCACGCCCTCCAGCATCGCGGGCAGGAGGCCGCCGGCATCGTCTCCTACGACGGACGCCGCTTCCATTCCGAGCGCCGCCTTGGCCTCGTCGGCGACGCCTTCTCCGACGCCAACGTCATTGCCCGCCTGCCCGGCGACGCCGCGGTGGGCCATGTTCGCTACTCCACCACCGGCGAGACCCTGCTGCGCAACGTGCAGCCCTTGTTCGCCGAGCTCGACGCCGGCGGCTTCGCCGTGGGCCACAACGGCAACCTCACCAACGGCCTCACCCTGCGCCGCCAATTGGTGCGCGAAGGCGCCATCACCCAGTCCACCACCGATACCGAGGTGATCCTTCATCTCGTGGCGCGCTCGCGCAAGCCGCGCTTCGTGGACCGCTTCATCGACGCCATCCGCACGCTGGAAGGCGCCTATTCTCTGGTGGCGCTCACCAACAAGAAGCTCATCGGCGCCCGCGACCCCCTCGGCATCCGCCCGCTGGTGCTCGGTTCGCTGGACGGCTCTCCCATCCTTGCCTCCGAGACGTGCGCCCTCGACATCATCGGCGCGCGCTACGTGCGCGACATCGAGAACGGCGAGGTCATCGTCATCGACGAGGAGGGCGTGCAGTCCTTCAAGCCGTTCCCCGAGATGGCGCCGCGGCCCTGCATCTTCGAGTACATCTATTTCGCCCGGCCGGATTCGGTGGTGGGCGGGCGCTCGGTCTACCAGGTGCGCAAGAACATGGGCCGCGTGCTGGCCACGGAAAGCCCGGCCAATGCGGACGTGATCGTCCCGGTGCCGGATTCCGGCGTGCCGGCGGCCATCGGCTTCTCCCAGACCTCGGGCATCCCCTACGAGCTGGGCATCATCCGCAACCATTATGTGGGGCGCACCTTCATCCAGCCCACCCAGTCCATCCGCGACCAGGGCGTGCGCATGAAGCATTCCGCCAACCGCTCGGTGGTGGAGGGCAAGAGCATCGTCCTCGTTGACGACAGCCTCGTGCGCGGCACCACCTCGGTGAAGATCGTGCAGATGATGCGCGATGCCGGCGCCAAGGAGGTGCATTTCCGCATCGCCTCCCCGCCCATCACCCATCCCGACTATTACGGCATCGACACGCCGGACCGGGACAAGCTGCTCGCCGCCACCCATGACCTGGAAGGCATGCGCCGCTACATCGGCGCCGATTCGCTGGCCTTCCTGTCGGTGGACGGCGTCTACCGCGCCATGGGCTATGAGGGCCGCGACCCGGTGAAGCCGCAGTTCACCGACCACTGCTTCACCGGCGACTATCCCACCCCCCTCACCGACCGGGCCGGCGCCGTGGGCCAGCAGCAGCTCTCGCTGCTCGCCGAAGCAAGCTAGCGCACGCGCCGCCTGGCCTGCATCGCAGGCTGGGCGGCTGGCGCCGTCTTTCATCTCGCGCTACAGGCAAGCTCGCCCTCCCGACCCGGGAGGGTGGCTCTTTCTCCATGGGACCGCGCATGACCGACCGGCCGCTTGCCGACAAGATCGCCCTCGTCACCGGCGCCACCCGCGGCATCGGCGCGGCGACGGCCGTCGTCCTCGCCCAGGCCGGCGCCCATGTGGTGTGCGTCGGGCGCTCCGAAGGCGGGCTGCAGGACGTGGACGACTCCATCCGCGCGGTGGGCGGAAGCGCCACGCTGGTGCCGCTGGACCTCAAGGATTCCGAAGGCATCGACCGGCTCGGTGGCGCCCTCTACCAGCGCTACGGTCGCCTCGACGTCTATGTGGCCAATGCCGGCACGCTCGGCCCGTTGTCGCCCCTCGGCCACGTCTTTCCCAAGGACTGGGACGAGGTCGTCGCGCTGAACCTCACGGCCAACTGGCGCTGCGTGCGCTCCTTCGACCCGCTGCTGAAGCTGTCGCCGGCGGGGCGGGCGGTCGTGGTCTCGTCGGGCGCGGCGCACAAGGCGCGGGCCTATTGGGGGCCTTACGCCCTCACCAAGGCGGCGCTGGAGGTGATGGCCCGCACCTGGGCGGCGGAGAGCGTGACCGGAAATCTGAAGGTCAATCTCTTCAATCCCGGCCCCATCCGCACCCTGATGCGCGCCAAGGCCTTCCCGGGCGAGGATCCCATGAGCCTGCCCCCGCCCGAGGCGGCGGCCGAGGCCATCCTGCCCCTGTGCCTGCCCGCCTTCATGGAGACGGGCAAGCTCTACGATTTCCCGCAGAAGAAGCTGCTGGACTTCCAGATGCCGGCGTAGGGGGGCTTAGAGGGGGTGGCTTTCGTCGTCCCCCAACTGCCGTCGTGCTCCGGCTTGACCGGAGCACCCATCCCGCCGAAAGCGCAGGCGGTCGAGTGGCTTGACCGGCATTCCCGGCAATGCCCCCGGACCGGCCGTGGGCCCTCCGGTCAAGCCGGAGGGCGACGGTGGTGCGAACAACCGGTGCCGCCCCCTCACGCCGCCGCCAGCTCTCCCGCCAGCGCCTTGCGGATCAGCTCGCGCGTTTCGGCGACGCCGTAGATGGCGACGAAGGAACCGAAGCGCGGGCCGCGCTCCAGGCCCAGAAGCACCTGATAGAGCGTGTTGAACCATTCCACGGACACGCCCGGCCGCTCGGGCGTCGCGCCCTTGGCCTTGAGGTCCTGATAGCGCGGAATCGGGCGCGCCACGTCATAGAGCGCGTCCTGGATGTTCTCGGCGGTCGCATCGGCCGGCATGGCGGCGAGCGCCGCATCGAGCTTCTCCAGCGCCTCGCGCTCGACCGCATCGGGGACGCGGAACACCTTGTTGGGCTTCACGAAGTCATGGAAGTAGCGCACCGCATAGCCCACCAGCTCGTGGAGCTTCGGATGCGTCTGGTCCGACACGCCGGGCACGTGGCGCTTGAGGAAGCCCCACAGCACGCTCTCGTCCTCCGTGTTGGAGGCGGAGGCGAGGTTGAGCAGCATGGTGAAGCTCACCGGCATGTCCACATCCGGCGGGTGGCCGGCGTGGATGTGATAGACCGGGTTGCCGAAGCGCAGCTTCAGATCCTGCTGCGGATAGCGGGCGAGGAAGTTGAAATACTCATCCACCGCCTTCGGGATCACGTCGAAGTGCAGCTTTTTGGCCGAGCGCGGCGACTGGAACATGTAGAGCGCGAGGCTCTCCGGGCTCGCATAGGTCAGCCACTCGTCGATGGTGAGACCGTTGCCCTTGGACTTGGAGATCTTCTGGCCCTTCTCGTCCAGGAACAGCTCGTAGACGAAATGCTCCGGCGCGGTGCCGCCGAGGATCTGGCAGATGCGATCATAGATGGGCGCGTTGGTCTGGTGGTCCTTGCCGAACATCTCGAAATCGACGTCGAGGGCCGCCCAGCGGGCGCCGAAGTCCGGCTTCCACTGCAGCTTCACCCTGCCGCCGGTGACGGGGAGCGTCGTTTCCGTGCCGTCCTCGTCGTCGAAGGTGATGGTGCCGGCCTTGGCATCCACATTCTTCAGCGGCACGTAGAGCACGCGCCCCGAGGTGGGCGAGATGGGCAGGAAGGGCGAATAGGTGGCCTGGCGCTCCTCGCCGAGGGTGGGGAGCATGACGGCCATGATCTCGTCGTACTTCTCCGCCGCCTTCAGCAGCACGGTGTCGAGCTTGCCGGAGCAGTAATAGTCAGTGGCGCTGGCGAACTCGTAGTCGAAGCCGAAGGTGTCGAGGAAGCGGCGGAGCATGGCGTTGTTGTGCGCGCCGAAGCTCGGATAGTCGCCGCCGAACGGGTTCGGCACGCGGGTCAGCGGCATCTGGAGATAGGGCACCAGCGCCGCCATGTCCGGCACGTTCTCCGGGATCTTGCGCATCCCGTCCATGTCGTCGGAGAAGCACAAAAGGCGGGTCTTCACCTTGTCTTGCGTGAGGATGCGGAAGGCGTGCCGCACCATGGTGGTGCGCGCCACCTCGCCGAAGGTGCCGATGTGCGGCAGGCCCGAGGGGCCGTAGCCGGTCTCGAACAGCACCTCATCCTTGGGGCGGCGCTTGAGCCGCTCCACCAGCTTGCGCGCTTCCTCGAAGGGCCAGGCGGTGGCCGTCTCCGCGACGCGCTTCAGCTCGCCGGCGAGATCGGCCGGATCGGCGGGGGCGGGCGGGACTTCGGACGGCGACATGGCAGGCTCCAAAAAAGGAGCGCGAACTTAGGAATGTCCGGCAGAGGCGTCAACGCGCCCGCTCAATAGAAGCCGATGGGAAACCAGCGCAGATAGAGATCGGTGAACACGCCCTTCTCCCAGATGCGCTGGAGGGCGAAGTCCATGGCGTGGCGCAACGTGTCGTTGCCGTCCTTCACCGCGACGGAAAAGCCGTCTCCGAAGAAGCGGCTCTCGGTGAAGGGGCCGCCGATGAAGCGGCAGCAATTGGCGCTGTCGGTGCCGTTGAGCCAGAGCGACAGGGTGATGCCGTCACCGAACAGCAGATCCGCCTGCCCGCTCTTCACCGCCTCCTGCGCGGCGCGCAGGTCCGGGTAGGGTCGGATGGCCGCCTCGTTGAAGAAGGAGCGCAGATAGGCCTCATGCGCCGTGCGGCTAACCACCGCCACCTTCTTGGCGGCCACTGCCTCCGGCGTCGCCGCCTCCATGGTCTCCTGCAGCCGGCCGACGAAGCGGGCGGGCGTGCCGAGGTAGCGCTCGGAAAAATCGAGGGTGGTGCGGGCGGCTGGCGTCGCCACCAGCCCCGCCAGCGCGGCGTCGGCGCGGCCCTGGTCGACGAGGTCGGCCACCTGGTCGAAGGCGGCGGTCTGGAAGGCGCACGTCACCGCCAGCTCGGCGCAGATGGCGCGGGCAAGATCCACGTTGAAGCCCGAGAGCACGCCGTCGGAATTGAGGAAGTTGAAGGGCGGATAGTCGTCGGTGGTGACGAAGCGCAATTCCTTGGGCAGGCGCGCCGCGTCGGGCCGCTCCAGCCGGCGCTCCACGTTCCAGAAATTGGGCACGACGACGCTCGGCCCCTGCCCTGCCATGGTGCCTGCCATGGGCGGCGGTGCCGTGCGCGGCTGGGCCGAAGCGCCGCCCGCGACCAGCACGAACAGCGCCGCGACCGCCGCCAGCGGGCGGCCGGCGCCGGTCAGGCTGCGACAAAGTGCAACCAGAGGACGCACCCCGGCGAAAAGGACTGGTGGACACATGGTGAGGGGTCTAGCTTCAGGTTGCACGTGAGGGCGGGGCATGTTGGGGGATGCTGGGCTCGCCGGCAAGGGGCGGAGCCGTGCGCCGGATTTGGCCGTGGGGGAGGCCTTTCCCGAGGTCGACGCGCCCTCCGCTGGCGCGCCGCTGGTGCCCGCCGACAGCATCGCACACCGACCTTTCTCCCGGCCCTTCCGTCGGCTGCCGCCCGAGCTCCTGCCTTTTGTGGGCCATCTCGAGGCCGCGGATCTCGAGGCCGCAGCGGCCCGCGCCGCGCGCATCGGCGTCGGGGCCGACGAGGTGCTGGTGGCAGGCGGCCAGATCGCGGATGAGGAGGCGACGCGTCTCCTCGCCGCCCATCTCGGCCTGCCAGTCGCCGCCCTCCCCGCCGAAGATCTGCCCCACGACGCCGCCCTGGCGGAAGCCGTGCTGCGCACCGGCGTGCTGATGGCGCCCAGCACTGGTGCGCCGCCCGGCTTCACCATGGCCGCCCGCGGGCGGACCGTGCGGCGGCTGCGGCGCGCCTTGTCCCGCGACGCTGGATTGCGGGGCCGCGTGCGGCTGGTCGCGCCCGCCACGCTGCGGCGGCGGATGGCGCAGGCCTGCCGGGCGCGCCTCGCGGCGGCGGCGGCGGCTCGCCTCGTGGCAACCGCGCCCCTGAAATCGGCCGCGACGCTGCGTCCCGGCCGGCTCCTGGCCATGGGGGCCGCGGCCGCCGGTGTGCCGCTTCTCGGCGTGATCGCGCTGGCGCCGGAAATGGGCCTGCTGCTGGTGCAGGCGGTGTTGTCCCTCGTGTTCCTCGCCTGGATCGCGATCCGCCTCGCCGGCTGCCTCTACAGGCCGCCCCACGAGCCGTCCCCCACCTTGGGCGAGCGCGAATTGCCGCTCTATTCCCTCCTGGTGCCGCTCTATCGCGAGGCGGCCAGCGTGCCGGGGCTTGTGGAGGCCCTCGCCGCGCTGGACTACCCGCCGGAGAAGCTGGACATCAAGCTGGTGGTGGAGGAGGACGACCGCGACACCCGCGCCGCTCTGGCCGCCCGCGCCCTCCCGCCGCACATGGAGGAGGTGGCAGTGGCCCCCGTCGGCCCGCGCACCAAGCCCAAGGCGCTCGATGCCGCGCTGCCCTTCGCCCGCGGCGCCTTCGTCGCCATCTATGACGCCGAGGACCTGCCCGAGCCGGACCAGCTGCGGCGCGCCGTGGACGCCTTCCGGCGGGGCGGGCCGCAGGTCGGCTGCGTGCAGGCGCGGCTCTGCATCGACAACGGCGCCGACAGCTGGATCGCCGATCAGTTCGCCGCCGAATATGCTGGCCAGTTCGACGTGCTGCTGCCGGTGCTTTCCGCCCTCGGCCTGCCCATCCCGCTCGGCGGCACGTCCAACCATTTCCGCCGCCGCGTGCTCGACGAGGTGGGCGCGTGGGATCCGTACAACGTCACCGAGGACGCCGACCTCGGCATCCGTCTCGCCCGCGCCGGCTGGCAGACGCGGGTCATCGCCTCCACCACCTTCGAGGAGGCCCCCGTCACCCGCCGCGCGTGGCTCGGCCAGCGCACGCGCTGGCTAAAAGGCTGGGCGCAGACGCTGCTCGTCCACGGCCGGCGTCCGCGCACGCTGGTGCGCGACCTCGGCCTGGCGGGGACGCTGGCGCTGCTGCTCCTCACCGCCGGACCGTTCGTCGCGGCGCTGGTCCACCCCTTGTGCCTCGCCTTGTTCGCGGCGGACATCTGGCGCGGCGTCGCCGGCCTGCCCTGCACCTCGATGGTGGAGGTGATCACCTGCGCGCTGACCTACACGACGCTGGCCGCCGGCTATGCCGGCACCGCCGCGACCCTCACTGTGGGGCTGGCGCGGCGGGGTCTCAGGCCCGGCTGGCGTACCATCGCGCTCACGCCGGTCTATTGGCTGCTGCTGTCCCTCGCGGCGTGGCGCGCGATCATCGAGCTGATCCGCCGGCCGCACTTCTGGCAGAAGACCGAGCACGGCCTCACCCGGCGCCGGAGCCCAGCCGGCGGCACCCTCAGAAGTAGCGCTTCAGCTCCGCCGCCGCCTCGGCCGGCGGCCGCTTGGAATTGAACGGCGCGACGAAGGTGCCGGACTTGTCCATGAGATAGACCACGGCGGTGTGGTCCATGGTGTAGTCGCCATCCTGCAAGGGCACCTTGCGCGAATAGACGCGATATTCCTTCTTCATCCGGTCCACCTGCTCCGGCGTGCCGGTGAGGCCGAAGATGCGGGGCGAGAAGCTCGACACGTAGGATTTCAGCGTCTCCGGCGTGTCCCGCTCGGGATCGACGGTGACGAAAAAGGCCTGCGCCTTCTCGGCGTCCGGCCCCAAGGCGGAGAAGATCTCAGACATCTCGAACAGCGCCGTCGGGCACACGTCCGGGCAGTGGGTGAAACCGAAGAAGACGAGGCTCGGCTTGCCCTTCAGCGCCGCCTCGGTGACCGTGCGGCCGTCCTGGTCCACCAGGCTGAACGGCCCACCCACCGCGGCGGTGCCCGTCACCCGCGGCGCGGGCGCCGGCATCAGCACCGTCACGGCGGTGACGAGAATGAGGGCGCCCGCGGCAAAGGCCGAGAACAGCGCAATGATCTTCGCACGTGACGACATTCGTTTCCCGTGGCCGGTGCGGCCGATCTGGCGGAGGGTCAGAGGCAGGCGGCGATGCCGGCGCTCATGAGGTCGAAGAAGACGGTGGCGCCATGGCGCGCCCACAGCAGCCCGCCGCCGGCGAGCAATGCCGTCCCCACCACCACGGCGCCCGCGACGGCGAGCCGCCCCCGCCGCGATGCGGCCGGGCGCTGCTGGACCTCGCTGGCGCGGGGAAGGGTGAGGGACATGGGTCTGCGGTCCGCCGTGGCTATTCCTGGACGGCCAAGGATAGCGCGGCGCGGCCTTCGAATCCAACCGGCGCGTGTCAAGGCTGCGTGACGGGCGGCGTGACAGTCGGACGCGCCCATGGGCAAGCCGCCGCACGAACAGCCCGGCACCGCGCCGCGCCACACTTGTCCCTCGCCGCCCCCTCGGGCATCGTGCGCGCCATCGTCGAGCCCATCGCGCGGACGTTTTCCAAGGACCCCAAGGACGCCCATGTCCCCTGCCCCCCGCCCTCTTCAGCCCGGCGACCACGTCTTCCTGGTGGATGGCTCCTCTTTCGTGTTCCGCGCCTATTTCCAGTCCATCAACCAGGACCGGAAGTACAATTTCCGCTCCGACCGGCTCCCCACCGGCGCGGTGCGGCTGTTCTGCACCAAGCTGTTCCAGTTCGTGCGCGACGGGGCCGTGGGCATCAAGCCGACCCACCTCGCCATCATCTTCGACAAGTCCGAGGACAGCTTCCGCAAGGAGCTCTACCCCGACTACAAGGCCAACCGCTCCGACCCGCCGGAGGAGCTGATCCCGCAGTTCCCGCTCATGCGCGAGGCGGTGCGCGCCTTCGGCCTCATCCCGGTGGAGCAGGCGCGCTACGAGGCCGACGACCTCATCGCCACCTACGCCGACGAGGCGGTGAAGGCGGGTGCCGACGTGCTCATCGTCTCCGCCGACAAGGACCTGATGCAGCTCATCGGCCCGAAGGTCGCCATGTACGACCCGGCGTCCGGCGAGAGCGGCGGGCGCGGCGCGCGGCCCGAGCGGCGCATCGGCTTCGGCGAGGTGGTGGAATATTTCGGCGTGCCGCCGGACAAGGTCGTCGACGTCCAGGCCCTCGCCGGCGATTCCACCGACAACGTCCCCGGCGTGCCGGGCATCGGCATCAAGACCGCAGCGCAGCTGATATCCGAATACGGCGACCTGGAGACGCTGCTCGCCCGTGCCGGCGAGATCAAGCAGCCGAAGCGCCGGGAATCGCTCCTCGGCAACCAGGAGAAGGCGCGCATCTCCAAGCAGCTGGTGACGCTGGTGCGCGACGTGCCCCTGGAGGTGAAGCTGGAGGATCTGGTGCTGGAGGCGCCTGACGCGCAGCGCCTGATCTCCTTCCTCAAGGCCATGGAATTCACCACCATCACCCGCCGCGTGGCCGAGGCCTATGGCGTCGAGGCGGCCGAGGTGGATGCCGATCCTTTGCTCGCCCCCAAGGGCGACCTCTTCGCCCCCGGAGCCGGCGCGCCCGAGGCCGCCGACGGCGAGACGGCGGCCCCCGCCACCGCCCCCGCGGAGGCCACCGCACCGCCGGCCGGCACGCCCACGCCCTCGGACCTTGCCCATCAGCGCGCCCGCGCCGCCCGGGCGATCCCGGTGGACCGCAGCGCCTATCGCACCATCCTCGACCTCGCCGAGCTGAAGGCGTGGTGCGCCAAGGCGCAGGACCAGGGCCTCGTCGCCTTCGACACCGAGACCACATCCCTCGATCCCATGCAGGCCGACCTCGTGGGCGTGTCGCTCGCCCTTTCCCCCAACGAGGCCTGTTACATCCCGCTCGCCCACCGGGGCGCCGGGGACGGGCTGTTCAGCGAGGGCGAGTTGCCGGGCCAGATCCCCATGCGCGATGCCATCGCCGCGCTCAAGGGCGTGCTGGAGGACAGGGGCACCCTCAAGGTCGGGCACAATGTGAAGTACGACCAGCTGATCCTGGCGCGCTACGGCATCGCGGTGGCGCCCATCGACTGCACCATGTGCATGTCCTACGCCCTCGACGCCGGGCGCAACGGCCACGGCCTGGACGAGCTCTCCGTCCTGCACCTCGGCCACCAGCCCATCACCTTCTCGGAGGTGACGGGCAAGGGCAAGGCGCACGTCACCTTCGACAGGGTGGCGCTGGAGCCCGCCACAGCCTATGCGGCCGAGGATGCGGACGTGGCGATCCGCCTGTGGCACGTGCTGAAGCCTCGCCTCGCCTCCGAGGGCAAGACCACCGTCTATGAGACGCTGGAGCGCCCGCTCATCGGCGTGCTGGCGCGCATGGAAACGCGCGGCATCTCCATCGACAAGGCCATGCTGGCGCGCCTCTCCTCCGAGTTCGCCCAGGGCGCGGCGCGGGTGGAGGACGAGATCGCGGAGCTCGCCGGCGAACGGCTGAACGTGGGCTCGCCAAAGCAGATGGGCGACATCCTTTTCGGCCGCATGGGCCTGCCCGGCGGCACCAAGACCGCCACCGGCATGTGGTCCACCAAGGCCACCGCGCTGGAGGAGCTGGCCGAGGCCGGCCACAAGCTGCCGCAGAAGATCCTCGAGTGGCGCCAACTCTCCAAGCTGCGCTCCACCTATACCGACGCCCTGCCGAACTACCTGAACCCGCAGACGAAGCGCGTCCACACCTCCTATGCGCTGGCTGCCACCACCACGGGCCGCCTCTCCTCCTCCGAGCCCAACCTGCAGAACATCCCGATCCGCACCGAGGAGGGCCGGCGCATCCGCCGGGCGTTCGTGGCGGAAGAGGGCAACCTTCTGGTCTCCGCCGACTATTCGCAGATCGAGCTGCGCCTCCTCGCCGAGATCGCCGAGATCCCGGCGCTGCGCACGGCCTTCACCGACGGGCTCGACATCCACGCCATGACCGCCTCGGAGATGTTCGGCGTCCCGGTGAAGGACATGCCGGGGGAGATCCGGCGGCGGGCCAAGGCGATCAATTTCGGCATCATCTACGGCATCTCCGCTTTCGGCCTTGCCAACCAGCTCTCCATCCCGCGGGAGGAGGCGGGGCAGTACATCAAGCGTTATTTCGAGCGCTTCCCCGGCATCCGGGACTATATGGAGGAGACGAAGAGCTTCTGCCGCGAGCACGGCTATGTGGAGACGCTGTTCGGCCGGCGCTGCCACTATCCCGACATCGCGGCGAAGAACCCCTCCATCCGCGCCTTCAACGAACGCGCCGCCATCAACGCCCGCCTCCAGGGCACAGCCGCCGACATCATCCGCCGCGCCATGGTGCGCATGGAGCCGGCGCTGTCCGACGCACGGCTGTCCGCCCGGATGCTGCTGCAGGTGCATGACGAACTGGTGTTCGAGGTGCCGGAAGGCGAGGCGGCGGCCACCATCCCCGTCGTCCAGCACGCCATGGAGACGGCCGCCGCCCCCGCCGTCCAGCTCGCCGTGCCGCTGAAGGTGGACGCGCGGGCGGCCAAGAATTGGGAAGAGGCACATTGAGCTTCGCTCGCGCCCCGGCCATGCCCGTAATTCTCCGTCGTCCTCCGGCTTGACCGGAGGACCCATCCCGCCGTTAGCACAAGCGGAGACATGGGCCCTCCGGTCAAGCCGGAGGGCGACGGCGAGGGGCGCCAGAAGCGGAGAGAGGAGCGCTAAAGCCCCCCTCTCGCGTCCCGGCCGACTGCAACGCAGCGGAGCGCAGTGGAAGGAGAGCCGGGACCCAGCGCAAGGGCCCCGCGCAGCGGGCAATTCATGGAACGCTCGATCAGGAAGCGCCTTCGGCGGTCTCTTGCGCTGGGCCCCGGCTCGCATTGCGCTGGCGCTCCATGCGTCCGGGGCGCGAGGGCGGGCTGCTGAAGAGGGAACCGGCAAGAGACGCGCTGAGCGCCGCCCACACCCCGGCATCCCCCCTCCGCGAACCTCCGTCGTCCTCCGGCTTGACCGGAGGACCCATCCCACCGTTTGCACAAGCGGACACATGGGCCCTCCGGTCAAGCCGGAGGGCGACGGTGCGCGGATGGCGGCGGTGACGTTGCGGGGATGGCGACGGTGACGTTGCGGGGATGGCGACGGTGACGGCGATGGCGGCTGGCGCTCCATGCGTCCGGGGCGCGAGGCCGGCCTGCTGTCCGGCGGCTTCGCCATTGACGCCTGTGCCCCCGAAGCTGCTAAACACCCGCCATCCCAAAACAGAGGACACATCATGAGCATCGAAAGGCTCGACAAGGGCGCCCGCATGAGCGAGGCCGTCATCCACGGCAACACCGTCTATCTCGCCGGGCAGGTGGCGGAAGGCCCCGACGTGGAGAGCCAGACCAAGGCGGTGCTCGCTTCCATCGACAGCCTTCTCGCCCGCGCCGGCACCGACAAGTCGCGCATCCTCACCGCCACCATCTGGCTGTCGGACATCGCCAATTTCGCCGGCATGAACAGCGTGTGGGATGCCTGGGTGGACAAGGACAACCCACCCGCCCGCGCCACCAGCGAGGGCAAGCTCGCGGCGCCGAAATTCCTCGTCGAGATCATCGTCGTCGCCGCGCGCGGCTGAGGACGCGCGTGAGCGCCCTCCCCCGCGCGGGGGAGGGCGACGCCACGGCGACCGTTGATCGCGCTGGCCCCCGCGCCTACCTTTGAGGGGCAACGGGTTTTCAGGAGCACCTTCCCATGGCCGCCGCCGGCGCAGACACCAACGGCCCCCGCGCCCCGCGCCAGACCGGCCACGCCCGCATGGAGCCGCTCGCCCGCCTGCCCGTCTTCTTCGGGCTCGAAGGCCGGCGCGTGCTGGTGGCGGGCGGCGGCGAGCCGGCGGCGTGGAAGGCGGAACTGCTCTCCGCCGCGGGCGCGCGGGTGGAGGTGATCGCCGCCCATGTCTGCGAAGACCTCTGGCGCCTCGCCGGCGCGGCGTCCCATGGCCCGGTGTCCATCCATGTGCGCGACTGGCACGCCGACGACCTTCCCGGCGCGGCCATCGCCATCGGCGATTTCGAGGACGAGGCATCGGCCGCGCGCTTTGCCGCCGCCGCCCGCGCCGCCGGCGTGCCGGTCAACGTCATCGACCGGCCGGCCGTCTCCGACTTCACCTTCGGCGCCATCGTCAACCGTTCGCCTCTGGTGGTGGGCATCTCCACCGACGGCGCTGCCCCCGTTTTCGGACAGGCGGTGCGCGCCAAGATCGAGGCGCTGCTCCCCTCCGGTTTCCGCGCCTGGGCGCAGGCGGCGAAGACCTGGCGGCAGGCGGTGACCGAGCGCGGGCTGGCCCACCATGCGCGGCGCGCCTTCTGGGAGCGCTTCGCCGCCAAGGCCCTGACCGAGCCGAACCGGCCACCGGACGAGAACGACCGCGCGGCCCTGTTCGCCGCGCTGGAGACCGAGGGCGGCGCACCCCACGGCGGATCGGTGGTGCTGGTGGGCGCCGGCCCGGGCGATCCCGAGCTTCTCACGCTGAAGGCGGTGCGCGCGCTGCAATCCGCCGACGTGGTGCTCTATGACGACCTCGTCTCAGGCGCCATTCTCGACTTCGCCCGCCGCGAGGCGAAGAAGATGCTGGTGGGCAAGACCGGCTACGGGCCCTCCTGCAAGCAGGACGATATCAACGCGCTGATGGTGGAGCTGGCCCGCGAGGGCCGCCGGGTGGTGCGCCTGAAGGGCGGCGAACCCATGATCTTCGGCCGGGCGGGCGAGGAGATCGCCCACTGCCGGGCGGCGGGCGTGCCGGTGGAGGTGGTGCCGGGTATTTCTTCGCCGCAGGGCGCCGCGAGCCGGCTTGTCACCTCCCTCACCCACCGCGACCATGCGCGGCGGCTGCAATTCGTCACCGCCCATGCGCGCGACGGCAAGCTGCCCAAGGACCTCGACTACAACGCGCTGTCGGACAAGGCCGCGACCACCGTGGTCTACATGCCGCGCCGGACCCTGCCCGATCTGGTGCGCAACCTGCTCGCCGCGGGCATGGAGCCGACGACACCCGCCGTCGCCATCTTCTCGGTCACGCGCCCGGAGGAGAAGGTGATCATCGCCACCGTCGCGACCCTCGCCGAGGCGGTGACGCGCGCCGTGGACGCCGGGGCGGACGGCCCGTGTCTCGTGCTCTATGGGCACGCCTTGTCGGAAGTGGCGGTGGAGGACCTGCCAGCCCCGGCCGAGGCCGCCCGGGGCTGATCCAGGCGACGCCACTGCGGTCGAGACGCGCGACGGGAGCCCGTTGCTTTATTTCATGGGCTCCCGGCGGTGCAGCGCCCATCGCCATCCAGGACCTACTTCGACAGCTCCAGCTCGATCGCCGACAGGAGTCTGGGGTCCTCGGCGGTCACGCTCGGCGCGAACCGCGCAACGACGTCGCCACCGCGACCGACCAGGAACTTCTCGAAGTTCCACAGCACGTCAGGTGGCGGATTGGGTGTCATGCCGAAGCTCTTGAGGCGGTCGCGCATGGCGTCATCGCCGGTCGCAGCGGGCTGCGCCGCCGTCAGGGCCGCATAGAGCGGATGCTGGTCCTTTCCGACGGCCGAGATTTTCGAGAACATGGGGAACTGCACATTGAACTTCAGAGAGCAGAAGGAGGCGATCTCCGCCTCGCTTCCGGGCTCCTGGCCGGCGAAATCATTCGCCGGGAAGCCGAGCACTTCCAGTCCCAGCGGCTGATTGGCCTCGTAGAGCTTTTCGAGCCCCTCATATTGCGGGGTCAGGCCGCACTTGGACGCGACATTGACCACCAGGAGGACCTTGCCGCGATAATCGGCGAGCGTGCCTTCCGTGCCATCAATGTGTTTGACCTCGATGTCGTAGATGGAAGCCACTTCTCGACCCTCCCTGGCTCAGCTCGCGCGTCCATACCGCGCCACCGAGCGTCGCAATACTCACATGTTCGGATAGTTCGGCCCGCCGCCGCCCTCGGGCGCCGTCCAGGTGATGTTCTGGTTGGGATCCTTGATGTCGCACGTCTTGCAGTGGACGCAGTTCTGCGCGTTGATCTGAAAGCGTGGCGCGTCCGCTCCCTCCTCGATCCACTCATAGACGCCGGCAGGGCAGTAGCGGTTGGACGGGCCGGCGAAGACATCGTGTTCGGACCGCTTCTGCAGGTCCATGTCCTTCACCACGAGATGGACCTGCTGGTCTTCCTCGTGATTGGTGTTGGAGATGAACACCGACGACAATTTGTCGAAGGTCAGCACGCCGTCGGGCCTGGGATACTGGATCTTCTTGCACTCCGCCGCCGGCTTGAGCGACGCCGCGTCGCTCTTGCCGTGCTTGAGCGTGCCGAACAGCGAGAAGCCGAGGGTGTTGGTCCACATGTCCAGCGCGCCCAGCGGAATGCCGATGAAGGTGCCGAACCGCGACCACAGGGGCTTCACGTTGCGCACCTTCTTCAGGTCCGCACCAATGGCGGACGAGCGCCAGGACGCCTCGTAGCTGGAAAGCTCGTCGTGGCTGCGCTCGGCGGTGAGGGCGTCGAGGAGGTGATCGGCCGCCAGCATGCCGGAGAGCACCGCATTGTGGCTGCCCTTGATGCGCGGCACGTTCACCAGGCCGGCGCCGCAGCCCACCAGAACGCCGCCGGGGAAGGCGAGCTTGGGGACGCTCTGGTAGCCGCCCTCGGTGATGGCCCGCGCGCCATAGGCGATGCGCTTGCCGCCCTCGAAGGTATCCTTGAAGAAGGGATGGGTCTTGAAGCGCTGGAACTCGTCGAAGGGCGAGAGCCACGGGTTCTGGTAGTTGAGGTGGACCACGAAGCCCACCACCACCTGCTCGTCCTCGATGTGATAGAGGAAGGCGCCACCGCCGGTCTTGGAATCCAGCGGCCAGCCGAAGGCATGCTGTACCAGGCCCGGCCGGTGCTTGTCCTTCTTCACCTTCCACAATTCCTTCAGGCCGATGCCGAATTTCGGCACGTCGCTGCCGGCGTCGAGGCCATAGCGGGCGATGAGCTGCTTGGTGAGATGGCCGCGCGCGCCCTCGGCGAAGACGGTGTAGCGCCCGCGCAATTCCATGCCGCGGGTGAACTCGCCCTTGGGCGTGCCGTGCTTGTCCACGCCCATGTCGCCGGTGGCGATGCCGATCACCGCGCCCTTCTCGTCATAGAGGATCTCGTCGGCGGCGAAGCCGGGATAGATCTCGACGCCCAGCGCCTCGGCCTTCTGCGCCAGATAGCGGCACACGTTGCCCAGCGAGCCGACGAAATTGCCGTGATTGTTCATCAGCGGCGGCATGGCGAAATTAGGCAGGCGGAAGCCGCCGGCGGGACCCAGCAGATAGAAGGCGTCGTCGTTCACCTGGACGGACAGGGGCGCGTCGGGCTCCTCGCGCCAGCCGGGAATGAGGGCGTCGAGGCCGATGGGGTCGATGACCGCGCCGGAGAGGATGTGGGCGCCGACTTCGGACCCCTTCTCCACCACCACGACGGAAACCTCGGCGCCGCGCTCGGCTGCCTGCTGCTTCAGGCGGATGGCCGCGGCGAGGCCCGCCGGCCCACCACCCACAACCACCACGTCGTAATCCATGCCCTCGCGCTCAGGCAGCTCCGCCGCGCTCATTCCCCGTGCTCCCATGTGGCGTCCCTGTTGATTGGACTATTTCCACGGCTGGGCCGCAAAGACAACCGCCTGCTCCCGCTTAGGGTAACATCTTTCCCTATAGTGCCGAACGATCGGGTTATACCCGCGACCCGGACCGTGCCGGCGACGCGGGGCCGGCCGGAAGGCGCGATCCGGGGGCCGCCGCCCCCCTTACCGGCGCGGCGGGTTGCGCCTAACCTTCCCCGTCATCGACGGAGGTCGCGCGTGAGCCCAGAGGATGTCCGCAGCTTTGCCGTCCGACTCATGGATGAGGTCTGGCGGCCCTTCGACCACACCGCGCTGGCGCGCTTCTACCATCCCGACGTGGTGGGACACCACCGCGCGCAGACCCTGGCGCTGGAGGACATCGCCAACCGGCTGCAATGGGACGTTCAGAACTTCGGCGATCCCGTCTACGATATCCAGGACATCGTGGCCGATGAGGACAAGTTCGCCATCCGCTTTCTGTATTCCTGCACACTGCTCGCCACGGCCGAGTCCTTCCACGTGGAGGTGATCTATTTCTATCATCTCAGGGACGGGCTCATCAGCGCGTTCTGGCTGCTGTCGTCCACCGATTTTGACTACAAGCAGCATCCCGCATAGCCGCCCATGGCGCTCCCTCTCTTGGTGGGTGCGTACGGGTGCCGCCCGGGGCCCTTCCGCTCTAGAATGCCGGCATGACCGACCTTACCGCCGATGATCTCGCCGACATTCTCGCCTTCCATTGGGAGGCCGGGGTGGATGTGGCCATCGGCGAGACGGCGGTGGACCGCTTCGCGGAGAGCGCCGCGGAGCCCGCGCGCGCCCGCGCCACCACGGCCCTGAGCACGCCCGCTTCCGCCGCGCTCGCCCCGCCGGCCGAGGCCCCGCTGTCCCGATCGGGACCGGGCCCGGCGCCGCGGGGGGCCGCCCCCCCTGCCCGTTCCGCGCCGCCGGCTGCGGCGGGCGGCCCGGCGGTGCTCGTCACCCAGCCGCCCGATGCGGCGGTGATGGCGGCGCGCGAGGCGGCGCGGGGGGCCGCCAGCCTCGAAGCGCTGCGCGCCATCCTCGATGGTTTCGACGGCTGCGCCCTCAAGCGCACGGCGAGCCGCCTCGTCTTCGCCGACGGCAATCCGCAGGCCCGCGTCATGTTCGTAGGTGAGGCACCGGGGCGGGACGAGGACCAGCAGGGCCTGCCCTTCGTGGGACGCTCGGGCAAGCTCCTCGACCTGATGCTCGGTGCCATCGGGCTCGATCGCACCAGCGCCTATATCGCCAATGTCATTCCCTGGCGGCCGCCGGGCAACCGCACCCCGACGCCGCAGGAGACGGCGATCTGCCTGCCCTTCATCGCGCGCCAGATCGAGCTGGCGAACCCGGACATCCTGGTCTGCCTCGGCGGCCCGTCGGCCCAGGCGCTGCTGGCCACCACCGAGGGAATCACCAAGCTGCGCGGCCGGTTCATGAACTACGACACCGGGACGCGCACCATCCGCGCCATCGCCACCTTCCATCCGGCCTATCTGTTGCGCACGCCCCTCGGCAAGCGGTTCGCCTGGCGCGACATGCTGGCGGTTGAGGCCGCGCTGAAGGCGGAATGAGGCGCGTCAGTCGCCGCCGAGCGGCGCGTGCACGAGGGCGGAGTTGCGGTAGCGCGGATCGTCGGTGACCTCCTCGCCCGCCCATTCGGGCAGTTCGATCACCTCATCGGCGCCGCTCAATTCCACTTCGGCCACCACCAGCCCGTCGTTCTCGCCCTCGAAGACATCGACGGTCCACAGCCGTCCCCGATGCTCCACGGCATAGCGGGTCTTCTCGATGAGCGGCCGGGCGCAGAGGGTGTCGAGCATGGCCTCGGCGTCGGAGAGGGGAATGGCGTATTCGAATTCCGCGCGGGCGATGCCCTCGGTTCGGCCCTTGACCGTGATGAAGGCGTCGCCCTGGGCCACGCGGATGCGCACGGTCGCGCCGCTCCCGTTGGACAGATATCCCTGCCGGATCGAGGTCGCGCGGGCACCCGAGCGCCATCCGTCAGAGGTCACGAGAAACTTTCGCTCAATCTCAACTGGCATCACCTGGCCGGCTTGCTGTGTAGTACCTCCAGCTTATTCCGGCCAATGCAGACCACGTCCACCCCGCTGCAGCGCACCAATGCCTTATTTTCGTGGGGAAAACGATTTCATCGTCCCCATGCGGCAAGAGGCTGCATGGGGAAGGCAGCCCCCGCCGGCAGCGTCAGCGCGTCATGCGTGCACCTTGGCCTTCGGCATCTTTGCCGCGTGGGTGTCCACATCGTCCCGGGACGGCGGGTTGGTGGCCCCGATGGTGGTGATGCGCATGATGTTGGTGGTGCCGGGCTTGGCGAAGGGCACGCCGGCCGTGATGGCGAGGCGATCCCCCGGCTTGCCGAGGTCGTGCTCCACCGCCGTGCGCACCGCCGTGTCCACCATGTCGCCGAAGGAGTGGATGTCCTCCTTCATGTGGACGGCATGGACACCGTAGGAGAGCGCGAGGCGGCGCGCGGTCTCCATCTTCGGGGTGAGGCCGAGGATCGGGATGGCGGGGCGCTCGCGCGCGGCGCGCAGGCCCGTGGTGCCCGACAGGGTGAAGGCGACGAGGGCGGAGGCGTCCACCGCGATGGCGGCCTGATAGGTCGCCTTGGTGACGGCGTCGCCGATGGTCTTGCCCCATTGGGCCTGGGTCGCATCCAGCACCTGCCGGTAGCCGGGATCGCGCTCCACATGGCGGATGATGTCGTCCATGAAGGTCACCGCCTCCACCGGGAACTGGCCGGCGGCGGTCTCGGCGGAGAGCATCACGCAGTCGGCGCCCTCATAGACCGCGGTGGCCACGTCCGACACCTCGGCGCGGGTGGGCACCGGGGCGGTGATCATCGATTCGAGCATCTGCGTCGCCACGATCACCGGGCGGCCGTACTTGCGCGATTCGGCGATCATCCGCTTCTGCAGCGCCGGCACCTCGGCCAGCGAGATCTCCACGCCGAGGTCGCCGCGCGCCACCATGATGGCGTCGGAGAGCTCCACCAGCTCGGTGAGGTGCTCCACCGCCGCCGGCTTCTCCATCTTCAGCATGATCGCGGCACGATCCTTCACGAGGCCGCGCGCCTCATGGATGTCCTCCGGCCGCTGCACGAAGGACAGGGCGATCCATTCGACGCCGGCCTCGCAGGCGAATTCCAGGTCGAGGCGGTCCTTGGCGGTGAGGGGTGACAGCGGCAGCACCACGTCGGGGATGTTGAAGCCCTTGTTGTTGGAGAGCTTGGTGCCCGCCACCACCTGGGCCTCCAGGAAGCCCTTGCCCTTCTTGACGACCTTGAGGCGCACCTTGCCGTCGTCGCAGAGCACGGTGGACCCGACGGTCAGTGCCTCGAGGATGTCGGGATGGGGGATGGGAACGCGGGTCTCGTCGCCAAGACGCTCCACGTCGGCATCGAAATGCAGCACGTCGCCGGCCTTGAGGGCGATGGAGCCATCCTTGAAGCGGCCGATGCGCAGCTTGGGGCCCTGCATGTCGGCGATGACGCCGATGGGGCGGTTCATCTCCTTCTCCAGCCGGCGAATGCGGGCGAGCACCTCGCCGTGGTCGGCCTGGGTGCCGTGGCTGAAGTTGAGGCGGAACACGTCGACGCCGGCGAGGAACAGCGCCTTCAGCTTCTCCTCGCTGTTGGAGGCTGGCCCGACGGTGGCGACAATCTTGGTCAGGCGCTCGCGCTTGAGCGTGTGGTGGTGCTTGCTGGGCATGGGTCGTCCTCCGGCTCGGCGCGTTCGCGCTCGGTTCAGCACCTTCTAGGCGGCATCATGCGCGCCTTTGATGTACGCATAAAGTCGCATAAACGACAGCTAGGCTGACGTTGCAGGGACACCATGGCGGCCTTTGGCGCCGGTGCGCGGGGCGGCGCAAGCGCCTTCAAAACCCCGGTCAAGCCTCTCTTGCGAAAGGGTCCGCGGGCCCGTTCAGCTTTGGCGGCGGTGCAAGTCAGCTCCGTGCACCGCGCCCCTTTTGCGCTGCCGTAACCGTCCGCCTCGTGCGGGCGAATTGACCCATCCGCGCATGGCGACGGACCTGCCATACCGAGCGCCGGATGGGCGCCGGAATAATCCCCCGGTCAAGCCGGGGGATGATTGATCGCTATCCCCGCATGACGCGGCGATGCCCCGAGAAACGCGGGCACCCGCACCTCACGCGTCGGGCGCCACCGTGTGGTTGGCCATCAGCTCCAGGGCCTTGACCATGCCGGAATGGTCCCACTTGGACCCGCCATGGGCGGCGCAGGCGTTGAACAGCTCCTGGGTGGTGGCGGTGTTGGGCAGGCTGACGCCGAGGGCCTTGGCGCTCTGCAGCGCGAGGTTCAGGTCCTTCTGGTGCAGCTCGATGCGGAAGCCCGGATCGAAGGTGCGCTTGATCATCCGCTCGCCGTGCACTTCGAGGATGCGCGAGGTGGCAAGGCCGCCCATGAGCGCCTGGCGGACCTTGGCCGGGTCGGCGCCCGCCTTCGAGGCGAACAGAAGGCCTTCGGCCACCGCCTCGATGGTGAGGGCGACGATGATCTGGTTCGCGACCTTCGCCGTCTGGCCGGCACCGACGCCGCCCACCAGCGTGATGTTCTTGCCCATCTTCTCGAACAGGGGCCGGACCTTCTCGAACGTGGCCTCGTCCCCGCCCACCATGATGGTCAGAGAGGCGGCCTTGGCGCCCACCTCTCCGCCGGAGACGGGGGCATCGAGATAGGCCGCGCCGGTGGCGGCGATGCGTTCGGCGAAGTCCTTGGTCGCGACGGGGGAGATGGAGCTCATGTCCACCACCACCTTGCCGGCGGTGAGGCCTTCCGCGACGCCGCCCGCGCCGAACAGCACCTTCTCGACGTCCGGGGTGTCGGGCACCATGGTTATGATGACGTCGGCGGCCCGCGCCACCTCGGCCGGCCCCGCGCAGGCGATCGCTCCCGCATCCGTCAGCGCCTGCGGCACGCCGCTGCGCGAGAAGGCGTGAAGCGAGTGGCCGGCCGCAAGGAGGTGGCCGGCCATGGGGTTGCCCATGATCCCGAGGCCGATGAATCCCACGTTCATGTGCGTTTCTCCTGAAGAGTGCTTGTTGTCCGGAAGAAGGGGGCGGGGCTCAGCCCTTGTAGGGGGCGAACCAGCCGATGCCTTCGTCGGTGGTGGTCTTCGGCTTGTATTCGCAGCCGATCCAGCCGTCGTAGCCGGTGTCGTCTATGGCCTTGAACAGGAAGGGATAGTTGATCTCGCCCGTGCCCGGCTCGCCGCGGCCGGGATTGTCCGCCAGCTGGATGTGCTTGATGCGGGCGATGTTGGCTCGGATGGTCGGGGTCAGGTCCCCTTCCATGATCTGCATGTGGTAGATGTCGTACTGGAAGAAGATGTCGTCCGCGCCGACTTCATCCATCACCTTCAGCGTCTGCTTGGTGTTGGTGAGGTGGAAGCCGGGGATATCGCGGGTGTTGATGGCCTCGACGACAAACGGAATACCCGCCTTCTTCAGCTCCGCCGCGGCGAACTTCAGATTGGCGATGAGGGTCTCGTGCACCTTCTCGGCCGGCACGTCCTTCGGGGTCAGGCCGGCGAGGCAGTTGATGGCCTTGGTGTTCAGGGCCTTCGCATACTCGATGCCCTTGCCCACGCTGTCCTGGAATTCGCCCTCGCGCCCGGGGATGCAGGCGATGCCGCGCTCGCCCGCCGCCCAGTCGCCGGCCGGCAGGTTGTGCAGCGCTTGGGTGAGGCCGTGCTTCGCCAGCCTGTCGGCGAGCGCGTCCTTCTCATAGGCGTAGGGAAACAGATATTCGACGCCCTTGAAGCCGGCATTGGCGGCCTTCTCGAAGCGGTCGAGGAAATCAATCTCGTTCCACAGCATGGTGAGATTGGCGGCAAACTTGGGCATGCGTCTCTCCGCGGGCTGAGCCGTTGTGGGCGCACTGTCATGCCCCGGCCGGGCCGGGGCATCCAGGCTTTTTTAAATCGATATGAAGGATCGGCGCCGGAGCCGATTACTCGGCCGGCTCCAGCGCCCGCGCCTCGCCGAGGGGGACGTCGAGGACTTCCTCGAACTCGTTGATGGCGTTGATCTCCATCCCCATGGCGATGTTGGTGACGCGCTCCAGGATGAACTCCAGCACCACCGGCACCTGATGCTCCTCCATGAGCTTCTGGGCGTTGGCGAAAGCTTCCTTGAACTCGTTGGGCGTGCGCACGCGGATGGCCTTGCAGCCGAGGCCCTCGGCCACCGCCACATGGTCCACGCCATAGGCGCCGATCTCTTCCGAATTGATGTTGTCGAAGGAGAGGCTGACCTCGAAGTCCATGTTGAAGCCGCGCTGCGCCTGGCGGATCAGACCGAGGTAGGAGTTGTTCACCACCACGTGCAGGTAGGGCAGCTTGTGCTGGGCGCCCACCGCCAGCTCCTCGATGAGGAACTGGAAGTCGTAGTCGCCCGAGAGCGCGACGATCTTCGCGTCGGGCCGCGCGGCGCGCACGCCGAGGGCCGCCGGCAGGGTCCAGCCCAGCGGGCCGGCCTGGCCGCAATTGATCCAGTGGCGGGGATTGTAGACGTGCAGGAACTGCGCGCCGGCGATCTGCGACAGGCCAATGGTGGAGACGTAGGTGACGTCGCGGCCCAGCGCCTCGTTCATCTCCTCATAGACCCGCTGCGGCTTCAGCGGCACCACGTCGAAATGCGACTTGCGCAGCATGGTCTGCTTGCGGGAGAGGCATTCGTCGGCCCAGGCCGACCAGTCGGGCAGCTTGCCGGCCGCCTTCAGCTCGCGGGCAGCCACGACGAACAGTTCGAGCGCCGCCTTGGCGTCGGAGACGATGCCGAAATCGGGCCCGAACACGCGGCCGATCTGGGTGGGCTCGATGTCCACATGGATGAACTTGCGGCCCTGGGTATAGACCTCCACCGAGCCGGTGTGGCGGTTGGCCCAGCGGTTGCCGATGCCGACCACGAAGTCGGAGGCCAGCATGTTGGCATTGCCGTAGCGGTGCGACGTCTGCAGGCCGCACATGCCGGCCATCAGCGGATGGTCGTCGGGGATGGTGCCCCAGCCCATGAGGGTGGGAATGACCGGGATGCCGGTGAGCTCGGCGAACTCCACCAGCAGGTCCGAGGCATCGGCATTGATGATGCCGCCGCCGGCGACGATCAGCGGCCGATCGGCGCCGAGGATCATCCCCATGGCCTTGTCGATCTGCGCCCGGGTCGCCGCCGGCTTGTAGACCGGCAGCGGCGCGTAGGTGTCCTCGTCGAACTCGATCTCGGCGAGCTGCACATCCAGCGGCAGGTCGATGAGCACGGGGCCGGGACGGCCCGAGCGCATGACGTGGAACGCCTGCTGGAACACCATGGGCACCAGCGCCGGCTCGCGCACGGTCACCGCCCACTTGGTGACGGGCTTGGCGATGGATTCGATGTCCACCGCCTGGAAGTCTTCCTTGTAGAGGCGGGCGCGGGGCGCCTGGCCGGTGATGCACAGGATCGGGATGGAATCCGCCGAGGCCGAATAAAGGCCGGTGATCATGTCCGTCCCCGCGGGGCCGGAGGTGCCGATGCACACGCCGATGTTGCCGGCCACCGCGCGGGTGTAGCCCTCGGCCATGTGGGAGGCGCCCTCCACGTGGCGCGCCAGCACGTGGCGGATGGAGCCCTGCGCCTTCATGGCCGAATAGAGCGGGTTGATGGCCGCTCCCGGCACGCCGAAGGCGCAGCTGATGCCTTCCTTCTCGAGAACACGGACGGCGGCGTCGACGGCGCGCATGCGGGCCATGGCATCTCTCCCTTTGGGCTTTGTTGCCTGGGTCCTATTGGACTTTCGTCTGGGATACGCCTTCGCCGTCTGCGCAGCTATGGGAAGAAACGGCATGACATTGCTGCCCTCCGGGAAATAATCGCTCGCAGGCCTGAATTCATCCCCAGCGCGCGCGAGGCGCGATATTGCACCTGCGAGGCGCCCTGTGCGCCGCAAAAGCCGGCTCCAGAGCCCGATTTCGGCTCATGCGGGTAAATCTCGCGAATGACGAAATATTCTAGCTTTCGGCAACAATTGCGGGGCGGGGCGCGCGGTCTCCCGCGCGCGCGTTCCCGCCGCGGGATGTCATCCGGGCAAGGTTGCGCCCCGGCGCAGCCATGCGGTGCTGAGCCCGACATGCGACCCGGCGCAAGTTCCTCGCCCGCCCTGTGATCTCTGCCTTCTGAGAGGCCGTTCAGCGTCCCTGTGCCGGCCTGCCGAGCCGCAGGGCCGCATGCCTCGCATTCCCCATCGACGATGCTATAGGTGCTTAACTGCCCCCGGGGTCGCCAATGACCGACATCGCCACGCGCGTCTATAACCACACCTGGAAGATCGACCCCATCGTGCGGTCCGTGCTGGATACGGACTTCTACAAGTTGCTGATGGGCCAGACGATCTTCAATCGGCACCGGGCGACGCGCGTCACGTTCGGCATTCATAACCGCACCACGTCCGTGCGGCTCGCCGACATCATCGACATCGGCGCCCTGCGCGAGCAGCTGGACCATGTGCGCTCCCTCACGCTGACCCGGGGCGAGAGCACCTGGCTGCGCGGCAACATGTTCTACGGCAAGCGGCAGATGTTCTCGCCGGACTATGTGGCCTGGCTCGAGGGCTTCCGCTTCCCCGCCTATCACCTCGAGAAGTGGGACGGGCAATACGAGCTGACGTTCGAGGGGCCGTGGGTGGAAACCACCATGTGGGAGATCCCCGCCCTCGCCATCATCAACGAACTGCGCTCGCGCGCCGTGCTGAAGGACATGGGCAAGTTCGAGCTGCAGATCCTCTATGCAAGGGCCATGGCGCGGGTGTGGGAGAAGGTCGAGTTCCTCAAGACTCTCGCTCCCATCAACATCGCCGATTTCGGCACCCGCCGCCGCCACGGCTACCTGTGGCAGGACTGGTGCGTGCAGGCGCTGATGGAGGGTCTGGGCGAGGGTTTCCTCGGCACCTCCAACTGCCTCATCGCGCTCCGCCGCGAGGTGGAGGCCACCGGCACCAATGCCCACGAACTTCCCATGGTCTATGCCGCCCTCGCCCGCAACGAGGACGAATTGCGCTGGGCGCCCTACCAGGTGCTGGCCGACTGGCAGGACGACTATGACGGCAATCTGCGGGTGATCCTGCCCGACACCTACGGCACGACGGGCTTCCTGGAGCGCGCCCCGGACTGGGTCACCCACTGGACCGGCATCCGCATCGACAGCAAGGACCCCATGGAGGGCGGCGAGGAAGCCATCGCCTGGTGGCGCAGCCGCGGCCAGGACCCGAAGGACAAGCTCGCCATCTTCTCGGATGGGCTGGACGTGGACGAGGTGGCGCGCATCCACGACGCCTTCAAGGGTCGCATCCGCCTCGGCTTCGGCTGGGGCACGCTGCTCACCAACGACTTCCGCGGCCTCGCGCCCAATGGCGCGCTCGATCCCATCTCCATCGTCTGCAAGGTGATCTCGGCCAACGGCCGCCCGGCAGTGAAGCTCTCCGATAACCCCACCAAGGCCATGGGCTCGGCAGCGGAGCTGGAGCGCTACAAGCGGGTGTTCGAGGTGGGCACGCAGGTCGCGCGCCGCGCCGTGGTCTGAGGGACGCTCCGGGCCGGCTTCGACCGAGGCCCGGAGGGCTGGGACGGGCGTGATTCGGCTTTAAGCCCACGGACGATGTGTTATAATGCCAGTATAAACGCTTTTATTATGTGAATTTGGAGACGATCATGGCGACGCTGCGACTGGGCGATGTGGTGCCGGATTTCGAGGCCGTGACCACCGAAGGCCCGATCAAGTTCCACGAATGGCTCGGCGACAGCTGGGGCATCCTGTTCTCCCACCCGAAGAACTTCACCCCGGTCTGCACCACCGAGCTCGGCCAGGCGTCCCATCTGAAGGGTGAGTTCGACAAGCGCGGCGTGAAGCTGCTCGGCCTCTCGGTGGACGCCATCGACAATCATCCGGCCTGGGTCGGCGACATCAAGGACGCCACCGGCGCCACCCTGAACTTCCCGCTGATCGCCGATTCCGACCGCAAGGTCTCGGACCTCTACGACCTCATCCATCCCAACGCCAACGACACCCTCACCGTGCGCTCGGTGTTCATCATCGGCCCGGACAAGAAGCTGAAGCTGTCGCTGACCTACCCGGCCTCAACGGGCCGCAACTTCGCGGAGATCCTGCGGGTGGTGGACAGCCTCCAGCTCACCGCCAAGCACTCCGTGGCGACCCCGGTGGACTGGAAGAACGGCGAGGACGTCATCATCGTCCCCTCGCTCTCCGACGACGCCGCCAAGGAGAAGTTCCCGGACGGGTGGACCACCGTGAAGCCCTATCTGCGCGTGGTTCGCCAGCCTGGCGCGTGACGCTCAGGTCGGGTTCCCCGTCGTCGTCCTCTTCCCCGTCGCCCTCCGGCTTGACCGGAGGGCCCATGCCGCCACCGGTCACCGGCTCCCGGCGGAACCATGGATGCTGCGGTTAGGCCGGAGCATGACGGTGGTGTGGGGTGTGGGGTGGCGGCTTGGGTGTTGGCTGGGGAGGTGCAATTTCCCCGTCGTCGTCCTCTTCCCCCGTCGCCCTCCGGCTTGACCGGAGGGCCCATGCCACCACCGGTCACCCCCTCCCGGCGGAACCATGGATGCTCCGGTCAAGCCGGAGCATGACGGTGGCGTGGGGTCTGTAGGGTGGCGGCTTGGGTGTTGGCTGCGGAGGTGCAATTTCCCCGTCGTCGTCCTCTTCCCCCGTCGCCCTCCGGCTTGACCGGAGGGCCCATGCCACCACCGGTCACCGGCTCCCGGCGGAACCATGGATGCTCCGGTCAAGCCGGAGCATGACGGTGGTGTGGGGTGTCGGGTGGCGGCTTGGGTGTTGGCTGGGGAGGTGCAATTTCCCCGTCGTCGTCCTCTTCCCCGTCGCCCTCCGGCTTGACCGGAGGGCCCATGCCGCCACCAGGCGCCGGCTCCCGGCGGGACCATGGATGCTCCGGTCAAGCCGAAGCATGACGGTGGTGTGGGGTGTGGGTGTGGGATGCGCTCGCCGCCGGCTCTTCCGTCGCCGCTCCCCGGACAAGCGACGGCGCATGCCGGAGCGCTGATCCGGGGCCCAGCGCAAAAGTCCCGCGCGGCGGTCAAAAGCCGAGGGCGGCAGGATCAACATCCGCCTTGGCCGGTCCCGCGCGCTGACCCCGCGCACGCGTCACGCGTCGGGGAACGGACGCGGAGAGGCCTCCGCGCCAAGATCTGCGTTCTGCCGCGCCCTCACGCCGACATGATGTAGTCGCGCAGCTGGGCGCTCTCGCGCTCCATCTCCTCGACCCGGAACTTCACCACGTCACCGATGGAGATGATGGCCACCAGCTTGTCGCCGGAGACCACCGGCACATGGCGGAAGCGGCCGCGCGTCATGCGCTCCATGATGACCGGCACGGTCTCGTCCGGCGTGCAGGTGACGACGGCGCGTGTCATCAGGCCCGCCAGCGGCTCGGAGAGCACCTCGACGCCCCGCTCGCCGATGAGCCGGACCACGTCGCGCTCGGAGATGATGCCTTCCACCGCCATGGCCGCGTCGACGATCACGATGGCGCCGATGCGGTTGCGCGCGAGGCTCGCGACGGCATCGGCCAGGGTGGCGTCTGGCGACAGGGTGATGATGTCGTTGCTCTTACGGCTCAGGATGACGCTCACGGTCATGGATGCTGGCTCCCTGATCTCAGCACGAGGGGCCGGCTCCGCCGAAGGCCGGCTTCTCTGGCATGGTTCTGGACTGGGATGATCCCTCGCATCGCGGTGCGGCGCAAGAGCGCAGGACCTTAGGAAAGGCTCAGGCTCACGCCACCCGGCGGCGCGGCACCGGATCGAACAGCGCGAACAGCAGCAGCCCGGCGAGGAAGCCACCCACATGGGCCTGCCAGGCGATGGACGCATCCTCGACGCCGGGCATGGACATGCCGAAGGCGAAGAGCAGGTTGAGGGCGAACCAGGCGCCCACGAACACCAGCACCCGCCCGTCGCGAAAATTCTCGATGAGGGAGCCGGCCGGCTGGTGATCGGCGAACAGGCTGCGCCGCGACGACAGGGCGCCGCCGGGCGCAAAGGCGAAGCGCACCGCCGCCGCCATCGTTCCGGACACCGCCGCCGAGGCCCCGATCAGCGGCGCAAGCGCGTCGGGATAGGCGAGATAGTGCGCCCCGGCCCCCGCCGCCGCCGTGACGGCGCAGAACAGGGCGAAGCGCAAGCTGCCGAAGCGGCGCGCCACCGGCGTGCCGAAGGCCAGCAGCCAGACGAGATTGACGATGAGATGCATCCAGTTGGCGTGGAGCAGCGCATAGCTCACCACGGTCCACAGCTTCGGTCCGAGCCCGCCCGGCAGATAGAACATGCTGTCGGGCAAAGTGTAGCGGGCGGGGATGAAGGCGAAATAGGTGAGGACCTCGATGTCCCCGTCCTCGGACAGCAGCAGCACGCGCGCGGCGTGGATCATGACCAGCCCGAGCGCGATGACCGCGACGGCGCCGGGCACGTTGAAGACAGGCTGCCGGTGCGGCACGCCGGGAAAGGCAGGGCGGTCGGACACGTCCTGCACATAGGTGGCGCGCTGCGCCCCGGCAAGGGAAAAGCGCGGCGCGCCCTATTGGAGGGCGACGCGCACGCCGAAGCGCAGCTGATGGGCGGCAAGGCCGTCCGCCGAGAGCCCGCCGGCATGGGCGGGGCTGCCGAGATCCAGATAGCGGTAGCCAAGATCGAGGCTCAGGCTGGAGCTGAAGGCGAAGGACACGCCCGCCCCGGCTGACCAGGCGAACCGCCAGTCATTGCCGGCCGGCTGGAGCGCCGCAGGCGCATGCAGGGCGTCGATGGCAAAGCCCGCGCCGACGCTGAGATACGGGGTGAAGCCGGCCAGGGTCACCACATCCCAATAGAGGCTCGCCAGCGCCACCGTGGCATCGGCTCCGAACCGGGCGGGTCCGACACTCGCGCTGCCGAGGTCGAGATAGTCGAGCCCCACCTCGCCGCGCAGGAAGGATGTGAAGCGATAGCCGAGCCCGCCGCCGAGCGACCAGCCCGAGCCGGAGAGGTCGAGGCCGGTGGGCAGTCCGGCATAGGAGAGGGCGGATCCGGCGCCGGCCACATAGCCGGCATCAAGGCGCGCGTACCAGCCGGAGGCGGCCTCATCGGACACTTCGGGCGGCGAGAGGGAAAAGTCGCCCGGCCGGCCGAGCTTCGCCATCATGGCGTCCACCTCGGGATCGGCGGCGCGCGCCGGCCCGTTCACGGCCCCGAAGATCAGCATGGCTGCCGCCAGACACGCGGCGCGGGCACCCGCCTTGCGCACGCGCGGCGCGGCTGCGCCGCCGTCCGGGCGCACCCGCCCCGCTCCGTCAAACCCGACCATTCGTCACGTCCTGTCCAGGGAAACCACCCGTGGAGGGGACCGTGGCACGGCAAGATTTAAGGCCGGATTAACCCTGACGAACCCTTAACCCCGCGGCCGCCGCACCCGGCAGCGGCCGCGGAAAGGCTCAGGCTGCGGCGCGCTCGAGCGCGTCGATCACCCCGTCCACCACGGTCTCGACGAGCTCGCGGTCGTCGCCCTCGCCCATGACGCGGATGACCGGCTCGGTGCCGGAGGGGCGGATGAGCAGGCGGCCGTGGTTGGAGAGGCGGCGCTCGGCATCGGCGATGGCGAGCTTCACCTTCTCGTTCTCGAGCGGCATCCCGTCGCGATAGCGCACGTTCTTGAGGATCTGCGGCAACGGATCGAAGCGGTGGCACACCTCCGACACCGGCTTGCCCTGCCGCGCCACCACCGCCAGCACCTGGAGCGCCGCGACGAGGCCGTCGCCGGTGGTGGAATAATCCGACAGGATGATGTGGCCGGACTGCTCCCCGCCCACGTTGTAGCCGTCGGCCCGCATGCGCTCCAGCACGTAGCGGTCACCCACCCCGGTGCGCGCCAGCGTGATGCCCTCGCCGGCCAGGTGCCGCTCCAGCCCGAGGTTGGACATGACGGTCGCCACCACGCCGTCGCGGGCGAGGCGGCCGTCCTCCTTGAAGCTCTCGGCGATCACCGCCATGAGCTGGTCGCCGTCCACCGTGTGGCCCTTCTCGTCGACGATCATCACCCGGTCGGCGTCGCCATCCAGCGCGATGCCGATGTCGGCCCGCACTTCGCGCACCTTGGCGGACAACGCCGCCGGCGAGGTGGATCCCACGTCGCGGTTGATGTTCATGCCGTCCGGCTCGACGCCGATGGCGATCACCTCGGCACCCAGCTCCCACAGGGCCTCCGGCGCGACGCGATAGGCGGCGCCGTGGGCGCAGTCGACCACCACCCGCAGGCCCTCGAACGACTGGTTCCGCGGCAGGGTGCGCTTGGCATATTCGATGTAGCGGGCGTGCACGCCCTCCAGCCGCCGGGCGCGGCCGATCTCGGCGGGCTTGGCGAGCTGGCGGGCGAGGTCCTCGTCGATGAGTTCCTCGATCTCGCGCTCCACCTCGTCGGAGAGCTTGAAGCCGTCCGGGCCGAACAGCTTGATGCCATTGTCATCGAAGGGATTGTGCGAGGCCGAGATCATCACCCCGAGGTCGGCGCGCATGGAGCGCGTCAGCATGCCCACCGCCGGCGTCGGCATCGGGCCGAGCAGCAGCACGTCCATGCCCACCGAGGTGAAGCCCGCCACCAGCGCGTTCTCGATCATGTAGCCGGACAGGCGCGTGTCCTTGCCGATGACCACCCGGTGGCGATAATCGCCGCGGCGGAAGACGAGGCCGGCCGCCATTCCGACCCGCAGCGCCAGATCGGCCGTGAGCGTAGCATTGGCGCGACCGCGCACCCCGTCCGTTCCAAAATACCTGCGCGACATGTGCCCTCTTCCGTGAGAAGCGGAATCCCGGACCGCCCCGATTCTGCGGCTGGCTTAACATCAACTGGCCGCTCAGGTCATCACGTCTCGTGAGCGGCCAGCCGGGGCGGCCGCGCGCCGGCGGCCGTTGCCATCATTCGCCGATCAAGACCGTGGCCGGCTTGGCGACGAGCGGATAGATGCGCGGCTCCTTGCCGTCCAGCTTCACCTTCGCCATGTCGATCGCCTGGAGGTCGGGATTGTCATAGGTGGTGAAGGTGTAACGCAGGTTCTTCAGGTCGGCGTAGACCGTCCATTCGGTGGTCTCGTTGCCGGACACGCCGCCGCCGGCGGCGGAGTCGGCCTTCGTGACCACCGAGCCCGGCGCGATGTCGAACGAGCTCATCAGGTGGTGCAGGGTGGTGAGCCCCGCCTCCGGGGTGGCCGGCTGCGGCGCGTTGCGCGAGAAGAAGAACGCCCGCAGGAAGCGCGAGGGGGAGAGCATGTCGCCCGGCAGGCCGTGCAGGCCCGCGCCGGTGGACGGCGCGGCGATGGTAAGCGGGCCGACCTTCATGGCCGGCGGCTCCAGCGCCGAAAGGCTCACATACTGGCCGAGGTTGGCGATGTGCCAGTCGAAGGTCGGGGCATTGGTGAGCACGCCGGTGGGGTTGTCGTGCATCTGCAGTTCGCCGCCCACATATTCCACCACCAGGCTGGCGCCGGTGGCGTCATGCAGCGTCATGTGCACCGGCACCGGGCCCTTGAAGTCGGTCTGGGGCGCGCGGCTCACCTTGATCTTGGGCAGCCCCTCCTTCGCCTCGCCCACGGTGGCGAACGAGGTGAGCACGTAGGTCAAAAGCTCGAACGAGGCGATGGAGTTCTTGGCCTCCGCCGGACCGACCTCCTGGAACTGCGCGACATTGGGCAGATAGAGCAGGCCGCCGACGAGGCCCTTCTCGTTCATGCCGTCCACGAAGATCTTGAGGCCGAGGGCGTTCAGGCCGACGGCGGCATACTTGCCGGTCCAGCTCAGCCCCTTGCCCGCCTCGCCCGAGGGGCCGGTACCGGCCAAAACGACGCCGCGCGGCATCACCATGCCCTGCGAGCGCATGGGCAGGCTGAATTCCATGGTGCGGCCGTAGACGACGCCGCCGTCGGCGCTCTTCAGGATCAGCGAGGTGCAGGCGGAAGCAGCAAGGCTCTGGGTGAGAAGGGCCGCCCCTGCGACCAGGGCCGTGGCCGTGCGTGTCAGGTTCCGCATGCGCATGTCCTCCCATCTGCTCCCCAATCCGGGAGTTCGTCTCTTCCGCCCTCCTTTCACGTATAGACCCCGCGCTTGGATGTCGCACCTTTCCGTCTCCCCGCGGCAGGCGGGAATGAAGGAAAGGTTAATGGCGCGCGTTGCGTCGGACCCGACGGCGATGGTAACCGCTGGGCAACGCCATTCTTGCAGCGAGCGCCCCCGTGACCGCCACCCCTCTCGACGTCCTCGCCATCGGCAACGCCATCGTCGATGTCCTCTCCCGGGCCGAGGAGGATTTCCTCGGCGCGCACGGCATGGCCAAGGGCGGCATGGCGCTCATCGACGAGCCGCGGGCCGAAGAGGTCTATGCCGCCATGGGCCCGGGCACCGAGGCCTCGGGCGGCTCGGCCGCCAACACCGCGGCGGGCATCGCCTCGCTGGGTGGCAAGGCCGGCTTCATCGGCAAGGTGAAGGGGGACGTCCTCGGCACGGTGTTCGGCCACGACATCCGCGCCGCCGGCGTCGCCTATGCCACCCCCGCCGCCGATGACGGCCCGGCCACCGCCCGCTGCCTCATCTTGGTGACGCCCGACGGCGAGCGCACCATGAACACCTTCCTCGGCGCGGCGCAGAACCTCACCGCCGGCGACATCGACGCCGCCATGGTGGAGAGCGCGGCCGTGACCTATCTGGAAGGCTATCTGTGGGATCCGCCGCAGGCCAAGGCGGCCTTCCTCGCGGCGGCGAAGATCGCCCACGGCGCCGGGCGCAAGGTGGCGCTCTCCCTCTCGGATACCTTCTGCGTCGATCGCTATCGCGCCGAGTTCCTCGACCTCATCCGCACCGGCACCGTGGACCTCGTGTTCTGCAACGAGGGCGAGCTGAAGGCGCTCTACGAGACCGCCGATTTCGACGCCGCCCTCGTCGCCCTGCGCAAGGATGCCAAGGAGGCGGTGGTCACCCGCTCGGAGAAGGGCGCCTCCTTCGTCACCGCCGGGGCGGTGGTGAGCGTGCCGGCCGCGCCGGTGGAGCCGGTGGTGGACACCACCGGGGCGGGCGACCTCTTCGCCGCCGGCTTCCTCACCGGCTACACGCGCGGCCTCGACCCGGCCACCAGCCTGCGCCTCGGTGCGTTGGCGGCGGGCGAGATCATCGGCCAGATGGGCGCCCGGCCCCAGCGCCCGCTGATCGACCTCGCGCGCGAGGCCGGCCTCATTTCGTGAGCGACGCCGGCCTGCCCGACGACCTGCCCACCGACCTGCCCGACGACGCGGGCGCGCGGGCGCTCGCCGCCATCGACGCGCGGGCCCCGCTGCTGATGGTGCTGGGCGGGGCAGGCACCGGCAAGACCACCTTCCTGCACGAATTGCGCAAGACGCCGCGGGGGCGGCAGGTGTTCCTCGCCCCCACCGGCGTCGCGGCGCTGCAGGTGGGCGGGCAGACCATCCATTCCTTCTTCGGCATCCCGCCGCGGCTGCTGAACCCCGACGAGGTGAAGCCGCGGGTGCAGGTGCGGCGGCTGCTGAAGAAGCTCGACCGGGTGGTGATCGACGAGATCTCCATGGTGCGCGCCGACCTGCTGGACGCCATCGACATCTCGCTGCGCATCGCCCGCGACAATTCCGAGCCGTTCGGCGGGGTGCAGATGGTGCTGGTGGGCGATTTCCTCCAGCTGCCCCCGGTGGTGCCCTATGCCGAGCAGGAGATGCTCGGCCGCATGGGCTATCAGGGGCCATTCGCCTTCCACGCCAAGGCGCTGGACGGGCGGGAGGTGACCGCGGTGCCCTTCACCCACGTCCACCGCCAGACCGACCGCGCCTTCATCGCCATGCTCGACGCCTTGCGCCGGGGCCGCGGCGCGCGGGAGGCGGCGGAGGCGCTCAACGCCGCCTGCGTGCGCCCCCACCGGGCCGGCGCGCAGCCGGTGCTCCTCACCCCCACCAACGCCCGCGCCGACGCCTACAACGCCCGCGGCCTCGCCGCGCTGCCGGACGAGGGGCGCGAGTTCGGCGGGCTGCTGAAGGGCGAGTTCGGGCTCGAGGGCGACCGCCTGCCGGTGGCCGAAAAGCTGGTGCTGAAGCGCGGCGCCCGCGTGATGGCCCTGCGCAACGATCCGGCGCGGCGCTGGGTCAACGGCTCGGTGGGGACGGTGAAGGACCTCGGCGCCCATTCCGCCGTGGTGAAGCTCGACGCCGGCCCCACGGTGGAGATCGACGCCTTCACCTGGGAGCGCATCCGCTACGGCTGGGACGAGCCGGGCGGGCGCATCGACACGCAGGTGGTGGGCACCTACACCCAGCTCCCCCTCGCGCCCGCCTGGGCCCTGACCATGCACAAGGCCCAGGGCCTGACCCTCGACGACGTCCGCATCGACTTCGCCGACGGCGCCTTCGCGCCGGGCCAGGCCTATGTGGCCTTGTCCCGGGCCCGGACGCTGGAGGGGCTTTCGCTGGTGCGCGCGATCACCGGGCGGGATGTGCGGGTGGATCGACGGGTGGCGGAGTTTGTGGAGCGGTTTGAGGGGTGAGGGGCGCGACTTGTTGGGAACGTAAAATGCCGCAAAGACGGTTAATCTCGACCGATGTGATTATCGAAAGAATCAAGAAGGCCAGCGGGAAAATCCGACCAAAATCGATAGATAATTATAGAATAATAAAATAAAAGCAGCGACGGCGCCTGTCAAAGCTACGAAAACGGCACCCATCCATACAGGAATAAACGCCGGATCTGGCTTGACTTCTCGCTTATATAACGCCAAGGTTCGTTTCAAGAAATCTTCTGGCGGCAAATCTGAATTGACTAATTTTCTCATTCTAATAAATCTAAAAGACGTTACTATCATTTTATAAACTTCAAAAAATATATACGTAGAAATGGAAATGCCCAGAGATAAACCTACTGCAATATTAGCTCTTTCAGAAAGATTGTTCGCCGTATTAGACCAAATAGTAAACGCTCCAGCATAACCGCCGAGCAGCATAAGATTCATATACGCCGCTGCACGTTCATATAACTTTCCCTGAATCTCAACTATTGCTTCAATCGCCTCTCTTTTCCTCTCTTTTGCTCGACGCTCTGCCTCTTCTTTTTTAAGGCGTCGGGCGTCCTCAGCTGCTTTGTTTAGAAAATTGTTCATAACAGCAAGCTCTTGGCAGACTTGAGAGACGGCGTGCGAATAGCGCTGGTAGCTATAGAGCTTCGTGCGTTAAGTGCATTATTGTTGATTACAGTCCTACATTCAACCCCGACTGGGTCCGATCAACCCTAGACTGGGGAAATAAGTCTCGTACCGGGCTACATCCCGCGTCATCAAATCATAACCCGCCACAGCCGCATGCGCGCCAATGAAAAAGTCCGGAAGTGGGGAGGTGCGGGCGCCGCCGCGCCGGCGATAGGTCTGGAAGCATTTCCCGGCGAGGAATGCGGCCTCGAAGGGGATTGCCTCGCGCTCGATCAGTTGCGCGGGCAAGGCGGCTTCCAGATCCTCGATGCGTGAAAACCGCACCGAGACTTCTGCGTAGACTATTGCATTGATGACGAGGCGGTTCCGGTCCGCAGCCTCGGCGAGGGCGGCGCTGGACCAAGCGAACCATTTGTGGTCTTCGGTCAATACATCCAAAAGGATGTTACTGTCGATAAAGACCGTGCCCATCACCCTTTCCGCGTCAGCGCCATGATGGCATCGGTGGAAAGAGCAACGTCGCCGCGACCGCGCATCTGGCGCACGAGGCGCGCCCCGCGGCTTTCCTTCCTTGCCCGTGTGGGTCGCAGGGTGACGACCTGTCCGTCGAAGCTGAATTCAACCTCGGTGTCGGGTAACAGGCCGGCTTTGGTCCGGATGTCAGCTGGAATAGTGACCTGCCCCTTGGATGTGATGCGCACGACGGCCTCCGCAATTTCTTACGTTGGATTGTAAGAACGAGACTGGCCTTCCGCAACTGCCGCCTTCCCCCTCACCCCACCCCTCCTCCATCAGAAAATCCACAGCGTCCGCACCTTGGCGGGCAGGTGGGTGCGGTTGGGGTAGATGGCGTCGAGGGCGTAGAGGGGGCGGAGGGGGTGAGGGGATGGGCAGGAGGTGCTCCAGCGTGCCGGCGCCGAGGTCGTCCGGCTGCGCGTAGCACGAGGCCGCGCGCCGCTCCAGCACCCCTGCCATCAGGCTCCCGGGCCAATATTTATGCAGGTTTCATTATACCACTTAGAGCCAGGCGGCAACCTGCCCGACTGACTGTCAGCCGCATCGCTCCCGAACGTCGCCGATACCCGCGCCGAACACCCGGTGAAACACCCCCGGCACTGGCCGCTCAAGCAGGTCCGGAGGCGCCCCTTCGGCCGGCGTCCCTCACTCCCAGATCTGGAACATGTTGTCCCCTTCGTCCTTCGACCGCGGATTGCCGAACATCACGCCGCCGTGGCAATTGCCGCGGGCGTCGACGGCGATCCAGGGATGGCTGCCGAAGGTCTTTTGGATCTTGTGCGAGTTGGGCGCCAGCGTGTGGTATTTCTTCCACTCGCCGCTGTAGTCAATCCACATGATGTTCAGCGGGATCTTCATGAGATTCACGAAGTTCACCTGCACCGGCGCATTGCTGTTCTGCGAACGGATGCTGCCGATGGCCGGGCAGTTCTTGCCCGTGGCGGCATTTTGCTGGGGCGGGGGCGGCGAAGGCTTCTGGCCACGGTTGCGGGCGCACTGGAGCGCCTTGTCCATCGCCGCTGCCGCGCCGTTCAGCTTGAAGGTCTGCTCCCCGCGGTCGAGGTTGATGGAGAATTCCGGCAACGATCTGAAGGCGTTGACCTGGTCGCCGTTGATCTTCATGGAGGCCCAGCCGTCGCCCTCCGCCCGAAGGTTCCCCACCTCGCTGGCGCCGCCGAAACCATAATACGCTTCGACCATCCCGGTCTTGCCGTAGAATGGCACGCCCACCTGCCACGAGCGCCCGTCGGTGGCGACGCGCAGCTGCACCTTGCCGTTGTCCACATCCGCCGCGCAATAGCCGAACTGGTTGCCGCCGAAGACCGCCGTGATGGACCAGCGGCCGGACCGGTCATAGGCCGTTTCCTGCGCCACGGCGGGGCGGAGCACGCCCATCGCCGCCAAAGCCACACAGCCGGCAAAAATTGTCGTCTTCCAAGTCACTTGAACGCCCCCCACCTCCCGATTGCGCAAGTAAAAGTCGATATTTTCGCATTTTGCAATAGCCAAGCCATCGCTTGATCAGAACTGGCCCAGCGGGGCTCGCCCGGGGGTGGGCCGCCGGCCTATAAGCACGCAGTTGCAGCGGCAGGACCGGAGCATGTCGGACGAGAACGCCCCCACCATCACCTTCGATGATTTCCTGAAGGTCGACATCCGCGTCGGCACCATCGTCGCCGCCGAGCCGTTCCCGCAGGCGCGCAAGCCCGCCTTCAAGCTCACCATCGATTTCGGAGCGGAGATCGGCCTCAAGCGCTCCTCGGCGCAGATCACGGTGCATTATACGCCGGAGGAGCTTGTGGGCCGGCAGGTGGCTGCGGTGGTGAATTTTCCGCCCCGGCAGATCGGGCCGTTCATGTCCCAGGTGCTCACGCTGGGCTTCCCGGACGCCGACGGCGCGGTCGTGCTGATCTCGCCCAGCGTGAAGGTGCCGGACGGCGGACGCCTGTTCTGATCCTCAGGCCTCGGCCCAGCGCTCCGACTTGAAGGCCGCGGCAATGGCGCGGGCGCGTGCTTCCGCGGCCTCGTCGGCGTCGAGTCCCGCATCGAGGCCGGCGCAGGCGGCTCGGGCCGCGGTGAGGAGATCCACCTTGGGGTGGCTCTCGCCCGTCTTGTCGCCATAGGCGAAGTAGTCGCAGGTCGCCACCAGCATCAGCTTCTCGAACAGCTCGGGATCGCGGAACGCCCCGGTGCGGTCGAGCATGGCGGCAAGCGGCCCGGCGCGTACCGGCGAGGCGCGCTGCACCCGCTCGCATTCGTGGAGCGCCAATAGCGCCAGGTCATGGCATACGCCCGGCACAGCGAAGCGCTCGCAGATGACATCGATGCGCGGCGCCGCCCGCTCGATATGGCGATAATGCACCGGCAGGTGCTCGCGCGGGGAATCCGACTTGCCGGCGTGCATCACCAGCAAGGCGAAGCGCACCTCCAGCGGGGCGGCGCGGCGGGCCGCTTCCTCCAGCGCCGCGACGATGAGTACGCCGAGGTCGATTTCGTCCGCCGTGTCGGTGATCTGCGGCACGCCGAAGACCGCGGATATCTCGGGCAGGATGATCTCCAGCACACCGCATTCGCGCAGGGCCTTCACCATCGCCCCCGGCCGTGCGCCCATCAGCCCGCGCGCCAGCTCAGCCCAGATCTCGGCACCGTCGAGACCGTCCAGCGCGCCCACTTCCATCTGCTCGAACATCAGATCGAGCGTGTCCTCGTCCGCCCCGCTGCCCTCGGCCACGAGGGAGGCGAGCCGCAGCAAGGCGAGCCCCGGATGGGTCTGCACCAGATCGGCTGGAAGGAAGGGCGTCTTGTCCATGCCGGCATTGCATCATCAGCCGGCGAAAGGGGGAAGCCCAAGCTCTAGGCATGCCCAAACTATGAGCTAAACCGGAATGCGCACCGTCGCGCGCAGTCCGCCCATGGGACTGTCGGAAAGCATCACCTCCCCGCCATGGGCGCGCGCGATGTCGCGGGCGATGGAAAGGCCGAGGCCGGAGCCTCCCGCATCCTGGTTGCGCGCGTCGTCGAGGCGCAGGAAGGGCCGGAACACCTCCTCGCGCTGCGCCTCGGGAATGCCGGGGCCGTCGTCGTCCACGGTCACGATCAGCCACCGGGCGTCGCGCGTGCCGGTGATGGCGACGGTGCCGGCGTGGCGCACGGCATTGTTCACGAGATTGCCGATGCAGCGCTTGAGCTGATCGGCCTTCACCTCCACCAGAGGCGGCCCCATGAAGCTCGCAGAGGCGGCGGCGCCATCACGCTCCGCATTGAGGCGCAGATCCTCGATCAGTTCGCTCATGTCAGTGAGCGCGGCCTGCTCGCCGGGGTCGCCGCGGGCGAAGGCGAGATAGGCCTCCAGCATGCCCTGCAACTCGTCCACGTCCTTCTTCAGGGCCTCGCTCTCGCCCTCGGGCAAAAAGGCCAGCTCCAGCTTGAAGCGGGTGAGGATGGTGCGCATGTCGTGAGAGACGCCGGCGAGCATGGTGGTGCGCTGCTCGATCTGCCGCTCGATGCGCCGCTTCATTTCCAGAAAGGCGATGGCCGCCCGCCGCACCTCGCGGGCGCCGCGGGGGCGGAAATTCTCCACGTCGCGGCCCTTGCCGAAGGCCTCGGCCGCGTCGGCGAGGTTCTCGATGGGGCGGATCTGGTTGCGCAGGAACAGGATGGCGACGGTGAGCAGCACCAGCGATGTGCCCACCATCCACAGCAGGAAGATGTGCGAGTTGGAGGCGTAGGCCGCATTGCGCGGGGCGAGGATGAGAAGGGTCGCATCCTCCATGCGGATGCGCACGTCGATGAGGTTGGAGCGGCCCACCGTGTCGATCCACACCGGCTCCTTCACCCGAAGGCCGATTTCGCGGGACAGCGCGCGGTCGATCACCGAGAAGAAGGGCGTGGGCCCGGCGGGCGGCAGCGGCGCGGGGGGCAGCACCTCCACCCGCAGGTTCAGGTTGCGCCGGGCGATGGTGCGCAGGGCGGTGAAGTCCTTGTCCCGCGGCAGCACGCCGTAGAGCGCCACCACAGCGGAGATGTCCTGCGCAACCGCGGCCGAGAGGTGGCTCGTGACCTTGTTGTAGTGGCGCTCCATGAAGACGAAGGCCACCACGGACTGCAGGATCACCATGGGGGTGACGATGATGAGCAACGAGCGCGGATAGAGCCCCTTCGGCGTCACCCGGTTGAACCAGGCGGCGAAGCGGGCGTTGGCGTCGCGCAGCCAGTCGGCAAGGGTCCGCGCCCAGTGGCGCAGGCCGGACGGCCCGCTCTCGATCACGCTCAAGGCGTCACCACCAGCCGATAGCCGATGCCCCGGACCGTCTGAAGATAGGTGGGGTTGGCGGGATCGCGCTCCAGCTTGCGCCTCAGGCGGTTCACCTGCACGTCCACGGCCCGTTCGCTGGCCGCCCCGCCGCCGGCGAGGGCGAGGCGCGGCACCGTATCGCCGGGCGCCTCGGCGAGGGCCCGCAGCATGTCGCGTTCGCGCTCGGTGATGCGCACGATCTCGCCGTTGCGGGTGAGCTCGCCGCGTTCCAGATGAAAGGCGAACTCGCCGAAGCGCACGCTTTCGATGGCCTTCTGCGGCGGCGGCAGGGCGCGCTTCAGGATGGAGCCGATGCGCAGCAGCAGCTCGCGCGGCTCGAAGGGCTTGGCGAGATAGTCGTCCACGCCAGCCTCGAGGCCGGTGATGCGGTCCGCCGTCTCGGACCGGGCGGTGAGCATGAGGATCGGCACGGCGGAGCCGCGCCTCAGGTCGCGGGCGAGGTCAAGCCCGCTCTCGCCGGGCATCATCACGTCGAGCACGAGGAGGTCGAACGTGAGGCCCTCCAGACGAGCCCGCGCCTCGGCGGCGGAGGCGGCCGTGGTGACGCGATAGCCGTTGTCGGCCAGGAAGCGCGACAGAAGGGTGCGGATGCGGCTGTCGTCATCGACGACGAGGAGGTGGGGCGCATCGTCGGCGAGGACGAGCGGCGCCGCGGCGGCATCAGCCATGGCGGACGGCCCCCGGCGCGCTCGGATCACTGTTCAGCTTCTGCATGCCTCGCCTTCGCCAGATCCAGCCAATGTCGCTCGGTTGGGCCGCTTGCGCGCCGTCGGCCCGTCTTCGCATGCTGCGGCCGCCGTGTCAGCGGCCGCGCTCAGGCCGGACGGGAACGGGCCGCGCGGTCGGCGCGCTGGATCAGCCGCTCTACCGCAGCGCGATCCTCCGGGTCGATCATGGCAAGAAGAAAGCGGCGCACCGCCTCGCGGTCCTGCGGCTCGCCCGCCTCGAAGGCGGCAGCGATGCGCCGGCTCTGCAGCGTCATGAACTGGCGGGCCAGCCCCTCTCCCTTGAGGGTCGGAAACAGCAGCCGCTGGCGGCGGTCGGAGGCGCCGGCCCGGCTCTCCACGAAGCCCTCGTCCACCAGCTCCCGCAGCACCCGACCGAGGCTCTGCTTGGTGATGCGCAGGATATCGAGCAGGTCGGTGACGCGCATGCCGGGGTGGCGGTTGACGAAATGCACGACCCGGTGGTGCGCCCGGCCGAAGCCGATGGGCGCCAGGATCTCGTCGGGATCGCCGACGAAATCGCGGTAGGCGAAGAACAGAAGCTCGATGAAATCCACCAGCGGCACCTGCTCGGTCGCCTCCGGCGAAACCGCAGATTCCTGGGCGCGGACAACGGTGAGCGCGGAATTTATGTCAGTCATGTTGACTTTTTTCGTTTTGATCGTTACCCAAAGAGCCCGTTCGGCGAAATGATCGGTCGTGCCCATTCCCAGCCCGGTTCGATCATTTCGCGACTTTGCCGGCTTGGTAAGCGGGCGTAAAGATATTCCCATGCGAGACCGCTGGAAAGACGCGGTTGCAGCCTGGGGGGAAGCCGCGCGCACGACGCGGTCCGAAAAGGAGTGATGAGAAATGAGCGCTCAGGGTGTCCCCTTCGATCAGCGTGACGGTTGGATCTGGTACGACGGCGTGTTCGTGCCGTGGGCCGACGCCAAGCTGCACGTTCTCTCCCACGGCCTGCACTATGGGAGCACGGTGTTCGAGGGCGAGCGCGCCTACGGCGGCGAGATCTTCAAGAGCGCCGAGCATTCCGAGCGCCTGCGCCTGTCCGCCGAGATGCTGGACTTCACCATCCCCTACACGATCGGCGAAATCGACGCGGCCAAGAAGGCCACGCTCGACAAGAACGGCCTCATCGACGCCTACGTCCGCCCGGTCGCGTGGCGGGGCAGCGAGATGATGGGCGTCGCCGCCCAGAAGAACACCATCCACCTCGCCATCGGCGTGTGGGAATGGCCGAGCTATTTCGATCCCGAGCAGCGCCTCAAGGGCCTGCGGCTCGATCTGTCCGAGTGGCGCCGCCCCGATCCCGCGACGATCCCCTGCCGGGCCAAGGCCGCCGGCCTTTATATGATCTGCACCATCTCCAAGCACCGGGCCGAGCGCCGTGGCTTCGCCGACGCGCTCATGCTGGACTATCGCGGCTATGTGGCCGAATGCACCGGCGCGAACGTCTTCTTCATCAAGGACGGGGTGATCCACACGCCGACGCCGGACTGCTTCCTCGATGGCATCACCCGTCGCACGGTGATCGACATCGCCCGCCGCCACGGCATCGAGGTGGTGGAGCGCCACATCAAGCCCGAGGAGCTCGCCGGCTTCAGCGAGTGCTTCATCACCGGCACCGCGGCCGAGGTGACCCCGGTCGGCGCCATCGCGGATTGGACCTTCGCGCCGTCGGGCATCACGCACCAGTTGATGGATTCCTATTCGGCCGAAGTGCGCCCCAAGCAGCAGGCGGCCTGAGCGAACGCCCGGGCCACGAGCCTGGCCTTGAGCCTGACCTTGAGCGCGCCGCCCCTTACCGGGCGGCGTGTTCGTTTTTCCAAGATGGTGACAGGCGCAGGCCGGGGGTGTTGACGCTGAGGGCGACGCACGCCAAACCTTGGCGGGTGAGCGACATTCCCCAGCCTTCCCTTCTCCAGCGCGGCCTGCGCCGTCTCGAAGCCCTCCCCGTCGTCGGCCCGTTGCTCGCCTCGGTGAGCAGCATGGAGCGGGCGACGCTGGCCGTGGTGGGCTTCATCGCCCTCGCCTTCTATTTTTTCATTGCCGTGGCCGACGAGGTGCTGGAGGGCGAGACAGGACGGCTCGACCGCGACATTCTCCTTTCGCTGCGCAACCCGGCCGATGCCTCAGATCCGCTGGGGCCGCCATGGCTGGAAGAGACCATGCGCGACTTCACAGCGCTGGGCGGCACCGGAGTTCTGACGCTTCTCACCTTGCTGGTGCTGGCCTTCCTGACCATGACGCGCAAGCGTCACGCGGCCCTGCTCGTGGCTTTCTCCGTGGCCGGCGGAACACTGCTGTCGCAGATCCTGAAGTGGGGCTTCGACCGTCCCCGCCCTGACCTCGTGCCCCACGGCATGTCGGTCTACAGCCAGAGCTTTCCCTCCGGCCACGCCATGCTCTCCGCCGTGGTGTATCTGACGCTCGGGGCGCTGCTGGCGCGCACCCAGGCCCGTACCGGGGTGAAGGTCTTCCTTTTGGCCTCGGCGGCGATCCTGACCGTGATCGTGGGCATCAGCCGCATCTATCTCGGCGTCCATTGGCCCACCGACGTGCTGGGTGGCTGGGCGCTCGGGGCCGCCTGGGCCTGCTCGTGCTGGCTGCTGATGCTCTGGCTTCAGCGCAAGGGCGAGGTGGAAGGCGAGAGCAACGGAAGCGCACCCCGGGCCCCGCCCAAATGAGGACGCACCTCGGCGCTCAGGCGCGAAAGTAGAGGCTGTGGTCCCACGCGTTCAGGATGTGCGCCGTGGGCATGATCTCGATGGACCGGTAGAACTCGGCGAGCCCGTCCATGGAATTGGGCAGGGCGGCGTACTGGTCGACGATGGCGCAATAGTCGCGCTCCAGCGTGTCGTTCGACGGATCAAGATTGGACACGAAGACAAGGCCCGTCGGCGGCGCGTCCACGCAGATGACCCGCAGGTCCGGCCGCAGGGCGCGCAGGATCACCACGACCTTCCATACGTCGCCTGTCCACCAGCCTTCGTGCGCGGAGCCCTGGCCCAGCTGGATCGCCTCCTCCGCCGAGCGCTGGATCATCGCCTCCGACAGCGGCAGGCAATCGTGGATGGCGATCAGCGCCTTGGGGCTTGAGATCCGCTCGGTATTGTAGAAATCCCGCAGCAGATACTCGAACTGGTGCATGCCATCGAGGAAGGCGAAATCCACCGGTCCGCCCAGCGCCGCCGCCGCGTCGATCTCGGCGAAGAACAGGTCGCTCGGCATCTGGAACAGCCGCACATCCCTCTTGCCGGCGGCCACGTTGTGGCTGAGGCGAAAGTCCGGGTCGACACCCAGCGCTCGGTCGCAACTGATTTGCGCCAGGCTATCCCCGGTGCAGACGCCGATCTCCAGGTAGCGCCGCACGGCCCGCGTGCTCGCAAGCCGGCTGAGGACGGAGGTGTAGGTCTCGCCGGAATGGACGCGGGGGATAGCGGACGCGCCAAGGGACAGATCGGCTGAAACCGGCTGGAGTTTGGCTTGATCCGACACGATGGCGCGCTCCCTGAACGGCGCGGCCGGGAGACGCCCCACGGGGTCATCGCAACCTGCGGCTTTGAGCATACCCTGCCGCAACAAAACACCGCAAGTTGCGGCGTACCACTCAGTCGAACAGGCTGGAGACCGATTCCTCGTGCGCCGTGCGCGCGATAGCCTCGCCGATCAGGGTGCCGATGGACAGGACGCGGATGTTGCGCGCGACCCGCACCGCCTCGGTGGGCTGGATGGAATCGGTGATCACCAGTTCCTTGAGCTTGGAGGCGGTGATGCGCGCGACGGCCCCGCCCGAGAGTACGCCATGGGTGATGTAGGCGGTGACTTCCTTGGCGCCGCGGGCGAGCAGGGCCTCGGCGGCGTTCACCAGCGTGCCGCCCGAATCGACGATGTCGTCGACGAGGATGCACGAGCGGCCTTCCACGTTGCCGATCACGTTCATCACCTCGCTCTCGCCGGGGCGCTCGCGGCGCTTGTCGACGATGGCGAGCTGGGCGTCGATGCGCTTGGCGAGCGCGCGGGCACGCACCACGCCGCCCACGTCGGGCGAGACGACCATCAGGTTGCCGATGTCGAACCGCTCCTTGATGTCCCGCACCATCACCGGGGCCGAATAAAGGTTGTCGGTGGGGATGTCGAAGAAGCCCTGGATCTGGCCGGCGTGCAGATCGAGGGTCATCACCCGGTCGGCGCCGGCGTGGGTGATGAGGTTGGCCACGAGCTTGGCCGAGATGGGCGTGCGGGGACCGGGTTTACGGTCCTGGCGGGCGTAGCCGAAATAGGGCAGCACCGCCGTGATGCGCTTGGCCGACGCGCGGCGCAGCGCGTCGATGATGATGAGCAGCTCCATCAGGTGGTCGTTGGTGGGGAACGAGGTGGACTGCACCACGAACACATCCTGCCCGCGCACGTTCTCCTGGATCTCGACGAAGATCTCCATGTCCGCGAAGCGCCGCACCACCGCCTTGGTCAGCGGGGTTGCGAGATAAGCGGCGATGGCTTCAGCGAGCGCGCGGTTGGAATTGCCCGCGACGAGCTTCATGGGACCGTTCTCCGCTGACATGTGATGCTCCGCCCGGGCGCCGGGCCTGATCTAAGGGCCTGATCGAAACGTCGTCGGTCTCGACTTGCTCGGGTTCTGATAGGCGGGCCGTCACAATGTTGTAAAGGGCCAGCGCCAGCGCCGCGCGAGGGTGCCAGAACGATCGTTGCCGGACGGTATCCGCGTCGCCGCCCGCTCAATTGGCGGCATAGCCCAGCGCCATCTGCGGCGCGTCGAGGGCCGCCACCGGCACAGCAGTGGGATCGGGGCGCGTCTGAGGCTCGGTCGAAGCCGGGGCAGCCGCCGGCGTTGCGGCAACGGCCGATGGCGCGGTGGCGGCGGGGGCCGGCGCGGTGCCGCCGACGCCCAGCGTCTCGGCAAGGCTCGCCATGGACTTGTCGGCGATGCGCGCCAGCACCTTGTCGTCGCAGGCGGACCAGCCGTCCGCCACGGAGCCCTTCACGGACCCGGCCGGCTCCTCGCCGGCGACGCGGGCGACGCGGGTCTGGTTGCGGTCGTACACGTCCCAGGCATAGGCCACCGTCGCCTTGCCGCGCTGGACGTGCATGGCAAGGTAGCCCTTCACCCGGTAAGACGCGCCGCCGGCGCGCGAGACCACGGCGACGCGGCGCGTCTCCGCCTCGGAGTTGAGCTGGCCGACGAGCTTGTCGAAGGTGGACTGGGGCGGGCCGTCGATGGTGTCGAAGGCGAGGGTCTGGCCGCCCGCCCCCGCCATGCCCGAGCCATCGGTTTGGCAGGCGCCGAGGGCGAGGCACACGGCAAGGCCCGCGAGGCGTAGCGGCGTGCGGATGGCGCAAAAGACCGGAGCGCGGCGCATCGGCGCCTCCGGCATCTCTCCTGCCCCATATCCCCGCATGATGGCTCCCGGCGTTGAGTGTGTCGCCGAAGGCGTAGCGGGAAACGGCCGGCTGGTCCAGAAAAACGGTTAAGACGCGGTTAACGCGGATGTGAAATGCCGTTGGGAAAGGCCCGGCCGGCCTTCAGGGTGAAGGAGGCGTAAAGGCGTCACTTCAGCGATTGCAGGAGACCGAGCAGCCGCATGGACCCTTCCGGCCACGGGCCGAAGCCGGCGTCCGCATTGATGTGGCCCGCATCCCCTGCGTCGACGATGGCGGCGCCCCAGTCGAGGGCGAATCCCTCCGCCCGGTCGTAGGCGCAATAGGGATCGGTGCGGCTCGCCACCAGCACCGAGGGAAACGGCAGCGGATGAGTCGGCACTGGCGCGAACGCAGCGAGACGGGGGTCGAGGCCCGGGCGGTCGAGGTCCGGCGGCGCCACAAGGAACGCGCCGCGGACCTTGCCCTCCGGCAGCAGCGGCACGGCATGGAGGAGGGTCGGCACGCCCAGCGAATGGGCCACGACGACCACCGGCTTCTCCGCCGATTGCACCGCCGCCGCCAGGCGGCGGGGCCAATCCTCGGGATCGGGCGCGTCCCAATCGGCCTGCATCACCCGGCGGGCGGAGGAGAGGCTTCGCTCCCAACGGCTCTGCCAGTGGTCGAACCCGGAACCCTGCCAGCCGGGAACCATGAGAAGGACGGCGTCGGTGGATTTCATGCGTCTTCGTCCCGACTCAGGCCAGCGCGATGGCGGCCATCAGCCGCCCGTAGTCGGGCTCCTTGCGGTGGGTGGCGCGGCGATAGGAGAAGAAACGGGCCGCGTCGGGATAGGTGTCCAGGCCGAGGTCCTCCACCTGCCCCACCCCCGCCTGCTCCAGCCGCAGGCGGATGAAGCCCGGCAGGTCGAACAGGGCATGGTGCGGCCGGTCGGCGGGCGCGAAGAAGCGGGCGAAGCTCTTGTCCTCGGCCAGGAAGCGGGCGACGAACTCCTCCCCCACCTCATAGCTCGCCTGCCGGATCAGCGGCCCGATGACGGCACGGATGTCGGCGCGGTGGGCGCCCTGCTCCTCCATGCGCGCGACGGTGGCGGCGACGATGCCACCCACCGCGCCCTTCCAGCCGGAGTGGGCGGCGGCGACCACCCCCGCCTCGGGATCGGCGAACAGGATCGGCCCGCAATCGGCGATGGAGACGGCGGCGCCGATGCCCGGCGTGCGGGTGACCACCGCATCGGCCTTGGGGGCGTCGTCCCGCGTCCACGGCGCGGTCGCCACCACCGCATCGGCCGAATGCACCTGCCAGCAGGCCACGAGAGCGCCGGGCTCGACGCCGATCTCCCGCGCCATGCGGGCGCGGTTCTCGGTGACGGCGGCGGGATCGTCATTGGACCCCATGCCGCCGTTGAGGCTCGCATAGATCCCCTGCGAAACGCCGCCTTGCCGGGTGAAGAAGGCATGGCGGATGCCGGGCAATGCGGCGAGCAGGGGCGCCTCGATCTTCATCGGCTGAACTCCTCGGACAGGTCGAACGCGGGCGGCGCGCCGGCATCAGGATGGGCGAGCCCGAGCACCTTGAACAGCCGCCCCATCTCCCCCTCCCCGGTCCCGGCGAGGCGGCGGGCGGCGGCGGCGACCTTGGCGGCGGCCTCGGGCGGAGCATGGCGCATCAGCCGCCCCGCGCGCTCGGCAAGGCCCAGCCGCGCGAGGAAATCCCCCTGCTCCACCGGCCCGAAGGCCCGCAGGCCCGCGGCCCGGCCAAGCCGGGCGAGCCGGGCGAAATCCACATGGGCGGTCAGGTCCGCCTGCCCCGGCGCTGCGAGCGGATCGGCGAAGGCGTGGGCGGCGAGCGCCTGGAAGGTGTCGCCATAGCCGCCGGCATGGCCGTAGTCGATGGCGAGCGCCATGCCGCCCTGCGCCTTGAGACGGCCGGCGAGGGCGCGCGCGGGTCCGCCTTCCATCACCTCCAGCACCGCGCCGGGCCGCGGAGGGGGCAGGTCCGCGGCGAAGGTGGCGGCGATGCGCGACGGCGCGGCATCGAGCCCGAAGGAAAGCCGGCCGCCGTCCCCGAGCCCGATCCGGCGCTCATGCCATCCGTCGCCAGTCCAGACATATTGATCCACCGGCAGCGCATCGAAGAATTCGTTGGCCAGCACGATCGCCGGCCCTTCGGGCACGTCCTCGACGCGGTCGTGCCACTGAGCGCCATGATCCGCGAGCGCTCGCGCCTGAGCAGCCCGCAGCACCGGGCTGGTGTCGACCAGATCGATGCGGGCGGCGGCGCCGAAGGCCGGCAGCACGCGGGCGGCCCGCAAGGCGTCGGCCATGAGCGTGCCGCGGCCGGGGCCCAGCTCCACCAGACGAAAAGGGTCGGGCGCGCCCATCTGCTGCCAGGCGGCCACCGCCCACAGGCCGAGCAGCTCGCCGAACATCTGGGTGATCTCGGGCGCGGTGGTGAAGTCGCCGCGGGCGCCCAGCGGATCGCGGGTGATGTAATAGCCGTGGCGGGGATGGCCGAGGCAGAGGGCCATGTAGCGGCTCACCGGCATCGGCCCCTCGGCGGCGATCAGAAGGGCGATCTCCTCTCCGAGCGGCGTGGTCACGGCGCCGGCGTGCGCTTCAGCGCATAGAGGAGAAGACCGAGGCCGGCGAGCACGAGCGGCACCGACAGCCACATCCCCATGGTGGTGCCGAAGGCGAGATAGCCGAGCTGCGCGTCTGGCTCGCGGAAGAACTCGCCGATGATGCGGCCGATGCCGTAGCCCATGCCGAAGATGCCGGCCGCGACGCCCGGCCGCTTCAATCCGCCCCCGCGCACCACCATGAGCATGACCAGGAACAGGACGATGCCTTCCAGCCCCGCCTCGTAGAGCTGGCTCGGATGGCGCGGCAGCGGCCCGCCGTGGGGGAAAACGATGGCCCACGGCACGTCGGCCGGACGGCCCCACAGTTCGCCGTTGATGAAATTGGCGAGGCGCCCGAAGAACAGGCCGAGAGGCGCCACCACGCCGGAGACGTCCAGCAACGACAGGACGGAGATGGCGCGGGAGCGGGCGAAGAGCACCAGCGCCACGAGGGTGCCGGCGAGGCCGCCGTGGAACGACATGCCGCCCTTCCACACCGCGACGATGTCGGCCGGATTCTGGGCAAAATAGGCCGGGTTGTAGAACAGCACATAGCCGAGGCGGCCGCCGAGGATGACGCCCAGCGTCGCCCAGAACAGCGCGTCGTCGAGGTCCTGCGGCTTCATGGGCGAGACGCCGCCCCAGAGCGCCGGGCGCGCCACCAGCCAGCGGGCCAGCAGCCAGCCGAGCACGAGGCCGGCGATATAGGCCAGCGCGTACCAGCGAATCGCCAGCGGCCCCACCTGGACCAGGATCGGATCAATGGCGGGAAAGGGCAGGGCGAGGGTCGGCATCGGCTCCCCGAAGATGGCGCCGCCGCGCGGCGGCGCCCATGTGCCGTGCCGGGGCGGGGCCCGTCAAGCCGACGGCGCCCCTGTCATCCTGCGTGCGCCATGCCATGATGCCGGCCAACCTGGCGAGGGAGGACGCGATGCAGGCTGAACCCACCGACGCGCACATGTGGCTGAAGCGCCTCGTCGGCGAATGGAGCGTGGAAGCCCCATCGTATGACGGCGAAGGCACGGTGAAGGGCACTGAAACCGTCCGCACCCTTGGCGACCTCTGGGTGATCTGCGAAGCCCACATGGAGATGCCAGACGGCAGCGCGGGCAAGACCGTGATGACCCTCGGCTACGACCCGCAGAAGGGCAAGATCGTCGGCAGCTGGGTCGGCTCCATGATGACCTATCTCTGGGTCTATGAGGGGAGCATCGACGCGGCCGGCGCCTGCCTCACCCTCGATGCCCGCGGACCGACCTTCGACGAGACGGGGGCGTTCACCGACTATCAGGACATCATCACCTTCGAGGGCGACGACGCCCGCGTCCTGCGTTCGCGCCAGCGGCTGCCCGACGGTGCTTGGCAGGATCTGTTTTCCGCACGCTACAGCCGCAGCGGCTGAGGCGGCCACCCTTGCGCCGGGGGGCGTCTGTCGCCATGTTCGCCGGACGGCGCGAACCTGCCGTCAGGAGGCTTCCATGACCCAGACCACCGGTCGCCTATTCGACGAGATGGCGCGTCTCGTGAACGATGCCGCTGGCGTGGCCCAGGGGGTGCGGCGCGAGGCCGAGACCGTGATGCGCGCCCAGATGGAGCGCTTCCTGCGCGACATGGATCTGGTGAAGCGCGAGGAATTCGACGCGGTCAAGGACATGGCCGCTGCTGCGCGGGCCGAGAACGAGCGCCTCGCCGACCGCCTCGCGGCCCTTGAGGCCCGGCTGGACGGCCATCCGGCTCCGCCCCCCTCCGACCCGGTCTGAGCTGCCGCCTCTGGATTTTCGACCCGGCGCCAGATCGGATGGATTTTTCTCAGGGGAAATGTGCCATTCCGTAGCGGCACCGCGCCCCTGCGACAATTAGGCCGCATGGGGCGGGGGCAGACACAATCTGTCGTAGCAGGATAATCTTTACCCGCGATATACTGATTTTCGTGGCGATTCGGAGCCGGTTCGTCGTATCGGGCAGGAGTACGACGGGGCGCAGCTTCGCCAGGATGCCCTCTTGCAGGACGCGCTCTTTCCGGGCACGTCCCGATGGCGGGCTTTCCACCGGCACGCCACGTCGTTTGTGCCACGTTTTGGCCTGATCAGCGGGCGATGCCGCGTTCGACCCTCTCCGCGTTCCTCAAACCGCGAGGTCGAGGCCATGTCTCTCATCGACATCGAAGCCGATGCGCCGGCGAACCCCGTTGATCTCGTGGAGCAGCTCGCTGCGCTGCGCGATTGGTCGTTCGAGCGCTCCGCCGAGGACGAGATCACCCTTTCACTCTCCAGCCGCTGGACGGACTGCCACGTCTCCTTCCAGTGGATGGACGAACTGGAATCGCTGCATCTCGCCTGCGCCTTCGACTTCAAGGTGCCGGAAGGGCGTCGGGCGGAGGTGCTGAAGCTCCTCGCCCTCATCAACGAGCAGATGTGGCTCGGCCATTTCGACATGTGGTCCCAGGAAGGGGTCATCATGTTCCGCTACGCTCTGGTTCTGGCCGGCGGTGCCACCGCCTCGGACCGCCAGTGCGAGGCGATCCTCGACGCCGCACTCGATGCGGTGGAGCGGTATTATCCGGCCTTTCAGTTCGTCGTCTGGGCGGGCAAGACCTCCCGCGAGGCCATGGACACCGCGCTGTTCGACACTGTTGGCGAGGCCTGAGCCGAACGGTCCCGGAAGGGGGAACGACGCCCCTCCCCGTGCGGGAGGGCTCGGCGCCCGTCCCGTTCGCATCGCGACAAGCCATTGTCATTCCCCTGCGCCGCTTCGCCCTGCCGGTGGCGCCGCCTCGCCTCCTCCGTTATGTGAAAGCCACTGACACGGCGCGGCACCGCCTGGCGATGCTGCTTGCGAGGCGGCGATGAGCGAGAGCGTTCTGAATATTCTGACCGGTCCGGTGGTGCTGCTCGGCTGCGGCAAGATGGGCTCCGCCATGCTGGAGGGATGGCTCGCCCTCGGCCTGCCCGCTGACCAGGCCGTGGTGCTCGATCCCAACCTCCCGCCCGAAACCGCCGCCGCCTTGGCTGACCGTGGTGTCTCGGTCAATCCCGCGCTCGAGGCCATCGCCCCGCCCTCCGTCCTGCTCTTGGCGGTGAAGCCCCAGGTCGCGCCCGACGCGCTGCCGAAGGTGGCGGGGCTGGTGAAGCCCGGCACGCTGGTGGTTTCGGTGATGGCGGGTCGTACCCTCTCCTTCATGGCCAACGCTTTCGGCGCCGACGCGGCGCTGGTGCGCTCCATTCCCAACACGCCCGCCGCCATCGGCCGCGGCGTGAGCGTGGCGGTGGCCGCCCCCACCGTCACGGCACGCCAGCGCGAGCTCGCCGCCGCCTTGCTCGGTGCCATCGGCATCGTCGAGTGGGTCGACGATGAGGGCCTGATGGATGCCGCCACGGCGGTCTCAGGCTCCGGTCCGGCCTATGCCTTTCTCCTTGCCGAGGTGATGGCCAAGGCGGGAGCCGCCGCCGGCCTGCCGCCGGACCTCTCGGCCCGCATCGCCCGGGCGACCGTGGCCGGGGCCGGGGCGCTCATGGACCAGTCCGATCTCGAAGCGGCCACCCTGCGCCAGAACGTCACCTCTCCGGGCGGCACCACCGCGGCGGCCCTTGCGGTTCTGATGGACGAGAGCCGCGGCTTTCCTCCGCTGATGGTCGAGGCGGTTGCCGCCGCGACGAAACGGGGCAAAGAATTGGCTGGCTGAGAGGCCGTCGCGGGACTACCAGCCCGCGACGTGAGCAGAAGCGGGAGAGAGCCATGTCCTCCGAGACCACGCGCGACGCCTGCCTGCGCAGCTTCCTCGCCCTGCTGGCGCAAAAGCCGCTCCAGGGCATCGCTCTCGGCGACGTGGCCGCCCATTGCGGCGTCTCCCTGTCGGAGATGCGCGCCTCCTACACCTCCATCGACGATCTGGTGGCCGCCTTCTTCCGCGCCACCGACCGTCAGGTCCTCGCCGGAAGCGGGGCGGACGACGAGGATCTCGCCGGCGAGGGGCCGAAGGAGCGCCTGTTCGAGGTGCTCATGCGCCGCCTCGACTCCCTCGAGCCGCACCGCGACGCCGTGCGCTCACTCCAGCGCTCGGCCCGCCGGGATCCCGCCCTTGCGCTGCGGCTGCTGCGGCTGTCGGAAGCCTCCGAGCGCTGGATGCTGGCCGCCGCCGGCATCGACTGCACCGGCCTTTCGGGCAGCGTGCGGGCCAAGGGGCTGGCGCTGCTGTTCGCCCGCCTCGTGGACGTGTGGCTGGAGGACGACGACCCCGGCCTCGCCCGCACCATGGCCACCCTGGACCGCGAGCTGGAGCAGGGCGGAAAGCTGCTCGGCATGCTGGACGACCTCGCCTTTATTGCCATGCCGTGGCGCAAGCGGCGCGCCTCGGCGCGGACGGACGACACCGGCGCACCGGCTAAGGAGCCGGTTTCGACCTGATCCGGCCTTGCCCCCGCTCCGGCCGGGTGCCATTCAGCGCCATGACATCGCCGATCCCCACCGCCCCGCGTGAGGCGCCCATCGCGCTCTATATCGACGCCGATGCCTGCCCGGTGAAGGAGGAGGCCTACAAGGTGGCCTTCCGCCACCACATCCGCGTCCATGTGGTGGCCAACATGCCCATCCAGGTGCCGCGCCATCCGCTGATCGAACGCGTCACCGTTCCGGCGGGGCCGGACGCGGCGGACGACTTCATCGCCGAGCGGGCCGTGCGCGGCGATGTTGTGGTCACGGCCGACGTGCCCCTGGCCGCCCGCTGCGTCGCCGCCGGGGCCGACGTGATCGCGCCGACGGGCAAGCCCTTCACTCGCGATTCCATCGGCCTGCAGCTCGCCACCCGCAATCTGATGGACGATCTGCGCTCCGCCGGAGCGGTGACGGGTGGCCCCAAGCCCTTCTCGCCGCGTGCCCGGTCCGATTTCCTCTCGGCCCTGGACCTCGCCATCGTTCGGCTCAAGCGGGCCGGCTTCGTCGCCGCGCCGCCGCTCGACGACTAGGCGCTCAGAAGCACTCCTCCTCCAGTGTCTTGAGGTCGGCGAGGGCCGCCGCGTCGTCGTGCTCCTCGAACAGGTCGACCATGTAATAGACGTGGGAATGCAGCAGCAGCAGCTTGTCGCACATAGCCGCCTTCCCCGCCTCTGCGGTGGCGAGGCGCGCCTTGAAGCGGTCCCAGAAGGCGTTGCCGCAGGCCGGATCGTCGATGTAGCGGGAGAGGTGCGCCAGGACCCGGCGCATGTTGCCGTCGAAGTCGATGCCCTGGAAGGTGAGGTAGCGGTCTGGCCGGTCGAGCGCGAAATGCAGCTGCTGGGAGCCGGCGGCAGGCATGGTCATGGCGAAGTCCCCGTGCGTGAGAGACGCCGCTGCGGCGTCGGCGGGACCATGGGGCTCTCCAGTTGGCGCCCTCAATCGCGGCGGCACGAGGCCCCCTGCCCTGCATGAACGGCATCGTGGCTGCACGAATGGCGGCCGGCCTCAGACCGCCAGCAGCCGGCGCACCTGCTCCACCCGCGAGCGGCTCACCGGCACCCGCGTTGCCGCGGCGTCGGCCATCACCAGATGCCAGCCGCCGTCCTCGCGGGCGGCGGCGCGCACGTGGCGGATGTTGACCAGGAAGCGCCGGTGCACCCGCACGAACTGCGCCGGATCCAGCCGACGCTCCAGATCCGCCAGCGCACGAGGACAGAAAGCGGAGAATGTGCGGGTATGCGCCTCGGCATAATGGCCCTGGGCCATCAACAGCACGACCTCGGCGACGTCGATGAGGCTGATGACGTCGCCCCGGCCCTTGACCAGGGGCAGCTTCATGAGCGGACACAGGGCCGCCATGGCCGACTCGCCCGCCACGGCGAGGCCCTCGACCCGCAGATCCCCCTCCGGCCTGCCCGCCCGGCCCATCACCGGAGCCTCGGCCAGGGCATGGATCATCATGCAGAAGCCTCCCGCCGGCCCGCCGAACTCGGCCTCCAGCCGCGTCACCTTGGCAATCAGGCTGCCCATGGCGGTGGTGATGACGAGGGTGGAGGTGCCGTCCTCCGCCGCGCGCGCCCGCTCGATGAGGAAGGCCACCTTCTGCCGCGCCTCCGGCGGATGGAGCGCGAGGATGTCGAGGCCGGTGAGGTGGGTGCCGGGCGGCGCCAGCAGCCGCATGGCCACCGGATTGACCGCCCGAATGGCGAGGTCCGCATCCAGCAGCACCACCCCGACAGGCGTTCGCTGAAGACGGTATTCGAACGAGAGGGGCGCCGATGCCCCGCTGGTTTCCCCCATGGCTCCGCTGCTGCCCTCTCGCCCTCCCCCAAGCGGGGGCCCGGGCATACTAGGCGGCCGACGCGTGCTGCCAATTCGGGGGTGTTCCGCACCTCTCGGCAACCTGCGCCTTCGCCGCGCAATCGCCGTGTTTGCCACGAAGAGGCCGCATGGATACTTTACGCGCCCGTTTGCCGGCACGCCGGCCGATGCCGATCGCCGACCCCATCCTATCGCGGACCCCATGACCGACATTTTTCACGAGATCGAGGAAGACCTCCGCCGCGACCGCCTGCGCAAGGTCTGGGACCGGTTCGGCGCCCTCATCATTGCCGCCTGCGTGCTGGTGGTCGTCGCCGCGGCGGGCTGGAGCGCCTACAAATACTGGCGCCACCAGCAGGCCGTGAGCGCCAGCGCCGCCTACGAAAGCGCCGTCTCCCTCGCCGAGGCCGGCAAGCTGCCCGAGGCGGAGGCCGCGTTCATCGAGATCGCGAAGACCGGTCCGGCCGGCTACCGCACGCTCGCCCTGTTCCGGGCGGCCGGTGTCGCCGCCGCCCGCGACAAGGTCGCCGGCATCGCCGCCTTCGACGCCATTGCCGCCGACACCCGCTTGCCCGCCCTCGCACGGGATCTCGCTTTGGTTCGGGGCGCCCTGCTGCTGGTCGACACCGCCGGCCTGCCGGAGGTGAAGCAGCGCGTGGGCGCCATCGCCACGGGCACCGGCCCGCTACGCCATTCCGCCCGCGAGGCGCTGGCCCTCGCGGAACTCAAGGCCGGCGACCTCTCCGCCGCCAACAAGACAGCCACAAGCATCACCTCCGATGGCGAGACGCCCCCCGGCGTGCGCTCGCGGGCGGAGCTGGTGCGCCGCCTGACCGCCGCGGCGGCCCCGGCGCCCGAGGCCGCGCCCGGCAGCGCCCCGACCCAATGAGGAAGAGCCGATGAAGAGGACGACCCGCATGTTCAGCACCGTTCGCCTCGCGCTCGCGTTCGGCCTCGCGCTGACCGCTGCGGGCTGCGAGACGCTGGACAAGCTGAACCCCTTCGACCAGCCGAAGAAGCCGCTCGCCGGCAACCGACAGCCGGTGTTCCCTACCGGAGTACCGGGCGTGGACTATTCGACCCCCCTCTCCCAGCCCTCCAACGCCAATGCGCCTGTCGACCAGCTGCCGCCCCCGCCGCAAAGCGGTCAGCAGCGCTGACATCCTCCTGACGGCCGGACGGCCACGAGCCCAATCATGACCTTCTCCCTGGCCATCGTCGGGCGCCCCAATGTCGGCAAGTCCACCCTGTTCAACCGGCTGGTGGGCAAGAAGCTCGCGCTGGTGGACGACCGTCCCGGCGTGACCCGCGACCGCCGCGAGGGCGAGGCAAGGCTCGGCGACCTGTCCTTCCGCATCGTCGACACTGCCGGTCTGGAAGAGGCCGACGCCGCCAGCCTCGAGGGCCGCATGCGCGCCCAGACCGAGGCGGCCATCGGCCATGCCGACGCCATCCTGTTCATGATCGACGCCCGCATCGGCCTTACCCCCACCGACCGCGCCTTCGCCGACCTGGTGCGCAAGTGCGGCAAGCCGGTGATTCTCGTCGCCAACAAGAGCGAGGGCCGCGGCGGCGAGGCGGGGGCCCTGGAGGCCTTCGGCCTTGGCCTCGGCGATCCGGTGCCCCTCTCCGCCGAGCATGGCGAGGGCCTGTCCGACCTCTATGACGCCATCTGCGACGCGCTGCCCGAGCAGACCCGGCCGCCGGAGGACGAAGAGGAGGCGGACGACGACGCGCAGGCGGGCGATGCGGATGCGGCGGACGACAAGCCGAAGCGCCCCATCAAGGTGGCGGTGCTGGGCCGACCCAATGCCGGCAAGTCCACCCTCATCAACCGCCTGCTGGGCGAGGACCGCCTGCTCACCGGCCCCGAGGCCGGCATCACCCGCGATTCCATCTCGGTGGAAGTCACCTATGCCGGGGTGAAGCTCGAGGTGTTCGACACCGCCGGCCTCAGGAAGCGCGCGCGCATCGAGGACAAGCTGGAGAAGCTCTCAGCCGCTGATGCCCTGCGCGCCATGAAGTTCGCCGAGGTGGTGGTGCTGCTGGTGGACGCCACCCACCCCTTCGAGGAACAGGATCTCAGGATCGCCGATCTGGTCGCGCGGGAGGGCCGCGCCATCGTCATCGGCTACAACAAGGCGGACCTTGTCCCTCGCGGCGGCCTCGCGGCCCGCCTGCGGGAGGAGGCCGACCATCTGCTGCCGCAGGTGAAGGGCATGCCCATCGTGCCGGTGTCCGGCCTCATGGGCCACGGGCTCGACAAGCTGGTGGCCGCCATCGCCGCCACCCACAAGGTGTGGAACAAGCGTATCGCCACCAACCCCCTCAACCGCTTCCTCCAGCAGGTGACGGACAGCCATCCCCCGCCGGCGGTGTCGGGACGCCGGGTGAAGCTGCGCTACATCACCCAGCCCAAGGCGCGTCCGCCCTCCTTCGTGCTGTTCTGCTCGCGCGCGGACGCGGTGCCGGAAAGCTACATCCGCTATCTGACCAACGGCCTGCGCGAGAGCTTCGACCTGCCCGGCGTGCCGATCCGCCTGACCCTGCGCGAGAAGGACAACCCCTACGCCGACTGAGCGCGAGGACGTCCCGGGGCGTCCGGAAACGCGCGGCACGAGCCGCACCCGCCTCGCCCTTATCCCGCCAGCGCGGCCATCACCGCATTGAGCACCGGGAAGCCGGCCTCGGTCACCCGCAGACGGTTCCCTTCGCGGGCGACCAGCCCTTCCGCCTGAAGCGCCGCGATGACCGACTCGTCCACCGCCCCGCCGAGGCGGGCATGGCGGACGAGGTCGATGCCCTCCTTGAGCCGCAAGCCCATCAGCAGCATCTCGTCGGCCTGCTCGGCCTGGGAGAGTGGCTCATCGCCGACGATGCCGTGGCCGTGCGCCTCCACCCGCGCCAGCCAGTCCTCGGGGCCGCGCTCGGTGACCAAAGCGCGGCGCATGCCGTCCACGCTGAGGCGGCCATGGGCGCCGGCGCCGATACCGGCATAGGTGCCGTAGCGCCAATAGACCAGATTGTGCCGCGCTTCAGCGCCCGGCCGGGCGTGGTTGGAGACCTCGTAGGCGGGCAACCCGGCGGCGGCCGTCACCTCCTGCGTCACGTCCCACAAGGCGCGCGACACCTCGTCGTCGGGCAGTTGGAGCTTGCCCGCGCCGTACAGCCGCTCGAAGGGCGTGCCGGGCTCGATGGTGAGCTGATAGAGAGAGAGGTGTTCGCAGCCCTCCGCCAACGCGCGCTGGAGCTCCGCCGCCCAGCCGTCCGGGGTCTGGCGCGGGCGGGCATAGATGAGGTCGAACGACACCCGCTCGAATGCCCGCCGGGCGATGGCCACGGCAGCCAGGGCCTCCGCCACCGAGTGCATGCGGCCGAGGCCCTGAAGGTCCGCATCGTCGAGGGCCTGCACGCCCAGCGACACGCGGTTGACCCCGGCCGCGCGATAACCTTGGAAGCGCTCGGCCTCTACCGAGGTGGGATTGGCCTCCAGCGTGACCTCGGCATCGGCGTCCAGCGGCCAGGCCGCGTGGACGGCGTCCAGGATGGCCCCCACCGTCGCCGGTGCCATGAGGGAGGGCGTTCCGCCGCCGAAGAAGACGCTGCGCGCCCTTCGCGGACCGGAGAGGTCGCGCATGTGGGCGATCTCCCGCCGGAAGGCGGCGACGAACCGTGCCTCGTCGGGCGGGGCGAAGCGGACGTGGCTGTTAAAGTCGCAATAAGGGCACTTGGCCTTGCAGAACGGCCAATGGACATAGACGCCGAAGCCGCCATCCTGGTCCGCCGCCGCCTCTGCCGCGAGCGAAACCTCGCGCTCCCGTCGCCCTCCGGCTTGACCAGAGGGCCCCTCGTCGCGGCCGCGTCCATCACTTACGGCCTGCAGAGGTGCTTTGGTCGAGCCGGAGCATGACAGCACAGGCGGATTGGCGTGAAGCCGGGATGAATTTTCCGCGTCCAAGATCCCGCTCACCCCTTCAGGCAGGCCTGCGACAACTTCAGGAAGGCGCGGGCGCGGTGGGAGAGGCCGAAGCCCTTGGGCGGCATGCCATGCTTCTCGTCCGCCGTCATCTCGGCGAAGGTCTTCTCGTACGCCTCGGGCCGGAACATGGGATCGTAGCCGAAGCCCTTCGCCCCACGTGGCGGCCACACCAAGGTGCCGTCCACCGTGCCCTCGAACTCCTCCAGATGCCCATCAGGCCAGGCGATGCAGAGCGCCGACACGAAGCGGGCGCGTCGCTGCTCCGGCGCGGTGGCGCCGACCTTCTTGAGCTCCGCCTCCACCTTCTCCATGGCCATGTCGAAATCGCGCTCCGGTCCGGCCCAGCGCGCCGTGTGGATGCCGGGCGCGCCTCCGAGGGCGTCGATGACGAGTCCGCTGTCGTCGGCGAAGGCCGGAAGCTGCGCGGCACTGGCCGCCGCCACCGCCTTGAGCCGCGCGTTGCCCGCGAAGGTGGTCTCGGTCTCTTCCGGCTCGGGCAGGCCGAGGTCGCCGGCCGAGACCGCCTCCACCCCGTGGGGCTCCAGCAGCATCTTCATCTCGATGAGCTTGCCAGGGTTATGAGTCGCCACCACGAGGCGTCCAGTCAATTGCCGCGCCATCACCCCACCGCCAGCTTCTGCAGACTCACAAGCTGATCGATCCCCGAACGCGCGAGGGCGAGGAGCGACAGAAGCTCGTCCTGGGTGAAGGGCGTCTTCTCCGCCGTGCCCTGGATCTCCACGATGCCGCCGGTACCGGTCATGACGAAATTGGCGTCAGTCTCGGCCACGGAGTCCTCGGCATAGTCGAGGTCGAGCACCGCCGTGCCCTCATAGATGCCGCAGGAGACCGCCGCCACGTGCTGCTTCAGCGGCATCTCGCGGACCATGGAGCGCGACTTCATCCACGTGAGGCAGTCATAGAGCGCGATCCAGGCGCCGGTGATGGAGGCGGTGCGGGTGCCCCCGTCGGCCTGGAGCACGTCGCAGTCGAGGGTGATCTGCTTCTCGCCCAGCGCCACGAGGTCGGTGACCGAGCGCAGCGAGCGGCCGATGAGGCGTTGGATCTCCTGGGTGCGGCCGGACTGCTTGCCGGTGGTGGATTCGCGCCGGGTGCGGTCGTGGGTGGCGCGGGGCAGCATGGCGTATTCCGCCGTCACCCATCCCCGGCCCTGGCCCTTGAGCCACGGCGGCAGGCGCTCCTCGAGGGTCGCCGAGACGAGGACATGGGTCTCGCCGAACTTCACGAGGCAGGAGCCTTCGGCGTGGCGCATCACCCCCCGCTCGAAGGAAACCGCGCGCATCTCGTCGGGGGCGCGCTTGCTGGGACGCATGGTGGAAACCTCTTTCACATCGTCGTTCGGCCCCCTTTTAGAGGGTTTTACGCCGAAAGGGACAGGCTCGCCGCGAGAAACCGCGGGGCCGCGCCCCGCCCGGCTGCACCGCGGCGCTTGTATCGGGCGGCGGGGATGGACACATAATGAGGCGGGGCGATGGCCCCCGCCTCGCAGGCATCACCGAAAGGCGAACGATAAGGCGAACCGCAGTGGCGCTCGACCCGTTCCTGACCCTCACCACCGGCGGTCTCGCCCAGATCGACCAGCGCGCGCGGGAGATCTTCCGCCAGATCGTCGAAAGCTACCTCGCCACCGGCGAGCCGGTGGGCTCGCGCAATCTCTCGCGCCTCATCCCCATGACGCTGTCGCCCGCCTCGGTGCGCAACGTGATGGCCGATCTTGAGGCCGCGGGCCTTATCTACGCGCCCCACACAAGCGCCGGACGCCTGCCCACCGAGCGCGGGCTGCGCTTTTTCGTCGATGCCTTGCTGGAAATCGGCGACGTCAGCGAGCGCGACCGCGCCAATATCGAGACCCAGCTCATGGCCGCCGCCCGCTCCACCACGGTGGAAGGGGTGCTGCAGGAGGCTTCGGCCCTGCTCTCGGGCCTGGCCCGGGGGGCGGGCGTCGTGACCGCCACCAAGACCGATCCGCGCCTCAAGCATGTGGAATTCGTCCCGCTGGAGCCGGGCCGGGCGCTGGTCATCCTCGTTTCGGAGGACGGTCAGGTTGAAAACCGTGCCCTCTCCCTGCCGCCGGGCCTGCCGATCTCGGCCCTCACCGAGGCCACCAACTTCCTCAACGCCCGCATCCGCGGCCGCACCCTCGCCGAGGCGCGGTCGGAGATGGAGAACCTCCTCGCCGAACTCAACCGCGACCTGGACGATCTGACTGCGCGGGTGGTGGAGGCGGGCCTTGCCTCCTGGTCCGGAGACGATCCCGGGGCGCGCACGCTGATTGTACGCGGGCAGGCCAAGCTGCTGGAGGACCTGCGCGCTCTGGAGGACCTGGAGCGCATCCGCCTTCTGTTCGACGATCTGGAGACCAAGCGGGAGGTGGTGGACCTGCTCGGCCGCGCCGAGGAGGCGCAGGCCCTGCGCATCTTCATCGGCTCGGAGAACCGGCTGTTCTCCCTCTCGGGCTCGTCCACCATCGTCGCCCCCTACCGCGACGGGCAGGGCCGAGTGGTGGGTGTGCTCGGCGTCATCGGCCCGACCCGGCTCAATTACGGCCGTATCGTCCCCATGGTGGACTTCACCGCCCGCCTGGTGAGCCGCGTCCTCGGGGCGCCGGGGGCGGATGCGGCGTGAGCTTGATTTTTCCCGCCATCGCCCCGATATGCGCGGGGACGAATTGGAATGGCCCGCAGGTCGCTGACCACGGGCCCAAATCGAGGCAGGGGAAGACCGGATGAGCGAGCAGAAGCGCGCGCCCGAGACCGGCGGCGACGCAAGCGAAAACGGTGGATTGGCGCCGAACGAGGCCACCGCCGAGGCTGAAGCCCTCGCTGCCGCCGACGCCGAGATCGGCGCCGATGGCGAGAAGCAGCGGCTGGAGGCCGAGGTCGCGAGCCTGAAGGACAAGTTCCTGCGCGCCTTCGCCGAGGCGGAGAACGTGCGCCGCCGCGCCGACAAGGAAATCCAGGACGCCCGGACCTACGGCATCGCCTCCTTCGCCCGCGACGTGCTGAATGTCGCCGACGACCTCGCCCGCGCGCTGGGCTCGGTGGATGAAGCGGCCAAGGCCTCGGCCGAAGGCGGCTTCAAGGCGCTGCTCGACGGGCTGGAGCTGACCGAGCGCGGCCTCGTCAAGGCGCTCGAAAAGCACGGCATTCGCAAGATCGAGCCGAAGGGGGAGAAGTTCGACCCCAATCTGCATCAGGCCATGTTCGAGGTCCCCGACCCGAGCGTGCCCAGCGGTACCGTGGTGCAGGTTGCCCAGGCGGGCTATGTGATTGGCGAGCGCGTGCTGCGCCCCGCTATGGTCGGCGTCGCCCGCGGCGGCCCCAAGGCCGAAGCACCGGGTAAGACCGCCGGCGCTGCCTGACGGCAGGCCTCAGCGCGGGACGAGGCGGCGGTTGATCGGGCGGATGGTGGCGCATGCCGGCGTCCCGTCCTTCGCCGTGCCGAGAACGGTCGTCTCAATGATGCGGCCCGTCATGGCGCCGTCCAATAGGTCCGGCCCAAGGTCGTGGATGTCGATCTTCATCCTGCGCGACCAGGGAGAGGCCGGATCCCCGGCCAACTGGCCGATGCGGATATAGACGAAGCGCCGCTCGGGACCTTCTCGCCGTACCTGATCGCCGAAGAACTTCGGTCCCGGCGCGACCCGGATCGCGAAATCGAACGCCAAAGCTTCGCCAGCGCTCGATTGTTTGGGATCGAGGGGCGCCTCGTCCTTGCCCTGAAGGCTATGGAGCACGCCCGGCACAGGCTGCTCGATGAGGATGCGCAGGCGGATTTCGGTCTCGTTGGTGCGGGCCATCGCCGCATGGTGGACGCTCTAAGCTGGAGCGTCCATACCCAGACACCTGAAATCTCGCCGTCCCGATCCTTTGCGGCCGGCCCCTCAGGCGTCGCTGGGCGCCGACAAGGAGCGCTCGCCCCCATTGGTGGCGCTGCCCATGGGGATGCCGAGGAGATCGGCCAGGGCCTCCGCGATCACGCGGCTGGTATAGGGCTTGGCGACCCGCGGTGCGTCCGCGAACTCGGACGGCATGCGCACGCTGCCGGTATAGCCGGAGCAGAAGATGAAGGGCACGCCCCGCTCGGCAAGGATGCTGGCGGCAGGGTAGACCGGCTCGCCCGCAAGATTCACGTCCAGGATGGCGGCATCGACCTTCTCGGTCGCGGCCGCCGCCATGGCTGCCGAAAGGCTGGCAATGGGGCCCACGACCGTGCAACCCAGGGACCTGAGGTTATCGTCGAGCCCGAGCGCAACAAGATACTCATCCTCGACGACGAGCACCCGCCTTCCTGTAAAGATCATTCTGCAACGCCTTGACTGAACAACGCCTTCCCGCGTCAACAAGCCGGCTGCACAAAAGTTCCGCTACGGCCGAAGCCGCGACGGAAACAGCCAAGGCTCAGTCCTTGGCGCGCTCCACATACGACCCGTCGGCGGTCATCACCACGACGCGGGTGCCGGAAGCGATGTGCGGCGGAACCATGGTTCGCACGCCGTTGGAGAGCATCGCGGGCTTATAGGACGAGGAGGCGGTCTGCCCCTTCACGGTGGGCTCGGTGTCGACGATCTCGAGCACCACGCGGGCCGGCAGCTCGATGGCGATGGGCGTGCCGTTATGGGTGGAGAGCATGCATTCCATGCCTTCCTGCAGATAGACCGAGAGGTCGCCCATCACGTCCTTGGGCACGGTGACCTGATCGAAGCTCTCGGGATTCATGAAGGTATAGCCGTCGGAATCCTCGTAGAGGAAGGTGTGGGGACGGTCCTCCACGAAAGCGCGCTCCACCTGCTCGGTGGTGCGATAGCGCTCGGAGATCTTCACGCCGTCCGAAATGCGGCGCATGTCGAGCTGGGTGACCGGCGTGCCCTTGCCGGGATGGATGTTCTCGGCGGTGAGCACCACGTAGAGCTTGTCGTCGATGTCGACCACATTGCCCTTGCGCAGCGAGCTGGCGATAACCTTGACCACGTTGTGTCTTCCTTGAACTGAATGCGGCGCGCCGCCGCCCGTGAGCTTCGGCCCGCAACATAGCGATCTTGGCGCGCAACGCCAGTCTCGCTCCCGCCTTTCTGCCGCCGGGCCGCGCCCAGACTGTCCCGCGGCGCGCCATCTCCAGGAGCCTTGCTGCTATGGCGGTATCATCTTCATCCCCGCCAAGCCCCGCCGAGAGCCCCTGGTGGAGCCCGGGCGTCTACGCCGACCGACGGCCCTTCCTGCTCGCGCGCGGCCGGATCGCCGCGACGCTGCGCGCCGCATTCGCCGCCGAAGACTTCGTAGAAGTGGAGACCCCCGCCCTCCAGGTCTCGCCCGGCAACGAGACCCATCTGCACGCTTTCGGCACCGACCTCCTCGCCGCCGACGGCACGGCGCGCCGGCTCTATCTGCGCACTTCGCCGGAATTTGCGGCCAAGAAGCTGCTGGCGGCGGGCGAGCCACGCATCTTCGAGTTCGCCCGCGTGTTCCGCAATCGCGAGCGTGGGCCAACGCACCACCCCGAGTTCACCATGCTGGAATGGTACCGTGCGGGCGCGCCTTACACGGCCATGATGGAGGACTGCGCCCGCCTGCTGGTGCTCGCCGCCGAGGCGGGCGGCACGCGGATCTTCCACTGGCGGGGGCGGGACTGCGACCCCTTCGCTGCGCCCGAGCGCCTCACCCTCGTCGAGGCCTTCGCCCGCCATGCGCGAATGGACCTTGAGGCGTTGCTGCCTCCGCCGGGACAAGCTCCGGCCTCCGCCCCCTTCGTGGCGGCGGCGCAGGAGCGCGGCATCCGCACCGCGCCGGACGACAGCTGGGCGGACGTGTTCTCACGGGTGCTGGTGGAAAAGATCGAGCCGAACCTTGGCTCCGGCCGACCGACCATACTCACCGATTATCCGGTGAGCGAGGCCGCCCTCGCCCGTCCCAAGCCCGCGGATCCGCGCTTCGCCGAGCGGTTCGAGCTCTACGCCTGCGGCCTGGAGCTCGCCAACGCCTTCGGCGAGCTCACCGACGCCGCCGAGCAGCACAGGCGGTTCGCCTGCGACATGGACGAGAAGGAGCGGCTCTATGGCGAGCGTTATCCCATCGACACGGACTTCCTCGACGCCCTGAAGCTGATGCCCCCCGCCAGCGGGTGCGCGCTGGGGTTCGATCGCCTCGCCATGCTGGCGAGCGGGGCGCGTCGGATCGAGGACGTGCTATGGGCGCCGGTGGCCGCGCCGTCCTGAGAGGTCTAGGCGAAGTCTGGCGCTCAGCTTTTCGAATAGGTCAGCCAGATCACCAGCACGAAGACGGCGAATATGCCGATCCCGAGAAGCGCGGTGCCGATGAGCGCGCCGGCGCTGGCATCTTCGACCCCGGCGAGATCCGTCAGGAAGCGCAGGAACCCCAACAGCCCCTGCGCTCCGGAAGCGCTGATCATGACCGCGGTTCAGTTGATCTCGAACAGGGTTGAGAAGCCCGAGATGTCGAACACCTCGCGGATCTGCGGCTGGAGCGACGACAAGGTCAGCTTGCGCTTGGCGCCCCGCATGGCCTTGCCCGCCACCAGCAAGGCGCGCAGCCCGGAGGAGGAAACGTAGTCCACCCCCGCCAGATTGACGACGATGCCGCCGTCGGTCATCGATACCACTTCCATGAGGCTTGCCTCGAACGGCTTGGCATTGGGCGTGTCGAGACGCCCCGCCACCTTCAGCAGCACGTCGGCCCCAACCTGTTCACGCTCGATGTGCATCGGCCTCTACTCGCTCGCTGTCCGCATGCGCGGGGGCTTCCGGATTAGCCTCATTCCGGGGTGCGCGCAACGCCACCGCGCTGCGTCGCACCAGCCAGACGGCCCGCTCGAACAGGCTGGTGGCCAGCAGGAGCTGCCGCGTATCGCTGCCGCCATCCAGCGCCGAGGCGGCAAGCTGGCGACGGATGCGGTTGAGCATTTCCGAGCGGTCGCCGGCGATGGCAATGATGTCGTCGAGGTCCTCCGCCGCCCCGTCGGTAGCGTCCGCCAGCGACAAGGTGATGGCGCGCAACGATTCGGAGAGCGCGAACCCCAGCGGCGGCACGTCCTCGAAGCCTTCCACCACCTCGGTGAAATCGTGCAGCGTGTCCTGGAGGGTGCGCACCGTCTCCAGCAGCGATTGCTGGTGGAGCGCGATCTCCAGATTGTCGCGCGCCACGCCCCGGGCGATCAGGTCGGAGAGGAAATTGTCGATGGCGAGCGCCACGGCGGCGGCGCCACGCCACAACGCCAGCCGCTCTGCAGCGTCGCCCCCGTCGGTCTGGTCAAGATCGGGCAGCAGCGTGGGCAAGAGCTTGATGAGCCGGGTCGTCTCACTGATGGTGAGATCGAGTGCGGTAGCCGCGTCGCCGAGGGCCTGATCATGAATAAAGCGCGGCCGTGACGCGCTGTCCTCGACCGTCGGCGGGCTCAGGGCGACGGCGATCCGCTCGGACAGGCCGCGGGCGAACGACACCGGGATGGCGCCGGCCAGCTGGAGCGCCAGGAACAGGCTGGAGAGCGAGACGGACGCCTGGTGACCGCTGAACTCATCCAGCAGGGCAAAGGGATCCAGACCGAAGAGCGCCACCGCCGGAAAGGCGGCGCCGATGATGAGGCATCCCACCGCCTTCACCAGCACGTGCACGTAACACAATTGCCGGCCCGTGCCCTGGAGGCCCCCGGCCGAGAATACGGCAGCGATGCCCGAACCCAGATTGGCGCCGAGCACGATGGACACTGCATCGTCGAGACCCAGCAGGCCGGCCTGCATCAGCGCCAGAACCAGTATGGCGGGGGTGGAGGACGACTGGCTGACCGAGGACGCGACGAGACCGATCAGAAATCCGGTCAGTGGCGTGAGGCTGCTGTCCAGTACGCCGGAGAAGGCGGCCACATCGAGCATGCGCGGCGCTTGCTTGATGAAGTCGAGGCCGAGGAGGACCAGCGCGAGGCCGAGGGCGACGCCCATCCATTCCTTGAGGTGGGTGCGGCGGTCGAGCTTGAAATGGAAGGCGAAGCCGACGACGCCCACGAGGTAGAGCACCAGAAGGCGGAAATCGATGGCCGCCACGAACACGAGGGCGGCCGTGCCGACGTTGCCCCCCGCGACGATAGGGATGGCATCCCGCGTCGAGAACACGCCCCCTCGCACCAAATTACCGCTGATGACGGCGACCGCGTTCGAGGATTGGGTTGCCGCGCCAGCCAGCGCGCCGCAGACCAGGCCGACCACCGGCGAGCGCGTCGCCGACCGCAGCAGCAGGCGAACCCGCCGGCCGGTCGCCTGCTGGAGATGGGTCGCCATGGCCTTCAGCCCGATAAAGAGCAGGCCGAGGCCGGCCACCAGTTCCGCGAGTACAAGCATCCGGCTGGGCGTCCTCTTCCGCCGCGGAGCCCCCGGAACGGATTGCGCAAGCCCTCAAGGGATTTCGGCCCTGCGCACACGCAGAATGGCAGGCGGGGCGTCAGGGCTCGGCCCGGGGACCGGCACTATGATACACCGCAGATGCGACATTCAGATGAGCGTGAGCGGAGCCGTTGTCAGCTGGGGGGACGGGTCACCAGCGTGAGGTGGTTCTCCTCCCCTTCGCGGGCATAGGCGAGGGATTCGAGGAAGTGGCGCATGAGTTGCACGCCGTGGCCGCCGATCTTGGCCTCTTCGAGGCTGTCGGGCACCTCGGGCTCGGCGATGGTGGTGGGATCGAACGGAACGCCGTTGTCGATCAGCCGCACCATCGGGCGTCCATCCGGCAGCCGGTAGCACTCGATGCGGATGCGGGGGGCGGTGTCGACACCCGCGAAGCCGTACGAGACCACGTTGGTCAGCGCCTCCTCGAGGCTGAGCTCCAGGGCGAAGCGGGTTTCGTCCGGCCAGCCCTCGCGCTCCGCCAGCTCACCGAGCCAGCCGGTCGCGTCGGTGATGTCGTCGATGCGCGCGCCGACATCGATGGTTGAAACGAGAGTGCCCGCCGCCGGAAGGGTCATGGTTGCCGCCATCACGTGGACGGGGTGACGCCCGCCGCCGCGAGCGCCTCGTCCCGCGTGGCGTGGATGCTGATGAGCTGGTCGACGCCGGTGGAGCGGAGCACCTTCTCCACCTGCGGATCGCAGGCGAACAGCGCCATGGTCCCGCCCTTGCGGTGCAGGCCTTTGGCCCCGGCCAGCAGCAGGCGGATGCCGATGGAGGCCATGAACGGGGTGCGGGAGAGGTCCACCAGCAGCACCCGCGCCGCCTCGCAGGCCGCCTTGAACTCCGGTTCCACCGCCGCCGCCCCAGCAATGTCGAGCCGCCCCTCGAGGCAGACGAGGACGATGTCAGGGCCGAGCGGGGTCCTCTCGATCTTCATTGCGCCCGAGATCTTCATTGCGCTCTGGTCTCTCAGGATCTGGCCGGCCGCACCGCGCGGGCTCCAGCGTGGCTAAACCATACGACAATTTCGTGAAGCCGATGAGACCCCTATGCGGGATGCGGGGGGGCATAGAGGATGCCCGCCGCGCCGCATTCCATCCGGCCGCGGGCGTAGCCGTGCCAGCCGGCCGCGAACATCTCCTTCTGTCGCGCGGTATCGAGCGGATCCACCAGGACGGCCTCGTCCGGGTCGAAGCCGGTGCCGTCGCGCACCATGACGTAGCGGGCGTAGCCGCCGAAGAACAGCTGGATGTCGTGGATCGGGAAGCCCTCGGCCAGCAGGCTCGACCAGCTGGGCGTGTTCACCGGCGCCGCGGTGGAGAACAGCACCATGTCCTGCGGCGCCCAGTCCACCCGCGCGGCGATCAGCACCCGCTGGAGGCCCCGCCCGCGATAGGCGGGATGGACCGACGCGCCGGCAAGGCGGCCCACCCGCCGCGTCGGATCAAGCCCCAGCATGATGTGAGGGCCGTCCTTGGGCGAATGGTCGTGCTGGAGGATGCCGTAGGCAACGAACAGCGGGCCGTCGTAGAGGCCGACGACCCAGCCGCGGCCGCCGAGTATGCCCTCGAAATAGGAGCGGCTCTCCGGCTTGACCACCTCGGGCCGCACGAGGGGGCCGATGGCCAGACGATGGAGCGCCTCTATGGCGTCGATATCCTCCGGGCCAAGTGCACGCGACGCGAGCGACGTGGCGGGCGCAGCCTGCCGCAGGGCATTCATTACGTGATCACTTCCGCATAATTCAGCATGGCGATGGGCGGATAGACGCCCAGCTGCTTGGCGACGTTCATGTTGATGATGAGCGCAAAGCGCTTGAGCGTCTCGATAGGAATGTTCCGCGGTGGCACGCGCTGCACCAGGATCTCGGCCGCCTTTGAGGCGGCGAGCTGGCCCACCGAATAATAGCGGCTGACCAGTCCCACAAGCCCGACGCCCTCGCGCAGGAAGAATTCCGTCGCGCCGAAGGTCGGCAGCCCGGCGGCGAGGGCGGCGGGACCCACGCGGTCGAAGATGCTGGCGAGGAAGGTGTCGGCCGGCAGGTACAGCCAGTCGACGCCCTGGCTCTTGAGCTTGCGCACGAAATCCTCGGCGCCGTCGCCCGTGGGCCGGTTGCCCACCATGGTCAGGGGCTGGGCGATGACCTCGGCGCCGATGCCGGCGCAGAACGCCTTCATCTCTTCGATGATGGCGATGGAATTGTTCTCGTTCGGCGAATAGATCACCCCGACCTTGCGGAACGCCTTGTAGCTCTGCATGGCGCGCATCTGCACGTCGGTGGGCACCACGTGCACCGCTCCGGTCACATTGCGGCCGGAGGATGTGAGCGAGGGCGCGATCTTCACCTGCACCGGCGCGGCCACCAAAGCGAACACGACGGGGATGTCGCGCACGAAGGGTGCGTCCGGTGGCGCGTCGTAGGGACCGGCGACCCCCAGGGTGAGAGGCGTGCCGTAGGTATAGATGAGGTTCGGCCGGAAGCTGGGCAGCACCTCGGCGAGGATGGACTTCACCTTGCTCGCGTCGCGCTCCACGTCGCGGGTCACGAACTCGACCTTGATGTCGTTGGTGGCGAAATAGTCGCGGAAGCCCCGCTCCACGTCGGTGTCGCCGCGGAACGTCAGCATCAGGATTCGGAAGGGCTGTGTGGACGGACCGGGCGCCGCGCCGTTGGCGGGCTGGCCGCCGGTGCCCTGGGCCGCCGCCGGCACAACGCCCGCGAGCGGTCCCCCGACCAGAGAAGCTGCACCGGCACCGAGGCCCAGTGCGAGGAGGGAACGGCGATCCATCAGGCGGAACTCCCTTCCGAAGCTGCCGCCGACGCGTGACGGCGGGATTGATCAGCGAAGACCTTTCGCCCGGAGAGGGCAAATAGCACAGCTCCCGCCACTGCCACAGCACCGAGAAGGCCGGTCGCCGATGCAAATCCGATGGACGAGAGAAGAACGCCCGCGCTGGCGGGGCCGGCAGCGTTGCCGGAGCGCTCAACAAGCCGGAACAGGCCGAGGGCTCCGGCCGCCCGGCCGCCGCCGAGGGCGGCCGCAGTGTCCGCCACCAGCGCCGACTGGGAGGCGATCGACATGGCCTGCCCCCAGCCGAGCGCCACCAGCGCTACAACGATGAGCGCCACCGGCGGCCCGAACGGCACCGCCATGGCGCCGAGGCCGGCCACCACGCCGCCTGTCACCACGAAGGCGGAGCGGGCGTCGAAGCGGTCGGCCAAGGCGGCGAAGAACGGCACCCCGAGCACCATGATGACCGGATAGATCATCTGGAAGCGGCCGATGGCGGCAGAGGAATAGCCCTCGCGCTGCAATTCCAGCGGCACCAGCAGGAAACACAGGGCAGCGAACAGGAATTTTGCAGGGAAGGCGCAGCCGAAGAGGAGCGACATCAGCCCCGGCGCGCCGGCGGCCGCCTTCAGGTTGGAAAGCACCGCGCCGTCGCTGCCAGGGCGGTGAGCGGCGGCGGCCGGCAGGGTGAGCCGGGCGACCAGCAGGGCGAGGAGTGCCAGCCCGCCGGACACACCGAAGGCTACGGAGGCCCCGAGGCGGTCGGCGATGACGCCGCCGATGGGCGGGCCGCACAGGCTCGCCACCATGATGGCGCGCACGAACACAGCGAGGGCGGCACTGCGCGCCGCACCGGAGGAGAGGTCCACCACGTGTCCCTGGGCCGAGACGAAGACCAGCGCATAGCCCACCGCGGTGGCGATGCGTGCGCCGACGAAGACGCCGTAATGCGTGCTCACCGCGGACAGGGCATAGCCCGCCGCCGCCAGAAGCGCGCCACCGATGAAGCCGGGTCGGCGCCCGAGGCGCTCGGACAAGCCGGCGAAGGGCACCTGGCACAGGGCCACCACGGCCATGAAGGCGACGATGGGCAGGCTCGCGGCGAGATCGGGGCTCATGCCGCCGAACCCGCCCAGAGATTGCGCGAAGCGCGGCAGGAACGGGCGGGTCAGCTCCTCGGCGAGCATGAACAGGAACAGCGCCGGGCGCACCGCCATCGCGGCCTCGCTGCCAGCGGACTGGGCCTGTCCAAGGCCGGTTCGCGCCGCGATCTCTCTCAGGCGCTCAAGCGTGGCGTCGTCGCCGCGCGCCTCTGCCTCGGCACGCAGGCGGTCGTGGCGCGAGGCCAGGACCTGCATGTGCCGATCGATGGGCGAGACGAGATTTTCCGCCGCGCCAAGCCCCCCGTCCTGGCGGGCGAGGGTGCCACGCTTGAGCGCCCTGAGCCGTCGCTCCACCGCTACCAGCGATTCCAGGCCGCGGGCACCCACCACCAGCGCGACCAGTTCCAGCGCGACCAGCAAGGCGACCACGCCGATGAAGGCCACGTCGACCAGCACCGCACCCACCTGCGCCGAGACCACCGAGGGATCGACGACGATCACCACTTCGCCGAGGCGGCGCCCGCCCGCATCGTTGATCGGCACCCGGGCCACCGGTGGGTCGCGCGCCTTGTCCGCGTTGCCGGAGCGGGCAAGCTCGGCGCCACCGGCGGAGACGAGGCTGATCTCGGCGAATTCCGTGTTGGCGGCGCGCAGATCGTCGAAATAGCCCTGCACGCCCACCAGACGGTCGAAAGGTACGCCGATGCTCGAGGCGCGCAGCACGAGGTCGGCAGCGGCGCGGCCCACGGTGTTCGCCTTGGCGAGGATCTCCGGCGCGATGGTGCGCTGCGCAGCGCGCTCCGCCCCCCACCCGATCACGGCGAGGGCGGAACACAAAATGAGGACGATGGCGATGGAAATGCCGCCGCGCAGTCCGATCATGGCTCGCCCCCCGGGCGGCGGACACCCGCTGCGGCCCCCACCGGGCCAGCCCGCTCGGACAGGGCGCGGTGGGCCGCCTCAACCGAAGCGAGCGCCGCACGCGCCGCCGGCGGCCAGAGCCGCGGCTCCGCCGCACGGCGCACCGCGCGCCGCAAAGCGGCTGCCAGGAGCAACCCGATCACCAGCGTCGCCGCGCCCGCCCACAGAAGGGTTGGCAGCGCGATGCGCTCCAGGTCGTCGCCGAGCGCCGCCGCCCCGTTTGCCAGAACCTTGGGATCGTAGCGCAGCACGACGCGGCCGATGGGCTCCCCGATGTCATTGCGCACCGGACGGGCAAGGTCGCGACCGTCATCGTGGGCCGTGTCGCGACCGATGCGGGCGGGGTCGCTGGAGAACAGCACGATGCCGTGCTCGTCGGTGAGATCCAGGGAACGAATCGCCTGTTCGATGCGCGCCTCGCGCTCCAGCATGCCGGTCAGGGCCTGCTGCGCCGGCAAGGCGATGCCGAGGGAGGCGGCCTGTTCTGCAACATCCACCACGCGCTGGGCCGCGATGCCGAATCGCGCCTCGACGACGCTGCGGTGCGCATTGAGCAGAGTGACGTAAGAAAAGTACGCGCCGAACGCGACGCAGGCGGCCGCGATCAACGCGAACACAGCGATCAGCCCGAGTGTCGTCCGCCTCATGACCCCTGCGCCTGGATGACGGGTGGTCGACCCCCGTCCGCAAGTCCTTCATGCCACGAAAAGGAAGCTGAGAATGAAGGTTTTTTTGGTCGCAGGGGAGTTTTTTGTCTGGTTTGGCCGCGGGCACGCGGTTAACGTCCCGCCGGTCATTCCAGCGAAGTTCCCCGCATGACTTTCGTAAGCCGGCTGATCCTGGTTTCTGTGGTGTCCGTGACCGCTGCGGTGGTCGCGGTCGCGATCATCGCCTTTTCGGCGAGTGACCGGGTTGGCGAGGAAATCGAGCGGGCCCGCGTCGCCAATCTTCTCGGCACGCTTCGCGCCTCCACCGAGGCTAATCTTTCCATCGGCCTGCTGCTCGACCAGATCTCGCTGCTCCAGCCGCGCATCGAGCGGGAGAAGGCGAGTGATCCCTCGATCCTCGCCATCGATGTCTTCAACCCGGCCGGCCGCGCCATCTATTCCACCGACCGTAGCGTCATCGGCGAGGAAGTGGCGCAGGACTGGGTCCGCCGCCTCGGCGCGGAGGGCGTGTGGACCGCGGCGGAACGTAGCGACACGGTGTTCGGCACGAGGTTCGAGAACGATCTTGGCGTCGCCGGCGGCATATCGGTCACGGTCTCGGACGAGGCCCGCAGCGCCCGCGCCGACCGGCTGGGCCTCGACCTGCTGGCACGCGCCGCCATGCTGTGCCTCGCCGCCTCCATCGCCGCGACGCTGGCCGCGGTGGTGTTCGCTCATATGATCACTCGGCCGTTCGACCGCGTGGCCCGCATCCTGCGCGGCGAGGGCACGCCGGCCGGCGACGACGGCGGGCTGACGCCGCTGGCCGAGGCGACGGTCAAAAGCTGGCACAACGCGGAAGCGCGCATCGATCGTGGGCTCGGCCACCTGGGAGCGCTCGACGATGCGGCATGAGCTTGCCGAAAGTGGCCGGGCGCGCATCTTCGCGGGCCTGTTCGCCTTGCTCGTCACCCTGGTCTTCGGCGGCATCGCCGCGACGCTGCTGGTCAACGGCTATCGCGCACGGGTCGAGGAGAGTGCGCGGCGCGATGCCCTCGTGATCGGAACCTCTGTCGCGCGGACCCTCGCCCAGCAGTTCGAGAAGGCGGCCCGCTTCGGCATCCCGCTCAAGCTGCTGCCGGGGGTGGAGCAGCACCTGTCGGAGACTCTCACCCGAACCCCTGGCCTCACCCAGATCGTGCTGCGCGGCGCGGACGGGCGGGAAATCCGCAGCGCCATCGGCGAGCGGGCCGGCACCGATTCGGTCAACGCGCCGGTGATCGTGGACGGCAACACCGTGGCATCGGTCGAGGTGACCACCAACCCCTCGGCCCTCGCCACCTCTTTCGCCGACATCGGACTCAAGGCGGCGGTGGTGGTCACGGTCTGCGCCGCCCTTGCGGCACTGGCGGCCGGCCTTCTCGTGGGCGGCGCGCTGGAGCGCAGCCGCGCCCGCCTTGGCGACAGCCTGATCCAGGCGGTGAACGGCCATTACGGCAACCGCGACACCCACTTTTACACCGGCCGGCGGCACGGCCCCGGAGGCGCGGTGGGCCGCGCTTTCCGCGAGCTGGACCACGGCAACCGCCGGGTGGCCGAACGGCGCGCCGTTTTCGAAGCCTATGCCGACGAGCTTCTGGCGGTGGATTTCGACGGCGGGCTTCGGGCCGACGTGGAGCGGGTCCGCCGCGAGGTGCTCGCACCACCCGGCCCGGCCGATAAGGCTCGGGGGCTCTGATGCTGCTTCGGACCCGTATCACCCTGATCGTCGCCCTCGGTTTCGCCGTGCTGATGCTCGGGACCTGGGGCGCGACCCTGCTGCGCGACCGCGTCGCCGAAGCCCGCGAGGGCGAGCTCGCCATCGAGGGGCAGACCGTGCTCTGGCGCGAGATCGTCGCCTTCCAGACCGCCAACCTCGCCCGCATCCTCGAGCGCGTCGACGGTTCGGCCCCGTTCCGCATTGCTCTGTCCTTCTCCGACCGGCCGGGCGTCGCCGCGGCGCTGCAGGAGGTGGGCATCAACATCAACGACCCCTCCACCTATTTCGAGGTGGTGACGGCGGACCGCGAGGTGGTGTTCAGCGACGGCACCAACAGCAACCGCTACATCCTCGACGCCGGCAGCCTCGACCGGGCGCTGAAGGGCGAGGTTCTGTCGGGCCTGCGGCAGGTGAGCGCCTCGCAGGTGATCGTGCTCACCACCCGCACCGTCGAGCTGCCCGGCCAGGGCCAGGCCGTGCTGGTGCTCGGACGCGACGCGGGCCTCGGCATGGAGCGCTTCGCGCGGGGCATCAGCGCCGCCACCACCCTCATCACCCTGCGCGGGCGGGTGGTGGCCAGCACCGACTTCCGCCTGTGGGAGAGGGCCAAGCTCGCCATCACGCCACGCCGCCCCACCGCCGAGAGCCTCGTGCTCGACGGCCGCAGCTACAACGTCACCTCGATCCCCATCGGAGACGTCGGCGGCAGCACCGTGGGCGCTCTCGTCAGCCTCGAGGACACCACCGAGACGGTGCAGGCCACCGCCATCATCCGCCAGTCCGCCGCCGCTGCCGCCATCGTGCTGGTGCTGATCGGCGTGGTCGGCCTCAACGTATTCCTCTGGTACAGCTTCCGCCCCCTGGAGTCCGCTATCGACGTGCTCCAGGCACTGTCTCGTGGCGACACCTCGGTGACGGTGGGGCATTCCGGCAATGACGAGATCGGCCGCATCGCCTCAGCGGTTGTGGCGCTGCGCGGCAACGTGCAGGCGCTGGCCGAGAGCCGGCGCCAGCGCGAGCGCGTCCGGCGCCGCCAGGAGGCGGTCATCTCGGCCGAGCTTCAGGCCCTCGCCGACGCTATCGACCCCACCGACCGCGAAGAGGTGCTGGCCCTGCTCGCCAAGGGCGAGGAGAGCGAGCAGGACGACGAACTTAAGCGCGTCGCCCGGGTGCTGCACGATCTCTCGCGCCGCATCGTCGAGCAGCACACCCGCCTCTCCTCCATGGTGGTGGAACTGCGTGAGGCCCTCATCACCAAGACCAAGCTCGCCGGCCTCCAGCAGGAGCTGGAGATCGCCCGCCAGGTGCAGCTTGCCATCCTGCCGAAGGAGTTCCCGCCGGACGCCCGCGTCGCGGTCCACGGGCAGATGACGCCGGCGCGCGAAGTGGGCGGCGACTTCTACGATTACTTCATGGTCGACGACACCACCCTGGGCTTCGTGGTGGCGGACGTCTCCGGCAAGGGGGTTCCCGCGGCGCTGTTCATGGCCATCTCGCGCACGCTGCTGCGCTCCACCGCCCTGTTCGAGCGCTCGCCCGCCGGCTGCATTCGCCGCCTTAACGACCTGCTCGCGGTGGAGAACGAGCAGATGCTTTTCGTCACCGTGCTCTATGGCGTGATCGACCTGTCGTCCGGGCGCGTGACCTATGTGAACGCCGGCCACAATCTGCCCTATCGCATCGCCCGCTCGGGGGAGGTGACCACCGTTCCCTCCACCGGCGGCATGGCGGTGGCGGTCCTCGAAGGCTTCGTCTATCAGGAGCACGAGCTCCACCTGGCGCCTGGCGACTCCCTCTTCCTCTATACGGACGGTGTCACCGAGGCGTTCGACATTGACGAGCAGCCCTACGGCGAAGAGCGCGTCGAGGAGCTCCTGCGCGGCGGTGCGGCCGATTGGTCCGTCGCCGAGCTGAACGAACGGGTGCTCGCCGCCGTTCATGTGTTCGAGCGCGGCGCGCCGCAGGCCGATGACATCACCTGCCTGACGCTGCGGTACTTCGGCGGCCACGGCCCGCGCCGCACGCGCTGACCCGGCCTCAGCCGCCTTCGCTTCTGAGCGAGGCGGTCGAAGAGCAGACGGTAACGTTGTTTGCAGACCCGGAGCAGGGCCCGCCAAGAGCGCCCGCCCCGGCCGACCAGAGGGGGAAGCAGGGAGCCGGGCGGCCCGCGCCGCGCCGGCCTGGATCCGGCGTCGCCGGAGATGGGAAGACGCGTCATGTCCACCACCGCCCGCACCGCCGGCTGGCCCGCGGCCGAAGTCTCCACCATCGGCGCCGTCGGCGTCGCGCATTTCTGCAGCCACCTCCTTCAGCTCGCCCTGGCCCCCCTCTTCATCATGATGCGGGCGGACCTCTCGGTGTCCTTCTTCGAGCTCGGACTGCTGCTGTCGGCCTTCTATTTTTTCTCCGGCGCCGGACAGGTGGCGGCCGGGGTGATGGTGGACCGCTTCGGCGCCCATCGCCTGCTGCTGGGCGGGTTGCTGCTCCAGGGCGCCGCCACCGCGGCCATGGGGCTCGCGCCGCATTATCTGGTGCTGCTGCCGCTGGCCGCCCTCGCCGGGCTGGGCAACAGCGTCTATCACCCCGCCGACCTCTCCATCCTCAGCCACAAGGTTGCCCCGCCCCGCCTGGGCCGAGCCTTCGCCGCCCATGTGATCGCCGGCAGCATCGGCTTCGCCCTGTCGCCCCTCGTCTCCGGCGCCCTCGGCACGGCCTACGGCTGGCGGGCGTCGATCACCGCCCTGGGCCTCACGGTGGTGATCCTCGGCCTGCTGCTCGCGCTGTTTCGCAACACGCTGAAGACCGCGCCGACACACACGGCCCATGCGGCGGCGACCACCGTCAAGCTCGGCTTCCTCGACGTGCTGGCCATGCCTGTGGTTCTCATGGGTTTCCTCTATTTCGTGCTCACCGCCATTTCGCTGTCCGGCGTGCAGGGCTTCGCCATCGTCGCGCTGCAGGAGGGCTATGGCGCATCGGTGGCGCTGGCGACGCTGGCGATCGCGCTGTTCCAGGTGGGCAACACCGCGGGCGTCGCCATCGGCGGCCATGTGGCCGACCGCGCCACCCACCACCACCGCATCGCCATGGTTGGGCTGGCGGCGGGGGCGATCATCGCGCTCGCCGCCGCGCTGATTCCGGCCCGGCCTGAGGTGACGGTGGGGCTGGTGGCGCTCATAGGCCTCGCCATGGGCCTCACCACCCCGTCACGGGACGTGTTGGTGAGAAGCGCGGCGCCTGCCGGGGCGACGGGCAAGGTGTTCGGCATCGTCTATTCGGGCTACGACATCGGCTCGCTGTTGGGCCCGGTGCTGTTCGGCCTGCTGCTCGACCATCACCTGCCGCAGCTGGTCTTCGTCGGCGCCGCGGTGCCGCTCGCCGTCGCCGTCGGCACCGCCTTCGCGGTGCGCCGCCGCCCGGCCTGAGGGCTTCAGCCGGGCAGGACCTTGCCCGGATTGGCGAGGCCCCGCGGGTCCACGGCCGCCTTGATGGCGGCCATCAGCGCCAGCGCCACTGGGTCCTTGTAGAGCGCCAGTTCCTCGCGCTTCAGCAGGCCGATGCCGTGCTCCGCGGAGATGGAGCCGCCGAGCGAAACGACGAGATCGTGGACGATGCGATTGAAGCCTTCCCAGCCGGCGAGATAGGCCGCCTTGTCCATGCCCACGGGCTGGCTGAGGTTGAAGTGGATGTTGCCGTCGCCCATGTGGCCGAAGGCGCAGACGCGAACGCCGGGCAGGTGAGCCTCGCAGCGACGCGCGGCTTCCGCGATGAAATCCGGCACCCGGGAGACCGGCACCGAGACGTCGTGCTTGATGGAGCCGCCCTCGAACTTCTGCGCATCCGACAGGCTCTCGCGCAGACGCCACATGGCGTCGCACTGGGCCTCGGATGCCGCAAGCACCGCATCCTCCACCTCACCCGCCTCGAAGGCGGCGGCGAGGGCGGCGAGCGCCAGCTCGGACAAATCATCGTCAGGACGGGTGGATGTCAGCTCGGCGAGGACGTACCATGCATGGTCGCCCGCGAGCGGGCGCACGGTGCCCTGCATGTGCTTCAGCACCGTCTCCATGCCGAAGCGCGGCATGATCTCGAAGCCGGTGAGACAATCGCCGGCCGCCGCGCGCAGCCGCCGGAACAGGGCGAGCGCCGCCGCCGGGTCCGGAACGCCAAGCATGGCGGTGACCCGCTCAGTCGGCGCCGGATAGAGCCGCAGCACCGCCGCCGTGATGATGCCGAGGGTGCCCTCGGCGCCGATGAACAGGTCCTTGAGGGCGTAGCCGGTATTGTCCTTGCGCAAGCGGCTCAAGCCGTTCCACACCCGCCCGTCGGGCAAAACCACCTCAAGGCCGAAGGTCAGCTCGCGCATGTTGCCGTAGCGCAGCACGGCGGTGCCGCCGGCATTGGTCGAGAGGTTGCCGCCGATCTGGCAGGAGCCTTCCGAGCCGATGGACAGGGGAAACAGGCAGCCGGCATCCGCCGCCGCCTGCTGCACCTGCTGCAGGGTGCAGCCGGCCTCGGCGACCATGGTGAGGTCCACCGGGTCGATATCGCGGATGCGGTTGAGCCGCCGCAGCGAGATGAGCAGCGCGCCGAACGGCACCTGGCCGCCCACCAGGCCGGTATTGCCGCCCTGCGGGACCACCGGCACCCCGGCATCGGCGCAGGCGGAAACGATGAAGGCCACGTCCTGCTGGGTCGCCGGCAGGACGAGCGCCGGCGTCGTGCCGCGATAGAGCCCGCGCCCTTCCACCAGATGGGGCGCGAGGTCGGCGCCGTCGGTAACCACATGCGCCGGCCCGATGCGCTCCGCGATCCGGGCGAGAAGCGCGGACAGGACCTCGGCATCAATCTGGATCGGCTCGGGTGCGGCGCTCGGCATGCCGCGCAAGGTGCCGCAGCCCCGGGCCCGCCGCAAGCGCGCCGGCGTCGCGCCGAAGCGCGCCGCCGGCGGGGATACCGCCCGCGGCGGCCCAAGCGGTTTGACTCAGGCGCTTGGGCTCAGGCCGCCGCCTTCAACCCCACGTCGGGCAGCTCGGGCCGATGGGCCATGGCGTCGGCCATCAGGCGCTCGATCTCGGCGCGCTCGGCGTCGAGCAGGGCGAGGCGCGGCGGGCGGGTCAGGGCGGAGCCGCGTCCCATGATCTCCTCGCACAGCTTGATGCACTGGACGAGGTCCGGCCGGGCATCGAGATGGAGCAGCGGCATGAACCATTCGTAGAGCTTCATCGCCTCGGCATAGCGCCCGGCGCGGGCGAGGCGGAACAGGGTCTCGCCCTCGCGCGGGAAGGCATTGGACATGCCGGAGACCCAGCCCTGGGCGCCCACAGCGATGCTTTCCACCACTACGTCGTCGAGGCCGGCGAACATGATGAAGCGGTCGCCCACCTTGTTGCGCAGGTCGATGAAGCGCCGCGTATCGCCCGAGCTTTCCTTGAAGCAGACGATGGTCTCGCAGTCGACGAGGGTCGAGACCACGTCGGGCGTCACGTCATTCTTGTAGATGGGCGGGTTGTTGTAGATCATCACCGGCAGGTCGGTGGCCTTGGATACGGTGCGGAAATGCTGCGCCGTCTCGTGCGGCTTGGACGAATAGACCAGCGCCGGCATCAGCATGATGCCATCCACGCCGACCTTCGCCGCCTCCTTGGCCGTCGCGATGGCGAATTGGCTGGTGAATTCCGCCACACCGCAGATCACCGGAACCTGGCCGGCTGCGACCGACTTCGCCGCCTCCATCACCTGGATCTTCTCAGGCGTGGACAGCGAGCAATTCTCGCCCACAGTGCCGCAGACGATGAGGCCGGACACGCCGTCGCGGATCAGCCCTTCCATCACCCGGGCGGTGGCATCCACATCCAGGGAAAAGTCGTCCCGGAACTGGGTGGTCACGGCCGGGAAGACGCCTTCCCAGCTGATTGCCGGCTTCATGTCTCGTTTCCTCTCAAATGGCGCGGACGGGGACCTGCCCCGTCCGCGATCGGGGTTTCAGGTCAGAGGGTCGCGCCCACCTTGCGCAGGTCGGCGAGGATCGGGGCCTTGGGCAGCCAGATCTTGTCGTATTCGGCGATGATCTTCTCGCGGTCCGAGACCTCCGCGACCTTCACCGGGATCGCCGCCTTGAACTTCTCCAGCAGCACCGGCTCGTTGGTGACGGTCTCGTCCACTTGGGCGTCCAGCGCCGTCTTGGTGAGCTTGGTGATGAGCGCCTTGTCAGCCGGCGAGAGCGTCTGCCACACCCGGCCGGAAACGAGGGCGATCACCGGCATGAAGATGGCGTCCATCTTCAGCATGGTCTTCGAGACCTTGTCGAAGCGCTGGTTCCAGGAGAAGTCGAGGTCGGCCTCCAGCCCGTCCACCTGCCCGTTGGACATGGCGTCGAACACCTGAGGGGTGGGAATGGGGGTCGGGGCGGCGCCGAGCAGCTGGTAGAAGTCGCGGTAGGCCGGCGTGGTGTTGATGCGCAGCTTCATGCCGTTCAGATCCTTGATGCCCGAGATGGGCTTCGCGGAAAACACGACGCGCATGGTGGTGATGCCCCAGGCGAGGCCGACCGTGCCGGTCTCCTTCGGAAGCACGTCGAACAGGCTCATGGCGGCGGGGGTGCGCACCAGCTTGCCGGCCTTGGCGGTGGAATCGACGATCCACGGCGCGTTGATGGCGGCGATGGCCGGTACGCGCGAGCCGAGCTCGGCGGTCATGATCCAGCCCATGTCGAGGGCGCCGGTCTGCATCTGCTGCAGCATGGCCGCCTCGTTGCCGAGCTGGCCGGACGGGAAGACCGAGAGGGACAGGCGGCCCTTGGTCTCCTCCTTCAGCATGGCGCCGACCTTCTCGGCCGCGACGTTCCAGGGATGACCCACGGGGGTGATGATGCCGAGGCGGAACTCCTTCGCCTCCTGCGCCCGCACGATGCTCGGAGCGGCGAGGGGAAGGGCGGCACCGGCGGCGGCGGACAGGAGGAAGCGGCGGCGGTCGAGGATCATGGGAAGGCTCCGGGAAGGTTTGTTATTTGACGAGGATCGTGGAAAGGCTCGGCACCAGGGACAGCAGCACCAGGAGCGCGCAGGCGGCGAAGAAGAACGGCAGGGTGACGACGAACATCCGCCCCACCTTCGCCCCGGTGACCGCCGAGGCGACGAAGAAGCACAGGCCCACAGGCGGGGAGAGGAAGCCGAGCACGAGGTTGATGACCACCACCACGCCGAAATGGACGGGGTCGATGTGGTAGACCAGGGTCGCCACCGGCAGCAGGATCGGCACCGTCATGATGAGGCCCGGCGCGCCGTCGATGACCGTGCCGATGACCAGCAGGATCACGTTCACCAGCAGCATGAAGCTCACCGGATCGGTGGCGACGCTTTGCACCCAGGCGGCCACCGCCTGCGGCACCTTTCCGTAGACCAGCACCCAGGAAAAAACTGCCGCCACGGCCACCAGGAACAGGATGACGGAGGAATAGAGCCCGGCCTTCAGCAGCATCTGCGGCAGGTCGGAGAACTTGAGCTCCCGCGTCCAGAACCGGCCGACGAGCAGCGCGGCGAGGGCGCCCACGGCGGCGGATTCCGTGGCGTTGGCGAGGCCGGTCAGGATGGAGCCGACGATGACAACGGGAATGAGCAGCGTCGGAATGGCGTTCAGCACCACGTCCACCCGCCGGCGCCAGCTCATGGCCTCGCCCCGCGGGTAGTCGTAGAAGAAACCCATGACGTAGATGCAGACGCAGAACAGGCCGGTGAGCAGCACGCCGGGGATGATGCCGGCAATCAGCATGTCGCTCACCGAGACCTGCGCCAGCACCGAATAGACCACGAACATGATGGACGGCGGGATGATGGGACCCAGCATGCCCGCATAGGCCGTGAGGCCGGCGGCGAAGGTCTTGTCGTAACCCTTCTTCTCCATTTCCGGCACGAGGATCTGCGCCATGATGGCGACCTGCGCCGTGGCCGAGCCGAGGATGGACGACACCAGCATGTTGGCCAGCAGGTTCACATACGCGAGGCCGCCCTTCAGCCGCCCCACCACGGCCATGGCCATGTCGATGAGCCGCCGGGTGATGCCGCCGCCGTTCATGATCTCGCCGATGAGCACGAACAGCGGGATGGCGATGAGGCCGTAGCTGTCCACGCCGCCGAAGAGCTGGGTCGGAAAGGTCTGCAGCAGCAGCGGATTGCCGGTGGAGAGGATGTAGGCGACGCTGGCGAGGGCGATGCAGATGCTGATGGGCACGCCCACCAGCATGGTCACCAGGAAGGCGGCGGTGGTGATCATCAGCTCGCCGCCTCGGCATGGGCCATGGGGAAGCCGCGATGCAGGCGCCGCGGCACCAGCTCCAGATCCTCCACCAGGTTGGCGAGGCCGTGCAGCGTGAGCGACACCGCGAACAACGGCATGACGAGATTGACCACCCAGGTCGGCCAATTCAGCGTCTGGGTGCGCTCGGTGTAGAGGAAGTTGAAGGTCTGGCCGGCAAATTCCTTGGCGTCGAAGCCGGCAGCGGCGATGCCCACCGGGTCCATCCAGATCCAGCACATATAGGCGAGGCACAGGCCGAACAGCACGGTGGCGACCGTCGCGAGGGCCCGCGCCACCTTCACGCCGGTCGGCGGCAGGCGCTCGGTCAGGATGCCGACGGAAAAGTCGAGCCGCAGCCGCGTCATGGCCGAGGCGCCGATGAAGGCGAGCCACACGACGGCGAAGATGGCGGATTCGTCGATCCAGTAGATGGGCACGCCGGTATAGCGCGTGACCACGTTCAAGAGGATGAGGCCGGTCAGCAAAGTCATGAGCCCCACCACAGCCACCCGCTCCACTGCGAGCAGGCCCGAGGAAAGGGCGAGCAGAAGTCCGGGAAGCCCCCCGGGGCGCACGGCTGCGGGTTGGTCGTCCATCATGGTGATGCCCTGGAAGGCGGACCCCTTGGGGGCCTCGATTTGGTGCTTTCGTTCCAATCGTAGATTTTATACATTCTACGGGTCAATACCCCGCCGGCAATTTTTCCTGTAGCCGTCTCTCCAACCCTTGGGTGCAAAGCGCAGCGTCCTCATGAAACCCGGCATCCAGAAATCAGGCCTCAAGCACCGCACCCTGTCGGCGGCGATCCTCGACCAGCTGCGGCAGGCAATTCTCGAAGGCACCCACCCGGCCGGGACCCAACTGCGGCAGGACGCCCTCGCAGACGCCTATGGCGTGAGCCGCATTCCGGTGCGGGAGGCGCTGTTCCAGCTCGAGGCCGAGGGGCTGGTGCGCATCGTGCCCCAGAAGGGCGCCATCGTGTCCGACCTCTCCATCGAGGAGATCGACGACGTCTTCGAGCTGCGGCGCATCATGGAGCCGCGCCTGCTGGCGCGCGCCGCGCCGGCCTTCGCGGCGGAGGATTTCGCGCGGCTGGACGCCATCCACGCCCGGTTCACCGAGGCCGCCCGCGTCCACGACGTGAGCCAGTGGGGCATCCTCAACGCGGATTTCCACATGGCGCTCTACGAGAAGGCCACCTTGCCGCGGACCCGCCAGATCGTCGCCAGCCTGCTACAGACCTCGGACCGGTACACGCGGCTGCAACTCTCCTCAGCCGAGGCCATGGCCCGCGCCCAGAGAGAGCATGCCGAGCTGATCGCCCTTTGCCGGGCAGGCGCGGTGGAGGAGGCCTGTCGTTTCCTCGACCGGCACATCGCCACCGTTCACGCCGACCTCCTGCGGGTGATCGAGCCCCGCGCCGGCCGCGCCGGCGGCGTCGCGGCGTCCCCCCGCTTGGCAAAGGGCGATGTCCTGGGCTAGAGCCGGAGCGTCCCGACCGGAGACCCCATGGCCGACCGCGTTCTCGTCGCCCGCATCGGCGCCCCCCACGGGGTGAAGGGGGAGGTGCGCCTCTTCGTCTTCACGGAGGATCCTGGCGCCATCCAGGATTATGACCCGCTCACCGACGCGAGCGGACGGCGGCGCTTCCGCATCACCCATCTGCGCCCCGCCAAGGACCATTTCGTCGCCCGGCTCGACGGCATAGGAGACCGGACCGCGGCCGAAGCGCTGACCAATGTGGACCTGTTCGTCTCGCGCGATGCCTTGCCCGCGCCGGAGGACGAGGAGACCTTCTACCACGCCGACCTCATCGGCCTCGCGGTCGAGGACGAGGCGGGCGGGCGCATCGGCACGGTGACGGCGCTGCACGATTTCGGGGCGGGCGACATCCTGGAATATGCCCCCACCCTGCCGGGGGTGAAGACCAAGACCCTCATGGTGCCCTTCACCCGCGATGCCGTGCCCGTGGTGGAGGTGGCCGCCGGGCGCGTGGTCATCGCCGAGGCCTTTGTGGAGCGTCGCGACGCCGCGCCCGAGGCCGGCGAGGACACGGGGAGCTGAGGCCGGCGTCGCCGGGCTGGTGACTTCTCGCAGGGAAGGACGGCGGGCGGTCCGCAGGGGGCGCAGAAGGAGCCCCCGATTGACTTGACCCCCGCCCCTCCCCCATCACCCTGCCATGACGTTCCGCGCCACCATCCTCACCCTGTACCCGGAGATGTTTCCGGGCCCCCTGGGCCACGCGCTGGCCGGGCGGGCTCTTGCGGGCGGGCTGTGGGAACTGGAGGCGGTGCAGATCCGCGACCATGCCCTCGACCGCCATCGCTCGGTGGACGACACTCCGGCGGGCGGCGGCCCGGGCATGGTGATGCGCGCCGACGTCCTCGCACGCGCCATCGACGCCGCATCCCCGCCGGAAGATGCCCGTCCCCGCCTGCTGATGACGCCGCGTGGGCGCCCGCTGACCCAGGCCCGCGTGCGTGCGCTGGCCGCAGGGCCGGGCGCGGTGATCCTGTGCGGCCGGTTCGAGGGGGTGGACGAGCGCATCGTCGCCGCCCGCGGGCTGGAGGAGGTTTGTGTCGGCGACGTGGTGCTCTCCGGTGGGGAAGCCGCGGCGCTGCTGCTGCTCGATGCCTGCGTCCGGCTCATTCCCGGCGTCATGGGCAAGGCGGAGAGCGGCACCGACGAGAGCTTCTCCCACGGGCTGCTCGAATATCCGCAATACACGCGGCCCCAGCTGTTCGAGGGACAGCCCATTCCCGAGGTTCTGGCGTCCGGCGATCACGCGCGCATCGCCCGCTGGCGGCAGGCGGAAGCAGAAGCCGCCACGCGCGCGCGTCGCCCGGACCTCCTGGGGCGTCCGCCCGCGCATGACGGAACCATGAAGGAAAGGGAATGACACGGCCCCATTTCTCGGCTATGGAGCCGCGTCCCTTAACTTAAAACGACACGATGTGGCGCCGGGGCGTTGAGCCGGCGGCGACCGCTAAAGGTTGGCGACAATGAACATCATCCAGACGCTCGAAGCCGAGCAGGCGGCGAAGCTCGCCGAAAAGCGTGCCATCCCGGACTTCCAGCCCGGCGATACCGTTATCGTGAACGTGAAGGTGGTCGAAGGCGACCGCACCCGCGTCCAAGCCTATGAGGGCGTGGTCATCGCCCGGTCCGGCGGCGGCCTCAACGAGAGCTTCACGGTCCGCAAGATTTCCTATGGCGAGGGCGTGGAGCGCGTGTTCCCGGTCTATTCGCCGCTGATCGATTCCATCAAGGTGGTCCGCCGCGGCAAGGTGCGCCGCGCCAAGCTCTATTACCTGCGCGACCGTCGCGGCAAGTCGGCCCGCATCGCCGAGCGCCAGGATCGCGGCGCGGACGGCAAGACCAAGAAGGTCAAGGGCCCGGCCAAGACCGCCGCGGCGCCCGCCGCCGAGTGAGGCGACGCAGCTTCGCCGGACGAAGCTCGACAAGACAATCCGCGCCGTCGGCCCTGCCGGCGGCGCTTTTTTATGTCCCCACTCCGCCCGTTTCGCCGCGCAACCGGACGATCAGGCCTTCCGGATCGGCGTCATAGGCCCGGCGTACCCGCCCGAGCGCGCCCGGTCCGCCGCCGCGATGCCCGGCGCCGCCCACGTGCAGCCAGCCATCGGTCAGCAGGAACGGCTCCGCCTCCCCGGTCTCCGGGTCCTGAAGATGCACCCGGCGGCGCGACGCCAGCGAAAGGCGCGCCGCATCGAGGTGACGGTACAGCACGCTCCAGTTCTGCCCGCCGGTGTCGAGGCCGAGCGGCGTGTCGGTGCCGAAATCCAGCGGCAGGTCCTTCACCGCCGCGAAGTCGAAGGCGCAGTAGCCCGGCCACAGATACCAGGCCGCATTGTCGTCGGCGTGCCGCGCCATCCCATAGCAGGGCTGGCCTGTGAGCTTCGCCGCAAGGTCGCTTGGCTCCAGCGGGATCAAATCGTGGTCGAGCAAGGCAAACGCCAGCGGCGCCGCCGGGCGGATGACATTGGCCCAGATCCAATTCAGCGCCACCCCGTGGGAGCGGGAGCCGTTGCGCCCGCCGCGATAGGGGGTGGGCGGCAGCGCGCAATAGGCGAGCCCGCGCTCGGCGCACAGCGCGGCGATGGCCGCGCGCGCAGCCGCGTCGGTGGAATTGTCGCACACCACCAATGGCGTGCCCGGGACGAAGCGCGCCATGGCGTCGGCAAGAAAGGAAATGGCCTCAGGGAGATTGAAGGCGACGGTGAAGGCCACAAACGGGGCCTGCTGCGCCTTAAGCCGCGCCACCAGTGCCGCCTGCCCCTCCGCCGTGCGGCCGCGGTAGATGCGATCCACCATCACGTTGCGCGCCCGGCGCAGGCGATGGACCAGGGGCGTGGCGGTGAGCCACTCGGCGAGGCGGTAGGCGGCCAGATCGCGCATGGCCTTCAGGACCCCGGTGTTGCGAGGCGGCGCAGGATGATGCGCGGATCGGGGGGCGCCTCGGCGGCCGGGGCAAATGCCACCGCGAACAGTTCCACCGCTCCACCGCCATCGGCGCGAGGAAAGCGGCCGATCCGGCCCAATCCACCGGCGGCAGCGCGCGCCGTGCCGGCCTCGCCGGGGGCCAGGACCAAAGCGGAGGCGCCGATCTCCTGAAGGCGCTTCAGGAAGCCGTCGGGGGCCTCGGTGGGCAGGCGAGCTGCGTCCACCACGAAGATGCGGCCCACAGGGTCGCGCTGGGCCACGGCTGCCGCGAAGGCGCCGACCCCGCCGGCATCGGCCGCAACCACGATCACCGCCGGCCCGGACCCGGCGGTGGACGGCAGCGCGAGAAAGGCCTCGGCAGCCGCGTCCATGCCGATGGCGCCCTTGTGGATCGGTTCGAGCAATGCCGGCATGGCGCTCGCCAGAAGGAGCAGGGCCACGGCAAGACCGGACACGATGGTCCAGCCCGAGAGGAGCAGCCCGATCACCCGCATGGCGCCGAACGCCGCCAGCATCGCCACCGGCGCGGCGAGCAGCAGGACACCCGTGCCGGCCGGAAGGCCCAAGGCCACGGCAAGCCCCAGCGCTGCGGCGAGGGCGGCGACGGGAACCATGGCGGAGGAATCCACCTCCTCCTCTTCACCCTCGGCCTGCTGCCGGCCGGCGCCGAGGGTGAAGAGAAAACCCGCACCTGCGAGGCCAACCGGGAGCAGCCCGAAGGCATCGCGCAGGCCGGCAAAGGTCGCGACCAGCGCGGCAGAGGCGAATGGCTCCGGCCGCGCGCCCGACACGGACGCCATGACGATGGCCAACCCCACCCAGAGGATGAGAGGGCCCCAGAAACCAGCCCGACGCATCACCCCCAGGCGGCCGGACAGCAGCGCCGCCAGGGGCGGCACTGCGATCACCAGCGCCCCCGCCGGTGCCAACAGGACGGCGAGCGATCCCGCCGCCGCCAGCAAGGCGGCGTCCCTGACACGGCCGGTGCGGCCGAGGCCCGACAGGGCCAGCGCGGTCAAGAGCAAGGCAAGGGCGAGCGGCAGGTCCGGACCGACTGAAAGGCTCGCCTCACGCACAGGATGGACTGCGCTCAGCATGAAGCCCGCCGCCACCCCCGGCAGGGGCCCGGTCGCGCGGGCGGCGGCCCAGCCGGCGGCCACGAGCAGGAGGGCCGTGGACAGCGCCGGCAGCAGGAGGGCAGCGGCCGTTGTGGGCGGCAGCACGCCGAGCCACGCCGCTTCGATTCCATGAAACAGGGTGACCTGCGACAGGGGCAGCGCAACGGGCAGACGCAGAGCATAATCAGATGCGAAGGCGGCCGGTGCCGACAGGCCGGAGGCCACGAGGTCCGCCACCATCAGACCGGTGACGAAATGGCGCGCCTCCCCGGCATCGGTGGCCGAAAGGTCGGCCACATAGGCGCCGGCGCCGCGCTGCTGGGCCACCGTCACCGTCATCGCCAGCATGACGAGGATGAGGAAGGCGAGCATGCGCAACGCGATTGTGCTCAAGCGCCTGTGGCCGTCCTGCCCGGTCACGTCACCCTCCGCCCGGCGCCCTGCGCCGGGTCTGAACTTCGTCGCGAGCCTTCTAGAAGGAGATTGCGGGAAGGTCCATGCGGGCCGCGGAAATGCCCCGCGCGGAGGCCCGGGCGGCAAGCGGGACGCCGCGCGAGGCTTGACCGCAGCGCGCGCCGCAGGTGAGGTGGGCGCAGGACGCCCTTCTCGCGGCCCATCGCACGGAGACCCATGGCGAACGACCTCACACTCAGGATCGTGATCGTCGACGAGAGCGACGTGCGCGCCGCCATCCTGGAGGAGGGGCTGAAGGATGCCGGCTTCGAGAAGGTGCTGCGCATCACCGGACGCCATAACCTGCTGGAGCGCATCTACGCCATCGACCCGGACGTGATTCTGATCGACCTCGAGGACCCGTCCCGTGATACCATCGAGCAGATGTTCCAGGTAAGTCGCGAGGTCAAGCGGCCCGTGGCGATGTTCGTGGACCAGACCGATTCGAAGACCATCGAGGACGCCATCGACGCCGGCGTCGCCTCCTATGTGGTGGATGGGCTCAGAAAGGACCGGGTCAAGCCGATCCTCGAAACCACCATCTCGCGCTTCCGCGCCTTCGCCCGGCTGAAGACCGAGCTGGAGGAGGCGAAGACCCAGCTTGAGGAGCGCAAGACGGTGGACCGCGCCAAGATGCTGCTGATGAAGATGAAGGGCATCGACGAGGAGGCGGCCTATCACCTCCTGCGCCGTACCGCCATGAATGAGAAGAAGCGCATCGTGGACATCGCCCAGTCCATCATCACCGCCGCGGAGCTCCTGCGATGAGACGCCTCGCCATCGGCTTCATCCCGCTGACCGACGCGGCGGTGCTGATCGCCGCCGCGGAGCGTGGCTTCGCCATGGCCGAAGGCATCGAGATCGACCTGCACAAGGAAGTGTCCTGGGCCAACATCCGCGACAAGGTGAATGTGGGCGTACTCGACGGCGCGCACATGCTGGGACCGCTCGCCATCGCCTCCTCGCTCGGCCTCGGTCACGTGCGGGTGCCGCTGGTGGTGCCGTTCGCGCTCAATCTCAATGGCAGCGCCATCACCATCGACAAGCACGTCTACGCCGCCATGGGCGAGGTGGGCGAGGATCTGTCCACCGCCCTGGGCGCGGCCAAGGCGCTGGGCAAGGTGGTGCGGCAGCGCAAGGCCGAGGGCCGCGACCCGCTCACTTTCGCGGCGGTCTATACATTTTCGACCCACACCTACCTGCTGCGGCACTTCCTTGAGGGCGGCGGCGTGGATCCGGACAAGGACGTGCGGCTTGTGGTCGTCCCGCCGCCCTTCATGGCGGAAAGCCTGCGCGGCGGGCTTATCCACGGCTTCAGCGTCGGCTCGCCCTGGAATTCGGTGGCGGTGGATGCGGACGTGGGCCGCATAGCCGTGCTGGGGGCGGAGGTCTTCGGCTGGGTGCCGGAGAAGGTGCTCGGCGTCCACGCCCGTTTCGCCAATGCCGAGCCGGAGCTCCTGCACCGCCTGGTCCGCGCCCTCCATGCCGCGGCGCGCTGGTGCGAGGACGAGAGCAACCACGAGGACCTCGCCCGGCTCCTGGGCGAGCCGCGGCACCTCAACCTGCCCGCCGACGTTCTGCGGCGGACGTTGGACGGCCGCCTGCTCACGGCGCCGGGGGGCCGGCCGCGGTCGCATCCCGACTATCTCGTCCTCTACCGCGATGGCGCCAACCGCCCGGAGCGCGATCACGCACTTTGGATGTACGCCCAGATCGTCGCTGCCCGGCAGGGTGAGTATGCCGCCGACGCGGCTCGCGAGGCCATGGCGGTCTACCGGCCGGACATCTTCGATGCCGCCGTGGGCCCTGTGCCGATGAAGCGACCCGAGCCCGACTGCGTCGCGACGCAGTTCGGTGCGGTGTTCGACGCGCAGGCTTTCCTGAAGAGCTGAATCTGGGTTCGGTCGCTCGTCGGAGAGGCCCGCGCGATCACCCTCGATGATGCGTTGCGCGGCGCCCGGCGGGCTCGCACCGACAATGCTTGCCACGCATCCGCGACGTCGCCGCGCCGCACAATTTCGATGCAACTGCACCAGAGGAATGCGCAACCACACAGCACGACCTGCCCCCGCCGATAATTTCGGCAATCCTGATATCTAAGTATTTCAATGGCTTGAGCGCACCCGCCAAATTGGCCCATCGCTTGCATTAGAGCAATTCAAGCGCGGTCAACGCCGATCGCGCCTCCCAACAATTCGTCCCAAAGACGGGACCCGCAGCAAAGCCGCTGACACCGATGGCCTCAAGCCGTCGCGATGTCCTGCGGCTTTTTTTGTTTCGGGTCCCCTCTCAGCCGTTCGCCGATCCAGAGGGAATGAGAATGAGCGACGTTTCGACGACCAAGACCGGCTCTACCGCCGCCACTTCTTCCGCCGACCTGTCTTCCGGCCTCTCGCGCCGCTCGCTGCTCAAGGGAACCGCGGCGACCCTCGGCACCGCCGCGCTGTTCGATGCGATCCGCATGGCCTTCCCCGGCGGCGTGCCGTCGGCCTACGCCGCGGCGCCGGAGACCACCAAGGCGACCCTCGGCTACATCGCGCTGATGGATGCCTCGCCCCTCGTGATCGCCAAGGAGAAGGGCCTGTTCGCCAAGCACGGCGTGCCCGACGTGGAAGTGGTGAAGCAGGCGTCCTGGGGCGCCACTCGCGACAACCTCGTACTCGGCGGCGAGAAGAACGGCATCGACGGGGCGCACATCCTCACGCCGATGCCCTACCTGATCTCGGCCGGCAAGGTGACGCAGAACAACGTGCCGACGCCCATGGTCATCCTCGCGCGCCTCAATCTCGACGCGCAGGCGATCTCCGTCTCCAACGAATACAAGGACCTCAAGGTCACCGCCGATGCCAAGGCGCTCAAGGAGGCGTTCGCCAAGAAGAAGGCCGACGGCAAGGAAGTAAAGATCGCCATGACCTTTCCCGGCGGCACCCACGATCTGTGGATCCGCTACTGGCTGGCCGCGGCCGGCATCGACCCGGACAAGGACGTGTCCACCATCGTGGTGCCGCCGCCCCAGATGGTCGCCAACATGAAGGTCGGCAACATGGACGCCTTCTGCGTCGGCGAGCCCTGGAACGAGCAGCTGGTGAACCAGGGCATCGGCTTCACCGCATGCACAACCGGTGAGATCTGGAAAAACCACCCCGAGAAGGCGCTCGGCATGCGCGCCGACTACGTGGAGAAGAACCCCAACGCCACCAGGGCCATCCTCAAGGCGGTGATGGAAGCCCAGCAGTGGTGCGACAAGATGGAAAACAAGAAGGAGATGTCCGAGATCGTCGGCAAGCGGCAGTGGTTCAACGTGCCCGTCGCCGACATCTACGGCCGCGCCATCGGCGACATCAACTACGGCAACGGCCGCGTGGTGAAGGGCTCCGACCAGTACATGAAATTCTGGAAGGACCATGCCTCCTATCCCTTCAAGAGCCACGACACCTGGTTCGTCACCGAGGACATCCGCTGGGGCAAGTTCGAGCCCTCGACGGACATCAAGGCCCTCGTGGACAAGGTGAACCGCGAGGACATCTGGCGCGAGGCCGCCAAGGAGCTCGGCGTCGCTGCCTCCGACATCCCGGCATCGACCTCCCGCGGCAAGGAAACCTTCTTCGACGGCAAGGTCTTCGATCCCGCCGATCCGCAGGCATACCTCAAGAGCCTCGGCATCAAGCGCGTCGATGCCTGATCCGAGCTCCCCTGCGCCCTCTCCCCATGGGGAGAGGGCTTCCGCCGACACCCGCAACCGGAGCGACAGCCCGATGACCGTCACCGCCCTGAAAGATCCGCCCCGCGGGGCCCGGCGCTCCGCCAGCGCCGAAGTGGTCAAGCTCAAATCCGTAGCCCCGCGTCCCTCGCGCTGGCCGGCCTATGCCAGGTCCTTCGCCGTCACCGTCATCCCCCCGCTGGTGATGGTGCTGCTGCTCGGCCTGATGTGGGAAATCCTGTGCTCCGGTCCCGGCGCCACCCTGCCGCCGCCAAGCCGCATCTGGACGGATTCCCGCGACCTCATCATCGACCCCTTCTTCGTCGCCGGCCCGCAGGATATCGGCCTCGGCCTGCGCGTCCTCGTTTCGCTGCAGCGCGTGGCGGTGGGCTTCGGCCTTGCCGCGGTGGTGGGCATCATCCTCGGCGCGGTGGTCGGCCAGTCGGTCTGGGCCATGCGCGGCCTTGACCCCATCTTCCAGATCCTGCGGACCGTGCCGCCGCTGGCGTGGCTGCCCCTCGCCCTCGCGGCCTTCCGCGACAGCAACCCCTCGGCCATCTTCGTGATCTTCATCACGGCCATCTGGCCGATCATCATCAACACCGCCGTCGGCATCCGCAACATCCCGCAGGATTACCGCAACGTCGCCCAGGTGCTGCGGCTCAATCCGCTCGAATTCTTCTGGAAGATCATGCTGCCGTCGGCGGCGCCCTACATCTTCACCGGCCTGCGCATCGGCATCGGCCTCTCCTGGCTCGCCATCGTGGCGGCGGAGATGCTCACCGGCGGCGTCGGCATCGGCTTCTTCATCTGGGATGCGTGGAACTCCTCGCGCCTGCCCGACATCATCGTGGCCCTCGCATACATCGGCGTGGTCGGCTTCGTGCTCGACCGCCTCGTGGCCGGCGTCGGCTCCTTCGTCACCCGCGGCACCCAGGCGTCCTGATCCGCCTGTCCCCCATCCTCAGGAGCCCCGTCATGCCCGCCTATCTCGAGCTCAGCCAGGTCGGAAAGACATTCACCCGCGGCGCCGCCACCACCGAGGTGCTGCGCGAGGTCTCCCTCGACATCGCCAAGGGCGAATACATCTCCATCATCGGCCATTCCGGCTGCGGCAAGTCCACCTTGCTCAACATCGTGGCCGGTCTCACCACCGCCAGCTCCGGCGGCGTGATCCTTGACGGCAAGGAGGTGAACTCTCCCGGCCCCGACCGCGCCGTCGTGTTCCAGAACCATTCCCTGCTGCCGTGGCTCACCGTCTACGACAACGTGCGCCTCGCGGTGGACAAGGTGTTCTCCGGCACCCGCTCCCGCGAGGAACGGCACGCGTGGACGCTGCACAATCTCGACCTGGTCCAGATGGGCCACGCCAAGGACAAGCGCCCCTCGGAGATCTCCGGCGGCATGAAGCAGCGCGTCGGCATCGCCCGGGCGCTGGCCATGGAGCCGAAGGTGCTGCTGCTGGACGAGCCGTTCGGCGCGCTGGACGCCCTCACCCGCGCCCACCTGCAGGACAGCGTGATGCAGATCCACGCCACCCTCGGCAACACCATCCTCATGATCACCCACGACGTGGACGAGGCGGTGCTGCTCTCCGATCGCATCGTGATGATGACTAACGGCCCCTCGGCCCGCATCGGCGAGGTGCTGGACGTCAACCTGCCGCGCCCGCGCAAGCGGCTCGAGCTGGTCACCAACGCCACCTACCTCAAGGCCCGCGAAGCGGTGCTCAAGTTCCTCCACGAGCGCCACCGCTTCGTCGAAGCGGCCTGACACTCGGGGAGCGGGACCCCCCGCACCCGCTCCCCCTCTTTTCATTGATAGCCAAGGAGATTCCTATGACTCCAAGCCAGATTGACCTGATCCAGGATTCGTTCGCCAAGGTGGTTCCCATCGCCGACACCGCCGCCGCCCTGTTCTACGGCCGCCTGTTCGAGATCGCCCCCGAGGTGAAGCCGCTGTTCAAGTCCGACATGACCACTCAGGGCCAGAAGCTGATGGGGACGCTGGGCGTCGTCGTCGCCGGCCTGAGGGATCTGCCCTCCATCGTCCCGGCCGCCGAGAACCTCGCCCGCAGGCACGTTGCCTATGGCGTGCAGGAGGCCCATTACGCGCCGGTGGGCGCCGCGCTGCTGTGGACGCTGGAGCAGGGCCTGGGCGAGGCTTTCACCCCCGACGTGAAAGCCGCCTGGGCCGAGGCCTATGGCGTCCTCTCCTCGGTGATGATCGAAGCCGCCGCCAAGGCGCCGGCGCCGGTCGCGTGAGGAGGATGCGGTGAGCGAACCTCTTCTCGTCATCGGCAACGGCATGGCAGCGGCGAAGCTCTGCGAGGAGCTGTCGGCGCGCGCCCTCGGCCGCCATGCGGTGGCGGTGATCGGCGCGGAACCGCATCTCGCCTACAATCGCGTGCTGCTCTCTGAGGTGCTCGCCGGCCACATGAGTGCCGCCGAGGCGGAGATGAAGCCGGCCAGTTGGTGGCGCGACCGCGGCGTCACTCTGCAGTATGGCACGCCCGTCGCCGCCATCGACCGAGAGCAGCGCGTCGCGGTCCTCGCCGACGGGCGCCGCCTCCCCTACGCCAAGCTGGTGCTCGCCACCGGCTCGCATCCCATCCGCCTGCCGCTCCCCGGCATGGAGCTTCCCGGCGTGCACACCTTCCGCGACCTGAAGGACGTGCGCGCCCTGCTCGACGCCGCGGCGGTGAAGGGCACGCGCGCCGTGGTCATCGGCGGCGGCCTCCTGGGACTGGAGGCCGCCGTGGGCCTTGCAGGCGCGGGCGTGGAGACCCGCCTCGTGCATCTCATGGACCGTCTCATGGAGCGCCAGCTCGATGTCGCCGCCGCCGGCTTCCTCAAGCGCGCTGTGGAGGCCAAGGGTGTCGAGGTGCTGCTGGAAGCGGCGAGCGCGGCTATCGTCGGCGACAGCCGCGTCACGGGCCTTGCCTTGAAGGACGGCCGCACCCTGCCGGCCGACCTCGTGGTGGTGGCGTGCGGCGTCATCCCCAATGCCGACCTCGCCCGCGCGGCGGGGCTGGAGGTGAAGCGCGGGGCGGTGGTGGACGACACCCTCGCCACGTCCGACCCGGACATCTTCGCCATCGGCGAATGCGCCGAGCACCGCGGCCTCGCCTACGGCCTCGTGGCGCCGGCCTACGAGCAGGCGCGGGTTCTCGCGCGCCGCCTCGCCGGAGAGGATGCGCGCTACGAGGGCTCAGTGGTCGCCACCAATCTCAAGGTGTCCGGCGTTCCCGTCTTCTCCGCCGGCGACGTGACCGGTGGGCCGGGTACGGAAGACATCGTGCTGACCGACCGCCGCCTCGGCCTCTACCGCCGGCTCATCGTGAAGGACGGCCTGCTCGCCGGCGCCGTGCTGTTCGGCGACACCGCGGACGGCCTGTTCTACCTCGACCTCATCACCCAACGCACCCCCATCGCCGCCATGCGCGCGGAGCTCGCCTTCGGGCGGGACGCCGTGGCCGCCGCGGCCTGAGCCAGAGATCAAGGAGAGCCAGATGGGTGGAGATTTCACCATCGACCAGAAGCGCTATCTGGAGGGCTTCGTCTCCGGCGCCAAGGCGGTCCAGATCACCCGCGGCGGCGCCCAGCCTGCGGCGCCCGCCGTCGCCGCCGAGCCGACCGGACCTGATGCGGCGAGCCTCAAGGCCATGGCGCGCTTCGAGGCGGAGGGCAAGAAGCTCTCGCCCGAGGAGAAGGGCAAGCGCGAGGAACTCGGCCTCGACAGCTACGACCGCATGCGGTCGGCTGCCCACGAGGGCGCTTTTCCCAAGGGCCCGGACGTGTTCCGCTGGAAATTCCACGGCCTCTTCTACGTAGCGCCGGCCCAGGACGCCTTCATGTGCCGGCTGCGGATTCCCAACGGTATCCTCACCCACTGGCAGTTCCGCGGCGTCGCCGACATCGCCCGCGACCACGGCGGCGGCTATTCGGACGTGACCACCCGCGCCAACCTCCAGATCCGCGAGATCCCCTCCACCGACGGCATCGCCGTGCTGGAAAAGCTGGTGGCCCTCGGCCTCACCGCCAAGGGCTCGGGGGCGGACAACATCCGCAACGTGACCGGCACCCCCACCGCGGGCATCGACCCACAGGAGATCCTCGACACCCGCCCCCTGGCGCGCGAATGGCACCACTACATCCTCAATTCCCGCGACATGTACGGCCTGCCGCGCAAGTTCAACGTGGCCTTCGATGGGGCCGGGATGATCGGCGCGCTGGAGGACACCAACGACATCGGCTTCCAGGCGATCGTCGTGCGCGAGGGCTTTGGCGTGGAGGCCGGCGTGTGGCTGCGCCTCGCGCTGGGCGGCATAACCGGCCATAAGGACTTCGCCCGTGATACCGGCGTGGTGGTGCGCCCTTCGGAGGCGACCGAGGTCGCGGCCGCCATCGTGCGCGTGTTCATCGACACCGGCGACCGCACCGACCGCAAGAAGGCGCGCCTCAAATACGTGCTCGACGCCATGGGCTTCGACGGCTTCCTCGCCCTGGTGGAAGCGAAGCTCGGCCGCGCGCTCCAGCGCCTGCCGGCGGAGGCCGCCGAGCCCCGCGCCGAGGCCGACCGCCTCGCCCATCTCGGTGTCCATGCCCAGAAGCAGGCGGGGCTCAACTATGTCGGCGTCGGCCTGCCGGTGGGGCGCCTCTCGGTGGCGCAGATGCACGGCCTCGCCGACATCGCCGCCCGCTTCGGCGACGGCGACATCCGCCTCACCGTCTGGCAGAATCTCCTCATCTCCGGCATCGCCGATGCCGATGTGGCAGCGGTCACCGGCGCCATCGACGCCCTCGGGCTCTCCACCCGCGCGACGCCTCTGCAGGCCGGCATCGTCGCCTGCACCGGCTCCAAGGGCTGCCGCTTCGCCGCGGCCGACACCAAGGGCACGGCCCGCGCCATTCTGGCCCACTGCGAGGAGCGCCTCGCGATCGATGCGCCGGTGAACGTTCACGTGACCGGGTGCCACAATTCCTGCGCCCAGCACTACATCGGCGACATCGGCCTCATCGGCGCGCGCGTGCCGGTGAATGACGACGGCGACACGGTGGACGGCTATCACCTCCTCGTCGGCGGGGGCTTCGGTACCGCCGCCGCCATCGCCCGCGAGCTCTACCAGTATGTGAAGGCGGAGGACGCCCCCCACCTGGTGGAGCGCCTCCTGAAGAGCTGGCTTGCCCACCGCCAGCCCGACGAGCCCTTCGCCGACTTCACCCGCCGCCTCGATGCCGAAGCGCTGAAGGCGCTGGCCGAGGCGGCCTGAGGGCACACCCTTCGCGCACCCGCTGCACTCCTGTTCCGAGAGCCCGAGCCATGAGCCTCCAGAGCCGCCCGCCCATCATCCCCGTCCTGCCCGACAGCGCTCCCTTCACCGGGGAACAGCGGGCGTGGCTGAACGGCTTCTTCGCCGCCATCCTCTCCTCCGACCCGCTGGCGGCGCCTACCGCGCTCTCGGCCGGCGATGCGGCGGCGCTGATGACGGAGCTGCCCGCCGCCGCGGCCGAGGAAGACGACGGTGCGCCGTGGCACGATCCGGCCATGCCGCTTGTAGAGCGCATGAAGCTCGCCGAGGGCAAGCCCCTGCCCCGCCGGATGATGGCGGCCATGGCGCAGCAGAATTGCGGGCAGTGCGGCTATGTGTGCGAGACCTACGCCAAGGCCGTGGCGACCGGCACCGAAACCAAGCTCAATCTCTGCGCCCCCGGCGGCAAGGAGACGCTGCGCATGCTGAAGCAGCTCGCCGAAGAAGCCTCCGAGGCCCCTTCGGCCGCTGCTGCACCGGCTGCCGCGGCCCCCGCCGAAACCGCTGCCCCGGCTGCTGCGCCGCTGGGAACCCGCGACAATCCCGGCGAAGTGACCTTCCTCGGCCGCACCCGGCTCAACAAGGACGGCTCCGAGAAAGAGACGTGGCACGTGGAGTTCGATCTTGCCGGCTCCGGCATCGACTATGCTGCCGGCGACAGCTTCGGCGTGTTCCCGCTCAACGATCCCGGCCTCGTCGCCGCGGTGCTCGACGCCCTGCATGCGCCGCCCGATTTTCCCATCGCCGAGACCACGCTCGGCGAAGTGCTCTCCCGCGAGGTCTGCCTGCGCTCGGCGCCCGATGCTCTCTTCACGCTGATCTCCTATCTCGTCGGCGGGGAGCGCAAGGCCAAGGCCCGCGCCCTCGCCAACGGCGAGGATCCAGACGGCGATGCGGCCACACTCGACGTGCTGGCGGCGCTGGAGAAGTTTCCCGGCATCCGGCCCGACCCGGAAGCCTTCGTCGAATGCCTGGAGCCCCTCCAGCCGCGGCTCTATTCCATCTCGTCGAGTCCCGCTGCGACGCCGGGCAAGCTGACCCTGACCGTCGACGCGGTGCGCTACGAGGTCTCCGGCCGCGGCCGGCTGGGCGTCGCCTCCACCTTCCTCGGCGGGCGCATCGCGCCGGGCACGCGGATGAAGGCCTATATCCAGAAGGCCCACGGCTTCGCCTTGCCGCAGGACCTTGCGAAGGACGTCATCATGGTGGGGCCGGGCACCGGCATCGCGCCGTTCCGCTCCTTCCTCCACGAGCGGCTGGCCACCAAGGCGGGCGGCCGCAACTGGCTGTTCTTCGGTCATCAGCGCCGCGACACGGACTTTTTCTACGAGGACGAGCTGATGGGCCTTCAGGCCGCCGGCTGCCTCACCCGGCTCGACACTGCCTGGTCGCGCGACGGCGCGGGCAAGGTCTATGTGCAGGACCGCATCCGCGAGGCGGGCGCCGAATTGTGGGCATGGCTTCAGGCCGGCGCGCACTTCTACGTCTGCGGCGATGCCAAGCGCATGGCCAAGGACGTGGAAGCGGCGGTGGCGGCCGTGGCCGCGACCCACGGCGGGCTCTCCGGCGAGGCGGCCGCCAAATTCGTCGCCGATCTGAAAACCGCCGGCCGCTACCAGGCCGACGTGTATTGATCGAAGCGCAACACGGCCACGCCTCAGGCAGACAGGGATTGTGATGAACGCCCCGCTCGTCCCGGCCCCCGCGGTGAAGACCACGTGCCCCTATTGCGGCGTCGGCTGCGGCGTGAAGGCGACGCCCGACGGCCTCGGCGGTGCGGGCGTGGAAGGCGATGGCGAGCATCCGGCCAATCTCGGCCGCCTCTGCTCCAAGGGCGCGGCGCTGGGCGAAACCCTCGCTCTCGACACGCGCCTGCTCCATCCCATGGTGCGGGGCGCCGACGGCGCCCTCGCCCGCGCCACTTGGGATGTCGCACTCGACCGGGTGGCCGGCGGAATCCGGCAGGTGATCGACCGGTACGGTCCGGGCGCCGTCGCCTTCTATCTCTCCGGCCAGCTCCTGACCGAGGATTATTACGCCGCCAACAAGCTGGCCAAGGGCTTCCTCGGCACCGCCAACGTGGATACCAACTCGCGCCTGTGCATGTCCTCCTCGGTGGCGGGTCACAAGCGCGGCTTCGGCTCGGACACGGTGCCCGGCGCCTATGAGGATCTGGAGGAAGCCGACCTCATCGTCCTCGTCGGCTCCAACACCGCCTGGTGCCATCCGGTGCTGTTCCGCCGCATGGAGCAGGCACGCAAGGCGCGGGGCACCCGGTTCGTCGTCATCGACCCGCGGCGCACCGAGACGGGGGCGGAGGCCGACCTCTTCCTGCCGCTCGCCCACGGCACCGACGCCATCCTGTTCAGCGGGCTCCTCGTCCATCTCGCGCAAGGCCCGGCGTTCGACCGCGCCTATGTTGAAGCCCACACGACCGGCTTTGACGACGCCCTCGCCGCCGCCCGCGCGGTGGCGCCCGACGCCGCCGCCACCGCGCGGGCGTGCGGCCTCGCCCTGGCGGATGTGGAACGCTTCTTTGCTCTGTTCACTGACACGGCCCGCACCGTCACCTGCTATTCGCAGGGGGTGAACCAGTCGGTGGCCGGCACCGACAAGGTGAACGCCATCCTCAACTGCCATTTCGCCACCGGCCGCATCGGGCGCGTCGGCATGGGGCCCTTCTCTCTCACCGGGCAGCCCAACGCCATGGGCGGGCGCGAGGTGGGCGGGCTCGCCAACCAGCTCGCCGCGCATATGGGATTTTCGCCCGAGGAGGTGGACCGCGTCCGCCGCTTCTGGGATGCGCCCAACCCCGCGACGCAGGAGGGTCTGAAGGCGGTGGACATGTTCGCCGCCATCGGCCGGGGCGAAATCAAGGCCCTGTGGGTGATGGGCACCAACCCCGCCGTGAGCCTGCCCGAGGCCGATGCCGTCCGCGCGGCCCTCGCGAAGCTCGACCTTTTCGTTCTCTCAGAGAACGTCGCCGTCAACGACACCGCCGGGTGCCGCCCGCACGTGATGCTGCCCGCCGCCGCCTGGGGCGAGAAGGACGGCACCGTCACCAATTCCGAGCGCCGCATCTCGCGCCAGCGCCCGTTCCTGCCGCGTCCGGCGGAGGTGAAGCCGGACTGGTGGGCCCTTGCCGGCGTCGCGGCGCGTCTCGGCTTTGCCGACGCGTTCGGCTGGCGCGGCCCGGCCGACATCTTCCGCGAGCACGCGGCGCTCTCCGGCTTCGAGAACGACGGCCGCCGCGATTTCGACATCTCCGCCTTCGCCGGCATGAGCGACGCCGATTACGAGGACCTCGCTCCCGTGCAATGGCCGGTTCCGCGCAGCCAGCCCAGGGGTACGACGCGCCTGTTCGCGGACGGCGGCTTCTTCACCCCCGATCGCCGGGCCCGCTTCGTGACGCCGGCGCCGCTGGCGGCTCCGGCGGGCGCTGCGGCCCTGCCTTTCCTGCTCAACACCGGCCGCATCCGCGACCAGTGGCACACCATGACACGCACCGGCCTCTCGCCCCGCCTCGGGGCGCATATCCCGGCGCCGTTCGTCGCCGTTCATCCTTCCGATGCCGCTCCTCTCGGCCTGAAGAACGGCGCGCTGGCCGAGGTGTCGAGCGCCCACGGCAAGGCCGTTCTCGAGGTTCTGGTGGACGAGGGACAGAGACCCGGCACCCTGTTCGCACCCATCCACTGGAGCCACGCCACGTCCTCCCACGGCCGCGTGGGCGCCTTGGTCCATCCGGTCACCGACCCCTGGTCCGGCCAGCCCGATTCCAAGGCGACGCCGGCGACGCTCAAGTCCTTCGCGGCGCCGTTCGAGGGCTTCGTGCTCGCCCGCCGCCGCATTGCCTTGCCCGAGGGCCTGTGGTGGGCGCGCGTGGAGATGGAAGGGGGTCACGGCTGGCGCATCGCCGGCGCGCTGGCGCCGGATGATTTCGCCTGCTGGGTGGCGGCGCAGGGCGACGCGGACTTGGCGGAGTTCGTGGATGCGCCCGGCGGCCGCTATCGCGCCGCCGCCTTCGATGCCGCCGGCCGGCTCGATTTCGCGGTGTTCATCGGCCCCGCCGGGCAACGGGTGGCGTGGGATGCCCTGAAGGGTCTCCTTGCCGCCGGGCCAGTCTCGGACGCCGATCGCCGGCTTCTTTTGTCGGGGCGGCTGGCGGGCGCCGCGGCGGCCTGCGGCCCGCTGGTCTGCGCCTGCTTCGGCGTGCCGCGGGACACCATTGCCGCCGCCATCCGCGACGGTGCACACGACACGGCTGCCGTGGGCGAACGGCTCAAGGCCGGCACCAATTGCGGCTCCTGCCTGCCCGAGATCCGCCGGCTCCTCACGGACATTCTGGCGCCCGCGTAAGACGCCGGATCACCGGCGCCTTCAAGCTTCGCCCGGGAGCATTACTGCCGTCCGGGCGAGCGGGAGGCTCAGCCCTCCTTGCCCTCGGCCTTGGCGCGCTCGATGCCCTCAAGAATGAGCTTCTGCGCCTCGGCGGCATCGCGCCAGCCGACGATCTTCACCCACTTGTTGGGCTCGAGATCCTTGTAGTGTTCGAAGAAGTGCTCGATCTGCTTGAGCGTGATTTCCGGCAGATCGTTGTAGTTCTGCACCTTGTCATAGCGCTTGGTGAGCTTGGAGGACGGCACCGCGACGATCTTCTCGTCCATTCCGGCCTCGTCCTCCATCAGCAGCACGCCCACGGGGCGCACCGAGATGACGGCGCCGGGGACGATGGCACGCGTGTTGGCCACCAGCACGTCGCAGGGATCGCCGTCACCCGAGAGGGTGTGGGGAATGAAGCCGTAGTTTCCGGGATACCGCATGGCGGTATAAAGGAAGCGGTCGACGAACAGGGTGCCCGAAGCTTTGTCGAGCTCGTACTTGATGGGCTCGCCGCCGATCGGGACCTCGATCACCACGTTGACGTCGTGGGGCGGGTTCTTGCCGATCTCGATCGCATCAATGCGCATGGGACACTCGCTGAAAAGACACAGGTCCCCGCGGGCGTGACACCCGCGACGCGCCGGGCAGGCGAGGCGCTAAAGACCAAGCGGGCGGGGGCCCGCTCGGGCGCTACCGCTGCCAAGCGAAGGCGGTCTTGTCCAGCGTTTTCGTGCCGAACTGCTCGGTCGAGGATGCGACCGGTTGCCCCCCTAAGGCCCGGTAGAAGCCCACGGCATTCTCGTTTTCCGCGAGCGCCCACACCACCAGACCGTCGAGCCGGGCCAACGTCAGATCGCGCCGCGCCGCCGCGAACAGCCGCTGGCCGAAGCCGAGGCCCTGATACAACGGATGGAGGTATATTTCGTAGATCTCACCGCCATAGGGCAGGCTCTTGGCGCGGTTGCCACCATAGTTCACGTAGCCCGCGACATCCTCGCCCACCAGCAGCACCGAGAGGCGGCTGCCCCTGCGGATGGCAGCATCCCACCAGCGCGGCCCGCGCCGCTCGACCATGCGCTCCAGCTCGATGCCGGGGATGAGGCCGCGATAGGACGCGCGCCAGGCCGCGTCATGGACCGCCGCGATCGCCGCGGCGTCGGCGGGCTTGGCCCTGCGGATCTCGATGAGGCCGGTCGTCATCCCGTGATGGAAGCAAACCCTGCGCCTCCCTTCAAGCCCCCACCCCTGAGCGGGTCCGCACGGGGTCGATACGACGGCGTGCAATTCCCGCCGTTCCTGCCTAAATGGGGCAGCGTTCCCGTCTTTTCACACCGCAAGGAGCCGCGCGCCGCCCATGATCCGCTTCCTGCTCCGCTTCACCGGATTCTGGCTGCTGGCCGGGGGGTTCGTCGCGCTGATCGTCGACGGCACGCGGTCCATCGCCGCCTCGGCGCTCGCCTTCACTTCGGCCGGCGATGCGTGGTTCGCGCTGTCCCCGGGCAGCCTGGAACGGGCCGAGGCTTCCGCCCGCTCCGGCATGCCCACCCTGTGGAATTCGGTGCTCCTGCCGGCGCTGTCGCTGCCCGCCTTCGCGCTGCTGCTTCTGCTGGGGCTGATCTTCATGGGGATCGGCCGGGTGCGGGAGCGTTCGCGCTTCGAGATCAGCTGAGGCGCGGCCCCCCTCGCAGAAATCCCGGTCGCTCCCCATATTGGGGCTACGGCGCGGGCTAACACCCCGCGCCTCCCCAAAATCCGCGCTGCGCCCGGCGGGTTCGACGCCCCCGCGCAGCCCTCTGCGAGGAGCCCGCCATGTTCTGGCTGAAGAAGTCCCTCGATCTGCCCACCGCTGCCGAGGCCCTGCCCGGCCGCGCGACGCCCATCCCCACCGCCGCCGTGCATTTCGTGAACGGCCATGCCTTGAAGGGCCCCTACCCTGCCGGTTTCGAGACCGCGGTATTTGCCCTGGGCTGCTTCTGGGGCGCGGAGCGCAAGTTCTGGCAGCAGGAGGGTGTGTGGGCCACCGCGGTCGGCTATGTCGCTGGCCACACGCCCAATCCCACCTATGAGGAGGTCTGCTCGGGCCGCACCGGCCATACCGAGGCGGTGCTCGTGGTCTACGACCCGAAGGTGGTGTCCTTCGAAATGCTGCTGAAGGTGTTCTTCGAGGCCCACGATCCCACCCAGGGGATGCGGCAGGGCAACGATGTGGGCACGCAGTATCGCTCCGGCATCTATGCGACGGGTGCCGCGCAGCTCGCGCAGGCCGCGGCAGCAAACGCGGCCTATGGCGCGGAGCTGAAGGCGCGCGGCTTCCCCGCCATCACCACCGAGGTCCTGGAGCTCGGGCCGTTCTATTTTGCCGAGGACTATCACCAGCAGTACCTGGCGAAGAACCCTAACGGCTACTGCGGCCTCGGCGGCACGGGCGTGTCCTGCCCAATCGGGACGGGCGTTGCCGCCCAATAGCCGCGAGGCGGGCCTTACAGGACGGAAAACGGGGTGGCATCGCCCACCCCGTATTGCCATTCCCCACCCACCGGGTTTGAGTGGCGCCCCCTTCAACCGGCCGCACCCATGCCCCCAGCCCCGACCCGCCCCCTGATCGCCCGCGGACACACGCTCCAGTTCGGGCCCCGCACCCTCATCATGGGCATCCTCAACGTCACGCCGGATTCATTTTCCGACGGCGGGCTCAGCGCTGCGCCGCAGGATGCGCTCGGCAATGCACGGCGGCTGGTGAGCGAGGGCGCGGATATTCTGGACGTGGGCGGCGAATCGACGCGTCCCGGCCACACACCCGTGTCGGCGGAGGACGAGTGGGCCCGCATCGCCCCGGTGATCGGGCCGCTCGCCAGGGATGCCGGCGTCCCTGTGTCTGTGGATACCTGGAAGGCTGAGGTCGCCCGGCGCGCGCTCGATGACGGTGCCGCGATCGTGAACGACGTCTGGGGCTTCGCGCGTGACCCGGACATGGCGCGGGTTGTCGCGGATTACGACGCGGCAGCAATCGTGATGCACAACCGCGCCGAGGTGGACGGCAGCCTCGACATCGTCGCCGACATGCTGGCCTTCTTCGAGCGGGCGCTGGAGACGGCGGAGCGCGCCGGCGTGAAGCGTGATCGTATCGTGCTTGATCCCGGCATCGGCTTCGGCAAGACCTTCCCGCAGAATCTCTCGGCGGTGCGGCGCCTCGACGAGTTGCGCGTGCTCGGCCTTCCTCTGCTGCTCGGGACCTCGCGCAAATCGCTCATCGGCAAGGTGATCGAGACAACGCCACCGGAGCGCGTGCCAGGGACCATTGCCTCCAACGTCATCGGCATTCTTGCCGGGGTGGAGATCATCCGCGTCCACGACGTGGCAGCCCACGTGCAGGCCGCGCGCGTCACCGAGGCCATTCGGGACGCCTCATGACCATCGCCTATCTCTGCCTCGGCTCAAACGTCGGGAACCGGGCCGCCACCATGGCAGAGGCGCTGACGCGGCTGGCCGAGGCGGGCGTGGCCGTCGGCGCCCGCTCCTCGCTCTATGAGACGCCACCTTGGGGTCCAATCCCGCAGGGGCCGTATCTCAATCAGGTTGTGCAAGTCGACAGCCCGCTCGCCCCGCACGCCCTGCTGGAGTTGGCGCTGTCCGTCGAGCGGACGCTCGGGCGCGATCGTGCGCGCGAGGTGCGGTTCGGTCCGCGGCCCATCGACATCGACATTCTGCTTTTCGGGACCGAAAAGGTGGATCTGCCTGATCTGGAGATTCCGCATCCGCGGCTGATGGAGCGTGCCTTCGCGCTGGTGCCGCTCACGGAAATCGCACCGGATATCACCGTCTCAGGCGTGCGCGCGGCGGAAGCTCTCGCCGGGCTTGACCGCAGCGGCATCAAGAAAGTTGCGCCCGCCTCGTAATTCCTGACCTTCAAACGCAAAAATGCCCCGTGCCGCGCGGGCACGGGGCCGTCCTTGCAGGGGCTTCGTCACATGGTCCGGATGTTGGTGGACCAGGTATCGACCTGGCGCTTCACCTCGTCCTTGGCATAGCCGTAGCGTTCCTGCAGCTTCCCTTCGAGAACTTCGCGGTTCCCGTTGATTTCGGTGAGGTCGTCGTCGGTGAGCTTACCCCACTGGGCCTTGAGATTGCCCGTGAACTGCTTCCAATTGCCTTCGATGCGATCCCAGTTCATCGGCTCGTCCTCCGTGTGAGTGGAATGATGCGACAAGAACGTTCACCCTGGAGCCGGGGTTCCGCTAAAACGACGGCCGGAACGAGGGGACGGGCATGAGCGGCGCACGGCAGGACGACGAGCACCTCGCGGCGGGGGTCGCAAGAGGCGAGCGGGCAGCGCTGGCGCGGGCGATCACCCTCGTCGAGTCGCGGCGCGCCGATCACCGTCGTCGGGCCCAGGCGCTGCTCCAATCCCTGCTGCCGCGCACGGGCAATGCCTTCCGCGTTGGCATCACGGGGGTGCCGGGGGTGGGCAAGTCCACCACCATCGACGCCCTGGGCACCTATCTGACCGGACAGGGCCACAGGGTGGCGGTGCTGGCGGTGGACCCCTCCTCCACCCGCACCGGCGGATCCATCCTCGGTGACAAGACCCGCATGGCCCGCCTGTCGGTGGACCGCAACGCCTTCATCCGCCCGTCGCCCTCCGGCGGGACCCTCGGTGGCATCGCGGCCAAGACGCGCGAGACGATGCTTTTGTGCGAGGCCGCCGGCTTCGACGTGGTGCTGGTGGAGACGGTGGGCGTGGGGCAGTCGGAGACGGCCGTGGCCGACCTCACCGACACCTTCCTCGTCCTCATGCTGCCCGGGGCCGGGGATGAATTGCAGGGCATCAAGAAGGGCGTGCTGGAGCTCGCCGACATCGTCGCCGTCAACAAGGCGGACGGCGACAACATTACCCGCGCCCGCGCCGCGGCAGGGGAATATCGGGCAGCGCTGCACCTTCTGGGCGCCCGCGACGCCCATTGGTCGCCTCCGGTTCTGACCTATTCCGCGATGACGGGAGACGGCATTCCCGACGTGTGGGAACAGGTGCGGCTGCACCGGCAGAAATGCGAGGCTGCCGGCACCTTCGCGGCGACCCGGCAGGCCCAGCAGGTGCGCTGGATGTGGACGCTCCTCAACGAGCGCCTAGCCGAGAAGGTTGCCCACGATCCCGGCGTCAAGGCGCGCCTGCCGGAGCTGGAGAAGGAGGTCGCCGCCGGCACCCTCGCCCCGGCTCTGGCGGCGGCCGAGATCGCCGGCCTGATCGGGCTTTAGCGTGGCCGCGGCACATATCGATCAGGCCCCCGTCCGCAGGCCCCTGCGCATCCTGGTCTGCGCCTTCGGGCCTTTTCCGGGCGTGCCGGTGAACCCCTCCCAGCTGGCCGCAGCCGACCTGCTGCGGCTGCGGCGCCCGACCTTGGCCGGCATCGCGCTTCATTTCGAGGCCCTTCCCACCCGCTGGGATGCCCTCGCGCGGCTCGACACCCGCCTTGCCGAGCTTGCGCCGGACGCAGTCCTGCTCCTGGGCGTCGCCGCCCGTCGGCGGCGCATCTCCATCGAGCAGGTGGCGGAGAACGCCGCCCGTGCGGCCCCCGACGTCGCACGGCGGCACCCTGCAGCGCGCCGTCTCTCTGCGACCGCGCCCGGCCGTCTGGTTTCCGCCGTCGCGGGATCACCGCTTGCCGTCGCGCTCCGCAAGGCCGGCATCGCCGCGGCAAACTCCCAGGATGCCGGACGCTATCTGTGCAACGCCAGTTATTTCCATGCCCTCGACTGGGCGAGGCAACGGCCCGCCGCGCCGCCCGTGCTGTTCGTCCACCTGCCACGGCGCAACGGACGCCCCGCTGGAGTCTCCCGCGCGCTTCTGGCACGGGGGCTCTCCGCCGTGCTCATCGTCGTCGCGGCCGACGCACGGCGCGCGAACGACCACCGGAGAAAGAATCAGGCGCCGTCCACCTCGATCCGGTTGCGCCCCTGATTCTTGGCCCGATAGAGCGCGGCATCTGCCCGGCCCATGGCGTCTTGAATGCTCACGGCCGTGGTGTCGCGCACGGCGCAGATTCCCATGCTGACGGTGAGCGCGTGCAACTCGGGGTGGACCTCGGTCCACGCCTCCATGCGCACGATCTGCGCAATCTCCTCAGCGACGGCGAGGGATTCCGCGTTGCCGGCGTCGGGCAGCAGGATGGCGAATTCCTCGCCCCCGGTCCGTGCAGCGAGACCGGCCGACCGCTTGACAGCCTGGGTTGTCGCGGCGGCCAGGCGCCGCAGGCATTCGTCGCCGGCGGCATGGCCGAAGCGGTCGTTGACGCTCTTGAAATGATCGAGGTCGATGACGAGCAGCGCCACCGGCGTGCCGAGGCGGGCGCTGCGCTCCCATTCGGCCTTGATGGCGGCGTCGAAGCGGCGCCAATTGGCAAGGCCGGTGAGCCCATCGGTAGCGGCGATGGCCGAGAGCTCGTCGAGGGCGCGCTTCAGAGCGGCCTGCTGGCGCTTAAGCTCGGTGAGGTCGGAATGGGTGAAATAGCCAATACCCGAGGCACTGCGCCGTGCAATCACACGCCGCCAGCGCCCGCCCGGCAATTCCACTTCGAAAGGCGCTCCCGCGAAATTCAGATTGTCCTGCACGAAGCCGTCGGACCAGCGGTCCTGCTCGCCGGCCTTCTCCCAGGCGGCCCGCACGACGTCGGCAAGGGTCGAGCCGATGACGGAGCGCCCTTCCGGGACGTCGTACAGCAGGCGGAACTCGGCGTTGGTGGCAATGATGCGGTCGGCCTGGTCGAGCACCATGGCGCCGTCGGCGATGTGGTCGAGCAGGTCGATGGGGAAGGCGTCCCACCCGTCGGCCTTGGGTGCGTGCGCCGTGACCTGGAGCTGCTGCCACACCCTGGCGCGTTCGCCGCCGGGGGTCGGCATCGAGGCAACCTGCAGACGCCGGCCGCGATGGGTGAAGACGAAAGGACGGGACTGGGCGCGATGGCGGGCGACACCCTCGTCGATGTAGCGCTCGATATAGCAGCGCTCTTCGTTCGAAAGCCGGGCTTCATAGAAGCGGCGGAGATTTTCGCGATAGGGCTCTCCGTAGTGCACGTGGCCGGCGTGCTCGGGAAAGAAACGCAGGAATGCGTCGTTCCACATCACGGCGCGATCTTCGGCATCGAACAGGCAGAACGCGATGTCGATGGACTCCAGGAGCCTGCTGATGAAGCCGTAGATGTGTCGGTCCGGCACCCTTACGCTCCCCATCCGCGCCCTAAGGTTGCAAGCATATTTACCACTGCCGAGCAACAGCCAACATGCAAGACGGCAGCACCGACCCTTAATTCTTAAAGCCTATGGGTTTTCTTGAGCTTTCGTCCACCGGCTTCTCGCTTTATAGGCTCAGCCGTTTACCGCACCGCGAAAGTCGGCCCGTGACGCTGTATCTGCCCATTGCCGAGCTACCCGTCGCCATCTTCACGATCTTCGCGATGGGTCTGGCGGTCGGGTTCATCTCCGGCATGTTCGGGGTGGGCGGCGGATTTCTGATGACTCCCCTGCTCATCTTCACCGGCGTGCCCCCGGCCGTGGCGGTGGCGAGCGTCTCGCCTTACATGGCGGCCTCCTCCTTTTCCGGCGCCCTTTCCTACTGGCGCAAGGGCATGGTGGATTTGCCGCTGGCCGGCGTGCTTCTGACCGGCGGCCTTGCCGGCACCGTCAGCGGCGTGCTGCTTTTCCTTTTCCTGCGCACCATCGGGCAGGTGGACCTTGCCATCCGCCTGTCCTACACGCTGCTTCTGGGCACAATCGGCACGCTGATGCTCACCGAAAGCGTGCGCGCCATCGCCCGCGCTCAGCGCGGCCAGACTCCAGAGGTGCGTCGCCCCGGCATGCGCGCCGCCTTCATGCGATTGCCGCTGAAGATGCGCTTCCGCCGATCGCGCATCTATGTCTCGGTGATCCCCGTGGTGGTCATCGGCTTCGTGATCGGCCTGCTGGGCGCTGTGCTGGGCGTCGGCGGCGGCTTCATCCTCGTGCCTGCGCTCATCTATCTGCTGCGCGTGCCGACCCAGACCTCGGTCGGCACCTCCCTTGTGCTCACCCTCGTCACCATGGCCGCAGCCACCGTGCTCCACGCCGTCGCCAACGGCACGGTGGATGCTGTGCTGGCGCTGGTGCTCATGGTGGGCGGCACGCTGGGCGCCCAGTTCGGTGCGCGGACCGGCCAGACCCTGAAGGCTGAACATCTGCGCCTGCTGCTGGGCCTGCTCGTGCTCTCGGTGGCGGTGCGGGTGGGCGCCGAACTGGTGACGGCGCCCGGCGACATCTTCGCCGTCACGTCGGTGGAGTCGGTCCAATGATCGCGGGACGGCTGCGCGCCATCCTCGCCCGCGGCCTGCCCGCGCTCTTCGCCGGCCTCCTGATCGCCGAAGGCTGCGGCGCGGCGCGCGCAGATCGCCTCGTCGTCTCCATCTCCCAGCCCCAGGTACGGATCACGTCGAGCTTCACCGGCGCCGACCTGGTGGTGTTCGGCGTCGCCGAGACCAGCGAGGAAGGGCCGGCACCGGACGTGGTCGTCACCGTGCGGGGCCCCCGGGAAGATTTCACCACCTGGCGCAAATCGCGCGTGCTCGGCCTCTGGCTCAATTCCGATAGCCGCACCTTTCTGGAGGTGCCGGCATTCCTCGCGGTACTGACCAACCGTCCAGCGGAAGAAATGGCGACGGCCCAGACGCTGCGGGTTGAGCAGATCGGCCTCGCTCGCAACATCCTCGTCCAGCGGGTGGGACCCGACTATGCGGATGTCGTTCCCACAGACCCGTTCCGGCTCGCTTTCTTGCGGATACAGGGCGGCCAGGGCTTCTATGCGGAAGATCCCAGGGGGGTGACCTTTCTCGCGCCGCGGGTGTTCCGCGCCGAGGTCCGCATTCCCGGCACGGCCCCCATCGGCACCTATCAGGTGGTGGTCAAGCTGCTGCGCAACGGCGAGCTCACGGCAGAGCAAACCACCACGTTCGACGTTCAGAAGATCGGCTTCGAGCAACGGATAGCAGAATTCGCCCTACACGACGGACTGCTGTATGGACTGCTTGTGGCTTTGGGCAGTCTCGGGGTGGGATTCCTCGGCAACCTCCTCCTTCGCAAGGAATGAGTGGTAGATCGAGTAGCGCTAACGCTACGGCCGACCAACCTGCGCGTGAAAACCCGACGGACTTGAATACCGACTTGTCGGTGTGCCAAAATTTTGTGCACTTTTTTCTTGAAAATGCTTTGTCCAGCGTTCAAACATGAGACAAGAGCGTAAGTAGACAAATACCTTCCACGGGGCGGCTCGCGGCGCAGGTGCGTTGCGGCTCTGATGGGTATGCTTCGGGTGCCAAGCCCTGACCGGCGCCCGTAGGGAACGGGGTGGCGCTCACGCGCCGCCCCGGAACCCCCTTCGCCGTCGAGACGCAACGGCTCCCGCGGATCCACGCCGGCATTGCCCGGCACGCCAGATCATCCCTACCCCCATGATCGGTCCTGCTTCGCGTCGGGTCGGGCTGGCGAAGGCTTGCACCATCGGCGACTTCCCTCCCGGACGGGTTCCGCTTAGAGACGTTCCCACGGGGCCGCCGGTCCCGCGTGCGGACATCAGCCGGTGGCCCTCGGGCCGCCCGGAGGGGAGAAGACCGTGGCCGGGAGCATAGCCATCACCGTCGAAGGCGGCATCGCGCGCCTCGTCCTCACCAATCCGGAACGCCGCAACGCCATTTCCAGCACCATGTGGCGGGCGCTGAGCGCTTTCGCGCACGACGCGCCCCGGCGCAGCGACATCCGGGTCGCCGTGCTGCGCGGCGCCGGTGATCTCGCCTTCTCCGGCGGCGCCGACATCTCCGACTTCGACACGGCGCGATCCGACGCCTCCGGCGCCCAGAGCTATGACGATCTTGTCGAGCAGGCCTGCTCGGCGCTGGAGGGTCTTCCCTTCCCAACAGTCGCCTTCGTGCGTGGGGCGTGCGTGGGCGCCGGGGCGGCGCTGGCGGCGAGTTGCGACATGCGCATCGCCGGCGACGACGCTTTCTTCGCCATCCCCGCTGCCCGGCTCGGCCTCGGCTACGATCCGCGCGGCATGGCGCGGGTGCTGCGCACGTTCGGCAGCCAGGGGGCACGCCAATTGTTCTTCACCGCCGATCGCCTGCCGGCCCCCCGCGCCCACGCGCTCGGCGCCGTGGACCTGCTTGCCCCTGCCGAAGAGGCCGAGGCCCTTGCCGACCGGACGCTGGCCCGCATCGCCGAGAACGCACCGCTGACTCTCAAGGCCGCCAAGCTGGCCATCCGGGCCAGCGAAAGCGGCGCACCGCCGCTGCTGGCTGAGGCGAAGCGCGCGACCGCCCTTGCCAACGGCAGCGCCGACTATCGCGAGGGCCGCCAGGCCTTCGCGGAGAAGCGCGCGCCGCGCTTCTCCGGCGCCTGAGCACGGCGTCGGCACCTCGCCGATCGCCTTTTTGCGCGCGTGGACAGAGCGTCCGCCCGCCTATATGTTCCGCCGCCGCGTTGGGGCGTAGCCAAGTGGTAAGGCAGGGGATTTTGATTCCCCCATTCCCTGGTTCGAATCCAGGCGCCCCAGCCAGTTTCCGTTTTCTCTCCACGCAGCCGGGCCAGCTCAAACCGCCATGCTGCGGGGGGCCTGCTCCTCGGCGGCCACCGTGCGATTGCGGCCTTTTCGCTTGGCGTCGTAAAGCGCGCGGTCCGCGCGCTCGATGACGTCCGCGACGTCTCGGTCCTGATCGTTGCCGATCGCCACGCCCACGCTGACGGTGACGCTCAAGGGCGACCCGCCAAGGGCGATGGGGGTGCCGGCAATCGTTTCACGGATCCGCTCGCCGAGCGCGAAGGCATCGGCCGCGTCCCTCCCCTCGGCAAGGACGATGAACTCCTCGCCGCCGAAGCGAGCCGCAGAATCCCCCTGGCGAACCTGGCCCGCGATGATGGAGCCGATGGCGCAGATGACCTTGTCGCCGATGGCATGGCCGTGCTGGTCATTGATGTGCTTGAAATGGTCGATGTCGACCATGCAGATGTTGGGAGGCCTGGCGTTCCCGCTGTTGAACATGTCCATGGCTCGCTCGGCTGCCGGCAGGAAGCCGCGCCGGTTCAGCAGGCCCGTCATCGTATCGGTCCGGGCCAATTGCTGGAGGGCGTCCATATCCTGGCGAGCGCGACGCCGGAACTCTTCGGACTTGCCCGCCTCCTCCGCCGCGGCCTTGCGGGCCTCCCGCTCGCCTTCCTCGGCGAGGTCCACGCGCCGCAGGAGCGAGCGGATTGCGGAGGAGAGCTGGAATACATCCCTGGAGCCGCGTTGCCAGGGGATCGTCCGCGCATTCTTGTCCCGCCCGATCAGGTCCAGGTTTTGGGTCAGTTTCTCCAGCGGTCGCATCGTACGGCCCACCAGCCCGCGCGCCAGCAGCGCGGCGGCGACCGCCACGGCCGATCCGACGATGATGATCAGGAGGAACAGATTGTTGGCCGGCCCGAGAACGGCAGAAAGCGGCTTCTGCGCCACCACGATCCATCCCATCCCCGGATAGTCTCCCATTCCCGTGGTTGGAGCCAGAGACCTCAGTTCCGCCTGATGGTCCTCTGACACAACAAGGAGGGTTTGGCCGGCCCGCATGCCCTCGATCTGCTCTGCGGAAAGCGGCGCGGAATTGGGCGGACCGATCAATACATTTCCCATGCGCCCGAAGACCAGCAGCTCAGGCCGCGTTTCGGCGAGATGGTGGCTGAGGACCAACTCCCGCATGCGATCGGCCCAGGTCCAGCTCAGGTGCGCGCCCAGGACACCCAGCAGCGCACCGCTCTCGGCGTAGACTGGAACGGCGACATCCACGAAACGGAACGGAGCCTCATCGGGAGATTTCCGCAGCAGCTGATCCAGCAATTTCGCATCGTGGACGTCTTCGACTGCGGGGCCCTTTAGTCCGTTGACGAACCACGGGCGCTGGGCGACGGAGACGCCTTCCAAGAGGCCGTTGGTGGCGGCGCGCACGATGCCGTCGGGGCCGGCGAAGCCGATCCAGGCATAGTCGGGAAGGCTGGACTGGATCTGCGCCAGGATGGCCCGAACGCCCGCCGGGCTTTCCGTCCAGGTCGGTTTGAGCGCGGCAAGGCCAGCGATGTTGCGGATTTCGCGATAGCGCTCGAACATGTGCTGGTCGAGACGACTGGCCATCGTGGCGGCGAGCGTGGCCAAACGCTCCTGCGCATCCTCCGCGGCCTGCCGTCGCGCGAGCATGCCTCCCGAGATGGCGACGGCCAGGGCTGTCGTTATGCACAGCAGGGCAGCGAACATGGTCGTCTGCTGCCTGACCGACAGCCGGTCCCTGAGCTTGGCGAACTTCTCTTTCACAACCGCGCCTGCCATCCGCTAGGTAAGCGTGGCATTTAAGCGCATCGCCAAGGTCGACGCAGCCCCATTCCGCCTGGTTCACCGATTTGCGTCTGATTGCAAGCGGGGCAACCTTCGCGCCGTGAGCGCCGTGAGCGCGGTCGCGCATTTGCCCGTCGGGTCCTCGTCAACCGCCGGCCGGGGCCCGTCAGCAGATGGCGAGGTCTGAGTTGGGAATGTCCGTCAGCAGCATATAGCCGGGAGCATGGGTGATGCAGAAATCCGGCATGCTGGCGGCGATCACCGATTGAGGGGTAACGCCGCAGGCCCAGAAGACCGGAATTTCCCCGGGGCGGATTTCCACCGGGTCGCCGTAGTCCGGCTTGCCGATGTCCTTGATGCCGACGAGGCTGGGATCGCCAATATGCATCGGCCCGCCGTGCACGGACGGGAAGCGCGCGGTCACCTGGGCGGCGCGGATCGCGTCCTTCGGTGAAAGCGGGCGCATTGACATGACCAGCGGGCCGGAGAAGCGGCCTGCGGGCGTCGTGGCAATGCTGGTCCGATACATGGGAACGTTGCAGCATTGCTCGATGTGGCGCACCGGCAGGCCCGCCGCCAGCATGGCTTCCTCGAACGAGAACGAGCAGCCAATGGCGAACGTGACGAGGTCGTCGCGCCAGTACTGGCTGACGTCCGTCACTTCCGCGACCAGCTTGCCCTTCTCCCACACCCGGTAGCGCGGCACATCGGTGCGGATGTCGAGGTCGTGGCCGAGCAGCGGCAGCATGGGGTCACCCACCTCCGACACGCCCACGAGCGGGCACGGCTTGGGATTGCGCTGGCAGAACAGCAGGAAATCATAGGCAAGATCGCGCGGCAGGATGGCGAGGTTCGCCTGCACGTAGCCGGGCGCGACATTGGCCGTCGGGGCGTCCAGGACGCCGGAGCGGGCGGCAAGGCGGGCGGCATAGGGGGTGGGATAAGCGTGGGTTTGCATGTTGACCTCGGGACAAGCCGTCGCCGTCGCCGCCGGTCCTGCCGGCAGGTTGCGAAGGAGCGGGAGGGAACGGCCGGCCCGCGTCTTTCGGGCGGACCGGGACAGGGGTGACGCCGCGCTACGAGAAGATCCGCGGCAACAGAAGGCACAGGTCCGGAAACAGGCTGATGAGGACCAGCAGCAGACCCATGGCGAGGACGAACGGGACGCTCCCGACGATCACGGCGCCCATGGAGCCGCTCTTGCGCAGGCTCTGCACCACGAACAGGTTCAGGCCCACAGGCGGCGTGATGAGCGCGGCCTCTACCAGGATGATGATGAGAATACCCAGCCAGATCGGATCATAGCCGAGCGCGAACATGATGGGAGCAACGATGGGAATGGTGGTGATCATCATGGAGAGCGTCTCCATGAAGCAGCCGAGGATCAGGTAGAAGATCACGATCATCACCAACATCTGCGTCGGCGACAGTCCAAGGCCGGAGATCGAGCCCACCACCGCGTCCGTGACGCCGGTGGCCGACATCACGAAGTTCAGAAAGCCGGCGGCGATGATGATCAGCATGATCATCGCGCTCGCCTTCATGGTGCCTTCCACCGCTTCCCGCAGCATGGAGAGGCTGAGGCGCCCGAACCATGCGGCAAGGATCAGCGCCCCGGAGACGCCCAGAGCGGCAGCCTCCGTGGGCGTGGCGAGGCCGGCATAGATGGATCCGACCACCAGCAAGAAGATGCCGAGCGGCGGGGCAAGATGCACCAGAGACCGCAGCCGCTCGCCCCAGGTCGCCGTCACCCGCTGTCCGCCCCAGGCGGGTTTGGCGATGCAGGCGATGATGATCGTGACCATGAACAGGCCCGCCAGCAGCAGGCCCGGGATGATGCCTGCAAGATAGAGCTTGGGCACCGAGGAATTGGTCAGCACGCCATAGATGACGAGATTGATGGAGGGCGGGATGAGAATGCCCAGCGTTCCGCCGGCCGCGAGGCTCCCGAGGAACAAAGGTTCATTATAGCCATAGCGCTTGATCTGGGGGATCGAGACGGTGCCCACGGTGGCAGCCGTCGCGACGCTGGAGCCGGAGGTCGCGGCGAACAGCGCCGAGGCCCCGATATTGGCATGCATCAGGCCGCCGGGCAGCCACGACAGCCAGAGGCTCATGGCACTGTACATGCGCTCGGCAAACCCGGCGCGGAGCAGGACCTCGCCGAGCAGGATGAACAGCGGGATGGCGACCAGCAGGAATTCGTTGTTGGTGCTCCACGCCAGCTCCCCCATGGCCCGCGTCAGCGGCAGGAAGGAATAGAGCGGGTCAAGGATGAGGCCGAGCACGCCCAGCGCCGCGCCCACCGGAATGGAGAGGCCGATCAGCACCAGGAGGAGGATGAGGGTCGTGGCGATCATGCCTGCTCCCCCTTCACCATCCGCTCGCCGGCGGCGGCTTCCTCTTCGGCCTCTTCCTCGGCGGACCGCACTCCGGCCAGCGCCTTGACGGTGTCGATGTCGCCGGTGACCAGCGCAACCGACGCCCGCAGCAGCATCAGCGCGAGCACGACGCACATGAAGATCAGGCCGATGAACCACAGGCCCTGGGGGATCCACAGGGGGGTGGCGAGCGGCGTGTTGGCATGGGAGTTCTGGACGATGGAAGCGGCCACCACGTCATAGGCATAATAGGTCAGAAAGCCCATGAAGGTGCCGAGCGATACGATCGAGATCCAGTCCAGTACTGCAGAAATCCGAACCGGCAAGTATTGATAGATTACATCCACGCGCACATTTGCCCGCTGAAGCGTCGCGAAGGCGAGGGACCAGGTGGTGGAAATGGCGAAGGCATAGCTCGACAGCTCGTCCGCCCCGCCGATGGGACGGCCCAAGAACTTCCGGGCCAGCACGTCGAGCGTGATGAACAGCACGCTCGCGATGGTCAACGCGCCGCCGACCCAGACCGCAGAGCGGGCGAGAGTCTCGGCGAGGCGTGTCATGGCCGTCAGCACGGGAGGTGCGGAATAGCGCGTCATGTTTCTCGTTCCCGGAAGGAGGCGGGAGAGGCATCACCCCCGCGAGGGGCGGGCCGCACGATGCGCGGCCCGCCATCGGCGTTTACTTCTTGGCGGTCAGGTCGAGATCCTTGCCGATGGTGGCGTTGAACGCCGCCACGCAGTCGGCCGAGCAGCGGGCCGCCCACTTGGGCAGGATCTGCTCCTGGAACACCTTCTTCAGCTGCGCACGGTCGGCATCGGTCGGCTCCACCAACACCATCTTGCCCTTCACCTCATAAGGGCAGGCGGCCGCACCGGTGTTGCAGTCGAAGCCGGTGAGGGTCTGCTTGGCGGCAGCGCTCCACATCTGGTCCATGAGGCCGGCGATGCTCTCCTTCAGGAAAGCCTGGACCTTGGGATCGAGCTTCTGCCAAGCCTTTTCATTGACCGCGTGGATCTGCTGGTTCCAGTTGATCGGCAGGGCGAGGAGATGGGTTGAGACCTCATACCATTTGGCCGAATAGCCCGAGAGCGAGCCGGTGATGGCGCAGTCCACCACCTTGTTCTGAAGCGCCGGCACCACTTCCCCGAACGCCATGGTGACACTGGAGCCGCCGAAGGCTTCAACGAACTCGGCCTGGGTGCGCGAGGAAGTGCGGACCTTCTTGCCCTTCAGGTCGGAGAGGCCCTTGATATCCGCATTGCAGAACAGAACCTGCGCCGGATAGGGAGAAATGCCGAGCAGGCGCACGTTGGAGCCGTCGCCATAGGTCTTGGCGAGGACCGGCTCGAAGTCGGCAGTCACCGCGCGCGCGGTCTTGGCGTCGGGTGCGAGGCCGGCGAGGTCGATGGTCTCGTTGATGGGGTTGTCGGAGGCGAAATAGGACAACGTTGCCGTGCCGAATTCCACCACGCCCTGGCTCATCAGACGCAACAGTTCCGGCCCCTTCAGGCCCATCTCGTTGAAGCCCTTGATCTCGGCCGTGATCTGGCCCTTGGAGGCTTCCGGAATGGTCTTGGTCCAGAACGGCTTTTCATAGTCCTGGTAAGCCGTGAGGTTGGAGAGGCCGCCGACCACCTTGAGCTGGGTCTTGGGCAGTTCCTGAGCCGTTGCAGCCGAGGCGACGGCAAGGGCCGCGATGGAAATCATCAAGCGCTTCATGTTCAAATTCCTCTGGTTGTGCTTGGCGGCGATGACGAGCGTCGTGGCGGGTCAGGCCCACGCCACGGGTGGGCGGGGAAAGGTCAACAGACTGTCGATACCCGTCTCTGTGACGAGGAGCATTTCGCCGAGCGCGGCGCCTCCCACGCCCGGTATGAACAGGTTGGGATGGATCTCCAGCAGCATTCCGGGAGCGATGGTCACATCCGATCCTGCCGCGGCGACCGTGCCCGATGTGTCGAAATGCTGGGGGAAGGCGTCCGTCAGCATCGGCTCCTCATAGGAGTGGCCGAGGCCGTGACCATTCCGGAAACGTCTGAGGGCGGGATGGGCGTCCATCAGCCCGCTCGCGCGAAGCGTCTGCTCCATGGCCGCTTCCACGCCCGCAAGCGGCAGCCCCGGCCGCAGCGCCTCGAAGGCGGCCGCCATCATCTCCTCCACCAGGCTATGCAGGGCGGAATGGTCCGACCTCAGAGGGCCGATCGCGCCCATCCGGATCCCGTGACCCCAATGGCCGTCGACCGTGAGCGCGACGCCGAGCAGCACCTGGTCGCCCGGTTGAGGGGAAGACTGTGTTTCCGCCGGCCAGTAGCGGCAGTAGTCGGCCTCTGGGCGGATCGTGAGCCACGTCCGGCAATAGTCGGCTCCGCCGCGACGGGCATGCGCCTCCAGCTCCACCTGAATGTCCGCTGCCGACGACCGCCGCGCCAATTCCGGTCCCAGACGCGCGAACAGCTCGTCGCAAAGCCGGGCCGCCACGCGATGGGCGGCGATCTCATCCGCGTCCTTGCGCATGCGCAGCCGTGCAGCCCGCTCGTCAAGGGACGGCCCGCCCGCAAGGGGGGCCAGGCGGGCGTGAAGTGCGGCAGGCATCTCGTCGAAGCCGACAGTGGCCACCGGTCCTGGCAGGCCCATCTTCCGCACCGCCCAATCCCAGTCGGCGGGACGGGCGTCGATCGCGGTGAGGTCGGCAGGAAGGCCCCCGGCCAGCGGCATCATGAAAGGGCTGCCCACCAGAAGGCGGGAGCCGGACGGCGTCAGGACAAGAAGGGAAAGGCTCTCATGCCCGTCCCAGCCGGAGAGATAGCGCAGGGCGCCATGGGAGCGGGTGCCGGCGCCGAGGGCGCTTCCAAAGCCGAAGACCAGCACGGAGGCCGCACCACACGCGCCCGCTTCGGCCAGAAGAGCCGCGCGGCGGTTCGTGTGCGTGCTGGAAGCCGCCGAGCCCATGGCGGCCTACAATGCACAAGAGGCGGGCCGGATCGCGCGGCATGCGCGATCCCCCGAGAAATCTGCCATGATGTGACCCTCTGGAGCGGCTCTTCTGTCCGCCTTATGGGTTGCATTGCAAGTGACAGACGCTTGGTTTGTCCAATCGTATGTTTGCAACCGAGGTATAAATTGGATTTATACCTCGTGTGTGATCGCCTCCTGCTCTGCGTCCGCGATCTGTTGCGCCATGCGGGCAATGACCCGCGCGGGGTAGCTGTCGGGCCCATCCACCCAGCTGGCCGTGAAGCTCAGGTCCGGGAGGGGGTCGGCGGTGACGTTGAGCAGGCGCAGTTCGCCGCGCTCGAGCTCGCGTCCGAGAAACACCGGCGTGATGACGGCGGGGCCGATGCCGTCCAGCACCATGCGCACCACCATGGAAAGCGAGGCGCTGCCATACATGCGCGGCTCGCCGAGGCCAGCCCGCATCAGCATGTCACGAACCACCTTGTAGGGCGAGCTGTTGGACGCATAGGTGATGATGGGGAAGGCTGCGACATCTGGCAGGCTGACCGGACCCGGCCCGAGGGCTGCATCGTGGCGCACCACCCAGGCAAGCGGATAGGTGCACAGGGGCAGGTTCTCGACCCGTGCTTCCAGGATCGGTCCCATGAGGAAGGCGAGATCGAGGTTGCGCCCCATGAGCTGCGTGGACAGGACGGAGGTGCTGTCCACGTGGATTTCCAGCACCAGGGCCGGATAAGCGGCGTGCACCTGCTCGATGAGGCGCGGGAGCCAGGTCTGGACGATGGTCTCGGCCACGCCAAGACGCACCTTTCCGCTCATGGTTGTCTGGTCGCGCGCCGCGCGCAGCATGTCCTTTTTCGCCTCGATCATCCGCTCCGCATGGACAAGAAGTTCCTGCCCCTTCGCGGTGAGAGATACGCCGCGCGCGTCCCGCTGGAACAACCGCACGCCAAGCGTCTGCTCCAGCGAGGCAATACGCTGGGAGACGGCGGGCTGCGTGGTGCCGAGCTTCTCCGACGCGGCCCGCAGGCTGCCGAGGGCTGCGGCCCAGAAGAACGTCTCGATGTTGCGGAAGTCGATCATGGAGAGATCATGCGCCGGAAGGCGTGCCGGGGCCAATCCACCCCCCAGAACCGAGCTTGGCGGAGCAGCCCAGCCGGTCCCGGGAAGGGCAGATTATCGTCCATCCCGAAGGCCGGGGCGCTGGTTTCCGACCTGCAGAGCATCTCGCCTCAGGACGGATCGCTTAAGTGCGTCGCAGCCCTCTCCCGCGATAGTCCCTGCCGAGCAGCACGGCCCCGGACTGGCAGGCCGGGTTTCGCCAACGGGCCGGTGACGTTGCCCTCATCGCTCGTCAGCTTGAAGTTCGTTCTGGCCCATTGATTGGACCAGGCATGAGGCGCAGGAAGGCAAGATCGCCCTCCGCCAACCCCGATGGCATCGGCTGGGGGAGAATCCCATGAGCACAAATGCCACAGGGCCGGCCTGCCAACCTTCAGTTGGCCGCCGACAGGCTCAGGTGTTCGATGATTTCTTCGCCGCTGCGGATTGCATGGTCCCGGAAGGCCGCCTCCGCGGCCGCCGCATTTCCGGCTAGCAGTGGCTCTATGAGCGCGAGATGACGCTCGCGTACCCGCTCCATGGTCGGCGCCAGCTTGTTCGACGAGGCGATGTAGAGGCGGAGCTGGTTGGCGATCAGTCCGTATTGCTCAGACAATCGCCGATGGCCGGATAGTCCGACGATAGCCTGATGCAGGTTCATGTCGGCCTGCACCAGATCTTCGCCTCCGCCCTTCTCTGTGGCCTGCGCCAGTTGCCCATAGGCGCCCATGACAACAGCGCGCTCCGTATCGCTGATTTTCTCGGCGACGAGTCGCCCGGCAAGCGCCTCCAGGCTCGCGCGCAATGTGGAAAGCTCCCAGGCGTCCTGAATCGTCAACGTCAGCACGTCCCAACCGCTATAGGGCCGTTGGATCACCAGCCCTTCCGACACCAATCGCTGCAACGCCGCGCGGACCGTTCCCCGCGACAGCATGAACTGTTCGGCAAGACGGGCTTCGGTGAGCCGGGAGCCGGGTGCGATCGCGCCGGTCAGGATCGCCCGGCGCAGACTGTCAGCCGCTGCACGGTCGAGGCTTTGGCGCTTGGGGGGCTCCAAAGAGGTGATGCCGCTCATTTATCGGTCCCTGGGTGACGCAAATATCAGCTTGACCAAATAAATATCGAAGCGTGTAGTTTCGTCAATTGTTGACAATCAACTATCAGTTCAGGGGCCGGACGTGGAATCGGAGAGCGTCTTCAAAGGCACGGAAAGTGGAGGCTGGCGCCGCGTGCATCAGGCGGACGCCGCCCTTCTCTTCCTCAACCGGTGGCTCATGATTCTCATTCTCGGCGCGATGGCGGTCATGGTCTTCACCAGCGTGATGCTCCGCTATTTGTCCGTAGGGGCGCTGGTTTGGGCGGAGGAACTCAGCCGCTATGCGATGATCTGGCTCGCCCTCGTCGGGATGGGTCCGGTTCTGCGCGTCGGGGGCCATGTCGCCGTGGATTCACTGGCCGAGCTTGCCCCGCCCGTTGCGCGCAAGCTGCTGCGCCTCGTCGTGGTGGTTCTGGTGGCCGCCACCTGCATCTGGGTCGCTTATGCCGGCTGGTCCTATGTGGGGCGCTCGTGGCACCAGACGACGCCGGTCCTCGGTGTCCCCTTCGCCGTGGTCGCGCTCGCTGCGCCGGTCGGCTTCACGCTGACCCTCTGGCATCTCGCGATGATTGCGGTCGGCTTCGTAAGGCAGGGCACGTTCGAAACCTCCGACGACCTCGATCCCGAAAAGGCAGCGGCGGCATGATCTCCCTCGTCATGTTTGCCGCGCTGAGCGGCCTGCTGGTCATCGGCGTGCCAATCGGCTTCGCGATCGTGCTGGCAACACTGACAGCCACCCACGCCGGGGATCTGACGGCGATCATCGTCGCGCAGAAGATGATCGCCGGCCTGGACAGCTTTCCGCTGATGGCGATTCCCTTCTTTCTGCTGGCCGCGGAATTGATGTCGAGCGGTTCGCTGGCGGAAGTTCTGCTTCGATTTGCTTCGCTTTTCGTCGGCCACAAGCGCGGCGGTCTCGGCTATACCAACGTCCTCACCATCACTTTTTTCTCGGGGATCAGCGGCTCGGCGGTCGCCGACGCGGCCGGGCCCGGTGCCCTGCTCATCCGCATGATGGGCCGCTCGGGATATCCGCTGCCCTATGCGGCGGCCTTGACGGCCAGCGCCTCGCTGGTGGGACCCATCATCCCGCCTTCCATCATCATGATCCTGTATGCCCTACAGGACGATGCGGTCTCGGTCCCGCGCCTGTTCGTGGCCGGCGTGCTGCCTGGGCTGCTCATTTCCGGCGCGCTGCTCGGCTACAATGGCTACGTCAGCCGGCGCCGCAACTTCCGCGACGACGGCGTGCCGCCGACCTGGCGGCAGGGCCTCGCCGCCAGCTGGCGCGCCATTCCGGCGCTGATGCTCCCGCTGCTCATTGTCGTGGGCGTGCACAGTGGCGCGTTCACCCCGACGGAGGCCTCCGTCATCGCGGTGTTCTACGCCCTCCTGTGCGGGATGTTCATCTACCGCACGCTCACTTGGTCGATGATCCCGGACATCCTCGCCCGCTCGGCGTTCATGACGGCCGCGGTGCTGCTGATCATCTCCGCCTCCATGGCCTTCGCCTGGCTGCTCACCTACGCCCAGGTGCCGCAGATGATGACTGAGTGGATCGGCTCGCTCGGCCTGTCGAAGCTCGCCTTCCTGCTGGCGGTCAACGTCTTCCTGCTGATCTTCGGCATCTTCATCGAGCCGCTTCCGGGCGTGCTGGTGCTGGCGCCCATCCTCGCCCCCATGGCCGCCACCCTCGGCATCGATCCGACCCACTTCGCCATCGTGGTCATCATCAATCTCAACCTCGGCATGATCACGCCGCCGGTCGGCAGCCTGCTGGCGGTCACCGGCATGGTGGCCAAGGTCCGGATGTCGGAGCTCAACCGCGAGATCTACCCGATCCTCGCCCTGCAGCTGGTCGTGCTGGGGCTCATCACCCTCATTCCCGCCCTGACGCTCGCCCTGCCGGACTTTCTCGGCGCGCGGTGACGCTATTTCCTTCGAAACGGAGACTGACGTGAATCTCGCCCCAACCCTGAAGCTCGACCGCCCTTCGCAAAGCGCGGCTGGACGCATCGTCAAGGCGGAGTGCATTCTCGCCTCCGTGCCGTTCCAGAGTGATGCCAAGCCGGTCTGGGCGTTCACCAGCGCGCCGCGCAACAATTTCGACACGCTGTTCGTGCGGCTGGAAACCGACACAGGACTGGTCGGCTGGGGTGAGGCGTTCTCGCGCAACGAAGACGTTTCGCTGCGCGTCCTGATCGAAACGCGGCTTTTCCCGCTCGTCCTCGGCGAGGATGCCGCCGCAATCTCGCGCATCAAGTTCAAGCTGGAATTCGGGATGCAGAATTTCGGGCGGGTCGGCCCGACCATGTACGGCATCTCGGCCATCGACATCGCCCTGTGGGACATCGCCGCCAAGGCGGCCGGCCGACCGCTGGTCGACCTGCTCGGCGGGACCTTCGCGGAGGACGTGGAGGTCTATGCCAGCCTGCTGCGCTACGGCACGCAGGAGGGCGTGGCCCGCGCCACCCAGCGCGCCATCGACGAGGGCTACCGCTTCATCAAGCTGCACGAGATCACCTATCCCGAGATCGCTGCAGCCTGCGAGGCCGCCGGCACGAACGCGCAGGTCATGCTGGACGTCAACTGCCCGTGGTCGGTCGCCGAGGCCTTGGTCATGGATGCCCGCCTCGCCGGCCTCGGGCTGATGTGGCTTGAAGAGCCCATCTGGCCGCCGGACAATTATCGCGGCCTTGCCCGCGTCCGGCAGTCCCGCCGGCACCGTATCGCCGCCGGCGAGAATGCCGGCTCGCTTCATGACTTCGTCGCCATGGTCGATGCCGGGGCCATCGACATCGCGCAGCCCGACGTGGCCAAGACCGGCGGCGTGAGCGAACTTTTGAAGATCGCCGCGTTCTGCGAGGCGAGCGCCATCGAGTTCGTGCCGCACTGCGCCCTGTTCGGCCCCGGCCAGCTGGCGACGCTGCACATCTGCGGCGCGCAGCGCTCGGTACCCATGCTGGAGCGGCTGTACTGCGACTTCGAGGCTGAGATCTACGGCGGCGCCACCCTGCCCGTGAACGGCCGCCTGCCGGTTCCCCGCGCGCCCGGCCTCGGTATCGAGCCCGATCTCGACATTGTCGAGCGCTACCGCGTGGCCTGACCGCGGCGTCGCTCCTCCTTCACCCGAGCAAACCGACGTCCCTCCCCCGACACAGTCAACCCGGAGACTTTCGATGAAGAACTGGCTTATCGGCGCCGCGCTGCTCGCCTTCGCTGCGACCTCGGCGGATGCGCAGACGACCAAACTGAAATATGCCTTCGTCAATCCCATGGGCAGCCATTTCGGCGCGGCGGCGACGGCGTTCAAGCAGTCTGTCGAGAAGGACTCCGACGGCCGCATCAAGGTCGACATCTTTCCCGGCGGTTCCCTCGGCGGTGAGCGGGAAATCATCGAGAGCGTGCAGCTCGGCACCATCGACATGGCGATGACCAGCACTTCGGTGGTCGGCAATTTCGCGCCGGAGGTTCTGGTGTTCGACATTCCCTTCCTGTTCCGCGACACCGCCCACGCCCGCGCAGTTGTCGACGGCCCAGTCGGACAGGACATACTCAAGAAGTTCGCGGCGCAGAACCTTGTCGGCCTCGGCTACGGCGAAAACGGATTTCGCCACCTCACCAACAACAAGCGCGTGGTGAAGGCGCCCGCCGACATTTCCGGCATGTCGATCCGCACGATGGAAAACCCGATCCACGTCCGGGCATTCAGCCAGCTCGGCGCGCGCCCGACACCGATCGCCTGGCCCGAGCTCTACGCCGCGCTCCAGCAGGGCGTGGTCGATGGCGAGGAAAACCCGCTCTCGAACGTCATCACCGCAAAATTCTTCCAAGTTCAGAAGTACCTCGCCCTGACCGGCCACGTGTATGCACCGACCGCCATCCTCATGGCGCCGACCGTGTGGAACAAGCTCAGCGCCGAGGACAAGAAGATCATCGAGGCGGGCGTTGCCAAGGCGATCAGCGCCCAGCGCGCCGAAGTGGAGAAGCTCGAGGCGACCGGCGTCGAAACGCTTCGAAGTGCAGGCATGGAGATCAACGAGGTGGACAAGGCTCCGTTCGTCGCCCTCATCGAGCCCGCTTATGCCGATTTCGCCAAGCGCTTCGGTCAGAAGACGATCGACGCGATCCGCGACACCAAGTAGCCCGCGCCTGACAGCGCTTTCAGGGTCCATCAGCCGGGGGGCGTTCTGGCAAAGGGCGGCGCGCCTCATCCCTGCACCCATGAGGGTCATGGCGATGGCGCGCGTCCGGCCGCCGGTCTCAGGTTGATGGAAAGCAACAATGGGCCTTCGGACCGGAGTCCGAAGGCCTAACTGATCTCAGGCTGCCGCCCGCTCCGGCACCGGCAGGCCGAGCCATTCGGTGTAGAAGGCGTGCTTCCCATACGTCACGTGCCCTTAGGTGAAGCATAAATTCGGCCGCTCTCTCCTAATTATTGCCGCGGAAAGCTCTATCGCAGGCTGGATCATGACATAGGCAGGCGCTACTCATGCTTGCATCACTTGTCAGGGAAGTTGCAGCAATGGCCGCAAGGAAGTCGACCCCCACCTTTGGCGCTTTCGACCGGAACAAGACTTTGGCAGAGAACACGGTGAATGCAGGACCCGTGGTGCTGGATTCGAATGTCACGCTGAAGAACCCTGACGGCACCGGCTTCGAGGGCGGTGCGCTCAGCGTAAAGTTGGCGAGCGCAGGCCCGGACGATAGGCTTTCCATTGCCGAGGTCGGAGGCATTACGGTCGAGACGGATGCCGGCAGCGGCACGACCTCTGTCTTCTACAACGGAGTGCGGATCGGCACTGAAACCGAGTTCGGGCAGAACGGCTCCGCACTTACGGTCAGCTTCGACCAGCCTGTAAGCGATGATGCAGCGACGGCTCTTGCGCGGGCCATCGCCTATTCCAGTGCGGGCAACGCCCCTTCCAAAGCCGCCCACGCGCTCACATTCACCGCCACCGACGCCGAGCACACCTCAACGTCCGCGACGATGCAGCTCAAGGTGAAGGCGGGGAACGATGCGCCGGTCGTCTCCGGCCTCGGCCCCGTATCGTCTCACCCTCCGACCAGCGCAGCGGACGGCGTGATCATCGATGGCGACGCACATGTGGCAAATCCCGATGGAACGGGCTTCAAAGGCGGCAAGCTTGCCGTTCATCTCGACAGCGCAACTGCTACGGATGAGCTTTATCTGGCAAACGGCCCGTTCAGCATCACGGGCACCAAGCTGTATCTCGACGGACGCCCCGTCGGGACGGTTTCAGCCAATGGGGTGTCGGGCCACGACCTCGCCTTCACCTTCAAGGGCAACGTTGCCATCTCCGATGCGCAGATGAGCGCGCTGATGGAGCAGGTCGCCTATCGGTCGACCGCGCCGGGCGCGCCGACCACTCCGGACGGAGTGACCTTCACCGTCACCGATGCGGAGAAGAGCGCAGTCAGTACGCATGTTGCTCTCGCCTTCGAGAATCAGGCGCCGACACTCCTGTCTGGCAGCCCGGCGAGTGGCATCGCTCTCATTTCGGTCGGTGCGGCAGGCGAGCACGGCTCCGGCTCGAGCTTCGACCCGGCGATCTCCGGTGATGGCACGGCGGTGGCCTTCGCCTCATACGCCGCCAATCTTGCCCCCGGCGTCAACGCAGGCCAGAAACAGGTATTCATCAAGGACCTCTCCTCCGGCGCAGTTGTGCTGGTTTCGGCGAACGCCTCGGGAATCGCCAGCAACGCGAATACGCCTCAAATTACCGCAACGGTGGACGTCTCATTCTCGCCGGATGGCCGCAAAGTGGCATTCGTCTCGACTGCGTCCAACCTCGTGCCGGGTGACACGAACGCGACCGACGATGTTTTTGTGAAAGACCTTGACACGGGCGCCATTACCCGGATTTCGACTGACTCGTCTGGTGCTGAGATAAACGCTTGGAGTGGGAGGCCGGTCTTTTCGCCCGACGGAACCAAAGTTGCCTTCGAATCCGGCGCGCGAGACCTGGCTGGAGACACCAACGGCAGCGGCCTGTATGTGAAAGATCTGGTCACAGGCGCTACCACCCAGGTATCGATCAACGAGCCTGGAGCCTTCACGCCCACAAATGGCTACAATCCTGCCTTCTCCCAGGATGGGACCAAGATCGCCTTCGTAGCATTTGGCAATGAATTTGGGCCCAATGTTGTTGGCGGTAGCATGTGCGTATTCATCAAAGATCTGACGACTGGCGATGTGACTTTTGTATCCGCCGCGAGCGCCCACGAAGTGCGTCCCATTTTTTCTCCGGACGGCACAAAGATCGCATTCATGTCAAACGAAAGCTCCGTCGTTCCGGGGGGCGAGATGTGGGGCACCCATCTCTATGTGAAGGATCTTCAGACCGGCGAAATCACCTGCGTGAGTTCACCCGGCGGGGTCCTGCCGAACGACGGGGTTGTCAGCGACACCTTCTCCTTCTCGGCCGACGGCACGAAGATCGTCTTCGCTTCCTCGGAATCGACTTTACCCGGCAACGCCGGCGGCGTGGTCAACATTATTGTCGCGGACCTTCAGACCGGCGAATTAACCCCCATAACATCTTACGCCAACGACGCCAGCAGCAGCCCTGTTTTTACACCCGACGGCGCGCACGTCATCTTCACGTCCAAGGCGACCAACCTCGTCGCCAACGACACCAACAATGCGAGCGACATCTTCATCGCGCCGGTCCCGACGTCCTCCGTCACCAACGCGACACTCACCGAGGACCCTGCGCACAAGACCCTCAACGCCGCCGGCACGTACTATTTCGCTGATGCCGATGCCTCCGACACCCACACTGTTAGCGTTGCGGCGCCTGCCGACGCGCTGGGCACGCTCACGGCGAAGATCGTGAGCGACATCAACGGCACCGGCGGCGTGGTGTGGTCCTATGTGGTGGACGAGGCCAAGGTGGAGCCGCTCGCCGCTGGCGAGACCAAGGTCGAGAGCTTCGTGCTGACCCTCGACGACCACCATGGCGGCACCGTCGCCCAGAACGTGACGGTCACCTTGACCGGCGCGGGCGACGGCGACGACTCGCCCGCGATCGCAACTCTCGCTTTCGCCTCGGCGGAGACCACACAGGCGCGCGTGGGGACGCCTGACCTCTGGGCGTCCGTGGCGGCCAGCCTGTCCGGGGTGGACGAAGGGCTTTCCGGGCTCTTTGATGTTCTGGAAAAGCGTTTCGCAGCGCTGGCAGCCGCTCATCAGAACGGGTCCGCAGGCGCCTTTGACGGTCCAGCCTGGCACACCGGCGACGTCGCGGATCCGGGGCAGATCGCGGCCCAGCTGCGGACCGAACTCGTTGACCTGCTGGACACCCTCGGGAACCATGTCTCGGACCAAGGGACCAGCACGACGGCGACCGCGCACCACATCCTCGAAGGTGGGGCGGAATCTGTTGCGGCGCACCTGTGGGACGCTCTCCACGGCAATTCCGACGGCGGTCATTCCCTCATCTAGGGTGAAGGCGGACTGCTCAGAGACTGGGCTCGATCAAGCTGCACCGCAGGCCGGAGCAAACGACCGGTTAAGGCGGGCATCGATGCCGTGTGGGGAGGCATGTGCGATGATTGCAGTTAAAAGGAAGCGGCAAATTGCGTCGTGTCCGAACGCGGCGCACGATCAGGCAGCGCTTTGCGACCGACGAGCACCATGAACCGCGGACCCGGCAAGCGCAGGACAGGCAGGTCCTCTGACAAGGATTTGCCTTCCCGCGCGCTGTCCACCTGTCGCCAGGCCTTTCTCGCCGTGGCGATCTTCTCCGCGGTGGTCAACGTGCTGATGCTCGCCGGCTCGCTCTACATGCTGCAGGTGTACGACCGGGTGCTTCCGTCGCGCAGTGTGCCGACGCTAGTGGCCCTCACCATCGCGGTGGCAATGGTCTATGCGGTCCAGGGGCTGTTCGATGCCTTGCGGCAACGCATTCTCGGCCGCATCGGAGTGGCCCTCGACCAATCGCTTTCGGGCGAGGTCGCGCGTACCATTCTGAAGGGTGCCGCCGTGCGCCGCGGCGACGGCGGGACCATGCTGGCCCGCGATCTCGATGCGGTCCGCATCTTCCTGTCCGGCGTCGGACCCATGGCGCTCTTCGATCTGCCGTGGATCCCGCTCTATGTGGGAGCGTGCTTTCTGCTTCATCCGGTCCTCGGCAGCATTCTCGTGGTGGGCGCCACCTTGCTGGTGGCGCTCACGTTCCTCACCGAGATGCGGACGCGCCACCGGGTGGAGGAAGCCGGCCGCGCGGGAGCGGCCCGCAGCGCGCTTCTGGAGCAGGCGCGGCGCAATGGCGAGGTGGTGGCGGCGCTTGGGCTGACCCAGCGCCTGATCGCCCGGCTTGATCTGTACGGTGACGCAGCGGTTGCCGCCCAGCAGCATGCAGCGGACATCTCCGGCGGTCTCGGTGCCATTTCCAAGGTGCTGCGCTTCATGCTGCAGTCGGGAATGCTGGGGGCCGGCGCTTGGCTCGTCATCGAAGGTCAGGCCTCGTCCGGCGTCATGATCGCGTCCTCGGTCATCGCCAGCCGGGCGCTGGCGCCGGTAGAGCTGGCGATCTCCTCCTGGCGCCCCTTCCTCGCGGCGCGGCAGGCCTGGCAGCGCTTGCGCCAAGCGCTGGCCATTCCCCGCAGTGCCACCCTGGCGGTCGCACCAGAACGAGCCCGCCATCGGCTGACGCTGGACCATGTGACGGTGGCGGCGCCGGGCGCGACCACCGCCGTGCTCTCGCAGGTGAGTTTCGCGATGGAGGCGGGGCAGGTGCTGGGCATCGTCGGGCCTTCCGCGTCCGGCAAGTCTTCGCTCGCCCGCGTGCTGGTGGGCGTGTGGCCGCCCGCACATGGCGAGCTGCGCCTGGACGGCGCCACCCTCGATCAGTGGCCGGAAGACGTCCGGGGCGCGATGCTCGGCTACCTTCCGCAGGACGTGGAGCTCTTCGACGGCACCGTGGCCGAGACCATCGCCCGGTTCGATCCCGCAGCCACGGACGAGGCCGTGCGGGCCGCGGCGCGCGCAGCCGGGGCTTACGAGATGATCCTGCGTCTGCCGGAGGGGTTTGGCACGCGTATCGGCGAGGGCGGCGGCATTCTGTCGGGCGGTCAGCGCCAGCGTCTCGCCCTCGCCCGGGCGCTCTACGGCGACCCCTTCCTCGTGGTTCTCGACGAGCCCAATGCCAGCCTTGACGCCGAGGGTGAAGCCGCACTGGTGGCCGCCATCCAGGGCGTTAAGGCGCGCGGCGGCATATGCGTGGTCATCGCCCACAGGCCGGCCGCCTTGGCAATGACGGATCTGGTGCTCGTGGTGGTGGCCGGCCGAGTACAGGCCTTCGGCCCCCGTGACGAAGTCCTGAAGCGGGCGCTCGCCGGCCGTTCGGGCCATGCGGAAGAAAAGCCGCCGAAGCCTCGCATCGTGGCGGAGCGGGCCTGATGTCGGGCGAAAGGGGGAAGATGTCGCGCTTAGATCCGCACCACGATATCGGACGCGCAGCTCTGGTCGGCCTCTGCACCCTCGCGCTTCTCCTGGGCACCGCCGGCATCTGGGCCACTACCGCGCCGCTGGCCGGCGCCGTGATCGCTTCGGGCCAGGTGGTGGTGGAGAGCAACGTGCGGCGCGTCCAGCATCCCGCTGGCGGCGTGGTGGCCGAGGTCCGCGTCAATGACGGGGACCTCGTGAAGGTCGGGGACATCGTCCTGCGCCTCGATGCGACCACCGCCCGCGCGAGCCTTGCCATGGTGGACAATCAGCTCAACCAGTTACGCGTCCGCAAGGCCCGCCTGGAGGCAGAGCGCGACGGCCGCGATGCGCTCGACGTGCCGAATGAGCCGGCGCAGAAGGAGGATACTGCCTTCGCCTCCATTGTTGCGGGCGAGACCACACTGTTCAATTCCCGCCGCAACGCGCTTGACGGCCAGACCGCCCAGCTGCGCGAGCGCATGGAACAGACGCGGGAGGAGATCCGCGGGCTCCAAAGTCAGATCGCCTCCAAGCAGGAGCAGATCCGCATCATCGAGGTCGAGCTTGATGGCGTGCGCAAGCTTTTCAAGGCTAATCTCGTGGCGTTGTCACGTCTGACAAGCCTGGAACGCGAAGCGGCCCGGCTTTCGGGCGAGGCCGGCCAGCTCGTGGCGGAGGTGGCGCGCGCCCGCGGCCGCATCGCCGAGACGGAGCTGCAGATCCTCCAGCTCGGCCAGGACCAGCGCCGGGAGGTGGCGGCCGAGCTACGGGACACGGAGACGAAGCTCGCCGACCTCGTGGAGCGTCGGGTCGCGGCTGTTGACCAGCTCCAGCGGATCGACGTGCGCGCCCCGGCCAGCGGCTATGTGCATGAGAACGCGGTGCATACGGTGGGCGGCGTCGTCGCCGCCGGCGAGCAGATCATGCTGATCGTGCCGGAAGACGACGGTTTCGTCGTGGAAGCGCGCGTCGACCCCCAAATGATCGATCGCCTGAAGGTGGGCCAGGACGTGACCTTGCGCTTCACCGCCTTCGACAGCGCGACTACGCCGCAGGTGGAGGGCGAGCTGCGGCGGATCTCCCCGGACCTCTCGCACAATGCCCAAAGCGGCCAGCCCTTCTATCTGGTGCGGGTCGCCCTCAGAGAGAGGGAGCGCGCCCGGCTGGCCGGCAAGGCTCTGGTGCCTGGCATGCCCGTGGAGGCCTTCATCCGCACCGGCAGCCGCACCGCGCTGGCCTATCTGGTGAAGCCGGTGGAAGACCAGCTGATGCGCGCCTTCCGCCACGATTGATGGCCTCCTCCGCTCGGCTAGTCTCGAAGGTCCGAGAAGAGGTCTCAGACATCGAGTGGTCCGATGGACGAAGATGACGTTGCCCCCAACTTCTATCCAGCGGTGAGTTCGCTCTGGCGGTGGGGTTTGGCCTGTTCGGCGGTGTGAGCGGCGGGGTCTGGCGCGGAGCTTCTGGCTAGGCGCAGCGGCAGATCCCGTCGCGGGTGGAAGGTGGCGGCGAAGGCGGACGGGGTCTGCCAGCCGAGGCCGGAGTGGGGCCGCGATCCATTGTAATCGGACCGCCACACGCTCAAGGCGGCTCTGGC